>JAEVZS010000028.1 GCA_023392125.1 Bacteroidota bacterium
AACCGAAATATTCTCTGTAATCAGGAATTTTAATATACTTCTTTACCATTCCTTTACTTACCAGCTATATACATTGCGGTCGGTGTGCCACACGACCGCGGAGAGACGGCACACCAACCACGGGATAATATTTTCTTCAATAGTTTTTCCGGTAAACATATAAGAACCAAGCTGACCTGCTCCATAGATAAGAGCAGCTCCGCCAATTATTGGACCACCAAATATCATAGTACCACCATATAATCCTGCGCTAATCCAGAAGTTTAAATGCGTTGCTGTTGATATTGATTGTTGAGAATCTGTAATCTGATACATATAGGAAAAACCAGTCAATACCATCCCACCCGTAGATTAATATTTCTCCTGTATCTATATGCTTATATAAATCATATTGTGCAATCTTTGCATTCCTTCCTAAAAACTCTCTTTTTAGTGCATGAGCATCAATTCCTTGTTTTTGTAACACATTACTATTAATCATCTTTACATTTTTCCAACTCCTACCTGCTGCTCCGAGAGATTTGAAAGTTTGTGTACTCGTCTTAGCGGCCGCCTTCGCGCCCCCTTTCAGAAGATGTATAGCCCCCCTTGCAGCTGCCACTACAGCTGCTTTGACAAGAACCACATCCGATACAGCCATTGCACCGTTAAACGTAGCCCAGCCATATTCACCATTTTGATAGAGAGAGAAGACACACCGACCACGGGATAAGCCTATAATATTTTCTTCAATGGTTTTTCCGGTAAATATATAAGAACCAAGCTGACCTGCTCCATAAATAAGAGCAGCTCCACCAGCTATTGGCCCACTTTTTCCTCGGTCTGTGGCACACAGGTCGAAATATAAATACAGTGAACAGGTAGTAAATTAACCGAAATATTCTCTGTAATCAGGAATTTGTATATATTTCTTTACCATTCTTTTACTTACCAGCTATATATATTGTGGTCGGTGTGCCACACGACCGCGGAGAGACGGCACACCGACCACGGGATAAGACAAATATTTTTACTATAACTTTCATTAATAATTATCTTCAGCTTTAGCAATTAGTGAAAAATGAACTCTATTGGAAATACTATTCAGAAAAGACATTTCAGCTTCATCTAAATCAAGCCCAATTCCTGCATTATCGGTTTCAATCCATACCCAAAAACTAACTTCAAACCGAGCATCTTCTTTTAACTTTTTTAAGACTTCTGCTTTTGATAAAAAAATAGACTTGAAATACTCAATATGATGACTAATGGTTTCTTCCTCTAATTCAGAAGATTTTGATCCAATACTCCAAAGGTTATGAGGATTCGTAATGATGGAACCTGAATGCTTAGAAACGGTTTGTTCTCCTTTTTTGAAAGTTCTTTCTGGAACAATATTCAGTTCTTTGGTAATAGAATCTGGATCAATTTCATGCGAAACTATAGAAAAATTGATATGCGTTTTGTATATAAAATTATCTCTTTCCATGACATAAATTTTAAGGTAAATAATCAAATAGGTTTCCAAGCACTTCCCTTGTATGAGGGTGTACCAAATCTCCATTACCCATTATCTTACCATGAAAATTAGGTGGTAAACCTCTAGCGTCTTTTAAGCCTTCAATAGCAATTTTTCCCTGTTGTTTGGTTAACCCTAGGGCTTTTAGGGTAGAGTTATTCAATGTATGTCCACCTGATTGTAACACTTTATTAAACCCTTTTCCCGCTGCTCCAAGCGATTTAAACCCTTGAGTCCCCGTCTTAATGGTATTAGCTAACGCTGGTAATACAGCAGCAGCTCCAAGCGATTTTATCCCTTGTGTTCCACCCTTACCCGCAGCCTGCTTTCCCAGTGTACCAGGTAAACTCCTAACCATAGTCATGGAGGAAGTCAGGCCGCTCGAGGCATATCCACCCATAGCAGTGAGGATAATATTGCTGGACCAGTTTGCCAGCGCATCGCTCATCATATACATGTTTTGCTGTTGAGCGCTTGGCTGACTGGTAGCCGCCCAGGAAAACCATACGTGATTGCCTTCCTGAGGTTTTTCTCCCATTAAATTAACCGTTTCCAGTACACCTACGATTTGTACAGGGTCCCCGCCATCCTCGCTGTAATAGCTCTGGAAACCATCTTTTCCCGCCCAAAAACCCTCTTCAAACATGTATGTTCCTTCGATGCCCAAATTGTTCATATCTTCCTGGCTATGCACATTGGCATTATATTCCATTTGCTCGTTTTTATTCAGGATCCAGCCCTCTAGCGGCTCTCCCAAACTAACTTTACTTCATCTTCCCATTTTTTAAGTTCTTCTTCTTTTAATACATAAACACTAATTGGAAGAGACACACCAAAACTTGTCAGTTTTTTTAATAATTCTTTGTTGAAAATCTCAAAATTACATTGACCACCATCAAAATATATTTCTATGAAAATTTGTAAATCATCCACTCCACTTTCAATAAAAGTATTATAGTTTTTCTCTATAAATTCAATAAATGCCTTTTCATATTCTATGACCCTGTCTTCAGTTGAGAATTTTTGAGGATGCCAAAAAGATATTCCACCATAACCATATTCTTCTTCTTTATTGTGGAATTTCTTATCTATTGGGCTAAAACAAGATTCTATAGTAAAATCACCTTGAATCTTACTAATAATTTTTTCCGGATAAAAGGTGCCTCCCGAAATTGAGAAATCATATTTATAAATCATAGCTGTTAAAATTTTTGGCCTGTATTTATCCAGTTACCTGATTTATTACTCTTTAGGAAAACTTCTTTTGTAACTTTATCTATGTAGAAATCTGCATTGGTATCCCCTTTAAGTTCTTTCTTAAACTTACTAAGGAATTTGGATTTTGCTGAAGTTTTATGCCAATCCTTTCCCGCCCCTAAAAACTTTCCTATATCATCTGGCGACATCTTTTTCGCATTCTCTTTTCCTCGGTCTGTGGCACACAGGCCGAAATATAAATAGAGGTAGGTAAATTAACCGAAATATTCTCTGTAATCAGGAATTTGTATATATTTCTTTACCATTCTTTTACTTACCAGCTATATATGATTGCAGCCAGTGTGCCACACGACCGCGGAGAGATGGTACACCGACCACGGGATAGGCTTTATGCATCTGCTGTCCAAGCTTCAGACTTGACTTGGTATATTGAGGTACCCCCTTAGCGGCTTTCCATTAAATTCATTATAAAATTTCTTTGTCGCTCTTTATCATTTACAATTTTCGCAATGAACTCCCCCCAATTAAAAGTATCATCATCTATATACTCAAAGGGGGAAACATTAAGTTTAAGATCAGGTAGTGGAGATAAAAATTTTACAATGATATCGTTTCCATCAAAAAGGCTCAATTCAGCTTCAGTATTATTGCTTCCTTTAAGCAAGACTTTGTAAGAATCCTTTATTAAAATCTTTTCATCACCATAAAGAAAATAAAGATGGTTATCTATTACTAATAAACCAGTCAGTAGTCCATTAATAAATTTACACCAACCATTTATTTTTAGGTTTAAATTTCCATCCAATTCGGTCTTTGATTTATAATCAAAATACTTTGTGGCAAAATCGAAGTTTTGTAATAACATAACGCTAATTGTTTCAAATTTTAAAATCCCAAATCTTTACCCCCGGTTCTTGTTGCACTATTTATTATATCATCCCAAGATTTACCGCTTCTCTTTAAATAATCTATCGTAGGGCCAAGCTTATCTCCTTTTCCTCGGTCTGTGGCGCACAGGCCGAAATATAAATATTGAGAATCAGGTAGGTAAATTAACCGAAATATTCTCTGTAATCAGGAATTTTAATATACTTCTTTCCCATTCCTTTACTTACCAGCTATATACATTGCGGTCGGTGTGCCACGCGACCGCGGAGAGATGGTACACCGACCACGGGATAGAAGACACACCGACCACGGGGATAGTTATCATCAGGTGATCCGGGAGCCCAATCCTCATGCCGGCTAAAGTGGGGAATTTCAAAATCATCTTTAGTCACTTTTTCTTTAAGAATATTCCATAAGCCCTTTCTTATGGTAGGAGGCAGGCCTGTTACCAGCAGAGGTGCGATCAGATAATCACTGTTTTGCAGTTCTTCAAAATTATACTGCTCATCTTCGGTTTTATAATCAAAGACTTTTACTAAATCAGGTAGACCGGGTTTAGGTACAATCTTTAATAAATCAATATATCGGGCATATGCAAAGCCCAGATCTTTTGGTAAAGGAATTTGTAAGATATCTCCGTTTTTCAATCTTGCCATAGTTTATAATCCATTTAAGTATCTGATAGCATCCTGATAGTATTGCATGAGCTTAGGGTTATTTGTACCTATACTGTTGATGGCATTATCCAAATTTTTTAATCCGTATTGGTCAATCTTCATTTGTTCCAGTCCTCTAGCAACAGCAACATTTTTTGATACCCCAATATAAACTTCGTTTAGGCCTTTTGGAAATCTATCTCCATGTTGTTTTGCTCTTTGTGCAATGTTTTTAGTTATTCCCCAATAGGTTTTACCATCTTTTGCGATAGCTTTGTATAATGAGTAACTACCTTTTAAACCTTTAACTGCCCCTCCTGGACCTATAGGAAGGTCAGGCATTACAGCTGTAAATAGGTTGTTTCTTTAGTTCTTCTTCTGATAATGGATAAATATCACTCCCAAACGGAACAAATGCCTGAACGAGAGCTTCCCATGCTCCTTGCCAGTTAAGGGCTACCTATTGGGAGAGAACGAACAGGCCGACCTGTTTAAAGATCCCGCTATGCTCAAACGGTTCCAGGATATCGCAACGCTCCCCGAAAAGGAAAAGGAATGCCTGCTCACTACCGTTGACCATTTTATCAAAGCAAGCAAGATTTCTTTGATGTAAAACAAAAACGCCAAGCTGTAAGCCTGGCGTTTGATGTTATTTTGCTAATATTTTTTCTAAATCAGCTTTGAGCAAACCTATTTTAGTATCCAGTTTTTTCTTCTTCACTACTTCTGCAAGTAAATCTAACTTTTCTAAAATAGTTTGTTTAAAAAAAATGTAACGTTCTTTTTCTGACTTACTAAAGAAGTTTTCATTTGTTACAATTATCGGTATTCCAATTGCTTTTTCTCTTACTCTATATGGTTCTATTTCTTTAAGATTTTGTTGTTCATATGGAATAGGATTAACGTAGAATTGAAATAAAATACGTTTCATATCATTACCATAATTTTCATAACGCAACGCTTTTAAAACGTTTCCTATACCTTCATCTCCCCAGATATAGCTACGAAACAGGTCTCCTTGCTTTTCTGCATCTAACTTTTGCTCATTTGTCGCATCATACATCAATGAAGGATATGAAACAAAACATCCAAATATATTTTTTTCTTCACTCATTTTAGTGCATATTTTTATTTAGTGGTCCTTTCAATATTTGATTTTGAAGATATTCCCAGTCATAAGCAGCCTTTCGATTAGGAAATAAAATCTTCTCTTTCATGACTTTATCCGACATGAAGGATTTTGTGTATCGCGATTCTGCTTTTACTGCTGAAGTAATTCCATTTTTCAGGAAAGTGCCATCAGCTGAATATAACTTATAACCCCAAGTTGGTTTAAGACTTTTTAAAGAGTTTCCGTGTACAACAGTTTGCTCAACTAAGTTCGTCCCCGTCTTAATGGCATTAGCTAACGCTGGCAATACATTTTTGGAGCCTGCAAGATATAGCCCATGGACTCCTGATGCAATACCACCACCAGGCAATCCGGCATGGAGAGCGTCGGGTCTCAATGCTCCTGTTTTGTCATCAAACAGTACCTTTTTAAAATCACCGGAAAATAATGCCTGATAGTGTCCGAGATAATCTCCGGGAGTGAGAGTATACCCACCATAAAAATCAGCAAGACTGCCTGAGTTAGAAAAACCATTGGGATTATCGATCTCAAAATAAGTTAATCCGTTATGCTCATAGTAGCCTGTTATTCCTGCCTGAGTCATGAAATAGCGGTCATCGCCCTCCATTTTCACCCGGTCTATTTCATTGCCATCTGTATCAATATAAATAAAATCCTCCACTCCCAAACCAGTCGGATCGAGATAGCTGATAGGGTTATTCAGCACATAGTTGTACGGGCTGTAGCCCGCATACAGCTCCGCGAGCGGATCCACGGCATGCCATCTACCCAGCTCGTGGTCGTACATACGGGCGCCGTGATCGTAAAGATCTATTAGCTCCATATGCTCCTGCCCGGTATAGGTATAGCGGTTGCCATTGGCGAAGTCGTAAGAACGGCCTGCCAGCTTGCCACCGAAGGCATAGTAGTGATCTTCCTGTACGATACGGGCCAGTCCGGTCATCGGGTCCTTGTCAAAGGTCATGCGTACACTGCCCAGATGGTCCTTGAGATCGTACTGGTAGCTGTAGCCTCCGGTACCTGGTTTGATACGTCCCTCGGTCGTTTGTATGGTAGGGGAGCTCAGGCAAGAGGGGCCGGTACAGGGAGGCCCCTGCTTCGTGTACAGAAAGGGACCAATATAATGCCGGGCAAAGCTGGCATTGCCGTAGGAAAGCTTCTGTCCCAGCGCATCGTATTGGATTTCAATAAGTCCGCCGGGAGGGAAGTGCGACTTTACAAGATTGAGATGGTTATACCACATCTGAAAACCCTTGTTCCGGTCATGGGTCATATTGCCATTGACATCATAGCTGTACTCCTCCTGTATATTTACCCCATTGTAGAAGCCCGCAGTGCCGGTAATGGCATCCTCCACCTTGATCAGGCGGTTGCCCTGATAGCTGTAGCTGAGCTGGTCTGTGAGCGTGCCATTGCTGTAGCGGTTCAGGCTGAGTATATTGCCGTTGCGGTCATAGCTCATGCCGGTCTCGCTGTAGTCGTTGGCGGCCTGCTAGGTGGAGGACGGCTTTTGCACATAGCGGGCATTGGTGAGCCGGTTGCTGTAGTCGTACTCCAGGTTGTAGCCCTGCGGCATGAGCGACGTATAGGTATTGGCGCCCTTCCATCGCAGGTGCGATATATGGCCGTTGTAGAGCGCTGTCTGCCCCGGCGCATCGGAGAGGGTCTCATAGTACAGCTCCATGCCGAAGAGGTCATTGTCGTCATTATTGTTGACCCCGTCGTTGCTGAGCGCGGCATTGTTGATATGCGTCAGCGCTCCCTGCAGGTTGTAGCTGTAGTCCACACTTTGCAGGAAGCTGCGTCCCTGGTCCTCGGAGTGCAGGTTTTTCTCTTCCAGCCTGCCCAGCTCGTCGTATTGGTAAGCAGCCATGAGCACTTCGGCTTCGTTGTTGACTTGCATATGGCTCCGTACCGGTCTGCCGGCATAGTCATAGTCTTTGCGCTGATGCAGGGCAATCTCGCCGTTGCCGGCATTGTGCAGGGTTTTGCTGCGCAGCTCGTTGCCCCGGAAGTCGTATACGCTGGTATGCACATCCGATACCGCAGTGGGGTTGAGGTGGTTGCTGCTGCGTACCTGTACGGGGCGTAGCTTATTGTCGTAAAAGGTAATGGTCCACAGATAGGTATCGGTGCTGCCCAGCACCTTTACCTTTGATCCGGTAGGCAGACCTTTGGCGTTGAGCCAGGGGCTGGCCTCCCCGCTGAGTCCCTGCGGCAGGTAGCTGTAGTCCGGTGTACCGTTGCGGTCAAAATCGTAGTGGTCGTAGTAGTTGACCGTAAGGGCCTCCAGCCTGGCCGGATTGTTGGGCCAGAGATTGGCGGTATAGCCGTGAGGACCCGATGCGGAGGGCGCTTCATTTACGCCGGCTGTCGCATTGAGGCTGTTGAAGAGATTTTGCATATCTTCCTGCCCCCAGGGATCGGCGGGTATATAGATCCCGCTGATTACGGGCCGGTCAAAGCAGTCGTATTTGGTATAGATCCACTCACGGTTGGGGCGCTGGCGCCCGTCCTGGCTCAGCACCACGCGGTCTTTTTTGTCGTAGACAAAATACTGCACCTCCATACCCGGTATTTTTTTGTGAATGACCCGCCCCCGGTCGTCGTAGCGGTAGTGGTATACCCATTGCCTGGTAAAGCTGCTGGTGTCAAACAGGATATGTCCGACCGAGGCCAGATTGGCCGTAGCCATAGGAGGTATTACATAGCGGAGACGGCCCAGATCATCGTATATATAGTAGGTCTCCAGGTATTCGGCAGCCGTGCTGCCTGTGCGCTTTTCCAGTATGGTTTTTCCCGCCTTGTCCTTGTATACCCATACCTTGCGCTGGTCCTCGTCTTCGGCCTCTGATACGCTGAGGGTGCCGGCCTGATAATAGGTATGGCCAAAAGTGAGATTGGCAGCCGCATTGTATTTCCAGTAGAGGACCTCATTGGTATTATTGCTTCGTTCCGAGAGCTTGCGGGTCTTGCCGCCACCGGGCTGGAAGACATCGCCCGGGCTTCCCTGCTCCAGTACCCGGTTGAGGGGGGAGTTGTCGGTTACTTTCAGGGTAAATGGATAGTCTGTATCCGGCAGCCTGTCCGGCTGGTTGTAGAAGCTGAGCTGGCCGGAGACATAGTTCTGGTGAAAGTTGCCTTCGTTGCTGCAGCTGACATAGGGCAGGTAGTCTTTGGTCTGGCGGCCCTGCGGGTCGTACTCGATGGGCTGTATCAGGTCAAAGCCCTGCGGGCTGCCGGCCCGCTGCACTTCCTGTATGGGGCGCCCCAGTCCGTCATAATAGGTGGTATGGGTGAGCTTGTTCTGTCCGGAAGTGTTTTTCAGGGTAGTGGTAGTGTAGAAGCCGGCCTTCAGAGGCTGCTCCCGCCGTACATAGTTACGCTCAATTTCATAGACATTACAGATGCGGTAGCGAATCTCCAGCCTGGGGCGCAGGGCTGCATTGCTGTAATCGCTGGAATTGAATGAAAGATAGGGACCAAAATTGTCCTCATTGGCCAGCCGGAGCATAAGTCCGTGGCCTTGCGCAGGATTGGCCCATATGTCGCGGTAGAGCTGGGTCACATCGACATGGTAGTCTTCATTCGGGCTGACTGATACAGGCAGGTAGGCTTCATTGGCCACAGTGGTGGCCGGCTGGTTGTTCCAGGTTACGGTATGCTCGCCCCAGGGCTGGGTGATGCGTCGCAGCAGACAGGCATTGGACAGGCTGTTGTTGTGCGGCAGTCCCGGATTGCTGTAGAGGCTGAGGCGGGCGCTCACGATCACGGCGTCCGGGGGCAGGGCGCTCAGATCAAAGTCGATCAGGGAGCGTGACAGATACAAGCCTGAAAATGCGTTGAAGGTTATATCTGTCCCCTGATTAAGATCCTTTAATGAGGCGGGGCTGTCGGCGTATAGGATCGTTGCATCCTTGCCGTCCTGATCGGGCTGCAGGGTCAGCAACCGGATCTCTGAATACGTAATCACCAGGCGGGGGTGCAGACTGGGGTCGATATGATCACTGGTTGCAAAAGTCATCTGGCGGAAAGTGGCTTCGGTCTCCAGACGTATGGCAAATCCGTGACTTGCAGCAGGGTCGCTGATCATATCCTGTACCAGTGCGGTTACGTCTACCTGAAAATCCTGACTGGAGCTGGTGGAGCCGGGTATATAGGCCTCGTTGGCTGTGCTGACGGAGGGCTGATTGTTCCAGGTTACGCTCTGCTCGTCCCAGCTGCTGGTGATCCTGTTGACCCGGCAGGCATTGGAGCCGGTGAGCGGATTATGCGGCTGGCCGGGGTGATGGTAGAGGTACAGATCGGCCCGGACGATTTCGGCATTGGCCGGAATCTGCTGCAGGTCAAAGGCCAGCAGGCTCCGGAAGCGTACCACCTGTCCGCTCCAGGTCCAGGCGTTGATATGCATATGGTCGGCATTGCCGTAATTGGTGTTGGCATACGTTGCATTGCTGGCATGGTGCAGAACGTAGGCATCCTTGCCCTGGGCAGCGTTGGGACGCAGGGTAATGGTGGCAGTATTGGCCAGTGTGCTGCCCGCGCAAAACAGCAGTAATAATAGGGTATGGTAAAAATTCATAAGCAGACGAAAACGATGTGATTAAAAGAAAAACAGATATTCCTGCGGCTGGTGGCGATAGCCCCGGCGCTGGTCTATGTCACGGCGCCCGCGCTGTATGTGGATGCGCTCGCTGAGGCTGCGCATTTGCTCTGCGCTAAGGACCGGGCGCAGGGCTTCGCCCAGCAGCGCGGGCCACTGCTGCTCCAGATAGTCCGTCACCAGTACTGTATCGGCGCTGTGCTGCGCCATATAGAGCCGTGCCTGCTCCAGGTGGGTATGGACCGCTTCCTGAAAGCCGTGCTGCTGCTCCGGCTGCAGGCCCAGGTACTGCACAGCCTTTTCGAGCAGCGCTTCGGTGATCCGTTGGTTGCTGGTTTGCAGGCTGTCCGGTGTCTGCGCCTGAGCGCTCAGGGAAAAAAGAATGAGACTGATAAGTAGGGTCAGGTAGTTCATGGTATTGCTTGTTTTTTTTTAATGTCTGTAGATTCTAGTCGTGTCCTTTGTAGAAATAGTCCAGCATCTCCACAATATTGCCGTCGTGGTCCTTAATGACCTGCAGACGGCCCATGCTATCGTATTCGTAGGAGGTGGTAATGCCTGCGGGGCTGGTTTCGCTGCGCAGACCGATCAGCGGCTCATAGGTATAGGTATATACCTGGGCATTGGGCAGACCGGTACGCAGCTTGTTGATGATAAGCCGTATATCCTGAGGAGTATGCATATACTCCGGAGGATAGCCGGGGCCGAAGATCTCGACCATGGCTCCGTTCATCAGGTAGCTGAAGTCAGCGCTTGTCAGCAGGGCTTCGATCTCGTTGTAGGTGGCGTTGATTACTTTGGCCACCGGGTAGCGGCCCTGATAGCCCCAGACATAACAGATTCTGGTGTCGTCCGGAGTGCTGGCTTCGAGCAGGTTGCCCTGGCTGTCGTAGCGTCTGCACAGAAGATCGCGCTGGTAGCGGCTGTTGAAGGAGAAAACAGGCCCCTGATACTCGGATGCGGTATAGCTGCTTTGCGGACTGGCGGTTTGCAGCGTATACCGGCCGTAGAGCACAGGCAGGCTGATATACTCATGGTACGTGCTCAGTTGGCCACCGATAAGCCTGTCCGTGCCGCCGGAACGGGTGAATTGCGCTTCTTCCACCAGTATACCCTTCATCTGTCGTATAAGAGGAATAGAGACTCCTTCATCCGGCGGCGGAGAGGAAGGGAAGTAATCAGCGGCATATTTGTATTTGCTCACCAGCTGGCTGCCGTCAGACTGCTCTGTACGTTTCTCGGTCAGCTTTTTGACACGGGTACTGCCGTAGGTATACCAGGTCGTGGTGCTGATGCTCTTGGCCGGATTGCCCTGATCGTAGCGGGTGGTAGTCACCGAAGCCGGGACTTTGGCCACTTCGGTCAGCACTTCATACTTGGCGACTCTGAACGGGTACCGGCGTCCATAGGTGTCATTGTTACCATCGTTGTTAAAGTCCGCCCAGGGGTTAAAATCCCCCATTTTTATGCCGTATACTTTCCGGGGGGTCGTTTGTCCGTTGGGGTAGTAGTTCTGGTAGCTATGCGATTCCTCTGCCACCAGCTGGCTAGTTGCATCGTAATACTTTTTCTTTAGCAGCAATCCTCTGTTCCAGTCATAATTTGGATTGGGCGGGGTCAGATGGCTTAGGGAACTTTCAGGGTAATAATTCAGATAGGCATCATTCCTGTTGTCTCCGTACATAAAGAAATTATGCACCCTGGTAGTCTGATAGAGTCCTTCGCATATCCCGTTTTCGGCAAGGCTGCATCCGACTCCTTCTGTATCGTTCATCTCGCCGAAGGCAGCAGGAAAGGAAAATATATATTCGGTGCGTCCGTCAGGATACAAGTTTGCACTGGCTGATATATATTCAATTACGTTGGTGTAGCCTACATTGGACCCGGTGGTCCTCCCCAGCTCGGAGACGGAGTAGGAGAATACACCGTATTGTGTTTTCAGCGCCAGTTCCGGAGCGATTGACGTGGTGGGATTGTCCAGGGCTAAGCTGTTGGATAAGCCGACATACATGGGGAGGGAAACGATTTTGCCGGAAGAGGTACTGTTGGTAACGGATTTAGTATAGCGGTACCTGTGTGTAATGCTTTCTCCCTGTCCGTTGTCTTTCACAATGGCGGCGATCCGGAGTCCGCCGCCTATTTCCTCTTCTCCGTCCAGTATAAATGAATGAGGCTCGAACTGATAGGAGGTAGTGCCGCCGGAGGGATAGGTGATTTTATTAAGCACTCCGATAGTCATATAGTCTGCATTGGGCTGCCTGTTGCCGCCTACGGTTGTAAAGTGTCTGCCGGTATAGGAGCTTTTCTCATATATGCTGTACATGCGCAGGTCGCCTTGGGGATAGTTTTCGGGATAGATGTGGTGACTGGGAACAGGAGTCACATTGCCGGCTCCGTTGTAATAACCCCATAAGTCTGTATCGTAGCTGTCGCGTTTGGGAAACTTTTTCCAGCTGCTGGAGGAAGGTTCCTGATCATAATACGAATATCCCAGTGTATAATAGGGTACGAACGTCAGGTCTGATTCTCCGAATTCCTGAATAGTCTGAAGCCGGAGCCTCTTTGAAGCATCATGGCCGTGGAAATACCCGTAGCCCAGGTTGATTTTTTTGATTCTGCTGGAAATGTTATGATGTTGATTAATATAATGAACAGTGAGGGATGTTATGGCTTTGGCGTTGCTCTCACCGCCAAGGTCCTGGCGGTTATGTGTAGCATCAAATACCAGGCGGGTATCATTCGTATAGATTTCGCGCAGCCTTTTAGTATTGTTGACATATCGAATGTGTTTCAAGACATTTAATGCGCTGGGGTCATTGTTCTGGTTTGCGTCAATCATTGCTTCCCAGTTTGGGTTCATTATGTTAGTTGATTCATTGTCAATCGTTTCGTTTTCGTAAGTAAAATTGAGAGTATCCCCGTACGGAGTCACAATGGTAGACAGCCACCATGCTGAGTTATAGATGCGCTGCTGCCAATACCAAAAGTCAGTACTTTCGGATTTGGTTGTCTCGATCTGGTCAAAACGATATCTGTTTCCGTTGGGATCGGTGACTGTAAATGCGGTCAGCTTTCGCGTTGAGGGACTGGTTTCATAGGTGAAAGCAAGATCCTGGTAGGGGATCGTCCTGATCTTCGGGCTGCCGTTTTCAACATCAAAGACAAACTTGCCGCTGTACCCCGGAAAATTATAATAGAAAATATCCGGTTCCAGATCCGCGAAGAACCGGATTTCGGTGCTGATGTGTCCACCGACAAGTCTATAGGTAGATAATTGATTATCAAACTCAAGATTTATACCATTAAGAATACCCCAGAATGAGTTACCAAAGTTGTAAATAATAGCTCTTTCAGGACTCGTGGTGCTACGATTGGCATATATGGCGTCCAGATCCAGATTATACGTTGGGGTATTTTGGTACAAGATTCCCGGCATGTTGGGATCTGTAGGATGACTTTCCGCGATGGCGTAGAGATAGCCCCAGTTGCAATAGGGGTATTCACCGGACATGCTCATATCCCATCTGGTATCGTAATTCTCACTTCCATTGCAGTAATCGTGGTGCTCATCATCCGGGATATCTTTGACCGCTCTTGTAATAACGCCTCCTGCATTCAATGACCAGCCAAGCCCTACATTGGAGGGGATGGTAGCGACCTGTATATCTTGCGGATTGTACTTGAGATTAATCGGTACCGTCAGGTTTTTCAGATTGATTTCATACAGAGGAATGGTAATATCCGGAGTGCCTGTGTAGTGTGATACCGGGTTGTCAATGTGCCTGCCGATGGCCGAGGCTGTCGGAGAAGGTGGCAGAGTAGGCTGAATCTGGGCAATGGATATATGGGGCAGTCCATATAAAATCAGAGTAATAAGGCTTGGTATATTGAGTTTTTTCATATAAAAACGTATTGAAAAATAAGCAGGGTTATCATCCGGGACGGTGTTGGCCAGGTTAATGGAAATATTACATATATTCTTTTTACTTACTGATAAAAACATTCTGACTCTATGATCATCCTGACTTGTATCCGTCCGGTCATGTAGTAAACGGGCGGCAAAACTAACTAAAATCAGGATTTATTCTAAACAGACTGATAAATGTGGATAATTATTCCGGTTAATTACGAGCGCAAGTATACAAACCGGATACCATACACTGCAATTTTTAAGCACATTATTTTTAGTGTGCACTATGGCGCTTATCATTGTGCTGTGGTCAGTGAAGACGATGCTCGTTTTTATATCTTTGGAATGAAAGAATACTTAAAAATAAGCTACTGGTTGCTTAAGCGCCTGTGCCTGAAAAGAAATATACCGGTACGGACGGTGATTAGCGGCGGAGGTAATATGAATTACCAGTCACCAGCTGAAAGAGGGGTGAGAGGGATTGGCCTACAGAGAGCTTTTGCGCAGCTCCCTGTAGTGGATGTCTGGCAGGTCAGGCATTCCTGTTAATAATCCGCGAGGCAAGCGCAGGAGAGAGCCTTGCCAGCAGATACAGGAGCTTTACTTTACCAACCCGTATTTCCGCTTTATTCTTCTGTATTTTTTCAAGCATTTCCTTTACAGCTTCTTCGGGCGAAATGGCGCTGTCCGGCTGCCTGCCTTTGTGCCAGGGTGTGTCGACTACCGGCAGCAGCGCCTCGCAGATATGCACCGGCTTGTTTTTTAGCTGCATCCGCAGCACCTGCGTAAAGGAGTGCAGGGCTGCCTTGGTGGCATTGTAAAACGGGTAGGACCGGAGAGGCGCATAGACCAGTCCCGTGCTGATATTGATAATCCGGCTGTTTTGCTGCCTCAGCAGGTGGGGCAAAAACAGATAGGACAGCCGTATGGGCGCCAGCATATTGGTCTGAAACTCCGTTTTCGCATGGTGCAGACTGGCTGCTTCCTGCAAAAAATCGCCCCGGTGCGCTATAGCGGCATTGTTGATGAGCCAGTTGCATTCGGGATAATTCTGCTGTACCCAGTCATATAGCCGCAGGCAGTCTTTTTCGATGGAGACATCACAGACAAATGTGGCAACCTGCGGCAGCTGTCTTGCGGCTTCCCGGAGCTTTGCCTCCGAGCGGCCGCAGATCAGTACGGTATGTCCTCTGGCGTCCAGCGCCCGCGCAAGCTGCAGGCCTATACCGGAGCCACCGCCGGTAATGAGTATGGTGTTCGTTGCTTTCATCATTGTGTGCAGGTGTTTGATGTATGCAAAGAACAGAAGCGCCGGTCTCAAAAGCATTAACCTATGTTAATCCCCGGCCATGGTTGCAGCCGGCCGGACTACTCCGGATCGCTCTGGTGCCTGATGCGGCTGAGCGAAACCGGTGATATGCCCAGATAGGATGCAATCTGATGCTGTCTGACCCGGTGGATCAGACCGGGAAACTCTCTGAGAAACTCCCGGTAGCGTTCGCCTGCTTCCAGCAGCAGCAGTTCCCGCTCCCTTTTCTCCTTGACAGCAAAGGCTTTTTCCAGCATGATCACCAGAAGCTGGTTCCAGCAGGGATGTCCGGAGCGAATGGCTTCCCAGTCTGTATAGCTGATATCTTCGATCATACAGTCCTCCAGCGCTTCGATATACATATGCGACGGCGCACCGGCTTTCATGGCTGAGTAGGAGTTGACAAAGTGGCCTTCGGGGACAAAGTTTTTGGTATATTCAGTACCCTTATGGTCAATATACAGATAGCGGCACAGCCCCTGGCGGATAAAGCCGAACCGGCGGGGCACCTGACCCGCGCTCAGGTAATACGAGCCTTTGGGTATGGAGATATACCGCAGGTGCTTGCGTAGCTTTTCCTCTTCTCCGGAAGGGAGCGCTACGATATTCCGGATACATTGAATCATTAAAAAATCCATAGGCGCTGACTGACCGGTTTGATAGATTGCTGTTTTACTGTAGCCTGTCTGACTGGTCTTCCAGTTTTCTTTTTATTTCATTCCAGGTTTCCCCGCTGATAATTTCTTTGTATTCAGCCTGCTTCTGCTGACTGTGCCCGATGATATAGCCTGCACGTTCTTTTGAGTCAGGATGGGTGCTTAGCCAGCCGAGATAACCCATAAATTCAGGCTCTTTGTCCGCAAGCCTGTATAGAAACGCAGCAAAATCTTCCGGGTTTGCCCCGGCATTGATCAGGTATTCTACGGCTTTTATATCCGCTTCTTTTTCCATTTTCCGGTCAAAAGCGCTCGAAGATAGTGTTTTGGCGGTCTGCCTGATAAGCTCGCCTCCGCCCTGGCCGGTCGTCATGGAGATCAGTACGGAAAGGCCGATTTCCCTGGTCAGCTTGTGCATGACATGGTTGAGCCGGATGTGGGCCAGCTCATGGCAGATTACTCCGGTCAGCTCGTCCTGGCTGCCGGCTGCTTTGATCAGTCCCGTATGTATAATAATGTGGCCCTGTGGAAGCGCAAAGGCATTGACTTCGCTTTCGGAAAGAATATGGGCTTTGACTGTTTCCGGGTCAATATGATTGGCCTGGCATACATGCCTGATGATACTGTCTACCGCCTGCGTGACATAGGGATCATCAAAGGCGGAGCCGTTTTTTTCGATCATCTGCCAGAGGATTTTGCTCAGATCCTCTTTGAGCGTATCCCGTGTTTCACGGATCTGAAAAAGGCCGGTCCAGCTGATCCGGGATAAGCCAGACCAGACAGCCAGAAGAATGCCAAGGCTCAGAATGCCACGTACAAAAATTGTTTTCATAGATCAGGGTTTGCAGGTCAGATCGGTCAGCTCTCCGTAAAACCACCATTTTACATGGAGGCCCTTTCGGGTCTTGATGGCTGTATATACGGTAGCGATAAATTCGGCAAGGTTCAGAAAAAGCACGATCAGCATATAGGCTATATAGCCATTGCTTATTGCTTCAAAGCCGGATACGATTACAGATATCGTCCACCAGACTCCGAAGCTGTTGACAAAAAACAGGCTGAGCTGCGAGTACAGCGCCTGCTTGCAGTGCCAGCGGACAAAATAGGTGTCTCTGCGGTAGCTCATATAAAATATGAAGGTGGCAAGCAGGTTTACCACCGGCAGGGGAAGACCGGCCATAAGCGCGATCACAGACATCAGATAGCTGTTGGATGCTTTTTCTGCTTCATGTTCGCCGGGTGAATACTCAAATTTCTCAATCTTTATCATAGTCCTTTACAGATATTCCATATCCAGTTGATCATAACGAGGGCAATCAGCGGAATAGCATATGCCGGCTTTCTGAGCTGCGCCTCCATGCCATGGTAGCTGCGATACAGCGATCGGCTTCCGGTAAGCAGATCCGTCAGTATCCATACAGGGACGGTGATCAGCACGACAGCGATCAGTATGCTGAGCGGATTGATCAGCAGGGCTTCATGCCAGTGGCCTTTCACGAGCTCTGCTACGGCCCGGGTAGAGCCACAGGAAGGGCAGGGGATACCTGTAGCGTGTTTTATCATACAGACACTGAAGGTGCCGGTGCCGGCAGAAGCCAGATGATAATACAGCCAGATATACCCTGCCGCGCAGGCGGTCGATAGTATCAGATACAGGTTACGCCTGCGGAGTGTCATATCAGACCAGTACCTGCCGGAATTTTTCCAGGTTCTTTTTGCGGGTGGCGGGCATAATCATAAACCAGTCTATAATCGACCATACTCCGAAGCCACCGCAGGTAACCAGCTTGCCTACGCCAAGACCGATATCACCGATCATGAAGCGGTCAATGCCCAATCCGCCGCCGATCAGTGAAATAATCAGGCTGATGGTCGGATCTTTGAATTGTATGGTTTGTACCAGAGGCCATTTGGAATCATCCAGATTTAAAAGTTCCTCTCTGATCTGCCCGATAACGTGGCTTTCAAAAAATTTACTGTTGTTCATAAGGAACATGTCTACTTTCTGAGCATCCATTATTTGTGTATTTTAAAAGTGATTAATTAAGTTGTTCCGTGTATTAATTTAAGTTCCTTCGTCTGATTCATTTCTCAGCGCAGCGATCCGGAGTCTGTATTCGGACACCGGGAGAGTAGTGTGTCAGGTATATGGATTTCTTTGGTCAGTTTCCGGTTTCCGGCAGAACAGGCAATATGCAGGAAACCGGTATTCTGTGTTTTCAATGGCTGTTCTTCAGGGTAAATATCGTGTCTGTACAGCGGATCGTATGTTATCTGTATTCAGACAATAATGCTCATCCGATCCGGTTTTCTGCTTCAACGGACTACCTGGTCGGAAGGTTGTGTCAAGGCAAAATTTTTTGTGCTGGTAGTCTGATACATACCTGACCGGTTTCCGGACCGGCCAGTGAGCCATAGCGCCCGCCTTCCGGATAGCTATGCCGGTTTACCGGCTATCAGTATATACTCTTCTGTTTTGAACCCGAAGCGGTTGCCCGGCTGTTCCTGAAAGGATAATACCTCTACCTCAAAGGATGCAGCTTCCAGGCGCTGTTTCAGGCCGTCTGCGGAATATATACGCACATGATCTTCCTGCCCGAAATGAAGCTTCCGCTGTTCCCGGCTGATGACGGAGAAGTCCTCATAGATAGAGCCCTCTCTGAAGGGCGTCTGGATAATCGCTTTTCCTCCGGGTTTGAGCACACGATACAGCTCGGAGATTGCTTTGTGATCTTCCATGATATGCTCGAGCACATGATAGCAGATGATTACATGATAGGTATTGTCAGGCTCCTCTATATTGGTTATATCAAGCGCTTTGTCTGTGTGCAGTCCGCCGTCATAATCGGTTGATACATAATAAGGGAACTGCTGCTTCAGTTTTTTCTGGATGAGCCTGGACGGAGAAAAATGCAAAATAGCCTCCTCTGGCCGGAGCGGTACCTGATCCTGCAGTATGGACCAGAGCCTCCGGTGTCGTCCCAGACTGCCGCAGCCCGGACAGAGATCACCGGCAGGATGTGCCACAAACCTGCTGAGGCTGCTTTCGCAGACCGTGCAATATACATGGTCGCCTTTGTATACCCGGGCCAGCACCTTGCGAAGGGCAGGCTCATATCGTCTGGTCAGACCGGGAAAAAAACGTACGATGCTCTTTTTTATAAAATTATACATTGCTCACTTGCTTAAAGTATCCGTCGTTTTCAGAAAAATCATCAGCCGGTGGCAGTCAGCTGCTATTTCCGAAGCAAATGTATGAAATACCGGTAACAATTTCAGCACGTTTTGATCGTGTATTCCGGCGCCTTTTCCAGATTCAGGGTAGCCGACAGATAACCATTGGCCGGATTGCGCACATAGCCGAGATAATCCTGCATGGAGGGAGTATAACCCTTTACATCATCGACGAGGATGATACAGCCTTTTTTCAGTCGGGGGGCGATCATCCTGAATACAGGAAAAACGAGATCCGGCCATCCGTCAAGCAGCACAAAATCGGTTTCGATGCTTTTAAGTGTTTCGGGGGCATCGCCTTCCGGGATGGTGACATGATCAGATAGTCCTGCTTCAGCGATATTCGCCCTCGCGGCTTCTGCTTTATGGTGCAGGTATTCGGTGCTGATTACTTTTCCGCCGTTTTCACACGGGCAGCTTTGCCCGGATATATAGCCGAGATGCCGTAAGAAGTTCCGAATTCGAATATATGGCGGGCATTGACTGCTCTGGCCTGCATATACATAAATGTACCCTGAGCCGGATGTACAGGGATATACTTGTCATCAAAAAAGGCTTCTTCGTTCTTTTCTGTCTGCCAGTCTATACCTTTGCCGGGCAGTTTGTGTGCTTTGGGCAGAAAGTGCCAGATCAGTGAGCCGGTCTGACGGAGTGCCGCTTTATAAAGTCTTGTGAGGACAGCTTCTGCCTGAGGGTCAGCCAGTGTGGTAAATAATTCCGGTTTTACTTTTGACATTGTTTTCGCATATTTTATAACCCTTTTTTCCCTTCGGCCCAGTACGGATAGGTTTTTATCTGCTTGCTGCTCACACCGCTGGTGGTCAGAAACCGGTTGAGCTGTTGTATGGATCTGGCCTGGCCGGTCAGATAAAAAAATGTCTGGTCCCGGTTTAGCCAGGCGGTATGGTGGCATTGATCGAGCCAGCCGATCGCATGGGTGGCGGCATTGTCATGCGATTTTTCGACTGTAACGAGCGGCGCCTGTATATGTCCGACCCAGGATAAATGGGCCTGCTCCAGCTCGGCCAGACACAGACAGTCCTGCTTGCCGGCAGTAATGACCCGGTGCAGAGCCTCCATAAGTCCCAGTGAAGTTTCATCTCCGAAGACTATATGGCGGGAGAAAGCAGGCTGATAGCTCATTTTTCCGCCGGGACCGATCATTTTGAGCCGGTTTCCGACCCGGAGACTATCTGCCCAGGAGCTGCCCGGTCCCTGCTGGTGCAGATAGAAAAGAACTTCACAGATGCCTTTGTCGCTGTCGAAAAAGGATGGAGTATAGTGGCGGTAATCTGTATCACTGACACGAAACTCGACGACTTTGCCGGCAATAAATTCCAGCTGGCTGAAGTTGCCTTCAAAGCGGACAAGCTTGAGTGCGGGGGCCGGATAGTGGATGTGTGATACGATAACGGGGGTATAAAATCCATTGGATAGCTTTTCCATGGCATCGGCCAGCCATTTGGGTACGCTCGGCATATTTTTCGGTTTTGTTCTGAACCCAAATATAAAGAAATGTCATTATTTAGACTAATTATAGATTAATAAAATATTCTGCTTTGAAGCCGGATAAAGGATGGCAGGAGCAGGTGAGTATGTGCCAGGTGGCTTATGATGAGTTAACTAATCGGGAATCCTGATGTCAGCGACTTAGAAAACGGGAGCAGGTTCCGCTCTTTTTGCCTTCGGGAGCCTCAGGCAACCAAACGGAAGCGGACTCCGGTAAACTCAGCCCCGCCAACAGCTACACCGCAATCTTTGAGCCTTGAGCTTTTTAGCTTCTGCCATCTAACGATTGGTAGTAGCTGTAAATCAATATACAGCGAAGATTCTGAAGGATGATCACAAACCCGGCTTATATGAGACCGCTCCCGAGAGCCAGAGACAGAATGATCAGCATGACAGCTACGGTAATCTGAAGAAAACGCAGTGTTATTTTCTTCAGAAGCTTGTTGCCGATGTAGGCTCCGGCTATGGCCGCAAGAGTCGCCGATACCACAAGTGTCAGGTTGTCGCTGAGGCCTGTTTTGCTGAAACGTGTGGCATAAATGCTCAGCCGGGTAAAATCTACAAGCACAGCCACGACCACGGTCGTACCGATAAAGGCTTCCTTGGAAAGTCCGGCTTTGATCAGAAACGCGCTGCGCAAAGCTCCCTGATTGCCTGACAATCCACCGAAAAAGCCGCTCAGTATCCCGCCCAGCGGAAGCTTGTTTTTATCAAACTCCAGTCTGCTGAAGCGGGGAATCAGATCGATGGTAGCAAAAATGATGAGTAGTACGGAGATAATAAGCTTTAGCAGATATACATCAAACGTTTTGCCCCACAGTGTATAGGAAAACAATGGTTTGCTGTCCGGCAGGGACAGCAGGAGCCAGGAACCGGCTATGGCTGCTATGATCGCCGGAATGCCGAAACGGAGGACCGTATTTTTGTCGGCTTTGCTGCCAACAAGAAAGAGCTTGAAAAGATTGTTGAAGAAATGTACGATTCCGGTGATGCCTATAGCAAGATCAACCGGAAAAAACAGCATAAATACCGGAGTCAGGGCGGTGGCCAGCCCAAAACCCGAAAAGAACGTCAGAATGGCCACGGCAAAGGATGTAAAGGAAAGGATAAGGATTTCCATAGTGATCCGTCGGTCTTATAATATTTACCGGCATGAAAATGCAGCAAGTTCAGGATTAAACTATGGTATATCTGAAAATGATATGGTACGGTTCCGATTTATTTTTGAGGCCGCTTACTGCTGCCTGTATTGTCCGGGAGTGTGTCCGGTAGCTTTTCTGAAATACCGGATAAAGTGCGAAGCATCGGTAAACTCCAGCCGGTAAGCGATTTCCGTGATGCTTAATCCGGTATAGCTCAGCAGTCTGCGGGCTTCGCCAAGCAGCCAGGTCTGCAGTACCTGGCCGGCAGATAGCCCTGTTGCTTTCCGGCAGGCATGGTTAAGGTTCTGAGGGGTGGTATGAAGCAGGCCGGCATAATGACTGACATGGTTCCTGACAGCGTTTTCTGACTGGAGGAGGGTTACAAAGGATTCGTACAGGCCGGAATCTGGTTTTGCCCTGATTGACAGGGGTATTGCAATCTGCAGGATTTTGGCCAGAAGCGCTTTCAGCAGGCCCTCAATAATGGTAAAGTTTCCTGCTTCTGTATTCCGGTATTCCTTGGTCAGGAGCGCAAAGAGCATGTCGATGGCATAGCGGTCCGGAATCTTCAGACAGGATACTGTGCTGATCTGACCGAGCAGAAAACGAAGCTCCTGATCCAGGGTATGCCCGATAAAGGTTTTTCTGATAATAATGACATATCCTTCCGGCTGTCCGTCCAGATCCCAGTGATGAACCTGCTCCTTGCGGACGACAAACAATACGGGTGGATGTATTTCATAAGCATGCTGATCAATATAATGAAGTCCGCTTCCTTCGGACAGATAAATAATCTCCAGGTAATTATCATGTCTGTGGGGATTGGTTTTGCGCAGCTCTTTTCTGAAGGGAGCAATTTTTATGATCTGATCAGCTTCGATTTTGTTATTTACCTGAATTTCTGTCTGATTTATTTTTGGATACATGTCTGACAGGCATTGAGGTTATTGTTGGACAAGGGATGCGGTTTCATTATAAAAACAAAGGAAAATTACGAAATAAAGTGAATTTGTTGTAAAAAATAATTACTAAGTCATTGAGAACTGCAACGACCAAACGGAAGCGGCGGCTGAGGTTCCCGAAGCCTGAGCTTCTGCATGCCAGGATCCCCGAATCCTCTATTATGATTTTTTGCATTGATCACTGGTAGAAGGGGAGCCTTTCTTTGAATTGTCAGAAAAATACACTATCTGTTTCTTCCCGGCGAAGTGCTCCGGTCTTCAATAAGCTCAGCCACCGGCAGCCGCGTCGCAATCTTTGAGCCTTACGTTTTGAACTTCTTTTACTAATGACTGGCATTTTGCTACGGGGAATTGTACATTTATGGTTTATCAAAAATAATGAGGTATGAGCAATAGTAAATTTTCCCGTCACAGCTACGATACACTGAGCGAAGCGGTAAATGATCTGATCCGCAGGGGATATACAACAGATTTTCTGATGCTGAAAGAAAAAGACTGCCTGGTCTGTAACAGTAATTCGCTCGAGCTGTCACCCGAAGAGTTTGCGATTGATGAGGTATATCGTTTTGAGGGTATGACCGATCCGGCCGACGAAAGCGTTGTATTTGCGATATCATCCGACAAGCATAATATTAAGGGATTGGTCATCAATAGCTATGGCGCTGATTTCGGATACCGTTCGTCCAGGCTGGTAGAGCATCTGCGCCGGCATTTGTCATAGGCATCCGTTTCTTTTGCCTTCGGTAGCCTCTGACAACAGGTGTCTGTAGCCGGGTCTTCCGAAGGCAGCTTTGCCGGTCAGGTGAGCGCTGAGGTTCCCGAAGCCCGGAACCCCGGCGCCTGTTTTATCATTTCCTGCCGCATACTATAAGGATTGAGTGCTCCTCAGGCTTAGCATGCATGAGGGGCTTCGACAAGCGCAGCCCCTGCAAATTTTTATAGTGCCTGCTGAAAGGATTTTTCCAGCTTAATAGCCTTGGGAAAAAGAATATTGTTTTCCAGATGTATGTGCAGATGCAGATCCTCTTCAAACTCTTTGAGCATCGCCAGCGTGACGCGGTATGTATTGCAGGCATCATCGGGCGCTGTGTAATTATTGCTCAGTGCCGCGATTTGCCGGAAACGCTCACCTTCACTGTCATGCTCCTGATGCATCATTTCAATCGGATTTTGTACCGAACCGAAGGGGGGAGCTGCAAGGCACTCTTCACCGCTGTTTTTTAGCTTTACCATTTTGCGGATATACGGAAAGAGAATAAGCTCCTCTTTTTTCATATGCATAGTCAGCTCGCCGGCAGACTGGTTAAAAAGCGCCTCAATAGTTGCCAGCTCGGGATGCTGTTTTCCGTGTACCTGCACGATTTTTTGCAGAAAAGGACGGATTTCCTGAATTTTCCCTTCCACATAGCTGTGGTGGATTTTCTCGATATATTCCGTGAGCAGATCCGGAGGCCAGGATCTGTAATCCGTACTTCTGTCTGTTTCGTTACTGATGCTTTGATGCAGAGAGCTGATCACCTCCTCAGCTGCAATATTCTGAGCCTTGCAGGCTTCGCCCAGTGTTTTGCCACCCTTGCAGCAGAAGTCAATACCATAGGACTGGAATACCGACGCTGTGCGGTAGTCTTGTGCTACCACTTCGCCGATGATACTTTGTATAGTGATGTTCATAATGGTATATGTATATGGTTGGTTTGATAGTGCTTACCCCAGTGCTCAATTTCGTATCCGGACCACAAATGCGGAAAAAAACGGCGCTGCTGATGTGCCGGGTCCAGGTACTTTTGCCAGTTGCTGCCGCCTGTAGCCTGCTGCTGCTTGCCATCGCGATCCAGATAGTAGGTGGCAGTCTGCAGATGTACCATTGGCCATGCAACATTGTACAGATGATCGAAAGACCTCAATGCTTCCGTGAGCCGGTCCGACGGCATGTTCATGCCCAGCACCTTTTCTTCCAGCGTTATTCCCCGTACACTGTCTGCCAGTGCGATAAGGCTGTCCAGGTATTTGTCCTCAAATAATTTCAGGGTCGGGGATTTTTCTCCCGTTTCCCGGTTTAGTCCGGCATCTTGCCAGTATATATAGTGAAAATACTCTTCCGTCGAAGGCACTTCCGGCAGGTATGCTTTCCCTTTGGCATTGACCAGATTCTGCAGCCGGGTACAGTATAGCTCAATGTGGCGGAACTGTACACTCTGAAAGCCGCTGGCTGGCGAAAGAGAGCGCCGGAACATATTGTAGTCTTCATGGCTCATGCCGGACTTCATCACATCAAATGAAGTGATAAGCATCGATACATAGCGGTTGATGCGCGATAGCTTGTCAATCCAGACAGACTCCGGCTGATCATGGCTGCACAATTGCCTGATCTCATGCAGTATCATTTTGAGGATCAGCTCAGTGATCTGATGATACATAATGAATACTTCTTCGTCTTTGTAATCTGTCCTTGGCTGTTGCAGCGACAGCAGACGTTCTGTCTGAATATAATCCCAGTAGGTAAGCAGTTCAGCGTGTGTCTGCTTTGGCGTATTTTCGTTCAGGTTGTCTGGCTGTGCAGCCCGGACCAGGTTATTGCTCATGACTTGGCAGTTTTCAGCTTTATTTAAGACAAATTTGTCGTAAATATGGATAAATTTTTAATCTTTAATTAGCACGGTCTTTCCGGACTGCAGGCTCAGCGCCAGATCGTATACACTCGTTGTATGTAATATTTCTTTGATCTCGTTGCGTATTTTGACGAAGCGGTGATGCAGAGGGCAGGGGCGTTCGTGGCTGCACTCGCTCAATCCCAGCGCACAGCCGTTGAATAGCGAGTCTCCATCCAGCGCACGCACGATATCACTCATATAGATTTCCTTCATACGATGAACGTCTATATCGAAGCCGCCGTAGGGACCGGTATGGGAGTTGACAATCCGGTACCTGGTCAGTGTGCCGAGAATCTTGCCTGTGTATGCTTCCGGAGAACCTGCATGGGTGGCCACATCTCCGATCTTGACGCGGCGTCCTTCGAGCGACTGGGTGGCAATATACGTGATCGCCCTGATGCCGTGTTCACATGCCTTGGAAAACATAGTTTCTGCTCCTTTCTCAGGCTAAGGTAGAAAGATTTTGTATTTAAGACAAATTTGTCGTAAATATATTTCAGACCGTTTTGCCTGTCCGGCAGGCACAGGATTTATTACGAAAGCAGAGCCGATATACAGATTGGCAGCGATACCGGAACCGGTGTATCTTTTTCGGGTAAAATACAATTTCGGGAAGTTTCTTTTGATCTATATTTAATACATCAGATTAAAACTGCAATTTAATGGAAACAACCCTCAGGAGACAGTACGGTCTCGATATTTTACGTGTGCTTGCCTGCTATATGGTCATACAGGTACATGCCGGAGAATTTTATTATATCGGTCCGGTAGGCGAGGTGCTCAATACCCCTGAAGCGCATACGGTGGGCTGGATCAATTCGCTTTTCAGAAGCTGTGTGCCGCTGTTTGTGATGCTTTCCGGATATTTTCTTTTTCCGGTCACTGATATGAAGCGATTCCTGTCCAGACGTCTGGCCAGGATTCTGATTCCCTTTGTTGTCTGGTCGGTCCTGTATGCCTTTTATCAGCATTTCATGGGCAGGACAAGTCTGGAGCAGGCTTTTGTCAATGTGCTGATGATTCCGGTCAACCTTGCTATGGAAACCGGACATCTGTGGTTTATTTATATGCTGACGGGCATATATCTTTTTGCGCCGGTTATTTCCGGCTGGATGCAGAGCTCCACCAAAAAGGAAATGGAGTATTTCCTGTTTTTCTGGGTGATAACGCTTATCGTGCCTTTTATTCATCAGATTGAGCCGATGATCTGGGGAGAGGTACCCTGGAACAACCATCCCATGCTGCATTATTTTATGGGCTATCTGGGTTACGTGGTTATGGCCAATTACCTCAAAAAGTTTTATCCCCAGGCTTCTGTGACCGCTTATATTAGTGCAATTGTTCTTATCGTAATCGGTTATGCTATTACCGTATATGGGTTTCTGTATCGTCTGCCAACAGAAAATACGGTGGCCGGTCTTGAGCTTACCTGGGATTTCAATACTATTAATATAGCTATGATGACTGTAGGAATCTTTATTCTCTGCAAGGATATATTCATCACCAATCCTGAATCCGGGCGTTTCAGGCTGTTGCAGGACCTGTCGGCAAAAAGCTATGGTATGTACCTTGCTCATATTATGGTGCTTAATCTGGTGCATAGCCTGCTCGACGCGCATATTGCCAGTACGGCGCTCAAGGTACCGGTGATGGCAGTGATCACCTTTTTCCTTACCTATGGTTTTGTCCGGATATTGTCATTTTTGCCCGGAAGCAGGAAATGGATTACGGGCTGATAGCTGATTTTGATTTGTGTTATTCCGGAACCGGATAAAACAAAAAGTTCCGGCTGAAAGAGTTTCTACCAGCCGGAACTTTCTATTGATCTCTGACAGAGCGCAGCTATTCTTTACGTTCGTCAGCTTTTTTACTTTTTAAAGATTTTCGTATTATATTTTTCTCCTTCGCTCTCTACAATCAGAAAATACATGCCCGGATTCAGATGACTGGCATCAAACAGGCCGGGGGCAATATGCTGTGCGAGTATTTTGCCATAACAGTCCGTCAGAAAAATGGCCGCATTGCCAGGAGCTTCAATAGTAATCCGGTTGTCAAACGGGTTGGGGGATACGGAAATCCCTGTTTTTGATGAAGCAGGGTATACAGAAGTAGGCAGGCATTGCTCTTCGCTTTGCAGCGAGTCGAGGCCTGTCGTACCTCCATAGCAGACTCCGCAGCTGTTGAGCGCTGCCGTACCACCGGCAACTCCCTGACAGTCTTTCAGGTTTTCCAGAATATGTACACCGTTATAGCCAAATGAAATAATCTGGCTGTTTTCATAGAAAATATTTTCTCCGATCTGGCTTTGATTTTCAGAGTAGTAGGTTTGGGCCAGCGTCCATTTTGTATTGATTTTCCGGTAGATATGTACGGCTCCGAGGGTATTGTCGGATGGGTTTCGGGTGTCTTGAGAAGCAATAATCAGCATATCTCCTTTGATCAGTACATCGTTTCCAAAATACTCATATGAATGAGGAGCGGGGGAGACTAGTTCCTGCTGCAATTCCCAGACATTATTTACACGTTCATATATAAATACCTTGCCTGCGCTGCTTAGAGGTGTTTCTTCATGATGTACTGCGAAGTCAGGTGCGCCTACAGCCATCTGATGGTTGTTGTCAACCGACAGAAACTGACCAAAATATGTGTCGTAAGTGGTAATACCGGTTTCCAGCGTCTGAGTGTTTACCCAGTTGCCGTTAGCCTGTAAGCGAAACTCCTTTACTTTCTGATCGTCAAACTGAAATGACATCGCGATAAAGGTAGTATCATCATAAAACACTTTGATACCGCTTAAACCTCTAAACGCTGTTTCCGTAATAGTATCGCTTATGGCCCAGGCGCCATTGTGCTGTCGCTCAAAAATATGGACAAATCTCGGATAGCCGTTGTCGTGCGATACGGTCACTTTGTTTTTATGGATTGCTATATTTTTACCACCATAGTAGCTGAAAGTGGTAGGATTTTCAAAGACAAGCTCTTCCTGCCACAGACCATCAGAGCCTTTACGGTAAAAATACGCCCCGCCTGCCTCTTTGCGTATCAGGCTTTTGTATACAGCTGTTATGACAGCGTTGCTGTCGTTGATTGCCATGGAATTGCCAAAGCCCCAGTCGGTACTGATATCGGGAGATTTGTCAGATGGTTTCAGGGTTTGCAGAAAGGTCCAGGTACCATCTTCCTGACGGGTATATACCTTTACCTCATCTTTTCGGGACTGGCTGAGAAACATGGTATTGCCGGATACCTGCATGTGATAACCCATGCCGGTGTTTTTTTCGAGTTCCTGTATGAGGCCGAAGTTGATCTGGCTATAGGCGATATGACCTGTTAGCAATAGAAGAAAAAAGCAGATTTTATTCATTTGATTTATCTGTAAATTATCAGTAATGCGAAAATAGAATGTGTCCGGGTATTATCCTAAGACTGATTCGGATGCTTCAAAAATAAAAATGCGCCAGGGTGGCCCGGGCGCATCAAAATATATTTCCTCTGTTTTTAATAATCACTACGCTTCATCGGTTACGCATCCTTCAGATGCGCTTTTTACCAGCCGGGCATACTTGTAAAGCACACCGTTTTGTGCGGCGGAGTGAGGGCGTACCCAGCTTTTACGCCGTTCTGCAATGATCTCATCAGCCACTTTTAATGTCAGCGTATTGTGTACCGCATCAATTTCAATCAGATCGTTATCTTCCACAAAAGCGATGAGCCCACCCTCAAAAGCTTCCGGAGTAATATGCCCGACTACAAAGCCGTGTGTGCCGCCGCTGAATCGTCCATCGGTAATCAGCGCTACCGAGCTGCCCAGTCCCGCTCCGATGATCGCGCCGGTAGGCTTCAGCATTTCAGGCATACCGGGAGCGCCTTTGGGCCCGATAGACCGGATGACCACCACATCACCCGCCTGTATTTTGCCGGACTGGATGCCAGTGCTGAATGCTGCTTCGCTGTCAAATACCCGGGCAGGACCTTCAAAGCGCTCGCCTTCCTTACCGGTTATTTTGGCGACACTGCCTTTTTCAGCCAGGTTGCCGTACAGGATTTGCAGGTGTCCGTTTTTCTTCAGAGGCTTTTCGACCGGCAGGATGATTTTTTGCTGATCAAAATCAAGGTCGCGGGCATCTTTCAGGTTTTCGGCAAGCGTTTTGCCCGTCACCGTCAGACAGTCTCCGTGCAGTATCCCTTTGCTCAGGAGGTATTTCATCACCGCCGGCACACCGCCATGCATATGCAGATCGCCCATCAGATACCTGCCGCTGGGCTTGAAATCTGCCAGAAGCGGTACGCGGTCACTGATCATCTGGAAATCATCCGGTGTCAGTGGTATCTGTATGCTCCGGGCCATAGCGATCAGGTGTATGACCGCATTGGTGCTGCCGCCCAATGCCATGACGACCGTAATAGCATTCTCAAATGCCTTGCGGGTCATGATATCGCGGGGCTTGATATCTTTTTCCAGCAGCAGCTTTATGGCGGCACCTATTGTGCTGCATTCTTTTTTCTTGTCCTCGCTGACAGCCGGATTGGATGATGAATAAGGCAGGCTCATGCCCAGCGCTTCTATGGCGCTTGCCATGGTATTGGCTGTATACATGCCGCCGCAGGCTCCGGCGCCCGGACAGGCATGCCGGATGATCCCCTTAAAATTTTCTTCGGTAATATTGCCCGCAACCTTTTGTCCCCATGCCTCAAAGGTGCTCACAATATTGAGATCCGCTCCGTGATAATGTCCTGCGGCGATGCTGCCACCATACAGCATAATAGCCGGGCGGTTCAACCTGCCTATGGCGATCAGGCAGCCGGGCATATTTTTGTCGCAGCCCGGGATGGCAATGAGGCCATCGTAGTATTGCGCCCCGGCATTGGTCTCAATATTATCGGCGATTACATCACGGCTGACCAGACTATAACGCATACCTGGTGTCCCCATGCTGATGCCATCACTTACGCCTGCGGTATAAAAACGCAATCCCTTCAGACCTTCGGTCTGGTTAATAGTGTCCCGTACGCTGTCTGCCAGATCATTGAGGTGCATATTGCAGGGATTACCGTCCCAGCCCATGCTGGCAATGCCTACCTGTGCCTTGTCAAAATCTTCATCGCTGAAGCCGATGGCGTAATACATGGCTTTGGCTCCGGGCAGTGTTTCATCTTGCGTTAATACCCGCGAATACTTGTTAAGAATTGCTGACATGATGTACGTACTAATTTTTGATTAATGATTATTCAGTTTCTAATTATGCGATTTTACTCTGCTTAGTGTTTCCGGTGAGATATTCAGATAGGCTGCCAGGTTTGAATTAGACAGTCTCTGCACAAGCTCGGGATTGTTTTTCAGCAGACTGCGGTAACGCTCTGTGGCATTTTGCGTCAGCAGGCTGTTGAGTCTGGACGTGATCACTGTCAGACCGTATTCAAGAATATAGATGTACATTCTATCCCAGGCCGGTATTGTCTGTCTCAGATGAAAAAAGTCATGATGGGAGATGACCAGCAGCTCCGAATCCTCGACCGCCTGAATATATTCCGGAGCCGGCTCTCTCGAAATGAAGCTGACGATGGAGGTCAGAAACGTATGCTCGAATGCCATAAAGCGGGTTGATATGCTGTGGTCATCGTTGCTATAATACAACCGGAGGCAGCCTCTGGTAATGAAGAACAACCGGTCAGCTGTTGTTCCCTTATCCAGCAGCAATTCGTTTTTCCGGACCGTCAGAGGTCTGAAGCAGGAAAGAACCATGCTCAGCTGATCGTCATTGAGCGCCGTTTTTTTTCGTATCAGGTCTTCAATCATTGTCGTCATATACTAGAGGTATACCATTGTTGGTTCAAAGTTGCGGCAAATACTTTTAAGAATCATTGACCTGTGTCAAAATCGGTTGAAAGAGTGATAGTACACAGGTGTTTTTCTCAGGGATTAGCTGGTTAAATGTTTTTTTGTTAGTAAAATATTGATTTATAGTGTGTACTATTGAAATACTTTTTCTCAGACGACAGGAGTTTTGTATGTTTGGGTCAGCGACCATATAGACAAGGTATAAGATACTATGCCGGAACGGAAGAAAAACAAACGTTAATTTAAGTAACGTAATTGTCAAAAAATGAAACGAATAACAATAAATCTTTTGAGAGCTGTTCTCCTGCCGGATGCAATAATGGCTATTGCATTCGGTTTGGTCTCATGGTTCTATCCATATGAAACTTATGGTACGATCATAGCAATTCCGGAAATGCATGCAGCTGCTTTTCTCTCCATACTTTCCAGCTTGTCCGTGTTCTATATAGTGATTGGATTGACTTGTCTGACAGGTATCATATCAACATTGCCGGTTACCATATGGATTGGTCTGTTAATGACCCTCAGGCATCTTCTCGAAGGGATTATAAAAACAGGAGATGTCGGAGAGAGCTGGCTGATCGGCAATCCATACCCGGACCTGATCATTCATACGGCTTTCCTGATTGCCTATACCGTGGCAATTTATTTTGCATACAGGAGCAACTATCAGGCGGCAAAGCAGGGGAGCAGAGCAATCCTGGCAGATGAGAAAGCCGGCAATGCCTGAAAGAGGACAGGGGCCTTTTTAAAAAAAACTTTGCTATTGGTTTTTTTGCATAGCTGCTTTTTGTCGGACATTTAAGTCCGTTATTTTGATTATTTTTAGACTGTCCGGCTTGTAGGGGTATTTAATCAGAATATGGGATGAACATGTTATGACAGATATACTGACGTTACTTTCATTATCAGAATGGCTTATACTGAGTGTTGTGGTAAATAGTGTGCTGTACTTTTTTTCTATAGCCCTGTATGTGCTATTGGATAAAAAGAATGCCAGAATATTGCAAAGTCACAAGCATCCGGTTATCCGCTCGGATATATACCTTTCCGTATGTACGGTAATCTGCAACAGCGCAGTAATGCTGATCGGAGTCCTTCTCTGGAAAAAGCAGCTTGTTGCCGTTGCAGACCATTCGTCCTGGTTTGCAGTAGTATTTCAGGTCATTCTGCTAATTATCCTGATGGATCTGCTTATGTACCTGTTTCACCGCTTAGCCCATATACCGGCTGTATATGCATTCCTGCACAAAAGACATCATGAGCATGTACGTACAAACTGCCTGAGTCTTTTTGTCCTGCACCCGCTGGAAGCCCTCGGTTTTGGCTTTATTCTGATTGCTGTTCTGATGATGTATACGTTCTCTCCTGTAGCAGTAGGAATCTATCTGTTTATTAATCTGGTATGGGGGACGCTGAGGCATCTCAACAAGGAAGTGTTTCCAAAGGGTATGGAACAATGGCCGATCGGAACCACAGCTTTTCACAATCAGCATCATTTGCATGAAGATAAAAACGTTGGATTCTATACATCAATATGGGATAAGGCCTTCAGGACCTGGCAAGCGGGAGAAAAGAAAAACGGCGTATGCGTGATGAATGACAATGCGAAAGAGGTATAATGCAGAAAAGCTTTACTCTTGTCCGGGATATTCAGAGCGTACTGGTGGTATTTAAATAAAAAAGTGCAAAACAGGACTTTCTCTAGTCATTATCTTGCACTTTTATTGAATCAGCAGAGAGGAAGGGATTCGAACCCTCGATACCCTTTTGGAGTATACACACTTTCCAGGCGTGCTCCTTCAACCACTCGGACACCTCTCTGTGTTTGATGCATTGAGGAAGATTGCTCTCCTCAAAATCGGACTGCAAAGAAATTAATAAATTTTGCCTTTCGCAAATTTTTTGGAAAAAGTATTTTAGCTGACCGTGTAAAACTTCAGGATCAGCTGCGTGTGCTCCTTGAGTCTTAAGCATTAAGCTGCGTTCTTATAAAATCATTCCCCACCCAGTGACTTTCCGTCCCGGGAATAGTTTCTGCCCTTCCATCGAATACCACCGGGCAGATAAAAGTTGACTACCTGCAGGAAGAGCAGGGGCGGACCCAGCAGCTGGTGCATGGCAAAATACTTCATATATTCCGTGTGACCGACCCTTCGGAGAGCAAGCCGGGTAAAAGGATAATCCAGCAGAATTTTTACGATCCAGCATACTGCAGCTGCCATCGGGTTGAGCAGCATGGCGGTCATCAGCAGGGGAAAGAATATACCATGCAGGCCAAGCAGCGCCAGAGCAAACAAGGGTACCTGCATGGCGCCGGTCATCCAGCGTTTGCGCTGGGAAAGAAAGGACTGCAGATCCGGCTGACCTTCTGTAAGAGCCAGCACTTCCTGCTGAAGCAGATTTTTGTATTTCCAGCCCTTGCGCAAGGTATGACGAAAAAGCTCGAAATCCTCAGTAAGGCTGAAAGGCAGATTTTCGTAGCCTCCGGTAGAGGCGTAGGCTTCACGACTGATCAGCATATTGTTGCCCACCGCGCTTATGGGGATACGATGCTTTGACAAAAGGCGTACCTGGGCAAAAGCATAAATCCAGTCAAGTGCCTGAAAATTGGCCAGCCAGTGTCCCTGTCGTACTATAGTGACTCCGTTGATCGTACCATAGCCTGGCTGCCAGGCTCCGTACAGACCCCTGATCCAGCTTTGCGGCACACGGATATCAGCATCCGTAATGCAGAAAAGCTCCCCCCGGGCTTCCCGGGCCAGATGGGCCAGCACATTGGCCTTGCCTCTGGCTGTACCAATATTTTCGCGGATATTGATGAGGCGGAACTGGCTTTTGTTCTGAATATATTCCCGTATCAGCATTTCAGTTTTATCCTCCGAAGCATCATTACCAATAAGGATCTCCAGACAGTCGGCAGGCCAGTCAAGGGAAGCCATATGTTGCAGGCAGGTAAGGATGTTCTGCTCTTCATTTCGTACAGCCAGCAGTATGGACACCACGGGGTATGCCTCCGGTTGCCGTACCGGTTCTTTTTTGTCAAGCGCCAGCAGGATATACTGGATGATCTGGGCCAGGTAGAGCAGGATAAAATAGCCGGATACAATAAGGAAAAGTATCATAAGGTTTTGAATACGTAGCCAAGTTCGGAAAAATGCCGGAGAAAACGCGGCAGAGCATAGCGCATATTGGGTTCGGCCTTGTAGCTGTCATGGAAGATTACGATAGATCCTGATTTTGTATAGGTAAGTGCTTTGTTCAGGCATTGATCAGGGCTGAGCTTCGCATCATAATCGCCGGTCAGCACGTTCCACATGATAATGCGATACTGTGATTGCAATGCATTGATCTGTGCGGGACTTATTTTTCCGTATGGCGGACGGAAGAGCATCTTTCCGCTGCTTTTCAGTCCCTGGCTGAGAAATACGTCCGTGCATTGCTGTACATTGGCCAGATACTCCGGATTGGGAGTTTTCCATCCGTTGAGATGATTGCAGGTATGATTGCCGCAGCGGTGCCCCTCTTCCTGAATACGGTGAAAGAGGGAAGGATATCTGCGTACATTGTCTCCTACACAGAAAAAGGTTGCTGATGCTCCGTATTCCCGAAGCTGTTCCAGAACAAAATCGGTAGGTCCCGGTACCGGCCCGTCGTCAAATGTGAGGTAGATCTCTTTTTTCTGACCGGTGCTGACCGACCATTCCAGCGCAGGATAGATCCGTGACAGCAGCCATATCATATTATTGAAATACATAGCCGCTAGCTGGTTTCATTGAGATAAATATATCGATGCAGCCCCATAAACAGGCACAGGGCGATCAGAAAAAGACCGCCGGCTATAGTCACCTGATACCATACCAGTCCCAGTGAATCAAGCAGCCAGAAAAAGCCGGCAAGCATTAGGGTGATGCTGCTGAGCTTGACCAGCAGCACAAATGGTATCCGTATGGTCAGCCTGGTTTTGATCATGTGTATGTAGGCGATGCTCAGAAATATGACGCTGGCAAATGTGCTCCATGCTGCGGCATACGTACCGTATTGCGGAATAAAGATAAAATTGAGCACAATATTGAATACAATGCTGATAATGATAATGCTGCTCAGCCTTTTTTCCAGTCCCAGGCAGGAAAGAAGGCTGCCGTATACAGCAAAAAATCCGTTGAAAAGAGCTGTAAGGAAAAGAATCCGTGTAGTATCAGCCATAATAGTCAGTTCTTCTTTGGAGCTGTTGCTGAACAGCCAGAACAGATGCTCTGAAAAGAAAAACACAAAAACCGACAGAAAGATCATCGGAACGGCAGAAACAACCTGTCCCATTTCGAATACCCGCTGCAGTTTGCCTGTATCTTTCTGGTGAAAAGCAAACTTGGCAAAGAAAAAAGGAAGCACTGTCCACAGATACATCTGAAAGGCTTCGAGCCAGCGGTAGGCACCGGCATAAAGTCCTGATCGCAGCCGGGCAATATCCTGATCACCGATACGCTCAAGCATGACCTGATCCAGCTTTTCATTGAACGAATAGAGTATGGTCATGACAGCGAAGGGGAAGCTCAGCACAAGAATTTCTTTGATGCTGGGAATATTGAAAGTAGGGCGTATCCAGCCATAGAGCCTTACCAGCACCCAATAGAAAATCAGAATGGTAATGACGGCTGATATGAGTCGCGCATATATATAGCTTTCCAGCGTAATACGATTATAAAGCATGATCAGAATGATCAGCATCAGTATGGCTTTGTCCGATACCGATACAATGGAATCCAGCCGGAAATACTGGGAAGCCTGAAAATTGGACCGGAAAAAAAGCAGGAGCTGCAGCACGGCCTGGGTAAAGCTCAGCACAGCCAGAAAATACAGCTCGACCGGGCTGTAATCCAGCAGATAGCCGACTCCGACCATAAATACGGGATACACGATGCTGAGCAGAACCTTGAAAGAAATAATATTGGAAAACAGCCTGTTCATATTGGTTGGATTGCCGGCTACATGCTTGGTGGTATACATATTTACTCCGAGGTCGGACAGGGAAATAAACAAGTATCCCAGGGCATACAAGGCGGCAAACGTTCCGTATTCGTCATGGCCGATTCTGTCCTGTACAATATTTTCGATCAGAAGCCACACAGGCTTGATCAGCAGATTCAACAGAACCAGTAAACTGATATTTGCAAAAAAGCTTTTGATGAGATTATCCTCTTTTAACGATCCGGATGTTTTTCGGGATTAAATATAAACAATTAATGAAATGTACACGAAAGAAATGTAATATCATCAGGAAATTGAGATTTTCCTTTAAAAGCTTTCAGCTCATTCATCAGCTCATGATGCAGGCATTGCATATCCGGTTTGTCTTTGAGCAGAAAACCGGTGAGACGCTGTGTCCCGAATTCTTCACCGGCTTCATTGACAGCTTCGCTCAGACCATCGGTATAGGCAAACAGAAAGCTACCGGGGCTGAATCCGATGGTTTCTTTTTCCATAAAGGGAAGCCGGTCAAAAGCGCCCAGGACGGTAGTGCCTTTGTTGAGCTCGGTTACTTCCCGGTCTTGTATGAAATAGGGGGGATTGTGGCCTGCATTGATATAGACCAGCGTATTGTCGCGAAGATTGGCAATCGCGCAAAAAAATGTGATGAACCGGTCCCCGTGTGAATTGGTTTTAACCAGGTGATTCAGCTCACGGACAATATCTTCCAGATCATCGGTACGACGTACCAGGGTGCGAAGTCCGGACTGAAAGCTGGACATCAGCAGGGCTGCCGGGATACCTTTGCCGGATACATCAGCAATGCAGAATAAGAAACGGTCATCCGGAAGCTCGATATAATCATAATAGTCGCCCCCGACCTGCAAATGGGGAAGGTAACTGGCCTTAAGCTCTATACGTTCGTTGGAAGGAAGACTGGAGGGAAAAAGATTATTCTGTACTTTGCTGGCGATTTCAAGCTCTTTTTTCAGCGCTTCCTGCTGCAGCTGCTTGCGGGCAAGCTTCTTGTTTTCGATGGCTACAATCAGAATACTTGTGAGTGTCTGAACAAAGGAAACCGGGTTATCCTCATCTTCCGGATCCTGTCCGGGTATCCCGCCCAGAAAGACAAAAGCGAGGTTTTTTGATTTGTGCAATATCGGAATGATCACATCAAAGCCTTCCGGCATATCGGGTGGGGAAACCGGAGTAATGGCAGAACTGTTAAGCAGCGTTTCGCTGATATAGGCCTGACTGTCCGGGTTAGCCGGTACTCCGTAATGTACTTTGCATTCCCATTGCTCGTCCAGCACAAAGAGCGCCAGTCTGGAAATCGTCAGATTCGAAAGCAGTGTGAAATGATAAATCCTGTAGAGCGCATTTTCCGGCAGATTGGCATTAATTGCCTCTGTGACCTCAAGCAGTGCGTTCAGTTCAAGCTGTTTGAGATTAAGCTTGTCTGCAAGATTATCGGTTTTACCATTTAACTGCGGTTTTCGGGTCATATGCATCTCTCAGGCCATTGCCAAATAAATTAAACGCCAAAACTGTAAGACTAATACAAATACTCGGCAAAAGTACTAAATATCCGCTATCTCTGGAACCAATAGAGTGGAAACCTTCATTTACCATCATTCCCCAGGATGGCATAGGCGGCTGAACCCCGAGCCCCAGAAAGCTCAGTCCTGCTTCTATCAGGATAGCAGAGGCAAAATTGGCAGTGGCAATAACAATGAGCGGACCCATCATATTGGGTAGTATATGCAGAAATATAATGCGCATACTCTTCATCCCGAGGGCTTTGGCTGCTTCAACAAAGAGCTTTTCCTTGATGCTGATGATCTGTCCGCGGACCACACGGGCAACTTCTACCCACATGGTAAGACCTACGGCGACAAAAGCAACCCAGATTCCTTTGCTTTGCAGCGCAAGACTGATAGCAATTACGAGCATGATGCTGGGAATAGACCAGACAACCGTCATCAGCCACATGATAAAATTGTCGAGCCAGCCCCCGAAAAAACCGGCGATTGCCCCGAGAGTGATACCTACAAAAAGGGAAATCAGCACAGAAATAAATCCAATGGACAGTGATATACGGGCACCGAACAAAAGGCGGCTGGTGATATCGCGTCCGGCCTTGTCTGTTCCCAGAAGAAAATACCGGTCTTCAATATTGTTTTTCTTAAAATCAGCTACAATATCTGCTTTGGCGACTTTCCGCACATTTTCTTCCAGATCAAGGTAGGTAATGCTGTCCCCCTTGATTTTGTAGTTTTTTTCGGCTCCCGGAGACAGCTTGTCCGAATTGCCTACATATACGGGAGTGGTTATGGTAAACAGGTTGGCAGAATCCATGCTGCTTTCCGAACCGAATTTGCTGTAGTATACTTTGAGCTTGTGCTCATTGATATAGTATTCTTTGACCGGAACAATAATATACGGGCTTTCTTCCCCCTGATACATTTTGGTCAGCAGACCGGGAGATTCAATTTTCCGGTTTTTTCTGAACTTCAGCAGGGTGGTATGAAATCCCGGCGGCTTTTTCTTGATAAGCGCAGAGCCATCGTTGGCATTGGGAGTGCTGTCGGGCATGATCAGATAACCCAGTATGGCAACTATATGAATCAGAACAATAAATGCGAGGCCAATCATGGCCGGCTTGTTTTTGATCAGTCTTTTTCTGACGTAGTAGGACGGGGTCTTGGCTATTTCCTTGTGTTTTTTACTCATAGTACCTACCTGCTGTTGTGGGCAAGCAATCCTGCCTTGGAGGCAAGATAATTATAATTGCGATATTCTTCCTTAAAATTTGCCAGTGCGGATGGGGTAGCATCTTCTTCTCCGGCCAGTATGCGAATCCAGCCTTTGGCATGCAGACTGGCAAGCTGATCAGCGAGAAGTCCGGCCTCCAGGCTTACTTCCTGCTGCAATCTGTCAAAACTGACCAGAAAATACATTTCATCAATAATATCAAACTCCAGTTCTGTCATTGTATCTTATGCAAGCTTTCGGCCTTTCCAGATATATTTACCACGTTTACTGTAAATCGCAAAAAAAGATACATATATCGGATAAAAAATTTCAAGTACTGCAAAGGCGCGCGTGTTAAATGCTTGGCCACAGAATTTTACTATTTTTCTCAAAAATACGAATTCTGCAAAGAATTTCAGAAAGGCCGTAATTAAAAAGATGAGGGGGCTGAATAATCCGGACACGACAGAGATCAGCAACAGCAGAAAGCTCAGATTGGCAATAAAAACAAAACCAGCCAGTAGCCTGGGGGTGACCGACTGGTAGTGAGGCCATTTGGATGCCCAGCGCAATCGCTGCTGAACAAAGGTATGCCAGTGCGGAAGTGCTCTGGTGCTTACGGCTGCTTCGCTGTCAAACAGAAATCGTACGCTTTCAGGATAGCGGTGTGCGATTTTGTGCATGAGAAACTCGTCATCGCCCGATGCCAGATGGTCTGTGCCGCTATAGCCCCCTACAGCAAGAAAAGTCTCTTTGTCAAAAGCCAGGTTGGCGCCATTGCACATGGAGGGGATGCCCAATTGCAGACTCGCCGCACCACTGCCCACAAGACTGGCAAATTCAATGCTCTGCATCTGTCCGAAAAGGCTGCTGCCAGGCTCAATGGCTACTGGTCCGAGCACCATTCTGAGATTATGCTGCCGGTAAAACGCTTCGATACGCTGCAGCCAGAACGGACCGGGTATGCAATCTGCATCGGTTGTCACAATAAGCTTTCCTTTTGCCTCCCGGATTCCCTGCCGCAGGGCTGATTTTTTTCCGGTTCCCTCTGCCCGCAACAGCCGCAGGCTGAGTGAAGCATTCTGGATATGCTGTTCGGCAATGATGGCAGTATCATCTTCCGAATGATCATCAATGACCAGTATTTCATACAGATGAGACGGATAGTGCTGCTTGTCCAGCTTTTGCAGCAGAACCGGTATTGTGTGCGCTTCGTTGCGGGCAGCTACCACTACACTCAGAAAAGTGGCAGGCACTGTTTCCGGATATGGCTGCCGGTGCCCCTGCCTGTGCCATTGAAACCAGAAGATGGCCACCATAAGAATATAAGCCGGAAGCGGCAGATACAGCAGAATGCTTAATACAGGATAGTCCATAATATGATTGATTTACTGATCATGCCGGGGACGAAACCGGATGCCGAATACAAGAAACATTCCGATAAGCGAGGGGCTGAGCACATTAACCAGCCACAGAACAATGCTGGCCTGTACGATGTGTGGATTTTCCAGCCCGAGCGCAGCGAAAAAATACCAGGCGGCATATTCGCGTACACCCAGATCAAAGAGGGTCGGAATAACGGATTTGGCCAGAAAGATCAGGTTTACTCCCAGCAGCTGTATCAGCAGGGTACCAGGTATATTGTACAGCTGTATCAGTAGTACGAACTGCAGGGTAAATACTCCGTAGCGCAGAACAGAGAATAGGGCAAGGCGGATAAACTCACCGGATGAATGCTCCTGCAATCTGCCGAAAAAGCGCTGTATCCAAGGCTGTCGTACAAGATTGTACAGGAGGGGCCGGTTGCGGCTGACCAGCAGAGCAGCAAGCAGTATGACAAGCGCTGGTATAACCGGCAGAAACAGCCACCGGAAGCTGAAACTGGTATAGGCACCGATGAAATACAGAAGGGACAGACCGCCGGCAATTACAGTAACAGCCAGCTGGGCCATACGGGTAAGAAATACAGCGCCCACGAGACTGCTGCGCTCCCGGTAAGGCAGCCGGAGAATACGGCCGAAATAATCGCCCAGTCCATGCGGTGTGGCAAAGCCCATGGCTACTCCTGTAAGAATTCCTTTGTATGCTTCGGTATAGCTTAGCGGGTGAAAACGTTTCACCATCGTCTGCCATTTGAGCGCTTCCAGGCCCCAGTTGGCGGGCAGCAGAAGGACAACAAGCAGGGCTTTCCCGGGAGCAGAGAAGACGGCCTCACATAAATCATTGAGAAAGTGCAGGCTCCAGTATGGTTTGTCATTCAGGGTATAGACTGTATAGGCTGCAAGAAACAGGAAAATGAGTACTTTGACAGCCTGATAAGTATATGGACGCAATTCGGCTTTTTTAAAAATAATCTGACTAAATTGCATCAATGTTGACTTCGATTGGTGAAAAGATTATTCTGGGTATGGATCCCGGTACGACCGTCATGGGCTATGGTATCATTAAAGCGAAAGGAAGCAAGCTTACTCTCGTTCAGTATGGTGTAGTACACCTGAGCAAATATAGTAACCACGCCATGAAGTTAAGCAAAATATTTGAGAGAACGACACAGCTCATTGAGGAGTTTATGCCTGATGAGATGGCCGTCGAAGCTCCTTTTTTCGGCAAAAATGTCCAGTCCATGCTCAAGCTCGGCAGGGCTCAGGGGGTATGTATGGCAGCAGCGATCAGCCATGAGGTACCTATTGTCGAATATGCTCCCAAAGAGGTCAAGCTTTCTGTAACCGGCAATGGCAATGCTTCCAAAGAGCAGGTAGCCGGTATGCTCAGACAGTTGCTGCAATTTAAGGAAAATCCCGAATTTCTGGATGCGACCGATGCTCTTGGCGTGGCGGTGTGCCATCATTTTCAGAATGGAAAAACCCGTACAACAGCAGCCAAAGGCTGGGGAGATTTTCTGCGAAAAAATCCGAACCGTTTAAAATAAGCGCTGCTGTTTTTATGGTAGGGGGGATGTAATCGATTATCTGCTGAATCTGCCTGAATAATGCTACATAATAGTTAATCAGTTAGGATAGGTGCATAAGTACAGGTGATTGATTTAAATTAAGAATAATCAGTGCTCCTCATGCCAACGATATAAAAACGAGAACGGGCTTCACTGATGACCTACGGCAGCTTTTTGCCTTCGGGAACCTCAGGCAACAGGCAACCATAGCCCGATTCCTGCCCCGTATCACGATCTTTTAGCCTTTAAGCTTTACACTATCTGCCTTTTAACGATTTCACCGGGCCGCGAAGACCTGTACAGCATATATTCTGGACTTGGCAGAATCATAAACCAGAGCAATTCCGGTGTGCGTATAGGTCTTGTCACTGATGTTTTTCAGATGCGGTTTGGATTTCAGCCAGTTGGTGACCAGTTCCTCAGTCATTTCCTGACAGGTTTTGTAAATCATTTCTTCGCTTTTCCCCCGGATCTGAATAGTTGCCACTGATACATAGGCAACGTTTTCGCCTATGGATTTGAATTCCCTGTTGTAATGACCTACCCGTTCGACCGGTGTACGAAACTGTGCTTTATTCTGAAAATGATCCAGCTTGCCCTTCTTTTTCAGATAGTCAGCATGGAGAAGGGCAGCAGCGTTCAGATCGTCATGAAGGCTGAGCGCTGCGATTTTTTTCTTCTGCCGGAATGAGTTGATGCGATCATTTGTCAGCTGTATCAGATAGTTCATATCCGGAGCCTCCGGGTTGAAACGATCTGAAGGTTGCTGAGCCCGTACCTCAGGGCTGACAAGCAGACAAAGCAGAAGCAGTGTCAGCAGATAATATGCATGGATCCTGTGCATGATTTACAGAATAAATATAGCTGTTATAGTGCTTATCGCAACCCGGTGACCTGCTTGTTTTTGGGAAACTCCACCGAGTACCGGAAATCAATCGTTGCAGTCTGCCCGCCCTGTATGGTTTTCTCCCATTCGAGCAGACCGGTAGCGTCCGTCTTTCTGGCTCCGCTTATATCCTGTGCGTCTACCTTGATCTGGCTGTCCTGGCTTACCGGCAGCTGATCCTGTATCAGTATCTGTATTGGCTGCTTCTTGCTGTTGCGTACACTGATGCGATAGGCAAACTCCTCCTTGCGTGCAGAGCTGAGCAGTTTCTTGTTTCTGAACTCTTTGAGATTTTCACGTTTTACAATGACATTTTTGTCTACTCCCAGACCAAACTGGAGTGTATCATCCGTAGTGTTCAGATTGAGATAGGTTTCGCCCACATAGGTGCCTTCAAAATAGACATTGGCTTTGCCTGACAGCAGGTTTTTATCATCGTAGTCGCTGATACGGGCGATCAGATAGGCCGATTCGGATAACTTTGGAACCGCAAAATGTCTGTATTCAGCCTTCAGATTCAGATTTTGAATATCCACCAGCTGACCCTTGGACGAAGAAGGAACCGAATAGGGTATGCCAATAGAGTACTCCACCGCCAGCGCAGTTTCCGTTGTTGCGGTAAAGGAAGCTATAGTAAAAGCCTCGGCTTCCGCGTCCATGGCAGAAACAGCATTATTCAAGCGTTTTTCTCTGGCCTGTGCGGCAACCGGTTTAGGTGGCGGCGCAGGCTGGTACACGGACAGATACCACGGACTCAGTTCCGGCTTTTGTCCGCTTACAGAAGGATTGGCAGTAGACAGTGTAAGCTTTACATTTTTCCATTCCATGCCGGTATACTGGTAGACCATAGCTTTGCAGGCGACCGTGACCGGTTCGCCGACTTCCCGGACACGCAGATCATATACCGGATGCCAGGAAGCATTACCGACAATATAATTCAGTTCGAAAGAAGCGTTTGTTTTTGTGGCGGCAGATACTGCCACCTTGATTCTGCCTGCCGGTCCGGCTCCGTTTTTCATGACGGCAAGCTGATTCCTGATACGTTGTACATTGACAGTCATCGTCTGGATATCCCGTGTGTTTTTCAGAATCTGAAAGCGTATATCAAGCAGGCGCTTACGGAAAAACTCAGCAAAATACTCCAGATCATCTGTGTCCAGCGGAGCATTTTTTCCACCTATGACCTGGTTGGAAATAAGCATCTGCTCCTCCTTTTGCATGATTTCTTCAAAGTTTTTGAAGGTGGTGAGCTGAAATTCATAAAACTTCAGCGAGTCTTCCAGCCGCAGATATTCCTTGGTTGGCTGTATGGGCTGCTGATAGTTTTCTTCGTAGGATACGCCCAGTATAGTGAAACTTCCTTTGCCGGATACCTGTATGCTCCGGGGATCGATACCCTTGGGCAATGCTTCAAAAAGAAGCTCGCTCACACCGGCCTCAATGCTTGCGGATGCTTCTGAGCTCAGCTGGGCCTGATGCAGAAATACAGTAGCTGTCTTGAGCTCGGGCCGAAGTGTCTTTTCCTGTCCGGAGGCAGCATGAGTGAGCAATAAAATCGCAGTAAAAAAACAGATGCTTTTTATCATATTTGTATGTTTGTCCGAATTATCGGAGTTTTGTTCGAATAAAAGACACTTGAAATTTATACTTCAAACGATTAAAAGCAAAAAAAAATATTAACATCATAATGTATAGTTACGATCATTTGCTGGACTTTTCCAGAGAGGTATTTGTCAGAATGGGCTGTTCTGAAACAGATGCGAATCTGGCTGCCACAACGCTTTTGTCGGCAGATTTGCGGGGAGTGGACTCACACGGAGTAGCACGACTGAGCGGATATGTACGTCTGTGGGAAGCAGGTCGTATCAATACCCGGCCGGATATACGGATTGTACATCAGACTCCCAGCACAGCCGTAGTGGATGGCGATGCCGGACTTGGCCTGGTGGTGGGTCCCCGGGCTATGGAGATTACCATCGAAAAAGCTTCCAGCGTGGGAACAGGCTGGGTATCGGTCAAAAACTCCAATCATTATGGTATAGCGGGCTATCATGCCATGAAAGCGCTGACCTCCGATATGATCGGTATTGCCATGACCAATGCCAGTCCGCTGGTAGCGCCTACGTTTTCGCTGGAACGCATGCTGGGAACCAATCCCATAGCGGTAGCTATTCCGGCAGGAGAGGAGCCGCCTTTTGTCGCGGATTTTGCTACAACAACGGCTGCCAATGGCAAGCTGGAAATATTGCAGCGCAAGGACCAGGATGCTCCTGAGGGCTGGATTCAGGACAAAGAAGGATATTTTACGACCGATGCCCATGCACTGAAGAGCGGTGGCGCATTGTTGCCGTTGGGCGGAGACAGAGAGCACGGAAGCCACAAAGGTTATTGTCTTGGGGCTATTGTTGATATATTTTCCGCGGTATTGTCCGGAGCCAATTATGGTCCCTGGGCGCCGCCGTTTGTCAGCTTTCTGCCTCTGGCGCCGGATCCGGTAGGCGAAGGACTGGGGCATTTCTTTGGCGCCATGCGGGTAGATGCTTTCCGTCCCAAAGAAGATTTTCTGTTTCATATGGACAAATGGATAAGACGTTTCCGTTCGGCTACACCGGTACCGGGGCAGGAGCGTGTTGAGATTCCGGGCGATCAGGAACGGATTATTCAGGCGCAGCGAATCGAAGAGGGCATCCCTTTGCTGGAACCGGTCATAAAGGATCTGATCGAAACCGGGAAAAAATTTGAGGTGGCCTTTGAGTAGAGGTTAGCATGGCAGGAAAGAGCGTTTCCCGAAGCGCTGAAGGAGCTGAGCTGAATTGTCGCGGAACGGCCGGCTTGTTCTGCCTGATGGCTGTCATTGATCATGAGCTCGGTCGGAAATTTATGCTACAGCAGTCCGGTTAGCTATACTACGATCGGATAGCACAAATAGCAGGGAGTGGAGTTTTGCCGTATTATATAAAAATTGTGTATTTTTCGTAAAAAGGAAAACAGAAAATTAATGGCGGTTGCAAAAATCGCTTCATCAAAGGCAATACGATCATCTGTTGCGCTGGCCTGACGTATACGATTATTGAGGACAGGAAAGTGGTGGCCGTTAGTCCGGATAATACGGAAAGAGTTATAAAATCATTGCCTGAACCGGAATTGATCTTTCCGGACTGAAAAAAGGGATGGTTCTAAAGCTTAAGTAACGGTGAGCGGGCCTCGGTTAAGGTTTTTTGCCGGTCCGAACGGTTTGGGAAAAAGTACAGGACCGGATTTTTTTAAATGCTGATCTGATAGAGCATGAGCTCTCTACCAGAGGTTTTATCGGTCTGAATGATTACGAATTATGTCCGGACCAAAACGATCCGGATGTATACTACCTGGCTTCTGACGATTCCCTCTAAAACTTATTGGCCATATCCCAGTACTTGTCTGCCAGCTCATGCAGCACATCAAAGTTCATTCGTTCAAAGTTTTCATCATAGATTTTGACCTCATCAGCTGTGAGGTACAGATTGCCGCCGGAGTAGGTATGAGAACAGTTGGAATAGATCTTGACCTTGTCGTACAGGTATTCTGCGCCGAGCATATCAGGCTTGAAGCTTTCGATCAGCCTGAGATCACAGATCCGGTTGGACTCTTCGTCCCAGGGGATGAAGTAAAATTCGGATACATTTTTTAACGTCCCGTAAAAGTGCTTTGAACCGGGAATCAGCATGTCTGCAAGATAGGCGCATTCTATCTTGAAGTTAATATCATTTCCAATCCTTGAAAATTCTTCAAAGTATCCTTCATAGAATATGGAAAGAATATCTCTGACCTTTTTGGAATCCATGAAAACGCTTTTTATTCTGTCATTCTACATAAACTTCATAAACAAATGTATTGCCCTGAGACAGATCAAAGAGGGCCTTGCCCTCCGCTGTCGTTAAAGCAACCGGCGTCACTTGTTCGCCAGATAAATAAATCGGTTTTATCCGGATTTGTTTGCCTCCGGATTTAAATTCTATACTGCCTTCTGCCCGCTGGGCCAGTACCGGCAATTCACCGTGCTGGAGCAGTCCGGTCCGGTTTCTGTTGTATTTTTGTCCCGTCATTTTTACGGGAGTCGTTACGACCAGATAAAGGAAAGACGTCTCGGACAAAGGCTTTCCGGTGGCTGATACGACAAACAGACTGATCCAGTCATTCTGTATCTGTGCGCTGAAAAAGGGAAAATCCCAGCGCTGATCTTTCAGACTGCCTTCCATGCCCTGTATATAAGGCGTATTGATCCGGAAAATCCCTTTTTTGTAATTCAGCTCCAGCTCTCCGGTTTCACTAAGGATAAGCCCGCTGTCTTTTTTATAATATGCCGAATCCTCTGCATACGCTGTTATTGTACCGTTTTTGTCGTATACTTTGGCTACCCGGGTGATGTAGGGAAGATAATAATTCTTTTCGAGAAAATCATCATAAAGGGGCAGCTTGCCGAGCTGTTCCTGACTGACAGGAATCTCGGCTATGCCAGGCGCTTCTTTTACAAAGCGGTTGAGAAACAGAGGTGCGGCAACCACACACTGTGCCAGCTGATCAGGATCCCCGGACATGCTGAAGCTTGTCAGCGCTGAAGAGCCAGGGGTGTTAAGCCCGAATTCAAACTGCATAAGGGCGTCCATACCCTGCAGACTGGCATAGGCAGCAATAAAGGGTGCGCCTTCCAGCCGGTATTCGTTGGGATAGCAATAGTTGTATTCCGTGATCATGATTGGTTTACCCTTCCAGGCGAAACGGGCCGTATTGCCGATCACGTTGCCGGCCGGATTACGCAGCATGGAGGTATTGTTGATGGGGGCATAGACAATACGCGACCAGTCATCGTTGATTTTCCATACCTGCGGATGATCCCAGTAGGCATTGGTAATAATCATGTCCAGAAGACTGTTGCTGTACTGATTGGCGAGTATCGGTATCGGAAAATTGCTTCCGGCGAGCAGGCAGCGCACCCCTACATTTTTTCGGAGATACTGATACATGTCGTTGTAGTACTTTTTCTCCACATCCGACAAAAAAGCGATGGTTTCGTCAAGGTTTCCGCCTATTCCTTTTCGCTCCAGCCGGCTTCCGCCCGCAGAATAGTCTATTTTCAGCTCGGCCAGCTTTTTTCCGGGATATTTTTTTTCAAACTGCTTTTGCAGCATGGCCCGGTATTCCGGAGTCAGTATATCACCCTGAAAATGTACAAATACGGATGATTCATTAATAAATTCGGAAGCGATAACAGCCGGTTCGTTTTTGTAAGCTATGCCGGTGTACGGATTGACGTGGTCAAACAATTGCCGGGCATATTCTTTCTGAAGCCGGATCAGGTCCGGATCGAAATAGGCTACCTGCTTGCCGCCCAGGTCCGGCTGTTGTCTATAGATCCCGTCGGTGGCGGAAAACTGGCGATGTACCAGCAAATCCATAAATATGTATATCCCTTTTTGCTTTAGCTGCCAGATCAGATAGTCCAGCTTTTTCATGGATTCTGCGGACAGCTCGCGGGTTCCGGCCTGATTTCCGAATATATTGGGCAATGCCCATGGTGCGTCCATGTGGTGCAGGCGCACCAGATTGACTCCCATGCGGGCAAGTCTTTTGGCCAGCGTATCAGCCTGGGGCTGTTCCGGAAAGCAGGAGCCGGCTGTAAGGTTTGTGCCCCAGAATCGGGCTTCGGTACCGTTTTCGAATACAAGCCGGTCGTCCTGAGCACGCAGGAATCCGTGTTTACCGGCCGGAGTGTCCAGAAGCCCGGACCAGTCAGCGTAATGGGCGGCGCTTCCGTCGGCAGGCACGGCTACCGGGTACCAGCTGCCCTGATCAGCCGGACCTTTGGGCGGCGCAGCGGGACCAAGTTTTTTTCCTTCATGCTGAAAAGTAAGGTACAGATCATCAAACCATGCCGTACCGGTTGCATTGCCTATGACCGTCAGTACCTTGACATAAGCAGCTCCCTCAGGTACTTTGTATTCCCTGCGAAAGTAGGTCCAGTCTGTGGTACCCCGAGCTTCTCCGGTTACCAGCTGATAGCCGCCGGTCAGTTCCATAGAGGTATTTAGAAACTCAAGTGTAATCCTGGCCATTTCCCATGCTTGCTTTCCTTTTACCACATCCAGGGTGCGAAGCCAGCCTGAAAGCTCCGCACGGCTGGCTTTGTCCGGCAGAGGCACGATCTGGTGCGCACCGGTCCATTTCGCCTCTTCCGTAGTTACACGCAGACTGTAAGAACCGCTGCGGGCTTCGGATGAAAGCGCACCACCCCACATTTCCCAGTCGCTTTCTCCGCTTTCAAAGTCGTGATTGTAAAGAGCGTTTTGAGCAATTCCTGCATGCAGACAGGAAACCAGCAGAACCGGAAGAAAAAAATGCTTCATTAGACTTTATAATGTGTAAAAATGCTTCAAATCCAGTGTAAAATAGCGATTTTTTTTATTCAGGCTGCAAAAACTAACACACAAATATTAGGTTATTACCATATATTTTGTTTCATTGTATGGATAGGTAAAGGTAATTTTAAACCATTTTTTGCATGTCAAAGACCATTATTGTATCAAACCGTTTACCAGTCAGTATATCCCGCAATCAGGACAATGAGTTGGAGTATAAGCCCAGTGCCGGTGGTCTGGCCACTGGTTTAGGTTCTATTTACAAGCAGGGCGATAATATCTGGATCGGCTGGCCTGGTATCTATCTGGAGAGTGAGGAAGAAGAAAAAGAGGTAGTCTGCGAGCTTAAAAAAGAAAATATGGCCCCCGTATATCTTACGCAGGAGGATATTGAGCTTTTTTACGAGGGTTTCAGCAACTCGACCTTGTGGCCTTTGTTTCATTATGTACCCAAATATGCACAGATTCAGGAGTCTTTCTGGGATTCCTATAAAAAAGTCAACGACGAGTTTGCCCGGGCGGTACTGGAGCTTGCCGAACCGGATGATCTTATATGGATTCATGACTATCAGCTTCTGCTGCTGCCCAAGCTGATCAGGGATGAGCTTCCTAACGCTACCATAGGATTTTTCCAGCATATACCTTTTCCCAGCTATGAAATATTCCGGATACTGCCCTGGCGAAGAGAGCTGCTCAACGGGATGGTAGGCGCCGACCTGATCGGGTTTCATACCTTTGATGATGTACGTCACTTTCTGAGTGCAGCCAGCCGGATTATAGGTCTCGATAATAAAATGGGGCAGATCAGGGTCAAGCACCGGGTGGTCCAGATCGACTCTTTCCCGATGGGAATTGACTACGAAAAATTTGTCAATGAGCTGGGCTCGGAAAAAGTCATTGAAGAAGTAGAAAACTATAAGCATTATCTGGGCAATAAAAAGCTGATCATATCCATTGACCGTCTGGATTATTCCAAGGGGATTCCGGAACGGCTGAGAGCTTTTGATCTGTTTCTGGAGCAGTATCCGGAGTATCGAGAGCAGGTATCGCTCGTGATGGTGGTGGTGCCGTCCAGGGATCAGGTGGATCTCTACCGGAAACTGAAAAATGAAATCGATGAGCTGGTCGGAAGGATTAACGGTAAATACGGCAACCTGACCTGGATGCCGATCCATTATTTTTACAGGGGATTTCCTTTTCATACCATTGTTGCTTTTTATACCATGTCCGATATTGCGCTGGTCACTCCTTTGAGGGATGGTATGAATCTGGTCTGCAAGGAGTTTATCGCCAGCAAGACGGACAAAAACGGAGTGCTGATACTGAGTGAGATGGCTGGTGCATCCAAAGAGCTGTCAGAAGCGTTGATCATCAATCCGTTTGATATTAATGAAATGGTCTATGCGCTCTATCAGGCCTGTATTATGCCGGAAGATGAGCAGCACAGGCGTATCGAGGAGCTGCAGCATATTGTGCGGCGTTATGATATACACAACTGGGTACAGCTGTTCATGAAGCGGCTCGACAGTACCAAAGAGCGTCAGGGCGAGCTGGAAGTAAAGCGTTTTACACGCTCTTTGCAGACCGGTATGGTACAGCATTATAAAAATGCCAGGAAGCGGATTCTTTTTCTGGATTATGACGGTACGCTGATGCCTTTCAACAAGGATCCGGAAAAAGTACGTCCCGACAGTCAGCTGCTGGATATTCTCGATAAAATATGCAGTGATGAAGACAATACGGTTGTCATTGTCAGTGGCCGGGACAAGGAATCGCTGGATCAGTGGCTGGGACATCTACGGGCCGATATGATTGCCGAGCATGGCGTATGGCTGAAAGAAAACCGGCCTTACTGGAGCCTGTTTGACTATATCACGGATGAATGGAAAGGAGAGATCAAGCCCATACTGGAGATGTATGTAGACCGTACTCCGGGATCCTTTATAGAGCACAAAGACTATTCGCTGGTCTGGCATTTCAGAAAAGCAGATATTGCCTTCGGAGAGCTTCGTTCCCGTGAGCTGATCAATCATCTGCAGATCATGCTTACCAACAGCAATATCCGGATTCTGGAAGGCAATAAGGTTGTAGAGATCAAAAATTCGGAGATCAACAAGGGGCGTGCCGCCCTCAAATGGCTGCAGGAAGAATATGATTTTATTATGGCCGTGGGGGATGACTGGACGGATGAAGATACCTTTCAGGTGATGCCGGAATCGGCCTATACCATCAAGGTCGGATTTTCACCGACCAATGCCCGTTATAACATAGAGTCGCATGAGGATTTGCGGAACCTGCTGAATCTGCTGGCAGAAGAAACAGCCGAAAGTATTGGCGCCGGACAAAAAAAATAACACCGGCTACGGTGTTATTTTCTGGTTTTTGGAGGAAGTCTCTTCAGGTGCCTTTAACGATTCCCTGGACTGTTCAAATGAAACAATATCTGCCAGCGTATTTTTCTTCAGAAGATTTACTGTTTCTTCTTTTACTTCCATAAAGACGTTTCGGATACCACAGGATTCTTCGTCTTTACATTCATCGCAGCGTTCATAGTATTTGTAGCTTACGCAGGGCAGCAGCGCTATCGCTCCGTCAAACAGCCGCACTATGGTGGCGAGGTTTACCTCGCCGGGTGGTTTGATCAGGTAATAGCCGCCGCCTTTGCCTTTTTTGCTGTTCAGGATACCGGCGTTGCGCAGGTCCAGAAGGATCGCTTCAAGAAATTTTTTCGGGATTTTCTCCTCTTCCGCAATTGCGCTGATCAGGATAGGGCCCTGATCGTATTTTCTTGCCAGATTTACCAGCGCGTTAATAGCGTATTTGGCTTTTTTAGAAAGCATTATTCATCGGGTCAGTCGGTCAAATGTATGTATTATAAAGTAATTAGTCAACTAAGCTTTCTGATAAACGGTACAGAGTCTGGCTTATTGGCTGATTCTTATTTTTTTAGTGACATAGAAGTAGACCGAATAGATGGCAAGAAACAGAAAGCATATCATAGAGCCCAGACTTTCACGAGCTTCTTCCATGGACATGGTTTTCATGGACATGGACTGATTGCTGAGCTCATCGCTGATCCACCGGGTCAGGGAAGGCGGAAAGGTATACAGTGAAAAGCCCAGATAGAGCAGGGCCAGCGGAATGATCAGAAAAAACGGATAGCGACCGCGGGAAACCATAAAGCTTATTGCTGCCGGCACAAGATAAAACGGAATCCATATATACGGATCGGGATCATTGATCTGAACCAGTGCAAAAAGAATAAAAAGCAACGTGGCCAAAAGAGCTGTATATTTCATGATTATATCGGTTGTTAAGAAGATCTGACATAGGAAACAAAGCCGGCGGCAACCAGGTTTGCGGTTTCGGCCGGTAACTGCGGATTATATCCGTGCAGCCATACAGTAAACTCATCCAGCAGGGCAGAGCTGAGGGCTTCCCTGTTTTCGACAAAGCGGTTGAATGAGGCAAATTCTATAAATACATGCAGAATATGTTCATCAAGCGATGAGCAATCGTGCTCCCTGCAATAGCGGCGAAGCAGCTTTTCCATTTCTTCCTGAAAGAAATCATATTCCAGCGCTTCATCCAATGAGCTTGCCATCGCAGATATTTTTCAGTGTGATCGGATCTATATCATGTACGCCCTCAAAGGTAATTACTCTGAGGTCTGGTTTGAGAAGCTTCATTTCCTCCATGCGCACCATATGTTCTTCTTTCAGAAAAGGATCCTGTCTGCCATATACAATAGTGATGTCTTTGGTCAGAAACCGGCGTATGCTGAACTCAAAGTCATGGTTGAGATCCGGTGGAAATACACCTGCCCAGAGTATGATCCGGGATACCGGTATATCACTCCCGGCCAGCCAGCGGCATACCGTGGCTACTCCCTGGGAGAAGCCCAGCACGTTCAGCTTTACGGAGCGCCAGTCGATCTGCTGTCCGAGCTGCGTATAGAGAGAAGTCAGAAAGTTGCTATAATCGCTGATATCGTCCTCCCGATCTGTTTTGGTCATCCAGGAGGCTCCGGTACGCCCGCTGAATCCCTGAAGGTAAAAGCGGTGCAGGGCTTCGGGAGCGATGATAAGCGTCTCACTGTCAGAAATAATTTCAAATTTCCGGATAAAATATTCGGCCAGCTGTCCGTATCCGTGGCATACAATCCAGACATTCCGTATTGCTTCGCCCGGCTCACCGAGTGTAAAATACCTGGCTGTTTTTTGTATCTGAATAGTGTTTTTCCGTATCATGCTATATAGAACAAATTTACATGAATTTGTATTACATTCAGAGAACAAAAACTGACAGGGAGTGAAAAAAATTGTGATTTTTGGTGCAGGGCGCTCGTCTGCAGCTCTTATTGATTATCTGACTGCACAGGCTGCTCAGTCGGACTGGCATATTACCATTGCAGACAAAGTGGCTGGTTCCGGGCTGGGTTGGCTCAGAGGCAACAGCCGGGTAGAAATTGCCGAATTTGATCTGAATGACGCACAGAAAAGAAACAGGCTGGTAGGAGAGGCGGATGTGGTTATTTCTATGCTTCCCCCCTTTATGCACGCAGAAATTGCCGGAAGCTGCCTTGTTCAGAAAAAGCATTTTATGACGGCGTCCTATGTGTCGGAAGAGATCAGAGCGATGGATGCGGAAGCCAGGGAAAAAGATTTACTTTTTTTAATGGAAACCGGTCTGGATCCCGGTATCGATCATATGTCCGCGATGAAAGAGATCGATGCTATCCGGCAGAAAGGAGAAAAGCTCAGAGCCTTCCGGTCCTATACAGGTGGGCTGGTATCGCCCGGGTCTGATACCAACAGCTGGCACTATAAAATTACCTGGAATCCCCGCAATGTCATTCTGGCCGGTCAGGGCACGGCCACCTGGCTGGAAAACGGACGGGTCAAGTATCTTCCCTATCATCGCCTGTTTGGCAATACCGTAGGGGTCAATGTGGAAGGACATGGTATGTTCGAAGGTTATATGAACAGGGATTCACTGCATTATCCGACGCTCTACGGACTGGATACGATTGATACCTTTATCAGGGGCACACTGCGGAAAGCACCTTTTTGTGAAGCCTGGAACTGTTTTGTCCAATTGGGGATGACCAGCGATGCTTTTACGCTCAACGACTCCGAAGAGCTTACCTGGGCAGAATTTGCCGAAGCTTTTCTGCCGGAAGGCAAAGGAACCGTCAGAGAGCGCTTTATCCGTTGTCTGCAGCTGGAGGATAAACCGGAAGTCATGCGTCTGATTGATGAAAGCGGACTGTTTTCGGATCATAAAACAGGTGTGCCCTCGGCTACTCCGGCCGTGCTCCTTCAGGCATTGTTTGAAGAGGTATGGAAAACAGAACCGGGAGACAGAGATATGATTGTCATGCAGCATCAGTTTGGGGTAGAAAACGGAGAATCCGCCTATACAAAGCATAGTTCCCTGGTAGTCTGCGGCGATGACCGGCACTCTGCTATGTCCCGTACGGTGGGTTTGCCGCTGGCTATAGCCTGTCGTCTGCTGCTGGAAGGAAAGCTGTCATTGAGAGGAGTGCAGATCCCCGTAGCCGGAGAACTGTATGAGCCGATTCTGCAGGAGCTGGAAACACTGGGTATACGCTTTGAAGAACGGACAGAGTAGCCCGGAGGCTGGCCATTGGCGGCTGAGGTTCCCGAAGGCGATATCCTCAGAAAATCAGATAATAGGGCGCCAGCAATTCCCTGAATTTCTCAGTATACTGATTTTGCGAATCCCTGATGATGATCGAGTCCTGCTTTGCTTCTTTGTTTGAAAAGCCGCAGTGGACTATGTCCCGCAGCGGTTTGTTGCCTTCCCTGTGAAATACCGTATCGATCCGGTGGGCAAAAATACCGTATTGTTCCAGATGTCCGAGCAGTACGGAAGATTCATATACGGGCAGCATATAGGTAAAGCAGCCATGGGATGACAGCAGCGCAGCTACTCCTGACGCAAGCTCTGCCAGGGAGAGCGCGGTACTATGCAATGCCAGGTCCTTATGGTGATTGCCCGAGAGAAGATTATCCTCAAAAAACGGCGGATTGCTGATAATAAAATCAAAACGCGCGTTGCATGTTGTGACATAATCCTGAAATGAGGTATGCAGGACCTGCAATCGCCCGGACCAGGGAGATCCGGAAAAATTAGCTCCGGCTTCCTGCGAGGCTCCGGCGTCTATCTCTATAGCCGTAATAGTTGCTGTATCTGTTTTTTGTGCCAGCATAAGGGAGAGCAGGCCTGTACCTGTACCGATATCCAGTATGGAGCCGTGCAGGGGAGGACTGGCCGTTGCACCCAGCAGGCAGGAGTCAGTGCACACTTTCATGGCGGACTGTGCCTGCTGTATGGCAAACTGCTTAAACCGGAAGAAGGAATTCTTTGCTCTCATTGCGTTCTGTAAAAATACATAAATTTTACAGGATAAGCTTCACTAACCGCCGTGCGATAAACATTCATCTTTTTGCTTCTTTCCAACAGAGTGTTTCGGGCTTCGACAAACTCAGTTCCTGCCGGCTGTTGCATCGATATTTTTGAGCTTCGGGTTTTAAACCGCTTTCTTTGAATGATTAAAGAAAAATGCCAGTCAATGCATAGTGAAGTGAGTACCCGAAATTATATGCTATTATTATTTAAAATGTGTAAAAATATTACATGAATATTTTCGTGGTTATATTTCGAAGAAAGGTTGACCAGCCGGACATATGTATATTTACTGTGCAATTTTTTATCTGAAATGTGTTATTTACATATGTATTAATTGATGATTTTATGTCAATTAATCACGGCTTGATTTTTAATTGTGGATAATCCATATTTTGAATAAATAATTAATTATTTAGTTTTGACCTGTTAATTTTTGTCAGCCGCTACAGGCTTAATCTTCGTATTTTTTGATTGCATCTGCATTTGTAAGAATACATATTAATCGTACCTTTTGTATTTCATGTAATTGTATGTTTTAGTAAGAAACACATCAAAGCTGTGTTTTATAAACAATAATTAATATGTGCGGGATAGATATGCCCTGTTTTATCCATATATACATACGATCCATACTGTATGTGCTTTTTATAGGCTATATGACCGGATGTGGTGCTGAAGATCCTGATCAGAAACGTAAGTCTGTATCGGATAACAGACCATATGAGCAGCCGGCAGCAATGGTTTTACCCGGAGCATATGTCGCAGAAAAAGCATCCGTGCCGGACAGTCTTACAATCAATGAATATATGGCCTGGCTGTATGACCAGTCAGGTATGACGTATACCGAATCCGAGAATCAGGATCTTAAGGTGTCTCTGCTGTACAGACCGCAGGTACTGGAGGCGGCCATGGCCGGCGAAACGCTCCCTGAACAGGAGTCAAAAAACGGGTATCTGTACTTTGAGCTGTCCTGGCTCGACAAGAAAATCAGTGTCAATAAAGCATCCGGAGACAGGGAGCGGCTGGCGGCCGGGATTCGTGAGTCTCTGCTGGCAGAGACAGGTTCCGGTGTGGTATACAATACAATTGTGGAAGTATTTCCTCCGGTGCTTCTCAATCAGCCAGGCAAAATGCTGGTGCTGGTACCTGCATCCTCGTTCCGGGACTGGATCGAGCTGCGCTTCAGAGGAGAAAAAACGGGGCTGGAAGACGCGGTATTGCGTCTTACCGGCGATGATATAAAGAACTTACCCAACCTTAAAATATAGTCAGGCATGTTAGCATCTATACGACGATACGGCCGTGCGATCGCCTTGTTTT
>JAEVZS010000004.1 GCA_023392125.1 Bacteroidota bacterium
AAAAGGTCTGGGCTTGTGAACTGGCAGCCTACGGAGAAGTGAAAAGCTGTACTGGTGGTGAAGGCTTTATCCCTTTCCGTTTTCAGGGACAATACCACGATGTGGAAACCGGACTGTATTACAACAGGTTTCGGTATTACGCACCGGAAGAGGCTGTATATATTAGTCAGGATCCGATAAGGTTAGCGGGAAATAATCCTACACTCTACGGATATGTGTATGATACAAATTCCGAAATAGACCTGTTCGGATTAGATTGTAAAGTCAAAAACAAAAAAAACTTCATACAATGGTACAAGTCGAAGAGATGCGTTTAGACAAGCAAAACGGGATGCAGGAATCCCAATAAGTCAACATCCTTCAAAAATAGGTAAAGTTGATTTGGATGACGGCTACGGAAATAAGGTTTTGGGAGAAAATGGACTTCCTGTTCAAGTAAGAGAATATCACTTTACAAATAATAAAGGAGAATCAATAATAATACAAGAACATAGTCTTAGTCATACCAAAACCACAGTAGACCATGGAGCAGAGCCACACTTTAATGTTCGCCCCAGTAGTAACCCGAAAACTGGAAGTGTTTCCGGTACTCATGGACATTATAATTTCCCTTAAACAATATATTGATATGAACTTAATCGAAATAATATCTCGTAATCAATTTCTCAAACAATTATATCCTGATGGCTTAAGTGACTTTTTTATAGGTCAAATTGAGCTTAGCAGTTTTGATAGAATAAGTATCGTATTGCACTGCAAACAACGACCAAATATAACTGTTTCAAAATGGGGAATATGGGGTAAAGACTATAATGTTATTACTATTGAGCTATTAGGAACAATGATAAATAAGTTGAATGTATTGGATTGGCAAAAGAACAATGAAGAATCTTGTCAATATATTATTAAAGAAAGCAACGATTATTACCAAATTGATTTTTTTGGTAAAGAATGGAGATTTGAAATTGAACTAAAATCTTTAATATTCCAAAGAAACACCACATATATTATAACCCAATGATTAATCTCTTTTCCGCTTCAAAAGCGAAATAAAAATGTGTGACAAAACCACACATTCAATAAAATTTCTTTACAAAACCCTCTTTTTAAGCCAATAGCAAAGACATTATCCCTTTCCGTTTTCAGGGACAATACCACGATGTGGAAAGGTTTCGGTATTACGCACCGGAAGAGGCAGCATATATTAGTCAGGATCCTATTGATTTAAAAGGAAATAAGCCTAGTTTTTATGCTTACGTAAGTAATTCAAACGGATTTATTGATGTTTTTGGATTAGAGGAAATTCTTACAGAAGGTTATGTTTATAGATCAGGATCCGGAACAGATGCAAATATGACTCCACGCCCTGGAAAGGATACGACTTCCGGATTATCCACATCTTTAGAAAAACCAACAAAAGGAAAATACCAGATCATTGACATTGCTAAATTAGAAGGAACAGGTTTAGAAGCAATAAACGATCATGGAAGTCATGTTTCTATAAGGCCTAAAGATGATCCTGATTTTATCAAATCAAAAGAATGGGCAGACTACAGAGAATCAAGCACTACACATAAATATACACAAAGCTCTTCAAGATGCAAAAGTCACATGTCAATAATTTTACTTTTATGGAAAAACTAACAATAACTATAGATAAACTTTTTCAGTTTCAAAAAGAAAAATTAAAGGATAGAGAAGAAATTAAAAAGATTGATATTATAAATCAATATGATAAAGATAATCATGGAAAAGTTTATAGATATACCAAATATCTGGAGATTCTATTAAAAGAAACGTTTTTGAATGAAAGGGACATAGATCTCATAGACATAGAGATCTCATATAAAATGCATAATGAAGAATCGCTAGAAGTAAAAGGTGAATTTTATGCTTCAGATGGTACCATCTTTGAAGAGATTCTTTTAATTAATAACGAAGCCAGTATATTGAATAACATTGAAATTTTTATAAATAACTGTGGCATTCAATATGATGAAGTAATAAAGGAATACATCAATTAAATAAGAGTACATCTTCACAGTTCAGATAAATCGGTACGATACAGAAACAGACTTCTACTACAACAGGTTCCATATCCCTCACTCGGTTAGGTATATTACTACACAGCAACCCAGAACTGCTGAATTTTATGCCAGACCCAACCCTCGACGAGGCAAAATGCAAAAAGCACAATCATCGAAATTGATACGGATAAAATTGCTGCGGATAAAGTCTTTGATGCTTCATAATGAATTGATCCTAAAATAGTTAGCCAACTCAAAGATCCCGCTTTTTAGATATGCTACAAAAGATGCTGAAGTTCTTATCCAAGGAGAAATACCATCTGAAGCTTATAAAATTGTTAAAGGTTGCAATTAGATTATGAAAGAATATATTAAGCAAATGCAATTATTGGCAATCGAATGGGATCAATTTATAAAAAAATCCTTCCCAGATAAGATTGCGGAGTTTAACGAAAATAAAAAAATCAAATACCAACTATTTGATTTGATTATTGAAATCACTGATGATGCAACACTACCTCCCAAAAAACAAAAAGATCTTATAAAAGAAAGTATTCTTTTTCTGGCAAAAACAAGTGGATGTGCCGAAGATATGAAAATAGCAGAAGGTATACTAGATGAACTCGAAGATAAAAACTATATTAATAAGGAGGAAATTGAATTGTTCTGCAACAATTCATCATTAGGCAGGTGGACATAAATAAACCTTCAGTAAGATGCCTTTAATAAAAGGGAATAAAGGAGATTACCTTAAAATTACCGGAAGAGCCGGAATGGACTATACCGATGAATCCGGGAAAAATTATTTTATAGATAGTGAAATGGTTGTAAGCAATGAATATGACATTGCAGTATATATTGATAGCGTCACAGACGATCAGGAAAATTTAGTAAAAGATCAGGTGATAAAAGATAAAATAATTGAACGAATAAAAACCCTAAGTAGGGATGGTGGAATCAAAATCCGTCTTTTTCATGACAGCTAATTTTGTATTAAAATGTTATCACAAACGGAAATCAAGGTGCGTAATCGAATTGAGCAAATCATAGATCACTGTCAGTTCAACGATTTAATAAATAGAGGTGCGAGAAAGAGTCTGAATGATGGGCAAATCAGTAGCCTCTAAGAAAAGCATGTTTATAACTTAATCACCCAGAAGTGCCTAGAATTATAGATTATGTAAAAAACGAATATTCCTTTCTGATCGAACGAAACTTCGCAATTGAAGATGTAATAGAAAGAGGCAACTTGTATTCACAAGCATGCCTGACAGGAGGCTCGGCGGATTTAATATTTTGCTTTACATTGGAAAAAGGAAAGCTATCGGTTGCTGTCGCAAGTAAGCACATTTTGAATAGCAAAAAATATGGGAAATATAGCAAGTATTGTGATTGCTTTTATCTGATTAAACTACTTGATCCGAATATTGATTTTTCTGACATTACTCCCGTCATATATCCTGATTTTATTCAGAATAACCTAAATGATCTGATCACATTATTTAACGCTGAGCATACAGAAACAACCTTAAAAAGACTCAATAAAATAATAAAGGAATATGATCAAATAAGATGGAACAGGCAATAGGCACCAAATGTATCAAATCGTCCCTCATAAATTCTATTTTGTAAGCGTCCCCAAAAATCAGACAGTTTAAAAGTAACGAAAAATTATTAACTTAAACTGTGGCATGAAAAAAGTTCAGATTGAGTTGAGAGTTTCTTCAACCAGAGAAGCAGAGCAGTTCTATTGCAATGATTTAGGCATGTTCGACTTTTATCAGGATTACGGGATGGGTAATATATGTCTGGTGTATAAGGCCAATACAAGCTTTCTTTTACTACTTGTGGAAGGCGTGACAAATACCAATAATATTCCCCTGTTTAGTCTTGAAGTGGACGATTGCGAGCTTGTCTTTCAAAAATTAAAGAAAGCGCTCATTAACTCAAAGGGGGCATTGCTGAATGATAACGTTTTCGAATATCCGCCAGGAAAGAATATCACTTTAGAAGACCCCGCTAAAAATACTTTTTTGTTATTCCAAGAACATCGCTAACCCGGCAAGAGCCGCTCGCGGGGAAAGCATTTCCTGCTATAAAAGCAGCATACTTTTTTCCACTTTGTGGCTCCCGGCAAAGCATGTATTGTATCCTCAGTGCAAAAGCAGCAAGGCAACAATCTGGGATATGGAATACTGAAAAGCCGGTTTTTCGGATATCGTATTTTCCTGCTTTTTAAACTCCGACTATTCCATTACTTTTGACAGAGTAAATATAACCTAAATTATAACCCTTATTAATTAAAATGAAATACAGAAAATTTGGCAGATTAAACTGGCAGGTCAGCGAAATCGGCTATGGCATGTGGGGAATGGCCGGCTGGGAAGGTTCCGACGATACGGAATCAGAAAAATCACTGCATCTGGCCATTGACCGGGGCGTAAATTTCTTTGACACAGCCTACGCGTACGGAGACGGGCACAGCGAAAAGATCCTGGGCAGGATACTGAAAAGTCGTACGGATGCAAAACTATACGCTGCATCCAAAATTCCGCCCAAAAACCGGCAGTGGCCTTCCAAAAGTCATTTTACGCTCGGAGAGGTTTTTCCCGCAGACTATATCATTGACTATACAGAAAAAAGCCTGAAAAATATCGGCGTCGAAAAAATCGACCTTATGCAGTTTCATGTCTGGGAAGATGCCTGGGCAGGCCTTGAAGAGTGGCAGAAAGCCGTTGAAAAGCTAAAGCAGGAAGGAAAAGTAGAAGCCTTCGGAATCAGTGTCAACCGCTGGGAACCTGAAAACTGTATAAAAACCTTAAGAACCGGACTCATTGATACCGTACAGGTGATCTACAATATTTTTGACCAGGCTCCGGAAGATACACTCTTCCCTGTGTGCGATGAGCTTGATATTGCCGTAATAGCCCGCGTACCCTTTGATGAAGGTACCCTGACCGGCGCTATCACCAAAGACACCGTGTTTCCGGAAGACGACTGGAGAGCATCCTATTTTGTACCTGAAAACCTGATTCCGAGCGCCGAAAGAGCCGACCGGCTGAGACCTGTAGTGCCTGCCGGAATGACAATGGCCGAAATGGCGCTCCGGTTTATTCTTTCCAATCCGTCGGTTGCTACCACCATCCCGGGTATGAGAAAAGAGCGAAATGTGCTGGCAAATACTGCCGCAAGCGATGGCAAAGGATTGTCCGGCGAGCTGATCAGTACATTGCGGGGCCACCGCTGGGACAGAGTACCTACTTCATGGTCGCAATAACTGCTCCGGAATAGCCTTGGGGCAAGAGGGACTTTTGAAGGATAAAGGTAAAGTTTAATGCTTTAAGGAATATACTAAAAAGCATCAACAGTGCCTCACCTGCTCTCTGCACAAAACAGGGCTTCTGGTCTTAACTACTATTTTCTATGTACAATACCTGAAGTCTGTACAGATTTCAGGGTGTTGTATTCATTTTTACCATTAATATCAAGTCACTAATAATGATCTCAAAGATTTCTTTTACCATACTTATTTGCCTTGCGGTACTGGGAGCCTGTACCAATACATCCGACAAAGCCCCCGGACACACCGGTGACAGTCAGATAGACGATCTTATTGCTTCCATGAGCCTGGAAGAAAAGGTCGGGCAAATGACCAATCTTACCCTTGCAACTATTGCAGAGGAAAAAGAGCATAAAATCATCCTGGATTCGGCCAAAGCATATGATATCATTGTAAATCATCATATCGGGTCCATTCAGAATGTAATCAGTCAGGCATATCATCTGAATGAATGGCATGATCTGATAAACCGGCTGCAGAAAATGGCCCTGGAGCAGACCAGGCACAAGATCCCGTTTCTGTATTGCATCGATGCAGTACATGGAGCAAACTATATCTACGGCGCCACCCTGTTTCCTCACAATCTTGGTCTGGGCGCTACCAGAAATCCGGAGCTGGTTGCCCAATGCGCTGCCATCACTGCTCAGGAAACCAGAGCTGCCGGTATCCGGTACAATTTCTCTCCGGTACTGGATGTGGGGCGTAACCAGCAATGGTCGAGATTCGGAGAAACCTTCGGAGAAGATGTGTATCTGGTCACCGAGCTGGGACTGGCCTCTATCCGTGGCTATGAAGGTTCCGATCTCTCATCTCCGGCCTCTGTGGCCTCCTGTATGAAGCATTTTCTGGGATATTCAGTGCCTCAGAACGGAAAGGACCGGGCGCCGGCCTATATTCCTGAAGGAATGATGCGCGAATATTTCCTGCCACCGTTTACGGCTGCTGTACAGGCCGGTTCTCAGACCCTTATGGTAAACTCAGGCGAAGTCAATGGTGTACCTGTACACGCATCCCGCTACCTGCTGACCGATATACTGAGAAAAGAGCTGAATTTTGAAGGAATTATCATTACCGACTGGCTGGATATAGTAAAGCTGCATGAAAGACACCGGGTAGCAGCTTCACACAAAGAAGCCGTATACCTGGCCGTCAATGCCGGCATCGATATGTGCATCGTTCCGTTTGATCTTTCATTCTACAATGACCTGATAGAGCTTGTCAGGGAAAAAAGAATTTCTGAGGACCGGATCAATGCGTCGGTAAAAAGGATACTGCTGCTCAAAAAGAAGCTGGGGCTGTTTGAAAACCCATATATCGAAAAAGAGGCCATTGAAAATTTCGGCAAACCGGAATATAAGGAAGCTGCGCTGCAAGCTGCCAGAGAATCCATTACCCTGCTCAAGAACAACAATGAGCTGCTTCCTCTGAAAAACACTGCCCGGGTGCTGCTTACCGGTCCTTCCGCCAATTCGGCAGCCGCCCTGCACGGGGCCTGGTCATACAGCTGGCAGGGAGACAACGAGCAATTGTATCCGGAAAATTCCTCCACCATAGTACGTTCGTTAGCACCTGAGTTTAAGGTAAATTTTCTGGATTGCGGAGGATTTGACAAGCTGAGCTGGAACAGTGCAGAGCTCAGAAAACAGGCACAAAACAGTGATGTAATCCTTGTTTGTGCCGGCGAGCAGGCATATGCCGAAACCCCGGGCAATATTAATTCGCTGGATTTTGACCCCGGACAGGTAGCACTGATCAGGGAACTACATCAGACCGGCAAGCCGGTCGTATTGATTCTGACCGAAGGAAGACCCAGAATACTCAATGAAATCGAAAAATACTGCGAAGCAATCCTGCTGACATACTGGTCCGGCTCTGAAGGCGCCAATGCCATTGCAGAGATCCTTGCGGGAAAGACCAATCCTTCCGGAAAGCTGCCTTTTACCTACCCGAGATATAATGGCGCTCTGCTTACCTACGATCATAAATTGCTGGATGAAGCTGTTGAGATAGTGAAGCCCGAATATGAATACCGCTATGAGTTTAATCCTCAATATCCGTTTGGGCACGGCTTGTCATATACAACCTTTGAATACAGCAATCTGTCTGTTTCACACGATACCCTTACCGGAAATGACACATTGCATATAAAAGTCACAGTCGCCAATACCGGCAAGGTGAAAGGCAAAGAGGTAATCGAAGTATACATACGGGATCAGTATGCCAGCATTACCCCGCCTGTAAAACGCCTGAAAAGATTCGAAAAAACAGAGCTTGCTCCGGGGGAAACGACAACCAGGGAATTTCACATTACCCGAAATGATCTGAGCTTTGTCGGAGCTGAAAACAAATGGATCACAGAAGAAGGCGGTTTCGAAATAAAAACAGGCCCCTTGTCCGGAGAGTTTTATCTGAAAAATTAAAAGTACACTTTTATTTCTATTGGCAAAGCAGGGAGGGAAGCTGCTATTCTTCCCTCCTGCTGCTTATGCAACCATACCGGCCGGTTTTCAGGCATCCCGGATCTCAATTGAATAAATCACCTGCCATACAAGCCGTTGACATGCTCCTGTCAACATCAGGCAGCAGCCCCTCTCCATTTCACCAACCGGCGAGCATCTCTGCTACTCCTGATCTAAATGATCAGCAATCTATAGTCAGCACTTTATACTTAAAGCCGGAAAACAGGTAATAATACACAGACAATGGGAGCTTTCAGCTATTCATTGATCCACATCCTTCTGGCCTGCATTTCATACGCTGCGGATATCTCAGGCCGCCTGCATATATTATCTGATCAGGCAATCTGATTAGCTATACAAAATACCGGAACCGGAAACCACAATATTCCCCGGGAGAAAAGTATACAGTAAGCAAGCTGCTTTTTTCGCAACTGTTGTTTCACTGCAGTATGTATCTTCCTCCGGCTATCATTTCTTACTATGTGCCATACCGAAGCAGTAAACCAGCCCTACAAGTGTATAAATTCTGAGATACCGGCACAAGCACCCGGGCCAACATTTTACACAAATCAAAAAACAACATTATTTTTAAACTAAAAAACACACTATAGTTATAGTTTTTATAAATTTGACATAAAAATTTAACCACATTTTTTAAAAAAGTATAAAAAATTAAAAAACTAAGCTTAAATTTCAACTCAATATAATTTTACCAATACATCACAGACAGGCAAACACTATGCAAACACTTTAAAAAATACCATTTTACTCATAAAAATCTATCAGACACCAAATGATTATAAATTGCATTTTTTAAATACACATAAAATAAGAAATAGAAATATTTATATAACAAAAAATATTAAAAACTAAATAAAACCCATATAAACACACAAAAAATAAAAATAATAAAGAAAAACATTTTGCATTTAACCAATATTTGTAATATAATTGAAACATGAAATATATGATTTTACAAAGTCACATATCTCACTAACCATTTAACCATTTTATTAATTATTTACCAAAAACTAAAAACCATGAGAAAACTAACCACTCAACTATTGTCAGCGTTTATGTGCGTGGTATTGCTATGCTCTAATGCCGCTTATGCCCAGGAAGAGAAAGAAGAGAACCCATTCTCACTGGATGTTTCCTTGAACTCGGATATCTTCTTCGGTTTTTATCCGTTCTTTGCCGGTTCTTATTCCTTTTCTGAAAAAACCGCCTTTACGTTTTATGGAATACTTTGGTCTGGTGGAACCGGCGGAGCCTGGGGCAACTGGACAGAATTCGGTGTCGGGGTTAACTTTACTCCAGTAGAAGGTCTTGATATCAATCCTCAGATCGGTTTGCTAAACGGGAGCCTGACTTCAGGTCTTGGCACTCCGGCTCTCGCTGAAGGTTTTGTACCTAACCTGACGGTGGGTCTTGATCTGGATAACATCGAGGGTGAATTGTACGGAGGTTTCTATACCGGTATTGATCATGGCAACCCGACTACCAACAACTATCTGCATTACTGGATCAATGGTGGATATAAGTTTGGCAACGGTTTTGTATCTGCCGGACTTCACTTCGAACAGCTCAGATTTACAGGTGGAAAGGGACATGGCTCTGATGCTGCTTACGATTACTACGTAGCGCTTGGTCCATACCTTCAGTTTGCTAACCCCAAAGGTGGCGCTTATGCAAGATTCACAGGTGGCTTTGACTTGAGATCAGACGCTCAGATTGCAAAAAGCGGCTGGGATCAGCCTTCTTACTACAAACTATCTGTAGGTTATTCGTTCTAAGCAAAATAATCAAAAACTCTTTTCATATTTTTTAAGCAGAAAGCTGCTCCTTTCAAGGGGACAGCTTTCTTTTTTCTCAGACAGCATTTTATCCACGGCGTGTACGCTTACCTGCAAAGCTAAACTGACGTGAGATATTAAAGCCAAAGTATATATCACCGTCTTGCCAGCGACCGGTAGTCTGTCCTACAAAATATTCTTCGATCATTCCCTGCGAATTGGTGGCATGCAGCTGAAAGACATGTCCGCCGGTCTCTATATCAATTCCTACTGACAAAGAATTGTAATACCCGTTGTCCCGGATCGGGTCAATACGGTAGATATAATCAAGATTGACCGAAATTCTTTTTGATACCTTTGCTCTTCCCCCAAAAGCCACGGCATATAAATTATTTTCCCTGTCAGCTGAGACGTAATTATAATGCACCAGGACCGGGGCCACCTGCAAGGAAAGTCCCTGACTGAATTTCCGCGCAATCAGCAGCTGATGCGCATACGCCAGACGCGTATAAAAATGATCTTCAATATACTGATTGCCCGTTTTTAGTGTAGTAAGCGACATATTGGAAAACCAGACGAGAGAAACAGGAATTGTTCTGGCCCCCGTTTGTTGTCTGAGTATCTTTAATTTGAAATAGCCATCATACACCTTCTGGAAAGAGCTTCGTCCCACACCAATATTGATCCGGTCCCAGAGGCCATATTCCAGTCCGAGACGTATAGTAGCCTGGTCAAGTCCCCAGAAGTTGTATGCTCCGGAATTGATCTGTCCAAACCGGTGCGAAATTCTGAAATCAAGATGACTGGCAGGAATAAGCTCTACAGACTGCGTATTGATTATCCGGGTCGACTTGAAGGTAGCCATTGTAATATCTGACACAGCTTCAGCAGCCGCATCCTCTTCCAGCTCAGACAATAAATCCCCCTGCGCATGTATCGTCAGGGGGACTAAAATCCATAAACCGATAATGGAGATTATATTGAATTGTTTCATTTTTTTGGACTAAAAATCAGATCGAGTGTGACATCTACTTTCTCTGCGATATTTTTATACATAAGCTTGGGAATCGTAATCTGATGATCGGCCAGAGCCACTACAAAAGCAGAAGCAACCTGGAGAGAACCGTCACTATTGTATTTGATCTGCACAGGAATAACTCTTTTAACAGTAACGCCATGAATAGTCAGCTCTCCTTCCACATCCATACGCTGGGCTGTCCCCTGCTGCACCACACAAGAGTCCAGCAGCTTGCCCTTAAAAGATGCATTGGGATACTTATCTGACTCCATATAGTTCTCATTGAAATGCTCCTGCATAAGTCCGTTTTCGAATTTAAAGGACTTGACAGGAATCAGCACAGCCACTTCTCCGGTCCCGGTATTCAGCAGTGAAGTAATCTTATCAGAAGCCGCCTCAATATTTTCCAGAGGCGCTTTTGAAAAAAAGCCCGCAGTTCCTTTGCTGCATTTATACGTAGTAGTCTGGGCTGTCAGGGCCGGACACATCAGCAAACTTACCAGGAAGACCAGAAACGCTTTTTTCATAGTATGCAATTAATTGTTGGGAGTTCCTGCGTCAATCCACGCTTTGATTTTTGCTATATCACAATCGGAAAGCTTCTTTCCGTTGTACGGCATAGGCACATATCCTCCCTGATGGGCTACCGATCCGTACAAAGCTCCCCGCCTTGCCACCGCAGCCACTTTATCATGGGTACTCAGATCTACATTGCCGCTTGCCATTCCGGCGTCATGGCAGCTAAGACAGTTGTTTGCCAGTATAGGCTGTATTGTAGCAGAATAGGACACCGCATCGGTAGCACATACTCCCTGCGGAGTTACCGGGCCGACATTATCCTCCTCCTTCTCATTTTTACAGGCACTCAGACATATACCAATAGTGATGGCAAATAGAAATGTATTTTTCATAGCTCGTTTACCTTAATGATTAAGCACTACCGATCCTTTAAGATCATCGACAGTGCTAAAGAAACAAGCCTTTATGGCAATTGTTTGAGTCTTGTCAAAAAAAAAATGTTTAAACACCATAAAAACCTTCCCTTCTGCATACTTCCCGACATAATACAAGGCTGAGCACTGATATTCAGAACAAAGAAAACATATTATAAGCATAACGGGTGGAAACAACCAATAGAAATCAGGCATTGGCTGGCAGATAACAAGCATTCTTGCCAATCACAACAGACACAGCAAAGAGCACTTCGGCTGCTGCTTTTCCAGAGCATCTGTTTTGTCTTCGGGAATCTCAGACAACAAAAGCCCAAAAAAGCTGAAATTCCCTCAGCCTCTGCAACGATCTTTCTGCAATAAATTACCGGATTAAGTACATAACTACTATTTCTTATGCCCGGAGATACTCGGATAGAGGATTCCGGCAGAATCAGGCCTCGTTGGCAGCTGCAATTACGTACAAGAGAAGCTGTACCCTCACCTGCTCAGGAACAAGCCCAGAAAAGTAAAAGGGACCGACAGCAAAATGCTGCCTGTCAGATACAGCATAGCCAAAGCAGGCTGATTGCCACGCATCAGATTTACAATCTCAAGAGAATACGATGAAAATGTGGTAAATCCGCCAATAACACCTGTCATCAGAAAAAATCGCCATTCCGGACCTATAGAAAATTTACCTGCCAGACCGAATACAATACCAATCAAAAAACTTCCGGTGATATTCACAAGCAAAGTTCCCAGCGGAAACTCGGATAAAACGCGGGTCTGAACATACTGGGTAAGCAGATATCGGAATATTCCCCCCAAAAAGCTCCCGAGTCCGACTAGAATGATTATACGCATTTCACATCCGTTCTAAACCAGTCTGGTACATTTATAAATAAGCTCTCTTTGTCCATCACCTAAAGAGAATTGTTGCTGATCACGGGAAGAAAATTTTTCTCTGTAATCTATTACTTCAACGACAACATTCTGTCTTTTAAGCCTGTCGATAAAATCCAGGGCATGCAGGCGCTCCAGATCTGCTTCTCCATACAATTCCAGACGCTGCCGGGGAGTAACCACAGAGTCATCTTCCAGCGTTTTATCGGCTTGCCTGTCTATCAAAGTAAGTATAAAAGCAGTCCCGTTTACTTTTAATACCCTGAACAATTCATCAACCGCCTTTTTCTCATCTTTAATATGCCCCAGTACATGAGAACATATTACGTAATCAAACGACTGATCATTGTAAGGTATTGATGTGATATCCGCCACATATCTTGCCAGGTCCGGATCAATATCCACGTCGATATAATGCGGGTTTTTTATAAATTGTTTCCGGAGAAAGCTCTCCGGAGATACATGCAGAACAGATGGTGCTGCCGCAAAAACAGAGGTTTCATTTTTCAGATAGGTATACAGCAACCGTCCTCTTTCCAGCGAGCCGCAATTGGGACATTCTGCATTGAGCCGCACTACAAGCCCATTGCCTTTGGGAAGAAATTTTCTAAACGAACGCCCGCAACATACGCAATGAACCTGTTTGCCATACAATAAATATCCATACAGCTTTTTGGATATATTCAGTGCGGCAATACGGTATCTGAACGGAACAAGCTTTTTATATACCTTCTTTATCATTATCGTTGGTATGTACTAATTTCACATCAATCATCATCCGCATTTTCTTCCTTTTGCAAAGCGCTCCCTGCCTGACAGGTCTTTCAGTATCCGGATTTCATCAAAAGAATATTCCTGAAGCAAATTCTGCATTTCCTGACCGAAACGCTCATTGATTTCAAAATAGACAAATCCCTGATGAACAAGATGCTTCCCGGAGAATTCAAGAATTTTACGGTAAAAAAACAAAGGATCACATTCCGGAGCATACAAAGCGAGCTCAGGCTCATAATCCAGTACATTATGCTGCATTTGTCTCTGCTCCGATATCTCCACGTACGGCGGATTGCTGACCATTATATCAAACATACCTTCAAACGAACTATGTTTGCTGATATCGTGAAGGCGGAAATCAATTTTGCAATTATTGAGCACAGCATTCGCCACAGCTACTTCAAGCGCACTCTCCGACACATCAAAAGCAGTGATCTTTGCCTGCGGAAGATTGGATGCCAGGGCAATCGCTATGCATCCGGAACCTGTACCTATATCCAGTATTGCCGGTACCGATGCCATTTCCGCCCCCTGAAGATCCCTGAGTATCAGATGAACCAGCTCCTCGGTTTCAGGCCTTGGAATCAGCACCGATGGATTTACACAAACTGGCAAACCATAAAAGTACGTTTTTCCCAGGATGTATTGTACAGGTTCATACCGGTTAATACGGTCCAGAAAACCCCTAAGATCTTCAGGATCAAAATCAACGATTCTGTCTGTAAGAATCTCTGTTCTGCTCAGCTTATAACGCTCTTCCAGATACAGCATTCCGATTGATTGCCTTTCGCGGTCATTGTATACGCAAATCCTCCTCACAATTTCCTGAAGCAACTTTCCGGATGCTATATTCATATTCACCAGGTTTAACAATCGATCATAATTACATCACCAGATCTGTCCGATCCCTTCTGCGGCAGTCCGGCTCAAACAACAAGTATACCTAAAAAAATAGTAAAACGATGATGATAATTCTCCTGTTTCTTTCATGATAAGGTATAATTCAGGTTCTTAATACCATTTAAAGTTTTTCAGCCCGGCTATGCTGCATACCAGCCCGACACAGACAAGCAATAAAACAGGGAAAAGTGTATTACCTGCCCCGGCGCCCTCATTGACAATAGCCCGGAAAGCATCTGCCAGCACTGTGAGCGGAAGATACTGTATCACCTTCTGTGCCCATTCGGGAAAGTTATGATAGCTGAAGAAAATACCCGACAATATGGTCATTGGAAGCAAAACAGCATTAATCAGCCCGTTGCCAACCTGAGAGTTCTGAGTTCTCGAAGCGACAAGTAACGCTATTCCGCTAAAACAGATTACACCGGCAAGCAGCATCATCAGAAAACCCAGCCATGAGCCCTGAATGACCAGTCCGAATGAAATCCATGCAAAAAACAACAATATGAGTGTCTCCAAAAAACAGATCGCTATCCTGAACAACGCGTGGGAAACAAAGAAGTCAGTCTTGCGCATGGGGGTAGCCACCATACGACGAAGCAGCTTCTTCATACGAAACTCGATCAGATTGTACCCCAGTCCCCAGAGACATGAATTCATAATTCCCAATGCAATCAGTCCGGGAATCAGGAAGTCAATATAACGATTGCCCGGGGCCGTAACAGCTCTCATCTGCATATTCCCGGCATTACCGGCCAGAATCCGCTCAAGTAAGAGGTGATGGCTCAGAGCTTCCTTATTGACGGGATCGTAATGATATACATAGCCCCCCTGCTCCCGGGTAATATAAAGACTGATGATACCTTTTTTCATCGCACGCAGCGCTTCTTCCTCACTGGCCGATTTAAAGTCAATAACAGTAGCAGATGGGAGTCCCTCTATCCGGAATCTGCGTTCGGTAATGGTATCTTTATCAAGCTGGCCCACCACATATACCGTAGCTTTGACACCACTCTTTTCACTAAAAGCCAGCCCCAGCACCCAGGCCATCAGAACAGGAAAAAGAACGGCCCAGAAGACAACTCCCGGCTCTCTGAAAAAAGATCGCATATGAACTTTTATCAGTTCGATTATAGCATTATTCATAAAGATTTCTTCCGGTAAGGGCAATAAACAAATCATCCAGTGTCATTTTACGACACTCAAGCTCCAGCAATTCCAGATGGCTGTCAGCTATCTGTCGCATAAAAGCAGGAACAGCCAGCGCCAGATTCTCTACCCAGATCATTCCCCTGCACTCTTCATCCTTCCACACCAGCTTGTTAAACCCGGGCAGCTGCTTCATATCCGGCACTTCTTTTTCCCTGACGGAAAACTCAATCACATCTCCTTCTCCATATTGGCTTATCAGCTCACTCAGGGAACCTTCGGCAATAAACCGGCCTCTGTCCATGATCAGTATCCGTTCGCAAAGCACCTGGGCTTCCTCCATATAGTGCGTGGTCAGGATCATGGTAGTACCTCTTTGCTTCAGTTCCTGAAGAATAGTCCAGATCTCCCGGCGCGAAGTCGGGTCAAGCCCGGTTGTAGGCTCATCCAGCAATATTATTCTGGGATTATTCAGGAGAGCTATACCTAATGCAAGCCGCTGACGTTGTCCACCGGAAAGATTGCTGACGTAGGCATTTTTCTTTTCCGTCAGATTGACAAGCTCCAGTACTTCATCCACCCGCTTAGCCGAAAGCTTGTAAAATGAAGCAAACAAACGGGCAGTCTCGCCCACTCTGAGCTTGTCGATAAACTTTGTCTCCTGAAGAGACAAACCTATCTCTGCATGCAAAGCCGCAGAATCTCTTTTCCAGGTTTTACCCAGCAGGACAATCTCTCCCTGATCCGGGGTCTGTATACCCTCAATCATTTCAATAAGAGTCGTCTTGCCGGCCCCGTTGGGTCCCAGTAAAGCTACGTACTCTCCCTGCCGGATCTGAAGATCGATCCCCTTTACCGCCTGCAGGTCTCCGAATGATTTTATAACACCTTTAAGTTGAATCGCCGGTTCCAACGTATTTCAAGTTTAATTTACGAAGGGGGAAGGTATGAAAAAATCAGAAAATATCGGAACTGTAATGAAAAAATAGGTTTAGGCGCCTGCTCTCACCATATATTGCTATACATGTTAAAAGAAAAAAGTTTAAAGCTTAAGGCTCAAAGATTGCAGCATGGCAGCCAGTGAAGACTATTTGTGTTTTCATGTCTTCTTAAATTGCAAGCATACGGACAGAGCAGCTCTGGCGCTATTCGTTTGACTTACCTATTCTTTAGTGATGTTCCGAACATTTTCCCTGACGGTATTCCAATACTCCCGCTGCCTTGGCCTGACATTCATTGCTATAGGTTTTGCCATTGCATCCGCAAACCGGGTCAAGCTCTTCTATACAACGGGCCTGGGGGTTAATTTGTGTGCTGTCGAAGCATTTACCATCAAATTTCTCCGGATTATTAAGTATGTATTGTACATCAGCCACACTATCGTTCCGGGTCTTTCCCGGCTCTGTATCCCTGTTGTCCCATCCGCAGGATGCACAAATCCCCAAACCGGCCACGATAAAAATTATTTTTTTCATACAGCAGATATAAAAGTCAATAAAATTACCCGTTAGCTCTATAAAATGTTTAGGAAAACCTGTCTTTCCGGTTTTCCGTTCATTTACTAAACGTTTACTATGCAAACAAGCAGTCAGCTATATCGCCCGGGTAATTTCCCTTTTTCTCTTGAGGCTATGGCTTCAAGGGTAGAACCCACCAGAATACTCATGGTAAGTCCTGAGTTTTTCGACATCATTGATGTAAAAAATGTACATATGACAGGTCATCTGGGCAGGACTGACAGAAAAAAAGCTTTCGCTCAGTGGTATTCCTTAAAAGATATTTATGAGTCGCTGGTGAAAGAAGGAATACTGGATGAAGTTTTCGTGATTAACGGGACTGAAGGTTGTGAAGATATGGTTTTCGCCGCCAATCAGTCATTTCCCTGGATCAGCACCACCGGCAACAAACAGGTTGTACTAAGCAAAATGCGGCACTTGTCCAGACAGAGAGAAGTTCCGGCATTTCGTGATTTTTATACCTCCAGGAAGTACGAGCTTCTTGAATTGCAGCAGGCTCGTTTGTTTGAGGGCATGGGAGATGCCATCCCTCTTCCGGGACGAAGACTGCTGTTTGGCGGATTTGGTCACCGTTCGGATTTAAACGCGCTCGAAGAGCTGAGCTCGACACTGAATACCCCTGTGATTGCTCTTGAGCTGATCAATGACAAATTCTATCATCTGGACACCTGCTTCATTCCACTGGATACCAACACTGTGCTTCTGTATCCGGGAGCTTTCAGACCGGATGACCTGGCAGGTCTCGGAAAGCTCTTTAAAAATGTGATAGAAATACCGCTCGAAGAAGCGGAAAAAGGATTTTCCCTGAATGCGCATTGCATAAATAGTCCAAACGGACGTGCCGCCATCATCCACGCAGGCAATCCATATACCTGCAAAGTACTTGAGGAAAACGGCTTTAAGGTATACACTACCGATACATCGGAATACATTAAGTCCGGCGGCAGCGTATTCTGTATGAAAATGATGTGGTACTAAAAAACCATAAAATAAGGAATCTGTTATGAATGAGCCTATAAGAAATACACAAACAGCACAAACGGGAATACATGTCTCTTCAGAAACAGCCATGTTGCGCAACGTACTAATACACAGGCCGGATTATGGCATTGAACGGGTTACTCCCGAAAGTGCGGTGGAGCTGCTGTACGAAGATATAGTGCATCTTCCCAAAATGGTTGAAGAGCATGATCTGCTTACAGAGGTGCTCTCTTTTTTTATCGGACGTCACAATGTAGTGGAAACCGAAGAGGTACTTCGTTCCATTTTGTCCAATGGTGCGCTCAGAGAAGCTCTGCTCAGGGAAGTTGCCCTTTTTGAGAATCTGTCTCCGGATATCCTGAAAGAATTGTCACGTATGGATGCATCAGTTCTCGCTTCTGTCTTAATCAGTGGCACTGACCCTGCGTTTTCAAAAAAATATTTCAACCCGCTTCCCAATTTTATTTTTACCAGAGATATCGGGGTCGTAATTAACCGGCATCTGCTGGTCGGAAAGGCTGCCAAAACAGCCCGGATGAGGGAAAGCATACTTAGCCGTTATATCTTCCGTCATTTCAGCTCAGAAGATCATACCACCCTTATCGAGCTTCCTGACCGGAAGGAGCTTTCCATAGAAGGCGGGGATATTATGATGCTGGCTCCCGGACATCTGCTGGTCGCAAGCAGTGAACGCACCACCGAAGCTGCACTGGACTATCTGATTCAGCTACTTTTTGACCGGGATATTGTACAGCGGGTATCCAGGGTGGCCTTGCCCAAACTTCGCTACTGCATGCATCTGGATACGATTTTCACCCGGTTTGATGAGCATTATTATACCGGATTTGCTCCTCTGGTATCGGCACATGGCAATATGCCGGCAGAAACCCGGTATGCAGACGGCTCAAAGCAGCGATTTGCATCACTAAAGGAGCTGCTGCTTGCCGAGGATCCGAAAACGATCGTAATACCGAGCGGCGGAGGTATATCTCCCTTTGCAGAACGGGAACAATGGACAGACAGCTGCAATCTTTTCGCCATACGCAACGGAGTTGCTTTCACCTACGATCGCAATTATCATACGAATATTACTTTTCAGCAGCATGGCTACAGCCTGATAGAAGCTGCCGAACTGATTGACCAGTTTAAATCCGGAGAGAAGCTTCCGGAACATGTGCAGAAGACCATTATTACCATACCTTCCAGCGAGCTGTCAAGAGCAAGAGGAGGTCCGCATTGTATGACAATGCCATTGGTCAGAGATTAAATTCTTGTGTTTTCAGGAATAATCGGGAACTTTTTTCGTTGATCTGATATCGTGAATAGTGTACTATCAACTCTTACAAAGCCCGGGCGTCTGGCACGGCTCTGTATTCTGACTGCGGTCTGTATATCGGGGATCGGATTTTCTGTCTCGGCCGGGGTAAACAGCAGCAGCAATCCTGCCCCGGGGCTTACCATCTCAAACAAGAGCAAAAAAGAGGTGGTAGTGGTAATACTGGATGTCAAGGGCCGGAAATTTCTTGAGAAGAATCTCGGTCCTATACAGGGTATCATAGAATTTGACGAGCTAATGGACACCCCTCTTCCAAGCGGACTTTATATTATTGAGGTTCGCATCAGCGGCGAACAACCTATCAAAAGACTGATTATTTACTAATCCCTTCCCTGACCGGGATAAGAACTTTCAAAAAATCTTCCCGTTCATATATTTCAAATGACTGCTCTGACAGCTCCAGATTATTCTCCCGGGCAAATTCCATGATTTTGGGATATATATTGACAGGCATAACCAGATAATGTGCTTCAATAGTAGCCTGTACTACTCTGCCCGGATTGTATGCACGTTTTTCTGCCCCCGCAAACAACGAATCCGTACTCAATACACCTACGAAAGTCCGTACAGTATCCTCCTGCTTATGGGGCTGATTATAAAATACTCCTGCCACCTTACCTCTAAGCAGCTGATTATCCACCAGAGAGTCCGCATCCCGGAACAGCTTTCCGAATTCCCTGTTCCCAAGCTTTCCCTCGTAAGCATAGCCATAGACGGTAAATGGTGTAATTTCCTCCACCGTCATTACAGGCTTATTAAATCCTCCCAGATAAGAATAGGTTAGAACACCTGCAATAAGCAAAAGACAACTAATAATAATTCCGATCTTTCTCACTGTTGATCACTATATTAATTCTGTATACATCGGTCAGCTTCCGGCAGCTTCGCGGACAAACTGCATTTCATATAAGCGGGCATAGGCTCCCTGTACTTTCAGCAATTCGTCATGGGTACCGGTTTCGACAATTCTGCCTTTTTCCAGCACTACAATTATATCTGCTTTTTGGATAGTAGACAAGCGATGCGCGATAACAAATGCCGTTCTGCCCTTCATCAGACGCTCAATAGCTGCTTTGATCATTTCTTCCGTTTCCGAATCAACTGAAGACGTTGCTTCATCCAGCACAATAATAGACGGATCATAGACAAGAGCTCGGATAAAAGAAATCAGCTGACGTTGTCCTACTGACAAGGTCGCTCCTCGTTCCTTTACATTATAATCAAAGCCGCCGGGAAGGTTCTCAATAAACTTTTTTGCTCCTACCAGCTCCGCAGCTTCCATAATACGCGCATCGGGAATCTCAGGGTTATTGAGGGTTATATTATTCCGGATGGTATCAGAAAACAGAAATACATCCTGCAATACCATCGCTACGGATGAGCGCAGATAGTTGAGATCATATTCTTTAATATCAACTCCGTCAATCGTAATTTCTCCCTTCTGGATGGAATAGAAACGGTTCAGCAGATTAATAATGGAGGATTTGCCGGCTCCTGTTGCTCCTACAAAAGCAATGGTTTGCCCTTCCTTCACACTGAAACTTAACTCCTTAAGTATATATTCATCCGGGTTATAAGCAAACCATACATTTTTGTAAGCGACCTCGCCTTTAAGCCTTTCCGGAATATATGTCCCTGAAGCTTCAACAGGCTCATGCGAATCCAGCAGATTAAATATTCTGTTGGCGCTCACTATTCCCATCTGCAGCGTATTGAAACGGTCGGCAATCATCCGGATGGGCCGGAATAACATTGCCAGCAGCATATTGAAGAGTATAAAATCCCCGATCGTAAATACCTCCTGCATGATACCTTTTGCACCAAACCAGACCAGCAGGGCTGTACCCAGCGCAGCAAGCAGCTCAGCTACCGGAAAATAAACGGAATAATACAATACAGACAGCAGATTGGCTTTTTTGTGCTCCTCATTAATCGCCTTAAACTTTTTGAATTCTTTTTCCTCCGCCGTAAAAATCTGCACCACACTCATACCGGATATATGCTCCTGCACAAAGGTATTCAGATTAGCGACTGCATTGCGCACCAGATTAAATGCATATTTTACCTTTTCCTTAAATACATAGGTGCTGATAAGCATAAGGGGCAGTATGGAAAGACTTATCAGGGTCAGCTTCCAGTCGGTATAAAACATGATCACGATAATGACCAGTATCTGAAGAGAATCGGAAACAATATTTGCAACTCCTTCGCTAAACACTTCGCTTAGCTGCCCGACATCGGACACATTGCGGGTAACCAGTCTTCCTATGGGTGTTTTATCAAAAAAACCAAGCCGGAAACGCAACAAATGGCGGTACAGGGTAATACGGATATCCCTGATCACATTCTGCCCCAGCAAACCAGAAAGAAATGTATGAAAATACTGGACCAGCGCATGAAAAAACAGCACGGCAAGCAACAGAATAGTCATGACAAGCAACTGATGCGTATCGCCTGCAGCAACATATTTATCAATTGCTTCTTTGATCAGCCATGGTTTTACAGGTCCCAGCAAGGCAGACAGTACGGTAAGCGCAACAACCAGATAGAACTGTTTTCTGTAGGGTCTGATAAAGACGAAAAGTCGTTTCAGAATCAGGTAATCGAAAACGTTTCCGCTTTTCTGTGAGGTATCGTCTTTCAAATCTGATTATATATTAGATGAATAAATACATTGAAAACTAAGAAAGAAGCACATGGTTTTTTCATAGATAAACTTCTTCGGGAAAACCTATTTTTGCCAGAAAAAGACCTTCGGGCGGCGCAGCAGCTCCGGCCATTCCCCTGTTTCTAGACAAAAGGATATGCTCAAAATCGGCTACATTTTTTTTTCCGGTTCCGATATCCACCAGCGTTCCCACAATAGCCCTGACCATGCCCCTCAAAAAGCGGTTGGCCCTGATCCGGAACAGGATCATATGCTCAGCCTGTCGCTCCCACTGCGCATACATAACCGTGCAGTTGAATGTCTTCACATCCGTATGCACCTTGCTGAAAGACTCAAAATCAGAATACTTCAGAAGTAAACCGGCAGCTTCATTCATGGCATCAAAATCCAGCTTTTTCGTAAATTGCCATGCTCTGCCGCGGGCAAAAGGATTTTTGATGGTAGTGATATAATATTCATACTCACGGTAGAGCGCATCAAACCGGGCATGACTGTCAGGATTTACAGGGCGGAAGCTGTTAATGGCTATATCATGGGGTAACATACAATTGATACGAAACAGCAGGTCTTCGGTCAGCTCAGCTGATGTATCAAAATGGGCAATCTGCTGCTTTGCATGCACGCCGGTATCTGTCCTTCCGCTGGCTGTAACCACTGTTTTTTCTTTCAGAATCATTGAAAGCTTTTCTTCCAGCACTTCCTGGATACCCAGTGCATTGGCCTGCGACTGCCAGCCATGAAAGTTGGTTCCGGAATATGAAAGATCGATGAAATAGCGCAATGTTCTGCAAAAGTCTTGTCAGGGCAGTAAAAATAAGCAAATGTTTTAACATGGCAGCAACTAATCTCCTTAAGTATGCAGGAATGATAACTCCACCGTTAAAAGGGAAGAAGCTTAAGGCCCAAAGATCCTGGTGCGGCAGCCGGTGAAGTCTGTTCTCGTTTTTTATGTCTTTGGCATGAGGAATACTGATTATTCTTCTTAAAAAGAAACGACTTGCCACTTAAGCGCCTGTCCTATAAATTCAGCGCTCAGCTGGACAGAGGACGGTGCAGCAGAGCATATATTTCCTTCATGCAGGATGCTTCTTCCATAGCCTGCCGGAGGTCCAGCCATTGAGTCAGATCAAATACAAGATTTATGGCGTTGTACGGAGTACAAATCGAGATGCGATGCACCTTGTCCGAAAATAGCATGGAACACTCAGAAAAATCGTATTGCCCCAGCGTACTATGAAAGGTGCTGAATTCCTCTTCCGAAAAAGTCATCAGTATATTATTGTGCCACAAAAATACGGAGCGGCACTTGACACAATAGTCTATTTCTGTAAGAGGTGTTCTTGTAAGGATTTTTGTTTCGCACATATCGGGCTGGATTTATAAAATATACACATCGGAAACGATCGTTGGATATTCCTGTACCGGCCTTTGCCGGCACATACGCTGCTTCCGTATTTTTGATGCAGAATTGGCTCACCCGGATCCTGCCTGCTCATTGAATAAAGCAGGATCCGATTTGCCAGGTGTTCTTTCCTGTGGTGAGTATTTTATTGCTTTTTCGATTCTCCTTTGCGGCACTTCCCGGCAGTTACCATGGCAGACGGGGCATTGTCTGCCCGGTAACACCGACAGAAGAGTTCCCTGACAAACCTCCTTTTCCACAACAACTATAGCGTGTATAGCTATCGCTCCGACGAAAGCTCAGGGACGGGGATTAATCGATTACTATTTCATTTCAGATTGCTCATACTTTCCTTCTGAGAGTACAATTTTGCATTTATTTATAATAAATCTAAATAAATACAAACAAATTGAAATAGCAAATTTTATACGGATTTTTTTATCAAAAAATGATGAGCAGGCAGACTGTAGCAAGGACAGCCAGAACACTGTCACTGCATCAGTTAACAGATCCGGCGACAATGAAGATGGCCGGATAAAGACAAGCCCGGAACATAATAGCATGCTCCGGGGCTCCTCATTACCCAATTTATAATGGCGTTTACTTCATTGTCTGGCTCTGCCGTTTATGATTCATAAGGTGTTTTACTCAAGTTACACATTAAGCTCAATCAGTTTTATTGCTTTAGTATACGTTCTGTGTATCGAAGCACATTGTTTTCATATACCTGCAGCAGATAAACTCCGGATGAACAGGCTGACATATCAAACTGCGCCGGCCCTGCACCTTCTGATTCCTGTACCAGACGCCCATATGTATCCAGCAACCGCATCAAAACTGTACCCGAAAACGGATGTTGCACTTCAAGTAATGAGCGTACCGGATTAGGATACAGATGCACAACACCGGTTCCGTTCAGGTTATACAAACCGGTACCAGCATCCCGCACATACCAGTTCCAGCCATAGTCACTGGTGGCATTTTCGGCAGGATAGGTAAAGGTATACGCTTCCTCGCGGCTGTCACATTCGTGCTTGTAGACCAATACGGAATCTCCACGGTTTTCACGGAAAAACAATACATAATAAACACCATCTTTTACGATGCTGCCGCCCCCGGAACCTACTCCGATCCAGCGACCTTCCCCGGCGTCATAACTTTCCAGATGCATCGTATACGCATTGGTATACACACCACCCGTCATGCTATACTCTATGCGTTCTGTATAATATTCCTGGGCTGAGACCTGATCACCCAGATTGGGAATGGTGAACTTCCACAGATATCGCCCTTCCAGTTCAAAGGCATCAGCAGAAGGAATACCCACAAAATAAGAACCCGAAGTATCTCTGCATCCGTTTTCATCGGTGACTGCTACCTGATAATAACCTGTCTGGCCGGCCTGATAAACGGCACCTGACGAACCGGTCGGGCTATCATTGTACAACCATTCATACTGCGCATAGGAACCGGTGCCCAGACTGTTTTCTTCTGCTACTATCTCCGGAGCAGGCAACGTATTCACTGTAAAACGAAGAGATATTGTACTGTCACAACCTGCCTCGCTCTTCAGCGCATGGATATAGGAACCTGATTCGCTGACAGATTGTCCATAGAAATCATAAACCTCGCCTTCGCAGACTGAGGCGTCGCGCACTACCGTATAGGCCGGAAGATGGTGTAAAGTGAGGGTAATGACGCTGTCACAACCGCCTACGGCAGGCAAGGTATCTACATATTCACCTGTTTCGGTAAGAAGTGTGCCGTTAAAATCATAGCTGTCTCCTGCACAAACGCTTGCCGATATAGATACCTTTTCGGGGCACGGGCGAAGTTCTACAACCCATAAATCTGAGCTGCCTTTATTTCCAATAACATCTCTTCCTCCTGTTGCAGCAGCCCCAAATAAAATTCCACCATCAGAAAGTTCCCAAATAGAAGAAAGTGTTTCATCCCCTCCAGTACCTCCTAACGTTTTCTGCCACATAATTTCTCCGATATCGTTGAGGCCCAAAACCCAAATATCAACATCTGTTCCTTCTTTACCGACTACGTCACCATCATTGGAATTTGTACTTCCGAGTACAACATAGTTGCCATCTTTTGTTTGCAAAATACCATTGCCATGATCGTGTTTTGTTCCCCCAAAAGAAGCCTCCCACTCTAAGCTTCCATCTTCCTGTAATTTCAATACCCAGCAATCATTAGCATTTCCACCTTTAGGATTAACAGCATCCCCATCTATTGAGCTATTACTCCCTACTACAATGTATTTCCCATCGCTGGTTTGTTGTATGGACTGACCTGTTTCATTTTTAATGCCCCCATAACATTTTGTCCATTCCACATTTCCATTAGCATCCAACTTAGCAGCGAACAGATCCCGCGCAAGTCCAATAAAAGCATCTGTAGCTTCATGCCAGCCACTTCCCGTAAAATCACCATCGTCTGAGCTGGCATCTCCTGTAATAATAAATCCGCCGTCTGATGTTTGCTTAACGTCAAAGGCTTCTTCTTGCCCTGATCCACCAATACATCTGGACCACAAGATATCACCATTGGAATCTAAACGTAATACCCATGCATCATTAGTAGGATAAGCAAGCCCGTAGAATGTTAGTGTCCCTGGATGCAACCCTTTTACATCCCCATCTTCAGAATTACTGTATCCAACTACAATAAATCCCCCGTCACGCGTTTGCTCAACAGCATATGCGACATCAGTATTAGAACCTCCATAGCACCTTGTCCACAAGGTATCTCCATTGGAATCTAATTTTAAGATCCATGCAAAAGTTCCTTCTGAATAATTGTTTTTTATATCTCCATCCTCCGAGCTACTGTATCCAACTACAATAAATCCTCCATCAAGTGTTTGCTTAATGTCCCTAGGATAATCACTTTTGCTTCCTCCATAGCGTTTGGTCCACTCTACATTTTTTTGAACATCTAACTTTACAATGCCAAAATCATGTTCTCTATGTTCTCCTGTTCCAAAATCTCCATAATTTCCATTGACTGAATTAACAGCCCCTGCAATCACTACCCCTCCATCCTGAGTTGGAGCCGTACGTGTTTGCCAATCCTGTCCAGGTCCTCCAAATGATTTCTGCCACTTAATTGCCGGAGATTGGGCATACGCGTAACAGCTAAATAAAAGCATTGAAATCAGACAGGGAATAAAACTACGATTATTTTTCATTGATATATATTAATTTATAGAATTAGACATCTACTTCACTACACACTTGTTGACAGGTTGCTTTACCCAATAAAAGAAAAAACAAAGCTCAAGAACAACACAAATAACCAGCTTGCTTATAAACTTTTACAAAAACACCCTACTGGAAAGAAACATAAGCGGGAACGTTTGCAGGACGGTAAGTCAGTGAAAACTATTCTCGTTTTTATATCATTAGCATAAAGAATACTGATGATTCTTTTTAAAAAGACTTTACCTGATAATTAACAACTTATATATTACTCTATTATTTATAAAGATCAGCAAACCTTACGGTCTGCTGATCTTTTACAGGCTTTAAATGCAATTAACAGCTATACACTTCCACTCCAGAGAAATATATGGCGTTACAACACTAGAAGGATTTGGCGGCAAAGGCACAATAGTATAAGTAACATTGATCTTCACAACGAAAACTATATCCCCGTTGCTAAGCACTCCGTTATTGTCACAATCCTTCCATACAAGGACAACTTTGGTCGGAGTGATTGTCCTTAATCCTGAATTATAGTTATACCAACCTGTTCCAAACGAAGAGCCATTCGCCCCCATCGTGTTTTCATATGGAGAAGGATTTGATATATATTGTATATTGCTTTTGACATCATTGCAATCAATAGAGCTCAACGCAGTTGCGTATGGCACGTTGACAGAGTCCAGATAATCAATATTCCAGCCACCTTCGCCGGTTATAAAGGAGTTAAACTGATGATCCAATCTGATATGTGCTCCTGTAGAACTACCATCGCCTGTACAAAAATTAAAATACCTTGGAGCAAAACCTTCCGGATCTCCAATAATAGCTCCCAATGTTCGTACATCACCAACAATAACAGTATCCCCGTCTCCACAGCATGAACAACTATCTTCAGCTAATCTAAAAGCTGATGATCCATTATCTGAATTGCCTCTATAAGGACTTACTTCCTGTTTTTTACAAGCTGAAAAAACTACTGCGAATGCAGCTATGCTTATAAGTGAAAAAAATATATTTTTCATGTTTTTAAGGTTCTTAAATAAATAGTAAAAAATTAATACAATAGTCCCCTGCAACTCACTATTAGTCGAAAAGACTTTTACAGTTGCTTTGCATAAGACAACTTTGTACCTGCTTCAGGCACGTTTCGGGGCCGGCCATACAAACTCGCGTTTAGATCGTCAGAAAATTTGCACGCAAGGGCCGGCTCAGGGGCTGCCTCCCAACCTTGTTATCGGTTGCCGAATCAGAGACAGCCCCACTCCGGGCCTGGCGGTCGTGCCCTCCCAGGATGGGATACAACAAAATTCATCATCGCGCCGGAAGCGCAAGACCTGTCTGTTTTTACAACATACTCTCTGCAAAAAAACACCCATCGACACATTCTGCTACTACTCAACCACGCCAGGAATACCTGAGTCCAGATAACTATCGGGTTGTATGTACAGTGACTTTCCATTGATGCTTTTTATATTTGTTAAATATTTATTTAGATCAAATATTAACTATATCAAATATATAGTAGCAATAAATTCAATACAAGGTTTTTAGCAAAATATTTTACAAATCACGCAAACAAACACATGTAGACACGTCAAAAACCGTCAAAAAGCAGTATATTTTACACCAAAACAATAAATACTTATTGTTCAGAGGATATAACTATAATGACTACCGGTCAACAGATACATAGCCACATGCCGGCAATCGTACAGATACCACTTTTACCCGGCTTTTCTGATCATTTTGTAATGCTCTATCGTCAGGAGCAGAGAGATAAACAATACCACAAACAGCAGGGATAACTGGGAGTAGTTTTTTTCGCTTTCTGACACTTCACCGATAAAATGTCCCAGATGTGCAAGGGAATACAGAATACTCAGAATAAACAGGACAATGAAGGCCCATTTTGCTCTGACATACAGTATACAGACGACCCATATCATGGGCAGATGATAAAACAGTGTACGGATAACAAATACACTTGCAGGCTCCTTGCCACTGGCTCCGGGCCTGAGCAATTCAATTCCGTAAAAAATACCACTTACCTGATAATTAAAATGGAGTACCATACCAATGATTGTCAGTATCCACAGCATGGCCAGACGGTTTGCACTTTCGTTCATTTATATTAAAATTTATGTTTTTGCGATCGATACCAGACAGTCCTCCTGATAGTAGTTTCGGAGTATTTCCACACAGTCACGCAAATCAATTGACTATGCTAATTTCCGTACGCCTGTTTAAAGCTCTGTTATCCTCATTGGGACTGCCATCCTCGTTATAATTCGGTACAAGCGGCTTATTCTCGCCATAGTATTCGACTGCTATCCGATCCACCTCTATACCTTTTCGTACAAAGTAATGCTGAATAGCCCATGCTCTTTTTTTCGACAGGCGCAGGTTGTATTGTTCAGTCCCCACATCATCTGTATGCGCTGTTATCTTTATTTGTATATCTGCATACTCTGACAAAAGACCGGCCATACAATCAAGATCATCTGCTTTGCGATCAATAAAATCTACATCATCCGTCGCATAATTCAGTATGACTTTGAGACCGGTCCGGGCTTTAATCCTTATATCACGACCAAGCCGCTCACACGTATAGGTTTCTTCATTTTCAGTCTCCTCATGAGGCTCTGCCGCTACAGCAGATTCCTCCGGGGCGGCGGGAATATGCTCCGGCTGTCCGGCCTCCTCTTCCGGTTTCTTTTCTACAAGCTGCACTTCATATATATCATCGCAGCAGGTCGGACTCATGAGCGCCAGACCACCCACCCGATTCGAAACCATATAGCCTCTTCTGTCATCATAAATCCGTAAATAGGTATCATCAGCACTGCTGTTTACAGTAGCGCCAAGATTGACCGGAGCAGACTGGTTTTTTAAGTCTCCCTCAACCCGGAAAACATCATAACCTCCAAACCCGGGATGAAAGTTGGAACTGAAATACAAATGCTGTAATTCTTCATCATAGAACGGAGTAATCTCATCCCGGACAGAGTTGATGTGTTTACCTGCATTGACCGGCTTGCCGGGCTTTCCGTCTTTATCCAGTACACTGTACCAGATATCCATACCACCTCTGCCTCCCTTGCGGTCAGAAGCAAAAAAAAGCGCTTCTCTTTTAGTTTTACCCATGTGCACATCCGCTACATGGGGCTGAGTAGATGTATATCCTTTAGCATTAACCAAAGACAGCTTCAGCGGTCTGGTATACCTGCCGTTTTCAATCCTGCTCATATATATCTGACAATGGCGGACAGAACCGACGTTTTGGCAACGGGTAAAATACATTCGCCTGTTGTCCGATGAAAACACAGCATTGGCCGTACTCATAAATTCATGGTCAATGGCACCGGAAATCTGTACCGGTTCCACCCACTCATTCTGCTCCTTATGGCTCCTATAGAGACGAACATGTCTTGTGTTGGGCACAACAGCACTTATTTCAGCCACCGTATCTGCCGCAAGAGAAGCAAATATGAGTGTATCACCCTTACGGACAGGAGAAAAGTCGGAATAAGCGGAATTAAGTATATTACCGGCATGAACAACCGTATGTTCATCATTGACTTCCATGTTTTGCATTGCAAATGCGCAGGATTTCACCTCCTGCGCCGCATAAAGCCTGTAAGGCTTTTTATCGGCAGGACGATAGTGGCTTTCCTTAAGAAAAATCTCAAATTGCCGGAGCGCTTCTTTATAGTTTCCGTTGTATTTCAGACATTCAGCATATCTGAACCGCGCCGGAGTAATTTCCTTTTTATCCTTTTCCGTCAGCGCTTTATACACCAGCTCTGCTTTTTCGTAGTTTCTTGCCAGAAAGTATGCTTTCCCAAGCTGTGTGAGGTAATCGATATTCTCCGGGAAAGCCTTAACCAGCTTTTCCAGCTCCTGTCCGCCATTGTAATGGCTCCCTTCCTTCAGGAGCAGCACAGCCATTTTGAAACGTTTGGCAGGATTTAGCTTATCGGTATTACGAACCTGACCAAATGAACCGGCTACTGTCAGAATCAGCGACATAGTCAGCCATACCTGTCTGTTGCTCATTAGAAAATACCACATGGTAATGTATAGTTGGCGGGAATTGCCCTGTTTAAAAACCCTTTGTATATCAATGAAACTTCATAAGCTGCAACCGCTCTGCCGGAAACAGAAGGGGAGCTTTTCAACTCCTTCATATCTGACACAATCTGATCACAGGTAAACATGACAGACGTATTTTTGTAATTAATGCCCAGCATGACAATAGCTGCCCCATTGGTACGATACCAGCCTCCGGCCATCAGGCTAATGGCATTCTGACGATTTTTGTGCAAAAGATAGCCAATACCGGATCCCATATTGACTTCTGCCACTCCCTGCTGGCTGACAAACAAGAGCTCCGGAAAAACATACAGCTTATCCGAAATCCATATAGCTGCTCCGGCAGTAAGGAGCATACGCTGAGGCAATTTCATAGTATCATCCTTCCCGCCTGCCAGAAATTGCTCCCGGGGTCTGTTCAGATTAAAAACAGCCGTACCTGCTTTAAGCTGCCACCTGCGGCTTATATAAAAAGTATAGGCAAGTCCCGCATTGGCAACAAAATAACCGAGCCGGTTATATTCCAGATTCTCACCGGAAACCATTCCTGTATTCACTACATGATCTCCGCCTATCTGATTCTCAAAATACAGGCCGGTATAATCAAGAGACTTCCGGACATATCCCGCCTGGCCTCCCATTGCAAGCCTATGACGGCCGGTCTGATCCAGCGTATACCGATAAGCACCGGACAGAATAAACGAATTGCCGGTCTGAAATTCAGCTATCTGATCACGCAAAAAAACCAACCCTGCAGAAAACTGTCCGCGCTTACCGATAGGTGACGGCAAGGTAATATCAGCAGACACACCAACCGTTTTAAAAGGCACCAGCTGCTTCCATTGATCCCGATAGAGAGTCTGAACCCTGTAATCCTGCTCCATCAGCCCGGTATATGCAGGATTGACAAGCAGAGGAGCATTATAAAACTGTGAAAACAGACGATCCTGACTATTTACAGAGGTTGCAGCAAGCAAGCACACCAGCAGTAAAGGAAAGATTCGCAGCAGTATCCGGAATAGCCTGGGCGGTAATACTACATTCATTTCCGGCATTTCTTCCGGGCCATTTGCACAGCCTATATTTTTTTTCGGATTTTTCATAACCTGTCTTTCAACGTATGAGGTTTACATTTCCTGTCAGGGATATTTCCTCACCTTCTTCCGTTCTTGCCTTTACATAATAGACATAGGCCCCCTGTGGCTGAGCCTTGCCATTGTATGTGCCATCCCAGCCATCATACAGGTCACTTGTAGCAAAAACCTGCTCGCCCCAGCGGTTATATATCCTGAAATCGTACAGCTGGTCAATACCACGATGGACCAGCCGGAAAACATCATTATTGCCATCACCATTGGGACTAAAGGCATTAGCAGCTACAATTCCCTGATTCAGATAAATGGTCTGATGAAGCGTATCTGCACAGCCTGCCACATTGTATACAATCTGTGTCACTATGTACTGCTCGCCTGGTCCTGCGTAAATATGGCTTATATCTTTGTTTTCAGCATCCGAATTACGCTGGACAGTACCATCGCCCATTATCCAGATCCACCGGGAAGCTCCGACCGACTCATCCCTGAACAGGACAGGTCTGAATCTCCCTGCGGAGCTGTTATCATATGAAAAGCCAGCCTCCGGAGCCGGATGTACAACGATCGGTTTGCTTAGTGAATAAGTACACCGGCCGGCAGTCTGGACGCTAAGCATTATATCATAAGAAGTTACCGTGCCTGTTTGAGGGAATATATGATTGATGTCCTTCTGGTTCTCTACTTTCTTCCCGTCACCGAAATCCCAGCTGTATTTCAGCACCCCCGGCTGTTCTTTTGCAGCAAAAGGAATCACCTTGCCCTCGCAGGCATCATCAATATCAAAAAATGCTTCAGGTATATATACATCCAATGTCCGGGAAAACACTCTGTAGCAGCCCAGATCCGTACTCACGGCAAGAGTCACCGGATAATCTCCGCCATGCTCCAGATAAAACGCAGGCCTCTGGTCATTGGACGACAACATTGTTCCCTTTTCTCTGTCTTCCAGCGTCCACAGCCAGGATACCAGTGTCTGCTCCGACGCCCTCGTTTTATCATTGAGGACAAGATAATTGCAGTCTGTGACAGCAAAATCAAAATCAGCCTTTACATAGTCGAGCATGGCCGGAAAAATCTCCACCGGTTTCTGAACAGCATTGCTGCATCCTGATGAAGAAGTCACAATAAGGGTTACATCATAAATTCCTGCGGACTGATAAACATGGCGGGGATGTTGTTCTGCACTAGTACTGTCGTCACCAAATCTCCACTCCCAATCCGCAATCAGATCTCCCCCGGCCGCTCCGGAAAGATCTGTAAATTCAATAAAACAGGAATTGGGAACAGCCGAAAAATCGGTAGTCACGGTAAGAGGATCGTTTTCGACCGAAACATTTTCAGTAACGGAATCACGGCATCCTGAAGAAGATATGGCAACAAGACTGACTTCATATCCGCCGACACCGGAAAAACTATGGCTGGTATTCTGCAATGTGTCCGTGTTCAGAACTCCGGAAGCTTCGTCGCCAAAAGACCATTCCCAGGCTGCAACAGAAGTTTTCCAGGCCAAAGCCGCATAGGACCGATCCTCAAAAACAGTCTTGCGGCAACCATCCTCCGAATTTGTCCATACAAAGTCAGCATAGACCGAATCAGGATGGATTTCATAGATTATCGTTCCGCTGCAGCCACTGTATGATGTAAAGGTACAGGAGTACCTGCTGAATGCCACCGGCTCGGAAATCTCCAGCTGATTGACTCCCTCGGTATCCGTACCAATCTGGTCAGCATTGTATTTTGTAAGCTTTAATCCGTCCGGTACAGGAAAGCCCTGCTTATCGACTTCTTCCCATTCATATGATTTAAAGCCAAACGGTCCCGTAATTACAGCAGCTGTACCCGGACAGTACCAGGAAACTGTATCCTGAGGAAAGCTCTCGGGAGAGATATAAGCATAGGCCATATGATGCCCTGTATAACAATCCATGGTATTAAACTCAAGCGTAATTGTCTGACCCGCATACGGACCGAGATCAATCACGTCCGTCATCCAGAGCGTGCTGCTAATCTCTCCGCATTGCTGCCATTCGAACCATTCGACACCACTGGCGGCCCCGGGATACAAGCGATAATTTCCACATGCTCCGGCCACCTGGCCTCCATCCGCGTCAAGCGTTTGCACCCACATAGCTGCGTTGTTGCCCGCTCCCGAAGGCGTTCCCCCAAATCCCATAGGATCATCACCCGAAGAAGATCCGTGATCAAACTGCTGTACGAAAGCAAACCGATATACCAGGGTTGGATACGACTCATCAACCTTGAGCGTATAAGCCGCCTTATAGCCATGCGGATTCCCATAGCCTCCCGGCGATAAGGGTCCGACCCGGACGGCAAACTCCTTACCCTGCGGAATACGTAGCAGAGAATAACAGGTATTGGGATCCTCAGATCTCGCCCTTGGATTGGCCGGAGGATAAATAAACTGAAACGCGTTGCCCGAAATCGCAGCTCCGTCGGTACTGACTTCACTATATCTGATAGTCCTGTTTCCTCCCTGACCACTCTGCGGACCTTGATACAAACGCCAGTGACTAAAATTGCGGTCAGAAAAATCAAAATTGGGATATGGGTGCTGCGCAGACAGACAGGATATATATCCAGCGTATATCGAAAGAATGAGCACCAGTCTTTTCGGCAGGTCTCTCAGCAATGTTTGCATATACAATTCAATTATATAGTACTGAAAACAAGAGCTATAAAGTGACTATTAACCAGTCGCACTTTATTTCGCTGGCACTTCTTTGAAATATGGCAATGGGCGTATTTTCTTATCTTACAATGGCATGCAAGAAGCCAACACCGCTATACCATCTGCCATTGAGAGAAATCCCGCATCCAATATATTTCAGACGTGCCGGCTTACATATTTTACACTATTTAAAATAAATCCATTTAAAAACAGAGCAAATATATTGCATACGGATCACAGAAGCAAGATTATAAAAATTCGTACCTGATAAAATGTCAATTAATTACACAAAAACAGCATCGAACATTCTCTAAAAAACCAAGGAATAATGCCACAATTGTTATTCATTTCAGACGAGCAGTCAGCAGAAAAAATACATTAAAAAATCATATAGATTGTTTACATAATCATATTCAAAAACAAACTATATCAGATTCCGGGATTTCGGGCGCCTCAACTTCCGATAATTGTCTGAAATATCCGAAAACAGTGCAACAGGTGCCTGCGAAAAGATATATCCATTGGAAGAAACGGATCCTTTGCTCAACCATCAGAGCTGCTAACAATCTGCAAAAAAGTTGGAAGGAACAGGCTTCGGGAACCTCAGCTATCAAAAACTTCAGGATTTACAACTCAATACCAGTAAGCTGCCTTAGATACTCAAAGACACTCACAGATGTGAGCGATTATTAAAAACGCACCCCATTATCAGCTTATCTTTACGAAAGACCAGAGACTTTTCAGTGCAATTACTCAAAGACTACGCCGGTCAACGCACGTACTTCCCGCACAATAGCTTCGGCATCATATCCGCACTCTCTGTGCAGCTCAGCCTGCTCTCCATGCTCTACAATACGATCCGGAATCCCCAGACGGACAACCCGGGCATGCAAATCATTGTCTGCCATAAATTCCAGTACCGCGCTGCCAAATCCACCCTGCAGACAGCCATCCTCCACGGTTATGATTTTGCCAAACCGTCTGAATACCATACGAAGCATCTCTTCATCAAGAGGCTTGGCAAAACGCATATCAAAATGAGCAGGGCGAAGATCTTCGGCTGCCAGTTTTTTCAATGCATCCACGACATAGTTTCCGACATGACCGAGACTAAGAATGGCCACCTCTTCACCATCGCAAAGCATTCTGCCTACGCCTACCGGAATTTCTTCAAACGGAGTACGCCAGTCCGGCATTACTCCCTGCCCTCTCGGATACCTGATGGTAAAGGGGCCCTGATCTTCCAGCTGAGCAGTGTACATCATGTTGCGCAACTCCTTCTCATTCATCGGAGCTGCCACAATCATATTGGGGATACAGCGCATATAGGCTATATCATAGGCTCCATGATGGGTCGGTCCGTCTGCTCCGGCCACACCGGATCTGTCAAGACAAAAAACAACATTAAGCTTCTGAAGACAGACATCATGAATCACCTGATCATAGGCACGCTGCATAAAGCTGCTGTAGATATTACAAAACGGAATCAGGCCCTGTGTAGCCAGTCCCGCAGAAAAAGTCACGGCATGCTGCTCGGCTATACCGACATCAAAGGCTCTGTCCGGCAGCTCCTTCATCATAATATTCAGCGAAGAGCCGGAAGGCATTGCCGGAGTAATGCCCATAATTCTGGGATTTACTTTTGCAAGCTCCACAAGCGAATGCCCGAATACATCCTGATATCTGGGAGGCTGAGGCTCGTTATAGCTGGTTTTACGGATTTCTCCGGTCAGCTTGTCAAATTTGCCCGGAGCATGCCACAGCGTCTGATTCTTCTCGGCCAGTGCAAAACCTTTTCCTTTTTTGGTAATGCAGTGAAGAATCTTTGGTCCCGGAATATTTTTCAGATCACGGAATATCTTTACAAGATGATCAATATCATGTCCGTCAACCGGACCAAAATAACGGATTTTCAGTGATTCAAACAGATTGCTGTGCTTGAGCAGATAGGTTTTGACAGCTCCTTCTATTTTAGAGACAATCGACTGGGCATTGGGACCAAAACGGCTGATTTTCCCCAGCACCTTCCATACATCATCCTTTACCCGGTTGTAGGTATGGGAAGTCGTAATGTCCACAAGATAGTCTTTCAGCGCCCCGACATTGGGGTCTATCGCCATACAGTTGTCATTCAGGACAATGAGCAGATTGGTATTGGTCACACCGGCATGATTCATTGCCTCAAAAGCCATTCCTGCGGTAAGCGCCCCATCCCCGATTACGGCAATATGCTGCCTGTCATGGGCATTCAGATATCCCGAAGCAACAGCCATACCCAGGGCAGCAGATACAGACGTTGAGCTATGTCCGACTCCGAATGCATCAAACTCACTTTCGGAGCGCTTGGGAAAACCGGACAGCCCTTTGTATTGCCTGTTTGTATGAAACTTTTCTCTTCTTCCCGTAAGAATCTTGTGACCGTATGCCTGATGGCCTACGTCCCAGACAAGCTGGTCATCCGGCGTATTAAATACATAATGCAAGGCCACAGTAAGCTCAACAACTCCCAGGCTGGCCGAAAAATGGCCGCCATAGACCGATACATGATCAATAATGTACTGCCGCAACTCTTCACAGAGCTGATACAGCTCCGTCTCTTCCAATTTTCTCAGATCTGAAACAGAATTTATTGTGGCAAGTTTCTTCCCGGGCTTTATCAATTTCTTAATGATCAGTGGTTGCTCAACTATTCAATAACACGAAATGGCCGTAAATGATTTATCGGGGGCAAATATACGAATTTTCCACAATCTTTTAATTTTCCACATATGCTTGTGGGTAACTCAGAAGGTTTTGTGGAAACAATTAAAGGGCATACTCAGCAAAAGGCCCGGTATTGCGTTAACTTTACGTTGTGAGCTTTGAAATACAATTACCGCTTTTCCAGGGCCCGTTTGACCTGCTGCTATTCTTTATAGAGCGGGATGAGCTGGATATACATGATATTCCGATATCTAAGATCACCAATGATTTTCTGGATTATCTCAGGCATCTGGAGCGCCTTGAGATCGATGTGGCCTCCGAGTTCATCCTGGTAGCATCTTCGCTCATGCGTATCAAGGCAAAAATGCTGATTCCCCGGCCCCAGCTGGATGATCAGGGCAATGAAATCGACCCCAGAGAGGAGCTCGTAGCCCATCTTATCGAGTATAAGAAATATAAATCGGTCATATCCGAGCTTTCCCAGATGGAAGAGGACAGAGCTTCCAGAGTTCAGCGCGGAAATATCCTGAAAGAGATAAAGAAGCTTTCCGAGGTAAATAATGTGGAGTATGAGCTGCAGCATCTTGATCTGTACCGGCTTCTGAAGGTGTATGAACGGGTGCTGAACCGGTTTACCGAAGAGCAGAACAAGCCCAAGCACTTTGTCGAGCAATACCCTTATACCATTGAACAGCAGAAAGAATATATCCTGCAACGGATTTCGGGAAAGCAACGGGTTTCTTTTGCAGATATCATCAATGACAACAACCACAAGATTGCGGTAGTCTACAATTTCCTCTCAATTCTTGAGCTGCTGCAGCTGCATCTGATCCGTATCCATATAGGACAGGGTTACAACAACTTCTGGATTGAAGAATATGATGAAGCCTCCCAGCCGGAGACGGTAGGCGAAGCATAAAAAACCCCGAGAAAACCGGGGCTTTACTATACTGTCTGACAGCCCGGAATACCAGACTCCAAAACTAGAATCTTTCCAGGGCAGAGAAAAAGAATGATGCTTCGATAGCAGCATTTTCATCCGAATCCGAGCCATGCACCGCATTGGCCTCGATAGAGCGCGCAAACAGCTTGCGGATAGTTCCCTCATCTGCTTTGGAAGGATCGGTCGCACCGATCAGCTTTCTGAAATCTGCCACAGCATTTTCCTTCTCAAGAACCAGCGCCACTATATGACCGGAAGACATATACTTTTTCAGATCATTGTAAAAAGGTCTTTCTTTGTGCACTTCGTAAAACTCGCCTGCACGCTCTTCTGAAAGCTTTGTCATTTTCATGGCCGTAATCCGGAAGCCCGCTCCTTCGATCATCTTCAGAATTGCTCCGGAATGTCCGTCCTTCACCGCGTCCGGTTTAATCATGCTAAACGTCTTGTTTCCTGACATAGTAGTATTTTGTATGGTAATACGTTAAATTAAAACTCGCTGCAAAAATAACTACTTTTACAACAAATGTATCTCCCTGCCGAACTTTAATCACAGAATAAAGGTTTGACTGATTCGTTTTGTTTTTAAGCAAAAACTTTTCACTTTTGCTTTTTAAAAACCGAATATAATTGACCTCAGGAAGAGCATTCGTACAAGAACTGAATGAGTTAAAAGATCTGCTGAATTCCCCGAAAAAGATCATCATTACCACTCATCACAAGCCGGACGCGGACGCACTTGGCTCATCACTGGCCATGTGGGGCTATCTTCGCAAAAAAAACCATCAGGTATCCGTCATAACTCCCACTGATTATCCGGGATTTTTAAAATGGATGCACGGTGAAGAGGAGGTAATTATATTCAACGAAGGCAGAGAGGAAGAGGCGGCAAAGCTTGTGGAAGAAGCGGACCTGGTATTTTGCCTTGATTTCAATGCATTGAGCCGGATCAATGAGCTGGGTGAGATTATCCGCAATGCGCCTGCAAAAAAAATACTGATTGACCATCATCTTGAGCCGGAAGATTTTGCCACCCTTTCATTTTCTGACACCTCTGCTGCCGCCACCTGTGTTCTTATTTATAAGCTAATTGTCGGCCTCGGTGACAAGTCTCTGCTGGATACCTGCATCGGGGAGTGCATCTATGCGGGAATCATGACAGACACCGGCTCCTTCAGACATCCCAGCACCAACAAAGAGGTGCATCTTATTATTGCCGAGCTGATCAATCTGGCGGTTGACATCTCCAGCATACACAGGCTTATCTACGACAACAACTCTGAAAGCAAGCTGCGCTTTCTGGGACATGCGCTTTTAAACAAAATGGTGGTTATGCCTGAGGACAGGACTGCCTATATAGCCATTTCCGCCAAAGAGCTGGAGGAATATGACTCGCAAAACGGCGATACAGAAGGCCTGGTCAATTTTGCGCTGTCTGTAGATAATGTGGTCTTCGCAGCCGTAATTATCGAACGTACGGAAAGCGTCAAGATCTCTTTCCGGTCCAAAGGAGATTTCAGCGCCAATGAATTTGCCAGAAAGCATTTTCATGGCGGCGGACACAAGAATGCCGCAGGCGGCCGTTCTGATCTGTCCCTTGATGATACGGTAGCCGAGTTCCGGAGACTCGTGCATGAAGAATACTCCACCGAGCTCAATACCATAAAGCTGACAGACCGGAGCAGCTGCTAAAACCTTCTTCGGGAAAGCATCTTCTTTGGAATTATTTGCGTACTTGCCCGTACACTATTCTCATTGACGCATGCGACTATATAGCATTTTATTTTTAGCCCTGCTCTGCTCCCTCTCTGTAGCTGCCCAAAAGCAGGATACCGTATACACAGACACCGGGCTTAAGTACCTGAGCATACACAAAGGCAAAGGCAGCCGGATCAGAGAAGGCCAGATTCTCCGGATATATTATACCGGCAAGCTCAGTGACGGAAAGATTTTTGATTCCAATCTCCGCCGCAGGCCTCTAAAGATCAAAGCTGGATCCGGCGAGCTGATCGAGGGCTGGGAAGAAGGCTTGTTACTGATGAAACCAAGGGAAAAAGGAATTCTGTGGATTCCGGCTCATCTCGGGTATGGTTCTGAAGGAATTCCTGATCCTGACAATCCTTCGGTATATATCATTCCGCCGGATTCGGATCTGATTTTTGAAATTGAAATCCTGGAAGCGTACAAAAGCAGGTGACCTACCTGAATTCAACCACCAAAGAAAGCAACCCTTGACGGATAAATCCGTATCCCGTACCTGAGTATCATAATTTAAGCCTTATTCCTTATGAAGAAATCTTTTATCGTATCCTTTCTCCTTCTTTTCAGTATTGCCTGCTTCGCACAAAAAATACTCATTCAGGAAGGCAGCGAAGTTGTTGACAATATTCAACGGACAGGACTATATACCATTATCAAGCTGGATAACAAAACAGTGGAAAAAGCCTGGGAAAAGAAACTTAAAAATTTCGGAAAAGTTCAGAGCTCCAAGGGAGTATTAAGCATTACCGGAGCAGAGATTCCCGGTGTCACTTCAAAACCGGGACAGGTATACTCCAAAGTACTAAAAACCAAAGATGGCGCCAAGGTATGGTGGGCAATCGACCTTGGTTCATCCTTTGTGAGCACTTCAGAAGGCGGCAGTTCGTACAGGGCGGCTTCGCAGATTCTGACTGACTTTGCGGCAGAATGCTACAGAGATGACATTAACAAAGAAATTGCCGATGCGGAAAAAGCGCTTTCAAAGACTATAAAAGACCATGAAAAAAATATTAAGGAAGGCGAAAACCTTGTCAGCTCGGTAGAAAAAAACAAGCAGGAAAAGATAAACCTTGAAAACAAGCTGAAAGAGAATGCCGAAGATCTGAAAAGGCTGGAAAAAGAAATTCAGCAAAACAAATCCGATCAGGAAAGAAGCCGGAATGACGTATCCAAAATGAAGGAAGCTGTAGAAGTCGTCAAAAACAAACTCAATCAAATAGGAAAGTAATATTACACCTCGCTTTTTTCAAAAAAGTCCTCATTAGCATTCTGATGAAGGACTTTTTTATTTTTTATTACCAGCATACCCTTCTATCAATCAATATTATAGCAAATTATTATAAATATTTTCGATAAATATTACAAGCAAAGCATTGACTTTATAAAGACGTTTATTAACTTCGGGACAAGTTTAACAATTACACCTGTTACAATTTATTAAGTTTATTTTTTTTGCTTAACCTAATTTTTTAATCTGTCGGGGATAGTTTCAACAAAGCTATCCCTGATTTTTTTTATAGCAGCTCAAACAGGCCGCCACAGCTTTCCCGGCAGGTCGGCTTCCTCTGTCTTCACATCCTCAAAAATTCTGTCTCTTTCATAGATTTTCATTACCTTGCAGATTGAATAAAACTAATACGAATGGAAATAAGCGGCACTATCATCAAAATGCTCCCTCTGCAATCCGGAACTGGAAAGAACGGAGAGTGGAAAAAACAGGACTTTATTATTGAAACAGGCTCACAGTATCCGAAAAAGGTTTGCATCACGATGTGGGGAGACAAAATAGACCAGTTTGCTCTGAGTGAGGGCCAGCAGATTATAGCCTCTATCGAGGTCGAAAGCCGCGAATTTAACGGCCGCTGGTACACCGATGTAAAAGTATGGAAAGTGCAGAAGCAGGAAGATCATTCTGGTGCTGCTCCGGGCAACGACAGCTCGCCCGAGGTAAGCACTTTCTTCAATGAAGAGGATGATTCGCTTCCTTTCTGAAAATATGTAAAGCCGGCAGGATCTTTTCATTTCTCCTGCCGGCTCTTTTTCTTTATATCCGTTTAGTAAAAGCAGCTTTTGCCTTTACATAAACTTGCTTACTTCAGCTGGCGATGCAAATTCACGGTCAGGTAAGTTAAACATTCCGCCAACCACTTCCATATCTGCTCCGTTTTCTACTGCTTTGCAGATCAAATGATTTCTCTTTGCCGGATAACTTACACCTTTCAGGTATTTTTGCAATTCTATCGGATTCAACCCTTCCATAAACTTCCCTTTCTCCTTTTTTAATTAGAAATTCAACTTATACTCTTACCTTAAAAACCAACAAGGATTTTTTTTAGTTTCCTTTTTCTTCAAAGCCCGGATATCCCCCCCCTTAAACAAGTTTAAGAACCTGCGAATTATATATATGTAATCAGGTTATTAAGTGAAGTTGATCATGAGAAGAAGATTAAGAAAACGGCTGGAAAATCAGCTTTCCGGGAAGAAAAAAAATCATCAGAAAGCCTATAGCCATCCTTCCGAGAGAGCCCGGGAAATAGAAATGAACACGGAACTGAAAGAGTATATATCTGAAAAACCCTGACAGCATCCGGGCTGCCATTGGTACAATCCTGTATGTTCTGCTACACAAAGGAGCTTCTGAACAACAGGATTGCTCTTTTCAGAAGTGTTTAAACGATCTGATATGCTCCCCGAAAAACAGCCGGCTCAATAGACTTTCCCCATACCCCACTATCATCACATGGACTCCTCAATAATATATTCCGGCAAGAATGCAAACGGGTCGGATTTTCTGCTCCAATCTGTTTGAGCTGCGCTCTCAAAAATAATTTCCGCTGCAATCCTCACTCAAAGCAGAAGCAATAACAAAATCACACCAATACACAGGTAATCTGGATATTTATGTAATTTTGTGCAGCATATAAATTCTGTTAGAAAAGAGAATAAAATATTTGTCTTTTACAGGCATTAACAAATAAAAAAACAAATGGCAATCTGACAGATTAACCGTTCAATCACCATGGTATCGTTATGACAAAAGAGAAACTAAACCCCAAAAAGAAAATCGGATTTGTCCTTTTAGGACTTGTAGTGTGTTGCTGGATTGCAGTTCCTGTACTACCATTTCTTGATTTTCCTTACAAAGCGGTTACCATTACCATTCTGCTTGTAACAGGCGAGGCTCTTTTTCTAATGACCATTGCTTTATTCGGAAAAGAATACTGGGGGAAGATTAAAAAAAAATTGTCACAGATTTTTTCCTTCAAAAAGAAAAAAGATGATGAAATACTACCACCAGAAACAAATACCGACAAAACGGATAATAAGGAATGACAAACAACATCGCCTGCAACAAGCATTTTGGCAGAAGAGCAGCGTATCGTATTCTGCCAACACAATAATAATCGCAGGATCAAATATTTATATAATATACAGAGAGGAAATCTATTCTTTCTAAATCCGAAGCAAATTCCAATCACTGATATGTATGATTCTTTTTATGAAGCTGCATGGGGGTTTGCCGTACAAATTATATAATTCTGTGAGATTGTCCTGCTACTACATTAGCAGAAGTAATATACCTGCTAATGTAGTCAACCAAAAGAGCACAACATTTAAGGTATGAGCTTTCCTTATGAGATTAATCTGACCCGAAAATGAAGAATTATCAGGATCTCTTGCCGCCTTTCTTAATTGACTAAAACTTACCCATTTTTCCGGATTGATTCTTAAACCCGCTTTATAATATCTAAATTTCAGGTATTGGGTTCTTATTCCGGAAACTACTGCACAAAAAACAAGAACATATAGTATGATCTTTATCGGCATTATTTTACAACTCTGATTTGATCTCTGCACGGGGCGGAGATGGCGTTGACTGCGGATTTCAAGCAGGGTATCCTCTCTTTATTCGTCTAAAAATAACGCACTCTCTGTGGAAGAATGGTTACAGATTACCGAAGATCCTAAGATCACTAAAGTCATTGCCCTCAGAGATATTGCTTTCTCCAACTCACCCATCGAAGCAGTACACAAGATCATGAAAAGGTATATACGAAAGCAGGAGCCGCAAAACTTCCAACAACTACTAAATGGATTACCCAGGCATATTCTTGATTATACCGCCATAAGACCTCATGGAAGCCTCAATGGATATACTCCGTTGGAAGCATATTCCTTGAAATCGCTTTCCATGGACTTCTCTGAGCAAACAAGGCTGGCAAGAATCCAGCGAATCAGTCTGAACAAAGCAAAGAGATGTAAAGGCTGTAGCTAAGGAAGAACTAAAGACTGTTTTTAGCCAACCCTTTTTATTACTTCTTCTCTTTTCCCTACCTCTCCTTCAATCATTCAAAGACCGTTTTTTAACCAAAAAAAGAACCTACTTTTTGTCAGAAACTTCGATAACTCGAAGTCATTATCGTATAATTCCGTGGGATTTGCCAGGTACAAGTACATACAACTGCTCGGGTTGAAGAAACGATTCATACGACCACCCGATAAAACTAAAGGCATCGTTTCCACAGCACCGAACCAGTTCCTGCATGTAGATACTACTTTTCTCCCGCTTCCCGACGGTACAAAAGCAGCCATCGTTTTCGTATCAGACAACTTCTCAAAATACATACTCGGATGGGCTTGTTCGCTCAAACACGGCGCACAAAACGTACTCGATGCACTGCAAATGGCCTTACAGACCATACGAAAATACCATCCCGATCAACTGGTTTCACTACTGGTATCTGACGGAGGCAGGGAAAACAATGCACTATCTGTCGAAGAATGGTTACAGATTACCGAAGATCCGAAGATCACCAAAGTCATTGCTCTCAAGGATATTGCTTTCTCTAACTCGCCCATAGAAGCGGTACATAAGATCATGAAACGATACATGCGAAAGCAGGATCCGCAAAACTTCCAACAGTTGCTACATGGACTGCCAACTCATATTGTTGACTACTCCGATATCAGACCTCACGGAAGCCTCAGCGGGTATACTCCACAAGAAGCATACACACAAAAACAGCTTTCCATGGACTTCTCAGAGCAAACCAAAATCGCAAGAACCCAACGAATCATCCTCAACAAAGCACAGAGATGCAAGAGCTGTACCTAAGAAAGATCAAAGACTGCTTTTAGCCTACCTTTTTAGTACTCCCTCGCTTTTGCCAACCATCCTTTTTCAGTAACTCAAAGACCGTTTTTTAATCAAAAACAAACATCCTGTTCCTCAATTATTTCGATAACTCGAAGTCGTATTTATGTAATTCCATGGGATTTGCCACGCTTTTTCAGCTCACGCTGACCATCCCTCACCTGCTGGATCAGCGTCTTCACATTCCCATGTACATCGTAGCTGTAGTGCGTGGCACGGTCATTTGTTATAGTTTTATACCATTCTATATAAACACATCAAATATAGTGTTTATATATTTAGATAACCAACCTATTTCCCTAGCTGATCAAAGATATACTGCGATATCTTTTTCCCATGACTCATCGAAAGCGTATACAGCTCATCCTTCGTGCGCTCGGTCAATGTATAAAATCGGGTTAGGTCTCCTGCCCGTAACACATCAATCAACTCATCCAGCTCCTTCTCATCATACCGATTGCGGTACAGCTCAGCCACTCCTTTAATATATGTAGAATGATCTATACCGGATTTAATCGCCGCCCATTTGGACTGGGGTATTTTCGGATTGTCTTTCTGAAACTTGTTCAGATAGACCGTCACCATCTCCTGCACCACCGACTCCATTTGCGACAGACGAATGATTTCACCGGCCCTGTCTACAGATTGAGCATACAGGCTCACTGAAAATACTATGTAAATAAAAAGTATACTAAATCTCATTCTATAATTTTTTCTAATATATAATGACTAGTCAATCAACCCGGGAAATCGTGCCTTAAACAAATTACTATTAGCTATTTAAATAAGGCTCTAAACTAAGTGATCCTAAAGTAATCATATCTAATGTTTTATTGTCTTTCGAAAATTGAATATGTAATGAACAATTATTATAATAGTATTTATACCAAACAGGGATATACAGTATTGACTGTTCACCACCACCAGATTTATTAGGCTTTCCTAATGTTTTTACTACATCTTCTGGTTCCATACCCCATTGTAATTCTTCAGGCATTTTGCCATTATAGGCGATGAACTTATCCTTGTAGTCATCCGTATTAAGGATAATTTCACTAGATAATAAAAAAACAGAAGTTACTAACTCAAGAGGAGAGAAATTAAACAGAATTCCTTTGGAAGGTAATTCCACATATAACGTATCAAATTCATTGAATAATTCAATATTATCTAACCCATTAACAGCCTCGTCCTCAATAAGAATATCATAATGATTATCAATAAATTTCGCCCAATAGAATCCTAAATTTCTCATCATTATTTATATCTTCCTTGTTTAACATTTTCACTATCACAATCATATCCAACTTTCAGAAAGATGTTCCTGTCTTCTGTTCCAAAAGAGCTAACTTACAAGTCATAACATTACCCCGTAAATTACCATCAATTAAATGCCATCAATTAGATCCTCCCCACTGGGTAAATCATTATAAAATCTTTGATTTGAAAATTTTTCAACCCACAAACCCGCATAATACCCCCCCAATTCACCAGAAAATTTCTCCCCCAGCCTATATTCTACACCATTGATTTTAAAAATTATATCAAAATCTTCATCATCAACAGATAATAATGCATAAAACAAGGAAATATCAACTGAATCGGCAATTACATTTCTAGCAAATTCCTGTATATCGCCATTTTGAATGGATTTATTCCATCTTTGGGCAATTGGAGAGTTCGACACTAAGTTATTATCACATTCTTCTATAGCCCTGTCTCTTACATTCTTGATAAAAAGCTCAGCAAATTTTTCCAATAAATTATCATTCATATTATAAAACTATTGATACTATTTGTATTCCTTCCCAATAGTTAAATTGGGATTAATATAGCCAGAGTCAAAATGATTGTTTATACAGCGAACTACCATTCCTTACTCATTATATGGATATTCGCTATAATTAGCGATCCAACCATCTTCTGAATATAACTCTCCAGCAAGCCCGTCACTTATATCTCCAATACCTTCTATGCCATTATTTTCAGCCTCTTCTTTATCAACTATGGCAACCAAACTGGAAACCTCAAACATATATAATGTTTTATGAAGTACCCTATCAATTATATTTTTAACAACATAATCGATTTTTTCTTTTTGCTCCTGATCAAATGTCCTAGCCCCCTAATGAACTGGACTAAATTTGGGAAATAATTTAGTAGAGTTAAATTAGTAAATGAAATGGGAAAAACAAGAAGACATTTTAGTGTAGAACAGAAGATGCAGATCCTTCGGGA
>JAEVZS010000033.1 GCA_023392125.1 Bacteroidota bacterium
CCTTCTCTTTGAGCGTACAGCCATTCGTATGCACATCAAAGTCGGATGATTGCACTTCCTTTTTATTAATTACCCGGAAGATCACTCTGTCCACCAACAACGGTTTAAAAACCTCGGCCAGATCCAGCGCCAGGGAATATCGCCTTGTACCCGGTTCATGCAAAAAGCTGATCGTGGGATTGAGCTGGGTATGATAGATCATATCCAGGCAAAGTGTATAGCACATCATGTTTCCAAAAGAGATGAGCGCGTTGACCTCGTTGAGCGGCGGCTGTTTTGTTCTTCCACCCATGGCAAGATCCGACAGAATAATGTCGAACGCGTCATAATACGTTTGCCTGATATTGCCTTCTATACCCATGAGTTCATCAATCCGGATACTTTCCCCTATAGAAGCCCGGTACATTTCGATACGTTCGATTTCCCGATCAAGGTCTTTTTCCCGATTGGCATAGTACCGCAGATTTCTGAGCATATTGGCACTGGCTCCGTCAATCAGACGGCAGGCTATATCCTGTCTTCGTTTTTTATCATAGTACGCCAAAGTCTGCTCGACCTGCATCTTGCCCGCCAACAGATAGTCTTTGGGCATAAATGAGCCTGTGTAATGCTCATAGTAATCAAAAAAATGTACGGTGATCCCGTTTTTAGCCAGAAAATTGTACAAACTTGAGTTAGCATCCAGCGCCCCGAACACATACAGATCACTCACCCCTTCCACAGGTATATATTTGGGTGGTTGCTCATTGCCGTCCTCATCCGTCGCCACAAATTTGAGGGTATTGTCTTTACGGCTCAGGCGGCCGGGGTTGAATAAATAAAAAGTTTTTCGCATAAGGTAAATTAATGTCGGAACAGAGTAAATGTCAGCTCCGGGGCATCACTAATTCTGGTAATCGATTGTTTTATGTGTAATATATTCGTTTTAAAAGTCTCTCATAGCCCGAAACATAATCCTAAAAAATCTGTAAATCCCGGTGCTGACAATTAACCATCCTCACCGCTCCAGCAGAAGTCATAGTAAGCACATTTCTTGCAAAGCTTCATTTGAACCCTCTCCGGACAATGTTGCGAATCCATAATCTTTTCTATCTCTTTCTTTACTTCCTCTAGTCTGATCGTGTCATCCAAGGTCAACTCGACCAGTGACCGATGCTTCAATTTAGGATATTCCAGAATACCAGTGACTCCCTCAATTCCATTATTCCCCAAAACATGGATATAATATTTTAGCTGCCATTCATGAGCAGTTTCTATCGCATCCGTCCGTTTGATTTCATGGATAACCTTATTCTTTGAATCGTAATAGTCAATTTTGACTGGCCCTACAGTCAGTTCCGTATACTTCTCCGAACGCTGAGGATAGCTTGTATCATGAATGAGTCTGCCATCGGCTACCAGGTCTGAAGTATGCTCCATGGTCAGACCATTGGAAAAAAGCCAGAGTTTCCGATGACAAACGAAGTAGTAGTGAATATGTGTACCGGTAATATTCATAATCAATAGCTAAAATACAGAGTCCTGAAAAGCGGTCATATCCTGATGAAATTTCAGCAAGGCAGTTCTATCACCAAACCAGTCGGCAAGACATCTTCGGTCCAGCCTGGAAGGCTTATCAAACAGGTATGCATGAATAGACGAGTGCGGCCAGTCGAAAAGATCCTTTGCGAAGCCATGTTTGACAGGATTATTATGTATATAAGCAACCAATCGGGCAAAATAAGCTTCTTCGCATACAGATTTACGTTTAAAATTGGGAATAAAAAGACTTCCCCGACGCTCATAACGTTTGTTGTAAGCCTGAGTATATCCGTTAAACAGATGAGAAAACTGGCGGCTGATGACATTCGAAAACCCTCCAAGGGTTTGAAACCCTTGGAGGATTGGTTTCTTTCTCCGGACAAACGCCAATACCTCTTCTTCGCTCCGTATCCGGATCATCAGATGAAGATGATTCGGCATCAGACAGTATGCATAGGTGGCCGCAACCGGATCAATATAATTAGCATACCGCTGAATAAAATACAGGTAGTTTTCCTCCTCCCGAAAAAGATTTTCGCTGCCATTCGCATGGGTATATACATGATAGACGGTTTCTGCCTCAAAAATAGTGGTCATCGTGAAAATAGCTGGGTTGGTAGGTGACAGCCATCCCTTCAAGGGTTTGAAACCCTTGAAGGGATAAAAACCGGTTATTTCGCTGCCAGCTGATTTTCAAAATCAAAAGCAGATATTTTTTCAATCAGGGCTTGCTCGGCACGTTCGAGGGCGTCGGCAGTTTCGCCTTTTGTTTGAATATATCCTCCTGCTTGTAATGCGATATATGTCTCTACATTTTTTAAAGACTCATCAATAATCGGATCTGCTTTTTTAGAATCTTCTTCAGATAGTTTTGCTCTGATACTACCTGCTATCAGATTCGCATTATCGCTAATACTGATTGCCAGCGTATCCATTAAGCTAAAAGTACGAGATTGATTGGATGTTATTTTCCAATGTATAATAGCCTTTGCCAGAGCTTTGGTCCATTTTGTTCTAAGCTCTTGGGGAGCAACCAGGCAATCACCAAATACATTACTGGAAACAATCCACCCTGCTGCTTTTAACTTTTCAATCGTATGCTCAGCCATCTCAGGCTCGAACGAGTTAAGACTAACAGAAAATAATCTGCGCAAATCAATAGCTATATCAGAAACGAATAATCCGGAAGCACGGCTATTATTAGGAATCCACTTTCTACTCAAACTTCTGTCTTTGCCCTCTAGTAGAGAGACAACTTCTTCTTCTGTCAATTGATTGCCCTTTTCATCACGAACAATAACAACATTATTTGGACGGTCACTTCTATCGAAGGATGCATTATCACTATCTATTCCCGCTAATAGTGGATGTAATCCTCTCATTGCAGAGATTGACAAGGGACTTCTTCTTTTCAATGTCCTGTCTTTACCGCCTTTGGCCGCTTTCATCCAACCTCCAAAAAGCTGATCTACATAGCTTGGGTCACAGGTTCCATATACCTCTCCTTCTTTTAGTTCCTTTTGTTTTGTTACATCAAAAAGAAAGGTAGTTGGACTAGGCGCTTCTTTTAATTCGTCGCAGATAGAATCAATAATTGATCGCTTTACTTGTTGTCCACTTGAAAAAGGAATTCTACGATTGAATTGTGCATCATAATAATATTTTTGTCCGTCAGATACACAAAACACGGTATGTTCAGCTCGTTTAAGTGTCCGGATATAAATTGTATTGGTCATATTAATCAGGTTTTAAAAAATTGTTATTGTTTCTCTACAAACGCGTAATCAAATTTGAGTAAAGTGTTAAAGTAGCCAAACTCTTCATTGGTCATGAGGTGAATCTCATTTTTGAGGTCCTTTATTGCGGTCAAATCAGCTCCTTCGACCCCATCAAGCATATCAGCCAATGCGGCAATGAATATTTTCTTCGATGTTTCACCAAAAAGTCTTTTTTCGATTAACGTTTTTCTCTCCGTCCCCTTCGCGCCAAGCCTGTAACGCTTTATGAGTTCCGCTATTTGCAGCGTGTACTCTGTTATTTCTTCTTTGTTCTTTGACAACATAGCTACTAACCAGGTTTTGTATGATTGATAATTAATAAAATCCGCTTCTTTTTTGAATGAAATACTTTTTTCCTTGTTCATATAGTTTTTCAGACTGTCAGGTCGGAGCGCATGTAAGCCAATGTTACCTAACTCACAGGCTCGTTTTATATGGATGCCGAAAAGTGATTGAAAGTCTTTGGTCTCAAATTCTTTGTCTGAATGAAAAATCTTTTTGAATACCTCTTTGAGCTTTCTTCCTGACTTCAGATGAATAGGGATAAAGCCTATCGTTTTATTTGTCTGCCCGAAACTATACACATAGGCATTTAAAACCTTATTAGGATAGAATTGCGATAAGCTAAAAAAAAGGTTGGACCAGTTTACAGTATTCACTTCTGCAAGTGCTGATTCTACTTTAAAAACATCCTCCTTAGTGAGCGTTGTAAAATCAAAATCGTCTCTATAGTCTTTACCTAGTTTGTACGTCAGCCATTGTCCGTTCCATGAGTTTATCTGATTTCCACGAAGTTTTTGTAATGCTTTATCATTAAGATACTTTCTGTAATGTTGCCAACCTTCATATGTTTCCAATAGGATATTCTCATCATTAATTAACAATGTGAACCCACCCGAAACACCAATGCCTAGTCCTGAGCCAATCCATGAGTAAAAGATATCTTCTTCGGTTGCTTGTATGCTTATATCTGAAACTAATCCCGAGGTACTGGCATATTCTTTCGTTTCAGCAGCGGGGTAACCCAAGGCAAAACTTGCGTCAGCACTTTCGTTTCCGGCTTTCTCATATAGATTTTGCAATTTTTCCAACCGATCTTCTAAACACAGCGTTTCCGGCTTCTGACCAGTTTTCATTTGAACAAATGGTGAATTGGTCACCCATTGCATGTATTTCGGATGATTGAAAAAAAGCTCGAAATACTCTTTCTCGAAATATTCTTTGGCGGAATACGATTTGCTGTATTTATCATTATAAGCCTTTAAAAAGGTCTTGCCAATTAGTGTCGTAATCATAAGAACTGGTTCAAAACATTGAAATTTTCTTTTTTTATTTTGCTTATATCCAGACCTCTTTCGTAGTCATAGGAAACATCAGGGATAATAAATGGCTTGTTTCCTTTTGCCAATTGCTCCATTTTGTGCACCGATGAATAATAAACAGGGATCTCCAAGAGAAGACGTTCTTCAAAATCACCATTTTCATACGCTTTCACATCCGATTCCAATATGGATGACACGCTGTCAATATCCAGCAATTCAAATAAAATGGATTTGCTATTGTGGGTCAGTTTATCGATTGACATTCTTCCATCTGATTTAAATACAGAATGCTCTTCAATATTCATGAAATCAATTGATGTAAAAACCTGGTCGATTTTTGATTGTAAATCTTTTTCTTTTAATACCTTGCCATCTTCCAGTACTTCGAAAGTTTTACAAATGGTTTCAAAAGCATAAGGCTTGGTTTCCTTTTGATTTTCACCGGGTTTAATAACATATACTTCTTTATATTTTCCGATCGTCTCGTCCGTTCTCTTTCTATTTATTCGTCCAAACCGTTGAATTAAGGCATCCAATGGGGCTGTTTCTGTAATCATTAAATCAAAGCTGATATCCAGACTTACCTCCACTATTTGTGTTGAGACTACAATACAGGCGTCATTGCTCGTATTGAACATTCCTGTGGGTTTACCATTTTCATCAAGTCCTAACAATTGAACCTCTTTCTTATTCCTATCACCGCGTTTGAACCTACTATGTAAAAGCATAGTAGGTATCTCCGGATACAATTCCTGAATGCTCCTATATACCTCTTGTGCTTTTGCTACTTTATTAAGGACAATCAGTATCTTTTTCTTTCCCTGTACTGCTGCCCGGACAACAGGCAAAGCATCTTCGAAGGAGTCAATTTTGCGAACTATATGACGGTCAAACTGATCTAATTCCTCTTCTTTTAATTTCACTTCCAGGACATCGTCACCCAAAATTTCTTTTATTCTTGTATAAAGAATCGATGGCATAGTCGCTGTACCAATATGTATGCGGCAATCGATTTGCTTCAGCACTTCGATCAGCTTCAATACCAAAGCCTGCGACACACCGGAATAGGTATGTACTTCATCCAGGATCACATCACATCCTTTGAGATCTAATATCAAGGCTTCATATCCGGACATACCAAAGATGAGCGAAGCGAGTTGATGGGGAGTCAGAATCTTTACTGCGGAGCCTATCAAGTTCTGTGACACAGTTTCTTCATTCTCTTTTCGTTTTACAATACTGGATGACGAGTGCAGTACCCGGATATCTATATCAGGATTGTTTTTTTCCAAATCGTATCCTACCCGCTTGTACATGGCATTGATAGAGGCCTGAAATGGCAAGGTATAAAATACTCTGCCACGGCATCTTCTGAAAAGGTAGTCCGTTTTTCCAGCACCTGTACAAGCCACGACAATCGTGTGTTTCTGATGTCCGGATGCGTTTTTATAAGATAATGGGTATAAAGGGTGCTGTCGGTTGTAAAAACCAAGATCAGGCGTTTTAAATACCCGGATCGATTCTTTTTCGGTATTGTCTATCAAAGCTGATGCAAAATGATCGGCTCCCATCAATAAGCCTCTCCATTGGGAGTATCCCCGCTCTTTTACTGCCTTTTCACAATATGTAATGCAATATTCCAGATTCTTTTCCGCTTGTTCTCGGGATATAGAGGTACACTTGATACCGAATTGGTTTAGTATTTCTATTGCCCATACGCTCCATTCCTCCCACTTTCCTAAATGGAAATGAATATAGGACTCACTATTCTCATCCAGATCCAGTAATCCTTTTTCCCCAATGTCTTTTTTTACCGATTTGTGATGACCAATAACCATTTCGATTAAAGCATCTTGTATGGTATCCGGAAAAACAGACAGAAAAAACATAGATGCGACCTCATGACGGAAAACATTGTTACGATTCTCTTTTTGTTTCAGCCTCTTTTGGAACACAAGATGTGCTTTGCCAATATCATGCAGGATAGCTCCATAATATGCAGTGGTTTCATCCATACCAAGATATTGAGCGAACTTTTTAGCGGCAATTGCGACATGTTGCAAGTGAACATCTAAAGGAGTCCACTCAGGAGCCGATTTCGCATACAGTTTTTCCATTATTCCATGCTGCTTACAGGGGTTCCTACAATCTTTAGCCAACCATACATAGGTTCATTCGTTTTTCTGTCGAAACCAACATGGAATGCCTGGTCATTTTTTTCAAAAATCAATTCGAAGCCTGCAAATTCTTCCTCATCTTTATCAAAATCCTCCTGCCGGATCTCCATAAAGTCAACAGGAAGCAAAATATCCTCATTACGGCACAGGCATATATGCTGACTAAATGCCTTTTCTGCGTCTTCCTTGCTTTCAAAAGCCAGACAGAGTACGGGATTTAGTAATATACCTCTCAACAAAATCGCTTTCTGACGTTCATATAAAAACTCTTTCCCCTTACGGGTCGAGTTCCATCCTCTTGTCTGAATTACCTCTTGCTGCTGACTGACCTGCTGATACTTCAGCCGATATCGCTTTATCTTTTTGATGCTTGTATCATTCAGCATTTCCGGAAACAGCTTCTTTTCTATCCCTTCCACAATGCTTGGAGTCAGAAATTGCTGACTAAACGTTTCGCTATCCCTTACAGCTGTCCAAGGTTTGATAAAGCCGAATGGGCCGGAGTATTTCACAATAAAATATTTTTCCATATTGAATTACTTAAGCGCTCCAAATCCTATTCCTGTACTATTTCCTATACCTACATTCCAGGCAAAAGCAATCTGTTCCGGACTTCCTTCTATTATGACCGGGCACATACTGGCTTTACATGAGATACCACGATAATTGATCATTTTAGTCTGAGGATTCGGATATTCGTTGTCAAAGCCAACAGTTACTCCCTGATCATCCATGCCTGCTTTCCTCAATTTTGTTTTTAATGTTTCCGTCAACAGATCTGATGCTTCTTTGTCCGAAAAGAGATAGTATTTGCTGTTTCCTTCTATGTTTCTTTTGATAAATACGGGTGACAGGAGTCTGAAATATTCTTTTCCGGCAAACTGAGGTTCTTCCTGAATCTGAATTTCTGTGACTTCCATTCCCCAAGAAATAGAGGGGTTAGCTCGGATACCGGCAATCAGGCGTTTGATCAGATCGGAACTATGGCTACTGATCACCCAGGTTGCACCAGAACGAAAGTTTATACCTGCCTTACTCGCTTTGCCACCAAGCAACCATGAAAAAGAGTACAAGGACGTACCGTTATGTTCGTTGTTTTCTCCTAACCACTTATGAAAAGCGCCAACCAGATTCACCTGATAATTATAGGGTAGTACTGATGTATTATGGGTTGTTTTAAGTAAAAGCCGCATTATATAAAATAAAAAACAAAACAATTATACCCCACCCATACGCCCTGACCAACAAATTGTTTAAAAATGTTGAAAACTTTTAAAGCAAATAATCAACTACTTACAATTGTGTAAAATTTCAACATTCTGACAGGAAGGCAAATAAAAAAGCCGACAATTGTCGGCTCTCCAGTATACCACATCTATCCATCAAAACCTTGCGGGTTTCGATATAAAGAAAAATCCTATTTCGCTTTTTCTTTCTTACCCTTTTTACCTTCATCCTTTCTGCGGGCGCCTCTGGCAATCAGAGCAGCGCCAATCGCGGTACCGGCTGCCAATGCTCCGGCTATAGCCAGGCGGCGACCTCTGGTTTCGGAACTGTCATGTCTCCAGCCACCACTGATACTGGCGTACTCCCGCATGGGATCATACAGATTGCCTTTGGTAGGGAAGCTCGGTTCTTTTGTAAAGTGGTGCTTGTAAACCAGCTTTCTGTACTGGCGGTTAAAGCTTCTTGGCACAAACAGCCTGGTCAGCAGAAGCGGCATACGGCTGACACTGCCGATAGATACCTCTTCCCGAGGATTGTCAAACAGGCTTATAATGCTTTGGGCCACATCATCTGCGTCCCTGGCGGGTCCGGGTGCCTGTACTTCCTGCCCCATATAGTTGGCAGAATGCTGAAACAGCGGCGTATCGACGATGCCCGGTAGTACTGTACATACATGAATACCTGCGCTATCGGCAAGCTCCTGCTGCAAGGCAAGGCTCAGCCCTCTGATCGCAAACTTGCTGACCGTAAATGGCAGGGCAAACGGCTGACCGGTACGACCAACAATCGCTGATATATTGATCAGAATCCCTTCATTGCGGGCCTTGAAATGTGGTATTACCGCTCTTGCCCCATGCAGATAGCCAAACAGATTGATATCGATCACCCGGCGTATATCGTCCATGGGCGTGTCTTCAAAGCGCCCCAGCACAGACACTGCGGCATTGTTGATCCATACATCGATCTTGCCGAACTGACGAATAGCGGCTTCCGCCATTCTGTATACATCATGCTCATAGGTTACATCAAGAGGAAAAGCCAGAGCACGTCCGCCCAGACGAACACACTCCTGCTCCAGCGCGAGCAATGCGTTTTCACGCCTGGCTCCCAATACCACGGCATAGCCAAGACGGGCGCATTCCAGAGCGGTAGCCCTGCCGATTCCGCTGGATGCCCCCGTTATTACAACTACTTTGTCCGAGTTAGTCATACCGATTAGATTATTGTTTGTGTAAATGTTGAATTGTTTCCAGACTAACCTCCGCCTGCTTCGGATTGTTTTCAGGTCTTTGTTATCGGCCTGGTCAAAGCCGGCCTGTTATGAGGAACCTTTTTACTAAAAAATTTCTTATAAAAATCAAGGTTTTTGCTGGCCTGTCGTTTAATTCGTATATTTACTGATTGATTCAATAAATCAGAATGGCGAAAAAAGCCCCCGTCCGGGAGCGCCATTTAACAAACTGACCGTACAACATTATGCTTACACTAACATCACTATTCCTGTTTCTGGGATCTCTGGGCATGCAAGAGCTTATTGTCATCTTCCTTATTATCATCGTATTGTTCGGTGCAAAAAAAATCCCTGAGCTGGCAAGAGGGCTGGGCAGAGGTATCCGCGAGTTCAAAGACGCCTCCAAGGAAATAAAGGATGAAATCGAACAGGGAATCAAAGAGGAAAAGAAATAATTTACAGGAACATTGAAGTCTTACCATTCGTTAACCGGGGTCAGAGAAGACCTTACTAAAGGAATAATAACCTGCCGTTCATTAACCGAGCGGTATATTGATACAATCAGGAAAAAGTCGAATCTGAACGCGTTTCTGGATATCTATGAAGAATACGCGCTTCTGAAAGCCGATGAAGTAGACTGCAAACTGGCCAATGGCACTGCCGGCCGGCTTGCCGGAATGGTCGTCGGCATCAAGGATGTCCTGTGTCTGAAAGGATTTCCGCTGAGTGCAGGCAGTAAAATACTGGAAGGATTTGAATCCCAGTTTACCGGCACCGCTATTCAGCGCCTGATCGATGAGGATGCGATCATCATCGGCAGACAAAACTGCGACGAATTTGCCATGGGCTCATCCAATGAGAACTCGGCTTACGGCCCCTCGCTCAATGAAGCCGATACCAGCCGTGTACCGGGAGGAAGCTCCGGTGGCTCGGCCGTTGCTGTGCAGGCCGATCTGTGTCTCGTTTCCCTTGGTTCCGATACCGGAGGTTCCGTACGTCAGCCGGCTGCATTTTGCGGAGTCGTAGGTCTGAAGCCGACCTATTCCCGGATTTCACGATACGGACTGATCGCCTATGCTTCATCATTTGACAGCATCGGCATCATCAGCAAATCGGTCGAAGACGCTGCTTTAGTACTCGAAATTATTGCCGGTCCGGATGATTATGACAGTACCGTATCCTTCCGCCCGGTGCCTGCTTATTCACAAAATCTCGGATTTGAAGGCAAAGCCCGGATAGGTTATCTGCGTACTGCTCTTGAGAGTGAAGGCGTAAGCGAAGAGATTCGCGAAAATACGCAGGCCATACTTGAAGATCTTAAAAATGACGGCCATACAGTAGAGGCATTTGACTTTCCACTGATGGATTATATACTTCCGGCATACTATATTCTCACTACTGCCGAAGCCAGTTCCAACCTTTCACGCTATGACGGCGTAAAATTCGGATATAGAAGCTCTCAGTCGCATGATCTGGAAAGCATGTACAAAAAAACACGCTCCGAAGGATTTGGCGATGAGGTAAAACGAAGAATTATGCTGGGAACCTTTGTGCTTAGCGCCGGATTTTATGATGCCTACTATACCAAGGCTCAGAAAGTAAGAAGATTAATAAAAGAGGAAACGGAAAAGATTCTTTCCAAATATGATTTCCTGATTATACCAACTACTCCGACTACAGCGTTTAAACTGGGAGAGAATACGGCAGACCCCATTTCGATGTATCTGGCCGATGTATTTACAGTACAGGCCAATCTATCCGGAATTCCTGCCATATCGATACCCAATGGAAAAGACAGCCAGGGGCTTCCTATCGGTCTGCAAATACTGACCAGACCTTTCGAAGAGCAAAACCTATTGGCTTTCTCCAGGGTTCTACTGGAAAAAAAACTGAACTATGCTTAAACAGACAACCGGCTGGATAACTGTCCTGATCACAGTTATTTTATTATCTGCGGGATACATGCCTGTGCGGGCGCAGGAAGAGGAAGAAGTGGAAATAGCGGAAGAAATCATCGGTATTATCGAAGAGATCCCCTATTATTCAACTGAAGTTTCCGATGAGCTGATCAAAGACCGTTTGCAGTGTCTGCAAAACAAGATTCAGCTTTCCTACAATCCACAGATCAGATCCTTTATTGACTACTTCTCAAAGAGAAACAGAAATTACCTCACCATTATGGAGCAGAGGAAAAATATCTATTTCCCGATTTTTGAGGAGTATCTCAAAAAGCACGATATGCCGGATGAACTGAAATACTTATCCATAGTAGAATCAGGCCTCAACCCCAAAGCGATTTCCAGAGCAGGAGCAGCCGGTCTCTGGCAGTTTATGCCGAGTACAGGAAAAATCTATCATCTGCGTCAGGATACCTATATTGATGAGCGTCTCGATCCCTATCTGGCCACCGAAGCCGCCTGCAAATACCTGAAGCAGCTTTACAATATTTTCAATGACTGGGAGCTTGCTCTCGCTTCCTACAATTGCGGTCCGGGCAATGTGCGCAAAGCCATCCGCAAATCAGGCTATAAGGAAAGCTTCTGGGGGATCTACAACCATCTGCCCAAAGAAACACGGGGATATGTTCCCCAGTTTGTGGCAATCATGTATGTCATGAACCACCTGGATGATTACGGCTTTGAGAAAGTGCTGCCCGAATATGCCATGGAGTTTGACACGGTCCGCATAAACCAGACGATCAACATTGATATGCTCTGTCAGTATCTGGGTATTTGCAGAGACGATGTCAACAAGCTCAATCCCGGTCTCAGACAGGAGCTTATTCCCGGCTATCTGAATTATTCACTGCGTCTGCCAGCCGATGTCATGGCTACTCTGCATGCCAACCGTACCGCTATTCTGGATAGTTGCCTAGTGCCTGAAGTGGCAAAGATCGCTTACGAAGAAAGTATACAACCGGCCAAAATTGTCTATACAGTTAAGAAAGGAGATTACCTTGGCAAAATTGCGGAAAAGCACCGGGTGAGTGTAAACGATATCAGGCAGTGGAATAAGCTGAAGCAAAATACGGTATACGTAGGACAGAAAATCGTTATTCATACAAAACAGCCAGTATCTGCACCTAAGGCGGCAGTTGCACAGACAACTTCCGTACCGGCCGGAAAAACCGGAGGAAGCAGCGCTCCAACAACCCGTAGCAGCACATCAACTGCAAAAAGTCCGTCGGACTCCGGCTCACTGAAAATATACCATGAGGTAAAACCCGGAGACAACCTACACCGGATTGCCGAACGCTATGATGTAAGTGTCAGCGATATCAGAGAGTGGAACAAGCTGAGCTCAACCGTAATCAATGTAGGACAAAAGCTGGTGATCAACAGCAGTACCGAGCCGGGAGGACAGCATCAGGAAAAAAGCAATGCCGTGCCAAAGGTCTATCAGGTACAGCCTGGAGACACACTCTGGTCGATCTCCAGAAAATATGAAGGCCTGACGGTAGAAGAGATCAAAAAGAAAAACAATCTGAAAGACGAAAATATCAAGCCAGGTATGAAATTAATACTTGGCTGAGATCTCCCCCGAGGCAATCTGAAAATATAATATACTTCCAGACCTCTCTGTTACGACCGGAGAGGTTTTTTTATGTTCCAACAGATGCCAGAAGCTTTTGCATCAGGAGCACAATAATAATTATTACGGCAATGATAAGCCCGTAGAAAATACCAAAGGCAATATTTCTTCGGTTAAGGACAGTCATGGATACAGCCGCTGTAACAAGAAAAGCCATAAAACCCAGATTGATCAGAACGTTATTCTTTTCGATCGGAAAAGTTACGGCAACCAGATAGCTCAGACCGGCACAGACAAGTGCGGTCAGCCCTCTGATCAGAAACATCTTTGCAGTCATGATAATCTGTAAATAAAATAAAACGGACACTTACCGGCGAGCCTGCAAAATAATCACAAATCAGACGGGATAAAAAAAATTAAGTGTATAAAGTTTAAGCCTGGACCTCCTGCACATTTTCCGGGTCGCAGTACCCGGTTTCCAGCCTGGAAAATAAACAATGATTACAACTCACACACTACCTGACAGTAGCACTCCGTATCAAAATCTGCTTACCATCAGAATGCTGGCAGGCACCGTATCTGCTAGCTGTCCGGAAAAGAAAAAAGTGATTTTTATTTCGGAAAACTGAACAAACAGACAGGTTTATCTGCTTAATGTATATACAAAGGATTCCGGAAGCTTAAAAACTCAGCTTGCCATCCCCCGGTTGGAGGATAGCAAAACTGACAAAGTAAAAAGTCGTCGATGTGTAATAAACCCCTTAAACTATTAACATCGAATCGTCAGCTAATATATTAAAAAATTATAGTTTGTCAATATTCAATATAGATATTCATCGACAATATCCTTTCATGATTTGAAAAATCCAATTTTTTATTTAAAAAAGCAAAATTGCGCGATAAAACAAAACTGTTAAACACTTCATACAGTATTGCTATTATATTTATAAGCAGGACTGCCTGCTTAGTATAAGTAAAGAAGATTAGTTGAATAGAACACGAAGCTATGGAAGCAATAAATTCTGATAAAATACTGGAGATCGGCGAAAGCGACAAGGTCGCGGTCGAAAGGATCAAGAACTGGGTTATGATGATTTGTCGCAAGAAGTGCAACGATTCGAACAAGATCTATGTTTCTCCCTACCAGTATACCAATACGAAAGGAGAGCATATATCCAAAACAATCATATGTGTAAGCGACAACCTGCCGGAAGGACCGGTTATACAGATTCCCAAGCCACTCAACGATGTGAGCCTGGAGGATTTGCTGGGATGTTATTCACTTATCAACTATTGCAAATAAAACAGAAACATATGTTTTCAGGAAACTCCTTTTTTGATATAGGCTTTTTACTTCTTCCTGACAGCAGGGAAGAGGATCAAAAGAACAAAAACGTGAGCCGGAATATGTTTTAAGTGACATATGAGAGTATTGTTAGTCGGAGCGATTGTTTATCGAGACTTTTTCGACAAATCGTAGCCCTGACTTACCGTCAGAATCAAGAAATGTAAGGAAGAAAAGTGCGGTAAAGTCATTTTTATCGTGCTTTTCCTTTATTTATACCTTCATCTGTGCTGTTACCGGATTTGTGTATGAAAAGCGCCGCACATACAAAATCGCCCGATCAGGATATTTATTGCAATACAGTTGCATTAAAAAACTCTTCTTTCGTATTTTTGCTTTTCAATCTCATATATGAAAATCATACTGGCGGCTCTTCTGTTTTTTTATTTTATTCCGGTGCACGCCCAGAACCAGTATGTCATCTCGGGTACAGTTACAGACTCGGAAACGGCTTTGCCTATCGCTGCGGCCTCCGTGACCATACAGGAGACTGGTACCGGCGGCTATACAGACGATGAAGGTTTTTTCCACATTCATTATCTCAGAAGGGGGCGTTATCACCTTCATTTCAATGCTTTCGGATATGAAACTGTCCATTTGGACATCCGGCTTGACTCTGCCGATCTGCAGCTCCGGATACAAATGAAACCTACTGCGCTTGAGCTGAAACAGATTGTGATTGAAGGTGAATATCTTAAAACCAGAGAGGAAAAACGCTCCCTCTCAGCCAATCTCGCTGATCAGGACTTTATCCTGAAAGCGCAGGGCAATACACTGGCAGAAGCGCTGGAAAAAATCCCCGGTGTCAATAGCATCAATACCGGTGTGGGCATCAGCAAACCTGTTATCAGAGGCATGTTTGGCAACCGTATTATTGTAACTGAAAGCGGTATCAAACAGGAAGGCCAGCAATGGGGTATTGACCATGGCCTGGAAATTGACCAGAATGAGGCAGGGACGGTTGAAATCCTTAAAGGTCCGACCAGTCTTCTCTATGGCTCTGACGGTATGGGAGGTATAATCAGCATCAAACCGGCAGGACCACCGCCACTTCATACAATAGCTGGCTCATTGCGGACTTTCTATAAATCCAATAACGGGCTATACGGAATAGCCGGGACCGTATCAGGCAGAAAACTGAAAAACTGGTACCGGGTTTCTTATTCAAGACAGGATTACGGTGATTACAGAGTGCCGGCAGACACCTTTACCTATCTGAATTTTAAACTGCCTATACACGACCAACGACTCAAGAACACAGCAGGAAACATTGAAAGTATAAGCGTCACAGCAGGCACGTTGCGATCATGGGGTAAAAGCACGGTCAAAGTAAGCAACTTTCGTCAGAAGGCAGGCTTTTTTGCAGGTGCCATCGGCATCCCGGGAGCCTATTCGCTGAGGGATGATGGCAACCCAAGAGATATAGCGCTACCCAGTCAGCAGACAGACCATTTTAAAATAGTTGTTAACAATGAACTATTTATCAACCAAAACTGGCTTGAGCTGGATCTTGCCTATCAGAATAATAACCGCTCTGAACATTCATACGCACATTCTCACAACATTAATCAGAGCCTTCCGGACAGTGATATCGCTCATCACTGGATACTTCAGACGGGAACACTCAATGCTATGTATCATTATGCCATCACCGATAATCTGAATCTGATTAGTGGCATAAGCAACGAATGGCGGCATAATAGTATGTCTGGTTTTGAGTTTCTGCTTCCCCGCTACCAGAGCAGAACACACGGTCTGTTTACTTTTGCCCGCTATGATGCTTCTCCGGCACTTACAATCAACGGAGGCTTACGTTTTGATGCCGGATATTATGCGATCAGTGGGTTCTCCGAAATTGTGCGTGATCTCAACGAGCAGCCAATCGACACGATCGATTATGTATCAGATATTGACCGTTTATTCTACAACTGGTCGGGAGCAATCGGCGCCTCCTGGGTCTCGCAGGACAACCACTGGAATATTAAAGTAAATGCCGGACGGGCTTTCCGTTTGCCCTCCATACCTGAGCTGTCTGTCAACGGTGTTCACCACGGCACGTCCCGGCATGAGAAGGGCGACTCGCTGCTCAATCCCGAAAGAGGCTATCAGCTTGATCTTGCTCTCCGATATCTCCGGCGCAATCTGATCTTTCAGCTATCCCCGTTTTTTAATTACTATCTCAACTACATCTATCTGCGGCCTACAGTCTCTTTTTCTCCGTTACCGGACGGCGGACAGATCTATCAGTATACGCAGTCTCAGGCGTATTACAGTGGTGCAGAAGGTACCATCGAGTGGCACCCGCTATCCTGGATACACGCTGAAACCGGCGCAGAATATCTGTATACATATAATCCGGAATCAGGACTTCCACTTCCTTTTATTCCTCCCTTTAGCATACGACAGGAAGTCGAGCTAACCCTTGTTCCGGCACTGGGTCCTCTTATTTCTCCTTATCTGGCACTGGCCTACCAATGGACTGCTGCTCAGAACAGAGTTGACCGTAATGAAAAGACAACACCGTCGTACCAGCTGGTAAACTGTGCCCTGGGCAGTGGTATCCGTATCGGAAATCAGGTATTCAATATTCTGATAGGAGTCAATAATCTCTTCAATGAACAGTATCTGAAGCATACCAGCCGCTACCGGATACTTTCCATCCCTGAACAGGGCAGAAACTTTATGATCAGCATCGCCTATCCTTTGGAAAAAACGATCAAAAGAAATTAAAATGAAACATTGTTGCGTATAAAAAATCTTAATATTATAATTGCAACAGTATTGCAAAAACATTCATATTATGAAAAACACTATTTACTCATTGATCCTCGTCTTTGTCATCGCAGGCTTCACATCTTGCAAAAAAGATGATGACAACAAGAAAAAAGACACCACGGCTCCCGTAATTGAAAAAGTGCTTATTAACGGGAAAACAGACAGTGACCATATTCATTTGCATCCGGGCGATGAGCTTGAGCTTGAAATTCACTTCTCGGACAATGAAGAACTGAAAAGCGCTAAGGTAGAAATCCACCACGCCGGAGACGGGCATTCGCACAGAATGAACGCCGTTCCGTTTACCTATAATTCTATTCTGGAACTAAGCGGCAAGCAGGCCCATGAGCATCTTGATATCCATATTCCTGACAATGCTGCCGACGGTGAATATCATCTGACTGTACAGGCAATTGATGCCTCCGGCAATGAATCTGTCTTATATTTTGCCGAGCTTGAGGTCGAGACGCACTGATTCTCCTTTAGTGATAACCACACCTGTAAAAGCCTGAGCATTCAGGCTTTTTTTATTAACAATAGATTTCGATTATAAAAAGTATAAAAAATCTCTATATATTTATACTCATAAGCAACCAGTTTCCCTGTTCGCTTTCAGAAACTTAGCATTTGATGCTTCGTTTTATGAAAAGATCTTTCAGCCATCGTGGTCAGAAGCGATAAACTTATCTTTGTACCGTTGTTTATGGTGTATGCCAGGATTGTAATTAGTACTGTATTGCTGCTGTTGTGCAAAATGGCTTCTGCGCAGGTTTCGGCAGTGTACACACTGGCTCCTCAACAATTTTTCAATCATTATTACCTGATCAATCCTGCCAATGAATCGTTGGAAAACCGCCTGCACCTGGCAGCCGGTAACCGATCAATGGTCGGGGTATTTTCCGGAATCGGAAGCTCATACGGCAACATCCGGTATACCGGATACAACCGGGCCCGGACCCAGGCCAATACAGTTGGATTGCATATCTCCAATATGCGGCGAGGCGAGTATATCCAACTCAACAAGATTCATTTTCGCTACGCGCTTACTATTGCCCTTTCTGAAAATACCTATATCTCCGCGGGCGTGTCAGGCGGGCTCATCAATTATCGTCTGGCAGCATCTCAGGCGAGCGCAGGCGGCTCTGCCCTCGGTCCGGACCTGGCAGCCGGAATCTGGCTGCTCTCCGATAAGTTGCAGGCAGGGATATCCATGATGCAATTGCTCAACACCGGACTTCAGCCCCTCAATGAACGACTTGAGCTCAGACGATATATCAATATTGCCTCTTCGTACAAGCTGGCCATTAGTCCCGCAAGCGATCTGAAGATACATGGCTGGTTCCGGTATGAGCTGTATAATAACCGATCCGGATTCATGATATGCCCCCTCTACTCCTGGAAAGAAATGATTGAGCTAGGCCCGGGTTATGACATTGAAAGAGGAATGTATGTATATGCAGGTTTGGGAAAAATAAGTCTGGGACAGGGTGCTTTGCAGGCAGGCGCATCATTTCTGCTTCTCAGCTCGCGCTACTTATCCGATCTTACAGATTCTGTTGTCGAGTTGAGTATTGTTTATGCAATCAATCAGGAATAACGACATACCCCTGGAACTTCAAGTTGCCTTCGAGAGTCTCAGACAATCGAAATCCCCGCACCAGGTTTTAAGTAGTATAATCACTATCTCCTCATACTTTTTTTAGGATCAAAGAGAGTTTCTTTCGGCAGGCTCAGCTCCCACTGGGATCTTCGAATCCTAAACTTAAAACTTTCTTCTTTTAAAAATTATCGGATAAGAGTCACGTGAAGCACCTTATTCTCATTAATGATAACGGAATAATAATCGGTAGGGGCCAGCTCTCCGGTTTCTGTTCTTCCGTCCCATAGGGCTGGAATGGAAAGCTCACGTATAAATTTCCCCTGTGCATTATAGATGCGGGCAATACCTGAATCCTTTATATAATAGGTATCCATCTGTCCATCATTGTCCGGTGAAAATACATTGACGGTATTGCAGGGCTCTACCACAACAGAGTCTTCCGAAAAGAAATACCCTCCAGCATATATATCATCCACCACAAAATCATTTGTCTTTAACCGGCCATCAAGGCTTTTGAGCTTAATAATCTGCTTTCCGTCATTCTCCGGCACCCAGCTATAGGCTATATAATGCCAGGAAGTATCTTTGGGCATTGATACAACATGCACCTGATGTTCTCCCAAATAAATGCCGATGATTCCTGTGACATAGTCTTCATTGGCAAATCGTCTGTGTATATTGGCCGCATACAAAGACACCTGATACGAAACCCCGGCAGAGACAGATACTGTATCAATAAAAAATGCCATCGAAGTATCCAGACTCCCGTCAATCAACAACATATTACCTCCGTTGCCGGTGTGGTCATGCCTGCTTACAAAAGCAGATGAAATAAGAGCAGGATCGGATACAACAGCGTAATTTCCGGAACGAAAGTTCTCCTTATCGCCTAAGGTATAATCTGAAGCAAATGTCTGTATATCCGAGTCAAAGGATCCGTTGTGGATATAATTTGCGTGAAGATGCCTGGAGCGGACAGAATAAGTTGTACGCACAAGCGGACGGACTTCCATCTGCCAGTACGATTTTATAGTAAGATTTTCAGCATCACCATTCGTCACTTTCCATTCGATGTCTGAGCCATCTGTCTCCGCCTCTAGTATTGAGCTATTGTCTTCCAGGCAATAAGTGCTCAGATGTACACGGGTATAACACTCCTGTCCATCCGGACATTGCGCAAAACCAATGCCTGTCATCAGCAGAAGCAGTACACTAAAAGAGCATTTTTTCCTGATAAGATTCATATATGTTTTCTGTTTACCGTATGATGGTAATTTGTCCGCTTCGTTGTGTCCTGTCTTCCAAAACAATCAAATATATGTAAAGTCCGGAAGGTAAAACAACCCCCTGACTGCTGACTCCGTTCCATGCAAATCTGCGTTCCCGGACCCGGCTAAAGACCACCCGACCGCTCATGTCCATAATCTGAAGATCGAAGACCTCAATATCAGAAACAGGTACTTCCCAGGTTTCACCGGCATCAGGATTAAGCACAAAATTCTGCTCTCTGCAAACCTTCCCGGGCAGATATACCAGAATTGTATCCGGACATCCTTCCTGATTGGTAACAATAAAGGTATAATCTCCGCTATAGAGGTCTGCATAGGATAAGGCCGGCTGCTTTCCCGGACGACGTATCGTATACAAAAACTGGCCGCCTTCTGCTCTGCTATGCGCAAAAGTTATTGCACCGTCTGCCCGGCCCTCACACGCCGGTTTAAGGTCCGGCTGCAGCTCTGCCCGGAAACCGGCACAATCCGGCATGCGTACAGCAGGAATATTTTCGGGCTGCACTTCAGTCACAGGCTCTGCTTTTTTCTCCGGAGAGAAATCCAATATCTCCCCAACGTTTTTTTGCTTATTGACAACTGTATCAGAATCAGTCAATACTATAAGCAGACTATCTGCATCCGCTCCGTTCCGATTCAGGTTTTGTACAGGCTTGTCCGGGGAAGGTATCGGCAGGATATGCCTGTCATCCGAAGCTGATCCGGCTGTATCTTTATCAGCATTTACAGGTACTTCCTTTTTTTCTATAGTATCCTGACCAGGTACGACAGTTTCAGAAGGTTCCGGTACCGGTTTCAGTACAAGCAAAAGACCACTGATCAGCAATCCTCCCAGCAGAATAGCCGAACCAAGCTTCCATCGGATAGTTGTCCGGCGATCGTATTTCCGGATTCCCTCCTGAATTTCCTGTCTCAGCTCATTGTAAGCCGATGCTTCTATCGCCTGATTGGCCAGTATCCATGCTTCCACTTCTGCCGCGAATGCTTTATCTTTTGCCATCAACTGCCCGAAAGCCTGATTTTCTTCCGGAGTCAGGTCGCCATTCAGATAGCTTTCTATACGTTCATATGTCTCTTTGTCGTACCTCAAAATCTCAATGCATCTAATACATTCTTATTTTCTTTGACCAGTCTCACCAGGTATTGCTTGCACCTGTAGTGCTGAGCTTTGCTCACATTCTCGTTCTTGTGTCCCATTTTGACGCATATCTCTTTCATCGAGAGGCGCTCATAGAGCGAATATTTCAGAATTTTCCTGCAGTTTTCTTCCAGCTGTTCAAACAGTTTCTGAAGTAAGGCTGATTTTTCTCTGTCCAGGATATGCGACAGATGATCCCGTTCCGGCAGGATTTCCTCAGAGGCAATATATGCTTCATACTGTTTGTGAAGTGACTGTCTGCGTATTTTGTTAATCCAGAAGTTGCGCGCAATGGTAAAGATAAAACCATCGATGCTGTTGCCCTCATGAAACTGGTTTTCCCTGACTTTCAGAAAAAAGATAACGATTGCTTCCTGAAAAATATCATCCGCTTCTTCCCTTGTTCCATTATTCTTAATAATGTAACCACGCACTTTTTTCAGGGTCCTTTTATACAAAAAAGACAAGGCGGCGGCGTTATTCCCGTTTCTTATAGCTTCAACAATCTGGTTATCGCTTTCCAAGGCTCTTTATTTTAGTACGACAATTAACAAACCGAAAAGTAAACAGGACTGATACGAATATACCGGCAATATTATTTCAAAAACTATGCAGGTATATAAAAAAACACACCCCAGGCCATCAAAGGGGTGGTGATGGTGATCTGAAGTGTGTACTTAAAGAATATGAAAACAAATTGTTTACAATAAATTATACGCTTCACCAGTTGGCATGGTTGCATCTTCAGCGCTTCATACTCACATAGATAGCTTTTTAAAAAAGGCCTATTCCGAATTGGAAAAATCCAAAAGATCTTCAAAGGATGCCTTAATAACCATTTTACCTGTTTTATCTATAAAACCCCATTGATCCAAGAGTTTTACCCTGCATAATCCGTTACTAAAGTGTCCGATATTGGGGTGAGGTATTCCTTTGAATATAACTTTTGTCTTGGAATCTTCCACAACTTCATCCGGAAGACGAAAAATCTTCCTGCCGGATACGTCGATAAACCAATAGAATAGGTCGATAAAAACTAAGGAAAATCCTCCCTGAAAATGGCTTGCAAGCTGATATACCGGCTCAATTACCCACTTTCCGGATTTATCCATATAACCATAATTGACTGTTCCATCCTTTTCTACAGGTACCCGAACCAGTCCTTCGGAAAAAGAAAGACTGATATTTTCGTTCTGCTGCAGATGATCGATGGTAAAAATCACTTTGCCTTCAGTGTCAATAAATGCCGCCCTGCCGGATTCGTCCAGCACAAATGCCCTGTCTCCGGAAAACGGCCAGGCTTTTCTGAAGCTCCGGGGAAAGGCCTGCCCGTTTTGTCTGTCAATATACTGGTGGTTGGAGCTTCCCTTCATCACGGGCGCCACTCCCTGATGAAACTCTCCGGCGGTCCAGTAATCGGGGGCAATGCTTACCTTATTCTGATTATCTATGTATCCCCATTTGGAGCCTTTGGGAATTTTGAATGCGCAATATCCTTCCGAAAAAACAGTGTATAGAGTATCATTGGGCTGTATCAGCCAGGATCCGTCCTTTTTTATAAACCCCCATTTGCCCCCCATTAAAGTTATTCCCTGATAAGCACGATACGAAGCGCCTGTATTGACTCTGGCAAAACCTTCCTGAAAGCTTTCCACGGCATCAAAGCGTGGCTCCACTACCCATTTGCCCGTCTTATCAATGAAACCCCATTTGCCTGTTTGACAGTTGCCGGCATCAAGCGGGTCAAAAAAGAAACCTATATTGGCGGCTGCCAGTCCTTCCCGAAAAGGGAGTACTTTGTCAAATGCCGGTTGAATTATCCATTCTCCTTTATCATTGATAAAACCCCATTTACCATCCTTTTTTGCACCAGCGAGAAAGCCCCGGGCATCAGCATGGAAATGAATAAAACAGACAATCAGCCAGGCAAATAAAAAGTTTTTTTTCATAAATTGTACCCGATAATCAATTGTTTGCAGGATCGATTACTTGACATAATCTCCCGTTTTTTCTTAAACTGAAACTACCGGAGCACCAAAATGATTGATCGGCAGCATACAATTTTATCCCCAAAACAGGAAATATGCAACGTTTTTCTTTCCCATCATTAAGCAGGCTATCTCAGGCTATTTTTCGCAGAAAGCTACTCAGAGAATCACTGGCAGAATTTTTTAATCATGGTATCGGCTATCTTGCCGGGGTACTTGCCTACAATAATCTTTCCTTTTTTTTTGAAGTAAAAAGTGTCAGGAATCTATGGGGCATTACAAACTTTCGCCGCAAAACACTGGTCAGTCAGGATACTTTTGAACTGATGGAATTTGTCATATCCGGGCTTGTCGGTTTTATAATCTTCAAGCTCGTGACATATTATTCCTCTAAAGTCTGGGACTGGTATGAAAAAAAATATCCTATGGAAGAGGGAACTGAAGAGCAGGCTTAAAAAATATTTTTCAAATGATCAAACTGCTTCGAGTGCTGTATAGTCACCCCGCTAACCTGCTGCACATAGTTAAGATATAAATCAGGATTGCTTTTGCTGAATATCTTCAGAGATAGGGTACCTGAACGGTTGAGCTGATAATAGATTATATAGTCTCCGGCAAAAACAGTATTCGAGGCCTGTCCTGCCGGATTATTCGCTGAATTGAAATTGCCGCCGACACTTACTGACAGTCTTTCAGATATCTGCTTGGAGGCCATAAGATTAAATGTTTCCAGATTAAGACTCTGACTATTCTCAACATTGACTTCGATATCAACTCCTCCCAATTTATCAGTGAGCTGACCAAGCTGGGCATTCAGGGCTTTGCTTACACTCTGAGCCGCTATATTATTTGTACCGGCTCCTCCCTGCAGATTCCAGCTGTCATAAGGCAGAAACTGATTAAAAGCAATAATCCCCATAACCTGCTTGTTCAGCTCTCCCGGCTCTGATTTTATCTGGTTGAGCCGCTGAGCGACCATGCTGTTGCCTGAACCTCCTTCAATGCTTTCAGGAATCTCGATATCAAAGGTAATTTCAGGAGTGGAAAGTTCTCCTTTGAGAAACAGAAATACCCTTACCGGAAGTGGGCGTGATGCCGCTCTGGCTTCTTCAGGACTGAGAAAGGTTCGCTGATCATCAACCAGAGCAGTTCTCGAAGCTTTGGTTTCGTATCTGGCAGTTACATTAAGTATGCCATCGGCCGGATCGCCCTGCCAGCTGATGGTACTCTCCTTATCAATTTTGAAATCCTTCTTGATCACATTGAGAAAGGTAAATGTATAGCTGCCTTCCTCCACTGTGTAGGTGCCAAACAGATTCATATCGTTTTCAGAGTCAAATTCAAACCTGAAAGCACCAGTCCCCAGCGATGATATCTTATCTCCATTGACCGGATCGACCACAATATTGACACGGGCCTGACGATTGACTTTGAGCTCACCGGAAATATTGAACGAAGACAGATCAACTCCAGCCGCCTTAAGTGTATCACTTTTTGGTTGTCGCCGTACTACTATACCATCGCTGCTGAACGTATCGGGAGACACAAAACGGATATAGTCCGGAGTCTCATAGCTGGCCTCAGGGCTTGCCAGAGACATCGAAATATCGGTTTTGGCCCTGGTTTCCAGCTTGAGCTGTGCTCTGATATTATCCTGAGGCCCCCGTACGCTCATATCCAGATCGGCGTAAAGTCGTCCGTAAAACGGAATTATTCCGGCCTCTTTGCTATTCAGAAACAAAAAGTTGCGACCGCTCAGATGCAAATCAAGAAAAAAGTCTTTCATAAAGTTATGCCTGATTTCTCCGCGAAGAGTTGCTTTGCTCCCATCCTTATCGTACAAGGTTATTCCTCTCAGATTGATGCTTGAGTTAGAAACAGTAAGCCTCTCGTCTTTAATGGTGTAGACTGTTTTTATCGCTTCAATACCAATCTGATTTTCTCCGGTAAAATGAAATTCCCCTGTCAGCTGAGGATCACTAATGGTGCCGCCAAGATGTATTCTGGTATCAAGTCGTCCGTTGAGCCTGAAAACGTATTTCTTTATAAAGGGCTGAATTGATGCAAGCTGAATCTGCCGACCCAGAATCCTGAAATCCAATGCATTGGAATCTCCCATCACGTCTACCGTACCGTATATATCCAGCTCGTGAATCTGACCGATGAGTTTGCCATCAACCAGAAGCTTATTGTTATCACTTTCCTTTTCAAAACGAATATCCAGATCGCCAAGCCCGGACTTATCAACTTCCAGCCCTTTTGTTTTGACAGTGCCCTCTACCGCCGGATTACCCAGCGGATTTATGACTCGTACACTGGCATTAAGTATTCCGTCAAAAGCCAGACCAACAGGCATAATGCGGGACACTTCATCAAGATTTACCTCTTTCAGGTCTGCTTCGAGAATATTGCTGTTTTCTTCTGAATGTACCGAAGCTATTCGTATATGCTGACCGGTATCGGCCCTGAGATTAAAATTCTCTATAAAAAAATAATCGGAAACAAAGACTGCACGGGCCTGTCCGTCATTGTCCCAATGGTTTCCCTTGAGCTCAAGATGTATCTTGTCCAGGTTCAGGTAAAAGGAATCTTGCTTCAATGCGAGCAGACCTTCGATATCTACTCCCGAATTGTGCGACGAATCAGCAAGATCCAGATGAAAGAATAAGCTGTCTTTAATAATAAACCCGTTAATATCCGGCTTACTTATCCTGATCTTGTCAAGTATGGTAAGAGGTCCCGAATGGACACGCAGATCTATTTTATCCTGATCGGCCTTAATAAATGACTGAAGACCGATCGTTGAAAACTGTGCAAAGCCGATTTCCCCGACCTTCAGGCTTGCTGACAGAAGATGCTGCTCACCGCTCCAGTTTCCATCAAAGGTGACATCCCGCAGCACCTCCATGGAGGGTACAAACATGCGCAACAGACCTTTGGTATCCTGCACCCTTACGGTAAAATAAAGGCTGTCGAGATGTTCATCGGTATCATTCCGGATACCGGAGTAATAATGTGCCAGAAAATGACGCCCTGCAGCAGGGATCTCGGAGAAACGGAAATTGCCGCTGACATCAATAGTAAAAAATCCGGATTGGGCCCTGATAAAACGCTGCCCCTCCTCTGTACCGGTAGAAGCCATGATCGAGTCAATCAGATATTCATATTTCTCATTGGAAAGACTTAACGAATCGGCTTCGATTCCTGCCACAACTGCATCAATATCATCCCCCTGCATATAGGCCGCCAGCTTGCCGGACAGCACCAGCGGATTCGGGCTGAAATTCAGCGCCTTTAAATCTACTCTGGCTATATGACCATTAATTTCTATCGAAAGTTTTTGCCGGAGATCAAGGACAGTATGAAGTTTTAGCCGGGCATTCGAATCAGCGGATTCAACAGCGCCGTTAAACGTATTATTCTGCCAGATTCCCCCGATATTTACATCTCTGTATGTATACCCGTTGTATCCGGCTTTGCGGATCAGGCCTTTCTCTATAATTATTTGTCCATCCCTGGTCCGAAATTCTGCTTCCGCCTCTACCACTCCTAACTGAGATTGTCTGAGCAAACGCCCAAGCTCAACGTCTGTAGCTGTGAAATATCCTTCCGTATAGGTGAGAGCATAGTTTTTTCCGAAGCCCAGCCTTATATCCGTCCTGACTTCACCTGCTTCGGACTTCAGGTCAAAATCCGTCTGAAGACGGCTCAGGTTTCCGCTGATTGTGCCATTTCCCTTTATATTACCCAAAGGAACCGGGTCAAAGCCTGCATCCTGAGGAATAAATCCCCGGAGCATCTGCCCGGTAGTCCGCACATCACGGACCCGTGCGTCACAGGTTCCATGCTCGGGATCAAGGATACCGCTGATTTTAAAATCTCCGCTCAGGCGATTATGCTCATCCAGCTGTAACAAAAAATTCCGGGCGGTAAAATTATTGACTGATCCATTAAGCTTTCCGTCTATTTTAACAGACTTATTATGAATAGCTTTTATAGTATCCATTTCCGGCACAAAGAAGAAAAGATCATTTGTATGCAGCAATGCATTATCCAGGTCCCCTTCAAAAGTAATTTTTCCGGCTACCTCGTCCAGATGTCTCAAATCCGGCAGCCGGGCTTTCAACATTCCGGTAAACGAAGAATGTGGTGTGGAAAATTTATCCAGATCAAATGCCAGATGCGGCATTTCCAGATCAATTGCAGCTGCCAGATCATTGAGCACGAATCCGCTTTTTTCCTGCAAATTCATTTCTTTTACATTGCCTGCATACGATGACTCCGTCACGGACAAATCCCGAACCAGGACAGTCTGCAAACGGACATCCAGGTGATTCCAGTCAATTCCTTTTCTTGCTGCTGCCTGATCCTCATTATCCAGCCTGAACTCCGATTCTTCGATCATGACCCGCCGGAAAAGTAAATTCAGAGGACCCGGCGGAGCCTCAGAAGTCTTTACCTTTTTTTGCTTCGGTGTATAGGTTGATACCGCCAGCTTTGTTCCGGAAAGATATATATCCCGGATTACGGGTGAGGAAGTAAGGCTTTCCACTCCAAGCTCCGATCGCCCAAGCTGTGTCTCGAGTCTCAGACCAACTTCATGATCGCTCAGTGAAAAATGTATATTTTTCAGACGGATGGTCTCTACTGAAAATTCCCAGGGAGAGGGCGTGGATGAATCTCCGGAGGAAAAGGCATCGATCAGGAACTGAAAGTTATAGGGGTCTTCAGCTGCTTTTTTTGTAATGGAGATTCTGGCAGATTCCAGGCCCACGTAATTAAGCTCAACGACACGACTGATTAGCCGGCTAAAATCAATATCAACCCCGATTCGTTCTGCATGGAATAAGGTATCTTTGTGCTGGTCCTCTATATAGATATCGGTAACCTCGATCATATCCCACAAGAAAAGACTAAAACCACCGATATGTACGTTGGTTCCGGTTTTCCCGGCCAGAAATACCGTAGCCTTGTCTACTGCAAAACGCTGAACAGCCGGTATATGAACAACCAGTGCAATAATCAGCATGAGGCTTATCAGGAAAAGAAAAAAAATCCCGAGATATTGTACAATCTTCTTAAAAAGGCGCATTCCGTGATGGCTTATGACCGTTCATAATTCTAATTTTGGACAGCCATAATTTGTTTTTTAGCACTTTGTTCAGACTTGTCTGGCAGCATGCCGGATTGAATAAAAATAAAAAGGAATAGTCACCCGTAAAAGTTTTTTTGCCTGAAATATACATTGTTGCCCTATCCGGATAGCGGTCATAGCCCGATAAAAAAAGCCCGTACCAGCTCTGGCACAGGCTTTCACGGAAAAAAGCAGGGACAACCCTATCTGTAAATCACTCTTTCGGTTTTTATGATATTGTCCGAATATATTTTTAGCAGATAAGTACCCTTGTCCAGCATATCCATTGACATAAACGACTGATTTGTCAATTCTTTCTGAAACAGCATCTGCCCCTGCAATGAATACACTTCTACCTGTACTGATTTGCCCGCAGATGCAGTAGCAATCCATATACCCTCAGACGTCGGATTAGGATATATGCTCAGCTGTGCTGATGCTGCCTGCTTATAGCCGGTAATGGGGCTTTCAAATTCAGAGAAGCTAAGCTGACGCTCTGCCACCAGTTCCCATGTACTGCTGCCAGCATCCCAACGAAATTCCTCGCTATTTGCCAGAGCATTTACATCTGTTTCCCCGTTAAGCTCATAAAAGAAGACAGGCAGTTTCAGATTGCTTTCATCTGCTGTAAACGAGTATGAGTATACAAAACGGGTTTCATTTACCCAGACACTTCCCTGATAACGCTGAATAGTCTCTTCGATCAGCTGGTTGTTTTCATTGTAAACATACAAATGTCGGCTCTGATCTGTCCAGTCCCCGTTCCAGGTCTGGATCAGCTGTTCCGTTCTGTTGCCATTGGAGTCATATTCATACAGGCTTCGCTCGGATGCCACCTGATTATCGTCATTAAGCACATATTCCGTTTCCAGAATCAGCTGCCCCTGCTGATTGTATTCATAATTGGTAAGACTAATCGGTACCCAGGCAGAACCACTCCAGATAAAGTCTGAAGAAGATGTCAGAAGATTCCCGGCAGAATAAGTTCTGATATTGCGGAAATCATTTATCCATTGCCCGGCATCCGTATCCCGCTGCTGCACCTGATACTCTGTCGCATTGCCATTTTCATCATAAGCAACAGTTTCTCTTGTATCAAGCACCCACTGCCCCGACGACCAGATATAACCTGTCACCATAGTAACCTGTCCCGCCTCATTGTACGCAAAATCCCAGCGTTGATCATTTACCCAGGTCTGAGTCTGTGAGCTCCAGCTATAATCAATGTTTCGTATAAGGTTTCCATTGACATCATATTCGAAAAACTCTTTATAAAAATTCTGTAGCTGTCCGTCAACAACAATTCTGTTGATCGTACTGTCCAGCTTCTCAAAATCCGAGTCAAGCACCCGCTTGCGGCTATCTCCGGAATATTGAGACAGGTAAGTTTGTTTCCGTTTTCTTTTTCCGTTGGGACCGGTCTGCGAATCCTGAGCCAGCAGCGAAAAAGTAACCATTAGTCCAACAAAGAGAGTAACTATTTTTTTCATTGTTTTCCTGTTTAGTATATGTTTATAAATTAATTAGTTTTATAAGAAAATGTTGGCCGATACCAGTATTAAAATGCAGATTGTACCGATCTGTGAGCAATAAAAAAAAGCGGCTCCCCGATCGCCGCTATCAACCCAACATTTCCCGGGGAGCACACTTTGAACAAAAAACCATGCATTCTTTTCAGTGACTCAGAAGCATTTCCTGCTCCTTTCCGGAGACTGTCTTCAGAATATCCAGAAATGGCTTATTGGTAAAAGCCACCTGAAAATATTCTGTTTCGTATTCGCCTTCTTTGCTTTTCATCATCTCCTGTGCATCATGCCACTTTTTGTCAAAATCATAGGTATGGCAGTTTTTCAGCTTATTGTAGTTAATAAAAGCCATTTGCTTCATGGCATCCGCATCCGGCATACGTTTTTGTGTAAACTGGCTGATTGCTCTGCCCAGATCACCATTTACCTGATTCAGAAGATCCGAAAAGACCCGAACCGATTCCATACAAGTGTTCATACCCATTGCATAAAAAGGCGGCATGGCATGCGCAGCATCGCCCATCAGCAGAATCTCATCCTTATAGTTCCATTGCGATGATCTGGCTTCATAAATATCCGAAACCGGATTGTCATTAAATTCCTTTATAAAATGATCCTTGTCTATACAGGAAAGGAAATGACAGTTCTTATCAATAAAATCGTACAGCTTATCCTTGTCCGTTATTCTCGCAAACTCACTGTTTCGGGTATAAAAAAGAGTTCCGTTAAATCCGCTTCTGCCATCCGGCAGTGCTACAAACAACAGCTCAGACACATTCCATATATGTACATAATTCGGATCAAGCACATAGTCTCCATTGCGCGGCGGAATATATACTTCCTTAAAAAGGAAATCCAGCTTCTGCAATACAGACTCAACCAGTCCGTAATTATTCATCTGTGTTCTGACAGCCGAAAATGCTCCGTCACATCCAAACAGATGGTTGTAGTAAACCGCTTTTTTCTTTCCGCTCTGAGAATTAAAAAGAATCCTTTTTGCCTTGAAATTGATTGCTTCCAGATCGTGATTGAAGAAAAAATCCACATTGCCGCTTTCACGGCAGCACTCCATCAGAAATGAATTAAAATCTTTCCTGTTTATGGTATAAATTGCTTCTTTCATTTTGCCATACTCCTGATAAAAAACATTTCCGTCTTTCAGATGTACAGCTCTGCCATATTTAGGCACCAGAATCGATTTGTAGCGATCATAAACTTTCAGGTCCTTTAATGTATTTACTCCGCGTTCGGAAATAGACATTCCTACTGTGCGTTTCTTATTCTCATATTCGTCCCGAAAGTCTTTTCTTTTGTCGTAAACGGCTACCTTAAAGCCTTTTTGTGCGAGATACAATGCAAGAGTACAACCGGTAATTCCTGCTCCATTAATGACAACCGGTACATTTCGTTCCGGCGTTTTTTCCAATCTATCCATCGTCTTCTACCAATTACCTATCTGGCTAACCGGCAGAAAATATGATTTGTTAAAAATTATTCTGTTCTCCCGGACCGGATAAGCTCAGACTGCTCTCTGCCGGATAAAAGAAGCTGCTAAATGAACAAAGCAACGAACAGATGGGTTTGGGTGACGTTTTCAGGTGATGACAATTACAAAACCTGACAGATACTATAACCTGTTGTATTTAAAAACATTTGGAAAATTGATTCTGTTATTTTTCCATGAGCCATTCAGGCATCCACGATTTTTCAATTGTGTAAATTTTAAAAGCTGATTATGGAAAATTTACTTGTCCGACAAAAATTTACCTTATCCAAGAAGGTATTCGAAGGATTTATTTTCAGGGGAGAAACACTTGATCAGAATGATCACAAAGCACAGCACCTCATATTACTTGCAGCATATATCATTCTTCTTAAGCGCTATACCGGAAACCGGCTGTTTCGCATCGGTTATTCGGACTTTGCTTTTCCCGGCGAACGGTACATAGAAGCAGATCTTTCAGATGACCTGAGCTGCTTCGAAGTAATAAACCTTCTCACTGATAAAATTAACCAGCCTGATCAGTCAATGAAAGACAGGGATCCGGACGAGTTTTTTCCTGTCTACTTTTCAATGTTTGAAAAGTTTAACGAGAGCCTGGATTATACCGATCTTAATGATCATCAGATTCGTCCTGAGAGTCATCTTGACAATTTTCAGTCGGCGCTTCAGATGTTTCACAATAAAAGCATATTCGGCGCCTGGATCCTTTGCAGGGCAAGTCATTTTGACTCGATTACCGTAGATCGTATGCGCGATCATTATCTGACGGTGCTTAACGATCTTTTATCAAGTCCGGAGAAAAGAATTCGTGAAGTAAATATCGTTTCTCCGGAGGAGCTGGATCTTATCTTCAATGAATGGCAGGGACCGGTTATCTCTTTTCCTGATCATCAGTGCCTTCATGAACGCATCGGAGAGCAAGCCGGGAAAACTCCGGAAGCCATAGCGCTGATTTGCAAAGACGAAGAGATTTCATATAAAATACTGGAAGAAAAAGCGAATTATCTGGCCAGAGTGCTGCTTGACCGGGGTCTGAAGCCGGGAGAAAGAGTTGGCCTCCTGATGGATCTGTCCATTGATGCCGTGGCTGGCATGCTGGCAATACTCAAGGCTGGCGGTGTTTTTATTGCCATGGACCCGGCACATCCGCTTAGCAGGCACCAGTTTATGATCAATGACTGCAAGATTCGGCTTCTCCTGTCTGTCAGCAACACTCCCGGCAATGAGCTGTTTCCGGCAGACCAGACTATTCTGACAGACAGCCCGGAGCATAAGTATGGTCTTCTGAAGGAAAATACCGGTATCCGTACTGATCCGGCCAAGGTTGCCTATCTGATGTATACATCCGGCTCTACCGGGGACCCTAAGGCAGTCATGATTACACATCGCAATATTGTGCATAATCTCTATATAACCGTACAACGCTATGAGCTGAAAGAAGGTGAAAAAGTCCTGTCCATGAGCTCACTGTCTTTCGATACTTCTATTTCAAAATTGTTTTCTATCCTGACCGTAGGCGGAACTGCAATTCTGCCAACGGGCGAAGATACTATGGAGGTGGAAAAACTGATCCGGCTGATGCAGAAGCACAAACCGGTGCTTTATCCTTCTACTCCGGCTATACTCCGGCTGATCAATCAGATCAACCCGGATCTGTCTTTTATACGGGTCATCACGACCGGTGGAGAATCAGCCAGATATACTGATTTTGATAAAATCATAGAACAGGTCAAAATCATGAATATTTATGGTCCTACCGAAGCCACTGTTTCCTCGTCCAGCTATACCATACCAAGGCAGGATAGCGAAAGCACAGAAAGGATTCCTATAGGCAAACCAAATCCCAATTGTGCTATTTATATTCTGGATGATCATATGCAGCCAGTGCCTATTGGCACATTCGGCACGTTGTACATTGGCGGAAAAGGTGTGACCAAAGGCTATCTTAACAATCCCGAGCTTACAGAGCAGAAGTTTGTTGCGAATCCGTTCAAGCCAGGCGAAAAAATGTACAATTCGGGGGATATAGCTCGCTGGCTTCCCAATGGTTATATTGATTTTCTGGGAAGAAAGGATAATCAGATAAAAATCAGGACATACAGGGTGGAAATCGAGGAAGTAGAAAAAATAATGAGCCGCTCCGAAATGCTTACTGATGCCAAAATTCTGGTAAAAGAAGAAGGAAACGGAGACAAATCAATGATCGCCTGTATTGTTCCAAAGGAAAAGGATGCATTTGTGGTGCAAAATCTGAAGAATTTCATGCAGCAGCATCTTCCCGCTCCGGTAGTTCCGGGTGAGTTTATTCTGCTCGATAAGCTTCCGGTCAATCGTAGCAATAAAATTGACACCAAAGCGCTGTTGCAGATCTATCTGGAAAAACAGCAGCAGGTTGCTACCCGACCCGCTGCCGGACTATACAAAAACAGAGTAGAAAAAGAAATCGCCGGTTTCTGGAAAACCAGACTGAATCGTTCTGTGATTGATCCGGATGAAAATCTCTTTCATATTGGTGGAAACTCTCTCAGTGTAATGCAGCTTAAGCTTCATATTCAACAGATTTTCCAGCTCGATATTCCGGTCAAGGCCCTTTTTGACCATCAGACCACTGCAAGTCTGAGTGATTTCATTATCAGCCAGGCTCCGAATCCTGATCAGTTGCTCTCGGAACCGGCAGAAGAGACCATAAGCCGTACAGACAATGTCAGCGATAAGCAAGCAGAAACTTCTTCATCCGTTGCTTCACCTGCCCGAAAATGGAAAAAGCTTCTGCAGGTAAAGCCGCCAAGGGTTGCCAGAATTAAAAAAGCGCTGGTGGCCAACAGAAACAAGCTTCCTCTTTCGTACCACGAAGAACGCCTGTGGTTTCTGTACAAGTTTCAGAATGAAAAATGTATGTACAACATTCTGAAAGCATATACGCTGACCGGAAAACTAAATCTGACGCTACTGGAAGAAAGTCTCAACCAGGTAATCAACCGCCATGAGAACCTTAGAAAAAGATTTTATGAACTCGATGGCGAAGTAGTCGCAGCATTAAGACCGCGTATACAGGTACGGCTTAACATCATTTGCGGACAGACCGATACTTCTGAAAATCTGTTTGAGGAAGAAATCAGCAAGGAGGCCGAAAAAGCGTTTGATCTGTCGGGGGATATACTTGTAAGGGCTACGCTGATCTCCAGAAATGATTTTGAGCATCGCCTGATTCTTGCAACACACCACATTGTTGCCGATGGCTGGTCTTTCAATATTATTATGAAAGAGCTCCACAGCTTGTATTCTGCCAGCCGGAATAATGAAAAAATTGAACTGGAACCGCTCACCAAAGCATATACCAACTATACATTTCACTATAAAACAATTCTCAACGAGGAGCTTATTGCGAAACAGACCCTGTTCTGGAAAGAAAAGCTAAGCGGAAAAATTGAAAAACTCCGTCTGCCTTATGATCTGCCGGGCAGTTCTGAATCTTCCGGCAGGGGAGGACACGAGGAAGTGTGGATCCCTGCCCCTCTTGCTGAAAGTCTCTTCGGGCTGGCCAAAGCCAAAGGAGTTACTCCGTTCATGGTTTATCTCTGCGCTTTTCACGCTCTTCTTCACAAGTATACCGGGCAGGATTTTGTACATACCGGTATTCCTATTGCAGACAGACAGCATGCTGCAACCCGTGATCTGGTTGGTTTTTTTGTCAATACGCTGCTGATTCCTTCCCGATATGTGGCCGGATCAACATTTGAAAACGCGCTGTCTTCTACCCGAACCGAAGTACTGGAGGCTTTCGGCAACAAAGAGCTCCCCTATGATATACTGGCTGATATGCTGAACCGGGAGAGTGGAATAAAGGCAAGCGAACTCCTGCAGGTTATGTTTGATTTTCAGAATATCAGCGAGCCGGTTACCCGAATGGGCGATATTGAAGTTGATGAAATCAGGCTGAAGAACTATTATTCCAAGTTTGACCTTACCGTTTCGGTGAGTCCGGAAAAAGATGGTCTTCTTCTGTATGCCGAATATAAAAAGGATCTGTTTAGCCCCGAAACCATCAGACAGCTTCTGATGAGCTATCTCCGGTTGCTGGAACAAATAAGCAAGAACCCGTCCATTGACCCGGATACTGTTGAGCTGATATCACCTGAAGAAAAACATCGTGTATTGTATGACTGGAACAATACGCAACGAGCGATAGACGCTACCAGTATTAATGCCCTGTTTGAATATCAGGCATCAGTCCGCCCTGAGACAATTGCCCTGATCACGGAGAATGAACAGCTTACTTATCGGCAAATCAATGAAAAATCAAACGAACTGGCTCACAAGCTGGTAGCTTCCGGTCTGAAAATGGATGAAATGGTCGGATTGCTTATGGAAGAATCGGCCGATGCTATCATAGCCCAGATTGCCATACTGAAAGCCGGCGGAGCATTTGTTCCTCTCGATCCTGCCAATCCTGCCGATCGTCTTGAACACATGATCCGGCAATGCGAAATACGGCATATCATAACGCATGAAAGCTATCTCAATCGGCTGGTGAAAGAAGACTTTGTATACTACACAATGGATACTCCCGGGTATTTCACCGGTCGTAATATACACAATCCCGACAGGAACCCGACCCGGTCCAGTCTGGCTTATGTAATGTTTACCTCAGGCTCAACAGGTCTTCCCAAAGCGGTCGGAGTGGAGCATCTTGGGGTTTTACGTCTGGTAGTCAATACCAATTATGTACCTCTGGATGATTCATGCCGGATTCTAAAAACAGGCGCCTTCTCGTTTGATGCATCTACCTTTGAAATATGGGGAGCTTTGCTTAATGGCGGAAGATTGTATCTGTACTCCAAAGACAAGCTGCTGGATTATACTTTTGTCAGGGAAAAAATAGCCGAACACGGTATTACACATGCCTGGTTCACCTCTTCCTGGTTTAACCAGCTGGTGGATCTTGACAAGACAATCTTCGGCCCGCTTCGCTATCTTCTGACCGGTGGCGACAAGCTATCGGCAAGACATGCAAACAAGGTCCGCAAAGCTCTGCCGGATCTGGAGCTTATAAACGGATATGGTCCGACAGAAAATACTACCTTTTCACTGACTTTTCCGGTTGAAGAAGATTATGAAGACGCTATTCCGATCGGAAGACCGATTGCCAATTCTACGGTTTATGTTCTGGACAAAAAGCAACAGCCGGTGCCTGTAGGCGTTCAGGGAGAATTGTATGTAGGAGGCGATGGAGTTGCCAGAGGTTATATCAACGATCCGGACATGACCCAAAGCCGCTTTATGGTAGATCCGTTCCGCCCGGGAGCAAGAATGTACAAAACAGGTGATCTGGGCAAATGGCTGAGAAGCGGAGTAGTCGAGTTTATCGGGAGAAACGACAATCAGGTAAAAATAAGAGGTTTCCGGATCGAACCTGGAGAAATAGAAAGTGCGATTATCTCACATCCTCAGGTAGAGGATGCCGCTGTCATTGTCAAAGATATCAACGGAGAAAAACAACTTGTTGCATTCTACAAAAGCAGGGAAGAAATCGGATTTGATGATTTGTACCGTCATCTGAGAGCAACTCTTACAGAAGTAATGATACCGGGCAGCTTTACCAGAATAAACGAAATTCCTCTGACCCGAAACGGTAAGACTGACCGGAAGAAATTGGCGACTATGACCACAAACGAAGTCCAATCAGTCTCTATGGTACCTCCGGCCAATCCGGTCGAGAGCAAGCTGGCTGCAATTTTTGCAGAAATACTGGGCAAGGCCCGGGTTGGGGCTACGGACAATTTCTTCCATTCGGGAGGACATTCTCTGCTGGCAACCCGGCTCATGGCCCGCATCGAAAAAGCATTTAACAAGGAACTTCCTCTGTCTCTGCTTTTCCAGGCTCCGACTGTAAGAGAACTTTCTGCTATTATTATGGGACCGGAGTTTAACAGCGTCGGACTTGTTCCGATTCAGCCGAAAGGAAACCGGACACCTATATTCCTTCTTCCCGGCTATCTCTTTTACTACAATCTAAGCAAAGTTCTGGGAAGCAGTCAGCCCCTTTATGGTTTTGAGCCTATCGCAAAGTTTAAGACAGAAGATATTGCCAGGCATTACATAAAGCAGATTCGGGAAATCCAACCCGAAGGACCATATTTCATCGGAGGATACTGTGCAAGCGGAATACTGGCTTTTGAAATGGCACGTCAGCTAAAAGAAGCAGGACAGGAGCCTGGCTGGCTGGCACTGTTTGAAGTATACACACCGGAAGCAACTGTTGCCAAAGCTTCCGGACAATATCTCAGTGATAAGCTCACCTACTGGAAAGCCGGGTTTATGTCCAGCTCGCTGAAGGGCAAATACAAGCTGGTTACTACGGAGTCAGCCAAACTGTTTAATTACTTTTTCAAGAATACTTTCCGGAAGATTCTGAATGATTATACAATTAAGCCATATGACGGAAAGATGCTTCTTTTCAAGTCAAAAGACGGTATGGTTGGCTCTACAGGAGATCAGTATATGGGATGGAGCAAATACTGCCCGGTTGAGAACATCAGCCTTATTGAAGTGCCCGGAGATCACAATACGATATTTAAGGATCCGAATGTAAGGGTGATTGCCGAAAAACTGAAAGAATGTATGGATCAGGTGTATGGACAAGTCAAAGTGCAATAAATACCATTATTTCAATGAAAAAGGCTGTCGTTGATACAGCCTTTTTTCTTTCCATTTACGGCAAAAGCCATAAAAGCAGAATAGACTCCCTTTCGGGAATCTATTCTGCCAACTTACAAAGTGATGTTTTATCCTCTATGAATCCAGAACACAATAAATATTGGTTTTCCAATTATTGAGATCTGTTTCCGTCTGAGGATTTCCAAGATACTCCTCGATAAAAAAGTTCCGCTGCAGATTATGTTTTTTAAGGAACTGATCCATAGCTTCATAAGCAGGTTTTATATCTTCAAAAAAACCCTTATGAGAAGTACTAAGAACCTTTCCTCCAACCATAAGCACATCGTAACCACTATCCACCGATACAGCATCTTCACATAATATGGCAGCAGCCACATCGGTCTCTTCGGCTTCCTGATCCACAGAATAGATCATGGCAAAAGGGATTCCATTCGAACATAAGGACAGATCATTAAGTTTTCGTAAAATTCTGGAGCAGTTATCTTCTATAAAATCTCCCAGTTTTTCATTTCTAACAACGCTTCTGACACACATAAAAGTTCTTGGTTCCCACAAAGCCTCTTTCACTTTGTACCTGGAATATACTTCCATCCCTACCTCCTATCTTCAAAGTACGTTACGTTAAAAATATAACTCATTCATATTCCCATAAGTTAACAACCTAATCAAAAAGCCTAAATAAACAGATAGTTAAATCACTATTGACAACCATATAGCCTTCCGGGAAGTTGTCTTACAGAGGTGAGGAATGTGAGCTATGGTAATACGAAAAGGCACAAGAGTAAAATGGCGATATGGTAAATCGTTTGGCAGAGGCCGGGTAGAAGCAACCTACCATCGCAAAATAACCCGAACAATAAAGGGAGCCGAAATTACCCGTTACGGACAAAAAGATAATAAAGCATTACTTATTAAAAGTGATAACGGAAGTGAAGTACTGAAACTGGAAAATGAAGTCGAACGGGAAGAGTAATCACAGGGAGAGTAATAGAAAAAACCCTCCCTGGAGGGTTTTTTCTTATTTTACCAGCGACAAGGCTTTAATCAGCTGTTCCCGGTTCATCTTGCTTCTTCCTTCGATACCGGCAGCACGTGCATGCTTCAGCAATTCTGCTTTGGACTTATCCTTTATATCCCCGAGTTTGATTTTAATCAGCTTGGCTGAAATCGGCTTACGGTTGGTCTCCTTGATTCTGTTCAGTGCAGAGGCATTCAGTTTTCCATTCTTTTTAGTTTCTGTAGGTTTTGAAGCGGCTCTGGATACCTGCGCTTTCTGAGGGGATTTGGAAGAGCCGGTTTTTGATGCAGCAAGCCCGGAAGGTTTCTTATTGGTATTGGTTCTGCCGGCAAGCTTCGCAGAAGCTTTTGCTTCAGGTTTTGATGCAGGCCTGGTCTTTGATCCGGGGCCGCTCTTGGCACTGCTTTTGCTTACAATGGCTTTCGAAGATTTTAACCTTTTTATGGACTCAGATTTCTTGATATCTTTTCTGGATGCTGGCTTTTGCGATTTCTTCTTATCTGTTTTTGTTGTTGCCATAACTATTGAGGATTTGATTTTATCAATATTCTTATTAACTGTTATACATACATTTGTGTTAACAAAAAAGAGAGGACCTTTGCAAACACACATGATTATAAGCAAGTTATGAATAAAAATATTTAATCATTCTCCTATCACCCCGACGGGGCATATATCCGGGAAGAGGAACTATTTACAAATCCGGGCTGTTTCGAGACAGAAAAACCGGAGCTATTGAAAACAAAGTAAAGAAATGATTATTAAATAGCTAAATTCATGTTAAGAAGCAAAATTCATAACAAATATGAAAAATATTCATGTATTTTAGTGCTTTCTTGATACTTTTGCAGCAATAGGAGTAATCACCATCAGATAAAAATTAATGTCAGGTTCCGTTATAAAAGACATATTTCCAAAAGTATTCCTTATCATCTTTCTCTCAAAGATGATAATGCTGTATACTCCGTCTTTTATAAAAAACTTTGACCGGGACACGTATATCAGTGTGGTCCTGCAACTGGAAATTGAGAACAATAACAGCGGTAAAGGTCTTGTCGATATATGCGAAGAGGATGTATTCACCGGTTATTACGCAAAGTTTTTTACATATCCCAATTTTGTTATACCGGTATATGATATTGAGTCAATCAATTATATTCCGCGTGACTCTGAAAGTATTTATGCTTTTTACCCTTCTGTGCCCACACCCCCTCCCAATCGGCTGATTTGAAACACATCTTATAAACAACTCCCTGACGGGAAAGTCTAAAATGTCCGGAATAGCTGAAAGTTATATTCCGGGTGATAGAATATTCCCTGTTTGTGGCAAAAAGAATTACTATTCAAATCAACAAAATTATGACAGGCACACGTATGTCTGCGTTCCTCAAATTATCGAAACGCGACCTGAAATATGATTTACCTGCGAGTGTAGTGGTCTTCTTAGTGGCCCTGCCTCTATGCCTTGGTATTGCCATGGCTTCCGGAGCTCCCTTGTTTGCCGGATTGCTGACAGGAATCATCGGAGGTATTGTAGTAGCTGCTATCAGCGGTTCTCAACTCAGTGTAAGCGGTCCGGCTGCGGGCCTCACCGTAATCATACTGGGAGCCATTGAAAAACTTGGCGCTTATGAGACTTTTCTGCTGGCAGTTGTACTGGCCGGATTTATGCAGCTGATCCTTGGCATCGTCAGAGCCGGCATGATCGGCAATTACTTTCCGTCTTCCGTTATTATAGGAATGCTTGCTGCAATTGGTATTACCATTATTCTTAAGCAGATTCCACATGCAGTCGGCTATGACTCAAGCTTCTTTGGCGAAGAAAGCTTTACTCAGCTTAATCATGAGAACACATTTACTGCTCTGAGCAAAGCAGCCTCATCGATTAATTACGGAGCTGCAATTATATGCCTGATATCGCTTTTCATACTTATCGCATGGCCGAAAGTAAAGAAGCTAAGCTTTATTCCTGCTCCCTTGCTTGTGGTCATCGTTGGTATACTGCTGGGCCAGGTTTTTAATGAAACCGTATTGTCTCTGGACGAAAAACATCTGGTAGTAATACCTGTTGTCCAGTCTTTCGGAGAATTTATGGGCCTGTTTACGCTGCCCGACTTCACACAGATTGTTAACAGTGATGTATGGCTTATAGCGTTTACCATTGCGGTAATTGCCAGCCTGGAAACCCTGTTGAGTATTGAGGCTGTGGACAAGATAGATCCTCAGAAAAGAGTTTCTCCGACCAACAGAGAGCTTATTGCCCAGGGAATCGGAAATATGAGCAGCGGGCTTCTGGGCGGACTGCCGATGACCTCAGTGATTGTGCGTTCATCTGCCAATGTCAACTCAGGAGGACGGACCCGTCAAAGCGCCATGCTGCACGGCTTGTGGATGCTTCTTGCTGTAATTGTTATTCCCAGAGTAATCAACCTGATTCCATTATCATCTCTTGCCGCCATACTTTTGCTTACCGGCTATAAGCTGGCCAAGGCAAAGCTATTTAAAGATATGTGGCTGAAAGGCAGGGATCAGTTTATTCCCTTTATGGTAACAATTCTTGCCATAATATTTACAGATCTGCTAATGGGCGTAGGAATCGGGCTGATTGTAGCCATGTTCTTCATATTGCGCAACAACATGTCTAATGCGTTTAAGTATTCGGTAGAAAATACAGACAACGGTTCCAGAATCACCATTACATTGTCCGAAGAAGTATCATTCCTTAATAAAGCCGCGATTCAGAAAGCGCTATACAATCTCCCTAAAAAGACTACTGAAGTAGTCATTGATGGCAGCTACAGCCGCTTTATTGATAAGGATGTGATTGAAGTCATCAATGATTTCAGGCAGAATGCAACAAGCAAAGGTATTAAAACAGAATTAACTGATATCGTCAATATGAAGAATATTCCGGATATCAGAAAGCTGACCAATGTCTCTAAACCAAAAAAAGTAAAACATAAAGTATAACCATTTAATAACTATACATATGCTAAAGAAACAATTTGATAATATAGAATTAACCAAAGGCTTCGGAAGGCTGCTGGATGGTAATGCAAAGTGGATGGAAACAGTAGCCAATGATACAACCGGAATGTTCCAGCAGCTTGCCAAAGGTCAGAATCCTGAGGTATTATGGATTGGCTGTGCCGACAGCCGGGTTCCCGCCAATCAGATCACCAATACCAAGCCCGGAGAAATTTTTGTACACCGTAACATTGCCAATATGTGTGTACATTCAGATATGAACATGCTAAGTGTACTCGATTATGCAGTCAATGTGCTGAAAGTAAAGCATGTAATCGTTGCCGGCCACTACGGTTGCGGGGGAGTTGCAGCAGCGCTTAGCCGCAAGCAATATGGTATCATCGACAACTGGCTATGCCATATCAAAGATGTATACCGCCTGCATAATAAGGAAATTGATGATATCGCCGATCCGGAAGAAAAAGTCAATCGCCTTGTCGAGCTGAACGTAGCAGAGCAGGTATTTAACCTATGTACTACATCAATCATTCAGAATGCCTGGAAAGAGCGCGACGACCTTGCCGTTCACGGAATGGTCATTGATATCAGTACCGGAAAACTGATTGACCTGGATATTACATTTCTGGACAGCAACGGACTGGGAAAAGTCTTTGCTTACAAATAAGCCTTTCAGAAACCCGCCGCAAAACCACCGGCGGGTTTTCATTTTTATCAGCTTTTCCTTTACCCGCAGGCACCCTGATATTTTACAATATTATATACTTCTGGTAAAAGTCAGGGAGAATCAAATCTTTTGCAAAGACAGTTAACAAATACTTAACATAGCAATAATCATGAGTTAACAACACCGGGATAGTTTTGGACAAAACAATAAAAATTACCAAAACTATTTCAGCGTGAAAACGATTAAGCAAATTCGTCTCCTGATTTTCCTTGCTGTTTTTTTCAGCGTTATCGATGCAGCAGCCCAGCACGGTAGCATTCAGGGAACTATCCTGGATGACAGCGGGGAACCCGTAATGGATGTAAATGTGGTGATACCGGCTCTGCAAAAGGGCACGGTTACAGACTGGGAAGGGAATTACATGCTCCGGAATATTCCCGCCGGAACCTACCAGATTCTGTTTAAAGTAATAGGTTATAAATCCGATACATTAAAAGGAGTAACAGTATCTCCGGGTCAGGTTGCTGAAATCAGCCATACACTAACCAAGGAAGGAGATGAGCTTCTTGATCTTGATATTGCTGTAGTCGGCACCAAAGTGACCGGAACTACCGAGGCCGTAATACAGGAAGTAAAAGAAAGCGATGAGGTAGTAACCGCTGTTTCTTCCGAACAGATCAGCAAATCTCAGGACCGCTCTGCCGCAGACGTTATGCGAAGAATACCGGGAGCTACGATCATTGACAATCGTTTTGTGATGGTAAGAGGCCTGAGTCAACGCTATAATACGGTTATGCTGAATGGAATTATTGCCCCCAGTACAGAAGCCGACTCCAGGGCTTTTTCCTTTGATATAGTTCCAAGCCGGCTTATCGATCGCATGCTTGTTTTCAAATCCGGCTCAGCCGACCTTCCCGCCGAATTTGCAGGAGCCATTGTTAAAATCTACACGCGAAGTGTTGTCCAGAAAGACTTTATTAATGTTGGTCTTACCGGTGGATTCAGGGCCGGAACTACTATGAATGATTTTACAAAATCAGAAGGAGGGCGCACAGACTGGCTGGGCTTTGATAATGGAAACAGAAATCTTCCTTCCAACTTTCCTAAATCGAACCTCCGAAGCATATTCGATCCTTCTACACTTGCCAATGCTGCAGGCATGTTGCCCGGATCATGGAATTACAATACTGTCACTGCCCGACCAGATATTCGTTTTAACCTGGATATAGGCAAAAACTGGTACTGGGGTGCTAAAAAGCTTTCCACGCTCACATCATTAAGCTATTCCAATACTTTTCAGCATACGGAAGTCGAGTTTACCCGGTACGATCAGTTTATCGAGGCACAGGGAAGAAGTCAACGGGAATTTAACTATATAGACCAGAAGTATACCAATACCGCCACTACTTCATTAATCAGCAACTGGCGTTTACATCTTAACAGCAAAAACATCATTGAGTTTCGCAACCTGCTCAATCAGTCGGGCATGAGTGATTTTACGCTACGTACCGGAGTTGTTGGTCCTATAGAAGACCCACGCTTTGATGTTCGCAATTTTTCACTCTATTATACTACACGGAGAATGTATTCCGGTCAGCTGCAGGGCACACATGACCTGAAGATGTTTAAGCACCCTACAGAGTTTAGCTGGGTTGCCGGTTATTCCAATATCAGCCGGGAAGAGCCTAATGTAAAAAGAGCCCGAACACAAAAAGTTTCCGGCAGTGACGAACCTTACCAGATTGTTCTCCCATCATCCGCTACCACATACGATGCTGCTACCTTCTATTCAGATCTTAACGAGCATACCTATGCTCTAAACACATCATTTGTAACAAAGATTGACCGTCCTGACTCATCCCGTTATGAGGTCAGCTACGGGCTGTATAGCGAGTATAAAGTCCGTGATTTTGCCGCACGCTGGTTTTCATACACCAGACAGCCAGGTTTTGACAATAGCCTGCTGCAGAAGCCTATCGAAGAATTATTTGGGGGAAATTACTTTAAACCAGGCGGACTGCTACTTACAGAAGGAACCAACAATACAGATGCATACGATGCCAATTATAAGCTGATAGCAGGCTACGCAGGACTCACCATACCCATCGGTAAGTTCAAGCTTAACGGAGGTATCCGGGCAGAAGTGTTCAATCAGCAGCTGAATAGCCGGCTTAATAATGGAGAACCGGTTAATGTTGACAGCACCTACATTTCTCCGCTGCCTTTTGTCAATCTGGCTTACAATATCAGCAAAAAACAGCTTGTACGACTTACGTATGGCAAAACCCTGAATCGTCCGTATTTCCGAGAGCTGGCACCATATGCTTATTATGATTTTGATCTTAATGCAGATTTTCAGGGTAATCCGGACCTCATTTTAGCTACCATACATAATGTTGATGCACGCTATGAGATTTATCCTTCCGGATCTGAATTTATAGCTTTCGGTATATTCTACAAATATTTTCTGAATCCGATCGAGACAGTAATCGGCGGATCTGCAAACCCTGTATTCACCTTCCAGAATGCTCACAGTGCATACAATTACGGAGCAGAAGTTGAGATCCGCAAATCCCTGGCAGGACTATCCCAAAGCCGGCTGATTCAGAATCTGAGCCTTCTGTTTAACGGAGCCCTGATTCAGAGCCAAATCGACTTGGGCGATTCCTCTTCTCTGCTCGAAGCACGTGTACGTCCGCTGCAGGGCCAGTCGCCTTATGTGATCAATACAGGTATCTACTACAATAATGTAAAAGGCGATCTGTCTGTAACGCTTCTTTACAACATTTATGGAAAGCGGATCTTCATGATTGGAAATATTGATAATCCGACCATATATGAAATGCCCCGAAACTCCCTCGATCTTACCATCACCAAAGATCTCAGCGAGCGGATGAGAGTGTCTTTTGGTATCCAGGATATATTCAACGCTCCGTTCCGGTTCTATCAGGATTCCGACCGGAATGAAAAAATCAACAGCATTGACGAGCCATATCGGGTTTTCAGACGCGGCCAATACGTTACGCTCGGATTCACTTACAAATGGTAAAAAGGGCTCAATGTTAATGATAAGCTAATAAGGTCTTAACCATTCATTAACATGCCAATTATAGTTTTGCCCAAGTAAATAAACCAATTAATCATTACTATTAAACATGAGAAAACTATCAACCTTCCTCCTTGCGATGCTTGTAGCCGGACTTGTCGCTTGTAAAAAAGATGATGATAATCCGGGCAACAATGGAAATGGAAACGATAATGGCTCCCTGACTGTACTAACCGGAGAAATCACTTCGGATCTTTCGCTGGATGCCGGAAAAAAATATCTGCTTACAGGCAATGTATTTGTAACAAACGGAGCAACAATAACCATTCCTGCAGGTACAGTTATCTTTGGAGACAAGCTTTCCAAAGGAGCTCTGATTATTACTAAAGGCTCTAAAATCAATGCAGTCGGAACTCCCGACAAACCAATTGTATTTACATCCAATGCTCCCGAAGGCTTCAGAAACCGTGGAGACTGGGCCGGTGTGGTACTTCTGGGTGAAGCACGCAACAACCGTGGTGCCGGACAGGATATCGAAGGTATCTCCGGTGGCAATGCAAACGGAAAACATGGTGGTGAAAAAGAAAACGACAACTCTGGTGTAATGCAGTATGTTCGTATCGAATTTGCCGGAATCGCTCTTTCTCCGGACAATGAGCTTAACTCTCTTACTATGGGATCTGTCGGAAAAGGTACAGTAACGGATCACATCCTGGTATCTTATGCCGGAGATGATGCATTTGAGTGGTTCGGCGGTAACGTTGACGGAAATCACCTGATTGCTTACAATACCCTTGACGATGATTTCGATACGGATATGGGTTACACTGGTACTGTGAATTACGGAATCGTTGTAAGAGATCCGGGAAGCGCTGACGTATCCGGTTCAAACGGATTCGAGTCTGACAACAACAGCTCTCAGCCTGAGTTGCAGCCAATCACTGCTCCTGTGTTCAACTACTTCACTGTGATAGGACCATATGCTTTCAAATCCAAAGATATTGACGCAAACTATCAGCACGGAGGTCACCTGAGAAGAGGTTCCAATATTGTAATCAAAAACTCTCTTATCGTAGGCTGGCCTACAGGTATTAACTTTGACAAGCCAGGTCAGGGCGTAATGGTAGAAAATACGGCCATTGCAAAGAATAACGCTGTTGTAAGTTCTGTATATGTAAAAGGTGACGCCCCTGCCGGAGCTTCTATCATCGAAGTGGACGATATGAACTCGTTATTTACCAACACCGGCTGGAAAAACCTGGAGAATCCTGATTTGTCCGCTGTAGCTGAGACATACAGAGATAAAGGTGCCTTTGCCGGTTCTCCAAACTGGAACTGGAATTCAGGCTGGGTCAACTTTGATCCTATCTATACCAAATACTAGTCTTAAATACAAAACAGGTTTGTTTGCCCGGGAAATTTTATCCCGGGCTTTTTTACCAAGCAATTATGTTCCAAGTCAAATCAGCAATAGTTCTTCTTTTAGGTTTCATCGCAGCCGCAGGCTTTTCCTGCACTGACTATAATCCGGAACGATACAAATCTTCCACTGAGCTAAAGGACCTGCTTGTGCGCATTTCTGCCTATACAGAAAAGAAACCCCGCCATATAAGTTATACCGATCGTTTTAATACAGAACATCGCGCCTATTATCAAAGAGTAGCCGGCAATCTGAATAGCCGTATTGAACAGCTTTATGTAAGCGACTCTCTCCACTACTTTCTCCTGATCAAAAATGACGCAAAGAGTCTCTATAAAGAGAAAAGAGCTGTGGGAGGTATCTTCAGACTGGAACGTGATTCGATTGTGGAAATGGAAATTCAATTCATAACTCCTATGCTGGCAGAAGAAGAGCTGACAAGAAAAGCCTCTGAGCTTTTTAAATCCATGGTAAAAAACGAGAACATGGATGAGTATTTCGGCAACCCTGCCTATATGGAATGGCCAAACCCCAATGTCATCTATGACAAAGCAACAAATCGATGGGTATTTCCTGAGAATTCAGAGCTTGCTGTATTCAAAGACATCATGACCGGACAAAAATAAGCCGGCAGCAAAATCCTGTATCGCATTTTTTCAACTACGCCAATCCCTGATTTCTGTGAAATCAGCATATTGTAGCTAATTTTTTACGGCCCCGCCTTATCAGACGGGGCTTTTTCATTCTCATCCCGCTTAACAATTATTTAACAATCCCTTAACGATAAAGCTATACGGCAAGACTTCATTTGCATAAACAAAACAAACTCGTTCAAACATGCAAAATCAGACTCAACGATCCGACAAATTCACTTCCTTCTTCGCGCTTATCGCCATACCAGTGATATTCGCAGCATGCCTTGTACTGTTTTTCTATGTATTGGGCCATGAAAGCAACTTTGAAGGAGGCGATCCTGTAAAGGGGCATCCGCTTAATTATCTTGGAACAGTATACAAAGGTGGTATTATTGTTCCTTTCCTTATGTCCTGCTTTGTAATGGTACTAACCTTTTCTGTCGAAAGATTTCTGACCATTTCCAAAGCATATGGCAAAGGCTCTCTGGATAAATTTCTCCGTGATATCAAATTCCAGCTTTCAGACAACAATCTTGAAACAGCAAAAAATCGCTGCTCTTCGCAAAAAGGCTCTGTCGGAAATGTTGTTTTCTCAGTAATCAACCGTTATCAGCAAATTCTTTCGGATTCCGCTTACAACAAAGAACAAAAAACAGCAGCTATTCAGAAAGAAATAGAAGAAGCTACTGCGCTTGAGCTGCCGGTTCTTGAAAAAAACCTTACCATTATTGCCACACTCGCCTCAGTTGCTACACTAGTTGGTCTTCTCGGAACAGTAATAGGTATGATCAAGGCTTTTGCCGCACTTGCAACTGCCGGCTCACCGGACGCTGTTGCGCTGGCAAATGGTATATCTGAAGCGTTAATTAATACCGCACTTGGAATCGCTTCATCCGCACTTGCCATTATTTCATACAACTTCTTTACAAGCAAAATTGATACGCTCACATACAGTATCGATGAAATCGGCTTTAGCATTGTGTCACACTTCAATGCAACGTACCGGGAACCGCGCAGCGAACGGAAAGTTGCCGAAACATTTGTTGTTCAATAAAAGCAGCCACATCCATGTCTAAAATAAAAGTCCCGAGACAAAGCATAACACTGGATATGACGGCCATGTGTGATATGGCTTTTCTTCTGCTTACGTTCTTTATGCTGGCCACCAAGTTCAAGCCGGAGGAAAGCGCAATCGTTGATATTCCTTCATCGGTTTCTGAAATTAAAGTTCCGGAATCCGATATAATCACCATTTCGGTTCAAAAAAACGGAGCTGTTTTTTTCGGAGTTGACGGCCAGAATACCCGTCTTGCTCTTATCCGGAAAATGAATGAAAAATATGATCTCGCTCTTACAGATCAGGAAAAAACGCTTTTCACATTAATGGACGCTTATGGAGCTCCGGTATCCGGATTACGTTCCCTCCTGAACATGAGTCACGAGCAGCGTCAGCAAACAACCATGCCTGGCATACCGGCAGATTCTGTAACCAATGAGCTCAAAGACTGGATTCATCTGGCAAGGCTTTCCAATCCCAAATGCCGGATTGCAATAAAAGGCGACAAAGAAACCGATATCAGTGTCATACAACAGGTAATCGAAACGCTGCAAAAGCAGAATATCAACAAATTCAACCTGATTACCACACTCGAAATGTAATCCGGAAATTCCCAATCTGATAATACTTATACAATGGCAGAAGTAAATACTTCCGACAGTGGAAAAGGCGGAAAAAAACGCAGCAAGAAAGCATCAACCAAAGTTGACATGACTCCAATGGTTGACCTGGCATTTCTGCTTATCACCTTTTTCATGCTCACTACAACATTTGGAAAACCTCAGGCGATGGAAGTTAACATGCCTGACAAAACGGAAGATAATCAGGAACAGCCCCTGAAGGAATCCAAAGCATTTACCATACTCCTGGGAGAAGACAATACGATCTATTACTACCAGGGATTGCAGGATCCGGAACTCTATACAACTGACTATTCCGCCCAGGGTATACGCTCGGTCCTGCTCCAAAAGAAAAAAGAAATCGAAGATATGGTCATATTGATCAAAGCTCATTCAAAAGCCCGGTACAAAAACATGGTAGATATACTCGATGAAATGCATATTACAGCAATAAAACGATATGCAATCGTTGATATATCCCCGGTAGACCTGGAGCTGATGGAGACTAAAAAGAAGGAGGTTGCACCATGAGTCTGCTGGAAAAATCATTTGCTGATATCATTTTCGAAAACCGGAATCAGGCATATGGCGCTTATCTGTTACGGCGAATTTATGAAAAGCATATTCTGAAAGCCATTGTTTTCTCACTGGCTGCCTTTTCTTCAGTTCTTCTTGGTCCGCTCATTTACAATAAGTATCTCGTTTCTCCCAAAAAAGAAACCGTTATACATAACGTAGAAGTAATCCTGGAAGACATTCCGTCGATCGCGCCACCGGAACAGTTGCCCCCGCCACCGCCGGAAATCAGGATTGAGGCCCCCAAAGTTTCACAGGTAAAATTTCTTCCCCCTAAGGTAACTCCTGATGAACAGGTCAAAATTGAAGAGGTGCCGCCTACCACGGAAGATCTGAAAGATGCCAATCCCGGAGAGGTGGACCAGGAAGGCACTACCACACTGAGTGAGCTGGTCGAAAGCGATATCGAAGCGCAAAAAGTTGTCGAGGCACAACCGGAAGATAATCAGGTCTATACCTGGGTAGAACAATCTGCGGAATTTGCCGGCGGAGTAAACGAGTTAAAGAAATACCTCACAAACAACCTCAAGTATCCTACAGAAGCTGAAAAAGCACAGATATCTGATTTTGTCGTGGTAAAATTTGTCATCAATAAAGATGGCTCCATAAGCAATGTCCGTGTCGTAAAAGGCGCTGGCTACGGAATGGATGAGGAGGCTGTCAGGGTAATCCGGCAAATGCCCCGCTGGACACCGGCTAAGCAAAACGGTATGGCAGCACGACAGGAAAAAAGTATCAAAATTCCATTTGTACTCAAGTAATAGTGCCCCATGAGTAAACCATACAAAATTCTGGTTGTGGATGATGACAGCAGCATCACCGAACTGCTTCAGTACAATCTGGAGCAGCAGGGCTACATTGTACAGACCGTGCACAGCGGTAAAGAAGCGCTGGAAATCGCCCGGGATTTTCAGCCCAATCTTGTTTTGCTGGACATAATGATGCCCGGCCTGGATGGAGTAGAAACTTGCAGGATCTTACGCAATACAACATTTTCCGAAGAGCTGTTTATTCTTTTTCTGACCGCCCGGGCCGAAGAATATTCTGAAATAGCAGCTTTTGATGCAGGAGCAAATGACTATATTATTAAGCCGGTAAAGCCGAGAGCTTTGATGAGCCGGATATCGGCCTGTTTCAAAAGGGAGACCATTGCACAGGCAAAAAACAGTATAATTACTATCCGGGGCATAACAGTAGACCGGGAGAGTTATACCGTAATGAAAAATAACGAAAAGATCACGCTCGCAAAGAAAGAGTTTGAGCTCCTTTATTTTCTTTGCCAGCATCCCAATAAAATATTCAACAGAGATGAACTGTTAAAGAAAGTCTGGGGCACCGATGTCTGTGTAGTGTCCAGAACCATTGACGTTCATATAAGAAAAATAAGAGAAAAAATTGGTGATGATCTTATTAATACTGTCAAAGGAATCGGCTATAAACTAGAGCTCAGCGAATAATATCATATTTCACAATCTATCTGAAAATACCAATGGCGAACAAACAAAAACAAAAAGAATTGAAACTTCTGGTCCAGACGAGAATTCTTGCTTCTGTCACTCTGATCCTCGAACAGGAAAATCCGGAAGCTACGGCCAAATTAAAAAAGAAAATCAAGAAAATTTCCAGTGGACTTTCGAAATCGTTTATAGAAGAATGCGCCATTATTGAAAAGAAAAAGGCCAAAGCTGAGCGCAAAAAAAATAAAACAGCAAAAATTGCTGACAAAAGCACGAAAGCTCCGAAAACTGAAAAAGTAAAAACGAAAAAGACGACTGCTGAATAGATAGCAGCCTGATTCTATTTCTTAACAATTCCTTAACATTGGAATAACATTTCGATAATAGTGATTGCGGATTTTTGCCTCCGTAAAAATTTTCTGTTATCGAAATGTTAATTAATTGTAAAACCTGGCAATACATACTGTTTTTTATAGTTTTCTGCAGCATTCCGTATGCTGGCATTGCACAGGTAAACCCGTCTTCCTCATCAGAGGATGCCGAAGCAAAGCCATGGTTCAAAACACTTTCTTTTCGCGGGTATACTCAGATCCGCTTCAACGGCCTTGCTTCCAATCCCGACCTGGCATGCGATCAGTGCGACAAATCCTGGGGCGGTAAAGAGGAGTTTTTTATACGTCGTGCCCGGATCGTACTCAGTGGTAACGTGCATGACCGTGTAGCAATATACATCCAACAGGATCTTGCATCCTCTCCTGCCAGCGGTCTGTTAAATTTTGCCCAGGTAAGGGATTTGTATGCCGACATCTTTCTTAATGATCAGAAAACAGTTCGCATCCGGCCAGGGATAAGCAAAATCCCGTTTGGGTTCGAAAACCTGCAGTCCAGCCAGAACCGTTTACCACTGGACCGGAATGACGGGCTAAACAGCGCTATCGCCAATGAACGGGATCTGGGAGTATTCCTGTACATAACACCTCAGAAAATCAGAAAACGCTTCGCCATGCTCCAGAATTCGCGGTATAAAGGCAGCGGAGATTACGGTATGATAGGTCTGGGATTGTACAACGGACAAACACTTAATAAGCCGGACCTGAACAACAACTTTCATACAGTCGCCAGATTCACTTATCCATTTGAGCTGGCCGGTGGTCAGATCATCGAGACAGGCATACAGGGTTATACAGGCAAATATGTACTCAGTTCATTCAATTCAGAAACCAGTCACCAAAACGAATACCTGGATCAGCGGGTTGCTGCATCTCTCATCGTATACCCACAGCCCTTTGGATTTCAGACCGAGTTCAATCTGGGACGCGGTCCGCAATTTGTGCCGGGAGAAAACTCCGTTCAGCTCAGGCAGCTTAGCGGAGGATACATAATGAGCATGTATCACATTATGTATCATACTATGTCTTTCATGCCATTTGCCAGGTATCATTGGTATGATGGCGGTAAAAAGCATGAACCCGATGCCCGGAGCTATATGGTAAGTGAGCTGGAGCTGGGTATTGAATGGCAGCCGATTCCCCAGCTTGAACTGTGTATAATGTATGTTTTCTCCGACAGAACATATGAGGACTTCAACCTGCCGGACAACCGCCAGGCTGGCACACTGATTCGGACGCAACTTCAATTCAACTACTAGAATATCAAATGTTTATAAAACAACGCGTAGTGAAAATATGAAATCCCTTTGCTATTTTATATATACAATACTTTATAAATTCTGGCAATTAGACTAATATTGCAACTGCAAATGATTCAACCAAAATAATTCAGGTTATCATATCCTCAATGGAGTCCGGACTAGGAGTATGCGAAAAACTCAATCATACCGCTTCTGCTCAGCGAAGTAAAAAGCAACGTTATGTCTTATCTTCTGAAGCTGTTATAAAGTTCCTCTGGCAAATAAGGATCATCCTGACAGATTTATGCCTCTCATATCTGAAAATTAATATTCGCTTAACATTAAAGTATCTAAATTTGACGGGTAATACTATGAGAAAATTCTGCTATTCTTCCGCGATTCTTTTATTGCTCGCCAGTTCCTGCTCAAATCAGCATGACAGAGTCAGAGTAGACGGCTCCAGCACCGTTTATCCGGTAACAGAAGCAGTGGCTGAAGAATACATGGCTGAATTTTCCTCGGCTAAGCTTACAATAGGTGTTTCAGGAACAGGTGGCGGATTCAAAAAGATGCTTCGCAGGGAAGTTGATATAACCAATGCCTCCAGACCGATTACTAAAAAAGAAGTCGCCCAGCTAAAAGAAAAAAATATTGATTTTCTGGAGTTTCCTGTCGCATATGACGGCCTGGCAATAGTTACACATCCCGGCAATACATTTATCGATTACATCACAGTGGCTGAGCTGAAGAAGATATGGTCTCCCGAAGCACAGGGAAACATAACACGCTGGAATCAGATTCGTGCGGAATGGCCAGACGAAGAAATACATCTTTTCGGTGCTGGTACCGCATCCGGTACCTTTGATTATTTTACCGAGGCGGTTGTTGGCAAAGCGCGATCTTCGAGAGGAGACTATACAGCATCTGAAGATGATAATGTTCTCGTACAGGGTGTCAGCACAGATCCATATGCCCTTGGCTTCTTTGGCATCGAATACTATCTGCAAAACAAGGACCGGTTAAAGCTGATCCCCGTTGATGATCAGAATGATGAAAATGGCAAAGGACCTGTTTACCCGTCTACCGAAACGATCAAAGACGGAACTTATCAGCCGCTTTCCAGACCGCTGTTTGTATATGTACTGAAAGAATCCCTGACCAAAGAAACGGTAAAGTCTTTTATGGACTTTTACCTGGATAATGTCTCCGGGCTTGTTCAGGATGTTGGCTATATCTCGCTCAGCAATGAGACTTATGCGCTTCTAAACAAAAGACTTCAGGAGCAGAAAACAGGCTCTTCATTTGTCAATCTTGAATCAAACGTTGGCATAAAGCTGGAAGAGATTCTGAAATAATTTTTCTAACTTGCACCCTGATTAATTGAATGAATCTTAAAGAGAAAATAATTGAGAAACTTTTATTATTCTGCAGCCTTGTTACCATTCTTACAACGCTCGGAATAATCCTTGTTTTACTTGTGCAAACCTTTAAGTTTTTCAGTGAGGTTTCACTGATCAGCTTCCTTACCGACACAGAGTGGACGCCATTATTTCAGAATAAGCGCTATGGTATCCTGCCGCTGCTGAGCGGAACCATACTCACTACACTGATTGCCGTAGTAGTTGCTGTTCCACTGGGACTTATTATTGCAATTTACCTTAGTCAGTATGCGCACGATTCGCTCCGGAGCATTGTAAAACCGGGACTTGAAGTTCTGGCGGCTGTTCCGACCGTGGTGTATGGCTTTTTTGCTCTTGAATTTGTAACTCCGCTTCTCCAGTCCGTTCTCGGACCCGGGCTTTCTGGTTTTAACGCGTTGTCTCCGGGTATTGTCATGGGCGTAATGATTCTTCCGCTGGTTTCATCATTAAGCGAAGATGCCTTATACTCTGTTCCCAAAAATCTTCGTGAAGGAGCGTATGCCTTGGGAAGTACCAGATTTCAGACAGCCTGGAAAGTCATTGTTCCCGCCGCATTCTCAGGAATATCCGTATCCGTAATTCTCGCTATCAGCCGGGCAATCGGAGAAACAATGATTGTTGCCATAGCAGCAGGCCAGCAGCCAAGACTGACCTTTGATCCGACAGTGCCCATTGAAACCATGACAACCTATATTGTCCAGGTAAGTATGGGAGATATTCAGCACGACTCTATTGAGTACCGAACGATCTTTGCAGTAGGTATTACACTTTTCGCTATGACTTTTGTATTGAACAATCTGAGTTTCTGGCTAAAAAAACGTTATCAGGAGGAATATAAGTAGTGAAAGGCAAACGATTCAGAAAACGCTTAAAACGATTCAAGAATGTCCGCAAATACGAATTGCAGGACAAAGCATTTCAATATCTTGGCATCTTTTGCACATTCTTCGGAATTGTAGTACTGGGAGCCCTCCTGATCGATGTCCTTATGGCCGGTCTGAAAAGGCTGAACTGGGATTTCCTCATGAGCCTTCCTTCCAGAAAGGCTTCCGAAGCCGGCATTTACACTGCCTGGATCGGCACCCTCTGGATTATGATTCTTACCGCAATAATTGCCCTCCCGATGGGTATAGGCGCAGGACTATATCTGGAGGAATATGGGAAAAAGAACAAACTGGCCAACTTTATTGAAATAAATATTGCCAATCTGGCCGGAGTTCCTTCGATCATTTACGGATTATTGGGCCTCGAATTATTTGCCCGGGCAATGCATCTGGGTGATAGCATATTAACCGGAGCCCTGACACTGGCCTTATTGATTCTTCCTATCATCATCGTATCAACACGAGAAGCGCTCAAAGCAGTACCTTATTCGATCAGAGAAGCAAGCTATGGTATCGGAGCCACCAAGTGGCAGACCATATGGCACCAGGTTTTACCAGCTTCCATGTCAGGAATAATTACCGGAGCCATCCTCGCAATCTCAAGAGCTATCGGAGAAACCGCTCCGCTGGTGCTGATAGGCTCGCTTTCTTATATCTCATTCGCTCCAACCAGTCCTCTGGATCCGTTCTCTGTATTACCGATTCAGATATTTAACTGGATTTCAAGACCACAGCCCGAATTTGCGGAAAATGCCGCCGCCGCCATTATTATTCTTCTGGGCATCACATTCCTGATGAATGGCATCGCTGTTTATTTCCGATACAAGGCACAAAAGAAAATTAAGTGGTAGTTTAGCCGAAGCAGTATGAAAATTGAAGTAAAAGACCTGAACGTATATTATGGTATGGATCACGTGCTGAAAAACGTGAACATGTCAATCAAAAAGCAAACCGTCACCGCTCTCATAGGCCCTTCCGGCTGCGGGAAGTCAACGTTTCTCAGATGCTTCAACCGAATGAACGACCTGATTGACAATACCAGAATTGTAGGAGAGATATCCATAGACCACCTCAATGTATATTCACCTTCCGTCAATGTAAACGAATTGAGAAAATCGGTAGGAATGGTTTTTCAGAAACCCAATCCTTTTCCAAAATCAATCTTCGAAAACGTTGCCTACGGCTTAAGAGTAAATGGAGAAAAGAACAAGAAGGTTATCGAAGATAAAGTCGAAAAATCGCTGCAACAGGCTGCTCTATGGGACGAAGTTAAGGATAAGCTTAAAAAATCTGCGCTGGCATTATCAGGCGGGCAACAGCAGCGTTTGTGCATAGCAAGAGCCCTTGCTGTCGAGCCATCCATCCTGCTGATGGACGAACCGGCATCCGCGCTGGATCCGATATCTACGGTAAAGATTGAAGAGCTCATATATCAGCTCAAAGAAAAGTATACGATCCTGATTGTTACGCACAATATGCAACAGGCCTCAAGAACCAGCGACAAGACCGCATTTTTCTATATGGGTGAGCTGGTTGAGTATGAGGACACCAGAACCTTGTTTACGAATCCCAGGAAAGAAAAAACACAAAATTATATCACCGGACGATTTGGATAATTATCGGAACTTTTTTTGTATATTTTAGGTATATTGATACTAAACCATAAGAGGGGCTATGAATTTAATAGAAACAGAAATTGGTGAGTTAAAAACGGAAATGATCGATATGACCTATATGGTCAAGGGTCAGATCGAAAAATGCATAACCGCTGTATACTCATTTGATAAGGATCTCGCCAAGGAGATTGTAAAGAATGAAAAATGGGTCAATGGATTCGAGCTGCGAATCGACAGCAAATGTGAACATATTCTTGCCCTGTTTAACCCGGTTGCAATTGACCTTCGTTTTGTTGTCGCTGCCCTCAAAATGGTTTCTGATCTGGAACGCATAGGTGATAACGCCAAAGGAATTGCTCAATATATTGTTCGTTTTGAAACCCCTTTCGATGAAGAGCTGATCCAAAAGTTCCGGCTCAGAGAGATGACGGATACCATCATTGATATGCTGGAGATCCTCAGTACCTCTTTTGAAAAAGACAATACCAAGCTGGCCAGAACTGTTTTTGCCAAGGATGAAATACTTGATGAAATTAACAACAAAGCCAATGAAGTCCTTCAGCAGTACGTTCTGAATGAAAAAGATCCCCAAAAGATCATGCATGCGATATATTTCCTTTCCGTGATACGCAAAATGGAACGGGTGGGCGATTATATTACGAATATTGCCGAAGAGATTATTTTCTATGTCAAGGCCAAAGTACTGCGCCATAACAAAAAAGAAAAAGCCAAAGGCAAGCACAAAGAAAGCACCCAGACTCTGGATGGATCGGACGAAGAAGAAGACGATCAGACCCTATAAAAAAGAATGTTTTCCTTGCTGATTCTGCCTGCCTTTCTTAACTTGAGAGGGCGGGAATACTATGTTATGAGCAAAAATAAAAGTCACTGCTCCAAATGCTCGTAGTTGCAGAGTAACATATTAGTCCTGATACAGGTTAAAACCATATAGGAATTTTTTACTGCATTTTCATGGACGGAAAATTTTTCAGGCTTTTGGGACTGGAGGTATTATTAGATAATCTGAAGGGATATATTGAGACTAAAATTGAGCTTATTAAAATTGAGGCTCAGGAAAAGCTGACCACACTGATCACGGTTATTCTCGTTTTCTTTTGTGTGGCAGTATTCGGTGTTCTTGCATTTTTTTTCCTCAATTTTGCACTTGCTCTCTATTTAAATCAATTATGTGACAGTAACTTCCTGGGATTTGTTATATTAGGGAGCTTTTATCTCCTTATTATGATTCTGCTTATACTCAGTATCAATAAGGGGTTTATTCACCGGATTATCAGAAGATCGATTCAGTCCATGTTTGCTAAACCTAAAAAATGATCGTATGCACGACAACCCAGATTATCAGATCGGATCACCGGATATGAAAAATACCCTCGAAAAGGAAAACCGGTTATACAAAACCGCCCTTGACCATGAGGTAGATGATCTGAAAGGTCAGGCTCTCCGGATCGGACGATATGCCCTTATTGCCGGAGGTATAGTAGCCGGTTCGTACATGCTATACAAACTACTAAGTGACAAGGAAGAAGATCGGGAAGAAAGTGGAGAGGCAGCCCGGTTAACCCCGGCCCAGTCGCAGGTAATAGTTGAAAAAGAAGTAAAAGAAAACTCATTTCTTCGATATATCAGAGAACAGCTTGCCTTTATCGCATTAACAATCCTAAGAGAGAAAATTGCCGATCTGACCGGAATCGACAAAAAAAAGCTTATATACAAAAACGATGAGTCTTCTGAAAAGACTGAAGAAAAATAGAAAAATAGGGCTTAAAAGCCTCGCTATTCTCCTCGACCCGGACAAAACAACCCCGGAAGACGCCCGCAAGCTGGCCATACAGGCCAGGGAGCATCATGTGGATTACCTGTTTGTTGGCGGCAGTCTTATTACCAATGACCAGTTTTCCGGGCTTATAGCACAACTAAAAAAAGACTGCGATATACCTGTAATTATCTTTCCGGGCAGTAATCTGCAAATATGCCCGGAAGCCGATGGCATACTTCTGCTATCTCTTATTTCCGGAAGGAATCCGGAGTATCTGATCGGGCAACATGTCATAGCCGCTCCGGTACTACACCAGACTGATCTGGCCATTCTGCCTACCGGTTATATTCTTATTGACTGTGGACGCCCTACAACTGTTTCCTATATCAGCAATACTACTCCTATACCATACGACAAGCCATCTATCGCTGCCTGTACTGCGCTGGCAGGTCAGATGCTGGGTCTGAAGCTTATCTATCTCGACGGCGGCAGCGGTGCTCTTAAACCTGTTTCGGCCGAGATGATTTCTCAGGTAAAGGCAACAACAAAAGTTCCTCTTATCGTTGGTGGCGGAATTAACAGCCCCGAAAAAGCACGTATAGCTCTTGAAGCAGGGGCAGATATAATTGTTGTTGGCAACGCTCTCGAAGAAAACCCGGGACTTCTTTCAGAGATCGCCACATGCGTAAGCGAAGCCAATCGCAACAATACTGGCAATAAACAGAAACATCTGCAGAAATAAGGTCTCAGGATTGAATATCCCCTTTTCAGTCAGCTGGTTTATAGCTCATTTGCAAAAAGAAGCTTAAGGCTCGAAGATTTCAGTTGCCTGAGGCCCTCGAGAGCAACAAACAGATATTGCTGGAAAATCAGAGCACTCCCGGATAAGAACAAAGGCTCCTTCACGTTTTTCCATAGGAAATTGTATGCAATCAGAGCATCTTACAAAGTGACAGGCTGCTTTCCCGTATCTTTCCAGATTCAATAGCTAATTTTATTTTTCTATGAAAATACTGATTGTTGAAGATGAAAAAGAGTTAATTGAAGCAATTGCAGCTTCCCTTGCTAAAGAACATTTTCTCGTAGAAAAAGCGACTGATTTCCGAACAGCGGGAGAAAAGATGTATCTTTATGAATATGACTGTATACTGCTTGACATTATGCTTCAGGGAGGAAATGGTCTTCAATTGCTGGAACAGCTAAAACAGTCAGGAAAAGCTGATAATGTGATTATTATTTCAGCCAAGGACTCTCTGGACGATAAAATACGCGGACTTGAGCTCGGAGCAGATGATTATCTGACTAAGCCATTTCATCTGGCAGAGCTCAATGCCAGAGTAAAAGCAGTGCTCCGCAGAAAAAAACTTGAAGGAAAAAGCATCATTGAAGCCGGCAATTGCGTACTGGATCTGAACGAACGAGTATTTCTGGTCAACCGGGAAAATGTCCCGCTCAACAGAAAAGAATTTGATATTCTGGAATACTTCCTGCTCAATAAAAACAGACTGATCACAAAAAACACGCTGGCAGAGCGTGTCTGGGGAGACAATACTGATCAGACAGACAATTTCGATTTTATCTATTATCAGATTAAAAACCTGCGCAAAAAATTACAGTCTTCACACGCTGATATTAAAATTGAATCAGTCTACGGTATAGGATACAAAATGCTGGAAGAATGAAGCTGCTCAACCAGTCCGTAAAATACCTGTCTATTTCCATTCTCCTGATAATTAGTGTCTGGGCGCTGGTTTTTTACATAAATATGCTTGATGAAATCAAAGAGAGCATTGATGAAGGGCTGGAAAATTATAAGCGTCTGATCATTCGCAGAGTCAGGCCGGATTCGGGCATTGTACCCCAAAAAGATTTTGATGAAACGTTTTTTACTATCCGTGAGATCTCCTCTGATCAGGCATTTCAGATCAGGGATACATACATTGACACGCTGATGTATATGCAGGATGCGGACGATGAGGAGCCAGAACTCGAGCCTGTCCGTATGCTCACTACTGCATTTGAAAAAAACGGCCGTTTTTATGAATTGAAAATTATCAATTCAATGGTAGAAGAAGATGATCTGATCGAAGAGCTGTTCCGGGAGACCGTATACCTGTACCTGATCCTGATCGCTGCCATTCTTGTGATTAACAATATTGTGCTGCAACGCTTATGGAAACCTTTTTACAACCTGCTCAGCCAGCTCAAAACATACCGGTTGGGTAGCAGCAAAAATCTGCCTGAAATAAAAACCCGGACCCGGGAGTTTAATGATCTGCAGCATGCTGTCAGAACATTGTTGCAGCATACTACCGAAACCTACGAGCAACAAAAGCAGTTTATCGGCAACGCTTCCCATGAGCTGCAAACGCCGCTTGCAATTGCCATGAACAAACTGGAATTATTTCTGGAAAAAGGGCATCCGGAAGACCCAGACATGGAAGATATCACACAGGTGCTGCAAATAATCGAGCGACTGGTACGATTAAACAAATCCCTGCTGCTGCTCACTAAAATAGAAAACAGACAGTTTGCAGACGATCAGTCTGTATCCATAAGTGAGGTAACTGCTCAGGCTATACAGGAGTTGCAGGATGTCGCAGATTTTAAAGAAGTCAGTATTTCCGTTGAAGAAACGTCCGGACTAATCGTTCATATGGACGTTTCCCTTGCCGGTATTGTTATCACAAACCTGATCAGAAATGCCGTATTCCATAATGTTTCCGGTGGGAATGTAAACATTCATATTGCAGATAATGCCATTACAATCTGCAACACAGGGCTGTCAGCTCCTCTTGACGCGGACAGGATTTTTAACCGATTCCATAAATCCGATACGGGATCAGGCGGCACAGGGCTGGGGCTGGCTATTGTGAAAGCTATTTGTAACATATACAGATTTAAAGCTTCCTATTTTTTTGACAACGGAAAGCACTGTTTCAAAATTGATTTTACTTTTCATTAATCTATCCCGCATTCCCGGTTGTTTCCAATATCCCAGGATATTTTGGCTGCATGAATGCGCTCAGACCCTGTTATCTAAGAAGTAGTATTACACTATCGCTCAGTATTATCCTGACAGTCTGCCATGCCCAGACAAATGAAAACAAGCAACCTGTTGACAAGGTTTCTCATACCGAACCTCTGTATATCGACCTTGTAAGAGATCTCGGAGCACGCAAAGGAGAGAAAGAACTTAATATCGGAGCTGACTTCACAGGCACCCGGAATTACAATGAATATATGCTTCTGGCTGAATACGAATTTGCTCCACTCAACCGGCTGGCCCTTGAGATTGAGACAGATGTATCTTTTTTCGGAAACAGAGAGAGCAATCAGGATATCATGCCCGATAAATCAGGATGCTTAAAACTGTCCATGCAATATTCTTTTCTCGTTTCCCCCAAATACAAAACAACCATAGCTGCCGGATATACGCAATTATTAGAGCTGAGCCATTTCAAATCCGGCAGCGGCGGAAGCTCGGCTTCCAGCCAAACGGTATATAACCCATTCCTGGTCGCTGCGAAAAACTGGGGAGCAGGTATACATACATTATTGTACGCCAGTTCACTGATCAGCAACGATCTTCTGCGAAAGAATCCCTTCGTTTCCTGGCATATTAATGCAGCTTTTCATTATGCGATTCCTGGTTCCGGACATTTCATCGGACTTGAATTAAGTGATGAACAATCCCATAGGCACAATGAAACAACCCTGCGTCCCCAAATGAAAGTAAAAGTAAATCCGGCTCTGGCCATAGGAGTTGTAACAAGCCTGCCTATACACACCAGCGAAGGAAAAGGCTTTGGTCATTTTATCAGGATTATTTATGAATTGTAAGCGCAGATTCCCGATTGTTTCCCGAATCCTGTGCTTTATTTATATATATAAACTTAATAGTAACTCATATGAAAAGATATCTGATATTCGGCACTCTCGCGCTGATTCTGAACACTGGTTTCGGACAGGATATTCCTCAAAGCCAGGTACCATCCTTAATTGTAAACAGCTTCCAGCAGTCATTCCCCAAAGCCTATGATATAGAGTGGGAAATGGACGGCGAATTGTACAAGGTTGAATTTGAAACAGGGCTTACCGGCAGAGACCATGACATCTGGTATGACAAAACCGGCAAAATGATAAGACACAAAGAAGAAATTACAAAAAGCGAGCTCCCTAAAAAAGTATCCGAAACAATAAGCCGGGATTTTAACGGATACCGGTTAGATGATATAAAGAAAATAATTGAAGGAGAAAAAGTCATCTATACTGTTGAATTGAAAAGCTTCAGAGAAGACTGGGATATTGCCCTTGATGCGGAAGGAAATATTCTGAGTAAAAAAATTGACTGACAGCTGTATAAACGACTTCCGTCTATCAATAAAAGAGGCCACCCCTAAGCAGGATGGCCTCTTTTGGGCATTACCGTAACTCTGACGCACAAAACTCCTGCTAGAAGCAATAATTGTTTTCTTCAATCAGCTTATCGGCAATAGCTCTTCGCAGATCTCTTGTATTTACCGGAGACACTTTCGTAAATCGCTTTACACCCATTAGCATCATTCGCTGCATATCGCCTTCCGCCATGGAAACAACGGCATTCTTACCTGCAATACTTACCTTATCCGCTGTATCAAACACAAGAACCTTTACCATATTAACCTGCGCTTCAACAGCAGCTTCTCCTTTAATACCAACAAGCTTTTCCGCCCGAAGCAACGCAGACTCTGCAACATATACATCAATAGCGATATCAGCCAGATTCATCAGTATTTCCTGTTCATGAGCCAGCTTGTCCATATATTTCTGAGCTGCCGCACCTGCCGCCATCAGCAATACTTTCTTAAAGTTTTGTATCGCCTTCTTCTCAGCTGCAAATAGTCCCTCTTCTTCATTTCCAAATTCCGGTATACCGGTAAGTTCCTTCTGGACAGCCATGGCAGCTGACATAAAATCAACTTCTCCTTTCATAGCTTTTTTGAGGATCATATCCATAGTAAGCATCCGGTTGATCTCGTTCGTACCTTCAAAAATCCGGTTGATTCTGGAATCACGATACGCTCTGTCCATAGGATAATCCGCAGAGAAGCCATACCCCCCGTATATCTGAACTCCTTCATCCACCACATAATCCAGCGCCTCAGAACCTGCAACTTTTAAAACAGCACATTCTACCGCAAAGTTTTGTGCAGCGCCAAGCAGCGCTTCTTCATATGATTTTCCTTTCGATCTCAGGTCTTCTTCAGCACTTTGAATATCAGCTCCGGCTCTGTACATCGCAGACTCTACAGAAAAAATTCGTATAGCCTGCTCAGCCAGCTTATATTTTATCGCACCAAAATCAGCAATAGGCCTCTTAAACTGAACCCGCTCTTTTGCATATTGTATAGCAAGTGTGCTGGTTCTTTTGGAAGCACCAATAGCAGCTGCAGCCAACTTAATACGACCAATATTCAGAATATTGAACGCGATCAGGTGACCTTTCCCGATTTCACCAAGCACGTTTTCTACCGGAACTTTGCAGTCGTTCAGAAATACCTGCCGGGTAGAAGACCCCTTGATGCCCATTTTGTGCTCTTCATTGCCCAGCGACAGCCCTTCTCCTTTTTCAACAATAAACCCGGTAAACTTGTCTCCGTCAATCTGAGCAAATACAATGAATACATCAGCAAAACCGGCATTTGTGATCCACATCTTCTGACCATTCAGAATATAATGCTTACCATCATCTGATAAAACTGCTTTTGTTTTAGCCGCAAGAGCATCTGATCCTGATCCTGGCTCAGTCAGACAGTAGCTCGCTTTCCATTCTCCGGTAGCAAGTTTCGGCAGATATTTCTTCTTTTGCTCATCCGACCCGAAGTAAAGAATCGGGAGGGTACCGATCCCGGTATGAGCCGCCAGCGCAACGGCAAATGAATGTCCTGCTCCTACAACTTCAGTCAGCAACAGAGAGGTATTAAAATCTTTACCAAAGCCTTCATATTCCTCAGGAATAGAAGTAGCAAGAAGACCTAATTCTCCGGCTTTTGACAACAGAGTTTCCATTAGCCCCTCTTCCTGTTTGTCAATCTCCTCAAGCTTCGGAAGTACATCCGCATCCAGAAAATCATTGGCCATGTCCCGGATCATGCGCTGTTCTTCATTAAACTCTTCCGGAATAAAAACATCTTCCGCACGGGTTTCACGGATCAGGTATTCTCCTCCCTGTATACTTTTCTTTACTGTTGTAGACATTGTAGTACCTTTAATATTTTATTAATAATGTTAACTTTCAAAAAATCCGGAATCCTTTTTACAAACGCTCAAATATTCCGGCTGCGCCCTGTCCCGTGCCTACGCACATGGTAACAAGTCCATACTTTTTATTTCTTCGCTTCAGCTCATTGAAGATCTGCACGGAAAGTTTTGCCCCTGTGCACCCAAGCGGATGCCCCAAAGCGATAGCTCCTCCGTTGACATTTACTATATCAGGATCCAGCCCAAGCTCTCTGATAATCGCATAAGACTGAGAGGCAAATGCTTCATTTAATTCTATCAGGTCAATATCACTCTGCTTCAGGCCTGCCATTTTCAAAGCTTTAGGAATCGCCTCTATGGGACCAATACCCATTATCCTGGGCTCCACACCAGCTACTGCATACGATACAAGACGAGCAATCGGTTTGAGATTAAGTTCTTTCACCATTTCTCCGCTCATCAAAAGCACAAAAGCCGCTCCGTCCGAAGTCTGGGAAGAATTTCCGGCAGTAACCGACCCGTTTAGCTTGAAGACCGGCTTTAGTCGCGCAAGTGCTTCAAGATTGGTATCCAGACGTGGTCCTTCATCGGTATCCACTACAAAGTCTCTGGTTTTAAACTTACCGTCTTCTCCGACAAACTTTTCACGAATAGAAACCGGTACAATCTCATCTTTAAATCGTCCTTCTTTCAGGGCGGCCACTGCTTTCATGTGACTGTTATAGGCAAATTCATCCTGAGCCTCCCTTGATACGTTGTAATCCGAAGCAACGGCCTCTGCAGTAAGTCCCATACCCCAGTAATAATCCGGGTGTTTCTTTGCCACTTCCGGATTTGGCATTATTCTCCAGCCACCGAAAGGAATCGGACTCATACACTCCACTCCTCCGGCTATGATACAACTGGCATAACCAGTCTTAATCTTGGCATCGGCGATTGCGATAGTCTCAAGACCGGATGAGCAATACCGGTTAACTGTCATACCTGGTACTTTTACGGTATCCAGCCCCATCAGCGAAACCATTCTACCGATATTAAGTCCCTGCTCTGCTTCCGGAGTCGCGTTACCACAAATCACATCATCGATCCGATCTTTATCCAGATCAGGCACACTTGCAACCAGATGTTTTATGACATCTGCCCCAAGGTCATCCGGCCTGTAAAATTTAAAGCCTCCTTTAGGCGCTTTACCTACGGCTGATCTGTATCCGGCAACTATATATACTTCTTTCATTTTCTTTATGGTTAAGTTTAAACAGATGGTGGCAGCCCGTAAAATAAAGAGCTCCCCCTGAATTCAACGTTTGCCTAGTTTCTCAGAGGCTTTCCTGAGTTTAAAATACTCTGAATACGTTCAAGCGTTTTACGTTCTCCTGTCAGAGAAAGGAATGCTTCCCTTTCCAGATCCAGCAAGTATTGCTCCGAAACCAGCGAAGGTTGGGACAAGTCGCCTCCACACATCACATAGGCCAGTTTTTCGCTGATTTTCTGATCATGCTCGGAAATATAATTTCCGGCTCTCATACTGTTGGCTCCGGCAATAAACATTCCCAATGCGGATCTGCCCAGAACTTTAATATCCTTTCGCTGAATTGGCCTGGTATATCCGACATCAGCCAGTTCAATCGCTTTTCTTTTTGCATCAGCCAGCAAACGGTCTCTGTTAAGCGTGATACCATCGGAAGGTCTCAGAATTTTCATATCGACAGCCTGATAGGCAGAGGTTGCCACCTTTGCCGTAGCAATGGTCATATATGCATTTTTCAGATTATTCGTCATGATATCATCAGGCTCAAATGAATCCGAAACCCTCAGAGCCATTTCCTTTGTACCTCCACCACCGGGGATTAATCCGACTCCGAACTCGACAAGACCAATATACGTCTCCGCATGAGCCTGTACGTGATCCGCATGCATAGTCAACTCACAGCCACCTCCGAGTGCCAGTCCTGCCGGCGCTGAGATAACCGGTATGGCCGAATAGCGTATGCGCATCATGGTATTCTGAAACTGACGGATCATAAAATCAATCTCATCATATTCCTGCTCAATGGCATACATAAAAATCAAAGCCAGATTGGCGCCTGCTGAGAAGTTAGTCGCTTCGTTTCCGATTACCAGCCCGCGATAATCTTTTTCAGCAATCGAAATAGCTCTGTTAATTCCTTCAATTACTTCTCCACCCAGCGTATTCATTTTTGTGTGAAACTCCAGATTCAGTATCCCATCCCCCACATCAAACAATGAAACCCCGTCATTTTTCCATACAACTTTATTATCCCTTAATGTCTCCAGAAGAACCAAAGACTTTGTTCCGGGAATTTCCCTGTAGGTCTTCGACGTAAGATCGTAATACAGACGCTCACCATTTTCATTTTTGTAAAATGAGCTGTTTCCGTTATTGAGCAGTTCATAAACCCAGTCAGCCGGCTTATTTCCTGATTCCTCAATCAACTTAACTCCTTTGGCAAGCCCTACAGCGTCCCAGGTCTCAAACGGCCCCATTTCCCAACCGAATCCGGCTTTCAAGGCATCATCAATCTTATAGAGCTCATCAGCAATTTCCGGTATGCGGTACGTCACGTAGCTAAAAATCCCTGCAAAGCTTTTTCTGTAAAATTCTCCCGCTTTGTCCTTTCCGGATACCAGTACCTTAAAGCGATCCTTCAGCTTGTCAATCGTTTTGGTCTGCTCCAGCGTTGCAAACTTCACTTTCTGCTGCGGTTCGTATTCAAGGGTTTTCAGATTCAGCGAAAGTATTTCGGATTTGCCTCCTTCTCCCCTCACTTTTTTATAAAATCCCTGTCCGGTTTTATCACCCAGCCATTTTTTCTCATACATCGTCCTGATATCACCACTGACATTGAATATTTCCACACCCTCATCCTTCTTCAATGCCTGATAAAGATTATCTGCTACTTTTACCAGCGTATCAAGCCCCACAACATCTGCAGTCCGGAAAGTGGCAGACTTCGGACGTCCGATTACCGGGCCGGTCAGTTTATCGGTTTCATCAATCGACAATCCAAGCTCATTCATAACATGCATTACCTGAAGCATGGAATAAATTCCTACACGGTTTGCTATAAAAGCCGGGGTATCCTTGCACAACACCGTGGTTTTACCAAGGTATAAATCCCCATAATGCATCATAAAATCGAGCAGATCCTTGTCCGTATACTGCGTCGGTATTACTTCAAACAAACGAAGGTATCTGGGCGGGTTAAAAAAGTGCGTACCAAGAAAGTTCTTTTTGAAATCATCACTGCGGCCTTCTGCCATGAGATGAATAGGAATACCGGATGTATTGGACGAAACAATTGAACCAGGCTTTCTGTATTGCTCCACCTGTTCAAAAACAGACCGCTTAACATCAAGATTTTCAACTACCGCCTCCAGAATCCAGTCATAGTCGGCTATTTCCTTCATATTATCCGAGAAATTCCCTGTTCTTATTCTCAGAGCAAATTCGTCTTTATATACAGGAGATGGAGTTGATTTAAGAGCAGCCTGCAATGCCTCATTGACAATCCTGTTTCGTACCCTGGGATCCTCCAGTGTCATACCTTTGGCTTTCTCCGGCTCAGTCAGTTCTTTAGGAACTATATCCAGGAGTAAAACATCTACACCAATATTGGCAAAGTGACAGGCGATTCGGGAACCCATAATTCCGGAGCCCAGTACTACCACATTTTTAATTATTCTGGTCATATGAAAATATTTCCCGTTTAAAATATATTTTTTCTATCTATAATACTACTTATATCTGCGGCCACTTCAAAAAAAATTTCCAGCTTCCGGGGATCGATCTCTTTTCTGACAAGGGCATTAAACTTTTTCACTACCTTCCTGGCTATCTGTTTTTTCTCTTTTCCTTTCGGTGTAAGAAAGATTCTTACCAGTCTCTTATCATCAGGGTCTTTCTGTCGGTATATATACTGGTCGTTTTCCAGACTCTTCAGCATTCTGCTCATACTCGTCGGCTCCATACCGAGCAAAGGCCCGATTCGTGTAGCAGGCGTCCCCTCTTTCTCATCAATATTCAGCAATACATAACCGACCGAAGCTGTAAGCCCGTGCTTGACTCCTTCCTCATTGTACATCCTGGATATTCCATGCCAGGTGGCTTTGAACTGGTAACAAACGGTATCTCCTCGCTTCATAAATATCCCTTTGAAGGCTTAAACGGGCATATCGGAAATATGTTATGCGTGCATAATAAAAGTGATGTCTTTTTTATAGCAGGAAAAAAATTAAAAGACACCGGCCTGCTTACAATCAGGTCCGTTATAATGGGATTTTTAAGATCAGGCAGTCATTCCGGTATAGAGATCAGAACTTACCCATGATAAAATAGAGAATATACAGCAGCAATAATACAGCGGCAAATGTTCCTATCCGAAGGAGGATCCAGTACCAGACCGGTTTTTCATTATGAGGATCACTAACCATACGTTTCATAACTTTTACCGGCAACAAATGTTTTTGCTACAAAATTTAGCTAAATTTAACCAATGTATGCTATCGTAGACATAGAAACAACCGGTTCAAACACTGCTTATGATCGTATTATTGAAGTTGCAGTGGTCACAACCGATGGAAAAGAGATTCTTTCGTCTTTCCAAACACTTATTAATCCGGGGATATCCATCCCATACTGGATTTCCGGTCTTACAGGTATTGAACCGGACGATGTCCGGGAGGCTCCGTCATTCTCCGAAATCTGCGAACATTTAAAGGCAATGCTGGCGGACAAGATATTTGTGGCCCATAATGTAGGATTTGATTATGGATTTCTGAAATCCGAATTTGCCAGAGAAGACATTGATTTTAACCCAAAAAGAACTTGCAGCGTCAGGCTTTCCCGTAAGATAATTCCCGGATACCGGTCATATAGTCTTGGCTCGCTCTGTGCTGACTTAAATATTCCAATAGAAGGACGGCACCGGGCAATGGGAGACGCCCAAGCCACGACTCTTCTTTTTCATAAGCTTTACTCGATCGATAAAGAGTCAATAGACAAAAGTGTAAAACGCAATTCCGGCGAAGCAGTACTACCTCCCAATTTACCCCGTACCACATTTGACCGGATTCCGGAGCTACCCGGGATCTATTATTTTCACGATGAGCACCAAAAAGTAATCTATGTAGGCAAGGCCGACAATATACGCAAACGGGTAAAAGGACATTTTAGCGCGGGTTCCGAATCCAGGCAAAAACAGCGTCTTTTTTCATCTATCTGCGATATCAGCTATGAGCTATGCGGGAATGAGCTAATCAGTCTGCTACTGGAAATAGCCGAAATAAAACGTCTCTGGCCCGCCTATAACAAAGAGGCCAAAAAACCGGGATATACATATGGAGTGTATATGTATGAGGACCCTTCAGGATATCTGCGACTTTCCATTGGGAAAATGCAGGTATCCATGAAGCCTGTTTCAAGTTTCCGAAGCTACCTCGAGGCCAGAGAATATCTTATAGCAATTGCCGATCAGTATAAATTGTGCGAAAGAAAATGTGGTATAAGAAAAGATTCCTGTCCGCTGTGTCATGAATATTGCCGGAATACCGATCCCGAAAATTATAATAACAAAGTTATGGAAGCAATAAACGGAACTCAGCAAGGTAAAAACCTTATCATAAAGGGTATGGGAAGAAATACTGAGGAATTTTCTCTGGTAGTGGTAGAAAACGGAGTCCTGCTGGGATACGGTTTTGTTGATAAAGAACTATGTATAAGCAGTCCCGATGAAGCCAAACTACATATAAGACGGCTCTCTGATAATCCCGAATCCCAAAAAACCCTGACCCGGTGGTTAAAGAAAGAAAAGCCTTCCAATATCATTTATTATTAGAAGGCTTTACCGTATATCAATTTTTACCTATTATAATTTTTGCCCTTTTTAGCTTTTTTAGGCTTTGGGGTTCCCCAGTTTTCCTTATGAAACTTACCTGACCAGCCAACACTGCAGGAACTGCTAAGAAATCCGGCAATAATAAATAGAATGAGTAGCTTTTTCATAGTTTAAACTTTGCAAGAAGACAAATTTAACACTTTAAACAGGAAAATTCTACGAAAATATTGTAATCTTTTGGATTTTATATAAAAAGAATCCCAAAAGCACATTTTCTTCCTCTTTCACAATAACAAAAGCACCGCCTCTTTATCAGACATCATCAGAAACCGGCAGACAACACGGCTTAGATTTGTTTAACCTGTATCTGACGGATTTTGTTTGGCAGCATTCTCTTTGCCGGCAAGATCACTCTTAAAACTCTTTCTTCATAAAAAGCTTCAATATTTTCAACATCCACAAAATCCGGAATTGCTGTTTTATGGACAAACCGCGGAACAGAGTTCCCGTTTTTCCATGTGGCAGATTCATTTATGTACGAATTATGCACTAGCAAAAGTAATTCACTATCCTTTACAAACACCTGATACGCCTCCGGACTGACTCCGGCAATATGCAGGGTCAGTATTAGATTATTTCCGGATTGCATTGATTTCAATACAGGCACTGAAGCTCCCCCGCCGATGGTATTCATTCCGTCTGCCTGCTTCAGCAGACTTCTGAGAAGTTTTTTATTATCTAGTATATTCATTTTTCCTCTGGTTTCAATCCTATAGAAACAATTGCTATTCCACAAGAGAAAACAAGACATTATGTCTGCACAACAATATAAAACCATTACAATAGTGACATTTTGACTTGAAAAAGCTAATAAAAATGATTTTTCCACATTTGCTATCTCCGGCTCTGCTCCTCACGTATACACTACAAACATTCTTCTAATCAGATGAAAAAGCGGAAGAAACTAAGACATTTATGCCATTTAAGAAATCTCCTGATGGTCGCCATGGCCGATGGTAATCTGACCCAGAAAGAAAAGGAATTTCTTGAGGAAAAAGCTGGCGCATACAATGTAAGCCCCCAAAAGCTCCGTGAAATGCGCCGGAATCCGGATAAAATAAAAATGATATTCCCGCAGGACCTGGGAGACAGGCTTCAGCTTCTGTATGAGTTGGCAGAAATGGCTCTGATTGACCATGTAACTTCACCCGAAGAGATTGAAACTTGCCGTAGTATTGCCACAAAAATGGACATTATTCCCGAATCTGTTGATCAGATTCTGCGGGATTTGGGAAAGAGAACTTCAAGCGCTCCAACCTAATGCACTAATGTGGAGATTTCTCTGTTTAGAATATAGACAAGAAGTAAAAGAAAGGAGTGTGGGGATGAGTGGTTTCTTATATTTTATTGCTATCCTGTTGATAATAGGATGGATCGTAGGTCTCACTGCATTTGATGCAGGAGGACTTATTCATATATTATTGGTTCTGGCTATTATCGCCGTGTTGTTCAGATTGATCAGAGGACGTTCGATATAGGTTCCTATTACCAGATTCAGGCTGCTACGCGCAGCCTTCTTTTTTTAATTTTGTTCGGATTAAATAATAAATTCACACAGGAATACTCTATATACAGCAGTGAGGCTTATTAAACACCCCGTTTTATGTAATTACTATGTGACCTATCGGTGCAATGCCAGTTGTTCCTTTTGTGATATATGGGAAAGACCATCTCCTTATGCTTCCCCTGATATCGTTTCCAGGAATCTCAGAGATCTGAAAAAGCTGGGAGTGAAAGTTATTGATTTTACCGGGGGTGAACCTCTTCTGCACAGACAAATAGACCAGCTGCTAAGCATGGCGCAGGAGGCCGGTTTTATTACAACCCTTACCACCAACACTCTTCTGTATCCTAAATGGGCCGAACGCCTGAGAGGTCTGGTTAATATGTTGCATTTCTCGCTTGATTCTTCAAACCAGGAGCGGCATGACCGGTCAAGAGGGGTAGCCTGCTATGACACCCTGATTGAATCCATTAAAATAGCAAAAAGCATCGGTGAAAGACCTGACATACTTTTTACCACCGGAAAAGACTCTGTCAATGAATTGGAAGAAGTTTACCATTCGATCTGCTTGCCAAACAATCTGGTATTAATTATTAATCCGCTTTTTGAATATAACACCAAAGGCTCCCTTGACCAACTGGATGAGGAATCTATCAGGTATCTGAAAAAAAAATGGATCGGGAAAAAAAATGTATATCTCAACCGGGCTTTTCTTGATCTGCGTCTGGAAGGTGGTAACAATATCCATGATCCGGTATGTAAAGCTGCATCAAGCACTATTGTCATCTCACCAGACAATAAACTGGTATTACCATGTTACCACCTGGGCAAACAAGAATTTGATATTGAGGATAATTTGTTTTCCTTGTATAACTCCAGTCAGGTTAAAGCAGTAATCAATCAGGAAGGACGATTACCCGAATGTGAAGGCTGTGTCATCAACTGTTATATGCAACCATCATTTGCCGTCAACATGAACCGATATTGGTTTAAAGCCCTGCCAAGCACTATCAAATACAATCTTATAAAAGGCACCTGGCGCCACCTTAGCCTTACTTAAGTTCTGTCATACAATTTCCACACATCCGAAGCCTGTACTGTTTTTTTCTCCAAAGCCACTGTAATATCCTATTTCCTGGAGCAAAGGAGAAGCCCGTAATTCAAATTTAAATTCATACCCACGTACTCTGGTTTCATCCCGGGTAAATGATTTAATAGAGATCAGACGGGATTTCGGTTCAGACAAAAGACTAAACCCGGACTCCTCCTCCGGAACCGCCTGCAATGATTTGTTGCCGTGTAGCAATGGCATCGACTTAAGCTTGCCAATGAGATTTGCAAAAAGCAGGCTTTCATATTCTCTGTCCGAAGGGCTTATATATTGTGCATGCCGCTCTCCATGAATACTTACACACATAGGGGACAACGTACGGTAAACCATTCTTTCGGTAAATATGGGCGCAGACTCTGACTCAATGCGGCTTACACAAAAATCGACATTGCTGATCTTGTCTCCGATCGAAAACTGCTGATTCAGGAACAATCCTTTAATAAAGTTTTCTGCGGCTTTGTCTACCATAAAGCTGATTTGCAATACAGCGTGCTTGCCGATAATTTCAATACGCCCGTGCTGCTTATGGATCCTGAAAGGACGTAAGTCAAGATTCGAAAAAGTAAAAAGTTTGAATGACTTTGTGCCAGATTGAAAAGCACTTCCATGCAGAAAATTACTAAAATCCGTATCGGCCATGGATATCACCTTGTATATCCAGGAGGAAAGCTCATACTGATAATTAAATGGTAAAAAGTTTTTCTTACCGGTTCTTTCAAGGACTAAACTAAAACGCATAGCTAAAAAAGTTGGATTAGGTATTGTTCATCACTAAATTTGACTAAGTGGCAAACATTCTCTGATTAAGGCCTTAAATTCATAAAATTCCTGTTTTTATCAAAATTTCAATTAAAAATTGTTTAAGGTTCGTGGAGACATAAATACAGTTTGTCTACTTGTATGAGTTGTTCGTTATAAACAAGAGGCAATCTTCCATACATTTTTCCCTGAAAAAACAGGAGAAAGTCATACATTAAGTGTACAGTTCGTACTTTCCTGATTAGCCTCTGCAAAACGTTGTAGTATATGAATATACTTATTGTTGAAGATGAAACGAATGTTGCCTCATTCATACACCGGGGACTGAGTGAGGAAGGGTATAATCCAAGTCTTGCAATGGACGGACAGACAGCCCTCGATATGATTCTGAATCATCAGTACGATGTCCTGATTCTTGATATTATGCTGCCCGGTATGAATGGCATGGATTTGTGCCGGAAAATCCGGGCGATGGGAATCGAGGTACCGGTAATTATGCTCACTGCCCTGGGTGCCACCGAGAATATTGTATCCGGACTACAAACCGGCGCCGATGATTATCTGGTAAAACCGTTTAAGTTCGCTGAGTTGCTGGCACGAATAGAAGCTGTAGTACGCAGAAGTACAAAAAACCCCAATTCCGGGAAACTGCTTTTAATTGATTCTCTTGAAATTGACACACTCGCAAAAATCGTAAAAAGAGAGGGCATTATAATAAATCTTACCGCAACAGAATACAAACTACTGGAATATCTGGCGATCAACAGAGGAATAGTATTAAGCAGAGAACAGATTCTGGGAAATGTCTGGGACATTAACTTCGATATGAATACCAATGTAGTAGATGTATATATAAATTATCTGCGGAAAAAGATAGATAAAAACTTCAGCACAAAATTGATTCATACGATCGTTGGAATGGGATATACACTACGCAAAAATCAATGAAACTACGGAATCGAATAACCTTGACTTTTGTAGCCATCTCTGCCGGCACATTTTTTCTGATGAGTATTTTCATCTACATTCTGGCTTCGCATTTTACGAATGAGAGTTTTTATGTTCGCCTCAAAGCCAGAGCATCGCTGGCAGCAAAACATTATGGAGAAGAAGATGAAAAAGCTTTACCTATATATGAAGAGGTTAGAAAAGAGCATCTTCTTCCATTACTTGATGAACAGGATTTCCTGTTTCCATATGATTCTATTCAGTATTTTATCAGATCTGCCACCGGATCAAAACTTCCCACCTCATTCTACAAAAACCTTCAAAGCAGAGGCTATGCCGAATACAACCGAAAAGACAGGCAATATGCCGGAATGATAAGAAAAGGGAAACAAGGGGATATTGTTGTAATAGTTTCTGCCATTGACGAGGCAGGCGGCTATATGCTTTCTTCTCTTAAAAAAGCCCTCTCAGTAGGCTGTATTCTGAGCTCCACATTAATCTTTGCGGGCGGTATCTTTTACTCTCGCAAAGTATTAGATCCTGTTGCACGCATAATAGGTGAAGTAAACAACATCGGTGCCTCAAATCTTCATCTGAGACTTGAAACAGGAAATAACAATAAAGATGAGCTGTCACAACTGGCTACCACCTTTAACCACATGCTGGACAGACTGGAAGCTTCTTTTGAGATGCAGAGCAATTTTGTCAACAATGCCTCTCATGAACTTAAAACCCCGCTAACAACCTTGCTCGGTGAATCAGAGATTATTTTGCGCCATCCCAGATCATGTGAAGAATATGTCAGGTCTATTACAGTAATTCAGAAAGAAGCAGAACGATTAAATGAAATTCTGTCCAGTCTTCTTCGAATGTCTCAAATAGGTTTTGACGGCAATAAGCTATTGTTTGAAAATGTCCGCTTTGATGATCTGATCATGCTCGTAAAAAGAAATCTTGATATGCGTATACCGGACAACAAAGTGTCCATAGAATGGGAAAATTTTCCGGTCAATGGAGATCAGCTGTTCATTACCGTAAACCGGACCTGGATCAAGCTTGCACTTTATAATATTATCCAGAACAGTATAAAATATTCCAATAACGATGAAGTGAAAGTTGTACTTTCTGAAAACCCGGAAACACTTGAAATCAAAATCACAGACAAAGGAATCGGCATCCCGGCCCAGGACCTGGTCCATGTATTCGAACCATTTTTCCGTGGCAGTAATACTGCTCACTTCGAGGGTCATGGAATAGGGTTGCCACTGTCTTTAAAAATAATCAGGCTCCACAAAGGAAAGATCAGCGTAAGTTCGGAAAAGAATAAGGGAACAAGCGTAATCATCACCTTTCCGAAGGAAGGAATAAGAAGTTCTTAATTTTATTCTAATGAAATTCTAATTCCGTACTAAACCAATTTTAATGAGGAGTCGGATAAAAACAACAACAACCTCATAATCAGACAAAAAATACATAGGCACATCGGTGAAATTTTAATAAACATCTAATGCAGCCTTAAGGCCCCTGTAATGGCATTTTCGGTTATTTGTAATAGCAATTAACTATAAACTAACCGATCCAGAGCCATGTTGAGTATACTGATTCCAAACGATTACTCCAACAATACTATCCAGGCAGTAAAAGCCGCCTGCTTTCTTGCAGGGAAAAAACCGCTGACAATTACACTCCTGCATTGTGTTCCGATTTCAGATTCAATAACTGAATTATTGTACCTGCCATCAATCAATATACAACAGGAGAAGCAGAATCTCTTTCATTCTAAAATTCAGGACCTGAAAGAAAGTGGCGGGAACTGCCCGATAGAAATACGCTACTTATTTCAATATGGCATCTCCGGGCCAATTCTTGAACAGATAGTAGAGCAAAACAATATCCAGCTGGGCATTATGCCTCTTAGTAACAAGGCAGAATCATTATTGCATAACAGAGACCTGAAGGATGCTATGCATACTATTCAGTGCCCTGTGCTGTTTCTTCCTGAATATTTTGATTTCAGTAATGCATCCAACGTAGTTGTCTTCTTGAAAAACAACATTTCATTCAAAGGTCGTCTTCTGAGAACCGTACGTCAATTATTAGGCAGAAAATCTGAACCTGCCATGTTTTCAGGCAACTTATTCTCTCTTGCAGGGGAAAACCGACAGGTTCATCTTCCGGCATGCTTTATTGAGAACAAGATAAAACTGGATTATCGGCTCGATAATAAAACCAAAATTCACCAATACCTGCAAGATCAGAAACAGTCCGAAGTGGCTTTGCTGGCAGTATCACATTAAGAGCACCAAACCATTAACCGAAAGATTATGCTACTGAAAAAAAACATACCAATAAAGTACGTTTTTTCCAAAATCAAATACGAACTCGTTTTTATAACGGTATATGCTATTGTTGTAGGTTTTATTGACAAACACCTCCAACTAAACAATATTTCCGTGGCAACAGGAGTACCTATGATTCTGGGTACAATCATTTCTCTTCTGCTGGCTTTCAGATCGAATCAGGCATACGATCGCTGGTGGGAAGCAAGAATTATCTGGGGTGCTATAGTCAATGACTCCAGATCGCTTGCCCGTATCGTATTGTCTTTTATTGAAGACAGAGATTTCAGCGTTGAAAAACATAATTTTAAAGAGCGTTTTGTGAAACGTCAGATAGCCTGGGCCTATAGCCTGGGTAACGCACTCCGAAATCAGAATCCTTTAAAAAACGTAAACAACCTTCTGTCTGAAAAGGATATTAACATTGTCAGTCAGTATGACAACGTTCCCAATGCACTTCTGTTTCTTCACAGCATGGACATAAAGTATGCTTATGAAAAACAATGGATAAATTCCTATCAGCAAGTTGAAATTGAAACGACCCTGAGCAGGCTTTGTGACTCACTTGGCAAGTGTGAACGTATAAAGAATACTGTTTTTCCAACCACTTACAGTATGTATATCAATTTTACTCTGTGGATCTTCATTCTTGTCTTCCCGTTTGCACTGACAAGTTATTTCGGACTATTCGAAATTCCATTGATGATTGCCATATCTTCTGCATTACTTCTTATAGAAAAAATGGCAATTCATTTGCAGGATCCATTTGAAAATAAACCAACAGATATTCCTGTTACGGCAATTGCTTTAAATATAGAGAAGAATCTCAGGCATATGCTTAATGAAACTCCTCAGCCTGTTGTGCCGAAGAGTTCAGTGAATGACTTTTATCTAATGTGATGATTGGAGTTTGTTAATAAAAAAGGGAGTTTATATAACTCCTTTTTTATTAAGAATGATCTGCAAACTCTGCAAGCCGGTCAACGACATATTGAATTTCCTCCATTGTATTGTACCGGCTAAATGAGAAGCGGACATGGCCTCTGGCCGGGTTTACATTCAGGGTCTGAAGGACATGACTTCCAATCACACTGCCACTTGTACAGGCGCTACCTCCGGATACGGATATTCCTTGTATATCAAGATTAAAAAGCAGCATTTCATTATCATCAGACTCAGGAATAGAAGCGCTCAGAATAGTATAAAGACTATTATCCATTTTTGCGCTTACTCCATTAAACTCAACCCCCTTTATCCTCTCTTTCAGTTTTTCCATCAACGCCTTCTTAAGACTCTCAATATGCAACCGGTCATTTCCCATTCTGTCATAAGCAAGCTCAAATGCTTTGGCCATACCGACAATAGCCGCAACATTCTCAGTACCGCCCCGCATATTACGTTCCTGAGCTCCACCCTGAATGAATGGCTTTAATGGTGCTTCACTGTTTATATATATAAAGCCGGCACCTTTCGGACCATGAAATTTATGGGCCGATCCATTAATATAATGAACATTGATCGCCTGAAGATCAATCGGTATATGAGAAACAGTCTGAACAGTATCTGAATGAAAAAGCGCCCCGGAAGCTTTACAGATAAGGCCGATATTTTCTATATCGGTAATATTTCCTATTTCGTTGTTAGCATGCATCAAAGATACCAGCGAACGAGGATTATTCTGAAGCAACTCCTCCAGATGTTCCATAGAGATGGAACCATCCTTAGTCAGATTCACATAGCTCAAACGAATAAATCCCATGCGCTCCATATGCTGCAACGAATGAAGTACAGCATGATGTTCAATAGGTGATGTTATCGCATGCTTAAGGCCATATGTCTGAATTGAAGAAACAATAGCCATGTTATCAGCTTCCGTTCCTCCCGAAGTAAAGAAAATTTCAGCAGGAGAAGCATTGAGCCGGGCTGCAAGTATTCTTCTGGCTTTCTCAATCGCTGCTCTTGCTTCCCTTCCGTGACTGTGAATAGAAGAAGGATTTCCGAATGTTTCTTTCAGGAAAGGAAGCATTGCATCAAAAACCTCTTCATCCAGCCTGGTGGTTGCGGCATTGTCCAGATAAACCTTCATTAATTATCCTTTTTTGCGGAAACAATCTCCTTTATGTCCATGATAAGCTTATTGGCCAGATGCTCAGAAGTGGATACGGTATCCGATTCGGCGTATATTCGTATAATAGGTTCCGTATTGGATTTGCGCAGATGAACCCATTCTTTGCCAAACTCGATTCTTACTCCATCGATGGTATTTACCGGTTGTTTACTGTATTTCTTTTGAATCTCGGCCAGCACATTATCAACATCGATACTGGGAGTCAGCTCAATCTTATTTTTGGAGATATGGTAAGTCGGATATTTTGCCCTGAGCATCGAGGCTGACTTGCCAAACTCCGCAAGATGGCTCAGAAATAAGGCTATTCCGACCAAAGCATCACGACCATAATGTAGTTCCGGATAAATAATCCCGCCATTGCCTTCTCCCCCGATTACCGCTTTGGTTTCCTTCATCTTCTGGACAACATTGACCTCTCCTACTGCTGCTGCAGTGTACTCATATCCATATTTATCCGTAACATCCTTTAATGCTCTTGTTGAAGAAAGATTGGAAACAGTATTACCAGGAGTATTTTTCAGAACATAGTCAGCTATGGCAACCAGCGTATACTCTTCCCCAAACATACTTCCGTCTTCATTGACAAAACACAAGCGATCAACATCCGGATCAACTACTATACCCAGATCATATGCCCCATTTGCAATTTCACTTGATATAAATCCAAGATTTTCCGGAAGAGGCTCCGGATTATGAGGGAAATGTCCGTCAGGGTCACAGTAAAACTCTGAAATCTGTTTGACCCCGAGCGCTTCCAAAAGCATTGGCACAGCGATACCACCGGTAGAGTTAACTGCATCAATTGCTATCCGGAAGTTTTTCTCAGCAATAAGATCCTTCTTTACCAGCGGAAGTTTTAATATAGCATCTATATGCTTTCGGATGAATGAATCATCTGTCCGGTATACACCCAGTTTTTTCACTTCTGCAAAAGTATACCTTTCATTGTCAGCAATGTCCAGTATTGCTTTGCCCGCTTCCTCAGACAGGAATTCTCCACGGGAATTGAGCAGCTTGAGTGCATTCCACTGAATCGGATTATGACTTGCCGTCAATATAATGCCACCTGCGGCTTCCTCCATTACTACAGCCATCTCAACGGTAGGAGTTGTTGACAACCCGAGATCCAGAACGTCCAGCCCCAGCCCCTGCAGGGTTGATGCTACCAAAGAAGAAACCATGGGCCCGGAGAGACGGGCATCACGGCCAATTATTATTTTTTTGTTGGCAGTTGCTTCTCTGAGCCAGGTTCCATATGCCGCAGCATATTTTACAACATCGATCGGTGTAAGCCCTTCTCCGGGAGCCCCTCCGATAATTCCCCTGATTCCGGATATTGATTTTATCAGTGTCACAATAATCTCCTTCGTTTACAATTTATATGAGTTTGCAAATTTACTAAAAAGCGAGACTATTGATCCAAAATTAAGTTAACAGTCTCTTTTTTCAGTATTTCAATTTTTATGCTAAATTAGATATTAAATACTTTTTGGCAGCCACTTTGACTAACAATATGACAAAACATACGGATCCGCGAAGACACAAAAAGCTTGCTGCATTTGACAGACTGCTGACAATTATGGATGAGCTAAGGGAGCAATGCCCCTGGGATAAGAAGCAGACTATGGAAAGTCTCCGGTATCTGACCATTGAAGAAACGTATGAGCTCTCTGATGCTATTGTGGAGGAAAACCTCCGGGAAATACGGAAAGAACTGGGAGACCTTTTGCTGCATATTGTTTTTTACTCGCGTATAGCTTCAGAAACCCAAAGCTTTGATATTGCAGAAGTCATTGACAGCTTATGTGAAAAGCTGATATACAGACATCCTCACATTTACGGTGACAGCAAAGCAGAAGATGAAGAAGCTGTAAAAAAGAACTGGGAACAGCTGAAACAATCTGAAAAAGGCGGAAATAAAACCATTCTTGGCGGAGTACCTAAATCCTTACCTGCGCTTATTAAGGCAATGAGAATTCAGGAAAAAGCACGGGCGTCAGGTTTTGACTGGGAAAAGAAGGAACAGGTCTGGGATAAAGTAAAGGAAGAGCTGAAGGAGTTTGAACAGGAAGTAAACGCCGGTGACTCATTAAACCAAGCGGATAAAATCGAGTCCGAATTTGGAGATTTATTATTCAGTCTGATCAATTATGCCCGTTTTATAAATATTAATCCAGAGGATGCTCTGGAAAAAACGAATAAGAAATTTATTCAACGCTTTACCTATCTGGAGACCGAATCCAAAAAGGATGGCAAAGACCTGTCATCTATGTCCTTAACAGAGATGGATGAATACTGGGACAAGGCAAAGAAAACCGGCATATGAGACTCATTTTATATTAACATTTTCAACCGCTTATCATTGGGTAGTTACGCTTACATATTGGTTTTATTTGTTAGTGTAATCAAAAAAAATTATTTTTTAGCCGGCTATCAGAAGAAACAACCACAATTTTTACATAAAACCTAAGAACTATGAGCATACAAGCAGATTTTGAAGATGCGGTTCACAGATCCCGCTCCCTGCCCAAGCCGTCCAATGAGGATTTATTACGTCTTTATGCGCTGTACAAGCAGGCAACAGAAGGTAATGTACAAGGCGAAAAACCGGGAAATCCATTTGATATAGTCGGCAATGCGAAATACGCAGCCTGGGAAAATCTGCAAGGGCTTTCGAAAGAGGATGCAATGCGACAATACATTGATCTCGTTAATAGTCTCTGATCAGGTACATTTTTCTTATTCTTGAACTCCAGCAATTTCCCGGATCCAAATTCATGTACAAATTCAATAATGTTTTACTTATAGATGATGATTATATAAGCAATTTTATTGCTGATCATTTACTCAATAAGCATAAAATCTGCAAGCATATTACTATCGCCCGAAATGGAGATGAAGCGTTAAAGTATCTTCAGGATGAGGCCGAAGAATTTCCAGAGCTGATTTTTCTGGATATTAATATGCCAGTCATGGATGGCTTCGAATTTATTGAGGCTTTTCGAAAATACAATATGGATAAAAATAAAACGAGAATTGTCATTTATACCGCTTCATTCAACCATAAGGACATAGAGTTGCTAAAAAATATAGGCTTTCATGATTTTATAATAAAACCGCTTAATGAAGAAAAGCTCCATAATCTCTTGAAACTTTTTGACAATTGCTAGGTTAGTTTTTGTATATAACTAGATTAACCGAACGCTTTACATGCTTTCAATTGATACAATTCTGCTGGTAGATGATGATTATGTCAGCAATTATCTAACAGAACGACATATAAAAAAGGCAGGCATAGCAAATACAATAAAATCAGTAAAGAATGGGGAAGAAGCGCTCACATATCTGGCAGAACCGGTAAATAAACGTCCCGATCTGATCTTGCTGGATATTAACATGCCGGAGATGGATGGACTGGAGTTTCTCAAATACTTTAAACAAATGACTCTTGATCAGTCAATACGAATCATATTGCTGACAGCAGCAATCGATCAGGAGAAAAAAGACCGTCTTAACGATCTTGGTTATAATGAAATAATGGAGAAACCATTTACAGGTGACAAACTCAAAAGTCTTATAATAAACGATCTGAAATGAAAATCCCCTGATATTATCTGACTTTTGCTGAAACTAATTTTTTTTAACAAAGTATAGTAAGTATTGGTTATATAGAAATCAATTCACTATATCAGACTCTAATCATAAGTAATGAGTAAACTGAATTCCATTTTATTAGTTGAGGATGACAGTATAACAAACTTTATTAATGAACGGTTGCTTAGAAAGCTAAATGTCGCTGAGAATATTAAAATTGCCCTAAACGGATATGAAGCAGTAAGCATTATTCAAAAAACTGTTCAGGAAAATAAGCCATGTCCTAACCTCATCTTTCTGGATATCAATATGCCTGTAATGGATGGATTTGAGTTTCTCAATGAATTCCGTTTGCTGGATTTTCCGAATAAGAATGATGTTGTTATTGTGGTTCTTACTACCTCTACCAATATCACAGACATAGAAAAGCTAAAAGGTTCCGGCAATACAGACTTTATCAACAAACCGCTGACCAAGGAAAAAGTACAGGATGTCATAAATCGGCATTTTAGTGAAGTGGCCAAAAGTCTCAAGTAATAAAGAAAGGAACGATCTTCAGCTAGCATAGGTTTTACTAGAGAAACACCCTTTAAACTATGAGCCTATGGAGAAGTTGAATTGTGTGCTATTGGTGGATGATGATGTGGTAAATAACGCAATCAACGAGAGGCTCCTGAAGGAATCAGGAATTACTTCCAACGTCAGAACTGCACTCAATGGAGAAGAAGCTCTTCTGTACCTCAGCAAAAACTGTTCTCCTTATGATTCCAACTACCCGGACTTAATTCTTCTGGATTACCAGATGCCCCATATGCAGGGCAATGAATTTATGGAGCTGTTCAACCAGATAAATTCAAATCATCGGCATCGCAGCAGAATTGTTATGCTGAGCTCATTCTTAACTAATGACATAAAAAAACAACTCCTTGGATTAGGAGTTGAAAATTATATTGCAAAGCCTCTGACACAAGAGAAGCTTCAGAAAGTTCTCATTCAGGATTAAACAACTCTGGTTCTTTCTCTTTCGGAAAAAGTAGAATTATAAAGCTCAATAGCTTCGTTTATAATCTTGTAAGCTTCCTCTCTGTTCAGAAAACGTTTAACAACAACCTCTTTTTTCTCAAGATTCTTATAGTCCTCAAAAAAACGTTTCATCTCGACTAATGTATGAGGCGGAAGTTCCGCAATGTCATTTACATGGTTAACAGACATATCATTTTTAGCAACTGCGATAATCTTGTCATCCCGTTCATTATCATCTATCATTTGCATTACCCCGATCACCTTGGCTTCGATAAGGCACATAGGCACTACTTCCATTGAGCTGATCACAAGGATATCTAATGGATCCTGATCATCACAGTATGTACGGGGAATAAAACCATAATTGGCAGGGTAGTGCACTGCAGAAAATAGCACTCTGTCCAGTTTCAACAAGCCACTTTCCTTATCGAGCTCATATTTAGCTTTCGAATTTTTCGGGATTTCAATAATCGCCTGAACATTTTCAGGAGCATCAGATCCAAAACTTACATCATGCCACGCATTCATATATTACTCTTTATATCGTTTTTAGTTTTATTGTATACTTAAAAAAGAAAAATTAGTTCGTTAAATTTAAACTAATTTAAGGATTAGTTATCGGAAAAGTATCAGTTATGAAAATTTATACCTAATTTTGGCGGCTAACGAACTATGAAAGAAAGCAAAGCTTATATCAGAAGTGTTTTTTGCCTGTTTCTGGTAACTTTGATTCTTTTTGCTTCTTATTCATCAACTGAATATGTTGATGATAATAATACGCCAAAAAAAGAACAAAAAGAACAACAAAACAATAACGAAACAGAAAAAAAGGCGGAAATAAGGGAATTTTCGGTAGAAGCGATTCTCCCCATTATAAATTTCCCTGCTCCGTTATTATATGCTTCTTCGATAACCTTTCCACAGACAGAGTTTCTAATCGAAGGGGACCTTTACCTTGATATACGTCCATTATCAACGCATTTTCGAAAACTTTTTACCTGTATAATCTCGGTTAATGCCCCTTAGTGCATTTTTTTATGTTATTTAGAGGAGAAATCGGCTCCTGCCCGGACTGGCAATATAGTTATGCAGCTATAAGATGACAGCCCTTATAATAAACTTTTTGTTAACAATAAATCATTTAATAACACAATGTTCACTAAAAACGGGATTATTATCCTGACAACAGTTCTTACTGCCATTTGTCTCTACTTTATTTCTTTTTCAATAGTAGACCGAAATGTAAGACAGGATGCGACAATATACGCCACTAACGAATCCGGACAAATTGATTTTGCAAAAAAGCAAAGCTATCTTGATTCGGTATATAATAAGCCTGTATACAATTTCCTTGGTATCCGGGAATACACTTACAAAGAAGTAAAGCAAAACGGACTAAATCTTGGTCTGGACCTTCAAGGTGGTATGCATGTGACTCTCGAAGTCTCCCCAATTGATATTCTCAAAGGAATTGCCGGTAATAGCCAGGATGCTTCTTTTAAGGAAGCTCTCGAAATGGCTAAGAAAATGCAAAGAAACAGTCCCGAAAAATTCACTTCATTATTTTATAAAGCATTTAATGAAGTAGCTCCCGGTCGTCCACTTGCCTCTGTCTTCGCCAGTTATTCCAATAAGGATATTATTAATCCCAAATCTTCTGATCAGGAAGTAAAGAAATATATTGAAAGAGAAGTTGACGAAGCGATTGACAGAACATTTGAGATCCTTCGCACACGGATCGATAAGTTTGGTGTTACAAGTCCTAACATTCAGCGAATCCAGGGTACAGGTCGTATCCAGGTGGAATTGCCCGGCGCTGATAATCCGGAAAGGGTTAGAAAATTGTTACAGGGAGTCGCGCAGCTTGAATTTCTGGAAGTATACCAGTTTCAGGATGTTCAACCAGTCATTGTTCAGATTAACAACTATCTGGTAAATAAGCAAAAAACGGAAAAATCTTCTTCTGCATCCACTGCTGAATCTGCCAAAGCAGAAACAGAAGACCAGATCGACCCGCTTACAGGCGAAAAAATAACAGATACAACTTCACAAAAAGCGCCCGACGCACTTGCCGAAGCTGATACACTGAATGAGGACGTTTCTAAATTTATAACTCTTGCCATCGGACAAAATCTTCAACAATTCGGACAGCTGGCGTACAGAGCGGAAGACACTGCTACCATCAATACTCTGCTTGCTGACCCGAAGGTACGTTCAATGATTCCTTCCAACATGTCTCTTCTTTGGGAAAAGAGTGGCGGAAAACAGAATATTATTGAGCTTGTACCTGTCAAAAGAGGAAGACTGGGTAAAGCACCGCTTACAGGAGAAGTTATAACAGATGCCAGAGCTGACTTTGCTGCAAGCGGAAGAGGCGGATATGAAATAAGCATGACAATGAATGCTGCCGGTGCAAAGGCATGGAGAAATATGACGCGTAAGGCTGTTGAAACCAGCACACCTCAAAGCCGTAACAGAATTGCTATCGTTCTTGATAATACAGTTTATTCCGCTCCTTCTGTTAATGAAGAAATTCCAAACGGGTCTTCTTCCATCTCCGGCAATTTTACCGAAGAAGAAGCAAAAGACCTTGCGAATGTATTGAAAGCGGGTAAGCTTCCGGCTCCTGCAAGAATTGTTGAAGAAGGTATTATCGGACCATCCCTCGGGAAAGAAGCTATATCTCAGGGTCTGAAGTCTTCTGTAGCCGGACTTGTCCTGGTAGTTATATTTATGGTTGCCTATTACAGCATAGGAGGAATGGTAGCGAACTTTGCGCTTATTTTCAATATTTTCTTTGTATTGGGAATTCTTGCACAGTTGCATGCAGCCTTAACCTTACCCGGTATTGCCGGTATTGTGCTTACAATAGGTATGGCTGTCGATGCCAATGTACTAATCTTTGAACGTATAAGAGAGGAGCTGCGCAAAGGCCATAAGCTTGATATTGCGATTAAAGAAGGCTATCAGAAAGCATTCAGTGCGATATTTGATGCCAACCTTACCACTGTACTTGTTGGTATCATACTGGCATGGGTCGGTTCCGGACCGGTACAAGGATTTGCCACTGTTCTGATTGTGGGTATATTGACCTCTTTCCTGAGTGCGATATACATATCGAGAATTATTATCGAATGGATGGCTAAGAAAAAGCAGATTACCGAGAAGTCATTTGATACATTCATTTCAAGAAGTTTCCTTGTCGGTAAATTGAATTACAATTTCATAGGAGCAAGGAAAAAAGCCTATCTGTTTTCATGCGCCCTTATTCTTGTCGGATTCGTTACAATTATGATCAACGGTCTGAATGTTGGGGTTGACTTCCAGGGCGGTCGCTCATACATTGTACAATTTGACGAAGCATTACCTGCTTCCGATGTAAAATCAGAACTTCTTCCATATTTCAACAACGAGGGAACAGAAGTAAAAACGTATGGTGACAACAGAACTCTGAAAGTGACAACAAGCTTCCACAGTAAAGATGAATCCAATGAAGCTGATTTGGAAGTAAAAGCCGCTCTTGAGAAAGGATTGGAGAATTATGCTTCTGCGAATCCGCGGATCATTGGTTCTGAAAAAGTGGGAGCAACCGTTGCGAGTGATATTCTTACCGCATCAATTATTTCAATCATCATATCGCTGGGAGTTCTCTTCTTGTATATCTTCATACGTTTTAAAAACTGGCAGTTTGGTCTTGGTACACTGATCGCTCTTACTCACGATGTACTCGTTGCTATCGCTATATATGGAATTGCAACAGCCTTGGGAATGAGCATCGAGGTCGATCAGATATTTATTGCAGCAATGCTTACTCTGATTGCCTATTCGATCAATGATAAGATCGTTGTATTCGATCGTATCCGGGAAGGTCAGGAAATATCCTCACGCGAAAAAGATGATACACTCATGAACCGTGCTCTTAATGACACACTCAGCAGAACCATCGTTACTTCATTGACCGTTTTAATTGTGGTTGTTGTACTGATTATTTTCGGAGGTGATATTTTAAGAGGATTCTCCCTGATTATGATTGTTGCTGCAACTTTTGGAGCATACTCTACTGTATATATCGGGGCTCCGATTGTTCTTGATTTCGGAAGCTGGAGATCTCAGACTGCTTCCAAAAAAGAAATGGAAACCAACGCCTGATAACATCAAATCTCAGTTTAATTAATTATAAAGCCATTTCCGGATTCGGAAATGGCTTTTGCTTTTTGTATATCCGACAGTTTTTTCTGTATCGGGCATATCTTTCGGTACAACTCACCTGAAAGCAGCAATTATTGCGAAGTCACAGACCGAATTTTATATCTCGTCCTGGCCCGATTCAAACAAAATAACAGAGATCCGCTAATTAAGAGGGAATCGTTGATTTCTGATGTAACACCAACCATTTCCTCGAAAACAACGAAGCAATCTTTTTTATGATTTGAACGCTGCTTATGAACCGGATATCTGTAAATAAGTGGTCCTGAGATTTGCTATGTGAAAAGAGGACTTAACTGACCCCCAACTATACTATGCTTGCAGTCCGGTAATACTACGATTGCTTAAGGCATCCGTATTATAAAGGAATGTTTATATAATCAGAAACCTGGAAAGTAAATACCCGGCTTGGTTTTGCAGAATGGTAATACAAAAACTAACCGACACTAACAAGAAGCATTTTAGACCTGTCAAAAAAGCACGAGGACAGGTCCAGCATTTTTTCTGAAGTTATTTCATTAACTGAAGTATAAAAATCTTCATAAAATGTCGATGGTAACTTATGGTAATACAGAGTCTTGAATTTTTCCAAAACAGCAAAGGATGTATTCACCGAATTTAAATAGGACCCCAGCATATAGTTCTTTACTGTTTCAAGCTCACTTTCGCTTACCGGTTCCCGACACAGGCGATCCATTTCAGCATATATCTCATTGATTGTATTCTCCCGGACTTCTTTATTTACATCCGTACCACACACCATATAAGCAGCCTCAAGATGATTCACTAGTGAAGAATGTATTCCATAGCTATATCCTTTATCTTCCCGAATATTCTTCATCAGGCGAGAGCCAAAATATCCTCCAAAGATTTCATTCAGCAGAGCATACGCCGGATAATCAGGATTGGAGAGACCGACAGCAGGCATAGCCAGACGTATTGTACTTTGTAAAACCCCTTCCTTTTCGGTATGAACCAATCCTGTCCCATAAGAAACTTGCTGCCATCTATCAGCATAGCTCAATGGCTCAACAGAAATATTTCCAAAAATTTCGTTAATCACAGAATAGCAATCAATTCGCCCTCCTGCAACAAATATCGAACAATCAGACAATCTGAATAAATCGGGATAGAAGGATAGAAGATCCTTCCGGTCAATTGCCTTAATTACATCTTCAGTGATTACCCTGGAATATGGATGATTATTTTCAAAAAAACGTGACCTCAGATTAACAGATGCGAGATAGGAGGTTTTTTCCATATTCACTCTGATATTCTGCAATTGAATATTCTTAAGATTTTGCAGTTCTTCTTCAGGAAATACAGCCTCCTGAATCAGTTCCGCCAGAAGCTCCGATACCTCTTTTAAAAACTTATCCAGACAGTACACAGTAACAGCAACCTGATCATAACCGCTTCCGATCTCGATAAATGCACCATAAGAAGCAATTGTTTCTTCAATCTGAGCAGCAGTTTTATTTTTTGTCCCGGCAGTAAGCATCTTGGCCGTAAAGAAGGATAAACCGTTTGCCGGTTCATTCAGATGCCCGCCTTTAAACACAAGCTCCAGCTTTACTGCCGCCTGATTACCAGAAGTCATCCCAAAATAAGGTACTCCGTTAGTCAGGTAACTTTCGGAGACCAAAGGTAAAGCAAATATTTCCGGTTTATTATATACCGGGGCCTGGGTTCTGTCTGGCATTAGTGATCAGTCAACAATGGATTCTACTCTTTTTTTGGAATCAAAATTAAAGATAAGCGTAAAACGCAAGGACTCAGCAAGTGGATTATTCTTCTGGGTTGGGACCAGATAAGCAAAGTCTATTCCGAACATCTGATACCTGAAACCAAATCCGGCTGTAAGATATTTACGTCCGCCTCTCAGGTTGCTCTCAAGATGATAGCCTGCCCGAACGGCAAATAAGGGAAGTCCCCGGGCATCATGATACCAGTATTCAAGTCCCAGATGATATATAATTTCTTTCAACTCTTCAGATATTCCCCCCTGCGCATCGGCAAAAGATCCAAACATCCCGCTAAGCAACCCCTTATTAGAGGAATATGAATAACCTGTAGAATCGGCAACTGGCGATGGAACCATGAGCTTGCTTAGTTCAGCAATAAGAGTTAGTTTGTTGAACACATCAAGATCTCCGGTTATGGCAGTACCAAGTCTCAGAGTTGTCGGAATAAAGTTCCTGTTTTCGTTATTGGAATATGATATTTTAGCTCCTATATCAGAAATATTGGCCCCCAGATTAACTTTAAAGTTTTTTCCGGCCGCCACATAATCCTTGCTATAAAATACTCCGATATCTCCGGCCGCTGTATTTCCGGGCCTTACTAAAGTAGACCCGTTTACATTTCCATTACCAAGATTAGAATGTATGAATTTTAATCCGATCCCGACACTCAGATATTCGCTTAGCTTTCTGGAATAAGCTCCGCCAATTGAGAATTCTTTCGCCCGATGCTCGCCGGTCACAAGACCGTTGTCATCCGTAAATGTAATTCTTCCCAGATCAAAATACGTCATCTGAAGAGCAATGGCTTCCTGCTTACTTAACTTACGATAGGCTGTAAGGTAGGAAAGCGACATATCATCCACCAGTTTTCTCAACCAGGGGTTGTATGAAACAGAAAAACCAAGATCATTGTCCAGAAAAGCAAGTTTCGCAGAATTCCAGCGAATAGCCATTGGATCAGGGGAAGTTGCTACACCGGCATCTCCCAATGCACCTGACCGGGCATCCGGGGCCAGCGTAAGAAATGGTACCGAAGTATTTATAGGTACATTTCTGGGCACATTCTGTGAAAAAGCTGCTATTGACGAACAACTAAAAATTACCGCAAGAAATCTTTTCAATCTCATTGTAAATATTCTTAAAATTCAAATATATAATTTATTTACTAATTCAGTATTACCAGCTTCTGATATTTATGTCCTTTTGAGCCATCTCTGACAGATCTAAGCTCTAATTTGTAGACATATACACCTTTAGCGAGTTTATCTCCAAAATCATCCCGTCCGTCCCAGCGCAGCTCCGCCACATGAGAACCACTCTGATAAATAGTCTGACGAATTGATTTTATAAGCTTTCCGGAGATGGTATATACCTGAACCTGAACTTCAATATCATCTCCTGCCCGATTATGATCAAAGTGAAACTCCGTATTGGTCGAAAAGGGATTCGGATAATTCAATACGTTTCGCAAAGCAACATCTTCATCATTGACAACTACAAACTCCAGATAGTCTTCTGCTGAATTATTGTGTGTATCCCACACCTTTACCCTGACAATATGATTTCCGGGAGCAAGATCCTTCAACGGATATTCGATGGTTCCCTCCTGATAGCTATCCAGCTTGGCGGTATAATATTCGTTTAGAATAATTACTTCCCTGGATTCATCCAATACCGCAGTCAACTCATGTCCTATACCTGAACCGGCAATATTAATCCCGTTTTCGTCAAATACATGAACGAGCAGCATCGGGCTGCTTCCTGTGACACCACCATTTACAAAGCTCTGATCATTCATATAGAGCCGCATGGTGGGGGGGGTATTATCTAAAACAACAGAATCTGAAGTTCCCCCGATAAATATCCGGTTTTCATATCCTGCGGCATCCTTAATGGTCGTTCCGGTAGCAGCATAAACACTGATTTTTCCATTATCAATCAGGTAGGAAATATCTTTGGGCACCACAAAAGAAAATTTAAACTCACCTGACCGTACAGAAGCTTTTCCATCAAATATTGAATTATCATATCGGGAAAATAAGATAGGGGGAGCTCCTAATTCATTGCCCAAAGTCATTAATTGAGACGGTTTATCAAATATAGTCGTCTGGAGCATTCCGTTAAAGGAATTATTCCGCACTCCGTTAATTCTTACCTCTCCTTCTATTGTTACTCTCGAAAGTGCATTTAAAGTGTCTGCATATGTCGCCGGGTTTTTACCATTGACAGCCGTAACTACAATTTCTTCCTCAGGATAACCCAGCTGCTGCGATGGATCCCCAAGCAGTGAATAGTTTCGATTATAAACTCCGACAATGGCTTTATTTTTTGTATTCAGCAGAACATCACCAAAGGCAGGCCATGCACCGTTAACTTTCTCAAAAATAAATTCATAGAAAGCGCTGTTTATCTCATCATTAGAAGAAGACAGGACAGGCCTTGTGGTCGTCATCAGGGCAATCGCACCGCCTTCAGCAGAACGCAGAGCATATTCTGCACCCGAGGTTTTGTTTGGATCGTCATACCTGCCAAATTCGCACGTAGCAGTAACCATAAAGGTCAGCTTATCCTTATTTTTCCATCCCAGAATATCATTGATACGCAATACCTCTTCCTGCATCCAGCCTTGTTCACTCCCGTGACCGGTAAAATTGGTGATCAGCAGTCCCTTTTCTATTTCTCCGTTTAACGCTCTTTTAGCTTCCGGAGAGATTTCCCCGCCCGGAGCAGAAATCTGAGGAAAAGCATCCAGATAAACTTTACTGATATTCATAAAAGGATATCTGGTCGCTACTACCCCTGACAGCCTTTCGGCTGTATCCTGATGAATATTTTTGTCTCCGTCATCAGCCACAAAGCAGATTCTGGTTCGCCAACGTTCCCGGGTTGCCGGATTGCTGTCATAATAGATGATCTTATCAACCATCTGATCAGCCATTTCTCTGGTACTTGCCGGCAGACGCCCTACTCCCAGATCAAGCGCATGATCCTTGGTGTTATTCTCCGGCCATTCTCCTTCATCGCTATCCATAAACCCGAAATAGTCATCGGATGAAAAGGTCTGAATCGGGTGAAAAGATTCTCTTGACTCATAAATAGGAATAAGATTTGTATTGTTTGGAATACGATCCTTATAATCGTATGAACAATCCCCAAACAACAATACATAGCGCAATGAGTCTGCTCCCAGACTCCGGTTATATACCATGCGTATAAAATCTCTTATTCCGGTTAAATCCGGGCTACCGGAAGAAAATTCATTATATATTGATCTGACCGGAACCACCTGAGCTTTTATTCCGGAAAAGGTTCTTCTGTGCGCTGCCAGGCGTTCTGCTGAAGAAACCAGTTCATCTGCCACAATGATCAGCAGCTCCGGAACAGGAGAACCAATACCATGCAGGTTCTGGTTACCGATTCTGGTTTCAAAAGCAGCGGCCGGAAAATCCTGTCCGGCAAAGGTTATATACTCCCGCAAGTCATTGCTGTAATCATTAAATCTTGCCGAATTCCCAGCCAAAGAATAGTTAATTACCGAAGGGAGCAACGGATTGCTGACCTCCCAGATTTGCATATCAGGCACTGCATTGGCAAGAACATACTCGCAGGTCGAAGCTGACGTGCTGGCCAGTGACCTGAAACTGGTTTGGTTACCATACAGCCCAAGACGGCTCTTATAATTAATTTCGAGATAATCTAAGTGTCCTGATAAAGATGAAATATTGTTAAAATTGTATGTGATTCGTATGGCACAATCTCCGTTCGGAACCAGTACCGAATTCACATTATAGGTTTTTTTTCCAGACCTTGCTTTTATGCTATAGGCATAAGAAAAAAGATTTTCAATACCGGGAATGGATAAAGTACCGACCGGAGTATTGTTAACCTGCATTTGAAATGAGGTAGTAATATTTGCTCTGGCAGCAACGCTCAGTGTGATCGCTATATTTGAAGAAGGCATAAGTCCATCCAGGGCGAAATTAAACGTTCTGGACGGGTTGACATAATTGAAAAGTTCTCCAAGCCACTCTCGCCCGGATGTCAACAGATTATATTCATCTTTTTCATGGAAAATATACGCATCATATGTATTCAGAGTCTGAGCTGCTGAGCCCGGTTGTGTCTTTGAAGATACCCTTAAACCCGGAACGCCATCGGTCGTGAGAAAATAAAAAGCTTTATCCGAATATAAGTTATAGGTATGCTGAAAGGTACTCCCATTCTGTTTCCACGTATGAGGTCCCTGCGCATAAAAGAGTATGTAATCCGATTTATCAAACTTACCATCCCCTTCGCCAAAAACAAAGATGGCATTTTCAATCAGGTCATCAACGCGACCGGCGCTGCTAGCCTGAGGCAGCATACCCCCACCATTGCCGTATAATTTAAGCTGGCGGGGGTCAATATGATCCGGGTTTATACCCGCCTTTCTCAGATCTTCATATCCGATTTTATGTATACCGGTTGTTGTTACTGAATACTTATACCAGGACCCGCTTGCCAGAACTGACGAATATCCGGATGCATTCAAGCGCATGGAAGGATTCGTATTGTTTCTTGAGGAAGCCATGTCTGAATGCTGCACCGGTGCATTTCCCATTTTCACTGCATAGGAAAATGAAAGGAGTTTTTCATATATTCCTGCAGATGAACGACGCAGTGGAAGAATACGGATAGTTGAGATTACATTGCCCCTGAATCGTGCATAACTGATTATTGCATTATAATCTCTTGCATCAAATTTACCCAATAGCTTTGCCTCCTCCTGACTAAGGCTCGCACTCTGCGGATCGATAATATCAAACTGTTCTACATAGCCATTTATTCTGATTTTATGCTCCGGCATAAAAGAATAGCCATACACCGCCCCCAGGAAATAAGGCAACTTTTGCTGGCGTCCTGATGAATCAATAATTTCTATCGGATCCAGCCACTGCAAGGTTACATTGTTCCTGGTTTGAGCATATCCATTTCCCAAATAAAAAAAGCATATGACAACCAGAAATCGGAAAAACCTGTTTTCAGGTATGAAACTCTTCATTAAATAAAAATAGAACTATCTACTAGTAGACTTTTATCATGCAGTGGCTTTAAATAAGATACATTTTATGTAACGCAGGGAACTTTTATATGTTGTTTCCTGTTCGCATTCTTTTCTGGCAAAAGGGGTAATCTTTATTACCGAAAAGGCAAAGATAATATAAATAAGATAAGTGATAGTGGAAAGAAGTGAATTTTGTCCCTGTTTTAATTTCCTATAATTCTTCTTTCGAAGAAAATAAAACTGAGATAATTATATAAACAACTATAATCAGCGGGATTGCTTTCAAACCTAAAAAACCGATCAGTAAGGCGCTAATCAGCAATAGTATATATTTATCAGCATTGTCCTTAAACCGGAAAGATTTAAATTTCAGAGCGATAAGAGGAATATTCGCCACGAGTAACCATGACATAACAAGAACAACAATCATGAAAACATAGCTGTTGATAAGTCCGGCAAAAACAGGATCGGCAAAAACAAAAGGCAGGGACGCAAAGAATATTGCATTTGCCGGTGTCGGCAGACCAATAAAGCCATGAACCTGTCTGGTATCTATATTGAATCTTGCCAGACGTATGCCGGAAAAAACCGGTATAATGATACTGACATAGGGTAATAAGGTTGTGAAACCGGAAGATCCGGCAAAGACTTCTTTAACAACAGCTGTTTCGATAAGTGAGTAAGCGATTATCCCGGGCAACACTCCGAAACTAACCATGTCTGCCAATGAGTCAAGTTCTTTACCGATAGATGAGCTGACCTTCAGCATGCGGGCAGCAAAACCATCTATAAAGTCAAAAAAACAAGCCAGAAATATCAGATAACAGGAATAAGTTAATTCTGAAAAGGCCAGGAGTATACCAAGAAATCCGCAAGCCAGATTCAGGCAGGTAATTGCATTGGGAATATTTTTAACAATACTGTTCATTTACGGATCTTCTTTTTACTGCATAAAAGGATTAAATTTTTTCTCATCGGCAATTTTTGTAGCCGGTCCATGCCCGGGATAGACAACAGTCTGATCCGGAAGAGAAAAAAGCTTCGTTTTTATGCTATTCATCAATACTTTATAATCGCCTCCCGGTAAATCATAACGTCCTATGCTGCGATAAAAAAGCACATCTCCGCCAATGCAAAAATCAAAATCAGGGGAATAAAACGCTACATGTCCCACCGAATGCCCCGGGACAAAAAGTATATCAAGAGTGCTGTTTCCAAACCGGATTTTTTCTCCTTCCTTAAAAAAAGCATCAGGCTCCAGTGGTTCATATGCATGAAATCCATAAGCAGGTCCATATGCCTCTACTGATTTCAAAGTAGATAATTCCTCATGATGAATCCGGAATGGAACCTTGAACGTCCTTTTTACAAATGAATTTCCCAGAACGTGATCCACATGGCAGTGCGTATTGACAAGTTCTGTAACTTTAAGATTTTTATCAGCTATAAATTCTCTGAGCTCTTCCTGTTCATTTTGCTCATAACATCCCGGATCAATAATAACAGCCTCGCTCGTCTCATCATACAATACATATGTATTTTCCTGAAAAGCATTAAAAGTAAAACTCTGTATATTGATCATAGTACTTAAATGTATATAACAGATTAAAAAGAGGAATGGAAAGTTGTTTTATTTTTTCCATATATCCAACTGGTTTTGTTCCGCTGAGCATAATCATCTGCGAATCAGCTGCAAGTTTTAACTCCTGGTTCCGGAACCCGATAAAATTCTGTTTGTAGTAATATATGGCATATTTTATGTTCATTGTATATTGAATCTGACCAGTCAATTATATATGTAATGCCAGTTCTACCAATTTACTTGTTTACTGCCGTATCTCTTCTTCTGACTATCATGTTTTCCTGTCAGCCAAGAAAAGCCCGTGTTCCGCATGAACGCCACGCTTCTAATAATAGAATCGGAGACAACAGCCGGGTTTCACTGGATTGGGCAGGATCATACAAAGGGACACTTCCTTGTGCAGATTGTACCGGTATTGAGACATTGATTTCGCTCTATTCAGATAATACTTACAGGATTCTTCGTCAATATTCAGGCAGAAGTGATTCTTTGCTGGAAGAAAAGGGCGTGTTTGAATGGGATCAGCAGGCTCGCTATATTACACTAAGTTCGGATAGCAGCAACTATCTGGTTGGTGAAAACAGGCTTTTTCATCTGGATAAGAACGGTAAGCAAATTACCGGAGCGCTGGCAGACAACTATATCCTTGATAAACTTGATAATGACATAACAGAAAAATACTGGAAGCTTATTGAACTGGCAGGACAGTGTTTAAAGAAGCAGGAAATCAGTCGGGATTCATACATTATTCTTAAAGCCGATAAGAAAGTCATTGGTTCAGGATATTGTAATACTATTAACGGAGAGTATGAAACAGGAAATCCCAATCGCCTTCGCTTTACCTCGTTAAGCCGCACCTTTTCTGCATGCAATGCAATACAGGCAGAAGAAGCTTTTATCCAGGTACTGCAAATAGCTGACAGCTATTACCTTGATAATGACACATTGCAGTTACTAAAGGGACGCATGGCTCCTCTTGCGCGTTTTGAAGCAGTATATTTACGATAATCTCTTAACTGCTAAACTTTTCAAGCAGAAACTTTCTTCCAACCACTGCAATCGCTACTATGACTGCCAGGGCGATAAGCGCTGCGGGACTTTGCTTTGCCAGATACCATCCATCCACCACAATCGCGATAGCGGTTCCAATGGCTCCTGCAAGAGATAATTTATAATAACGGATCTTCTCCTGATAAGCGATCCAGTTTACAACACCGAAAGCAAACAGAAATATTAAACTCGCCGCACTCACAAGTGAGCTTAATGAACCAATCACCGCCAGCACTATAGATAATGATGAAATAAGCAGCAATGCAAAATAGGGCATCTTCGCCTTATTTTCCTTCGCCAGCTCCGAAGGAAGATCGTTTTTTCTTGCCACATCATCCACCAGACGGCTGGTTGAGAACAACGTTGCATTAATCGCTGATGCAGTAGAGAATGCTGCAGCTATTGTAACCAGAATCATTCCCGTTTTCCCAATTGCTTTTTGACCAGCGACAGACAAAGCAATTTCTTTTTGTTTAACTACAGTTTCGGCACCTACCAACATGGTAGTTCCCAGACAAACCGCCAGATATATTACGATCACTGACAACACCGCCGACAGAGTAGCTCTGGGCAACGTTTTTTCAGCCTTGTGTATCGCGCTATAATCATATGTCAGCAACTGAAAACCCTGATACCCTATAAAAATCGTAGCGGCTCCCGAAAGCGCGTCTCCTATATTTTTAGGACTGATTCCTTCTGTAAGCTTGGGAGTATCCCAATGAAGAAGACCAAACACTGCAAGCGCCATTAGAACCATAAGTTTACCCCAGACTGTTACTATCTCTACAGTAGAAGAATCACCCACGCTCCGGAGATTGACCAGAGTAAGAATACCAATAACACCAAAAGCAAGAACCCTGGGAAACCAGTCTCCAAAATGAAATGCATGAGCCACATAATGCCCAAATGTAAAACCGTATACAGATACTGAAAGAATATAACCAAGAATTAATACCCAGGCCAGACTTCCTGCAAAACCTTTACGATCCATTTTACGGAGATAGGTAAAAGCGCCTCCGCTTTCCTGAAATTTTACAGCCATCTGACAATAGCTCCATGCTGATATAAAGCCTATAACCCCGGAGATCAGAAAACTTAACCAGGCCCATTGCCCGGCAATCTGCACAATAAGTCCCATGACAGAAAAAATGCCACCACCTACCATCCCTCCGACTGCCATAGACCAGGTCGCATTAAAACTCAACTTATTCTTCTTGCTCATTTCTTTTAACTTTTTGCAGATAACTATCCAAAGCAAGCTTTGTTACCGATCTGAATTTTTCGAAGCAGAAACTCAATAGCAATTTCTTCGCAACTTCCCAATTGCGATTTCTTTTCATATTGCCGTTATTGTATCTTTCTGAAAGAAATCGCAAGAATGTTTGACTACCTGATCATCGGACAGGGATTGGCCGGAACAGCTTTATCCCATACTATGCAGAAAGAGGGCAAATCTGTCTTTGTATTGGAAAAAGAAGATCCTGAAGCTGCCTATAAAGTTTCTGCCGGAATAATTAATCCCATAACCGGAAAGAGAATTAATAAGACGTGGAAAGCAGAAGAGTTATTTCCATTTCTGTTCCCATTCTATGAAGACCTCGAAAAGCTCCTGAATGTAACATTGATTCGAAGACTTCCGGTGTATAAACCTTTTTCATCCATTCTGGAACAGAATGAATGGCTCTCAAAAGCTTATGAAAAAAACTATACTTTATTTATCGATACGGAAGTTCCGAAATCAAAGTATGATGAGTATATATATAACGAGCATGGAGGTTTTGAGACCCGGTTATCGGGTTATGTCGATGTGCCATTACTGGTTGAACACTACAGATCCTATCTGAAAAGAGAAAACAGATACGAAAAAATTAAAGAATTTAATCTGAGCTGTTTTCCTGATCATGTAGCCGTGAATGGTATAAAATCAAAACGGGTAATTTTTTGTGAAGGGAATAAAGCTGTAAATAATCCCTATTTTAACTGGCTGCCGTTCAGACCGTCCAAAGGACAAATTCTGGAGATAGAATCTGATCAGCTTAATGAACATGTAATTCTTAACAAAGGAGCATTTATTGTTCCGCTTGGCAATAATCACTTCAGGGCAGGCTCAACTTATGAAAATACGTTTGAAGATCAGGCCCCAACGGAAAAAGCTACACAGGATATTAAGAACCGGCTAGATAATATGCTTAAAAAAGCATACGCCATAAAAGATGCAAAAGCAGGAATACGGCCGGCTGTCACAGACAGAAAACCCCTTATCGGCCTGCATCCGGAAATTAAAACATTAGGAATTTTCAACGGTTTAGGGACAAAAGGTGTATCGCTGGCCCCTTATTTTGCCATGCGTTTTTGCAAACACCTCGAAAAAGGCGAAAAGTTGGATCCGGAAGTAACTATAGCCCGATTCTTATCATTGTATCCGGGAATGAGTAGATAAGTTCATGCTGAAAAGATATTGTATTCTTCTGGTCTTACTCCAAATCATCTTTTGCGTCTGTGCGCAGGAGTATGAGCAGACATTTGGTAAAAACCGGGTACAGAATAAAAGCTATGACTGGAAGGTGCTGTCTTTTCGAAATACGGATGTTTATTATTACGGTCAAAACAAAGAGCTGGCGGAATATGCCGGACGATTTTCGGAAGAAAATCTGCTGATTCTGACGAATATTACTGGTTTTACGCCTTATTCAAAAATCCGTCTCATTGTATATGCCAATATGGACGAATACCATCAGGCCAATATTGCCATTTCGGATCCGGAATATATCAGCGGCGGTCAGACAACCTTCATAAAAACAAGAGTTGAGGTTCCATTCAAAGGTACAACCCTGCAGTTTGAAAATGATATACGGCAGGGAATTGCCAATACACTGGTTTATTCCATGCTATATGGAGGAAGCTTTAAAGAAGTACTCCAGAATACCTATTTTCTCTCCCTGCCGGATTGGTTTATAAGCGGAGCAGCACGCTATATTGCATACGGTTGGGACCTTGAGATGGACAATTATGTAAGGTCCATGCTTTCTGAAGGCAGGTTGAGTGATCCTCACCATCTGAAAGGTGATAAAGCTGCAATAGTAGGTCAGTCCATATGGAATTATTTTGTATTTCAGTTTGGAGAAAGCGAATTTCAGGCAATTCTCAACTTTGTCAAGGTTGTAAAAAATTACAAAGTAGCCTTTGAATCAGGTACAGGAGTCCCATACGATACTTTTTTGTCTAACTGGAAGGATTTTTACAATAGCGGATTTCAATTAGAAAAAGAATCCGAAAGCAAAAGAATCCCGGGAATGAAAAACGGCTCTGTTACATCATTCAGTCTTCTGGGCAAAGAAAAACTGGCAGTAAGCACAGTAGCCAATAATCGTTTTCATCTTCGTACAAAAGAGCTTAGCTCTGCCACATCCCGTGCAAAAGTTATTTATAAAGGGGGACAACGGGTACTTAACCGAAAAGAGAACAGTAATCTTCCGATAGTACGGGCTGATTATGTTCAACAACCGGCTTTGTTATTGTCAAAAGCCGGCAAAGGCTATTTTCTCTGCATTTACAGGAATGATTCCCGAAAATGGGAAAAAATCAGAATACCAGGTTTAAACAATATCACCGATTATACTTTTTCACCCGACGGAAAATCGATTCTACTGGCCGGATCAGGCAATGCCAATAGTGACCTTTATCAATTCAGTCTGCAAACCAGAAAATTGTATCAGCTGACCAATTTTGTTCATGATGAGGTTAATCCAAGGTATATACCGGCAACAAACAAAATTACCTATAGCTCCGACAGCTATAAAGATACTATTACCGGGAATACATATTTTCAGGTTCACATAATGGACCTTCGAACTAGAAAGGTCGAGATAACTCTGCCAATCAGCGGTAATTCGGGTCACCCCAAGGCGACGAAAGAAGGAATCTTTTTTTTAAACGATCTAAGCGGTTATTCATCAATAAATTACTATAGCTTTCTGGATTCGTCAATAACACTGATATACAGATCAGGTAATGGAATTCAGGATTTTGAACTGATTGACGATGGTAAAACATTTATAATTCAATCTTTTGATAATGGTAAGATAACACTCAGGCAAGTAAATGCTGATCCTCTCTTAGCCGAAACAGAAACCGGCATCCTTTTGACCCGAAGAGCAAATTATATAGATCAGGCACGTAATGATAAAGCCGCTGAAATCAGAGCAAGAAAACGCTACACAAGAACTCCGGAAAATAATGAAAATACAGAAGAAGATACGGAGGAAGAATTAATTGATATTCAAAACTATCGTTTCGAAAGTGAAAAGCAATCTGATTTTCCGGTATCAGATATTGAGCTTATCCGGAAGAAACTGGGGGCGGATGTATATCTGAAGGGTCCGGAGACCTACAACAATCCGTTTTCCATGCAAAATGTCAACTCCACAATACTTGTAGACCCGCTTCGGGGTCTCGGGATTTTGCTGAACGCAGATATGAGTGACTTGCTGGAAAACCATAAACTTTCTATTGGAATATTCGGTCTGATGGATCTGCAAAGCAGCAATATGTTCGGCTCCTACAGATTTCTCCGGTATCGCACCGATCTTGGCTTAAGATACGAACGAAAGACCATTTTTGCCTCTTCCGGAGCGTATTCAGAAAGGTACGCGCTTAATACGGCTGAGTTTTCAATCTCATATCCTCTTGATGTAAGTAAGCGGCTGGATCTTCGCCCTTTCATTGCGATGACCACTTATACACCATTGGATTTATCATTGCAAAAGCCAGATACAATCCGTTATAATGTATTGTATACCGGAGCACGCAAATCTTTTGTTATGGACAATACCATAGCCTACGGACCCAACGTGCGGAGCGGTTTTCGCGGAGCTGTGCACCTTGATAGTTATCTGAGTCCGCAGCCTCAGTATAATTTTGGCAAGCTGGTCATTGATCTCCGTCACTATCTTCCTTTGTACAAAAAACTCACACTGGCCACACGAGCCTATTACGGTCAGTTTTTTGGGAGAGCTCCTAAAAAGTTCCTTCTGGGCGGAATGAATAACTGGCTGTTTAACAGCACAGTAAGACAGGGGCAGAATAATCCATTAGCAATAGAACCTTTTGTCAACAACAGTGATTTATTGTTTATTGAATATGTAATGCCGATGCGGGGCTTCAGCTACAATCAGCAGTTTGGCAATAAGGCTTTCGTTTTTAATGCAGAATTAAGAATACCTGCTGCAGGAATTATTTTCCCTGAAGAAGTAAGCTCAACATTTATAAGAAATTTTGAAATTTCGGGCTTTACGGACATAGGAGCAGCGTGGTCAGGAAAAAGTCCTTATTCCAAAGAAAATATCCTGAATACCACTACAATTGATAACTCAAATACTCCATTCAGTGCACAGGTTAACACCTACAAGAATCCTTATCTTATTGGTTATGGACTGGGTTTACGCACAATATTGCTTGGTTATTTTGTAAAACTGGACATTGCATGGGGATGGCATGACAGACAGATTCACAATACCAGATATTACGTTACCCTTGGATATGATTTCTAGCTTTGCATCCATAATCAGTCCATATTATATCATTTTCTGAATAAAAGGAGTATAAGCAAACATATGAAAAAGCTCCTGAAAATTCTGCTTTCCATTTCCTTCGTGCTGGTTATATTAGGTCTGATCGCATTAATAACAGGCAATAAACATTTATTTTCTGTGGTCAGGCATAATTTCCCCGGTATCGATGATTACAAAATTTTTTCCAACCGGAAAATCAGAAAAAGTAAACAGCCGCAGCCCTGGAAAATAGCAAAGGATTATAACAGAAGCAGCCTTTCTACCCGATTAAGAAAGAAGCTTGAGCAACTCCGGAGCATTGCATTTATGGTTGTAAAAAATGATACTATTCTTTATGAGGAATATTGGAATGGTTATGAAAACAAGCAGATCAGCAACTCCTTTTCAATGGCCAAAACATATGTGGGAGTTATGACCGGGATTGCACTAAAGAACGGTTTTCTGAAAAGTCTTGATCAACCTGTTTCAGATTTTATTCAGGACTTTGGAAAAGACGCAAGAAAGAGAATTACCATCCGGCATTTAATCACCATGAGCTCGGGGCTTAACTGGAAGGAAAGCTATATCAATCCGTTTTCGGTAACCACCAAAGGATATTATGGAGATGATATAGTCAGGACTTGTCTCCGGCTGCATTGTATAGAAGAACCTGGAAAATTATTTGAATACCGGAGCGGGGATACACAGCTGCTGGCCATGGTATTGGAAAAAGCAACAGGAATGAATCTTTCCCAAAATATTGAAAAATATCTGTGGCAACCAACCGGAGCTGAGTTTGATGCTTTCTGGTCACTTGATAAAGTAAACGGGACTGAAAAAGCCTATTGTTGTCTTAATTCCAATGCCAGAGATTTCGCACGACTCGGAAAGCTGTATCTTCAAAATGGTGTCTGGAACGGGCAACAGCTATTGGACCCTGGTTTCGTTCAGGAGTCACTTGCGGCAGCTCCGCTTATCGACAAAGAGACCGGAAATAAGGTAGATTTTTACGGTTATTCATGGTGGCTGGTACCGCAATACAAAAACCACCGCATTTTTTATGCGAGGGGTATCCTGGGACAATACCTCATTGTAATACCGGAAAAAGAGCTGATCATTGTAAGACTTGGTAAAAAACGAGGCCGAAAAACCGGACTGCACTTTGAAGAACTCTTTCTCATGATCGATGAAGCCTTGGAGAAATGGTAACGAAGCCGCCAACATTCTTACGTGCTTAAAACCGTCTTACCGGGCGTACAGCAATTGTTGCCATGATTTTTAAGATGTTGTATTGAACCACCATCCCCAAAGGCGACACCAAAAGCCGACATGGCATCAAGTTCGGAAGACGAGGTATAAGTAAGACCATGTAAGCCATAGATATATCGGAAATTGCTTCCGCCAAGGTAATACAGTACGTTATACAAGACATGCAATTCCTCGCGGGAAGGCAAAAACCAGTCCGTATAGCCACCAATGCTGGCTCCGGCAGCTATAGCCACCGCTGGGTTGCCCGTCATACAGCCGTTTGTCAGAATACGTTCGGTATTTTCCTTGCCCGTACCAATACCGGTTGAAGTCTGCCCTGTAAAGTCCTCATAACAACCCCAGTCCACATCTGTCCAGGGATCAGGACCACCCGACCAGGCAGCAGGAGCAACTTCCAGATAACGCCAGCCATCGCTATAGCCACCTTTGTCATAAAATATAATACCACCTGCCGGTCCTGTATCCCCTATGACATACAGTACCGCCGACTGTGTTCTGAAACTGTATTCTTCGCCATATATCGTTCCTTGGCTATTTGTGGCATAGGCACGTACATAATAAAGTGCATTGGAGGTCAGACCAGTTAGCAATGCCGTAAAACTTCCCGTCCCGCTTCCGTTTATGGTATACAGATTCCCGGCTAGTACCGGATGAGGTCGAGTGCCATACACCACTCCCTTGCCTGTAACAGCGGAAGCGCCGATACCGGTTACATTGCCGCTGACGACAGCGTTTATGGTTCCTGTACTTTGTACCGCTGTTGTAACCACCGAGGGAAGCCCGGCGACAATCACTTCCACCGTTTCGGAATAATGAGGCAAACAGGTGCCCTCCATCATCCTGACTCTGAAATAGGCCGGAAACTGATCCGGTTTATAGGTAAGCGAATCTTTTGTCTCACCGGGAAGATCATTCCATGTATTGTTGTCGTAGGATATCTGCCATTGCAAATCGCCCCGCCAGAAACCGAGATCAAGTACAATGAGATCTTCCGGATCAACAGTCAGGGTATGCTGTGCAAAAACCGGAAACCATATCAGAAAATAAATGATTATGACTAAACTATAACCGCTCACCTGCATAATATTGTTTGTTTATTGACTTCGTTCACCGCACAAAGATACGTTCGGTATATTCATCCCTGCCGGCATAAACTTTCAGAAAATAGATTCCCTTGGACAGGGCACTCGTATCGATATAGTGCACAGGCGACATTAGTACCTCTGCCAATACAGTTTCTCCCCGATTATTGAAAAGCGTCAATCCACCCGACTGCAAACCCGTTTGTATGGCAAGCAGGGTTTGTACCGGGTTTGGATAAACAGAAACCATGTTAATTTTTTCATCCGTTTTCGATGTTATGATACCAAATACAGTAATAGTATCGGTAGCAGTGCATCTTCTGGAATCGGTCACAGTAAGCGAATAGGTTATATCCTGCAATCCGGTCATCAGCCCGGGACTGATTGCTTCCGAATCGGAAAGTCCTTCGCCGGGTTGCCACCTATAGTGGTATGGCGGGGTTCCTCCTGTAGCTACCGGATCTCCGCCAAGTATTTCTGTATTACCTGCTTCCGAATAAATATCATTGCCTGCATCGGCCGATAACACCGGTGGCTGGCTGGACGCCAGTGTATAGCGATGTACCTGCTGCGCCCGGACACAGTAGCCCGAAAAGCAGCCAATCACTATCATCAGAAAAATTATTTTTTCGATTTTAATACCTATCATGCTGATATACAATTACTGGTTAGCATATCGGACTACGCCAGGTAAAGACCTTCAAAAGCCCTGTTCCATTGTGCCGGAATACATTTGGCCATCGGAAAGGCTTCTGAAGTCCTTTAACTCTTTTTATTGTACCACTATCTTATGCAACGTGTTGCCCGACACTGTACTAAAATGCAGGTAGTAAACACCCTTTGCCAGATGCTGCAAATCGAGGTTCATATCAATACGGCCACTATGCACCGGATAAACCTCGTCCAGCACCATCGTGCCTTGGGTATTGCGTATTGTCAGATGAACTTTCCGGGCCTGTATATTCTTTCCTGAAATGGTGAACAATCCTGCCGACGGATTTGGAAACGATTCAATGCTGCCGATACCACTTCCATTCATTACCGAAGTAATCACAAAACTATAGGGTTCGGAAACAGAAGAACATCCGTTGGAAGCAATAACAGTCACCGAATAGGTCCCATATTCCTCCAACAGGATTTCCTGCGAATCTTCCCCGGGCAAAGGTACTCCATCCAGATTCCACTGATTACCGGACGAAGCGCTCGACAACAATCTGTCCGGAGATTGTTCGAAAGTAATTTCTGGTATGTCAGGTACCGGATTTACCACTATTGCAGTAGTATTCTGCTGAGAGCAATTTCCAATGGATACTGTAACGGTATAATTCCCCGCGGATATACCCGCGACATCATCGATTTCCGGATTTTGGTGCGTGGAAGTAAATCCTCCTGGACCAGCCCAGGAATAAGTGGCTCCGGAAATAGTTTCTGCCATAAGTCGCAATGCAGATCCTTCACAGACAGGACTGTTGCTTTCCGCAATTGCTTCCGGCCTGGCATACACTATGACATTGACAGCCGATTGTTCTGAACAGTCGCCGAGCGTAGCAATGACTGTATAAGAACCACCCACATTTGTCGTAGCAGAAGAAATCGAAGGATTCTGAACGATACTGGTAAAGCTGTTCGGTCCGGTCCAGGAGTAGGCAGCTCCTTCTACATAGGTGGCACTCAGCTGGATGTCTTCTCCTTCGCAATATGGTCCACTACCGCTTGCGGTAACAACACCTACAGTATTTACTGTTACAGCCACATCTGCCGGCAGGGATTCACAACCATTTGCCGTTATTCTGACCGAATAGGTACCGGCATCATTCATATCCATACCGGTACGTACCGGATTTTGATGGGTGGAAATAAATCCTCCTGGTCCGGACCAGGAGTAGGTTGCCCCGGCAACTGTACCCGTATTAAGATTCAGCGTTTCTCCTTTACATACGGGACTGTTGCTTTCCACCGTGGGCGAAACCGGAATTGGATAAACCGTAACATCTGTTTCAGCCATCCGATTGCATATTCCTTTGATTATAGTTACCGTATAAGTTCCGGAAGCATGCGACATCGCATTTTCCATTACCGGATTTTGATCTGAGGAGGTGAAACCTTCGGGACCGCTCCAGCTATAGGTAGCTCCGGCAACGGTAGTGCTGCTCAGACTGAGTGTCTCTCCATCACACAAAGGTCCGTCGTTGGACGCAGAAACAGCCTCCAGTTCGGAATTTACTATAATCGTGGAGCTGCTGTGATGTATGCAGCCATTGTTTGTAATAGTAAGGCTATAAGAGCCTGCGTTGGCAGAGCTGACATTGGAGATAGATGGATTTTGTTCGGAAGAAGAAAAATCATCTGGTCCGGTCCAGAAATAAGTTGCCCCGGGAATAGTAATGGTGGAAAGATTTAAGGTTTCACCAATACACAGGCCGCTATTATTGTATACCAGGCCTTCATGATAAATGGCTTTTACCTCATCCGGATTTAATTCTCTTTTGAAAAAACGGACATCGTCCATACCTCCTCTGTAATGAACGTTACTTGCTCCGGAAGCTTCCCGTCCGAGCATAAAATTCATATCGACACCTGTTATATTGGCCGGACACGATACATTAGCGACCTCGACACCATCATAGTAAAGTTTAAGCCTGCCGCTTCCGAAAATCCCCACCACATGTACCCATTCATTTAAAGTAAGATTGGGACCTACGCATACGTAATTATTGCTGCTGACTCTCCAGCGTATTCCGTTGCCACTGTCGTTTATGCCCATATACACCCCTCCCCAACTTGCATTCCAGTTATTGGCAATGGGAATGAAATGGGTAGAGAAAACTTCCGGCTTCAGCCAAAGCGCGATACTCAGGGCCGATCCTCCGTTGTTTATTTCTCCGATTTTGCCCCAGTTCATATACCCGCCGTTAAAATGATACGCTTTATCTTCATGACCATACCGGTCTTCTGTAAGACCGACACTGCCATTTATACCTAAGTTGCGACTGTAACCGGAACTGTCTCCGGTATTTCCATTAAAGGGGAAGAGTCCGAAAAGATTACTGGAAAGGTCTGCCAGCCCGTTCAGAGGATCGGTGATGCTCAGGTTGGTACCATTATCGCCGGTAGAAACAAGAGGTTGATTGGAAGAAACAACCATCAGCCGATAGGCCGACCCGCTCTGGACGCTTGTCCCGATCGTTCCGGAAATCGTTCCACTTTCTGTTCCGGCAACTGTTCCGATAATGCTCCTGTTACTAAAATTTCCGGTTGCATCTGAAAGATAAGCCGTAAATACATTGCCCGTCTCCGGCGTATCACCACTTACTGTAAAAGGAATAGATACTGTACTGCCCGAACAAAGATCCTCTGGCATAATGCTCCCGACCGTAATTACGGTACTCTTTCCCAAAGCAGCTATTTCCTCGGTATTGAGTGCTTTATCATAGACATATACTTCATCTAACGCACCGTTGAAAAACCAGTCCGTACCCGAGTAATAGCCTATGCGCAAAGGATGCGTGGTGCTTTTGGTGTTGCCGCTATGCGCCATAGAGCCAATAGAGGTACCATCAACAAATACCTCCACTCTGCTCCCGTTGTACACAGCGACCGCATGATGCCATTGTCCGTCATTATAGGCAAAAGAAAAATTACCATCCACCCGGTTATTGGAACTATTGATACGTGTAAAGCGAATAATACCGGACGATGTAGTTCCAAAATAAAATTCCCCGTCCGTTCCCCCTGAATGTTTGGCTACAAACATCTGATCTTTCAGAACAGATGTCTTAAAACGGACTGAAATACTAAATTGCCTCATTCCCTGATAAGAAGCATGGTTACCTGCCGAGAAATAACTGTTGCTCCCATTGAAGCTCATTGCCATTCCGGCATTTCCATGGTAATCTTCAACAGCAACCGGTGAACCGGACGGAGACATATTCCGGCGATTTGAGCCAAAATCCAGTCCATTGCTATTTAAAGGATAATAAGCCACCAGACCCTGATCAAGATTGATCTGGCATCTGGCAGAAGAACTTATACATAAAAATAACAGGCAAAGAATTGAAATAAAGTACATATTTACTTTCATAATAAAATGGTTTAATAAGAAATCCGTGTGTATTGAAATTATTCACTTTTATCTTCTGTTCTCTCATGAACTATTGCTGCACTTTTTGTTGCTAATAGCTGAGAATTACGAAAATGCTGATTTTTTGTGATACAAAATTGGCTCAACGAACGATTCAAAGTGCTTAAACAGGAAAATGGAAAGGATTTCTCAAAAAATAATAAGTCTGCCGGATTGGTTATTTTTGAGTACTTCGAAAAATTAGCAGCGGCAAAAAAAGGATCTCAAAAGTGAAAAGAAACATTATACTTCTGCTTCCATATCCTGTTCTGCTTATTGCATTCCTGTTATACAGGCAGAAGGATCTCATAATCTATCCGGCGCCGGCGTCAGTCATAGAGCTGTATTCAGATAGTGATACAAATCCTGAAGGAAAAAGCAGTAAGCCTGTCTCATATTTTTCCGATTCGGCGATGTCTGTACGATTTACCCTGCATGATGGCTATGGATTTCCATATGCCGGAATACAATTCTTTCTGGATAGCCTGTATAATGAGACAGCTTTGTCCGGATACGATTGTATAAAACTAAAAATAAGAGCCGTATACTCCCGGTCATTGAAATTTGTACTTCATCTGGACTATTCTAATAAAGATTTCCCTGCAAGGGTATACCCGCACCGGGTACTGGAACAGGAAGTATCCTTAGAAGGAGAGTACTATGAGCTTTCCCTGAAAGATTTTATAACCCCCTCCTGGTGGTACCGCAAAAACCAGATTACAGAGAAAGAAGCCGGCCCACCGGACTTCTCCGGAATCCGAAAATTTCTGATACAAACCGGAGTACATACACCAATCGGTAAAAAAGAAATTTTTACCGTGAAGACTGTTAAACTATCTCAGGACACTACCCTATTTTGGTTCTGTTCCATAGGTCTTATTGCTGCATATTCTCTTCTTTTCTTTCTGATCAACCGAAGAAAAAAAGAAGATAAACCTCAGTCTATCTCGTATAAGAAACTGGATATACCTAAAAACCCTGAGGAAGAAAAACTCTTCCGTTACCTTTCTTCTAATTATCATGATACCAGCCTGTCAATAGAAAAAATCAACCGGGAATTAGGGATTCCTGTTACAAAAATACCTGTTCTTATAAAAAACAGAACCGGTATTTCCTTTAAACAATATATTAATACCATACGAATACAGGAAGCCAAAAGACTACTTGGTGAAACAGACGAGCAGATTACTCAGATATCTTATGCGGTTGGTTACAATACGGTGACGCATTTCAACAAAGTTTTCAGACAAACGGAAAATATCTCACCAAAGGAATATCAGGGCAGAGAAAGATCTCCGAAAGAAATACAAAAATAATGTGCTCTACCATTACCATACGACCTTCGGTATCAGGTAACCCTTTTGCTCGAGAAAATATGAAAGGATACGGGATGGAGATCTGATTTTTGTAAGAATCCCCTGAAGCGTCCTCTTATTCTGAAGCAATAGCAATCAGAGTTCATTCTTAATAGGGTATTTCCGGAGTTTGTGGTTAAATAGTTATTGTAGTTCAAACAATATCAAAAATTAATTACTTTATAAAGGTATCCCTTTCTGAATAATCCCGTACGAGAAGACAATGGAAGAACTAAATTTTTATATCAAAAAGCTGCAGGATCTGGAATACCGGGGTGAATGGAAGGAACATTTCAGACATAGTTATGATAAAGTGTATGAACTCATTGATCATTCTACTTTTTTCAAAAGAGGTGAATATCTGAAGGAACTCGAAAGATTACGTAACATTCTTTTGGATATGCCTTACATCGCCGATGATGAGGATCGTCTGCACTTCAGAAAGATTCAGAAAAATGTCATTGATCTCCTTTATAAAGTAATGGGAGAGAATAAGCGTATCTTTCTGGTACACGGCTCCGATTCAGCATTAACGGATAAAGTATCCACTTTTCTGGGCCGGTTAAGGCTCGATTTTGAAATGATGGAGAATGAGGCAGAAGCTGTTCCGGATATCAGAAAGTTTGTCCAGCTGGCAAAAAACTGTGACTACGCAATTGTACTTCTGTCCGCTGATCAGATGATTTATCCGGAAAATAGTCATGGACGCTGGAGAGTAAATCAGAACGTATTGCTGGAATTGGGCTATTTTCTTTCCAGTGTCGGAAAAAAAAATATTTTAATTCTGAATACAGCCGATAAAGAAACAGAACTTCCGTATCAGCTTGAAGAAATTCCGGCACATCCATTTACAACAGATGGCAACTGGAAACAATTCATAATTGATGAATTGCAAAACAGCGGTATTTACCTCGACCAGCAAATTATATCAAAAATAATGGATAGCAGTACCAATAATTAATTAGTCAGGACGAAATTCATTCAGACTGCCACAGACAGGGCAGCTATACTAATCTTTTCAGCACCAGCCTCCTTTAAACAGGAGGCTAATGACTCAATGGTAGAACCGGTGGTAACAACATCATCCACAATCAGAATATGTTTCCCCCGAATTATGTCCGGATGAATAACCCGGAATGCAGCGTCCAGACTCTGATTACGTTCAAGACGACCCTTCTTTGTAAAAGAGCCGGTATATTTTACTCTTGCAACCGCATCAATCTGTACATCAGCCCCGATCTTCTTTCCAATAGCTTTGGCAGGATAGTCACACTGGTTGTAGCCACGTTGCCTGAAACGCCTGGGATGCACAGGTACCGGTACTACAAGATCAAATTGTCCGTAAAATTTCATCTCCCGAATCCGATTACCCAGTAACATTCCTAACCAGGTCCCTAATTCTGTCTGCCCCTCATATTTCAAAGCATGTAAAATTCTTCCTGCAATTCCTCCTTTTATAAACTTAAGATAGGCAAACACATATTCTGTTTCAACCCGACCGTAAAATCGTACTTTCATAATATGTTCAGCTTCCATATAGTCAATCAGCGGAAGATGAAAATAGCAGACAGAACAGACATGTTTCTCTCCTTTTATCAGAATAGAAGAGCAGGACATACAGCACTCGGGGAAAAACAATGAAATAAAATCACGTAGCATGGTAAAAAAATGATTGAATGCGACAAAATAATATAAATTTGTCGTTTCTTTAATGGAAATGGAAAAATCAGAAGACGAGTTTGCAAAAGCATGGGCCAGGGTTGAATACAGGTTTATAAGCGAAACAAAAAAAAAGCCGGACCTTAACGTAATCCTTTTTCTGATTGGTATTCAGGAGCTTGGCAAAGGTAAAAAGAAATATACCAAAGAGCAGAAGCAGGATCTGATGCATCTTGGAATATGTAAAGTATTAAGCTACTCGGGATATTATGAGTTGGATGGAATCGATCAGGACGGATGGCCTCATTGGAAAAAAGTCAGAGATTTACCCAGATTTGATCTTCTCGAGCAGGAAAAATTCCTGAAAGCTCATATAATTGAATATTTCTCTGAAATCGGATTATGAAAATAATAACCTACAACATAAACGGCTTTCGTTCCGCACTCAGGAAAGGTTTTGATGAATGGCTTTTTGCTACCAGTGCAGATCTGGTTTGTCTTCAGGAGATTAAATGTTTGCCGGAAGATATAGACAGTGCACCCTTTCGGGAAGCAGGATATGAAATATACTGGCACCCGGCCCAAAAAAAAGGTTATAGCGGTCTGGCAACTCTGAGCAAGGTATCTCCAAAATCAGTGTGTATAGGATGTGGTATTGAAAAATATGATACCGAAGGAAGAGTTTTACGACTTGATTTTGAAACTTTTTCTGTAGTAAACGTATACATGCCTTCCGGCTCGAGCGGTGATGAAAGGCAAAGCTTCAAATTTGGTTGGATGGATGACTTCTATGAGTATATCCATGATCTCAAAAAAGAACTTCCAAATCTCATTGTATGTGGCGATTATAATATCTGCCATCGGCCAATAGATATACACAATCCGAAATCCAATGCCAAATCATCCGGTTTTCTTCCGGAAGAAAGAGAATGGATGGAAAAATTGTTTTCTTCCGGTTTTCATGATGCATTCAGGCATTTTAATCAGGAGCCGCATCATTATACCTGGTGGAGCTACAGAGCAGGAGCAAGGGGCAAGAACTTAGGCTGGCGAATTGACTATCATGCTGTTACTGACAGTATGCTTCCAAGACTGCGGCGTTCGGTTATTCTGAAAGAAGCCTTTCATTCTGATCATTGCCCCGTTTTATTAGAGATAGCAGATTAAAAGACAAAGTTTTTTTTGAAGAAAATTGTTTTTATATTGCTGTTTTTAATTTCAACATTAACGTATTTTTACAAAGACAAATAAATAATAACAGGTATAATGAAAAGAATATTTTTATCATTTCTGTGTGCTGGAATAATTTTTCAATCCTGTGATACCGGCAGAGAAGGTAGCACAGGAGCATCTCTGGAGCTCAGAGAAGCCCGGGGCGGAAAATACTATGGACAGGTTTTGAGAATCAATGAATCCGATTACTTCAAGAATCTGTTTCCTCATCATGTAATTGATGCCATCTCTTACAGAATTGCGGCTCAGGTTTATGACGGACTTTTAAAATTCAACCCACAGGATCTCACCCTTGTAAAGGGGCTTGCCGAGGATTATTCCGTAGATTCAACCAATACCATTTATACCTTCAAACTTCGTAAAGGCGTAATGTTTCATGATGATGCCTGCTTTGAAGATGGTAAAGGAAGAGAGGTCACTGCAGACGATATAAAGTATTGTTTTACCCTTCTTTGTACTCAATATCCAAATAATCAGGGATTTACCGTATTTAAGGATATACTGAAAGGTGCAAATGAGTACTATGCGGCAAGCGCTAATGGTAAAAAACCTGACTTTGAAGTAGCAGGAATCGAAGTTGTGGATCAGTATACCATCAAATTTGAGCTTACAGAACCCAATTCCATATTTCTATACAACCTTGCCCGTCCCTTTACATTCATCTTCCCGAGAGAAGCATATGAAAAGTATGGTCTTGAAATGAGAGTTCATGCTGTAGGTACCGGTCCTTTCCACATTCAGCACATTGAAGAAAATACCTCTGTTATTCTTAAGAAAAATGATAATTATTATGCTTATGATGAAGAAGGAAACAAGCTTCCCTACATCGATGGTATAAAAATCAAATTTATTCAGGACAGAAAAACTGAGTTGCTTGAATTCAAAAAAGGAAACCTGGATTTGATGTATCGTCTTCCGACAGATTATATTATTGAAATCCTTGAAGAAGCAAATTCTCAAAAAGGCGTTTATGGAAAATATCAGCTTCAAAGAACACCTGAGATGGCTACGCACATTTATGCTTTCTTAAATCAGGGACTTTTCAGTGATGTCAACATACGTAAGGCATTTTCATTCTCGATTGACAGAAAAAAGATACTTGAAGCTGTTTTGAACGGTGAGGGTTATGCACCCGGTTATCATGGAATCACACCTCCAATTCCGATCTTCAAGGAAAAAGGATATGATGTGGAATCCATTAAAGGATATAACAAAAATCTGGATTCTGCCAGATTCTACCTGAAAAAGGCGGGATATCCTGATGGAAACGGTTTCCCTAAAATCGTACTTGATCTGAATGCAGACGGTGAGCGTAATATTCCTGTAGCCGAAGAAATACAAAAGCAGTTGAAAGACAATCTTAATATTGATATTGAGTTGAATCTGATTCCACAGGCACAGTTAGTTGAAAAAATGATTACCGGACAATCAACCTTCTTCAGAGTTGGGTGGATTGCTGATTATCCGCATCCTGAAAACTTCCTTTGGTTGTTCTATGGAAAAACAGTTCCTGAGGATCCTTCGCAAATATCTTATCCAAACATGTTAAGATACAAAAACGCGAAATTTGATGAGCTCTATGAGAAAGGTCTCAACTCCAAATCAGAAGAGGAAACATACAAGTATTTCCTTCAGGCTGAAAACGTATTGATGCAAGATGCACCAGCCATCATGCTATGGTATGATGAAGGATATAATATGCTTCAGCCAAACGTGCGCAACTTCTATAGCAATGCCATGAACTATAGAGACTTTTCAAAGGTATATCTTGTACCTTCCAGTAAGTGATAAACTTTAGAAAGTCGGTATAAACCTTATCCCGTGCATCTTTGTTAATAGGTGTACGGGATAATATTTTATAAACTACCTACGTTTTCTGTCTGATGTCAGATGCATTGTTTTCAGACCTGCTCCAGAAGCTTCAGGCATACAAGAAGAAATACTACCTCAACAGACTGTTGAAGGGTCTGATATTTTTTTTTGCATTAGCCTTCGTTGCTTATCTTATTCTTTCCATAATAGAATATTATGGGAGATATAATTCTGTATTTCGTTTTGTATTTCTGAGCAGTTATCTTGTACTGACAATAATCGGATTATCCCGCTGGATTATAATCCCGTTGGCCGAATTGCTCTCATTGAAAAAGCAAATGAGTAATGAACAGGCAGCAAAAGAAATCGGCAGATTTTTCCCCCAGGTTAGCGATAAGCTTTTAAATACTCTCCAGCTGGATTCCCTTAACCAAAAAGATAATCTTTTCATACAGGCCAGTATTTCGCAAAAAACCCGTGAATTGTCAATCGTTCCGTTTACCAATGCGGTAAACTATAAAGAAAATAACCGTTATCTCAGATATCTCGGAATACCATTTTCAATCTTTCTTGTCCTGATTATTTTCATTCCGGAAATGCTGACAGAAAGTACAGCCCGTATTATTAATTACGACAAAGAATATAGTTATCCGGCACCTTTTACTTTCCAGTTACAAAATGAAGAGCTAAGTGGGTATCGGAATGAGGACTATGTCCTCCATTTAAAAGTTGATGGGAAGATGATCCCATCTCAGGTATTTTTACAATCAGGAAAACGTAAAATCAAGCTGGCTAAATCGGAAAACGGGCTTTATACACACACATTTAAAAATCTGCAGAAAGACGAAATTTTTCGTTTTGAAGCAGCAGGATATACATCTTCAGATTATACATTGAAACTGTTTTCCAGACCTAATCTTAAAACTTTTGATATAGAAGCTGTCTATCCGGCGTATCTTAACAAAACTTCCCAAATTCTCTCCAATGCCGGACATCTGACCATTCCGGAAGGCACCCTTCTCAAATGGAATTTCATAACAGAAGATGTAGAGAATATTACCGTGCGTTTCAGCGATCCTGCCCAAGAGACCGTACAGCTAAAATCCGGAAATGATCGGTTCTCTCTTACCCGAAAGATTAAACGATCGCTTGATTACCATCTCGATCTGGATAATAAGTATGGGCGGTCAAAAGATAAGATCAGCTATCATATCAATGTGATACCTGATCAGTATCCGGAAATCAATGCTGAAAGCTATAAGGACTCTATTCTCTATAATTTCATTACCATCGGCGGGAATATTTCAGATGATTACGGCCTAAGCAGGCTCAATGTATTTTATAAAATAACGGACGAAAGGGATGCGGACAAAATAAGCATATATAAAAGCTTCCCTGTCCGCATTAACGCCAACAGTCTTTCAGAAAACTTTATCATAAACTGGCCTCTTGATTCATTTGATTTAAAGCCCGGGCAGCAATTGGACTATTATCTCAGCGTATGGGATAATGATGGCGTAAACGGCCCAAAAAGCAGCAAATCACGTATGTTCTCTTTTGTTATTCCTGATAAGGAAACAATACGGGAAGAAATGAAAACATCATCCAAAACTGCTGAACAATCCATTGCTCAATCTCTGTCAAAATCCAAACAGCTGAAAAAAGAAATGGAGGATATTGAGAACAGACTCAAGACCAAAAATCAGCTCAACTGGCAAGATAAAAAGGCAATGGAAGAGCTGCTCCAAAAGCATGAAGAGTTAAAGAAAGAAATCGAAGAATTAAAGAAGGAATACGACCGTCTGAGTGAGAAACAGGAAAAATTCAACAAGCCTGACGAAGAGCTGAAGCAAAAAATGGAACAGCTACAGAAGCTTATGGATGAATTGCTTGATGATGAAACAAAAAAGCTTTACGAAGAAATGCAGAAACTTTTGCAGGATAAAGTCGATAAAAACGAATTGCAGAAGATACTTGAGCAGATAAAGCAAAAAGACAATACCATGCATAACGAACTGGAACGAACCCTGGAATGGTTTAAACAAATCCAGTTTGAGCAAAAATTAAATGAAATCAAAAACGATCTTCAGGATCTGAGCAAGGAGCAGAAAAAACTTGCTGATGAAACCAAGGAAGACAAGAAAAGCAACAACGAAGAGTTGCTTGACAAGCAAGAAAAGCTGAATGAAGATTTTAAAAATCTGGAAAAAGAACTAAACGAACTTGACAAGCTCAACAACGACATGAAGGATAAAAATGACATGGGCGATATGAGCAGTGACAAAGAAGAGATAAAAAATAAGCAACAAAAGGGGACGGAACAGCTCCAAAAGAACCAGAATAAAAAAGCTTCTGAATCTCAAAAGGACGCAGGAGATAAAATGCAGGAAATGGCAGATAAGATGGCACAAATGCAAAGTCAGATGAGCCAGGAGCAAACTGAGGAGAATATGGAGGATCTGCGCGCCATACTGGACAATCTTATTAAGTTATCTTTTGACCAGGAGGATCTGATGAAAGAATTCCGAAAAGTGAATCAGTCGGACCCCAGATATATTGAGTTATCACAAAAGCAATTCAAATTAAAAGATGACAGCAGGATTATTGAAGATAGTCTGCTGGCATTAGCTCAACGGGTATTCCAAATCCAATCGTTTGTAACGAGAGAAATAGGGGAAATGAATCGTCATATGGATGCCAGTATTAAAAATCTGCGCGACCGTCGTCCCGATCTCGCTACCGGCAATCAGCAATTTACCATGACATCTGTCAATAACCTTGCTCTGATGCTTAATGATGCTCTGAAACAGATGCAACAACAATTGGCTCAGATGCAGGGTGGGTCACAGATGTGTAACAAACCTGGAGGGCAAAATAAAAAACCCGGCCTGGGCGATTTGCAAAAGCAATTAAACCAGCAAATAGAACAGTTAAAGAATGGCAACGGCAAACCAGGAGGAGATAAACCAGGTGGCAATATGTCTATGGAAATCGCTAAAATGGCTGCTCAGCAGGAAATGATTCGAAATGCATTGAAAGAACTGCAAAAACAATCTTCAGGTGGAGATAAAAGTGGTAAAGAGCTTTCAGAAATATTAAAAGAAATGGAACAAAGCGAAAGAGATCTCGTAAATAAAAACATATCTCAGGAACTTTTACTACGCCAGAAAGAAATATTAACAAGACTTTTGGAAGCTGAAAAATCCCTTCGGGAAAGAGACACGGACAATGAACGTGAGTCCAATCAGGGTAAAGACCTCAATAGAGATATGCCTCCTGACTTTGAAAAGTATTTAAAAGAAAAAGAAAAACAAATTGAACTTTTAAAAACCGTCAATCCTTCTCTTACGCCATACTATAAGAAGGAGGTAAACGAATATTTTCAAAAAATTGGAAAATGATTTTTAAATTGCACTATCAATGACCTTAATGAAAGAAATGACTGCTTTAAAGATTGAGATACCTTCACTAAGTGAAAACATACGTATTGTTGAAAGTTTTATTGACAACGTGAAGGATAAATTTCATATAGATGATGATATATACGGAAACATCATGGTTGCTGTCACTGAAGCCGTAAACAATGCGATCAACCACGGAAATCAGGGAGACAAAAATAAGAATGTCAAACTAAGTGTTGTTTGCGAAGAAAACCTTATGCGGTTTATCATAGAAGATGAGGGAAAAGGGTTTGAATACGAAACTCTTCCTGATCCTACAGAGCCTGAAAACCTGAATAAACTTAGCGGCAGGGGTATCTTCCTTATGAAACATCTGTCTGATGAAGTCAAATTCTTTGACGAAGGAAGAAAAACAGAACTTACATTTTATTTCTCCTGATGAAAAAAAAAGGCAGCATTCATTACTTTACAGAGGATACGACATTTACCTTAAAAGATAAAAGAAAAACAAACTCCTGGATTCGTAAAACCATTGAACTGGAAAATAAAAATCCAGGAGACCTTAATTATATTTTTTGTTCAGATTCCTATCTGCTAGATCTGAATATTCAATACCTCAATCATAATACCCTAACAGATATCATCACCTTTAATTCCGCTGATACAGCAAATGAAATTAGCGGAGATATCTTTATAAGCATAGATCGGATCAAAGAAAACGCCAACAATATTGGAACGGATTTCACCGATGAACTTCACAGAGTAATTATACATGGAATACTCCATTTGTGCGGCTACAAAGACAAAAGTCAGGATGAAAAAAAGCAAATGCGAGCAATGGAAGAACATTACCTTTCCCTTCGCTAATATGTTCCACGTGGAACATATTTAAAAGAAAGTCAAACCAACTAAACAATATCCGTACAATGTTCCACGTGGAACATTTCTTATTTAAAAACATATATGTTTAAAGAATACGATGTAATTGTAGTAGGAGCAGGACATGCAGGTTGCGAGGCCGCAGCTGCGGCTGCTAATATGGGCTCTTCAGTCCTTCTTGCTACCATGAACATGCAGACAATAGCTCAAATGTCCTGCAATCCTGCCATGGGTGGGGTTGCTAAAGGGCAAATAGTAAGAGAAATTGACGCATTGGGAGGAATGTCAGGTATAATTACTGACAAAACAGCTATACAATTCAGAATGCTCAATCTATCAAAGGGACCTGCTATGTGGAGCCCCAGAGCTCAAAGCGATCGCTTTCGTTTTGCTGAAGAATGGAGATTAGCACTCGAAAAGATTCCTAATGTTGATTTTTGGCAGGAGATGGTAACAGGTATTGTTGTAAAAAACAATAAAGTTACCGGGATAAAAACTTCAATAGGAATAGAGATTCAGGCCAAATCAGTTGTACTTACAAATGGAACTTTTTTAAATGGTATTATCCATATAGGAGAAAAAAGATTTGGCGGTGGCAGAGCAGGAGAGAGGGCTGCAAAAGGAATAACTGAACAGCTCACTGAGTTAGGATTTGAGTCCGGCAGAATGAAAACCGGTACTCCGCCCCGTGTAGATGGTCGTACACTGGATTATAGTAAAATGGAAGAACAAAAAGGCGATGAAAAACCAAAAAAATTCTCTTTCAGTGATATCAATCCTATAGAAAAACAACGCAGCTGCTTTATAACATATACGAATGCTCATGTACACGAAGTACTAAAAACCGGATTTGATAAATCTCCGATGTATACCGGAAGAATACAAGGACTTGGACCACGGTATTGTCCTTCAGTGGAAGATAAAATTAACCGCTTTGCTGACAAGGAAAGACATCAGATATTTGTAGAACCGGAAGGATGGGATACAGTAGAGGTTTATGTAAATGGTTTTTCGACCTCATTGCCCGAAGATGTCCAGTTTAAAGCAATACGCCTGATTCCCGGATTTGAAAATGCAAAACTTTTCAGACCTGGTTACGCAATAGAGTATGATTTTTTTCCTCCAACTCAATTAAAAAATACGCTGGAGACCAAACTAATCGATAATCTGTTTTTTGCCGGCCAGATAAATGGTACAACCGGATATGAAGAAGCCGCGGCACAAGGACTCATAGCTGGTATAAATGCACATAATAAAGTACACAAAAAGGATCCCTTTGTACTATCCCGGTCTGAAGCCTATATAGGTGTATTGATCGATGACCTTATAAACAAAGGTACCAATGAACCATACCGGATGTTTACCTCACGTGCAGAATACAGAATTCTTCTCAGACAGGACAACGCCGATCTGAGACTTACCGAAAAAGGATACCAGATAGGTCTCGCTGATCAAAAAAGATATAGTAAAGTAGTCAAAAAAAAGAAGGATGTAGAAGAGGTTATCGATAAACTGAAAGAAATAAAATTTACACCGGAACAAATCAATTCTTTCCTACAACATAAGGAATCAGCAGAAATCAAAGAGAAAAGTTCTGTCTATAATCTAATAAAAAGACCAAACATATCTCTTGAAGATTTCCTTCCGTTACACCCACTATTGGAAGATATACATGCGTCATATGAAGAAGAAGTAATCGAACAATCCAATATCCAGGTAAAATATGAAACCTATATTGAGAAAGAAGAGCAAATGGCAAAAAAAATGCTTTCACTCGAAAATTTAAGAATCAAGGATAGCATAAACTATGACGAAATAACAACAATAAGTGCCGAAGCGAGGGAAAAATTAAAGAAAATAAAACCTGATACACTTGGGCAGGCATCAAGAATCAGTGGAGTAAATCCATCAGATATATCAATTCTTATGGTTTATCTGAATAAATAATGTTTGATACCATAATAGATAATTGTGGAACGGCCTTTGAGGTATTTTATCTTAAAGGCCTGATTCATTTTAAAACGGATAGTTATAATAAGCAGACCCGTCTAAATGCAAAAGGTAACAAAACAAGTATCACTTCAGATATCAAGAACCATAATCATTAATTGGAAACTTTTCCAGTTATAAATAACAATAATGTATCCTATTACCTCAAATAGAAGTATGAATCCTTTTCTGACTTTTTTGATTGCAATAGCATTGCTTTTTGGTATGTATTCATGCGCCAATATCAAGCCAATAACCGGAGGGCCCATGGATATGGAAGAACCTCAAATAAGAAGCGTAACCCCCGAGAATTTCAACAGAAACTTCAAAGATGGTGAAATCATTATCACATTTAATGAGAATATAAAGACAGAAAATATTAGTCAGGATTTTTTTGTCTCGCCACCAATGGAAAAGCCACCAAAAATTAAAACTAAAAAGAAAAGCGTTGTAATATCCATTGAAGGGCCACTTGAAGAGAACACTACTTATACACTAACTTTCAAAGAAGTCATAGCTGATGTAAACGAAAACAACACTATCCAGATACTGAATTACGTATTTAGTACAGGACCTGATATAGATTCTTTATTTATACAGGGAGTTGTCAAAAATCCTTTTACCAATCAGCCTCTGCCAAATGTATTAGTTGGTCTTTTCGACGATAATCCTGATGATACACTTACGATCAGTAACTCAGCTCCGAAATATTTCAGCTTTACTGACAAAGAAGGAAATTATGTCATTTCAAATGTCAAAGAAGCTAATTACAATCTGGCCGCAATTAAAGATGATGACAGAAATCTAAAATACGATGGAGGAAATGAACTGATTGATGTCATAATGCATCTTAAGTTAGATACACCCATTGTAAACCAGAATCTGTATCCCGTAAAAATCGATACTCTCAAACCAGTAATATTGAGAGATCAACCAGATGTAAACCGGATAAGTATCGAATTCTCGGAAGGTATATCAAATGCATATGTAGTAACAGAAACCAGCAAGAAAATACTGCTAAGCAAGAAGGGAAATAATCCCAAAAGTCTTATAGTATATAACACTGAACAGACTACAGATTCACTGAATATTCTGGTTTTTGCTACAGATTCAGTAGGAAATACAAGCAATGATACATTGAAAAGCATATTTCTTCCTGTAGCGAATAAAGACAGTCTTCCTGCTCTGATCATTACAAAGGAACCGGCGAATATGAAACTTGATTATTCAAAACCAGTATTCACATTATCTTTCAATTATCCTGTATCATTTACCGGCAAAGAATTTAAAACAAATCCTCAGGTAAAATGGACCAGTTCTGTGACAAAAACTGACTCTCTGTTTACGGACCTGACAATTGAAATAAATACAAGACTAAAAGATTCCCTTACTGTATTCATACCAGATTCCCTATTTGCAGGTTCCTTCACTCAGGGCAATGAGGCAGACACAATAACATATACGTTGATCAATGAATCAGAAGTGGGAACTATAGAAGGAATAATAGAATCAGAGCTTAATTTCTTCCTTCTGCAGTTGCTTGATGACAAGCTAAGTCTGATAGAGGAAAAGAAGAATGAAAAAAGTTTTAAGTTCCTCTCATTGAAGGCAGGCAACTATTTCTTCAGAATAATTGCAGATACAAATCAAAACGGCCGTTGGGATCAACCCGATTTGGAAAATGGACAAAGAGCTGAAGAAATAATTTTCTACAACGATCCAATCAAGGTCAAAGAAAACTGGGAGGTTAGCGGTATAAAATTAAAATTCTGATTATCAAATACTTATAAAAGTTAATAACTGATATCCGCATGGTAAAACTCAAAGAACAAAATGTGAATAAAAGTGAATAATCAAAAACAGAATACTAAAAGATCAGCATGGAGTGAACAAACAAACAAATAAAAACATCCTGTCAATGTGATGTCCACAACAAAGTGGTCAGTCAAAAAGATGTTGAAAATAATTCAACCACAATATGGAAAACTATACAAGTCTTCAAATTTTCAACTACTTAGATAAGTATAATCTGTTGATAACGTATCCTCGGCTTTGTATTTATAAACAATGGATTCAAAGCATGATTATAACTAAATACGTTATCCACGAATCCACAGTATAATAACAAGTAATAAAATCAGATTTTAAAAAGTTTTATTTTTATTAACAGAATGTGAATAATGAAAGTCATATATGCCTTTTTCCTGATTGTTTTCTCATGTTTTTTTTGTTCCGGTGTATTTGCACAGCAAAAGGATATTAGCCTGGCCAATGAATATTACCAGAACGGAGAATATGAAAAAGCATACAGCAAATTTCAGGATCTTTCTTCCAAAACTCAGAATATACCCTATATCTATTCCAATTATCTGGGTACACTTCGCCAGTTAAAAAAGAAAGATGAACTGCAGAAGTTTGTCCGGAAATCAATAAAAGCATTTCCGGATAATATTCTTTACCAAACGGATCTTTATCTTTTTATGAAATCGGAAAATGATCCGAAAGCAGAGAAACAGTTTCGTTCTATTGTCTCCTCAATTAAAAATGATCCTCAGCAAGTCGACTTGCTTTATGAATATCTGCTAAAGAATGGTGAAACAGAGAAGGGAATTGATCTATTAATGGAAGCCCGTTCGGCTTCCGGAAGAAAATACGAATATGCGATCCAGCTTTCCAAAGCTTATATGATGCTTAATAATAAAGAAGGCATGATCGATGAGATGATTAATTACCTGAGAGAAAATCGTTTTCAGCTGGAAATAGTAAAGAATAATTTTCAGAATTATCTTAAAGACAAAGAAGATTTTAAAATTCTTGAAGATAAGCTGTATGCGATGATTCAAAAAGATCCGGAAGACATGATGCTTAATGAATTGCTTCTTTGGATCAATATTCAGAATAAAAACTTCCGCTACGCGTATATGCAGGCAAAGGCTATTGACAAAAAAGGCAATCTGAACGGAAATAAGTTACTTGAAGTCGGCAGAATTGCCATGGATAATAAGGATTATGATGCCGCTTCAAAATTTTTTCAGACAATAACCACTGAATACCGAAGCAGTCCTAATTATTCTTTTGCCCGTCGCTTGCTTATATACTCTAAGGAAGAGTCAGTTAAAAATACGTATCCTGTGGACAGAGAAAAAATCATGTCGCTTATTCAGGATTACAAGAAGATGATTAACGAACTTGGACGTTCTGCACAGTCTTACGAGGCAACAAGAAGTATGGCCGTACTGTATGGACTCTATCTTGATCAGAAAGACTCCGCCATAGCTTTACTAAAATCTGTAATCAATGAGCCTTCCGCAGATCATAAACTTAAAGCTCTCTCAAAAATAAGCCTGGCTGACATATATCTTCTGAACGAAGAACCTTGGGAAGCAAGCCTGTTATATTCACAAGTTGAAAAAGACATGAAAGAGGATCAGCTGGGCCATGAAGCAAAGCTAAAAAATGCCAAGGTTGCGTACTACAAAGGGGAGTTTGAGCTGGCTCAGGCGCATCTCGACATTCTCAAGCTTGCTACAACCCGTGAAATTGCCAATGATGCAATGGACCTCAGCATTCTTATTCAGGATAATTCCGGGCTGGATACTTCATATGCTGCGTTGACCGAATATGCTGAAATTGATCTACTTCTGTTTCAGAATAAAGATGATGAAGCATTGCTTCGGCTCGATTCAATGTTACTGGCTTTTCCAGGTCATTCGCTTACTGATGAAATATACTGGCTCAAATCAAAAATTTTTAAAAGGAGAGGAGAATATGACAAGGCAATTAATGTTCTTGATCGGTTGTTAACAGAGCATTCTCAGGGCATTTTCGGCGATGATGCTCTTTTTACCAAAGCTTCGATTCTGGAAGATAACCTTAGCGATAAAGAAGCCGCAATGGATCTTTACAGAGAATTTTTATCAAAATATCCCGGAAGTATATACGCGGCTGAGGCAAGAAAGAGGTTTAGAACGCTGAGAGGAGATAAGCTCTGAACTGCAAATGATAATCGGTACTGTTAGTAGTTTTTTTCCGAAGCTCATAAACCTTGGTAAGTTCATATTACCCATTTTCGTCAATTTATTTTATACTTGCATATAAAACAGATTGATTATGCTTAAACATATTGTTTGCTGGAAAATACAAGGAAATGAGGCTGCTTCAAAAGAAAGCAACCTGGCAAAAATGAAAGAATTACTGGATGAACTTCCGAATCTGATCAATGAAATTGAAGCGTTTGAAGTAGGTATTAATTTTAATGAAAGTGAAGCAGCCTATGATATTTCATTGTTTTCAGTTTTTGCAGATAATGAAGCGCTGGATATTTACCAAAAGCATCCGGAACATCTGCGGGTGGCCGAGTTCATAAAGAAAGTTACCCTGAACAGGGTTGTAGTTGATTATTTTGACTGATTTTTTACATCAAATAAATTATATACTGTTTTATTAATACAATAAAATTATGGGTTTCAGGATCGAAAAAGATACAATGGGACCGGTAGAGGTGCCGGCGGATAAGTATTGGGGCGCGCAGACTCAGCGTTCAAAAATGAATTTTACCATTGGCAACCAGTTGATGCCTATGGAAGTTATCCGCGCTTTTGCAATTTTAAAAAAATCGGCCGCTCACGCGAACTACGAGCTTGGGGTATTACCGGCAGACAAGAAAGATATTATAAGTCAGGTTTGTGATGAAATTCTGGCCGGAAAGCTTGATGATCAGTTCCCACTGGTTGTATGGCAGACAGGTTCAGGAACCCAAAGCAATATGAATGTCAATGAAGTTGTGGCTAACAGAGCACACGTTTTGCTGGGAGGTAAGCTGGACGATGAAAAAAAGAAGGTTCATCCTAATGATGATGTGAACAAATCACAGTCTTCCAATGATACCTTTCCCACAGCTATGCATATCGCTGCTTACAAACTGATCGTTGAAGAAACCATCCCGAATATTCTGGCATTAAGAAATACACTTCACCAGAAGGCAGAGGCATTTAAGAATGTAGTGAAGATCGGAAGAACCCATTTTATGGATGCAACTCCTCTGACCCTTGGTCATGAGTTTTCCGGATATGTGGCGCAGCTGGATCACGGAGTAAAGGCACTTAGGAATACCCTGACACATCTGTCAGAGCTAGCACTTGGCGGTACTGCAGTAGGAACAGGATTAAACACTCCTGAGGGGTATGATGTCCTGGTAGCAGCTAAAATTTCAGAATTTTCAGGTCAGCCATTTGTTACCGCAGAAAACAAATTTGAAGCACTTGCTGCCCATGATGCAATAGTAGAAACTTCAGGTGCGTTAAAACAATTGGCGGTCAGTCTTATGAAAATCGGTAACGATATAAGAATGCTGGCATCAGGGCCTCGCTGTGGTATTGGCGAAATACTGATTCCTGAGAATGAGCCGGGATCATCAATTATGCCCGGAAAAGTTAATCCGACTCAATCTGAGGCTCTGACAATGGTATGTGCTCAGGTTGTAGGGAACGATGCTGCGATTACAGTAGGAGGGATGAATGGTCATTTTGAGCTTAATGTGTTTAAGCCCGTTATGATCTTTAATCTTTTAATGGCTGCACGCCTTATCGGAGATGCCTGTGACTCTTTCAATAAGAACTGTGCGGTTGGTATCGAACCAAACTATCCGGTTATCAAGGAAAATCTGGAAAACTCATTGATGCTGGTAACTGCGCTTAATCCGCATATCGGATATGAGAATGCAGCTAAGATTGCTAAAAAGGCGCATAAGGAAGGAACAAGTCTCAGAGCAGCGGCTATAGAACTCGGACTGCTTACTAATGAGCAGTTTGATGCATGGGTCAGACCCGAAGATATGATCGGAAGCCTTAAAAAGTAATATAATATAAGAAACTTGAATTCCGGCTTTTACGTACTCCTTACTTATAAAGAATATGACGATGAAAATGAATAAACTGGTTCTGGGTGCCATTCTGGTGGCAACCTCCTTTTCGGTCTCTTACGGCCAGTCGGATAGTAAAGATTGGAAAAAGAAACTAAAGGAACTGACTCCCGAGGAATATAAGCAGCTGGTAGATGATAACAGCAATCTCCAGAAGCAGGTTTCGGAGTTAAGAGGAGAAGCTGAACATTATCGCTCGGAAAGTCAATCCAAAGATGCTCAGATAGCCAAGCTGCTGGCTGAGATTAAGGAAACCGAGAGCAAGACAGCGGCAGCTCCGGCTCAGGTCCCGGTTACAAATTCATCATCTGTCAATAGTAATAAGACGGTACAAAGCAGTAGCATACTTTATAAAGTACAGATCGGAGCTTTCAGAAACAAGGATCTGAAAAAGTATCTGGATAATCATCCGAACTTCAGCGGAGATACCGATAGTGATGGTACCCGAAAGTATACGCTTGGAGCCTTTACAGATTACTGGGAGGCAGATCGATTCAAAAAGTATCTTAGGGAGATGGGTGTAAAAGATGCTTGGATTGTGGCTTATAAGAATGGCGAAAGAATCCCTATCAAGGATGCATTGGAAAGTTCATTGTAATTATTATATTAATAGCTTAAAAATAAGGGAAAAGCAGTATTTTACTGCTTTTCTTTTTTTACGCATCATGCAGCATGTATATCTTTTTTTCATGGTTGTTATTTTGCTTTCTTCCTGTAAATATGAAGAAGGTCCTCTGGTTAGTTTCAGATCCAGGGATAAGAGACTTATGCAGACATGGGTGCTGAAAAAACGGATTATAAATGGCAAAGAAGAACCCCGATTCTCGTTCGAAACCATTACTTTCCAAAAATTCGGGAAATTTGAAGCATATTATGCAGATAATACCGGGATAGAAAAGACGTATTACGGAGGGTGGAACTTTCTGAATAACGATGAAGATATTACATTTAATAAGACCAGAAACTATTACGATTCGAAAGGAAAGCTTCAGGAGCAGGTATTTCAGATAATCGGGTCCATACGGAAATTAACCCGAAATGAATTGAGAATTACTTATTATGACATCAATACAAACCAGATTGAAGAAGACTATATATCTGAGTAAAGCGTACAATAAACATTAAATACCTATTTTTTCCATAAAGTATCTGTAAAGTAGTTATTGCCGTCAAAGAAGCTTTTAACTATTGTGAATTTTGATTCTCTGGCAAGGCTTGTTATAAGAGAATAGTCATATTTGTTGGAGCATTCAGTATGCATAGGTTCCCATTGTTCGAAGCGGAAGGTTTTATTAAGCTTCCCGATATATACAGACTGAGCCATCCTGCTTATCAGAAAAGATTTAACTTCGCCGCTTACAGGATCATAGTTTACGTAGTGACGAAACAAATCAGTCCTGAAATTTGCTCCCAGCTCACGATTCATCCTTTCCAGCAGATTAAAATTAAATCGGGAGGTTATTCCCTGTGTATCCGAATAGGCTCGTATGATTGTTTCCGGATCCTTTTTAAGATCCAGACCGAGAAGTAAATAATCGCCTCTGCGAAGATTGTCATTGATTTTTTTTAAAAACCATTCCGAATCTCTATAATCACAATTACCGAGATTTGATCCGAGAAAGAGAACAAGCTTTTGTTCTTTTATTTCTTTTAGCTTCTGTAAAACCTGATTATAGTCACCCTGAATACATCGGATGTTTATTCCCGGGTACTTAAAGCTAAGATTAGCCTTGAGCAGCTTCAGTGCATTTGCTGAGATGTCGATGGGTATATATTCAAAGTCCAGGTCCTTCTTAAGAAAATAGCGAATAAGTATTTCTGTTTTGCTGGCGTCACCAGCACCCAGGTCAATAAGTTTAAACGGTTTGTTTTCGCAGCATATACGAACGATTTCTTCTTTGAAAGTATCCAGAATTTCACTTTCACACTTTGCAGGATAGTACTCGGGAAGATTCATAATCTGACAGAAAAGAGCATCTCCGGTAGCATCGTACAGATATCGGGAGGGTATGCGTTTGGGATTACTGCTTAATCCTTTGAGGACTTCCTGAGCAAATGATTCGATCTGATTCTGTTGTTCTTTGGTTGATAACATCATACTTACTTAATATTTTCAGCCAGCCTTATTCCTGTAAACTGCCAGCGCTTATCAGGATGAAAAAAATTGCGATATGAATGACGAATATGTTGTTGAGGTGTGGCACATGAGCCACCCTTTAGTACCATTTGATTAATCATAAACTTTCCGTTGTATTCACCTAGGGCACCTTCTTCTCTGACATATCCGGGATATGGAAGATATGCACTGTTTGTCCATTCCCAGCAATCACCAAAAAACTGAAAAGAATTATCCGGTGGTTGTGGATGAAATACGTTACTTTCCAAAAAATTGCCGCCGGATGGATTAATCTTCAGAACCGAAACTGCTGCTTCCCATTCCTGTTCTGTTGCCAGTCTTTTTCCGGCCCAGCTGGCAAAAGCAGCTGCTTCATAGAAACTAACATGCGTAACCGGAGCCAGCTTTGACAACTCTTTTAATCCTTCAGAAGTATACTCCAGCCATTGTTCACCCTTTCTGACCCAATACAAAGGCGCTTCCCAACCGGCTTTTTTAATGATTTCCCATCCCTCCATGTGCCAGTGACGATAATCTTTGTAGCCGCCATCCAATATAAACTCAAGATATTCGCCATTGTTTATCAGACGATCCATTATGCCAAATGTCTGTACAAAAAACTTATGGGCAGGTAATTCATTGTCAAAGCAAAATGACTTTCCCTGATATCCTATTTCATACAGACCTTCCGGTATCTTAATAAAGTTGCCTTTTCTGTATTCACCTTTTTCCAGAAATGAGTCACTTCGTTCGGCATAAGGCGGAAAAGTCGGATTATGGCCCAGGATATATTTAATATCTGTAATCAATAGTTCCTGATGCTGCTGCTCATGCTGAATACCAAGCTCAATCAGATAAGAAAGAGTTTTGTCGTCGGTGTATCCAAGAAGTTCTTCCATGCATGAATCAACATACCCCCTGTAGTCCATAATCTCTTCATAAACCGGTCTGGTTATATTGCCTCTGTCACATCGAAGAATGCGCTCACCCACACTTTCGTAATAGGAATTGAAAAGAAAATCGTATGATCTGTTGAATACGATATAGTCTTTAAGGGACTTCTTAAGAATAAAAGTTTCAAAAAACCAGGTAGTATGTCCCAGATGCCATTTGGGCGGACTCACGTCTGCAACTGGCTGTACAACAAAATCTTCTGGTACAAGATATCTGCACAAATCAACAGTGGTCTGGCGGATACTCAGATAGTTTTCGAGTAAGGTGGTTTTACTTAAAAAAGTTTTCATACATAATAAAGCAAAAGAACATGCGGACCGATAAAATGTTTTTTTACCTTTGAATTTATGAGTGTCTTGCGCGAAAATGTCAGTTTATATCTGGTACCAACACCCATTGGTAATATGGATGATATTACCATCAGGGCTATTAAAGTATTGCAGGAAGTAGATCTGATTCTGGCAGAAGATACCCGTACTTCCGGTGTCTTGCTGAAGCATCATGGTATACAGAATAAATTGCAGAGTTATCATATACACAATGAGCATAAGATCATCAGCTTCTTGCTGGAACGTATCGGAGAAGGCAAAAAGATGGCACTTATAACAGATGCAGGGACACCCGGAATCTCTGATCCGGGCTTTCTACTGGTTCGGGAATGTATTAAGAATGAAATTGAGGTCGAGTGTCTTCCGGGGGCGACTGCTTTTGTACCTGCTCTTGTCAAATCCGGTATACCGACCGATAGCTTTCTTTTTATTGGCTTTCTTCCACAGAAGAAAGGTAGACAGACTGCTTTCAGGCGGCTGGCAGAGGAAGACCGTACAATAGTATTATATGAATCTCCTTTCAGACTGGTAAAGACGCTGGAAGAGATAGTTACCTATTTTGGAGAAGAAAGGAGAGTTTCTGTAAGCAGAGAAATAAGTAAGTTTCATGAGGAGACAAAAAACGGGACTGCGAAGGAAGTGCTTGACCACTACAAGGAAAAAGGTGTAAAGGGTGAAATTGTAGTAATCGTTGGAGGTCGTGATAAAGCTGAATAGATAAACGAACTTCGGGCAAAATAACACATTAGCCGGTAAACAACGAATGTCATATATAACTCCGATTCCATATTATAATCCAAATGCTTTTGCACTATAATCACTACTTTTAATATTTTTCATATATTTGAATATTGTGTAAACAGGTTTTGCTAATGATTAACAGGTACAAAAAGATTTTATTGATTTCGATACTCGGCCTTTTTATTGCGGGCAGCTTATCAGCCCAGAAAAAGAGAAACGGAATAGAATATTCAGGATTTTTTGATTCATACTACTATCGGGGACCACTTAATTATACTCTGGCAGGAGGACTGACTACGTTTAATGGTGATATCTGTAAGTTTATGGGATGTGCCCCATCGTATTATGCTTCACTTGGAGCAAGCTATCAGGTATGGCCAAGAACTTATTTTGGGGCAGAGTTGGGGTATGCAAACCTGAAAGGAGAGCGTGCCGACAACCTGGGATTTGCATTTGAACATCCTGTTATTCAATTTGACGCGTATGCCCGGTTCCTGCTTGTGGATAAAAAAGTAACCCGACATGGGCAGCTCAGAGATAAGCCATATAATGTACGCCCGTATATTACTGCAGGAGTAGGTTACGTGCATTCTCTGAACGGAACGTACATTGTTAATCCGGCGTTGCCGTTTATGGCAAATGATACAGCTTCATTGGGCTATGTAAAGAATGCGATTACCTTTCCTTTGGGTATTGGTTTTCAGATCTGGTTTTCGCATCGTGTAAGCATTATGCCCGAACTGATCTATCGTTTTGTTCTGACTGATCATCTGGATGGCATCTCGTTGAGAAGCGATCGTTCTTCGGTAGATGCTTATGCTACTATTGGTATGAAATTGCAGGTGACACCGACCGCTCCCCGTATACGCAAAAAGAAGCGCTCGCTTCCGCCACCTGAAGAGTATACCGGACCAAAAGGAACGGATTATCCGAAAAAACGCAGAAAAGACCCCGCTCCGAGCCGATATCAGCCTTTACCGGGAGATGATTATCCTGAAGATGGAGGTTATGATGATGGCGGTCTCCAGGATGACGAGAATATAGATAATAACAATAATGGAGATGACTCAGACAATCAGGGATCTGATGACTGGGGATGGTAAGATAGAAGAAGGAAGTGGTTATAATAAAAAAGGCAGTTCATTCGCGAACTGCCTTTTTTATTATGTCGGTGAATAGAAAAATTCAGAAAGTCGCCCGCTACGCGAAAATTATTTATTATACAGAAATCAACGGGACGGAGATGTAGAGCAGCAGCAAAACGGATTCGGCTATTTTAACAACCCAAGCTCACGTAGCCTTTCAGTGAGGTATTCACCGGCAGTTGTATCAGCAAATTTTTTTGGATGGTTTTCATCAATACAACTGTTAAGACAACTTAAATCCATGGAAGGTTTGGGATGCATAAAAAACGGAATGCTGTACCTTGATAAATGCATTTTTTCCTTTGGTGGATTTACCACCCTGTGTGTGGTAGATTTCAACCGGTTATTGGTAAGTCTGGACAACATATCGCCAACATTTACAACAATTTGTCCCGGCAGCGCTGTTACGGCTACCCAGTGACCCTGATTATTTAGTATTTCGAGACCTTCTGCGCTGGCACCCATTAAGAGCGTTATCAGATTTATATCCTCATGCTGAGCCGCTCTGACAGCATCAGCTGGTACATCAGCAGGATTTTCAATCGGATAATAGTGGATGGCCCGGAGAATACTATTACCGTTATGTACATCCTTTTCAAAATAATTTTGAGGGAGATTCAAAAACACAGCGATTGCCTGAAGCAAATCTTTTCCGGTATGCTCCAGTTTCCGATATGCTTCAAGAGTGTATTTCCTGAATTGCTCTGTTTCGTCTGGCCATATATTGGCAGGATACTGACTGGCAACAGGATCATTGTCGGTTACTTCTTGACCTATATGATAAAACTCCTTCAGATCACCGGTATTCCGACCCTTCGCGTGCTCTTTTCCTTTACCTGTATAACCTCGCTGACCTGCCAGCCCTTCTATTTCGTATTTTTTCTTTATCTCATCAGGTAGCTCAAAAAATGACTGACATTGTTTATACAGGGAAGATACAAGCTCATCATCCAGCCGGTGATTTTTAACTGCAACAAAACCGACTTCTTCAAATGCTTTGCCCAGAGTGGATATAAAGAGTTTATTGGCTTCGGGATCCTTATAAAAGTCTGCCAGATCAACTACCGGTATGGATAATGAGCTCATAATATTTTTTGAATAGAAACTGAATTAGAATTTATAAGAAAGTCCTGCACCAAAAGCCTGTCTGATCTGCAAAGCCGGCCGGCTTCCGATTTGTTCCTCGACGCCTGTTCCGTTTGGATCACCATATACAGGAATCAGAACATCGTCATCATAAATCAGATTTATACTGAATGACATAGTAATGTATTTGTTGGCTACGATATCCAGTTTTCCGAGATAGATTACATCGATATTTTGCGGCTTGTCCAGATAATTAGAGAAAAGTGTAACATCAGAGCTGAAAATAATATTTTTGAGAATCTCTCTCCGGATACTGGCTTTCATAAACGCACCAAATTCATGACGGGATCTTCCGGACAGTACGCCGTAAGTTACAGGATCAACTCCGTCATCAAGTACAAGGGTATGCTTTACTGCCAGAGGAGAGAGAATAAGGCTGAAGGCAACAGTGTCCCTTACATACTCCAAACCTATACCTTGCTGAATAAATGCCGGAGCAAGAAAATTGGAAATATAGTCGTCTCCCTGGGGATCATTGGCGTAATTAAATCCGGGAGCAACCTGAGAAAGCAATGTAGTAAAAGCCGTGATTCGAAAATCATTATACAGCTTGTAGCTGTAATTAGTGGAGAAATTCAGAACATCCAGGTTCTTTCTGAATGGAAGATCTTCGTTTTTTAGCAGTCCATAATCAAACTGAAGCAGATTTTCCCATCTGGATTTGCCACGATTGTAGTTTGCCCCGAGTGAAATGTTGGAGACCATACTTACGCTGTTTGTTCCGCCGGCAGCCCAGTTACTCAGATTGATCTGATTGAATTGAAGTGAACCCGATCCGTATACTTTCCAGTATTTTATTTTGGGGGCGGCCATGGTATCCGGCAGCTGAGCATAGGCTGCTGATCCCATGCATACAAAACTTACGATAATAAAATCGATTAATTTACGTATAGACATTTGAGATTGATATTTTTAAATTGGGGCAATTTTACAAACTTTAATCAGAAAATCCACGCATAATTTTTTATGCAGCCATATCTTGAAATGAATGCTGTAAGGTATAGCCAGATAATTAATCAAAGCCATCACCTTTTTTTTAAGCAATACCTTGTACAGCCCGTAACTGACGTATATGAGCTGAGCAGATTATTGTATCAGTCACCTCTTGTAGTACTTGCCCATAATGGAGGGACCGATCCTGTTTTTATCTATGCCAATCAGAGAGCTCAGGATTTGTGGGGATACTCCTGGGAAGAGTTTCTCGGGCTTCCTTCAAGACTATCTGCGGCTCCTGATCAGCAAAAGGACCGTAACCGGTTTCTGGCCGAAGTTGCAGAACATGGTTATTCATCGGAATATTCCGGTATCCGTGTTGATAAAAGCGGACGGAGCTTTAGAATAGAAAATGTAGCTTTGTGGAATTTGTCGGATGAAAAAACCGGGTTAAAAGGTCAGGCAGCATGTTTCAACTGCTGGACTTATTTATGAAGTAATCGGATTTGCTTTCAGCCATTATAAACAAACAACGCACATGATTTTAGAATTAAGGGATAATAATCTAAATCACTTCGTTTGTGGAAAAGGAAGTGTGTTATTGACCCGGTTATTATTCTTTTTATTATAAAAACAATTGTATTATCCGGATATGTTATATTTATTTTTGCTCTATATTATTTAAATAAAACTTTATAACTTGTAAGGTTTACTTTGATCGGTTAGAAATAGTCAGGATGACTGAAAAGATTATTGGTTTTTGATTATATCAGGAAATAATCAAAAACCAGGTATGTTTTCTTTTTTATTCATATTCCAATATTCTTCCGGCTCTGACATTAACTACAGGATGAGATTACTCATACATTTCAGGTATACTCTGATAAATTTAGAGTATTGACCAATCAGGGACCATCATAATTAAAAAACTATAAAGACTTAAATGAAAAAGGATGTTGTATTGATTCTGCTAATGGCAGGATTTAGCTTTTCGGCGTGTGACGATACTGAAAACAATAAAGAAGCGGAGACGGCCAGAAAAGTGCCTGTGACAGAACTGATCGAAAAAGATGTTGTCATGCATCATGAATACGTGACCGATATTCAGGCAGTGCAGAATGTTGAAATCAGGGCAAGAGTTGATGGTTACCTTGATCACATATATGTGGACGAAGGGCAGGAGGTCCGTAAGGGGCAATTGCTTTTTAAAATTAATGATGATGAGTACAAAGCTCAGCTTGCAAAAGCCAGGGCAATTCTGGAAACAGAGATAGCCGAGGCCAAGGCCCTTGGATTTGAAGTTGATCGTACAAAAGTTCTTGTCGAGAAAAGTGTTATATCCGAATCTGAGCTGGATGTGGCAGAGGCAAGGCTAAAAGCCGCTAAGGCAAAGATAGACGAAGCCAGATCTGTCTATACCAATGCACAGCTTAAATTATCCTATACAAGCATAAAAGCTCCTTACAATGGCGTTATCAGCCGGATTCCTCTGAAAACCGGTAGTCTCATTGCTGAGGGAACACTGCTGACAACCGTTTCCGATATTAGTTCAATGTATGCATATTTTGAGGTGTCAGAAAAGGAATATCTGGAGTATGCAAAGAGCAAAAGGAAGGATGGAAAGCTCAATCATGATTTTGTGGAACTGATTCTGGCAGATGGTTCAAAATATACCTCCAAAGGCAAAGTTCAGACCATGGAGGGTGAATTTGCTGCCGGCACTGGCTCTATGGCGTTCAGAGCTCAGTTTCCCAATCCTGAAAAAATTCTGAAGCATGGCTCTACGGGCCGGATCAGACTTACTAATACTATCAAAGACGCGCTTATTCTGCCTCAGAAAGCAGCTATTGCAATTCAGGATAAGAACTTTGTCTATGTAGTCAATGAAAAGAATGAGGTGTCCATGAAAAGTTTTGTTCCCAAATCAAGAATCTCTTATTTCTTTCTGGTAGAAGAAGGTCTTGACAAAGGTGAAACGGTGGTGTACGAAGGGCTACAGGGGATAAAAGACGGATCAATGGTAGATCCTATGCCAGTCTCCCTGGATAGTCTTTTTCAGGTATCATTTAAACCGGGTAATCCAAACAGGAAATAATTCATCAGCTTCAGAAATAAAAACTTTAACTCAAATCAGGAATCGCCTACTCAACAGAAGAACACAGACATGTTCAATATATTTATACACCGACCGGTTTTATCCCTGGTAATATCGTTGATCATTACCTTTTTGGGACTGCTCTCCATGTTTGAGCTTCCGGTTACCCAATTTCCGGATATCGTCCCTCCTTCAGTAACAGTTACGGCAAAATATACAGGTGCTAATGCCGAAGTATGCGCAAAAGCAGTTGCTACCCCATTGGAGCGCGCGATCAACGGAGTACCGGGTATGACCTATATGTCTTCCGTAACGAGCAACAACGGAACCACGCTTATTACCGTCTTTTTCAATGTGGGGACCGATCCGGATCTGGCGGCAGTCAACGTGCAAAACAGAGTACAGACGGTAATTGATGAGCTTCCGGAAGAGGTAATTAAAGCAGGAGTAATGACAGAGAAGGAAGTAAACAGTATGCTTCTTTATCTGAATATCCTGAGTGATGACAGCACCATGGATGAGCAGTTTGTATACAACTTTACCGATATCAATATACTTGCAGAGCTCAAAAGGATCGATGGTGTAGGCTTTGCCGAGATTATGGGAAACAGGGATTACTCTATGCGGGTATGGCTCAAGCCCCATCGTATGGCGATCTACGAAGTTTCTCCTGATGAGATTGTTGAGGCTATCCGGAATCAGAATGTGGAAGCAGCTCCGGGCCAGTCAGGATTGAGCTCGGCAAGAGATCCGCAGATGCTGCAATACGTACTGCGCTATACCGGTAAGCTTTTCGAACCTGCTCAGTATGAAAATATAGTTATCCGTGCAAACCCGGATGGATCCATGCTGAAACTAAAAGATGTGGCAGAGATTGAGTTCGGCTCTCTGGATTATTCGATGGTTTCAAAAGCAGACGGTAAGCCTTCGGCTTCCATCATGCTTAAACAGCGTCCCGGGTCCAATGCGAGCGATGTTATTGCCAATGTAAAGTCAAAAATGGCCGAGCTTCAACAAACATCATTTCCTCCCGGAATGCGTTACACCATTGCCTATGATGTGTCGCGTTTCCTGGATGCTTCCATCAGCGAAGTATTGAGAACACTTTTCGAAGCATTTCTTCTGGTATTTATCATTGTCTATATCTTTTTACAGGATTTTCGTTCTACGCTTATACCGGCGCTTGCCGTTCCGGTATCTCTTGTAGGAACATTCTTCTTCATGCAGATTTTTGGCTTCTCTATCAACCTGCTAACGCTTTTTGCCCTGGTGCTGGCCATAGGTATAGTCGTTGACAATGCCATAGTAGTGGTAGAAGCAGTTCACGTCAAGATGTCACAGAAACTGCTTCCGGCCAAGGAAGCTACGCTGGAAGCCATGAATGAAATTAGCGGAGCCATCATTGCAATTACGCTGGTTATGTCCGCTGTCTTTATTCCCGTAACACTTATGACCGGTCCGGTTGGAGTATTCTATAAGCAGTTCTCCATAACCCTGGCGATCGCAATCATTATTTCAGGAGTCAATGCACTTACGCTTACTCCTGCCTTGTGTGCGCTTATGCTTAAAAATACCCATGCGCACGGTCATGCAAAAGGAGGATTTATTAATCGTTTCTTTGCCGGATTTAACAGATGGTATGAGGCGCTTGAAGGCAAATACAAGCAGCTGGTAGACCTTATAGCAAGCCGGCGGCTTGTTACCTTACTTATGCTACTGTTCTTTTTCGTTGCTACCTGGGGTGTAAACACCTTGCTTCCTACCGGTTTCATACCAACCGAAGATCAGGGAATTATCTATGTTAATGTTACCACTCCGGTGGGGGCTACTGTAGAGCGTACCGAAGTGGTGCTGGATAAAATTCAGGCAGTGGCCGCGGGTCTTGAAGCAGTAGAGTCCGTATCTACGCTCGCCGGCTATAGTCTTATTACCGAATCAGCCGGAGCTTCTTATGGAATGGGTATGATAAACCTTACTTCATGGGATAAACGGTCGAAGTCCGTAAATGATGTAATTCTTGAAATGAAAGAAAAGACCGGACTGATATCCGATGCCAATATTGAGTTTTTCTCTCCGCCAACTGTACCCGGCTTTGGAAACTCAAGTGGTTTTGAGCTTAGGCTGCAAGACAGAAGCGGTAGCGGGTCTCTTACCTATACGGCTCAGGTTACCGATGATTTTATTAAGGCGCTTAATGAAACACCTGAGATCCAGAATTCTTACACCAATTTTGATGTGAGCTTTCCCCAATATCTTATTCATGTGGATCAGGATATGGCAGCAAAACAAGGCGTGACGGTAGCGCAAGCGATGTCTACGTTGCAGACTTTTGTAGGTAGTTACTATGCTTCCAACTTTATACGCTTCGGACAAATGTATAAGGTTATGCTACAGGCCTTGCCTGCTTTTCGTGCCAAGCCGGAAGATATCCTCAATTTGCATGTGAAAAACCAGAGAGGGGAGATGGTTGCGCTCAAAAGCTTTGCCAGACTTGAAAGGGTTTATGGTCCGGAGCAGCTTACCAGATACAATATGTTTACTTCGGCCCTGGTTACCGGAGAGCCGGCACCAGGCTATTCTTCTGGAGATGTAATTCAGGCGATTATCAGAGTTGCTCAGGAGAAACTGCCAAAAGGGTTTACATATGACTGGTCAGGTATGACCCGTGAGGAAATTCTTTCCGGAAATCAGACAATCTTCATATTCATGGTATGCCTTATTTTTGTTTATCTTCTTCTGGCGGCTCAATATGAAAGCTTTCTTTTGCCATTGCCGGTTATTCTTTCTCTGCCGACAGGTATTTTCGGAGCATTCCTGGGTTTGAAACTCGCAGGTCTCGAAAATAATATTTATGCGCAGGTCGCTCTTATTATGCTTATAGGATTGTTGGGAAAAAACGCTATCCTTATCATAGAATTTGCTATTCAGAGGAATAAGGAAGGATTATCAGTCCTTGAAGCTGCAAAGGAAGGCGCAGTTTCGCGTTTACGTCCTATCCTTATGACATCATTCGCATTTATTGCCGGATTGATTCCTTTATGTCTTGCCTCCGGAGCCGGTGCTATCGGAAACCAGTCAATCGGTATTTCTGCTGTAGGCGGAATGATTGCCGGAACGATCTTCGGAGTTATCCTGATCCCGGGACTGTTTGTACTACTGGCTTCAGCGGGTGAAAAAAGAAAAAATCGCAGGAAGGTCCATGAAGAGGTTGTATAATTTTAATTTCTAATTGATAAAATAGTAGCTTAAATGTTTAACAGCAAACGGTTTTTGTTTGTGACCTGCCTGATGGCAGTATGTCTCTCCGGATGTAAAATTGGCGAAAGAGTAACTCTTTCATCCCGGATTGCGGTCCCTGATACATTTGGACAGGAGCAGGGTTCAGCCTCTGCTGCAGATGTAAAATGGAATGACTTTTTTAAGGATCCTGTTTTACGGTCCCTTATTGAAACTGCCATCCAGAATAATCCGGATATGGCAATAGCCCTGCAACGGGTAAAGATGGTGGAAGCCAGCCGTTTTTATTACAAGAGAGCGTTGCTTCCAAATCTGGATCTGGAACTGGCTGGCGGACTCAGGCGCTTTGGTGATTATACGATTGACGGGGTGGGAAACTACGATACCAATTTTTCTGAATACGTTGATGGAGACAGAATCATTCCCAATCCTGTTCCGGATTATTTTGCGGGCCTGAGAACTTCTTGGGAAATTGACCTTTGGGGGAAGCTTCGGAAAAGAAAAAGAGCTGCTGCCGCGAGATTACTTGCAAGCGAAAGTGGTATGCATTTCGTAAAGACAGCACTGATTGCTGAAGTAGCGACCTTATATTATGAATTGCTGGCATATGATAATGAACTGAGAATTATACAGGAAAATATCAGATTGCAGGAAAATGCCGTAGAGGTGGTTGCACTCCAGAAAGAAGCAGGACGAGCTACAGAGCTTGCTGTAAAGCAGTTTGCTGCCCAGCTGCTGAATACACGAAGTCTTGGAATAATGGTCCGGCAGCAGATTATTCATACAGAGAATCTGCTGAACCGCATGATGGGCAGACTGCCTCAACAAATTGAAAGGGGAGCTCCTATTAATGAACAGATACTACCGGATCAGATTACTACCGGTATACCATCGGAGTTATTGGTGAACCGCCTTGATATCCGTCAGGCAGAGTTTAGTCTGCTGGCTGCCAGGGAGGATATTGCTTCTGCCAGAGCGGCTTTTTATCCATCGCTGACGATTTCTGCCAATGCCGGACTTAATGCATTCAGAGCCGGAGTATTATTTGATATTCCTGCTTCCGTTGCGTACAACGTGGTAGGTGGGCTGACTACTCCGTTGCTTAACCGCTATGAGCTGCGAACTGCCTATAAACAGCGGATTGCCGAAGGAAATACAGAGCTTGCCCAGTATGAAAAAACCGTACTTACAGCTTTTGAGGAGGTGTATACCAGTATGTCTGCTATAGATAATTATGCGCAATCCTATGATTATAAAAAAGAAGAGGTTGATGAGCTGTCTGGCGCTATTGCTATTTCCAACGATTTATTTACAGCCGGCTATGCGTCCTATCTTGAAGTTATAATGGCCCAGCGTAATGTTCTGCAGGCCAATATTGAGCTGACCAATACCCGAAAGGACCAGTTTGTGGCGGTAATCAATCTGTACAGAGCACTGGGTGGTGGCTGGAAGTAATTAAGGCCAGAAAAGAAATAAAAACAAAAGGCTGCCTGACAGGCAGCCTTTTGTTTTTATGTGAGCAATCTGAAACATCCAATATTCTGGAAAAAGTTGTATCTCAATAGTAGCGTTTGTGTGGTTTTCTCGATCTCCCATACAACATTACGACTGATCGCAATAAGATAAGCACTATTAGTGGCAATGTCGCTGTGTGTATAAGCTGTATACCAGCCATTCGGACTAGTATCGCGGCAAAACAACCAATTATGGTGATCATCAGATAATAACGGCATAAGGACGAATAGCGAATCTTTTTAAGTACCAAAGCAAACAGGACATGAGTAGGTAATGCCCAGAGAAGATTGTAATTCCATACAGTAGCCGTATGATCTGTGCCAAACCAGAGAAAGGTAAGAAGACATCCGGTAAGACCGACAATCAGAAACAGGATTCTGTCCAGCCATGACCAGTAATGATCATTCCTGAGCCCAAATAGAGTACATACAACTCCTATCCCCAATAAAATCAGGGTCAAACTCAGCGGGTCAGTAATTGAGATGCTTGCAGCATCAGATACAGCGGTACTCGTAAACAGGAAAGAGCTCTCCTTTACGAGCGGCTTAAGTGTATCACCATGACGAATGCCCGATACAGCAATCAGATCTTTTAATTTGTCCGGGAGATAGGCATATTCCACATATCGGGCTTTGCGGTCAGTAGGACTTCCCAAGCCAAGATCAATTCCAAAATCGGACCAGGGCATGCCGGTAAGATAAGGATCCGTAAGCTGCCGAAAGGAACTGTCTGAGATCTCCTGAACTGTCGAAGGATATATCAGCCTTGTTTGCAGTACATCCTCAAGTATATCCAGCTCCCGGGTGGAGCAGTTGTCAAAAAAGAAATCATATAGATAAAAGCGGTTTTCTTCTTTATAATTTTCTTTCAGATACTCAAATACGGCATTGCGGTCTTTTGTCGACAGATTCAGTACCTGCTCGTATACAGACCGGTTTTCGTATACATAATCCTCAAGAAAATCCTCAAAATGAGCTACGGAAAGAAAATATTTTAATTTGCCCCGGACAAATTTGGAATAAAACTCAGGATCACTGAAATCAAATGTCCCATAATTGAAAACCAGGTCCATTTCGTTTTGCGGATCATATACACGGACTGCTGAATGACCGAATGTGGAGTAGAGCTCATCGCCGGAACCACAGGTAATAAAGCTGATCTTACTGCTGTCTGACAATGTGGGATTGCCGGAATACGTAATTAAGGGGAAAAGCAGTATCGCCGATACTGCAAGAAAAGTAATGTAATGCTTGATTTTCATTTCCGAAGGTTATTGAAAATTTAGTATTGATAGTGAGTCAGACTGATTAAAAACGCTTGTTAAGTACAGGGAATTCATCGACTCAGAACGTTTTTTGTAAAAAAGCCGCTGCAATTTACTATTTCCCCGATTTTTATCAGAATAGCATCTATCTTTCTTGTAAATTTGAGAATTCGCAACAATACGATCACATACTAACCGATGCTTGCAAAATTAGAAGAATTGAAAAAGTCTCTGGAAGGAGATTTGTTTACCGATGAGATGTACCGGCGGTTATATGCTACTGATGCTTCCGATTTCAGGGAGGTGCCACTGGCAGTAGCCAGACCCAGATCAGCTGAGGATATTATGAAACTGGTACAGTTTGCCCGTTCGCATAAAACATCACTGATTCCCCGCACTGCGGGAACATCTCTTGGTGGGCAGGTTGTAGGCAAGGGTATCATAGTCGATGTATCCAAATACATGACATCCATTCTGGAAGTAAATAAGGAGGAAAAATGGGTACGTCTGCAACCGGGCGTGGTACTGGACGAGCTGAATATGCATCTTAAGCCCTTCGGGCTCTTCTTTGGACCGGAGACAAGTACCTCCACACGTTGTATGCTTGGTGGTATGGTGGGTAATAACTCCTGCGGAGCACATTCTATTTTGTATGGCACCACCAGAGATCATGTACTGGAGCTGAAAACCATAATGGCAGATGGCAATGAAGTCCTATTTAAGGAAGTTGATGCGACAACGTTTGAAGAAAAAAAACAGCTTCAGACGCTGGAAGGAGAAGTCTATCGTTTTATAGATCAGACGTTATCAAATCCGGAAATACAGAGGGAAATACGCGATCAGTTTCCCAAACCGGAAATACGGCGCAGAAATACCGGCTATGCCATCGATGAATTGCTTGAGACCAGCAAATACACAGCCGGAAAACCCATGTTTAATTTTTGTAAGCTGCTGGCTGGTTCTGAGGGTACGCTGGCATTTACTACTGAAATAAAATTAAATCTGGTAGATCTGCCTCCTGTTATTGAGGGAGTCGTGGCGATTCATCTGGATACAGTCGAACAAGCCTGTCAGGCAACAGTTGAAGCGCTTAAGTTTAAGCCAGGAGCTATTGAATTGCTGGATGATAAAATCCTGGAATGCACCAAGACTAATATTGAACAAAAAAAGAATCGTTTTTTCATACAGGGAGATCCCGGAGCTGTAATCGTAGTAGAATTTGCCCGGGACAGCCGGGAGGAAATCGAACAGATTGCGGCGTCATTGGAAGCCCACTTGCGGAGCATGAATCTTGGCTTTCATTTTCCGGTGATTTATGGCGCAGATGTAAAAAAAATCTGGGCACTTCGCAAAGCCGGTCTTGGATTGCTGGCCAATGTGCCGGGAGACCCGGATACAAAAGCTGTAGCCTGTATCGAAGATACTGCGGTCAGTGTCTACGATCAGCTGGAGTATACCAAAGGGTTTAAGGCGATTTTGAAAAAATACGACAAAGACGCAGTTTTTTATGCGCATATTGGTGATGGAGAAATGCATCTGCGTCCTTTGCTCAATCTCAAAGATCCGGCAGACAGAGAGCTGTATTATAAAATTACCAGTGATGTAGCGGATCTTATCAAGCAGTTTAGAGGATCGCTCAGCGGTGAACATGGAGATGGACGGGTACGTGGTATGTTCCTCTCCAAGATGGTGGGAGAAAAAAACTATAAGATACTCTGCGATCTCAAGAATGCCTGGGATCCTGAAAATATCTTTAACCCCAACAAAATCGTTCATGCGCCAAAAATGAATGAAAGCCTGCGTTACGAGTCAGGGCAGAAAACCAGAAGTTTCGATACAGTATTTGATTTCGCGGAGACCGGTGGGATCTTGCGTATGGCTGAAAAATGCAACGGTTCCGGAGATTGTCGCAAGTCACACAAGATCGGCGGAACAATGTGTCCGAGCTATATGGCTACCCGTAACGAAAAGGATACTACCCGCGCCAGAGCCAATATCCTGAGAGAGTTTCTGACCCGTTCAGAAAAAACGAATGCGTTTAATCATAAAGAGATTTATGATGTGATGGATCTTTGCCTGTCTTGCAAAGGCTGTAAATCAGAATGTCCGAGCAATGTGGATGTAGCTACGCTCAAAGCAGAGTTTTTGCAGAATTACTATGATGCCAACGGAGTACCTTTCCGTTCATGGATGATCGCCAATATTTCCAGGATCAATGCCCTTAATACCTACTGGCCATGGCTGGCCAATTTTGTTCAGAACAATGCATTGACCGGCTCTGTTCTCAAAAGGATATTGGGCATGTCTACCAAGAGACCTTTGCCTGCGCTCTCTCCGGTGACTCTGCGTCGTTGGGCAAAGAAAAATCTGAAATCCCTGCAGCCTGCCAGTCCGATATCCAAGGTATATCTTTTCTGTGATGAGTATACCAATTACAATGAAACCTATCTGGGTATTACCGCAATAAAACTGCTTACCGGACTTGGTTACCAGGTAGAGCTTCCCCTGCATTTGGAAAGTGGCCGTACCTATCTGTCCAAAGGGCTGGTGCGCCAGGCCAAAAAAATCGCAGAGAAAAATGTTGCTGCGCTCAAAGATATTATTACTCCCGGCACTCCGTTGCTGGGTATCGAACCTTCGGCGATATTGTCCTTCAGGGATGAATATCCGCCACTGGTTTCTGACAAGGAAGCTGCCCGTAAGATTGCTTCCTGTGCTTTTATGGTCGATGAGTTTTTATCATCAGAATTTGAAAAAGGCAGAATCTCTGCTGATCGTTTCACCGATGTGCCGAAGACTGTTAAACTACACGGGCACTGCCATCAGAAGGCGCTTTCTTCCGTAGCGTTTAGCCAGAAAATGCTGTCCATACCTGCTAACTATAAGGTAGAAGTGATTCCGAGCGGTTGCTGCGGAATGGCCGGATCCTTTGGTTATGAAAAGGAGCATTACGATGTATCCATGCAGGTTGGAGAGCTGGTGTTATTTCCGGCTGTGCGCAGCGCTTCTGAAGAGACGCTGATTGCGGCTCCCGGTACCAGCTGCCGTCATCAGATTCATGATGGTACAGGCAAGACAGCCCGTCATACAATTGAAATATTGTATGAGGCCATGATCCAATAGAGAAGAAATCTCTTTCTGTAAGTTCGAATCAGGTATACAAATACTTAAAAGAAGGAATTGTATGCCTGATGATTTTTGAGGAAGCAGAGGTCAAAAACTGCAATTTTGAAAGAAATGCGCAGTTTTTACTTTATTCTTTCAATAGCTGTCCGTTGGACCATATCGCTTTTTCTTCCAGATAAATTGTCAGTTTTCCATCATCCTCCAGAATTACTCTGGATTGTTTATCACTAATGGTATGGGACGCCCAGTAAGGGACGTTGTTATTATCATATAATACAAGATTTGCGTCTTCCTGAAAAATGCATTTCTTAATCAATCCATTAGCCGTATTTGATCCCCAAACGACTTCTCCTTTTATATCATATATAACAAGATTGCCGTCTTCCTGAAGAACTAGTTTATACATTCTGTTACTAGATATTAAATAATCATAAATAAATAGTGTTTCATTTTTCTCCAGTGTGTTTTTTGTGGTACAAGAGGTAATAAAGAATGTAAACAATATCAATATAATAAAGCTAGCTAATTTTGATGTTGAGAAAGTAAAGAGCTTGTAAGTAGATATTTTTTTTATGTTCTCAATGATTATTACAGGGATTACTAATCCTCCAATCTGGTATATAAACCATATATTGCTGGCGTTGGGAGCATTATATATTCCCAACAAATCACCCCAGTATGCCATTCCAAGAATTACCAGAATACCTTTGATTATTGTAAAAATTGTTAGATGCCATATCATTATATGAAATGAGTTTTGCCCTATTTTCAGAATAAATGAATCGTCTTTAATATAATCTTTGATATAGTATGCCAGAATATATACCATGATCAATATCAATGATGAAGAAAGTAATGGAACCCAAACATAATTATTATGGACATTACCCCATACCATTGAAAATTCAGTATTACCACCATAGGTTCCTAGAATATTAATTGTTAGAAACATAAGTATAACGAATGGAAATCTGACGATATATGGTATGATGATGCTCTCGTAAAGAGAAAACATGCGCCCGAGCATCATATAAAAAATTGCCATACTTGTTCTCACAAGAATTAGGTCGAATCCCTGCAACCCTTCAAGTCCTAATGTCATAGAATATAAACTAAGGAATAGGGAAAAAAGAAAATAAAACCAGTTTAGAGCAGTAGTGGATTTCCAAATGAGTAATTGAAGTACGACATTTGCTAAAAAAAGTTGAATCAAAAACCAGCCAGGAATGAAGAGACCATATTGATGTCCATCTATAAAAGGTCTGACAAAAAAAGAAAATAAAAAATCTTCCCTAACAGTGTTAAGGAAGAAATAACCGGTCAATAGATCTATAAGACTAAAGACTAAATTATAAATGAAGTACAATAATAACTGATTTTTTACCTTGTATAATATCCATTTCTTTTTGTCTTTCAATGTTGTGCGCACTTTAAAGAAGTATCCTGAAATAAAAAAGAAGAGAGGGATGTGGAATGTATATGGCTTGTAAAAAATAAAATCAGATGGAACGTAATTGTGCCCCATTACTACCATTACGATGCCAATGAATAACATGACATCAAAGTGTTTATTACGTTGCATATGTTGTTTAAGGTGGAATAAGAATGATTAAACGCGCAAATTAATTATTTCTATTTAGAATATAAAAATATCAGGCGAATGGGCTTAACATCATTGGGTTGATGGATTAACTTATAACAAAAATGAATATATTGTTGTGTTAAACGCCATGTTATACAATGATCTAGTAATATCTTTTCAAGCAAATTTCTATCGGAATAATGGATATTAGACAATCATTTTTTGTCCAGTGCAATACCCTTAGTTTAGTTCCACAGTGTGAAATTTCAATCGTTAGGAGTACTATCCGTTTCTGAAACTAAGTCCGGTAGCTGCCAGTTCTTTTTCAAGTACCGGTATTGAAGCAGGACCAATGCCATGCAGGGCAAGCACTTCCTTTTTGGACCATGTGGCAAGTTGTTGCAGGTTCAGAATATTTTCATGTTCCAGAGCTTGTCTTGCCGGAACGCTGAGTTTGGAAAGGAAGCCGGAGTCCGGAGCTCGTTCGCGTTCACAGTCCGGGCAAGAGGGGCAGTCCGAAGATTTGTAGTACCGGTGCCCTTTTTCACATACACGTAGCGTTTTTTGAGTGCTCATCATTGGATTATTTTAATCGTTCGAGTATTCCCTTTCGTTTGATAAGATTCTTATAATCCCACTGAATTTCCCGTGCTTTCTTAAGCCAGCGATGCAGATCCTCCCTGTTGATCTGATCAGGGGAAATATAGCGAGCTTCGGCAGCTTTAAATTTGCCTTCTTTTTGCAAATCTTCTTCTTCGAAAGACTGGCCGCTCCAGAAAAGCAGGCGTATGCAGCCTTTTAGTTTGCTGTATCCGACTATAGGGTTTCCTTCCAGAAACCATACAGGATGGGCATGCCATATTTTGTGTTCTGCATCGGGCAGGCAATTGCTGATCTCATATGCCAATATATCACATATGTCTTTTTCTACGCCTGATCGCAAATCATTGTAGTCCTGGATAGCAGAGTTCATGGCTGTAGCTTTTTTTAAGTGTTTCTGATCTCATTCAGTTATATGAGCTGTATAATGATCTGATATGCGAAGTTAAAATGAAAACGTAATTTGAAGGGATGTAAATAGGACAATTTGCAGGGTAAAATAGGACAATTCCCTCGTTACAAAAACAAAAACCCCGGATATCCGGGGTTTTTGACAGATTACTTATTAGGCTGCGGAGTGGTGCGCAGATAGGGTTTTATTTCTTTGTGACCCTTCGGGAACTTGGCAGGAATATCTTCATTCTTTATTGCCGGAGCGATTACTACATCCTCACCGTCTTTCCAGTTGGCCGGAGTTGCCACTGAGTATTTGGCAGTCAGCTGCAGAGAGTCGATAACCCTTAGTATTTCATCAAAATTTCTTCCGGTAGAAGCCGGATAAGTAAGCGTAAGCTTAACCTTTTTATCTGGTCCTATGATAAAAACCGAACGTACAGTAAAGGTTTCATTGGCATTTGGGTGGATCATATCATAGAGAGTAGCCACTTTACGGTCAGAATCCGCGATAATCGGGTAGTCCACATTGCAGCTTTGTGTTTCATTGATATCTTTTATCCACCCTTTATGAGAATCAAGAGGGTCTACACTTACCGCGATTACTTTTGTATCACGTTTGATAAATTCATTTTTATAGCGGGAAACCATGCCCAGCTCTGTAGTACACACAGGTGTAAAGTCAGCAGGGTGCGAAAATAATACACACCATTTATCTCCAATCCATTCGTGAAAACTGATCGAGCCTTCTGTGGTTTCTGCGGTAAAATCGGGAGCCACATCTCCGAGTCTTAGTGTTGCCATAATTTTGTAATTATAGTGTTGAAGATTATAGATAGAATTCAAGGTACTCCTAAACAAAATCCGTTCCGTTCTTGTTTGGGAAATACATTTACAATATATGGAATCAGATTTGAATTTTTCATTTAACTAAACGGAATAGTTATGATTCAGAAAAAAGCGGACGCTGTCTGGAAAGGAAATCTCAAGGAAGGCGAAGGAAAATTTTCGCTCGAGAGCGGAATTGTCAAAGAAGCTTCGTATAGTTTTGCTACCCGTTTCGGGGAGAGTAAGGGTTCTAACCCGGAAGAACTGATTGCTGCCGCTCATGCATCCTGCTTTTCTATGGCTCTCGCCAATGCGCTAAGCTCTGATGGGTTTAAGGTTAAAAAAATACATACCAGCGATAAGGTTCTTCTTGAGAAATCAAGCGATGGATTTACTATAACCCGGATCGAGGTCAATGTAGATGCTGATGTGGAGCGGATGGATCCGGCCATCTTTCAGAAACATGTAGATGAAGTCAAAAAGAACTGTCCGGTAGCTAAAGCCCTCAAAGGAGTTGATTTTAAAGTAAAGGCACAACTCAGGCAAGAGGCATAGAATAGAAAAAAATTACAATCTGGGTTTTAAAAAGAGCTGTCCTGCCGGACGGCTTTTTTTGTTTGGCCGATTAGTACGGTTCTCAGTTATGGGAGTGAACTTTGCTGTTGCTCATATATGTTTTTTTAGTAGGACAAGATATTTAGATAAGAAAGGAAGAGGAGATGGCAATAAAAGAGGAAGATATTATCAGGTTGATTGATATCCGGGATTCTATCCGGGAAATCGTAGGGTATACAGAATTCTCCAGTCAGACCGAATTTTCCAGGCAGGAACAGGTGCAGGAAGCAGTTTTCGCGCAACTGGCGCAAATAGGCGGAGCAGCGGCATTACTTACCGATGAGTTTAAGGACAACCATGGAGATTTTGACTGGGATGTGCTCAAAGGACTGCAATATGCCGGTATGGATCACTACCTGGAACTGGACAGGAATCCAATCTGGCATTTTGTATACGAAGATTTGCCGCGATTTGGCGATCAGCTGGCTGATTTGATTATGGTATATGAAGATGATGAAGATATCAAAGGCTACAGTCTCAATGCAGAAGATGAGAGAGACCTTCGGGAGCGATACAAAAGACGGGTAGCTGCCGTAGACAGGAGAGACGAGTACAATATTCGTACACACGATGATACCAAAAGCCGGTAAAATGTGAACAGAGACTGAAAATATAACTCCCGGAGAGGCAGGAGTGATTATGATAGGGGGCGGATAAATGCCGAAAATAAAAGGTTTTTCCCTATTGTCTTCAATAATCCTGTCCATTTATGTATATTTAGCCCTTTAAACATAATTAGTACTTTACACCTATGATTGAAAGCGTAAATAAATCATCACTAAAAGGAGTTATTAGTGGCGACAGGGTTCAGGAAATCTTTGAGGCTGCTAAGAAACATCAATTTGCCCTGCCAGCTGTAAATGTTATAGGAACCAACTCTATCAATGCGGTTCTTGAGTGTGCGAAATCCGTTAATTCACCTGTGATTATTCAGCTTTCAAATGGTGGATCAGTATTTTATGCGGGAAAAACTGTTTCTAACGAAAATCAGCGTGCGGCTATAGCAGGAGCTGTTTCTGCTGCATATCATGTGCATCAGATGGCAGAGTTTTACGGAGTACCGGTAATTCTTCATACAGACCATGCTGCCAAAAATCTGCTTCCGTGGATTGATGGTCTTCTTACTGCGGGAGAGGCCTACTACAAAGTAAATGGTAGACCTTTGTTCTCTTCGCATATGCTTGATCTTTCTGAAGAGCCTATCGAAGAAAACCTTGAAATCAGCAAAGAGTACTTTGAGCGTATGAACAAAATGGGTATGACCATTGAGATCGAGCTTGGAGTAACTGGTGGTGAGGAAGATGGTGTAGATAATTCTGACGTAGATAAGTCAAGACTATATACTCAGCCCGAAGAAGTTGCTTATGCTTATGAGATTCTCAGCAAGGTAAGCAATCGTTTTACTATTGCAGCAGCATTTGGAAACGTACATGGTGTATACAATCCTGGTAGTGTAAAACTAGAGCCGAAGATCCTTAAAAATTCTCAGGATTACGTAAGAGAGCGTTTTGGTCTGTCAGCAGAGAAACCATTGGACTTTGTATTCCATGGTGGTTCTGGTTCCAGCAGAGAGGAAATCCGTGAGGCGATCAGCTACGGAGCGATCAAGATGAACATTGATACTGATATGCAATGGTCATTCTGGGAAGGCGTATTGAAAAACTATAAAGCAAAAGAAGCGTATCTGCAAGGACAAATCGGAAATCCTGATGGTCCGGACAGCCCTAACAAAAAGCATTACGATCCCAGAGTGTGGTTGAGAAAAGGAGAAGAAAGCATGGTTAGCAGGCTAAAAGGTGCATTTGAAGATCTTAACTGTATCGATGCTTGCTCTAAACTATAATTATGACTTCTGTTATATGAAGAAAGCCCCGAAAGGGGCTTTTTTTATGCCCGATAGTTAGGTGTCAGAAATATGAATTTAGAATATACCCCTGGAAGTAGACAGATTGCCGGATAAATGCTACGTGCCGAAAAGTCAATGCATAGAGCATATTAATCCCGCAAAAGTACATTATGCAGTTTATAAGAAAGGCGTATTAATATGCTATATTGTTAAATGATTGATGACATTTTCCTCATAGCAAATACATAAAGAGAATAAGCTTCACTGGTTGCAGGATGCGATCCCTTTGCCTCCGAGAACTCAGGCAACTATGTGGCTGAGACTCTCAAATCCCCGGGTTTCGATAAACTCAGTTCCCCTTGACAGTCGCATTGCGATCGTTGAGCTTTAGGCTTTCAAACTCCATCCAGTGATTGATTGAAATAATCTAAAAATTTGTGGATAGTTAATCTTGGGTCTAATCCTGTAAAATAAAGCGATAGGAGAGTGCGTTTACTATGCAGGGGAATAAAAAGACAGCCGAACGGGCTAAAGCCAGATATGGCCTTCCGTTCGGCTGTCTATTTTTATACAGTGTCTTTTTTTAGCCTTTTTTCAACATGGAAAGCAGGCCGGACAGTTGATTTTTTAGTTCTTTACGATCAATGATAAAATCCAGGAAACCATGTTCCAGCAGAAATTCTGCACTTTGGAAGCCCTTAGGAAGATCTTTTCCGATCGTTTCACGGATTACTCTTGGTCCTGCAAAGCCGATGAGAGCACCCGGTTCAGCAATATTAAAGTCGCCAAGCATGGCAAATGAAGCAGTAACACCACCCGTAGTAGGATCTGTCATCAGGGATATATAGGGAAGCCCCTCTTTATCCAGCAGCGCCAGTTTGGCAGAGGTTTTGGCCATCTGCATCAGTGAGAAACCAGCTTCCATCATACGGGCACCGCCCGATTTGGAAATCATCAGAAAAGGCACTTTCAGCTCGCGGGCTTTGTCAATACCGCGTGCTATTTTTTCGCCCACTACTGATCCCATGGAACCTCCGATAAATTTGAAATCCATGCAGGATATCACAATCGTTGATCCGTTCATCTCACCGTAAGCGGTACGGACCGCATCATTAAGACCGGTTTTTTTGCGGCTGGCTTTTACACGATCCGGATATGGCTGAGAGTCCTCAAATTCGAGAGGATTGCCGGAAATCATATCCTTATCCAGTTCGGTAAACTGGTTGTCGTCAAACAGTATCTCAAAATACTCAGCCGACCCGATGCGGGTATGATAATTACATTGGGTACAGGTGTACGCGTTTTCCACCAGTTCGCTTGTCAGGAAGACGGCTTTACATTCCTGGCACTGATGCCATAGTCCGTCTGGAACTTCCTTTTTCAGCTCGGTCGGTGTGATTATACCTTTTTCTTTACGTTGAAACCAAGTCATGCCTTGTATTTAAAATAATGCGTTTAGATCGATCTTTTTTGAAAACTGTATGTATTTATGCCAGGGTGATTTCTTCAGTAAGATATACGTCCTGTACATTGTGAAGCAATTTTACTCCTTCGGAAAAGGGGCGCTGAAACGCTTTTCTGCCAAGGATAAGCCCCATACCTCCGGCTCTTTTATTGATTACAGCGGTTTTTACTGCATCGGTCAGATCCGATTCGCCTGATTCGCCACCAGAGTTGATCAGGCCTATCTTTCCCATGTAGCAGTTTGCTACCATATAGCGGGTCAGATCGATCGGGTGATCGGATGACAGTTTTGAATACATCCGGTCATCATATTTGCCAAAATTGAGTGCTTTAAATGCTCCGTTGTTTTCGGGCAGTTTCTGTTTTACCAGATCTGCACGCAGCGTGACTCCGAGGTGTGTTGCCTGGCTGCTCAGGTCTGTGGCATTATGATAGTTTACCCCATCTTTTTTAAATGCATCATTGCGGGTATAGCACCATAGTATAGCGGCCATACCAAGCTCGTGAGCCAGTTCAAATGCTTCGCTTACTTCCTGTATCTGACGGTTTGATTCTTTGGCTCCGAAATATATGGTAGCGCCAACAGCTACTGCTCCCATATTCCACGCATCTTTTACCGACCCGAACATGATTTGATCATATTTGTTGGGATAGGTCAGCAGTTCGTTATGATTAATCTTTACTATAAACGGGATCTTGTGGGCATATTTTCTGGAATGAAGGGCCAGGGTTCCAAAACTGCTGGCAATAGCGCTGCTTCCTCCTTCAATGCCCAGACGTATAATATTCTCCGGATCGAAATAAATCGGATTAGGTGCAAAGCTGGCACCTGCTGTATGCTCTATATCCTGGTCTACCGGAAGTATGGAGACATAGCCTGTATTGGCAAGTCTTCCGTGACCAAATAAAGTGCTCAGATTTCTCAGTACCCTGTTGTTTCTGTCCGAAAGCGCAAAGCTCTCATCGACGTAACCGGGAGCCGGCTGGCGTATATCGGTTTTCGGAATAGTACTACATTCGTGTTTAAGCAGATACTCCGCATCGTTGCCTAAAAGTTCGAAAATATGATTGTATGACATATTTTTTACTTTATAAAACAGTACTGAAAACCTCTTTCAGCAGCGAAAACTAAATCAAAGATATTTAAAAAAACAAAACCTGCAAATACCCCTAATGTTTAGCCGGGTCATCTACAGTGGTATTGAGAATTGACTGTATAGCTTTGAGATGATTTTCGGAAAAGACTAATGACCTCTCATGATCGTCCTTGGCTAAGGATGAGGTTTTTAATAGCGAAACGTTGACTCCGTAATATACAAATCCGCACAAAATCTTCGTAATGGAAGTTTTTCGTGCGGATTCATAAATATCATTCCGGGCTATTTTATTTCGACATAATCCACGTATTCTCCTTCGTTGTCGGGGATTTTAGGATCATTTTTTTTAGGTGGTACATAGTCAACATTAATACTGCCTTCACGCTGTTCAGGCCTTCTGCCTGACTGATGCTGATAGCGGGGATCAAACTGACCGCCATTCTTTTTTACAAAGTCATTTACCGCTTTCTTCAGAAAATACTGAATGACCGGCTTAAAAAGCCATTTCAGAAGCAGATAAATGCAAAAGCAGAACAGTATAAGTTTTAAAAGTCCTCCCATTATAACCAATAAGCTATTTGCTCAGATATAAGTTCCTTTCAGAGTATACTTTTATAAAGAAATCATCTTTCAGATCATCGATAAAGTAAATCGCCTCCCCCGTAGACTTCATCTCGGGACCAAGTTCCTTTTTGATATCCGCAAACTTATGGAACGAGAATACAGGGATTTTTATTGCATAACCTTTTTTATGCGGCTTGAAATCAAAGTCACTGACTTTTTTCTCCCCGAGCATCACCTTGGTTGCGTAGTTTACATAAGGTTCTTTGTATGCCTTGCAGATAAACGGCACGGTACGTGATGCTCTCGGGTTTGCCTCGATGATATATACTTTCTCGTCTTTGATGGCAAACTGAATATTGATCAGACCAACGGTATTGAGCGCTATAGCGATCTTTTTGGTATATTCTTCGATCTGGCGCATTACGTTCTCGCTCAGATCAAAAGGTGGCAGTACTGCATAAGAGTCTCCCGAATGGATACCTGCAGGCTCGATATGCTCCATGATACCGATGATATAGGCATTTTCTCCGTCGCAGATCGCATCAGCTTCGGCCTCAATTGCGTTTTCGAGAAAATGATCAAGCAATACCCGGTTATCAGGATGATCTTTTAGCAGGTCTACTACATGCTGTTCCAGTTCCTCTTCATTGATTACAATCTTCATGCTCTGACCACCGAGTACATAAGAAGGTCTTACCAGCAGCGGATAATCGAGCTCCTTGGAGAGCTCGATTGCTTCTTCGGCAGAGGTAATTACACCGAATCTTGGATATGGGATATTGTTTTCTTTGAGCAGAGTAGAGAAACTCCCGCGGTCTTCAGCAAGGTCTAGTGCCTTAAAAGAAGTCCCCATGATCTTGATACCGTATTTCTCCAGCTTTTCGGCAAGCTTAAGTGCTGTCTGCCCGCCAAGCTGTACGATCACACCTTCCGGTTTCTCGTGCAGTATGATATCGTAGATATGCTCCCAGAATACAGGCTCGAAGTACAGCTTGTCAGCGATGTCAAAGTCTGTCGATACTGTCTCAGGATTGCAGTTGATCATGATCGTTTCATAGCCGCACTCTTTGGCGGCCAGCACGCCGTGTACACAGGAATAATCAAACTCTATACCCTGACCGATACGGTTGGGACCTGAGCCGAGTACTACTACTTTTTTACGATCAGAAGAGACCGATTCGTTTTCGCCATCGAACGTAGAATAGTAATACGGGGTTTTGGCTTCAAATTCAGCGGCGCAGGTATCAACCAGCTTGTATACACGGTGTATACCCATTTCGCGGCGCTTGTTAAATACTTCACTTTCCAGGCAGCGAAGCAGGTGAGCGATCTGACGGTCAGCATAACCTTTTTGCTTGGCTGTGCGCATCAGGCTCTCAGGAATGGTATCAAGTGTATGTTTCTGGATTTCTTTGTCAAACAGGTGAAGCTCTTCGACCTGATGCAGAAACCAGGGGTCAATCTGAGTAATTTTGCGGATTGTCTTGAAAGGAATACCCATCGTAAAGGCATCCTTAATATGAAACAGACGGTTCCAGCTTGGCTTCTCAAGACTTTCCAGAATCTGGTCCTGTCTTTGCAGCTCCTTGCCATCAGCGCCAAGGCCATTGCGTTTGATCTCCAGCGACTGACAGGCTTTTTGCAGGGCTTCCTGAAAATTGCGGCCTATACCCATTACCTCGCCCACAGATTTCATAGACAGACCCAGTTCGCGGTTGGTCCCTTTAAACTTGTCAAAGTTCCAGCGCGGGATCTTTACGATCACATAATCCAGAGCGGGCTCAAAGCAGGCACTGGTAGTACCGGTGATCGCGTTTTTGAGTTCATCGAGGTTGTATCCGATAGCAAGCTTGGCAGCGATCTTGGCGATAGGATATCCTGTCGCTTTGGATGCCAGTGCCGATGAGCGTGATACCCTCGGGTTGATTTCTATACCTACAATAGTGTCGTCTTCCGGATTTACCGCAAACTGTACGTTGCATCCACCGGCAAACTGTCCGATACCGTTCATCATCTTGATAGCGAGATTTCGCATCTTCTGGTATATGGTGTCGGGCAGTGTCATGGCAGGCGCAACAGTGATTGAGTCGCCGGTATGCACCCCCATAGGGTCAAAGTTTTCGATAGAGCAGATGATGATCACATTGCCTTTATTGTCTCTGAGCAGCTCAAGCTCATATTCTTTCCAGCCCAGAATGCTCTGTTCGATCAGTACTTCGTGAATAGGAGAAGCCTCCAGACCGGCAGAAAGCGCTTTTTCAAATGTAGAAGGATCATTGACAAATCCTCCTCCGGAGCCTCCCAGTGTATAGGAAGGGCGAATTACCAGGGGAAAACCGATTTTCTGTGCTATTTCCTTTCCTTTCAGAAAAGAAGTAGCAGTTTCGCCTTTACACACAGTAACATCCAGCTCGAGCATCAGCTTACGGAACTTCTCACGATCTTCGGTAGTTTCGATCGCGTCGATATCTACACCAATGATACGCACGCCATATTTCTCCCATATTCCTGCTTTGTCACATTCTATGGCCAGATTTAGCGCCGTCTGGCCGCCCATGGTTGGGAGTACTGCATCGATCTTGTGTTTTTCGAGGATTTCGATGATCGATTTTTTCTCTAAAGGTTTCAGATATACATTATCTGCGGTCACCTCATCCGTCATGATCGTAGCCGGGTTAGAGTTGATAAGTGTGACTTCGATTCCTTCCTCTCTCAAAGACCTTGAAGCCTGAGAACCTGAATAGTCAAACTCGCAGGCCTGGCCAATTACGATCGGACCGCTACCGATAATTAATACTGATTTAATACTTTGATCTTTTGGCATGGTAAGATGTTGTGTATTAGGCTTAATTCCTTTTTTAAATGGTACTTTAAAACGAATGTTGAGTTCAAAATTCTGCGAAGTTAAGCACAAAACGGGGTAATCAAAAAGATTGAACCGGAAAATGAACCAAATTTTGCATGCCTGCAGCGTAGGTTTCTGCTCCGGATAACCCGGCTTGCTGCTCAGGAATTGTTTGTATCGATTTCCTTCATTTCGATCTGGACAGTATTGGATGCCGGGGTCACTTTATGGCCCATTACCTGGGCATAGGCTTGCGTAAACTCTACACCGAGCAGCATAATCATGGCAGAGTAGTTGACCCATATCAGGATCAGTACAATCGATCCGGCTGCACCGTATGTAGTATTGAAGTTGCTGGTGCTCAGATAAATTCCGATCAGGTACTTGCCCACTGTAAATAGCAGGGTAGTAACCAGTGCACCTACAGCTACATCTTTCCAGGGTACGCGCACATCTGGCAGTACCTTGAATATGAAGGCAAAAGCAATAGCCAGAATCAGAAACGATACAATGGCTGACATCAGCGGAACAATAGTACTCAGGGCTCCGGGCAGAATCAGCACCAGCATATCACGGAATACCGTCATAAACAGGTCTATGAAAATAGACAGAAGCATGAGCATACCCAGAAACAATACCATAAGAAAGGATAGTACCCGGTTTTTGATCAGCTTGAGTATGCCTTTTTTTGGCTTGGGGCGTACGCCCCATATAGTATTGAGCGAAGACTGTATAATGGTAAATACTGAGCTGGCACTAAAGGCAAGTATGGACAGACCTACCAGTGTCATGAGCGGAGTGGTATGTGTAAGATCGGCATTTTCTATGATCTTCTGTACCTCGCGTGCGGCGTTTTCGCCAACGATTTCCCCGACTTGTCGCGCCAGAGTGCCTTTGATCATATCCTCTTCTATAAAGAGGCCCGTGACCCGGATGATCAGGATCAGCATGCCTGGCAGCGAAAATATGGTATAAAAAGCGATGGATGCGCTCAGTGCGATTACATTGTCGCGCTGAAACTCTCTGAACATGGTCTTAAGCAGTTCAAAGATGGTTTTGAAAGTCGAAACAGGCATGAGGCTATCGTCTAATATCGGCAGCGGAGCATTTACCACAGCTTGTGCATTTGCACAGGTTCAGAAAAAGGACGCGCTACCCAACTATATTTTGTAAATGTTTGTTGTAAAATAAAGGAAAAAAATCAAAAACAAACAGCGATACGAACTATGAGGAATAAAGATAAAAGACTAACCGGAAACCAATACGACAGTCTGGAAATAAGAGGATCAACCCGGCCGCTCAATCCGGACAATCAGGATCTGGCTGATCAGGTCAGAGAGGAATTTATGGATGGTCCCGATGAGCCCGGCGACAATGTGCCGGTAAAACATCCAAATCGCAATACAGACAAGCCAAGTATTGACAAACCGCCATATTCTTAAAGACTGGTAGCCGCACAGGCGGCAGGCATGGCGGGCAAACCTTTAGTTACTGACTTATTAGTAGTATCCGCGATCGTCTGCCGGCTGTAGCTGCAGTCCCGGAATAATCATCAGATCAAATTTGCTCAACACCTTTTCGGTGCCTTTTTCGTTGGCAAGATGAAAGTAGTATCCATCAATCTTGTTGACTTTCCAGTTCTGATTATTCTGTGTATCTACCAGCGTATCGCCTGCTTTGATAATGGTTTCTCTTTTTATCTTAATCATAGTCCTACCTTTCTGCAAAGCTAATAAATTTTGTTATATGCATAGCATATTTGATGGTGGCTGTGCTGTCCGTATCCAGATTTTGTATGGTACCTGATATGTGCCAGAGTGGCACTGCCAAGTGGGAAAATGAAATACTCTATGTGCTCGATCGGGCTGGTGTGTGCGGTATATTCCGGGGCCGTATGCAAGGGGGGTATTACGGATAGCTGAAATATGGAGTTTACAGGTCGACAAATACATATGCTTAAGGAGACTTAACGGTTTGTTTTTTAATTTATTATATTGGAAGAGTGCCTTGAATATTTTTTTGTCAGGCGGTATCACGGATTGAAGAATTATTTCTACATTTAGTTCGGAAATATCAGTACGATATTAAACACATATGTTTCATCAAATCCTTTTGCAAATACAGACTGCAACTGCTACAAATGCACCTGTACCGGAAGATTCTGAAATGACTCTGCTGGATCTCTTTCTTAAGGGCGGTTATCTCATGATTCCGATCCTGATATTATCAGTTATCGCAGTTACTATTTTTGTAGAGAGACTGCTCTATCTGCGCAAAGCAGCCAGAAAAGATTCCAGCCTGCTGCGTACACTCAAAAGCAGGATACGAGATGGGAGGCTGGATGAAGCCAGAGAGTTGTGTACGGTTTCCGACAGCGTTACCGGACGTATACTGAGCAAAGCTCTTAATCGTCTGGGCATGCCTGTACGGGAGATCGAAAATAGTATGCAAAATGCCGCTGCGGTGGAAGTAGCCCGTATGGAGAAAAAAATCAGTCTGCTGGCCGCCATTGCTACCATAGCTCCCATGTTCGGGTTTCTGGGTACGGTAGTAGGTATGATCAGGTCTTTTTATAATATCTCCATTGCCAATGATATCAGCATAGGTATTATAGCGGGCGGTATTTATGAAAAGATGATCACTTCCGCTTATGGTCTGGTGGTGGGCGTGACAGCCTATATTATGTATACATCGCTCAACTATATGACCGACAATATTATCTCGGACGTAGAGTCGGATATAGCAGACTTTATGGAAATACTATATAACCCGGTGCGAGTATGAAGATAAGACGCCGAAAAAAAGGGCATGCCGGTATGGAAGCCTCTTCGCTGTCCGATATACTGTTTTTTCTGATGCTGTTTTTCCTGATGGTCTCCACACTGGCCAGCCAAAACGCCATAGGTCTGCTTCTGCCCGAGTCACGTACCGGCAAGAGCATGCACCAGGAGCTGGTCAATATCTCGATCAACAGCCAGAAGCAGTATTTTTATGAAAACAAACCTATCTCTTTTGAGGAGTATGAGGATCTGCTACGAAGAAAAAGTCAGGAGTCCGGACCAGGCAAGACCGTAGCCTTGCGGGTCGACAAGACCGTACCGGTCGAGGAGCTGGTGCATGCTGTAGATGTGGTTAATCTGTACAAGCTGCGATCAGTGATCGCCACCACTAACAAGGCGGCAAACTAGATTACGGACTTTATAAAAATAGAGAAAGCCTTTGCAAACATCTTTTGCAAAGGCTTTTCTTTTTGTGATGGCACAGGATTCAAAAACCGGCCTTCTTATTCGTCTTGAGAGTATTGGTGGGCTGTTTTTCTGGTCCTGATATTGGCAACAAGTGTCTGTAGCAAAGCTAACTAGTGAGGTCTATGTTGTAGTAAATCTCACTAATTGACAGAATGAAAGCAAATCACAACTAATTTCGGTTCCGGTTTTTGTTGATATTAGTTGTAGTAAATCTCACTAATTGACAGAATGAAAGCAAATCACAACTGAAAGGTTACTCCTTCTCTGGTAATATATATCTCACTAATTGACAGAATGAAAGCAAATCACAACCGAAACCGAAATAAGGAAAAAGATTAACGAGTTGTAGTAAATCTCACTAATTGACAGAATGAAAGCAAATCACAACTTGACAGTTATGCAGCTATGTAAAAATGCGTTGTAGTAAATCTCACTAATTGACAGAATGAAAGCAAATCACAACTCGCTTCCCTTCTTCTGAAAGCCTAATATAGTTGTAGTAAATCTCACTAATTGACAGAATGAAAGCAAATCACAACGCGCGAAGCGGGATCATTTCATTCGTGATCGTTGTAGTAAATCTCACTAATTGACAGAATGAAAGCAAATCACAACACGGTTACGACCTGAGCCGTGTAAACCTGAGTTGTAGTAAATCTCACTAATTGACAGAATGAAAGCAAATCACAACCTTGAAACGGTAGTTGAAATGCCCGTGCAGGTTGTAGTAAATCTCACTAATTGACAGAATGAAAGCAAATCACAACTATTCAGTTAATGCAAGTATATATTTTTGTGTTGTAGTAAATCTCACTAATTGACAGAATGAAAGCAAATCACAACGCCCTTGCTGATTCGCTCGTCATTGTGCGTGTTGTAGTAAATCTCACTAATTGACAGAATGAAAGCAAATCACAACGTAATAGCTAAGGGGTAATCTGCTCCAGGGTTGTAGTAAATCTCACTAATTGACAGAATGAAAGCAAATCACAACCTGAAAATACTGATTAGTTGCCTGAGATAAGTTGTAGTAAATCTCACTAATTGACAGAATGAAAGCAAATCACAACTCTCTTTGTCATAAAGAATTTTAGGCCCTAGTTGTAGTAAATCTCACTAATTGACAGAATGAAAGCAAATCACAACGAATCTTTGAGCATATCAACAACATGATCAGTTGTAGTAAATCTCACTAATTGACAGAATGAAAGCAAATCACAACTGTTATTATCTTTTAATCAAAACAACTGCCGTTGTAGTAAATCTCACTAATTGACAGAATGAAAGCAAATCACAACACTTTGTCAAAAGCTGCATACTCCTTAAGTGTTGTAGTAAATCTCACTAATTGGCAGAATGAAAGCAAATCACAACTGATGAATATTGCTCATATGGTTTGAGGGTGTTGTAGTAAATCTCACTAATTGGCAGAATGAAAGCAAATCACAACACAATAATGCATATTCTTCAGCAGCTTCCTGTTGTAGTAAATCTCACTAATTGGCAGAATGAAAGCAAATCACAACTTTTTCCTGCTGTGCCTCAGCGGTTATATGGTTGTAGTAAATCTCACTAATTGGCAGAATGAAAGCAAATCACAACTCCCAGTATAAGATTGGAATATGGAGCGAAGTTGTAGTAAATCTCACTAATTGGCAGAATGAAAGCAAATCACAACTAATGTCAGTTCCACCCAGATTAGACAATGTTGTAGTAAATCTCACTAATTGGCAGAATGAAAGCAAATCACAACCCTGACAGTTCGATGCTCATTGAAGTATTCGTTGTAGTAAATCTCACTAATTGGCAGAATGAAAGCAAATCACAACTTTTTCGTGGTAAAGTTTGTCAATACGGTGGGTTGTAGTAAATCTCACTAATTGGCAGAATGAAGTTAGAAAAAGAGAGGGCTATGTGGAAAAAAAGTCATTATTTTTTATTTGAGTGAAAAAATATAGAATCAGTTAATTTAAGTATCGGATTAGTTAAACTATATATCGTTTTGGTTAAAAAAGTCTTGAAAACCAGTGTTTTTATATCGTTTATCTTTGGGTAATTAAACTTTTAATCCAACGATTATGGAATATCCAAAGGAACTAATTCTTTCGCTTTTACGAGCTGATCTCAAAAATTCGAAACTTTTGTATGGTCTGGACAAGGCTGGGTTTACAGCGGATGATTTTTATACTGATCTTGACCGGCAGGTGCTGGAGCTGATGGGTTTTGGGCGGGAGCAACGCAGCGATGATCTTTACCAGCACTATCACCAGACCATAGAGCGCCTAGTGGAAGTGCCGCTACCGGTATTTTTTGAAAACCTCAAGACTATGACACTAGAGCTGTACAACGAACTGTTGCAATACAAGGTCAGTAGTATGTCTCAGACAAAAAGCTAAAAATCAGACCTGCGGTTGTATAAATGTATAAAATGCACTACCTTTCAATCAGCAAATCACAATAAGGATCATTCCGTAGTGATTCGATATGTGTCTCGACATCATCGGGGCCGCCTCGATTTTATCGGGGCGTTTTTTTATCTATATTTTTTTCGTGTGCTATCAATATAAAGACACGAAGCTCCTTATAAACGGGTGATATTAGAGGAGTACTCTATTCTTGAGTACTGAATATTTTCTCATATAACACACTGTCTCAATTCTTTTATTTCGCAGACTTTACAAGGTTATTTACTTAGCCTAACTAGTGTTCCTTTATGATGGGTAGAATTAATCAAAACATTTCTGAAAATATCTGATTATTATATCCAGAGGCGATTCGGAATTTATGGAATGATTCCACTGACATTACAGGTCTGGTTCATTGCTACCAGCCTCATAAGTTGGCAGGAAACAACAGGGGTCACCTACTACCCGGTGCTGGAGATATTTGTTAGAAAATTGGTCATGCCTTGACGAATGGTATGTAGAAATTTTCGTTGTGATTTGCTCTTACTTCTTTACAGATAGAGACTCGCCGGGTAGTTTTAACTTTATTTTTTTATCAGTTATGGGGAGAAATCGAACATTACCAATTGTTTTTCAGGGCTAATATACTATTAAGCTTTTGGATAAATATTTACTATCCATTATATTCCAGTTTTTAGACGACTGGTATGTATACAACTATGAAAAAAATACTTGGCTTAGACCTTGGTACCAATTCTATTGGTTGGGCCATGATAGAGAGTAATATCTATAATGATGATGAGCCTGCGAAGTTGCAAGGTCGTATACTACGCCTGGGCAGCCGTATTATCCCTATGGAGGGCGATGCGCTGAGCAAGTTTGAGTCGGGCACACCCGAGTCTAAGGCCGCAGCCCGCCGTCTGGCCCGTGGAGCCCGCCGTCTCAATCATCGCTACAAGCTACGTCGTACACGTCTTATCAGAGCTTTTAAGATACTGGGTTGGTTGTCGCCGGATTTTCCCGAAGATTTTAAGAAAAATCCCAATCATACCATCAAATCCTACCTGCCTTATTCCGATGATCTGAGGCGAGAGGTGGCCGATTATTTTGAAATTACCGATCAGCTCAACGTACAGGGAGAGCAATACGAAATACCCGAAGACTGGATAATCTATTATCTCAAGGCCAAAGCCCTCAGAGAGCAAATCAGCCTGACCGAACTTGCCCGTGTACTATATCATTACAATCAGCGTCGGGGCTTCAGGAGCAGTCGCAAGGACCAGATCCAGACAGAGAGCGACCCGGAATCCGACTCAGTGAAGTACCCTATAACCGAAAAATGGATCGAGATCGTCCATATACAGGATATTGAAGATCTGGGTCCTGCACAGGGAAAAAACAAAGATCAAAACTTTTTCAGGCTACACTGTAGAGCAGGAGAGCTGGCTTTTGAAGTAATACAGAGAAGAAGGCAGGCTCCGGACTGGCAAGGCAAGGATCTGGAGCTGACCATCTCCCGCAAGACTACCAAATCAGGAGAAGTCAGCTACACAGTAGCCGAAGTAGATCCGGCCGACTGGCAAAATCGTAAAGATGCGCTTGAAAAAGATGTAAACCGGACCTCGCTGCATTTGTCAGAATATTATTTGCGGCAGTTGCGTCAAGACCGCAACTACCGTATCAGGGAGCGTATAGTGGACCGGTCTTTTTATCAGAAAGAATTGGATGCGATCTGGAAATGTCAGGAGCGGTACTATAAAGACATATTTGCTGATCGTACCAGCATCGATGCCATAGCAGACGCCTTTTATGTACACAACCGGCAAAAAAACAAAGAGATCAGATCAAGAGATCTATACCATATTTTTCGTAACGATATTATATACTATCAGCGAGGTCTCAAGTCTCAGAAGGGTTTGCTTGCCAATTGCCGCTACGAATCCAGAACCTATCTGGACAAGGATGGTACGCAGTGCTCAGCCGGAATAAAAGTGGCGCCCAAAAGTCATCCCTTATTTCAGGAATTCAGAATCTGGCAGAGTATTCACAACTTACGTATTCATGACAAAGAGAAACAGGCTGGCAGCAGACAGCAAAATAGCTCCAATGACTCTGGTGAACATCTTACTGCCGAGGCCAAAGAGCGCTTGTTCGAACTTTTTGATCAGAGTGCGGAGGTAACCTGCGATGCTATATTGCAACACTTGGGCTTTAAAAAGAACAGGTTGGAAGCCGATGGCAAAACATATCCTGTCCGGCTCAATTATCCGGAGGATACATCCTTTCCCGGCAATCAGACCAAAGCGCTCTTTCGCAAAGTATTTCGAAAGCACAACTTCCAACAGCAGGGCGAAGCACTACTGGCTGAACCGCACAGGCTGCATCAGCTTTGGCATGTGCTATATTCCCTGCCCGAAAAGAAAGATATAGAATCCGCTTTATCCAACACAAAATATTTTGATTTTCCTCAGCCTCTGATAAAGCATCTGGCCAATTTGCCGGCCTTTAAAAGCGAGTATGCCGCATACTCTGTAAGAGCGCTCAACAATCTTTTGCCCCTCATGCGTACCGGCAGGTACTGGAGCGAAGAAGGTCTGTATCCCAAAGCCAAAGGGCAAAAAGGCTATAGTCTGCAACCAGCTATAGATCTTAGAAACCGGATTGAGTTGTTTATTATTAAAAGTAAAGACAGAACAGTGATTTCTGATGTGGCGCGTGGACATGTGCAGAAAGAAAATCTTTATTCGCTCACCGATTTTCAAGGCTTATCTGTCACAACTGCTTGTTATGTAGCTTACGGACGACACAGCGAGCCTGCCAATGAGCATAAATACGATAGCGTGGCTGATCTGCGTATCAGGGAGCTGGTCCCATACAACTCCATGCGCAATCCTGTTGTAGAAAGACTGGTACGCGAAGCCCTCAATCTGGTCAGAGATATCTGGCAGGATCCCGCTTTGGGTCGGCCAGACTATATACATGTGGAGCTGGGGCGTGAGCTTCGTAAAAACAATAAGCAGAGACAGGAAGACTCTACCCACAATATGAGAAACCGGCTTGAAAGAGCGCGTATCGAAGCCTTGCTAAGAGAACTTCGCTGTCCGCAGGCCAATCCGGACTCTCCGGCAGATCAGGACCGATTTCGCCTATGGAAAGAAAACGGAGGCCGCGAAGCGGAAGAGCAGTTTGAGTCGATATTCAAATCCAATAAAGCCGAGTTTGTAAGCAATGCCGATATAGAAAAATACAGGTTATGGGCGGAGCAGGGCTACCGCTCACCTTATACCGGCAAACCGATCAAGCTTAGTGATCTTTTTACGGGAAAATATGAGGTGGATCATATACTGCCCCGGAGCCGCTTTTATGATGACTCTGTAGGAAATAAGGTAATCGTAGAGGCCAAAGTCAATCAGACTAAAGGAAATCGCACCGCCATGCAGTTTATCGAAGACATGCAGGGGCGTGATGGTGAAGCAAAGGTATTGGATATGGAGACGTATCTGAAAAATGTAGATGCCATCTTTTCAAAAAAGAAACGCAGACATCTTAAACTTAGTGAAATACCGGAAGACTTTGTAGAGCGTCAGCTAAACGATACCCGCTACCTGGCCCGCACAGTGGCGCAGTTTCTGCGTCCGGTAGCCCGAGGTACTGACACAGATGATGGTATTGTATATACCAATGGAGCCATAACATCTGATCTTAAGTACAAATGGGGCTTGCATATGTTATGGAAAGAGCTGATCCGGCCTCGTTTTGAGCGTCTGCAACGTCTTACGGGCGAACAACTGATTATAGATAGCCCAGATAAACGGAAGGATATTCACTTTGCGAAAGATTACAAGCGTATTGATCACAGGCATCAGGCCCTTGATGGTCTCATAATAGCTTGTACCACCCGCAGGCATATCCAATATCTCAACTCACTTAGCTCTTTTAGCAATGATCCGGCCGATAATGAGCGATATACTCATTGGAAAAAATGGAAATACTTGCTCAAAAAAGAGAAAGAACTACGGGGAGAGACGATTGGTATGACAGAGTTTGCTCCACCCTGGGGTACTGAGAATGACGGTGTGTTTTTTAAAAATGTCAGAGAGCATCTGGAGCGGGTAGCTGTGTCTTACAAACCATCGTCCCGATTGGTGAGTCCGACAACGAACCGATACTGGCGCTGGAAACAAGTGGACGGACAATGGAAAAAGGTACTTGAGCTGCAATCCGCTCCCGTATCCGATGACAAATATTGGGTGGCTGTGCGGCAATCGCTGTTTGGGCAGCCATTGGGTAGAATATATCTGCCGGAATACAAAAAGAATGTCGATCTGAGTAAAGCAGTCAAGGCACAATCTGAGTTTATTCAATCCGGAAATATCTGGAAGTCGGAAGACTGGCGTATTGCCAAAACCAGCCTGCGCAGAACAGTCAGCAGCATTATTATCAGATACAATCACGATTTGAAAGCGGTTCTGACCTATTTGCAATCCAATCCCTTGTTTGATGAAGGTACAGGGCAGGAGCTGGATAAACTGGATATGATGCAATTCAGGAAGTATGCATCTAAGCGGGTTACTATAGACGATTCATTTACAGTCGACAAGATAGAAAATCTACCCAATGCGCATCATGCTAATAACTGGCTTCCAAAGCTTTTGCGTGAACACCTGGCAAACTATGACAATGATCCCAAAAAGGCATTCAAGGGAGAAGGTATCGAACAGTTGCTTAGAAAGTCTCCCTTTCCGATCAATAAAATCTCGCGCAAAGAAGGCGGTGACAAAATCGAATTGGACAATAAGCTACTTGATGGAGATAAGGGAGTTAATCAGTATTTTGTCATAGAAATCGTTCAGGAGGAGAATAAAAAAACCGGAGAGCTACAGGTGGTAAGAAAATACTCAACTCCGCCATTTTTGGAGGTGATACCACGCCTTGCCAAAAAGCTTCCTGTTCATGATCAGAATCCGGATGCTGGGTACATTATACTATCGCCTGGCGATACTGTCTATGTGCCAACTGCTGATGAGGACGTGACACAAATTGACTGGACAGACAAGAAGAAGATAGTGGAGCGTCTGTATATTATGAAAAGCTCCAACAAAGGACAGTGTTTCTTTGCTCCGGCTCATATTGCCAGACCTATCATAGATACCAAAGAGCTTGGTTCGAATAACAAGTCGGAGCGGCCTTGGGGTACTAGCGACAAAGGCTTTGACGAAGAGTTGATGATTAAAGCCTGTTGTATCAAAGTGCATATCGATCGACTTGGCAATGTTCGACCTGTAAATGTATTGAGAAGCAATATAGTGGATAAGGCAGAAGAGACTGTTGATATATAAATATCTAAAGAGTCTGGCACTTTTACAGAATCTTTTTGAAAAAGCCTGATTGGGGTACAAATGGTGCCGAATCAGGCTTTTTTGTTGTCTGTTGTTCTGATAATGAGTGTTGTTAAATTTTCTTTTTTAAACCAAAGCGCTACATTTTTGTATTTATCCACATAGCTTTCTGTTGTGTGGTACTATGATCAAAAGAACCCTATACTTCGAAAATCCGGCACGTCTGAGCATCCGCTATGGTCAGCTGTTGGTAGAGTTTCCCCAAGACAGCGACCGGGAGAGCCGTCAGGTGCCTCTGGAAGATATCGGTGTACTGGTACTCGATCACCGGCAGATCACTTTTACCCAAAGTGTGGTGTCGGAGCTGGCTCGCCACTACGCAGCTGTGATCTGGTGCGACGACAAGCATATGCCCGGAGCCCTCACCTGGAATATGCAGGGCAACTCCACCTTTACCGAAGCCTTGCGTACACAGATGGAAGCCAGCGAACCGCTCAAAAAACAGATCTGGAAGCAGACTATAGAGCAGAAGATTCTCAATCAGGCCGCTGTACTCGATACTCTGGGTTACGACGGATCGGCTGTGCGCAAAATGGCCGACAAAGTGAGCAGCGGTGATCCCGAAAATATGGAGGGCCGGGCGGCTTCCCGCTATTGGGATCTGATATTGCGAAGCTATGAAGTAACCCGCGGGCAGGATGAGCCTATGCCCAATCCTTTTTTCAACTATGCCTATGCCATACTCCGGGCTATTACGGCCCGCAGCTTGGTGATGAGTGGATTTTTGCCCGCTTTGGGCATACATCATCGCAACAAGTACAATTCCTTTTGCCTGGCCGATGATATCATGGAGCCATATCGCCCAATCGCCGATTTGCTGGTGTTGCGCTGGCTGGCCGAGCTGCCCCATATGCCCGAGACTCTGCGTACCGCCGACAAGGCTACATTACTACAGTTGCCGGTGACAGACGTAACCATCGATGGCAAGCTACGCCCTCTCATGGTAGCAATGCAGCATACTACGGCCGGCCTCATGGCCTGCTTTGAGGGTACAAAACGCAAAGTACCCTATCCGGAGCTCTGAACAAAAGTGTGCTTATGTCAACCGAACGCCTAAACCAGTATCGTATCATGTGGGTATTTGTATACTTCGATTTGCCAACCGAAACCAAAAAAGACCGCAAAGCTTACGCTACCTTTCGCAAAGGACTGCTCAAGGATGGCTTTGCCATGGTGCAGTACAGTATCTACTCCCGGCACTGCAATAGCCGCGAAAATGCAGAGGTACACAAAAAGCGAATTAAAAGCTTGCTTCCTGAAAAAGGGGAGGTGATTATCTTTGAGATTACCGATGCGCAGTTTGGCCGAATGGAGTTTTTCCGTGGTCCCAAATCAGCCAAGAGGCCTGATACGCCTCAGCAGTTGGAGCTATTTTAGTCGCTGATAATGCGTGTTCAGGATGGAAAAAGCAGCAGTCCGTAAGCTTATAACTCCCGGGCAGCCGCATTTTTTTGATCCTGATGTTGATAATAAGTGTCTGTAGCAAAGCTAACTAGTGAGATCTGTGGTGTAGTAAATCTCACTAATTAGCAGAATGAAAGCAAATCACAACTCTCCTGTCAGCGACAAGCATCACATATTCGGTGTAGTAAATCTCACTAATTAGCAGAATGAAAGCAAATCACAACTAATTAATTATATATTATAAAAATAATTTGGGTGTAGTAAATCTCACTAATTAGCAGAATGAAAGCAAATCACAACGTTTGAAACTCTTCACTCTCTAGTAGTTCGGGTGTAGTAAATCTCACTAATTAGCAGAATGAAAGCAAATCACAACCAGCTCGTCAGGAAAAGCACACACTTTCCGAGGTGTAGTAAATCTCACTAATTAGCAGAATGAAAGCAAATCACAACACATAAATGCTAAATATGAAAATAAGGATAGGTGTAGTAAATCTCACTAATTAGCAGAATGAAAGCAAATCACAACTCCAAAGGCGATGTCCTTTTATAAAGAATCGGTGTAGTAAATCTCACTAATTAGCAGAATGAAAGCAAATCACAACAGATAACATCATCAATTGTGGTACTTATTGGGTGTAGTAAATCTCACTAATTAGCAGAATGAAAGCAAATCACAACGCTCTGCATGATCGAAGTCATACGGCAGATGGTGTAGTAAATCTCACTAATTAGCAGAATGAAAGCAAATCACAACTAAACCAACTGAGTAGATTTCGCTATCATTGGTGTAGTAAATCTCACTAATTAGCAGAATGAAAGCAAATCACAACCCCATATGATCTTGACTTTGTGCTCTTATTGGTGTAGTAAATCTCACTAATTAGCAGAATGAAAGCAAATCACAACCCAATTAAAGAACTTATGTATATTGTAAAAGGTGTAGTAAATCTCACTAATTAGCAGAATGAAAGCAAATCACAACACTGTTATGTCTATCCCTATATATGTTTCTGGTGTAGTAAATCTCACTAATTAGCAGAATGAAAGCAAATCACAACATGCATCTGATAAAGCAAATTTGTCATTTAGGTGTAGTAAATCTCACTAATTAGCAGAATGAAAGCAAATCACAACCCAGCACATGATTGAGTTTCCGCGGATCACGGTGTAGTAAATCTCACTAATTAGCAGAATGAAAGCAAATCACAACGAATTTGATGAATAACCAATGCTATATATTGGTGTAGTAAATCTCACTAATTAGCAGAATGAAAGCAAATCACAACAACAGCTTTGAATGTCTCAACATCCATGACGGTGTAGTAAATCTCACTAATTAGCAGAATGAAAGCAAATCACAACCATAATTCGGATCATTTCCTCGACGTTGCGGTGTAGTAAATCTCACTAATTAGCAGAATGAAAGCAAATCACAACATCCTTTTATGTGCAAATTTGGTAATAAACGGTGTAGTAAATCTCACTAATTAGCAGAATGAAAGCAAATCACAACCATCTAAAAAGGTTGTAAACCCGACAACCGGGTGTAGTAAATCTCACTAATTAGCAGAATGAAAGCAAATCACAACAGATGCAGCGCTGAATCTGTTCGGATACCAGGTGTAGTAAATCTCACTAATTAGCAGAATGAAAGCAAATCACAACCATGCAGCAACCGGGCATCGACAAGCATTTGGTGTAGTAAATCTCACTAATTAGCAGAATGAAAGCAAATCACAACATCTCTACATAAATATCAATCTGATTATGAGGTGTAGTAAATCTCACTAATTAGCAGAATGAAAGCAAATCACAACATTTGGAACTATCATGTTCGTTGAGATGTAGTTGGAGTACCCATCACATTAGCTGGCAGAATAAAACAAAATCAGAACAAATTTCTTCTCCGGAATAACTCATGTGGGATACAATTGATAATAGTCTGGGATGGTGGTGTTTGCTGGTTTTGCAAAAGGCATTTCTGAGCTGTTTCCGGGGTATGAGGCTTCTTTACAGGACTCTGTTATATAATTATCTGATAGCCGGTATTTGATAATACGCTAATATATTTGTAAATCAGACCGCGTAAGCCCACCTCTCTAATACTAAACTTAATAAATACATAAACACGAACAACGAATGAGTAAGAAAAACAGAAAAGTAGATTCGAAAGAAGTTGGGCTTGAAATAGGGCTTATTCTATTTAAGTATTTTCTCCACACCGAATATCTGCATTATGGATACTTCAACAATGGCCTTGCTACCGAAATACAAAATCTTGCTCAGGCTCAGGTCAATTATGCTGAGTTTCTAAAATCGAATATTCCTTCAGAAGTAAAAAGTATTCTGGATGTAGGATGTGGCTCGGGGCGTTTTGCTTTGGAGCTTACCCGATCCGGTTATCAGGTAGACTGCGTATCGCCGGGTACTATTCTTACCGAGCATGCCCGCAAACTGGTGGGTGATCGTTGCCACATTTACAATTTCAAGTTTGAAGATGTCGTAACGGATAAAAAGTATGACATGATCATGTTTAGCGAAAGCTTCCAGTACATTAACATGGATGCCTCGTTTACGAATGCGTTAAAGTTTCTGAACCCGGGTGGACACATTATGATATGCGATTTTTTCAAATCTGATCCGGAAAACAAGAGTATGCTTGGTGGGGGGCATCACTATCATGAATATCTCGAAGTGATTAAAAAATATCCCTTAACAGAGGTCATCTCAAAGGATATAACTGCAGAAACAGCGCCTACTATTGATCTGGTGAACAGTTTGTCGCAGGAGGTAATACATCCGACATACAAACTGCTGTTTTTGCTGCTGGAAGACCGCTTTCCGTGGGTGGCCAAGTTTATCCGCTGGAAATACAAGAAAAAGCTGGATAAAATAGAAAAGAAACACTTTGAAGGAAAACGTAATGGTGCCAACTTTATAAAGTACAAGAAATATATGTTCTACCTGTATAAAGTGGTCAGCTAAAGGCACTTCATGGGTGGGGTATCTGCCTTTGCATGACTATACAGAGGTATAGCGGGTCTTCTGTACTCTGCTTACGATGAAAATGTGTCGTAAACCGTTAATAAGAAGGTCCTTGATGGATTTTTCTGCGCAGACCCGATTCGTAATGTCGTATGACGATTCCTTGATAATACTGGCTTGTTATTTTGTTGCCCAACAGATCATAATCAATATACGAAAGTTCGGCATTGTCTGTCGATATATCGTTGAGCCCTGTTATCGGATCGAGGCATGCCAGCTCGTAAGAGCACCAGGGTTGAGGATTAGGGCCGCAGCTCCAGAGATCATTGTATGCAATAGCTTCCCATTGAGCATAACTGTCGATACAAACCGTAACTTTGTGATTCTCAAAAGCGTTCAGGTATGTCAATTGTGTTCCTCTTATGTCAAGATAAGTCAGATTTTGAGCCCCGACCCGAAGTGTATGTAATTGAGACAGTCCGGAAGCGTCGAATGAAGTAAGAGCATTGTCGTGCGCGCTGATGACAATAGCAGGAGCTTCTTTTGATACTTTTAGTTCGACCAGGGAGCTACACCAGTGTATATCAAGATCAATGATTTTATGATTGGCAGTCAGGTCGATCGATGTTATTCGATAGGATCCTTCAATAAACAACGTATCCAGATGGGAGAATAGCTCATCTGGATGGAGTAGCATTAATTGTGTTGCGTCCGGAAAATCTGCGAATTGCCCGGATGAATATGCCTTCTGTAGTCTCCGTGTGCAATAGGCTTGAGAAGAGAGGTATCAGCTGTATAGAGATAGGTCCAGGCAGTACGGGTATCCCCATCGATATGCACATTTATAAGTCGCCGTTCATATTCATCACCTTCATACTCGTCCAGGGCGGGCAATATCGTATCAAGGTTGTCAAAGTGATATAGCTCTCCCCATACAGTGGCGGTATGCTCGGTGCATACAGCACAGGGATAGGTGCCGACATCGTAAAGCAGACCCTGCATAGAAGCTCTGCCCAGCAGGTGTCCTTGCTTGGTTACCATTCGTGCAAACGGATTGTCAAAGCCTTTTTGCAAAGTTCCGTATACAAATAATAGCTGACTATGTAGGTCATTATCAGTCATCTCTGTTCCCTGGCTATATCGCAGCATCAGTGTGCTTCGAGCCAATTGCTGCCTATGCCAATACCGACCTCCATAGGCACCTCCATAGATATGGCGTTTTTCATCAGTTCTTCTACCTTGTTTTGAACCATCTCGATTTCTTCCACTGGTACATCAAAGACAAGTTCGTCATGTACCTGCAGAATCATCCGGGACTGCAGCTTTTCATTTTTGAGCCACTGGTCGATATTGATCATGGCTACTTTGATCATATCAGCGGCACTGCCCTGTATAGGGGCATTGATTGCGTTGCGTTCGGCAAATCCGCGCATGGTTATGTTGCGGGAATTGATATCACGCAGATAGCGCCGGCGACCAAGGATGGTTTCGACATACTCGTGTTCCCGTGCCATATTGATGACCTCATCCATATAGGTCTTAATAGCGGGAAATTCCCTGAAATAAGCGTCAATAATGTCTGCCGCTTCGCGTCGGGGTATATCCAGCCGCTGACTTAATCCGAAAGCAGAAATACCATAGATAATTCCGAAATTGACCATCTTGGCTTTGGAGCGCATTTCGGGAGTCACCTCTGTCAGTGCTACGTTATATACGCGGCTGGCGGTAGTACTATGGATATCACGGCCATTGCGAAACGCCTCGATCATATTCTGTTCTTTGCTGAAAGCAGCCATGATACGGAGCTCGATCTGACTATAATCGGCGGAGAGTATCCGGTGATTATTGTCGCGGGCAACAAAAGCCTTGCGGATTTCCCGTCCTCTGGCAGTCTTGACCGGTATATTTTGCAGGTTCGGGTTGGTAGAGCTCAGACGTCCTGTGGCTGCTACTGCCTGATTGTAGCTGGTATGTACACGGCCATCTTTGGGGCTTATCAAGGCTGGCAGCGTATCGACATAAGTGTTTTTCAGCTTCTGCAGCTCACGGAAATCAAGGATATCTCTGACTATACTATGTGCATTGGCAAGCCTTACCAATACTTCTTCTCCGGTAGCATACTGACCGGTTTTGGTTTTCTTTGCCTTGTTGTCCAGCTTTAGCTTCTCAAAAAGGATTTCGCCCAGTTGCCGTGGAGAGGCAATGTTGAACTCCTGACCGGCTTTTTCGAAGATCGCTTTCTCAACTTCAGCAATATCATTGCGCAGCAGCTCACTGTATTCATACAAGCTGTTGGTATCTACATTGACCCCGCTGTATTCCATGTTAGCCAGTACACCGATCAGAGGTACTTCTACCTTGGCAAAAAGACTGATTACCTGAGATTCCTGCAATTTCTGCTCAAAAATCTTTTTCAAGCGGAATGTGATATCCGCATCCTCTGCAGCATATTCGGCCACTTGCTCCACAGGAACATCTTTCATATTCTTTTGTCTGCTGCCTTTCTTACCGATAAGCTCTTCGATCGATATGCAGGAGTAGTTGAGATAGATTTCTGCCAGTGCGTCCATATTGTGTCGCATATCCGGCTCAATCAGATAATGCGCGAGCATGGTATCAAACAATGGTCCTTGTACAGTGATGTTATAGTTTTTGAGAACCAGCAGGTCGTACTTGATATTCTGGCCGATTTTCAGAATTTCGGGATGTTCGAGAACAGGTCTGAATTCATTGATGACAGACTGACCTGCTGCCCGGTCGTGAGTGGGTATAGGAACATAGTATCCTTCACCGGGTCGCCATGAAAAGGCTATACCAACCAGTTCCGCCTCGAAAGCGTCAATAGAAGTGGTTTCGGTATCAAAACAGAATTCTTTCTGTAAAAGAAGTGATTCAATCAGCAGACGTCTTTTGGCTTCGGTATCCATGATGTAGTAGTCATGCACTACAGTAGCAATTGAATCCAATAGTTTTCGCGGGGCTTCTTCAAGTTCCTCTTTCTCTTCAATAGAAACCGGTTCCGCCGCCGGACTGGCAGAACTGAACAGGTCCATCTGGCCACCCGGAGCTGCACGCGGAGCCGGGCTTTCTTCACCAAAAAGACGTTTTTTTAGCGTACGAAGCTCCAGTTCGTCACACAATTGCGAGAGAGACTCTTTGTCTGGCCCTTTGTATCTCAGCTCTTCCTCATTCAGACTTACAGGTACATTGAGGTGAATGGTGGCAAGTTCTTTGGAAAGTATACCCTGGGCCCCAAAGTTGATTACATTTTCTTTTTGCTTCCCCTTAAGCTTGTCGGCATTGGCGACAAGATTTTCAACGGTATCGAACTCCGCGATGAGCTTCTGGGCTGTTTTTTCGCCTATACCCGGAATGCCCGGAATATTGTCAACCGCGTCTCCCATAAGACCAAGAATATCACGAACCTGGTCAACACGCTTTATCTGGAATTTGTCAAGTACCCGGGCAGTATCGTAGATTTCATGACCATTGCCCATATAAGCCGGACGATACAGGAATACACGGTCGTTGACAAGTTGACTGTAGTCTTTGTCCATTGTCATCATATATACCTCAAAACCTTCGTTGCCGGCCTTCGTTGCCAGAGTTCCTATGACATCATCAGCTTCATAACCATCGAGCATAAGTACTGGTATGCGAAAACATTGAAGCAGGCGGATCACATAGGGGATCGCTATACGTATATCTTCGGGCTGTTCCTGGCGGTTGGCTTTGTAGGCTTCGAATGTTTCATGACGGAAGGTCGGTGAAGCCGTATCAAAAGCAACCCCGATATGAGTGGGAGCTTCTTTAGTGATTACTTCCATAAGCGAGTTGACAAAGCCAAAGACAGCGCTGGTATTAATCCCTGTGGAAGTAATCCGGGGATTTTTAGAAAAGGCGAAATGTGCGCGGTATATCAGCGCCATTGCATCAAGCAGGAATAGTTTTTTTGAACTCATGAATTAAATGGAGTTGGCCGGCTTGCCGGCAGGTATTTTATAAAAATGCCCTTAACAGACGTATATTGATCTGAGAAATGTCTCCGACAAAGTTTTTGTTGATTCGCCGTACCGGTACCGGAGTGATTTCAAGACGAATCTGATACATGTTATATCCTTTGAATATGACGGAGGTTTCGGCCATAATAACGGGCAGAAACATGACTCCTGTATAGGCTACCGGGGCAACATCTGCATTGAGATAAGTGGAGAAAAAGGAAAACTGCCCACCGATACCAAAACCGGTTCCCAATACGGCATCAGTTTTGTCAGATGAACCCGCTCCAAGTTTGATGGTAGCCAGTACCGGAACATCGAGTGCCACCGTAGAGTAAAACAAAGACAGGCCGGCGGTAGGGTTCAATCCGAGCACTACTTCATCTTTCAGATATTTGAGCGGGATATTGCCCGATACAATTACATTGAAGGTAAGATTAACCGGAGTAGTGACAGGAACAAATTGCCTGTGATCCTTATTATAGATTTTTCCGCTAAATTTGGTAAACGAGGCCCCCGTCCCAAATTCCAGATTCTGGGCAAACACCGGTGCACTACCGCACAGGAATAAAAAAAGGTATAACAGTCTTTTCATTAAAATCTCCGGAAAATTAAAGTAATTATATAACTTAAAAAATCAAAATTAATTTTACTTATGCCAATCATAAAAGAAGTAAGGGGTTTTGTACCCAGATTTGGGCAGAATATTTTTCTTGCCGATAATTCGGTGGTCATCGGAGAGGTAGAAATGGGCGATGACTGTTCCGTGTGGTTCAATGCTGTGGTGAGGGGAGATGTCAACAGCATTCGTATCGGAAACAAGGTCAATATTCAGGATAATGCTGTACTGCACTGTACCTATCAAAAGGCAAGTCTTACGATTGGCAATAATGTCTCGATCGGGCATGCTGCTATTGTGCATGGCTGTACGCTGGAAGACAATGTACTGGTTGGCATGGGGGCAATTGTTATGGACAATGCCTATATAGAGAAGAACTCAATTATCGCGGCTGGTGCGATTGTTCTTGAAAATACCAGAGTAGAATCCGGATCCATCTATGCGGGTATCCCTGCCAGGAAGGTGAAGGAGTTGAGCCAGGAACAATTTGAAAATACAGTCAGTCGTATTGCAAATAATTATGTAATGTATGCAGGCTGGTTGAAAGACGCCTGAAAAGCTTGTCTGTCCGGTGATTTATAGGGATACCCCCACACGGGTACGTATATAGAGACCTTCCATGGCTATTTTGTAAATCAGAGACGCAACATCATTGACACTTACGGATTTTGGATCAGGTGGGAGGCTGTTTTCGGAAATCCGGTATATGCCTGTTTCGGGTCCGGCAGGCATCAGGAAGGGGCAGACCAGTGTCCAGTCCAGTGTTGAGTTATTCAAAGCTTTGTAAGCCCTGAAATTGTCCTGGAAAAGATACTGCAGAGAAGGATCATGATCGACATCACCGTTGTACTCACCGCTTGGATGATTGAGTATGCCGGCTCCTGCCATTCCTACAAATCGTTTTACACCAGACTCTGTCATGGCATCAATAATATTTTTGGTTCCTTCCGAAATCATCCGGAAAGGTCTTGAAATATCGTCCGCGCCAATAGTGCTGATAACAAGATCTGCTCCCTCTATCGCCTTTTTCACAATATCTCCGGAAAGAACATTTCCTTCATAAATAGTTAATAGCTCCGGGTCAAAGCATACACGGGAAAGCTGCCTGCTCATAATGCTTACAGAGTGATGCTCATGTAGCGCTTTCCGGACTATCTGACTACCGGTTCTACCTGTCGCTCCAAAAATGGTAATCTTCATCTGTTCAAAAATTAGGTTAGTTCTTTAATTGATGTTTTGTGCAGTCTGCGTGCGCTGATCGCAAATAGTATACCAATGACAAGCGTCATGTAGCTACACAAAAGAAACGTATTATTAATACCTGTTTTGGCCGTTAATGGTTGCGAAATTATCGGAGAACAAAACTGACCCAGAAATACTGCCGTTGTAAGTGTGCCAACAATACGACCGCGCATATGCAGAGGAGTAATAGCCATGATCCAGCTGCTTCCGTTGGGCATCATCATGCCCATACCCAATCCGTTAACTAATAAGCCCGCTACTGTAGTAATATAGCTGTCGGCTATGCCAATCAGCCAGAAGCCACATGCCATCAGACAGAAAGTGAAGGCATAAATTGTCGGAAATAAAAAACGGTGTTTGATTTTCTGATAAAAGCTGGATACAATCGCTCCGATCAGGGTTGACGATGCAATAGCGATGCCTACCTTCGTATTGCTGACCGCTTCAAACTCCTTTAGCAAAAAGGGTATCTGAACCGGAACCATGTAAAAAAACATCATTCCGGCAAAACCTGTGGTATGAATAAGAATGGCGCTAAACACGGACAGGTGCCGGGGAGCACCGGACTCCGGCTGGTGGCCGGGAGCTGGTTTTCTTGAGGGCTCATCGATAAATAATATGGCTGGTATAACCAGTGCCAGAGCTATGAGATAAAGGCTAAAAGGACCGCGCCAGGAATAATCAGCCAGCAGACCGCCCAGTATAATAAATACTACACCGCCGAGCGCCATGGAAGAACTTTGCATTCCAATAATTCTGTTGCGCTGCTCTCCGGCAAAATAATCGCCGATCAGAGTAGTACAGGAAGTCATTACGGCAGCTACGGCCAGCCCGAGCAGTGCTCTGCTGGCAAGAAGATAAGAAAGTGAATCGAGATACAGTCCTGCTGATCCGGTGATGCCATACAGAATCAGTCCGGCAATTATAAAATTTTTCCGGCCGGCACGGTCAATAAAATAGCCTGCAAACGGTGCTGTCAGCGCAATAGTAAGTCCGGGTATAGTGAGTATGAGCCGGCTTAGAACGTCAGCGTACGGAGCATTGGCAAAAACCTCGCTGATCTGCGGTAGCGATGGAGCTATCGTTGCGCTGGACATGATAGTGAGACTACTGGATGCCAGAAGGGTAACAATAGTCCATGTTTTAATGGTGGTACTCATGTTTTAATTATGAAAGAAATAGACTGAAGGCGACTTTTCAGCCACTAGTTTGCGGGAGATAGATTGTTCTTGATATGCTGTAAAATGCGCAGCAGATTCGCAATATCCTCTTCATGAAGACCCTGTCTGGCCTCCTCAAGGGTATGGTTGGCAACCGGGACGAGAATACTGCGCAGGTTCCGGCCATGCTCTGTCAGGACAATTCGCTTGTTGCGCAGGTCCTGAGAGTCTCTGACCCGTTTAATAATACCGTGTTTTTCCATTGTATCGGCCAGGCGGGTCATTGTAGTTTTATCCCGTTCACAGATTCTGGCGAGCTCCTGTTGAGACACGTTATCCTTTTTCCATAATTGAGTTAATATGGTCCATTGTTCAAACGTTACGTTTGTCCCTGCCAGCTGAAGATTTCTGTTGAGTCGGGCAGCTAAAAGCCTGCCTGTTGAACCAATCATATAACCGATTGATTTTTCCTGAATATAATCAAATTGCCTGCTCATTGGTTGTATATGCAACTAATGTAAAGATACACTATTTTCTTAAAGCTTTGCACAGAGCAAAGAATGATTGTTGAATTCTTTGTTTTTTGTTTGTTGCATAATAAATTCAGACCGGAAATGGTTATTCCACAAACGCTTTTCTGCTTATGAGCACTTCTCTGAAAAAGTGTCCTTCCTGCGGTGAATGGACAAACTGGCAACAAGATATATATGCCTCTTGTCCTAAATGCGATAATCCGCTTTCTCCGCGTGAGCTGAATGAGTTTGAACAGAACAAAGACGAGAAGAAGGATTCCCATTCCATGGAGATCAGACTAATTCCTATTTCCCCGGATGATTCTGCACCTCTTGTGGTTTTGAAAAGAATCATTCAGGGAATGCAGCTGCTTTTCTTTGGAATCGCTTCATTTGTAGTATGGCTCGCCACGATTATCGCTGGTTAAGAGAGCCATGGCATAGCCCTTTATTGTATATCAGCCTGCTGCTCTTTGCTTTTGTGAAGATTACTGCCTGGCTGGGCATACATGTATTTTTTGTACATTCCCATCTCAATGATCTGATCTGTATTCCCGTTTTTATTGCTACCGCTATTAGCCTCGAAAGACTTATTGGCGGAGATCGTGAGCTTTGCTACGGCAAAGCCAGAATTGTCTTTTTTGTGCTTTTTGTCGGGATGATATACGAGTTTTTTCTTCCGGCCCGTTCTGCCCGGTATACAGCAGATTATTATGATTTGCTGTGCTACTTTATAGGAGGAATTATGACATGGTTTTTTTCTCCCTGCATCAGAAAAAACAAATGACCAGTTAATTCCTTATAATTGGGGAATCAAAAATCTGTATATGGATAGATCAGAAAAAGAAAAGATGATTGCCGGAGAGTTGTACCGGGCATTCGATAAAGAATTGGTTGATGACAGAGAACAGGCTCGACAGTTAATTAATGCGATAAATAGTTCTACTGCACTGGATATGGATCGCCTTACACCGTTGTACAGCAAGCTCTTTGCCTCACATGGCAAAGCATTGGTAATTCAGCCGCCTTTTTACTGTGATTATGGATATAATATCCAGTTAGGCGATGATGTGTATTTCAACTTCAATTGTGTGATACTGGATGTGTGCAAGGTTAGTATCGGAGATCGCTGTCTGTTTGGTCCCGCTATACAGATTTACACAGCGTTGCATCCGATGGATCATGTGCTTCGGGGGCAAGGTCTGGAAAACGGGGCCCCTGTCACAATAGGCTCTGATGTATGGATTGGGGGAGGAGCAGTTATCTGCCCTGGTGTTTCTATTGGAGATCGTACAGTAATCGGAGCAGGAAGTGTTGTTACAAGAAGTATCCCTTCGGATGTTTTTGCGGCAGGCAATCCGTGTCGGGTGATTCGAAAACTGAACCAGGAAGATTAAGAATTCCTGACTGGCACTTTGCCAGTCAATAGGAACAGCCTCTGTCATCCTGACAGATATAAGAGGAATGGAATGATCCTTGAGAGGTACGGGGCATATAAATTCGTACAATCAAAAAAATTAGATAAAAATGGTTACGGAAGAAAAAGGAACGATTTCGATTCATACCGAAAACATTTTCCCGATTATCAAAAAATTTCTTTACTCTGATCATGAAATTTTTCTCAGAGAGCTGGTGTCAAATGCAGTAGATGCTACTCAGAAGCTTAAGCGGCTTTCATCGCTGGGAGAGTTTAAAGGGGAGTTAGGCGATCTGAAAGTAAAGGTAGCGGTGGATAAAGATGCCAAAACAATTACGATAAGTGATCATGGCCTAGGGATGACTGCTGATGAAATTAAGAAATACATCAATCAGATCGCTTTTTCGGGTGCTGCCGAATTTGTTGAAAAATACAAAGATAAAGGTGATGATAAGCAGATCATAGGAAACTTTGGTCTTGGATTCTATTCATCCTTTATGGTGGCCAGAAACGTAGAGATTATCACCAGATCATATAAAGAAGGTGCTGAAGCAGCACGTTGGGCATGTGATGGCTCAACAGAATTTGAAATCACTGCTGCTGAGCGTGCTGAACGTGGTACAGACGTAATACTGCACATTGCCGAAGATTCTGAGGAGTTTCTGGAACCTGGCCGTCTGAGCTCTATTCTGAACAAATACTGCAAGTTTCTGCCTGTTGAGATCGAGTTTGAAGGCAATGTTATCAATAATACGACACCAATCTGGACCAAGTCCCCTTCTGAACTGAAGGATGAAGATTACCTGAATTTCTACAAAGAACTATATCCTTTTGCCGGTGATCCCCTGTTCTGGATACATCTCAATGTTGATTATCCGTTTGAGCTGACAGGCATTCTGTATTTCCCGAAAATAAAAGGCGAAATTGAAGTCAATCGCAATAAGATACAGCTGTACTCCCGTCAGGTGTTTATTACAGATGAAGTAAAAGATGTAGTTCCGGAGTTCCTGATGCTGCTTCAGGGCGTAATTGACTCTCCGGATATTCCGCTCAATGTCTCCAGAAGCTTCCTGCAGGCGGATGGTAATGTGAAGAAAATCAACAGTCATATTACCAAGAAGGTGGCGGATAAGTTGTCCGAGCTGTTCAACAAGGACAGAAAGTCGTTTGAAGAAAAATGGGATGATATAAGCCTGTTTATCAAATACGGAATGATCAGCGATGACAAATTCTACGATAAAGCGGTAAATTTTTGTCTGCTTAAGAATACGGAAAATAAGTTCTCGACCATTGAAGAATACAAAGAGCAGATAAAAACGTTGCAGACTGACAAAGATGGGAACCTGACAGCATTATATACCAGTGATCCTGGTAAGCAGGATACCTATATCCAGTCTGCACAAAACAGAGGATATGATGTATTGCTTCTGGACAATGCGTTGATCGATAGTCATTTTATAAACCTGCTGGAGCGCAAGGTTGAAAAATTCTCACTTAAGCGGGTCGATGCTGACCGGATCGATAAGCTGATCGATAAGGATGAGAAAATGGAGAGTGTATTGAGCGATGATCAGCAGAACAAAGTGAAGCAGATTTTTGAAAAGGCGATTGGCAACGAAAAAACCAGACTGAATCTTGAAGCTATGCCAGTCGATGAATTGCCGGTTTCTATTAATTTTCCGGAGTTCATAAGAAGGATGAAGGATATGTCCATGGCTGGTGGCGGAATGCCGTTTATGTCAAATCTGGGAGATGAATATCAGGTTGTTGTAAATAGCAATCACCCGATGATCCGGAAAATTGCCGATGTCGCAGATGCTTCGGTCAGTGAAAAACTGGCGAAGCAGGCTTATGACCTGGCTTTACTTTCTCAGGGAATGCTTAAGGGGAAAGACCTGACCAACTTCATACGAAGAAGCGTTGAGCTCGAAAGCAATTAATCATCTAAGGGTTTAAAAATAAAAGGGGGCAACCAATATGGGCGCCCCCTTTTATTTTTAAAATTCCTTCGATTAGAAAATGTTTATGGTTCGTGTTTCCTCCTTATTATTTCCTTCCTGATCTTCGGCATATACAGATAAGGTTAATTTACCTCTGTATACTGGAGCCTTGAACAGTGTGTCAATATATACACTGCTGACATCGACAATAGTATGGGAACCGTGATGCGCAACTCTTGATTGTGAGGAAAATCGATCTTCCCCGAGATATATGGCAAATACGGGATTTCCGGTAGTGTCTTTAACATCAACCCTGACCTGCCTGAGAGCAAAATTGTCAGTGATATTTCCTGTTATCGGAATCTGACCCTCCTGAGGATATATAAAGTCGTTGTACGGCTGTGTCAGATATATATATGGGCTTTCAACATCGAATGGCTCTGTTTTATCCTTTTTCTTGCAGGCAGAGACTATGATTATTGTAAAAATAATATAATTAAGATATTTCATTGTCAGAAGTTAATGGTTATTCCTGTTATGATCCGATAGTAATTTTCAAGCTGCCTGCCTACATAATGTTCAGCAAAAGGGCTTTGAAATGAGAAGTTTAAGGCGATATTCTTGTAATAGAGATCTGTCCCTATTGAATAAAACCAAACCGATGATCCGGTGTGTGGATTGACCGACCCATATGACCGGTCCGGCCCGATCTGCTCGAAGTAAGCACCTATATGGGGAAGAAGATTGTAGTTTTTACGTTGAACCCAGTAAAATAAGTGCATAGTCGTGTTCAGATCATTACCATACCGGTAGCCGTCAGGGTTTTGTGTGTTGACTTTCCAGGATCCATTGGCATTCAGACCCAGTTTGTCAAAGCGTCCGACGTAATTAAAACTAACGAGGTAGTCAATACTTCCGCTTCCGCTGGGTGCTTCATCATTGCCTGTCCGGTAACGGCCTGTTGGAATTTTCACTCCGCCGCCGCCAAAAAGAACATGTGTGAAATCTGATTTGGAGGTTACATTGGAAAATAACTGATACTGGGCAAGTATCATAATATCGCCAAGTCCGTATGATACCTGCTGCCCGGTCCGGTTTTGAGCCTTACTGTACATATATGGAGCAACAGCCAGGAGTTGAACTTTTTTCACCGGATAAAGCCTTGCCCATAAATCAAGACTATAGGAGTTGGTGGTAGTATTGCCCTGGCTATAGTTTACATTTCCATAATAGTTGCGATAGCGAAGCCGCAATCCTGCAAAGTTTTTGTCATACTGTGGTTGGACACCAAAATAGCCACCACAGACATCACAGGCTTCTGCAAATGTGAACAGAAGGGCGGCCAGAACGGCCATAATATATTTCATAGTTCTTCAATAATAAAAATTGAAAACAGATGAGTACCCCGGTTTTTTTACTGGGAGTGCCCGATTGAATTAGGATGATGGTAAATTAATATAAGAAGTGATTAGCACCCGGGTGGATGCAGAAGAGTAGAAAGGAATTGAAAGGAATATAAATTGGAATAGTAGCTGTATTCAGGATTTGTATTGGCAGCAATGAACAGAGGCTGGAAAAGGACAACTTCTGCCGGAATCTCTTCGGCCTTGACCTGAAGAGTATTTTTGGATTGTCCGCTTTCTTCTTTTGCGACCTTTCCGGTTTCCTTGATCAGATAGCATTTACCTTGGCAGTTACTTTCCGGTGTATCCTTGTTGATGCAAAGATTTTCGGCTATGTAGTCTTTACAGAACAGATAATTTAACGCGGGCATATATATACGGCCAACTGACAGAGTATAAATTGTCAGAAGGATTATCGCGTATATGTTGATACCTGAAAGACGCATATTGTCTAAAATTAGTCAAATTTACGTATGAGGGACTATTATTTCGAATTTTTTCAATAAAACTCTTCAATCTTGTTTGAAAATGTCCAATCAAATCTTAATTTGATACATTTCCCGAACGCCAATGATCCGACCTTATCATATATTCATTACTCTTTTTGTTGCAGCTTGTTTGATTCAGGCCTGTAAAAAGAAAGATAAAGCCCAGCCACGCTGGGATACGGAAATTCTTGCTCCTTTGGTGAAGACTTCGATGTCCGTAAAAGATTTTCTGCCTGATACGGCTTATGTGGTAAAGCCGGATCAGAGCCTTAGTCTGGTGTATAGTCAGCCTCTCTATGCTCTTGGTCTCGATTCACTTATCAAACTTGATATCCCGCCATTTACAACAACCCAAACGATTGAATCACTGAAAATCAATTCCGACGTGGTAGAATATAAGCTTACGCTTGCAGATCTGGCGAGACAGTTGATTGCCAATGGGGAGTCGGAAGGCCAGCGTATGCTGGACCGGCATGGATACCAGTACCTGATTCCCAGGATACCGAATCAGTCTGTCGGGCCTATTTCTGTTGATATCAGTGATATTCTGATTTCCGCCCGTATATTATCCGGAACCCTCAGTCTTGAAATAATCAATGACTTTTCTTTGAGTCTTGCCAATATTGAAATGAATCTTTCCAATGCCAGTGACAATAGTGCTATTGTTTCGGACCAGATTCCCAGTCTCCATTCCGGAACTTCGTTCGGACCGGTATTGTATGATCTGGCCGGAAAACAGGTGGAAGGGGCGCTCAATATTCACATTCCGAATGTGGATCTCTTAAGCGGCTACAGACTTATAGATACCAATATGGCATTTACGGTACGCCTTATGGTAAGCGATCTTATAGTTGATGAAGCGACTACCGTTTTTCCGGCTCAGGATCTCATAAGCTGGGATGAAGATACACCACTTGAAAGTATGGGAGAAGCCCGCCTGGTGAAAGCGAAACTGAAAGAAGGCAAAATAACACTGTCAGCACAAAACTCTGCAGATGTCACGATCAATTATGAGTTTTCCGTGCCTGTAGCTACAAAAAACGGGATTCCTTTCCGACTGTCAGGACAAATACCTGCAGCAAATGGGAGCAGCCCCGGACATATCACGTTGGAGCACGATTTTGCAGGTTATGAAATTGATCTGAGAGGGCAGAGCAGAAATTTGTATAATGTAATCCATAACTCAGTAAAAGTTTCCATCAATGAAACGAATACTCCGGTTACTCTTTCCCGCTCGGACTATGTTTCGGTGCAGTTGGCTTTTGAAAATGTAAGACCTTTTTATGTTGAGGGATTTCTCGGCAAGGATACGATCGGGTTTGGTCCGGGAGAGGTTGAATTTGATTTGTTTGAGAACTTTAATGTCGAAGAAGTATCTTTTAAAAAGCTTAATCTGTCGATTGATTTTGTAAATGGTTTGGGAATGGAAGGAGATCTGGAGATCGAGCAGCTTACGGCATCCAACGGGTCAACTACCCGTGTCATTGAAAATGTAGCGAATGGTACTATAAGAAGAGCACTCACTAATCCTGTCCGTCCGGTGATGACAACGATCAATGCAGATGGAGCCAATCCCGGACCTGAAGAACTGTTGAGTCTCCAGCCGGATAAGATCGGATATAAAGGGAAAATTTATCTGAATCGGGGCGCATCGGAATATGATCTTACCGGCTTCGCCTATGATACCAGTACCATCCGTGCGTATGTAAATATGGAACTGCCTTTTCATCTTTCTGCAAGAAAATTTGTTTTGACAGATACTGCTGATTTCTCAGCCTCTTTAATAGAAGAACCGATCGGGCAGGGAGAGCTGGGACTGCTTGTATGGAATGGTTATCCGCTGGATGCAGATATAAAGCTGATCTTTCTGAACGAAGATGGCAGTGAGGCGGACCGGCTGGTTTCCGGGCGGGAAATTAAGGCAGGAGTTATTGATCCGGCGGCCGGGAGAGTGAATGAGAAAATGTTTAGCAGAGTAACATTTCCCATGGATCTGGCGAGAGTTAACACTATCTTGGAAACGAAAAAGGTTGTATTCGAGATGACTTTCTGGACTATGCCCGAAGATTCACACGTACGGATCTTTGAAGATTATCGGGTAGATCTGAGTCTTGTTGGTGATTTTGAATACAGAGTGATGAATAAATGAGAAAGCTTTTACTGATTATTGTCTGTTTTCTTTATCTGACGGATATACGGGCTCAGCAAATTTTTACCGATTACCTGAGATACTATAATCTGGGGTCTGTTTCCTCAAAGCAGACTTTGCCGAGTTTTGCAGCGGCTAACGGGGAGTATTCCCTTATGTCATCGGGAATAACCAACCGTTTTTTTCTTGACTTTGTTAATGGCAGCTATATTGATAATGCTCAGAAGGAATATATATATGAACGACTTTCTGATGTCAGCAGATTTGGTTATCAGCTTAATTTGTCGGTTGCCGGTGCTGCTGTGGTAAGCCGGTCTGCCAGAGTTATCGCTGCTATATCTGCCAGTCAGCACAATTCGGCTGTATTCTCAAAGGATATGTTTTATCTCTTTTTTCGGGGCAATAAACCATTTGCAGGTAAAACAGCCGATCTGGATCCTTTTAGATTTACATCATATAGCTATCAGACATTTTCGACAGGAATCAATAAGAGTATTGCTGACAACCGGCTGAACTTCTGGGCAGGCCTGTCTCTGGTACGTGGCGGAAACTTTCGGTATGCAGAAACAGAAAGGTTAAAACTGTTCACTGAACAGTATGGCGCTTATATAGAAGCGGATGCTGATATTAAGGCAAGGGTTTCTGCCGGAAAACCCGGACTGATAGCAGACAAAAATGGTATGGGGGCTTCTTTCTTCGGAGGTTTTGATTACCAGATAGGCAAATCAACCGTTGGTTTTTCTGTCACTGACCTGGGCTTTATTCAGTGGAATAAAATGAAAACCTATAAAGCAGACGGGCTCCTCCGGTTTGAAGGCAAGGAGATCCCGAATATTCTTGGGTTCAGTGATACATTGTTAAACTCATATTCGGCAGACAGTCTCGCGGCAGAAGTCGGTGTGGATATTTATGAGGAAAATTTTTTCTACAGAATACCAACCTTTATTAAGCTTACCTACGTATATAAGCACTCGGAAACATGGATGTTCATCAGTGGAGTAGAATTAGTAACAGGGGTGGGAACAATTCCAAGGGTATTTCTGAAACCGGTATTTGCTTTAACAGACAACTTTTATATCCAGGGCTGTTTTATGTATGGAGGTTTTGGCCGGATGAATCTGGAGCTGGGCGCAGCGGCCCACTTTGGTAGACAAATCTCCGGTTATATGAATCTGAATGCTGCCGGACTTTTGCTGGCTGCAAATAAAACAGGTGGACAGGGATTGTCTCTGGGAATTTATAAATGTTTTTAGATGGAACTTGTCTCATACAGAAATATTGTAAAGCCTGGCATCTTTCAGGATGATTCTTACGGTATCGAGGGCAGATACATGATTTCCATTTCCAGTGATGGCGGAAAGGATATTTTTATTAAAAACAATACCCTTACTCAGGCTGGCCGGATTGTTGAAAAAATCTGGAATGAAATTCCTATTCATTTTAATAATGTCGAGATTGGGGACTACCTGTTTAAGGAAAATAATTTTTTTGGATACATTGATATAGATCTGAGCGGTAAGCGTATCGGGAAAAAACATCTGTATTATAATGTGGTATCTCAATACGAAATCGCTTTTGGTCTTATGGTTAGCCAGAAAAATCCTTTTCTGGTAGAAGGCTCCTTATTTCACATGATATCATGGTTTAAAGCAACTACGCTGATTGAGATTATGAAAGAAACAGATCCGGCCTTTAAGTGGGAATCCGGATATTTTGACTTTACTGTTAAAACAAAGCAGAATCTTCAGGAGCTTCTTCTGTCACTTGCTTACTGATTTCCTGTTTCCGATTCTTTCAAACTATTCTACTTTCCGGGTATTTGTCAGGAAAAGATAGTAAGTTGCAGCCAAACTTTTCTACAAAGATGATTGCAAAAGTTAAAGACGGAATCAATTTTTTTTCTAAGCTGTCAACCAGAAAGGTCCTGAATTATGCTGCACTTTTGCTTTCATATAAGATTTCCGGCTGGACTAAAAAGAACTTTCACCGCGGGATGCCTTTTAGTATTTCCTATGAACCGACGACTTCCTGCAATCTCAGATGTCCGGAGTGTCCAAGCGGTTTACGCTCGTTTACCCGGCCGACAGGAATGCTGGAAATGGATCTGTATAAAAAAGTCATCGGACAGCTGGCTCCTTCACTGGCTTACCTGACGTTGTATTTTCAGGGAGAGCCTTATCTGCATCCTGGTTTTTTTGAGCTTGTACGCTATGCTCACCTCAATAATATTTATATTTCTACAAGTACTAATGGCCATTATCTTACGGAAGAAGTTGCGAAGAAAACAGTTGAGTCAGGTCTGGATCGTCTTATTATAAGCATAGATGGTACTACCCAGGAAACGTATGAATCCTACCGTGTTGGCGGAAAGCTATCGAAAGTGCTTGAAGGTACTCGTAATATTGTGTACTGGAAGAAAAAGCTGAAATCCTCAAAACCATATGTCATTTTTCAGTTTCTGGTGGTTGGTCCCAATGAACACCAGATTGATGATGTTAGCAAGCTTGCGGCGGAATTGGGCGTTGACAATGTACTATATAAAACCGCACAGATATATGATTATGAAAATGGCTCAGCCTTGATTCCTCAAAATGATAAATACGCCAGATATATCAGGAAAGAAGATGGTAAATATCATTTGAAGAATGCATTGGATGATAATTGTTGGAAAATGTGGCATTCCTGTGTTATTACCTGGGACGGAAAGGTTGTGCCGTGCTGTTTTGATAAAGATGGAGAATACGTTCTTGGCAAGTTAAATGAAAAGTCTTTTAAGGAAGTTTGGAAAAATCGGTCCTACGCCGAATTTCGTAACAGCCTTCTGAAAGGCAGAGATCAGATTGAAATCTGCCGGAATTGCAGTGAAGGCACGCGGGTCTGGGCCTGATTTGATCAGGCATTTGTTTTTTCTGTGTCGCATCCGCAACCTTTGGAGCATCCCTTGTCAGATGTGCCGAACTGCCTTCTGAAAAGCCTGAACAGGTAAAAAAGAGCCCCGGCAAAAAGCCCTCCGATAAGAAGATATTGTATCATCATAAGTTATATTGTTTTAATCCGTGTTCCAGTGCTTCTGAATTATTTCAAGCACCTCTTTACCAACCGGACCTGCTGCCAGAATTTCTTTTCCATATAGGAAATCATTGCCGCCGTCAAAATCACATAAGCTTCCGCCGGCTTCCTGTACAATAAGTATGCCTGCGGCCACGTCCCAGATATGTAAATTAAATTCATAATAGGCTTCAAACCGGCCACAGGCCACATAAGACAGGTCAACAGCGGCAGATCCAAGCCTCCGGATCCCATGGGTCTTATCCTGTAGCTCACGGAGAATGGTAAAGTGATTGCCGGATTTGCCTTTCTGACTATACGGAAAACCGCTTGCGATGAGAGATTCCCGGAGTATCTCTACAGGTGAAACGGATATTTGCTTTTCATTGAGCCATGCTTTGCCTCCTTTCCATGCATAGAAGCATTCATCCCGGTTTACTTCATAAACGACGCCTATGAGAAGAGAATTGCCCTGCATAAGAGCGATACTGATCGAATATACAGGCATTCCATGAAGAAAATTGGTAGTCCCGTCCAGAGGGTCAATAACCCATTTGTACTCTTTGTCTTCCTGCACAACAGTTGATTCTTCAGTAAGAAATCCGGCATCAGGCAGAATCGATCTCAGCCCGGTGACCAGTTTCTTTTCTGTTTCTTTATCAACATAGGACACAAGATCGGAAGGACCTTTGTGCTCAATTCTGGAGCGATCAAAGTTTTCAGATTCGTCTCTGATAAAAGCACCAGTGCTTCTTGATAGATCAGCAACCAGAAGACATATTTCCTCTAAATTCAAATTCATATAAAATTGGTTCTTTTGACAAGTAAGCCGCCAAACAGTATGAAGATACAAATTAATGCAAAATAGAAAGAGCTTATACCGATATAATCTCCATATTTAGCATAAAAGGTTGCCCCTGTATTTAATCTGATGTTATCTCTGATCACCCGATTTTTCTCCGGAGAGAGAGCTGATATTCTGATATAATCACCTTTTTGATTTATATATCCGGTTACTGCTTCTTCTGATGAGAGCAAAATGTCTCTCCGGGTTTCAATGCTCCTTAGTCTGGCATACTGCCCCGGGGCTGTGCGGGATAATCGGGGGGCGGCTTCTGTTATGAGAAAAATAAATCGGATACCTTTTCTGATATGTGCGGTTACAGATTCCCCGGATATCAATTCGTTTCCGGACATTATTCCAATGCGGTTACTGTTTCTAGTACATACAGAGATGTGACGAAAATTCTCAGACTTTTTTAAACCATAATGTTTGTCTGAAGATAAAAACAGGCTACCTGCATCACTTTTATCTGCTCTGGTTCTGCTGAATAGGAGATAATCGGGATAAAAAGAGGCGTTGGTTATTGATTTTATGTCAAAATGTCGACACTCTTCTGATGTTGAAGAAGCACCGGCTGTTTTGTCGGACAGGAGATGTGGAGCTTGTATTATTACGTTTATCTGGTCCTGCTGATCTTTTAAACCAAAGGTGTCATGCCCCGATTTTTTTTGAGAATTGCCAATAGCATCGTTCTTAATGCCGGGATAGGTAATAGCAACTTTTGCAGGTTGTCCGGAAATGTTGTAAGTCAGATAACGTAATATTGAAGAGCCGGCCGGGAGAATGAATAAAAATGAAAATAACGCAATGCCAACATTATTGATATAACCTGTTTTGATGGTGTGAAACAATATAAGGTTGCTGCAAAGGACCCATAGCGAACCACCTTGTTGGCCGGTAACCTCATACCATTGGACCAGGTATGGAAGTGAGGCAAAACCGTTGCCAAGTATGGGCCATGGTCCGCTAATATTCCAATGAAGCATTAAATATTCAAATGCGATCCAGTAAATGATATATGAAAAATATCCGGCAATTTGACCCGATGCCCGTTTAGTAAAAAAAAACAGCATCATAGGTGCCGTCATCAGACAGGAATTGATGAAAATGTCTGAAACAGTAATATTTCCGGTATTTCCAGACAAAATGGACAGCGTATGCCAAACCACAAATGTCAGGAGCAAAGAAAGGAAATATCGCAATGCCGGTTTTTTGTAATAACGACTTGTTAACTCCGATTCAATAATCAACAGAGGAATGAGCGCCAGATGTAAGAGGAATCCAAAAATATTATCTGGCCAGGCGAACCAGAGTAGTATACCGGATACAATGGATAGCCAGATATGCCTGTTTTTCTTTGTTTGATATGCCACTTTCCCTTTTCGCTATACTTGTATAATAGATTCAGGGTAGGTAATTGTTTTAGGAAAGTGTTATGTAAACGGAAGGTATGGATTGATGGAACAAAAAAAGGTTTCAGAAAATCTGAAACCTTTTGATTGAAAGTCAAACTTGCTTTCAGTTCATTTTTTAGTTATTGCCTTCTTCTTCAACAACTACAGTTTCTTCAGTAGCTTCAGCAGAGTCAGTAGTAGCTTCTTCAACTTCAACTGCAGCATCTTCAGCAGGAGCAGCTTCTTCTTCAACAACTACAGTTTCTTCAGTAGCTTCAGCAGTTTTTTCAGCCTGAGGCTCGCAAGCAACGAAAGCGAACAAAGAAGCAGCGAATAGGAATGTGAATACTTTTTTCATAACACTGGATAATTAATTATTGGTTTTACTATGTTAAACATCCCAATAATAAGGCTAAAAATTGTCTTTTAAAAGGAAAATGCTATAAAATTTTGTGTAAGAATTTGATCAGCTTTGCTTTCGGATACAGTTAACAGTATTTTTCCGGTTCCCGGATTTATAATCTGATTGTTAGCTCAGAAGAACTTCCTTAAAACAGCAGTCGTTGTACTATTAAACATAAACTGACTTATTGTATGAAATATATAGGGTTGATTTTGATAGTAACGGGACTGTTTTCATTCAGGATGAAGTCTGACAAAACGTTGGAAAATCTTCAGGAAGCATATAAGGAGGAAGCTCTGGCTTCCAAAAAATATGAGCAATTTGCGTTCAAAGCGGAAGAAGAAGGCTATAGTGAGATAGCGGAACTTTTTGCTGCTTTGTCTGAATCCGAAAGTGTTCATATGAGCAACCATAAAAGAGTAATAGAGGAAATGGGCGCTGCCCCGGAACAAATACCAGATGCAGATATTGAAGTCCGCTCTACAAAGAAAAACCTGAAAGAAGTAGTAAAGGATGAAAAGAAAGAGAATCGTTCTAAGTATCCAAAACTTATAAAGCAGGCAGAAAAAGAAGAAAATTGTGCAGCAGTGGAATCTTTTTCTTTTGCTGATGAGTCGGAAAAGCAGCATCATGAATTATTAAGTCAGGCTTTGGACGAAATGGAGCAGTTTGAGGACGGAGATTACTATGTAAGTGATTATACAGGGAGAACGTTTAAAGTAGAGCCAAATGGCAATGAGCCGGAAAGAGAGTTTGATAATGAAGAGTATATAAGGGTGTTTCTTTAATCCGGCAGATCGGTTGTGGAAACTATACAATATAATTAAATGAGTGGGACGGGCCTGGAAAAGCCCGCCCCGCTTGCTTTATGGACGATTAAGATTAAAATAGTATTGCTGTATGTTAAATATGATGAGTATTTTGCAGGCAGATTTATTACAAAGCAAATATGTCTCTGTACAGCCATATCTTAAAAATTTATCCGATATCGGAAGATGCAAAGCTGGCGCTTACTACACATCTCAGGAGAATTGATCTGCCCAGAGGAGAATATCTGCTGAGGGAAGGTACTGTATGCAGAAATATGTATTTTCTTGAGGCCGGATGTCTCAGAGGTTTCTATGTTCTGGATGGAAAGGAGGTGACACGCTGGTTTGCATCTGAAAATGATTTTGTCACCTCGTTTCATAGCTTTATTACGAGAACACCGAGTCTTGAAAGTTTGCAGACTCTTGAGGATAGTGTATTATGGAGTATATCGCACGAGGCCCTCTATACGCTTTATGACAAGTATCCGGATATAGAGCGCCTGGGAAGAATTGCCTGCGAAAAGTACTACATTCGCCTGGAGGAGCGATATGTCAATGCCCAGTTCAGATCAGCAACGGAGCGTTATCTTCAGCTTCTGGAGCAGAATCCCCTTTTTATACAGCGTATTCCTCTCGGATATATAGCCTCTTTTTTGGGTATTAGCCAAGAAACCTTAAGCAGAATCAGAAGTAAAAAGCTTTAATTTTCTTTTTGACGAATGTCAAAAAGCAGGATAGAGATACGTGCTACATTTGCTGAAACAAAACAGAAAAATAGTTATGAAAAATGTAGCGAATCAAAAACCGACTGGAGCGTTTGTGCTGGCATCCTGGGCGGCGCTTTTAACAGGAATTGTGGCCTTTATGATCGGATTGTGGAATGCGGAGATGCAGCTAAACGAGAAAGGTTACTATTTTACCGTCCTGATGTTCGGACTTTTTTCAGTCATTTCTCTTCAGAAAGCAGTACGTGATCAGGCAGAAGGGATTCTGGTTACGGGAGTGTATTTTGGTATGGCCTGGATTACTACTGGATTATCCATCCTGTTGCTTACAGTTGGATTGTGGAATGCTGAGTTGCTTCTGAGTGAAAAAGGATTTTATGCGATGGCTTTTGTTTTAAGCATGTTCGCTGCTATCACTGTGCAAAAGAACGTGCGGGATCTGCACAATGAACGGTCAGAGAATAAAGAATTATAGCTATTGTAGTTATTAACTTGGTTCCTTTGATTTAATTATTTGCGATTTTATGTTGTATTGGTTTCTTCGCGTTCAGTCAAAATAAAAAAAGCCACTTTCGTATTTATGAAAGTGGCTTTCCTAGTGGGACCAATAGGATTCGAACCTATGACCCCCTGCTTGTAAGGCAGGTGCTCTGAACCAGCTGAGCTATGATCCCTTGTTTGATTTGGTGATGCAAAATTAGTGGTCTTCTCTAAGAATCCAAATTTTTAAACAGGAAAAAATGAAATTATTTTTTATCCTGATACAGATGCTTATATATAAGGGAAATAAATAATAAGCTATTTGCTGCCTTTCATATACTTCCTGCGAATAAAGAAAAAAAGTACCAGAGCAGCGATCAACATAATACCAATAAATATATAGTGATCATACGAGCGAAATACCCCACCTATCTTTTGCAACGTTGAGTAAAAAAACTTACCGAGTAATATATATATGATACTCAGAAAGAAATTGGCGATCAGGTCAATAATGACAAAGCGCTTTACCGCGATTCCGGTGATCCCGGCTATTAATGGTGCAATCATACGTGCTTCCGGAAGCATAAGAAGAATAAAAATTGTTTTAATGGTATCAGAGTCAATATCGGTTTCAACCTTTTTACGCCATGATTTATTAAATTTTGATATCAGGACTTGGGTAATCTTACTGCCGGATCGTGACAGATAAAATAGAATCATATCGGAAATTGTAATTCCGGCAGCTGATGCCGCTATACTAAGAAATATATTAATGTCGATATGAGTTGAAATATAGCCAATGCTTATAAGGGCAATTTCCTGAGGGATAGGAAAAATTAATTGAACTAATGCAAACCAGATAAATATACCTAAGTATGAATATTCCTGAATTAGTTTAAGCAATTCATGATCTTTCATTGATTTGGCCAGGGATAGAGAGTTTCGTAACAATTAATAGAGGAAGGAGACTGCTTTTGAAGCAGTCTCCTGATATTGTGATCAGCCAGTATAAGACTATACTATTGGCTGATTTCTGTTTCAGTCATCGAAGTATCAGTTGTTTCTATTACCTCTTCGGTTTCTCTTCCTCCGTATCCGGAACTGGTAGTGTCTTCCATTGTAGAGGCACTTTCTTTTTTCTTAGGCTCCTCACAGGAGATAAGTGCAAAAAGAGTTCCGGCGGTTATAATTCCAATAATCTTTTTCATACTATAAACTTTACAACCTTATCTGAAGAACTCTCACTTGTGCCATTTTGTTAGTGAGAATGATTTTTACATTAGTATAATATGCTGATTTATATTGTATTTTATGCTTGTTAAGAATTGCAGCGATATTCTTTCGGTTGCGAAGCCAGAGCATAAAATCATTTATAAATATGGCTTTCGTGATGTCGATATTTTCTTATTTTTGTTCACGATGAAAGTAATAGAGGTTAGTGATGCCGGGACCAGAAAAGAATTTCTGGAATTACCGGTGCGTCTGTATAAAAACGAAAAATCCTGGATCAGACCCCTTGATAAGGATATAGAGGGTGTTTTTGATTCTAAAGTAAATAAATTCTTCCGTCATGGAGAAGCTGCCAGATGGCTACTGGTCAATGATCAGGAGGAAACAATTGGCCGCGTGGCCGCGTTTGTCAATAAAAAAACGGCTAATACCACTGAATATGTGAATGGGGGTATGGGCTTCTTTGAATGCATCGATGACAGGAAAGCCGCTTTTATGCTTTTTGACACGTGCAAAGACTGGCTGATGGCCCGAGGGATGGAAGCCATGGACGGGCCTGTAAATTTTGGAGAACGGAACAACTGGTGGGGGCTTCTGGTGGATGGATTTTCCGAGCCGAATTACTGTATGCCCTACAATTTTGCCTATTACAGAGATTTTTTTGAAGAATATGGCTTCGGGCTTTATTTTGAACAGTATACCTACCACAGGAAGGTTGAAGATCCTTTGCCACCATCGTATCAGGAAAAAGCTGACCGGATTAATCGGGATCCGAGTTACACATTTGAGCATATAAAGAAATCGAAACTTGAAAAATACGGTGAAGATTTCAGATATATATATAATAAAGCCTGGGTCAAGCATGCGGGAGTCAGAGAAATGTCAAAAGCTCAGGCTATGGCCAATATGAATCAACTGAAACCGGTACTGGATGAAGAATTAGTATGGTTTGCCTATTACAACAATGAGCCGGTTGCCTTTTTTATTATGATTCCGGAATTAAATCAGATATTTAAAAACCTGAATGGTAAACTTGATTGGTGGGGAAAGATAAAATTTATGTATTATAAGCTTACCGGGGCCTGTAAGAAAATGTTCGGCGTCGCCTTTGGAGTGATTCCGGAATTTCAGGGTAGAGGTATGGAAGGGGCGATTGTGATGGCCGCTGCCAGGAAGATACAGCCTTCCGGTCGCTATACAGACTTTGAGATGAACTGGATAGGGAGTTTTAATCCCAAAATGATCAAAATTTGTGAATCAGTAGGGGCAAAAGTGGTTAAAACACATTATACCTATCGTTACATATTTGATCGGTCCAAACCGTTCTTTAAGGCCAAAATTATTGAGTAAATAAAATCTTAAACTATAAAAAATGAGCTTATTGGTTGTTGGTTCCGTAGCGTTTGACGCCTTAGAGACACCTTTTGGTAAAACAGATAAAATTATCGGAGGTAGCGCTACTTATTTTTCACTGGCATCTTCATTCCTGGCTAAAAAAGTAAATCTGGTTGCAGTTGTTGGAGGAGATTTCCCGAAAGAAAGTATTTCCATGTTGCAGAAACATGGTATCAATACAGAGGGGCTTCAGATTAAGGAGAAGGAAAAAAGCTTTTTCTGGTCCGGAAGATATCACAATGATATGAACACCAGAGATACACTCATTACTGAACTAAATGTACTGGCTGATTTTGACCCGATAATACCGGATTCATATCAGGACTGTAAATACCTGATGCTTGGGAATCTGGCTCCTGCTGTACAGGCTACGGTAATAAAACGTCTTAAAAAAAGACCTAAGTTAATCGCAATGGATACCATGAACTTCTGGATGGATGTAGCCTGGGAAGAGCTTATGCAGACAATTGCAATGGTAGACGTGATCTGTCTCAATGATGAGGAAGCCCGCCAGCTTACCAAAGAATATTCACTGGTAAAAGCAGCAAAGAAAATTATCTCAATGGGGCCGAAGTTCGTAGTTATTAAGAAAGGCGAGCACGGAGCATTACTTTTCAATGAAGAGCATGTTTTTTATGCTCCGGCTTTACCTCTTGATGAGGTCTATGATCCGACCGGTGCAGGAGATACATTTGCAGGAGGATTTGTAGGCTATCTTGCGAGTACAGATGATATTTCATTTGACAATATGAAAAGGGCCATAATATATGGATCCGCGCTTGCGTCTTTCTGTGTTGAAAAATTTGGACCGGAGCGTTTGGAAGATCTTACCCATGACGAGCTTGAGTCAAGAATAATGCAATTTGTAGAACTTGTACAATTTGAGATCAGCCTTCGTTAAAAAGTGTTCTTATTATAACCAGACAGTTATATGCTTCATTGGCACTGTCTGGTTCCTTTTTGCTTCCTCAGTATTACTGTTGACTGGATGTAAGACAATTACTCCGGAGCCCCCCAAAGAATTAATTGAGGACGTTGCGATTCCAAATGAGCTATCCGAGCTGATTATCCCCATCGAAATTCCCGTAAAGACCCTTGCTGCAGAGGCAAACAGATATTTTTCGGGCTTGTTGTATGAAGACAACAACATGCATGATGATAACCTGGCGCTTAAGATTTGGAAAAAAGATCCTATTACAATATCTGCATCCGGTAATTATATTACATATAGCATTCCTCTGAAAATATGGTTAAAAACCATGCTAAAACTGGAAAGTATCGGGCTGGATCTGGGCACAGCCGGAGAAACGGAGATGGCACTTGTTCTTAATTTTCGGTCAAGGGTTAATATTGATGAGAATTGGCATTTGAATGTCCATACAACACCCAATGGTTTTACCTGGCTTGAGAAACCTTCCTTGAATGTAAAAGGTTTTTCATTGCCTGTAACCATGGTAGCCGATAAAATCATTAAAACTCAGATGAGTTCTTTTGCCTCCATGATTGATGAACAGATGATGCCGTTTCTGGATATTAAGGATCTCGTTAGCGCTCTTTGGGGCAAGATACAAGAGCCGGTTCATGTATCTGATGAGCCTTCCGTGTGGTTATGTGTTCAGCCGGTATCTGTTTCGGTCTCTCCCTTAAAGGGTAACAATGACAAAATCAGTACTTTGGTGGGTATTCGCTGTAAAGCTGCAACACGCTTTGGAACAAAGCCTGTGATAAAGCTGAGTTCTTTGCCGAAACTGGAGTTAAACAGTTACAAAGGGAGTTATTTCAATGTCTCCGTATTATCGGGAATATCGTATGAATATGCTACTGAGATGGCTATGAAAGAACTACAGGGAAAGGAATTTACTTTTGGAAAGAAAGGTAATAAGAAACTGATAATTAATAACGTGTCTGTATATCCTGGTGGTCACCGTTTAATCGTAAAAGTGGATGTTTCCGGTTCCTTGAGAGGGACGGTTTTCCTTTCAGGGGAACCATTTTATGATCCTGAGACAGAACGTTTGTTTCTGAATGATTTTGACTTTGACCTTGATACAAAAAGTAAATTGCTTAAATCAGCTGACTGGCTTGCCCACGGTGCATTTGCAAGAAAAATTGCTCCTTATTTTGAATACGATCTTGGTCCCAAGCTGATAGAAAGCCGTAAGGCAGTCAGAGAAGCTATTGAAAACCGGCAAATATATGAAAAGATAACTCTTAAAGGCAGACTTGATAATCTTCAGCCCACAAGCATCTTTTTATCACGCAACTCCATCAATGCGATTATTACAGGCCATGGAAAGATGGGTGTTACCATTGATGAATTTTAGAAATCCTGGTGCAGCCAACTCTTGAAAGCTGCTTTTTGATTGCTGTCAGCATCTTCCTTCTTTTGAATTGAGTAGACAGGAAAGTATTCATGATTGTCAGGTCTGAGCATATAGGTATGTTCGATACAATTTCGTTGTATGACAAGACAAATTTCATTACTGGTTGCCTGTGTCAGTTCAGTTAAATTGCTTGTATTCAGCGGGAGTTGATTGATCTGTACTATTTCATCACCCGGACTTAAAGCCTGATCAGCCGGTGAGTTTGGAATAATGAGATCAATGAGTGTTTTTTCCCCCTGTGTTTTTACACGCAAGCCATAATACCGTTCAAGTAGGTTGTTTGAGGGCTGTTTATCTAATTCGCAGCCTATATCATTTAACAGATCATTTAACTCTTCTTCTTCATCGGAGGTGCCATTAATGTACCGATCATATATGTGCTGTGCATTGAAACCGGTGACTCTCCCAATTATATCAAAGATATCAGAGGATGTATATCCCCGGTTCTTTTTCCCAAACTCAATCCATAGTAATTGCATTACATTATCAAGACTATTCCTACCCTGACTATGTCTGCGAATCCATAAGTCAATAAACAATGCCATGACAGCTCCTTTTACATATATGGAGACCTTTCGGTGCGGAGTGCCGGCAATATATCCATCTACCCAGAGGTCTGCAGAAGATTCTGTCAGTGAGCGGTTAAATCGCCCGAAGTTTTCAAAATGTCTTTTTAATAAGATTGCCAGTTCGTTAAAATAATCGGTAGAAGAAAAGACCCCGGAGCGGGCAAGCATGAGATCGCCATAGTAAGTGGTAAAACCTTCTGCCACATACCCAGTCTCAAAGTAGTTTTCCTGGGAGAAATCGTAAGGAAGAAGCTCAGCTGGTCTGATTTTGCATACATTCCAGGCGTGAAAAAGCTCGTGTGAGCTTATCCCGAGCAGATTGTCATAAAAACCTTTTTCTTCAAACTGCAGATCTGGTCCTAAAGTAATTACAGTAGAGTTAGCATGCTCAACTCCATGATAATGCGGATAGGGTAAAATAAACAGAAGAAAATGATAATCTTTTTCCGGAAAATCACCCATTAGCTCAAGCTGGGCTTCAGTAAATCTTTTGAAGTCGGACAAGAGCCTTGACCAGTCCGGAGTAATTCTCCCGTACAGCCAGATAGTAAAAACAGTATCTTTTAGCGTATAGCTCTTTGACTGGATTTGTGGCGCTGCTATTAAGGGGCTGTCTGCCAGTCTGTAAAAATTCTCAGCCTGGAGTATTCTTTCTCTGATGGGATGTCCGCAGGCAATTGTATAGTGAGAGGGAATATCCAATATGACTCTGCTTTTATTATTTATTTGCTTATCAGTATATAATAGACAATTAATGAAGTTGATGTAAATCAGGTCCTCGTCTAAATATGAGCCGCCTGCATCCATTTGGCGGGCATAATAATTATATTCGACGACAATACAAGATGCATCAGAGCAAGATATGCGCCATCGGTCTTTTTTTATTTTCTGGAAGGGAAGAATATTGCCTTTATGATCCATCACTCTGAACTTCTGGATATTTCTGGCATAATTGGCCATTTCATATCGCCCGGGTCTCCAGGCTGGCAGCTGGAGTTCAAGATAAGCGGCATTTTCTGTATCCACAGACAACTGAATAGAGAGATAACCTCTGGAAGCATTGGAACAGGATATGATATATTCCATGAAAATATCTTTTACATAATTAAGCCTGAATCTAATAATTTTGAGGATTCAAATACAGACTTCGTAAAATTATATGGGTGTTAACGAATCTTTTCATGAAAAATATCCTTTAAGTATATTGTTAATGTTGAAAAGTAGTTATAAATTTGCATCCCTATTTAGAATTTAAGCATTAACATAGTCATGAACTGACAGATGCTGTAAGGTGATTGGCTTAGAAACTTTAAAAATTATTGTGAAATGAAAAGAACGTTTCAACCTTCTCAGAGAAAAAGAAGAAATAAGCACGGATTCAGACAAAGAATGGCTACTGCAAACGGAAGAAGAGTATTGGCATCCAGAAGATCTAAAGGAAGAAAGAAGCTTACAGTTTCTGACGAAAAAAGACATAAAGCATAATTTTTGTTACTCTGTCCTTTGACCATAATGGAAAAGGCAGATTTGTCATCAGGAAAATCTTTACGCTTCACATTCTCTAAAAATGAGAGATTGTGTTCCAAAAAGCATATAGAAGAGCTTTACAAAAAGGGCTCTTCTACTTTTTTATATCCATTCCGCATCGTTTATCTCACACAGTCTTCATCGGAATTAAGCGGACCCTTCCCTAAAATTCTTATTTCCGTGCCAAAGCGGTTATTTAAAAAAGCAGTTGACAGAAACAAGCTAAAGCGTCAGATCAGGGAAGCATACAGAAAAAACAGGCACGATTTTTTTAATGAATCAGAACAGGGGCAAATTCCTGTTTTTTTGTCAATTGTGTATGTTGGAAAAGAGAAATTGCCTTACATACAATTAGAGAGAAAACTTATTTCAATATTGTTGCGTTTTAAAAAAACCTGACTAATTTAAGTCCATCCTAAAGTTCCTATGAAAAAAAATATGAAAAGAATATTCGCAACGGGCGGTATCGTCGTTGCTGCAGTGGGTATTTTTGCATTTGAACAGCCCAGTCAGCGCTATTTCGATATTGCGAAGAACCTGGATATTTTTGCTACACTCTTCAAAGAAGTCAATACCTATTACGTAGATGAGGTTAATCCAAACAAGCTGATTAAGGTAGGTATTGATGCCATGCTTGAATCTTTGGATCCATATACCAATTATATACCGGAAGATGAAATCGAAGACTTCAGAACAATGACCACGGGTCAGTATGGGGGTATTGGTGCTGTGATTGGTCGCCGGCATGAAGCTCCGGTGATTCTGATGCCATACGAAGGCTGGCCGGCGGAAAAAGCCGGACTTAAGATAGGCGATCAGATTCTGGAAATTGACGGTGTGAATGTCGTTGATAAATCAACTTCGGAAATCAGCAAGTTGCTGAAAGGTCAATATAATACGAAAGTAAAAGTAACGGTTAAGCGCTATGGTATTGAAAAACCAATTGTTGCTGAACTTACTCGTGAAAAAATAAAAATAGATGCAGTACCATATTATGGTATGATCAATTCCAAAACAGGCTATATGCAGCTGTCAGACTTTACTTCCGGGGCATCAAAGGAAGTAAAAAAGGCCCTGAGTATATTAAAAGATAAGGGTGCAGAAGGAATTATTTTCGATTTACGTGATAACCCGGGAGGGTTGCTGAGTGAAGCAATTAATATATCAAACCTGTTTATTCCGAAACAGAGTCCAGTGGTGAGCACAAAGGGGAAAGTAGAAGAATGGAATAAAACCTATTCGGCGCTTAATGCTCCTTTTGATACCGAAACTCCGATTGTGATATTAACCAGCGATCGCAGTGCATCTGCCTCCGAGATTGTAGCCGGAGTACTCCAGGATTATGACCGGGGGGTGGTAGTAGGAGAGCGTAGCTATGGTAAAGGTCTTGTACAGGCGACCAGACCGCTTTCCTATAATAGTCAGGTAAAAATTACCACTGCCAAGTATTATACTCCGAGTGGCAGATGTATTCAGGCCATTGATTATAGTCAGCGTTCTGATGACGGTTCTGTTAAGAAGATCCCGGATTCTCTGAGAACAGCTTTTAAGACTAAAAATGGCCGTAAGGTTTATGATGGTGGAGGGATCAGTCCGGATGTAAAAATTGATGATCCGAAACTGGCACCTATTACCATGAGTCTTATTCAGAAAGGTCTATTATTCGACTATGCCAATGAATACGTCTTCCGACACAAAACGATTGGTTCGGCAAAGGAGTTTAAGCTGTCTGAAGATGCTTATGTGCATTTTACCCAATGGCTTGAAGACAAAGATTATGACTATATAACGAAAGTGGAGAGCTCTATTGAAGATCTGATTTCAAATTCCAAATCCGAAAAGTACTTTGATGCGATTAAGAATCAGATTGAAGATCTTAAAGAAAAGATGAGTCATAATAAGGAAAGAGATCTTATTACTTTCAAGGATGAGATAAAGGAATATCTCGAAGAGGAGATCGCTTCAAGATACTATTTCCAAAAAGGAAAAATTGAAGCCTCTTTTGATAATGACGAGGATATTCAGGCTGCATTGAAAATCCTGAACAATAAAGAAGAGTATAAAAATATACTGTCCGGGAAGTAACTTTAAAAATATCCGTTTATGGAATCGTTTTTTTACCTGTTTGTAGCAGGTATACTTGGTGGTTTTATATCCGGATTGGTTGGGATCGGCGGGGGAGTCGTATATGTTTTTGTCATTCCGCTTGCATTGAAGTATATTGGGGTTCCGCTTGTTGAGATACCCCAGTATACTATTGCTAATTCTATTTTCGCGATCTTCTTTTCAAGTCTTGTTTCCAATCTCCTGCATATCAGAGCCCATAATTTTTATTTTAAAGAAGTTCTTATTATTGGCTTGATGGGAATCGTTTTTTCACTTGCCCTGCTCAGATTTTTTGTCAATACTCCCTACTATTCGATTTATACTTTCAATATTATACTTATTGTATTAATGATTTATATGCTCATTAGTACATTGGTTTCAGCGAAAAAAGTTTATCTGACCCCTTTGGAAGCTCTTAAACGCTGGAAGCTGGCAGGTGTGGGAGCAGCTGGAGGTGCTATCTCCGCTTTATCCGGATTGGGCGGTGGTGTCGTTATAATTCCATTGTTGAATTCAATGATGCGCGTGGATATAAAAAAAGCGAGTTCAATTTCATTAGGAGTAATTACGATAATCTCGTTTTTTATGACACTTTTCAATTTGTTTGCAGAACCAAGGGTGATATTTCGTTATGATTACGCTATAGGCTATATTGTTGCACCTGTCTCTATTGCACTTGTACTGGGAGGTTTTATCGGGTCTCCTCTTGGGGTCAGAGTTTCTGAACGAATACCTTCTTCAAATATTAGCTATATTTATGCGATTTTCCTTTCCATCGTGATTACGAAAAAGGTATACGAACTAATTCAATTTATCTGATGTCATTAATATTAAGTATGGAAACCTCGACCAATGTTTGTTCGGTCGCGCTTTATAAGGAAGCAGAGTTACTGGCTGTATCAGAAATTACGATTCAGAAATCGCATTCGTCGTTACTTACAGTAATGATTCAGGATATTGTACAGCATAGTGGCTATGCCCTGAATGAGCTTAAGGCAGTGGCAGTTTCAGCTGGTCCGGGTTCATATACGGGATTGCGAATTGGTAGCTCGGTTGCAAAAGGATTGTGTTATTCACTGGATATACCATTGATTGCAATTGACACATTGCATGCTATGGCTGTTTCGGTAAATCGCTATAATACAGAGGGGCACCTTGTTTGTCCGATGATTGATGCGCGGAGAATGGAAGTATACCACAGTTTGCTGGATAATGTGGGAAATGTGATAGAGCCGTCTGCCCCGAAAATACTTGATGAAAACTCTTTTAGTGAAATACTGGATAATAATTCGGTTCTTTTCTTTGGCAACGGAGCGTTTAAGTTTTATGAATTAGTCAGAGAGAACGATAATGTGAAATATATAGCCGGAATGTATCCTTCTGCAAAAGATATAGGTGTTCTTGCCTGGAGGGCTTTTCAGAAAAAAGATTTTGCGGATATTGTATACTTCGAACCAAATTATCTTAAGGAATTTATGTCCGGAGTCAGACAAAACTAGTTTGAAAAATGGAAAATGAAATCGTAAATAAAGTAGCTCAATCCGGTTTAGTGACTATTGATCTACAGGATTTTTATCAGGAAGGAGAACGGGTTGTATACGACCTTAGTGCAAACCTGTATCAGGGGCTGGTCCTGAAGGAAAAGGATTTTCGGTCATTTATAAAAGAGCATGACTGGTCTGTGTATCGAGATAAATATGTATCTATTGTATGTACGGCCGATGCAATTGTTCCTTCCTGGGCATATATGTTATTAATTACAAAAATACAGCCATATGCCAGAAAAGTTGTTGTCGGATCAGTGGAAGCGCTGGAACAGTTGCTGTATAGTGATGCGCTTAGCAGAATTCGACCGGAAGATTTTAGAGATGCAAAAGTTGTTGTAAAAGGATGTGGTGATTTGCCTGTACCTTTATTTGCTTATGGAGAAATTGTACGTTTGTTACTGCCGTTTGCTTCAAGTATTATGTATGGTGAACCATGTAGTACTGTTCCTGTATATAAAAGGCCTAAACAATAAATTTTACTTTTGGTCGAGTGATTGGGAACTCTGTAATGTAATATTTTGTAATAAGATTGCTGATTTTAATTCTGGGATCTGATTGCAATTGGCTTATAACCAGTATATAGTTGTGTATTTTTCTGGTTTTTATATGATTTTGACAGTATTTCGTACCAATTGTTTAGTAATCTGACAATTGATTGTCTTTAATCTTCATTAGAGAGGCGATGATATAAAATTGCCTCAATTTGCTTTTTGGATTCAGGTGTTTGCTATACCTTTGCAATCCGTCTCAGATAAAAAGCAGAACACGGATCGTTCTTTTGAAAAGTTAGCCTGGATTCTAAAAAAAGTTAGTAAATTATTTTGGGATTTTGGGGATATTTTTCTTATCTTTGCACCCGCTTTTGTGAGGAAAGGGATTGGGTAGAGAGATGGCAGATAATAAAAGGTTTTAAAGGCCGGAA
>JAEVZS010000011.1 GCA_023392125.1 Bacteroidota bacterium
TCATCATAGACTATAGCGACCAGGGTATAGCTTCCGATTACCGCAGTATGCCACCAGAAAGTATAAGGATCTGTGTATCCAGTGTGCACAAGGGTATTGTTGATCAGAAAAGCGACACTGTCGATAATACTATCCGCATCATAAACTGCTGCAGTGATACGGATACTGTCACCTTCAATAAATGTGCTGTTATTCGCAGGTTGGGTAATCTCAACGGTTGGAGGAATATTGACACGTTCTTCTACGTTGAATGTTATAGTATCTGTCCCCGTTGCCAGTGAATCATCATAGGCTATAGCGACCAGCGTATAGTTTCCTGTCTGAGCATTATGCCACCAGAAAGTATAAGGATCTGTATATCCTGTGTGCACAAGGGTATTGTTGATCAGAAAAGCGACACTGTCGATAACGCCATCCGCATCATAAGCTGTTGCGGAAATGCGAATACTGTCTCCGGTGGTGATTACAGAGGAATCGTGTGGCTGTGTTATTTCAATTACAGGCGGTATATTGATAATGGTCTCTACAATGATCCGGATAGAATCTTTCGCATAAGCAGATGAATCATCATATGCTATTACCTTAATGGTGTGCTCTCCTTCCGGGACATTGGTCCAGGTATACGAATATGGTTCAGCAGTTATCGAGTCAATCCGTACGTCATTAATATATAATTCCACGCGGACTATTGTACCGTCTACATCACTGGCCGTTGCGTTTATCGGAATCGAAGAGCCGGCAACATATACACTGCTGTCTGCCGGGCTGGTAATTGATACCACGGGAAGCTCATTAGGGAAATCCATTATCTGTATCCGGATAGAGTCAGCAGAAGTACCAAGAGAATCATCGTAAGCCACTACACGGATATCTAAAAAGCCATTAGCCGGACTTGTCAGCAGATATTCATAGGGTGCGCTCAAGTCGGTAGCTGCGAGTGTATCATTTATGTAAAACTCTACTTTGCTGATTACGCCGTCCGCATCGGTGGCCGAGGCTTTAACAGGAATCGAAGGTATATAGGATGGAATAACAGATCCATCAGCGGGGAAAGAGACAGAAACAGATGGCAGCATATTGGCAGAACCAGCTTCAAAGATCAGAAATGCCCGGTCCGTATTGTTGGGCGCCTGGAGCAACCCACTGTTCAGGGAAGCTACAGTAGAAATAAAACTTCCGGTCACTGGATCATAAGGACGATATCGCCAGTTACCGGCAGGAAGATTTACTGTGGCATTGCCACCCCGGCTTAGAAAAGCAAGATATATTTTAGAACTATGATCCCCGAAAAGCCAGTTGTTGGTATTGGGAGTGATCAGGCTATCCATAGGCACCATCTGGTAAAACGGAAGGTAATGGTGGAAAAACTGTAAAGCGTAGCGACAATAATCCCAGAAAACAGCGCGACTTCGGAAATCTTCACAATCAAGATCGCCGATAGGGCGGGAGGGATCATAGCCGAAATACCAGTCTGCTCCGCCACCGCCACCTGTCAGGTTTCCCCATAGCAGGTTACGTCGCATTGTATTCTGATTGTTGCCGGTGGCCGGTGTATCGGGGCTTAATCCGCCATTAACTTCGTCATGCTCAATAACCCAGCGAAACCCGGCCGTTTTGGATTTTTCGCGCCACTTAAGAACAATCGAGTGACCGACTGTATGAGGCTGCTGGAGGGAGGTAGCGTCAAAGTTGGTGTCTCCCAGCAAAGGATCGTATATCTGGTCTGGTGAGGTTGAATTCGCTTTGGTATGTACCTTGACCGGATGTCTGTATGGGTCATGTTGTTTAAAAAAGGCCGCATCGGCTTTTAGCTGTGCGGTATTCCGGTTGTTTTCTTCTCCGAGATTCCAGAAAAGAGCATTGTGATGTGCAAACCGGGCGATCATTTCTCTGTAATAGAGACGCCGTTCCAATCCCAGGTTTCCTGAATTAAGCAGGCGGTCATTTTCTGCCTCCTGAAGTACAAAATGCAGTGCGACTCCCTGTTGTTGCATGTAGGCAAATACAAGTTCCCATTGGGCCAGCTTACTTACATCGAAGCGGCTACGCTCTGTATAGCTGGTCCACGGATAGACCTCCCGGCCGTCCCCGTTGACATTCATCAGCAGCATGTACGCATTATTAAGGCCTTCGGAAGCCAGATAATTAACCACTCCGATAATGCCTTTCCCTTTGCCGTTTTGCCATGAAGGATTGCCGGGGCGCCAGTCTTTCCGGTGTGGTTCGTAATGGTGCAACCCGTCCGGAAGATTTTTTATGTCACTACCCGGTTGAGGCTGAGTATTGTCAAATTCAAAATAAGCAAGATAATTTTCCGGGCTTCCTATACCTTGTTTCAGAAAATAGGACTGATCTCCCCGAAACCGGTAAAAATGTTCATTATGGTGTTCCAGCAGACCTTTAGCCCGAAAATCCCGTCCGTACTTATCGCTGGAGCTGATCTCAAAACTTCCGGTACTGCCGTTCAAAGGAATATAAGGAGTCCCGGCGGATGAATCATCCGATATTGCTATATCTGTTCCCTGCCTGAAAGACACAATATAATTCCATTCTCCTGTGTATGGTGGATTGAAATAAACACGCCAGCGGTTGCCGGATGACACGGAACTTTCGTAAGCCTGTCCATCTGCTGCATAAAAACCCGGGACAACTATCGTGTCGTTCTCATGCATAAAATATACATTCATCCGGTAAAAAGTAAACGGATTGACCGGATCAGATTCGGCAGCTTCCGGTCCTTCAAAAGTCAGGGAAAGTGTATGCCATAATTTAAGTTCTCCCGCTGGGACAGGCTGTCCATCAGCCGGATTGCTTCCCAAAAAAAGCAGGACTATTTGACAGATTAACAGTTTTCTTTTCATGGCAGGTTGTGGTTAATCAACCATAACTCAAAAAAGCGGAAAATGTTTATAATTTAAGGAATGATCACCGGTCATTCCTTTTTAGCAGGGAGAATCGGGAGTTGTTTGCAGAAAAAAGAATTAACTTAAACGATGGATGCGGATAATGCAGCTGCTACAGATACAGACAGAAACAATATGATCAGGCATCTGTTTTATTTCGGGGATTTATAATAAAATCGATAAAAAATGTTAATTTTGATCGATTGATTTTAAGCAAACTCGGAGTTTCAAAGCCAGGCCCCTCTGGTAGCAAGCTCATAAATAATATCAGGGAGCAGAGTATGCGATGCTTTCTTTGTTTTATTTGTTTACGATGAAAAGACTCTTTACGCTCATTTGTGTGCTTATGGCTTTTAAAGCCTTGGGGCAGCAGCAAATTCTGGTTAGTCAGTATATGCTGAATCAATATCTGATTAATCCGGCGGTAGCAGGAACCAGTGATTTTTTTGAAGCATCAGTAGGCTATCGCTTACAGTGGGCCGGGTTGGAAGGAGCACCCCGAACTTTCTACGTAACTTTTCAGGGGCCGCTTGGTAAGGCGCCGGAGCATTACAACTGGCGTTCAAAGAAAAAATACCATCATGGCGTGGGTGCTTCGGTAATGGTTGACCAGACAGGGCTGCTATCTAGGACTATGGCCTATCTTACCTATGCGTACAACATGCCGATCAACAAAAAGATACGCTGGTCAAACGGTTTGAATCTCGGTTTTCAACAGCACAGAATCGTCGGAAGTAAAGTTATAATGGATGGTTTCGATGTCGCTCTGCCAGGTGTTGATATAAACAAAATTATTCCGGATGTATCCGTGGGAAGCTGGCTCTATTCCAAGGATTTTTATGTAGGCCTTGCGGCCAATCAGATCATGCGCAACCGGCTCGATTATTCAGTCAATCGTCTTGATGAAATAGGCAGGCTCAAATACCACTACTTCCTGACCGGTGGTCTTCGGATTCCGTTCTATTATAACGAAATGGAGTGGATTCCTTCCGTTATGCTCCGCTATGTACATCCTGCGCCGATGTCTTTTGATCTGAATTCCAAAATCCGATACAAGAAAATGTACTGGGTTGGGGTCAGCTACAGGCATCGTGATGCGGTCGCTGCGCTGGTCGGACTTACGCTTTTCGAATCCCTTAATATTGGCTATTCGTACGATTTGTCTATTTCCGGACTTTCATCCTATCACAATAACTCACATGAGTTTGTGCTTAGTTACAATATTGCCAGAAAATACGATGTGCTTAGTCCCAACAGATTCTGGTAGCTGTCTGAACGAGGAGTCAGAAATTATAACCTCAAGAGCTTTTTGCAATTTTTATACAGTGTTTGTTAATGTTTAATAATAGCTATAACTACAAAGATGCCGGTCTTCTTATATTAAGAATCGGAATAGGCCTTATGTTCGTCCTTCATGGATTCCCTAAGATGATGGGTGGCAAAGAAAAATGGGCGCAACTGGGCGAAGCAATGCAGGTTGTAGGCATCAGTCAATATCCGGAGATATGGGGATATCTGGCTGCCTTTGCGGAACTTGTCGGAGGAATATTGCTGATGTTTGGTCTCTTGCACCGGGCAGTATGTTTTCTTTTGTTTTTTACCATGGTAATAGCAGCTGCAAAGCATCTGGCTATGGGAGACGGAATTATGCGTTCCTCTCATGCTATTGAATCAGCTGTTTTATTTTTCTCCCTTATGTTTATCGGCCCGGGGAGAATCAGTGTGGATCAGGTCATTTTTGGTAAATAATAAACGTGGACAATTGATTGTTCCCGGTATTTCTGTATTTCAAGCGTATTTTGACTGATATTGGTCAATTTCCGGGTTCTGTTCCCGGAACCATAACAATTGCATCACTTTTTTAATTTATCTTAACAGTGCAGATAATCTGATCCGGTATCACCGGAAAAGATCAGGTTGTTTTTTAAATTGACTGGTGACGTATGCGGTAATCGGGAGCTAAATCCCGTAAAACATTCTGAGAAATACCGGGTAGTGATTTCTGAAGGATAAAAGCCGGTAAATTATCAATACGTTGCGAGGTAAGAGTTAAAAACCAGTGAATCCGTTTTTTATAAATTAAAAATACTGCATTAATTAGTTGTATATGAAAAAAATACTGTGCCCAACTGATTTTTCGGACCGCTCACTGACTACGTATCGGTTGGCGAGTCGTATTGCCATGTCAATGTCGGCAGATTTGGTTTTATATCATGCCAGTGTAGAGGTAACAGGGCTTTCAGATTCGTTAAAAGTCAATAACCTGAACAATGTGCCGGCTTCGCTCGAAGTCGAAAACAAGAAAATACTTGAGACCTGGCAGCAGCTTAAAAATTCTGAAAGTCAGACAGGGAAAAAGGTACATTTTGATTTTGTGATGGAAGAGGGGTTCCCCTTAGCTTCCATCACACGATTTGTTGAAAAAAATGATATCGACCTTATTGTTATGCATACCAAGGCCGATCACCGGCAAAAGTATGAAGGAGTATATATCGGAAGTGTAGGTGCTCAGGTAGTAGAAGAAGTAAAATGTCCGGTATTGCTTGTTCCGTATGGAGTTGTCCATGAATCAATTAAGCGTATGCTTTATGCAATTGATCTGGATTGCTACAGTCTGGATTCCATAAAAGAAGTGGATCAGTTTGCCGGCGGGTTTGATGCCGAAATAATCTATTTATATCTTGGTAATCCCCGTCAGGACAAAATCAATGCATTTAAGAGCGCAGCGGAGGAAGCCCTTGGCAAATCTGTGAGATTAGAAACAAGAGAAGCAAATGACTTTGTAGAAGGACTGAATTCCTTTATAAAAGAGCAGGAAGTTGATTTGTTGATCATGGAGCGTCATCGCAGAAGCATTCTGGAAAAGCTGTTTTCAAAAAGTCTGCTTAAGGCTATGGAGAAATATGCACAGATTCCGTTGCTGATTATGCATGTAAATGATTAGAAATAAAAAAGGCCTGCTTTAATAATGAGCAGGCCTTTTTTATTTTGTAAGTATGTAAGGATTTTATGAAGCTACTTTCAGCTTATTGAATTTAGACTTTTCAATTTTTTCTTCAGCGTACTCCAGATTAATTACCAGTTTACTTACCCCTTCCTGAGAAGGAAGTTCATACATGGCATCGGTCATTACTGCTTCGCAGATTGAACGAAGGCCTCTTGCTCCGAGATTAAACTCAAGCGCCTTTACAACAATATATTCAAGGGCATCATCAGTAACTTCCAGTTTGATGTTTTCCATCTTGAACAATTTGGAATATTGCTTGATCAGAGCATTCTGGGGCTCGGTCAGGATTCGCATAAGCGTCTCCCTGTTCATCGGTTCCAGATAGGTAATCACCGGAAGCCTTCCGATAAGTTCCGGAATAAGGCCGAAGTTTTTAAGATCCTGAGCAGTAACATAGGACAACAATGATTCCTTGCTGATATCGCTAAGATCAACTGCTTTATCTTTAAAACCTATTGGCCGGGTGTTTAACCGGTTTCCTATAACACGCTGAATACCTTCGAAAGCACCACCGCAAATAAATAGTATATTTTCAGTATTGATCGTGATCATTTTCTGATCCGGATGCTTTCTGCCGCCTTGTGGCGGTACGTTTACAGAGGAGCCTTCCAGCAGCTTCAGCAAAGCCTGTTGCACTCCTTCACCGCTCACATCCCGGGTGATAGAAGGATTGTCGCTTTTTCTTGCGATTTTATCTATTTCATCGATATATACGATGCCTCTTTCTGCCGCTTCTACATCATAGTTAGCTGATTGAAGCAGCCGGGTTAGTATACTTTCCACGTCTTCCCCGACGTATCCGGCTTCTGTCAGCACGGTTGCATCCGCAATACAGAATGGAACCTGAAGAATCTTCGCAAGAGTACGGGCAATATAGGTTTTACCGGTACCGGTTTCTCCGACCATGATGATATTGGATTTTTCTATAATTGCATCATCTTCGGCGGTTTTCTGAGTAAGCCTTTTGTAGTGGTTATAGACCGCTACGGACATGACTTTTTTTGCTTCATCCTGCCCGATGACAAACTGATCAAGGTACTTCTTCATTTCTACCGGCTTGACCAGGTTGAATTTGGGAGCGGAGTTTTTGTTTTTTACACGGGTTTCTTCAGATAAAATCTGTTGAGACTGTGTAATACATCGATCGCAAATATGGGCATGAATACCAGAGATCATTAGCGCCACATCTTTTTTGTTGCGTCCGCAAAAAGAACAGGTAATATTGGTCATAGTGTCTTATGAAGCAATAGTATTGCCGGTACGGACAATACTATTGCCGGTATGTTCGGTTAATGTTATTTCTTGATTAAAACCTCATCGATAAGGCCGTATTCTTTGGCCTCATCTGCACGCATCCAGTAATCCCTGTCAACGTGCTTTTCAATATCAGCAATCGGCTTCCCTGTGTGCTTGGACAAAATGTCATTAAGCTCTTTCTTTACAATTAATATCTGCTTTGCTGTTATTTCAATATCAGATGCCTGACCCTGTACACCACCAAGAGGCTGGTGAATCATAATTCTGGAGTGGGGCAGGGATGAACGCTTGCCGGGAGCTCCTCCTGTCAGAAGAATTGCACCCATTGAAGCAGCAAGTCCGGTACATATGGTTGCCACATCCGGTCCTACATACTGCATGGTGTCATAAATGCCAAATCCGGCATATACGCTGCCACCCGGGCTGTTTACATACATAAGTATGTCTTTTTTCGAGTCAACTGATTCCAGAAACAGTAATTGGGCTACGATAATATTGGCTATATTATCATCAATACCCATTCCCAGGAAAATAATCCTGTCCATGATAAGTCTGGAAAAAACGTCAATTTCTGCAAAACGGGTAGGTCTTTCTTCAATAACTGAACGTGTCATGTTTCTGACGTAATGACCTGACGCACTTTCCACATGATTGATATACTGATCGACTATATTGCTTCCGATATACTGATCCTTGATGGCGTATTTTCTGAATTCTTCCTTGTTAAGCATTGTATTACTGCGTGTAGTTTATTAGTGAAACAAAAATAAAAGAAGTTCTATTCTTTTGATTGTATAGAGTTTTCAAAAACTGAACCAAATTAAGAATTGTTTTTGTAAATAAGATATTTGATCGAAAAAGTTTTGTCGTCTTTAGGAATAAGAAAAGCTAAAATCAGATGCAGGAATGCAGGAAAGGAATAATGCTTTGTAAATGAGATTTCTCGTATGAGTAAATTGCTGATTGCAATATGGATTAAAATAAGAAAGGCGAAACTTTATTTCGCCTTTCTTGATAATGATTTATGTAAAAAGAAGTTGCTTATTCCGCCTCGACTACTTTTTTAAACTCATCGAGTGAAACCTCTTTATCTGTTGTTGCGATAGTTTCCTTAAGATAGGCTATGGTTTTGTCATACAGTACAGCCTCAAAAGTCTGCATATATGTCTTTCCGTTATCCTGTTTCAGATAATTGTCTGCAATTTTGTTAAGGGTTTCTTCCATTTCTTCGTTTATAGGAAGATTGCCGAACTGCTGACGAATATATTCCTTTGCTTTATCCATTATTTCTTCATGTTCTGCCTTTATATCGGCCTTCTCAATCAGATGGTTACGGATAAGATTCCATTTGAGATCTTTACGAAAATGCTCGTACTGTGTCGCTATGTCTTCCGGAGTAAGCTTGCCGGCATTGGTTCGAAGCAGCCACTCTTTAAGAAATTCATCAGGTATCGTGATGTCAGTACCGGAAACAAGGTGATTCTGGATATCTCTGCTGAGCAGCAGATCGCTTTCTCTCTGGTAGTTTTCTGAGATAGTTTCTGTAAGCTTTGCTTTAAACTCCTCATCTGACTTGACAGTGTCTTTGCCAAAGATACGGTCGTAAAAGTCCTGATTTATTTCGGCAGGTTTTCTTCTCCGGATGGTTTTTATGCTAAAGGTGTATTTTCCGCTGAGAGCTTCTGCTTCGTCTTTGCTGAGGCCGGTAGTAACTCCGGCAGCCGCAGCATCGATGAAGGTGCTTTCTATATCAAATGAAACTGTTTCACCGTTTTTTTTCCCGATAAAAAGCTTTTTCGCTTTATCGGTTAGTTTGTCTGCAGCAAGCATAGCATCTTCCTTACGGAAATCGCCTTCGGAAGCCGCCAGATCTCCGGTTAGAAAATCATTGTCAGCAACGCTGTCAGCTTCCGTCATTTCACCAAGCTGATTTTTAAGATTGTCGATCGTTTCGTTGAGGATCTTATCGTCAATTTTGATAGTATAACGGGTTTCCTGCAATTTTTTCAGGTCTACTGAAAACTCAGGTACCACGCCAAGATTAAACTGAAACTCGAAATCTTTCTGATTATCCCAGTCAATACTGTTGTTTTCTTCGGCCGGTATCGGCTCGCCAACAACATTGAGCTTTTCGTTTTTAATATAATCATTAATTGTATGGGAGATCATATGGTTGATTTCGTCAACCAGTATGCTTTTGCCATACATTTTGTGTATAAGTCCTGCAGGAACCTTACCGGGGCGAAAACCTTTTATATTTGCTTTTTTGCTGTATTCTCTAAGCTTTTCAGCAACCTTGGGCTGATAGTCAGATTCTTTCAGGCTGATTTTTAGCTTAGTATACTTTGATTCCTTTTCTAGTGTTACTTCCAAGGTTATGAGCGTTTTAGTGTTTACTACCTGTATAAATTTAAAAACCCTCAACCTGTAAAAGATTGAGGGTTGATTTTTGTGCGGATGGAGGGACTCGAACCCCCATGCCTCGCGGCGCTAGATCCTAAGTCTAGTGCGTCTACCAATTTCGCCACATCCGCATTCTTTATGATAACTTTTTGTTATTTGTTTATCAGAATCGTGGCGCAAAGATATAGCGAAAAAATCAAATGTCAATACTTTTGAGAAAAAAAAATTATTATAATTTTTGTCTTGCGTTTATGTTCCTAACTAGCAAAAAAAATCCTTTATTTTGGGTATATGCTTCAGGTAGATCTAGAATTAGAGAATAAAGAAATTATACGGCGTTACAGGAAACTGTTGAGGCTGGCAAAACCTGTATTAAAAGATGATGATGCAAAAATCATCAAAAAAGCTTTTTATACAGCTTTACAGGCTCATAAAGACATGCGTCGCAAGTCGGGTGAACCATATATTTACCATCCTCTTGCGGTAGCGCAGATAGCAGTGGAGGAGATCGGGCTTGGCACGACTTCTATTGTGGCCGCGCTCCTTCATGATGTTGTTGAAGATACGCATCTTGAGCTGGAAGATATCGAGAGAGATTTCGGAAAAAAAGTAGCTTCCATTATAGACGGGCTTACAAAGATTGCCGGAGTATTTGATCAGGGAAGCTCTCCTCAGGCTGAAAACTTCCGTAAAATGATTCTGACATTGTCAGATGATGCGAGAGTTATACTTATCAAACTGGCGGATCGTCTGCATAACATGAGGACACTGGGAAGTATGCCCAGGGACAAGCAGCTGAAAATTTCATCCGAGACTATATATTTGTATGCTCCGCTGGCACACCGTTTGGGCCTTTACGCGATTAAAACGGAGCTGGAAGATCTTTACCTTAAATACACAGATCCGGAAACCTACAAAAGCATTGCTACCAAGATCAAGCAAACGAAAGCATCCAGAGACAGATTTATAAAAGAGTTTATCAATCCGCTGAACAAAGCTCTGGAAGCACACAGAATAAACTGTACTATAAAAGGACGACCTAAATCTATCTATTCCATATGGAATAAGATAAAAAAGAACAGTGTGTCTTTCGAAGAGATATATGATCTTTTTGCAATAAGGATTATTATAGACGCCAGCCCCGAAGAAGAAAAAGCGCTTTGCTGGAAAGTGTATTCCATTGTTACGGATTATTACAAACCCAATCCGGATCGTCTGAGAGACTGGGTAAGCACTCCTAAAGCTAACGGATATGAATCTCTGCATACAACCGTAATGAGCAGGCTGGGGCAGTGGGTTGAAGTGCAGATCCGTACCAGGCGAATGGATGATATTGCCGAAAAGGGATACGCAGCACATTGGAAATACAAGGAGACCGGTTCTGTCAGCAAAGAAGCCGGCCTGGATGTATGGATTAAAAAAGTGCGGGAACTGATCGAGCAGAATGATTCTTCCGCGCTTGAGTTTCTGGATGATTTCCGGAAAGACTTATTTAACGAAGAGGTCTTTGTATTTACCCCCAAAGGGGATTTGAAGATATTACCGCATGGTTCCACTGCACTTGATTTTGCTTTTGAGATACATACCCAAATTGGTATCCGTTGTCTGGGAGCCAAGGTAAACCAGAAGCTTGTCCCTTTAAGTTATATCCTTAACAATGGAGATCAGATTGAAATTCTGACTTCCGGCAAACAAAAGCCTCATGAAGACTGGCTCAAGTTTGTTGTTAGTTCCAAAGCCAGGGCGCGTATTAAAGATGCTCTGAAAGAGGATAAAAAGCAGATTGCCAATGAAGGAAAAGAGATTGTTCAGAGAAAGCTCAGCCAGATGAAGCTGGAGCTGAACAATGAAACCATTCAGCAGCTGCTCGCATTTTTTAATATTAAAAGCGCGAATGAGTTATATTACAATATAGCAAAAGAGCTGATTGATCCGAGAGATATTAAAAAGTTCAGGGAGCGAAAGGAGCCCCGCGAAGTAAAGCCCGCAAGAAAACAACCTTCCCACACCCTTATCACCGAAAAAGAAACACTGCCTAAAAAATCCGGAAGTGCTGACTCAGACATGCTTCTTATCGGTGATGATATGGATAAGATTGATTATAAGCTGGCAAAATGTTGCAATCCGATACCAGGGGATGACGTATTTGGATTTGTCACCATCAATGAAGGTATCAAGATTCACAGGACTACCTGCCCCAATGCGATTGAGCTGATGTCTCACTACGGATACCGGATTGTAAAAGCTAAGTGGACATCTCAGAAGGAGCTTGCTTTCCTTGCCGGAATACGACTGATTGGCACCGACCGCGTTGGTATTCTTAATGATATCACAAAGGTTGTTTCGACAGAGCTTAAGGTGAATATCCGGTCAATAACAGTTGATACAAACGATGGCATGTTTGATGGTAAAATCATGATCTTTGTACATGACACCAAGCATCTGGACAAGCTGATTCTGAAACTAAGTAAAATACCGGATATAATTAACGTAATTCGCATAGATTCATAAATCAAATATACTACAGAGCGTTTTTCTTCGTAGTCAATATGTACTATTTGCATCTTCTGTATATATTTGTATCTTTATCGGGTCTATGAACACAAAAGATTCTACCATTGAGCAAGTAAAAAAGATATTTACAGCATATCTTGAGAGTAAGGAATTGCGCAAAACTCCGGAACGTTTTGCCATTCTTGAGGAAATTTATTCCTGCCCGGGCCATTTCGATGTTGAGTCCTTGTACATCAATATGAAAAACAAGAACTATCGGGTGAGCAGAGCTACTGTATACAATACGCTGGATATTTTGCTTTCCTGTGACCTTGTTACCAAGCATCAGTTCGGAACAAACAGCATGGCACAGTATGAGAAATCCTTTGGTTCTCGTCAGCATGATCATATGATCTGTACTGAATGCCACAAAGTTGTCGAGTTTTGTGATCCGAGGATATATAATATCCAGACGATGGTAGGAGAGCTTCTTGGTTTTAAAGTTCATCATCATTCTCTCATATTATATGGTACATGTATTAATGGGGGGTGTTCCAAAAAAGAGACAAATTAAACTATGAATTACACTACAGAGATTAAAGAGAATATTCTTTTTATCTTTTTAAAAGGAGATTTGTTAGGTGAAAGCAATGGAATTGAGCTTGCTGATCTGGTAAATGACAAAATCAACGAAAATGTAACGTTTTGTGCTATAGATCTTTCAGAGGTTCGGTACATGAACAGCAGTGGCATAGGCGTACTGATTACCATTCTTACCAGATTTCGCAATAAGGGCGGAGAAGTTGTTTTGATAAAACCCAGCGATCAGATCCGTAAACTTTTAGTTATAACCAAGCTGAATGCAATTTTTACAATTGTAGAAAACGAAGAGGAAGCAAAAACTAAATTAACGAATAAATAAAAATGGCTGTAGATGTTTTGTTAGGACTTCAGTGGGGAGATGAAGGCAAAGGCAAGATAGTAGATTTCCTTGCGCCTAAATATCAGGTTGTCGCAAGATTTCAGGGAGGTCCTAATGCCGGACATACACTTGAGTTCGATGGGATAAAACATGTATTACATCAGATTCCGTCCGGGATTTTCCATAATAATATTGCTAATGTAATTGGCAACGGAGTTGTGCTGGATCCGGTTATCTTTAAGACCGAAATCGAGAAGCTCAGGACCTTTTCAATTGATTTCAGAAGTAATCTTTTTATCTCTAAAAAAGCACAGCTTATTTTGCCGAGCCATCGTTTGCTGGATGCTGCATACGAAAAATCCAAAGGAGATAAGAAAATTGGTTCTACCCTCAAAGGGATAGGGCCGACCTATCAGGACAAAATTGCCAGAGTTGGTATCAGGGTAGGGGATATTCTTCTTGATAATTTTAAAGAGAAGTATCGGAAACTGACAGATCATCATAAAACGATCCTGGACTTTTTCCATTTTGATTATGCGACTCTTGAGGAATCTGAAAAAGTATTCTTTGAGGCAATTGACTTTCTTAAGACATTTAATCTGGTTGAAAGCGAATATTTTATCAATGACTGCTTAAGCCAGAATAAAACGGTGCTTGCCGAGGGTGCTCAGGGATCTTTGCTGGATATTGATTTCGGGTCATATCCTTATGTTACTTCTTCCAATACTATGGTGGCTGGAGCATGTACCGGTCTGGGAATCGCTCCCTCAAAGATTGGCAGGGTAATCGGGATTTTTAAAGCATATTGTACAAGAGTAGGTAGCGGACCTTTTCCTACAGAACTCAATAATGAGGAAGGTGAGACCCTCCGGAAAGAAGGAAATGAATTCGGATCTACGACAGGCAGGGCGCGAAGATGTGGATGGCTTGATCTGGTAGCGTTGAAGTATGCTGTAATGCTGAACGGAGCTACCGAGCTCTGGATGATGAAAGTTGATGTGCTCAACAGTTTTGAGGAAATTAAAATATGCCATCAGTACAAGCTGAAGGATGGTTCGCTTGTTGATTCATTGCCTTATGATATTGATCAGGAAGATATCACACCGATCTATGAGATATTTGAAGGCTGGAATGATACACTTGAGGATTGCTCATCTTTTTCAGATCTTCCGCAGCAACTGCTAGCCTATATAGCATATATTGAAACTCAGTTGGGGATACCGGTTAAGGTTATTTCTGTTGGTCCCGATAGAAAACAGACAATATTGAAGGAGTCAGTGCTTGTATAATAGCCTGGCTAATAGGTTTTGATAATTTATTTAAAAATATTTTATCAAAACCTATTGCAATATCATTTTCTTCTGCTACCTTTGCAGTCCCTTCACAGGTAGGGAAAACAACAAAACGCAAACGAGCTTTTGTTCAGTAGTTTAAGACTTAGGTCTTGGATTTTGAAATGCAGCCCCTCTTCTTTAATATAGAGCTAATTCTAAAAAAAGTTAGTAAATTATTTTGGGATTTTGGGGATATTTTTCTTATCTTTGCACCCGCTTTTGTGAGGAAAGGGATTGGGTAGAGAGATGGCAGATAATAAAAGGTTTTAAAGGCCGGAA
>JAEVZS010000026.1 GCA_023392125.1 Bacteroidota bacterium
GCACGAGGCACTTGTCAGGCCCTTGACAGCAAGGAAGTGTTCGCTACCTTTGTGCAGGCAAATAATAAGCAAAATCTTCTAAAATGATTTGGAAGAAACGTCCAATAATTAGGGGTGTGAGACAATACCAATTGTGTCACTTCACTTCTTTATTATACTGGCATTCTCTTATCCTAAGCCACCACAAAACCTTCGTAACCTTTTAAAATCATAACGAGATGTGTAAAACCATATTATCCAGTACTTTTTCACTCTTCTAACGTAACCTACGTACAAGTTCTTCTGATACTGATTGAGTAAGCCGATAGAACCAGATACATTAGGTGTTGCTATCGATGTTCCTGATTTGTATCCATAACTTGTATTAAGTAGAAGATATAGACGAATACAAACTTATTCCACTAGCAACCAGATCCGGTTTTATTCTGCCATCGTCATCCATATCAGCCGGACTGTCTGCGCACTGAGCAAACAACGTGGACGGGAGAAAGTACATCTTTTGATTAAATGCATTGAACCCTTCAGGCTTCACAAGTCTCAACGAACAGGTTTCTGAGACTCTCGAGGGGAAAAAAGATTGCACAGTGAAGCCTGTACTCGTTTTTATATCTTTGCTATTACTTGCTTCAAGCAAATTACTTTCCACTTAAATACCTGATTAGTAAGAAAGCATTTATTGTGTAATTACATGAACACTGTAGAACAATATATAACCCGGGCTGAACCCGACCTGCAGGAAAGACTGCGAACGCTGAGACAGCTTTTTTTTGACATGGTTCCAGGTGCTGAAGAAAGTATACGCTATAATATGCCTGCCTTCAGGGTTGGCAGGCATTATCTGTATTTTGGTGCCTATAAGAAGCATATCGGTTTTTATCCGGTATATGGAATGGATGAAATAGACGAGAGACTTGCTCCTTTCCGGGCCAAAGGCACGAAAGATACGCTGCACTTCAGACACAACCAGCCCTTGCCTGTTGAATTGATCAGGGAGATTATCCGACTGAGGATGGCGGACTGAATTCCTCTGATTTTCTGTCAATCGCAGATAGCTGGCCGCACACGGCGGAAAGTTTTAAAACTGTGAATGTGTAAAATTCACACAACAGATGCATTGTATTTTTTCTATCTGATTGAATTGTTCTCATCTTTTTACACAATAAATTATTCTTTAAAGCATTTCTTATTTATCTTAACACTTAAGATATTTAGATGTTAAGATTATAGTAAATGAATAAGGATACATTAGAGTCATTCAGGGCATTAAGCCGCCGGTACTCGGACACCTCCATTATGATGCATGAAGCCATTGCCAGAAAGGCGGGCTTATCCGGAACGGACCACAAGTACCTTGGCCTCCTTATCCAAAAGGGGCCGATGACTGCAGGTGAGCTGGCAAAACTGACCGGATTGACTACGGGAGCAATTACGGGACTGATAGACCGTCTGGAAAAGAGGGGCCTGGTCAAGAGACAATATGACAAGGCGGACAGACGCAAGGTGTATATTGTGCCTGATACAGACAATACGATGAAACTCATGGAGCCATTGTTTGCGGGATTGCAGGAAAAGTCGATCGCGCTCATTGCTTCATTTCAGGATAGCGAACTTGAGATCATACAGCGATATTTCCGGTCTGCCATAGATATTATGGATGAGGTAACCAATAATCTGAACAACTAAATAAACATGGAACAATTGTCATCGAACTACCTGGCAAGGGCCGAAATGTGGCTTTTTGTCACCACATTGGCTTATTTTATGATGAATGGAGCCCAGCTTTTTGAAACGGTAGTGCTTGTACCCGGCTGGACCCGCACACCACCGGAGTCATTTCAGCTGCTCAGACAGGTTGATCTGAAAGCATTCTGGATCACCACGCACTGTCTTCATGAAATTACATTTATTCTGGCAATCGTTTTCTGCTGGAAAATTGAACCTGTCAGAAACGGCCTGCTAGGCTTGTTTATCATTCACTTTGCTGTCCGTGTATGGACCCTTCTTTATTTTGCTCCCAATATCATCACCTTCCAAAACCCTGATGCATCGCTGGCATCGGTCCCGGAGATTGCTGCAAAGGCCAGGCTATGGGAGATTCTGAATTATGTGCGTGTAGGGATATTTATTGCTTTATCTCTGGGCTTGCTGCCTCTTTGCTACAAGATGCTCAAAATGCGAGTGCCCTTATAAATTACTGTCAGACAAAATATCGCAGGATGGTTATTGATTAAGTGGGCGCAGACCACAAACAACAATGCAGTGCTCCCCAGAAATCCATAAACTTTTCCCAGGTGAAATCACACCTTCAGAATATGATCAAACTGGACCGGCACGGTCAGTACAATATAACCGCTAACTTTTCTGGTCTGTCATATGGCTATTGTTTAAAAGTGGTTGGTGCCTTGTCCAGCTTACTTTTTATGAAAATCCGAGCAGTTTCCTCATTTTTCATAAAGGGTATTTCCTTGCCATTCTTTTCTTTGATCAGCTCCACGGTTTCCGTCAGCACACCGGCTTCATAGTCATAATTCTGAACAATTCTGAATTTGTTATACGGCATAAACTTACCTGCATCCGGCACATACATTGTCAATTCGGATCTGCGGAATTCGGCATCACTGGTACCTGTACCATTGCCAAGAGAAGAAACAATAGCCGACTGTACTTTTCCGGCTTCCATAGTATTATAAAGTACCTCAAAATACATCGTCTGATCCCTGTCACCCGCCTTGCCATCATAATCCGGGTGAATACGGTGCAATGATTTAACGGACTTCCAGTGATTGGCGTAGCGCTTCTGAACAACATTAAACTGATAATCATAGCTTTCGTCTCTTACCCATTGCCTGTTTTGATATCGGTAGACCTTGCTGCTACCATTCCAGATAATGGTATAGGCATCATCCGGACTGAGCGAATAACTAAAAGGTATAATGGCTTTTTTTGAAGTGCCACAACCGGTAAAGATCAGTGGCCAGGCTATCAGAAAGGAGAAAATAATCTTTTTCATCTTATAAGATTTTTTTGGGGTGTACTGCACCACAAAAGTCTTACAACAGACGAAGAAAAAAATTGACAAATGTTACAAACATTATTTGCCGGCCACTTTCCTGCGCAACCGGCTCAGGCTTTCCCGCTCCAGTCCGATATAGGATGCAATATGATAAAGAGGTATTCTGTCAAACAGGTGCGGCTGGTCTCTGAGTAATTGAAGATAACGTCCTTCTCCATCCAGAAACAAAAAACTCTCTACTCGCTGTGTAGTCTGCTTATAGGATTGTTCGGCGATCAGTCTGCCAAAACGTTCCCAATTGTGCGACTGATCATAGGCATTTTGTAATGCAGCAAGATTGAAGGTCACAATTTCGGAGTTCTCAAGCGCCTGAATAAAATATTTTCCCGGTCTGCTCTGCAAAAAGCTGTCATAATCGGTTACAAAGTCGTTTTCAAAAACAAATCGCGTATTGATTTCCTTTTCTTCAGAGAGATAATATGTCCGGAAGCAGCCCTTGCTGATAAACCCGATTTCATGGCAGACTTTTCCTTCAGTCAGAAAATAGTCTTTCGCAGCAATTTTTCTAATCTTAAGATAAGGTTCAAACAGCAGACAGTCATTCTCTGTAAGAAAAGGAATCTGTAAAAGCCAGTCTTTAAATATCCGGAAGTCGCTCATAGATTGCTTTGTTGTTTACGGGGTTTTTACAGTTGTCCTTCAAAACGGCCTATTGTCAACTCCGAGTAAAAATCAAGGTACTGGTACCCTCGGCAAGCTCAATATCTCTGTCTGAAGCATGGTTACACAAATGCATTAAAAAAAACATGAGGACGCCTGGTGTTTTTTAAATTATACTGCGGAGCAATATAAAACATTACGGATAAAAATCAATATTCGTCCTCCTCTTCCTTCTGCCATACTATGCAGATTCCGGCAATCCTTTCGGAAAGAATATAAGCGTATAGGATCAGGCGCTTAAGTGGCAATTAATTGATTTTTGGGAAGAATAGCTGACTCTCCTCATGTCAGAACTATAAAAAACGAGAATAGGCTTCATTGCCTGCTATGCGAAAAACGTTCACTTTTCTGTTTCTTTCCGACAGACCGGGCCACGCTCCCGCCGATGGCCGCATTGCAATCTTTGAGCCTTAAGCTTAAAATTTCTGTCTTTTAAACGATTAAAAGAAGCTAAAAATCAATACATAGCGAAGTAAACGCCTGATCCTATCAGCACAACCGACCCGAAAAACTGAGACGACCATCCCGGAAAAGTACGGACTCATTTATACCATGTGCTGCTGCTTATCTTCCCTGCTCCCGATCAATATGCGGGAGAGTTTTATTCAGCAATTTTTCAAATTGTGCTGAAGTGATCGGGCTGGGAGCACGATAAGGATACATCATCACCAGAATCAGGTATATGATAATGCCAATCATCGCAGAATGCATGCTTACAAGTATTGCGTGAAGATGTACCGGTCTGATCGGGAAAAAGAAACCGCAGAGAATAGAAATGACCGAGCACACTCCGATCACCCACCACATAACTCCAGGTATCATGTCGGTTATTCCTTTGAGATTTCTGCTTCTTCTGAGATCCGATACAAACTCGAGTTTCTCCAGGATATTCCGCCTGGTCAGCTTTACATTTTCATTATCTTCACTAACCCGGGAAATATACGCAATAAGCCTTTCCAGACTCTCCTTCTCTCTGACACCTTCTTCTCCTTTAGCCATTTGCAGCCATGAATCATATATGATATATTTGACCGTTTCTTTCAGATACAGTCTGGCCGTATCCTGAACTTCGCCGGGCAAATCCTTCAACTCCCTGTATGCATTGGTGTATGAGGACACCTCCGAGGTGATGTGCTCCTTTTCTTCCTGATAATTTTGCCAGATCGTAACCAGTACCATGGCCAGAATAAGCCCGAGAAGCGCTCCGATAATAGTAAAAAAAGAAGCCAGAAACCTGGTACCCTCCCATTGTGTATCGTTCTGATGAATTAATTTGTATAAAATCCCAAACCAGAACATCGCTACGCACACGATACCGGTGAGCAGCGCAAACAGGACAATCATCGGATGACTATTGACTATTGTTTCCGGCATAATCTTATAAAAGAACATCAATTCTGTACGAATGTTCCGTCATTTTTCGGATATTTACATCTTACGGAACGACTGCCAGACTATGTTCCCGGAACAAGTTCATATGAAACAAATATCCCTGTTAATTGCCCTGTTTTTTGCCACGATCGCATATGTGACCGGCCAAACTATCAATACCGAAAAATCAGTAGTCGATTTTAAAATCAGCGAATTCGGAATCAAAACCGTAAGAGGAACTTTTGGCGGCATGAAAGGTGAAATACATTTTGATACCGCTAGTCTTTCATCTTCTTATTTTGATGTATGTATTGATGCATCCACGGTATGTACAGGAATAAAGAGAAGGGATGAACATCTGAAAAACAAAGATTTTTTTGAAGTAGAAAAATACCCGGTAATCTGCTTTAAGTCAGATCAGATAATCAAAACCAGTGATGGCTATATAACCAATGGCAAGCTGACAATGCATGGCGTAACACGGGAAATAGCTATTCCTTTCCGCTACGCTCAAGATACGTTTAAAGGAACACTGACTTTAAAACGCCTTGATTATAAAATAGGCGAAAATACAGGAACATTTCTGGTAAACGATGAGGTTACATTGTCCATCACCTGCTATCTGAAACAATAGCTATATCATTGACCTCCGGAAGCAGCCTTTGGGACACTGTTTGCAATCGGATAACTTTATAGATCCGATTATAAAGCATGAACCTATACAAAGAGGCATGCACTGATTCAGCTCTGCTGCGATCTTTCAGGCTTCTTCCATTTGTTAATTAAAAATATCCGGAAAGCCCCGTCCTGTTATACGATCAAAACATTCCATGCTGATATGGATTATTTCTTTTCAACATATAGCTGCCTTATATGAAAAAGAAGAATGATGTGAATGAGCGAAAAAAGGACGTACAGCTTCCGGTGATCTATCTTACATTGTTATCTCTAACTATCCGTTTTTCATCATGACGGCAAGACATACAGCGCCGATTCAGTGGTGGACAGGCCGGGTACTGAGTATACTTATCATTTTTTTCATGCTTTATGACTCTGTTATCATATTTTGGGAGCTACCGGATATGATTACTGCTGCTGTAAAAGTTCCGGTCAACAGCAAACACCATATGATTCACGGATTGATAATCCTTATACCGACCATATTTTACGCAATTCCCATAACATCCGTTTTGGGAGCCATACTACTTACGCTCTATCTGGGCGGGGTTGCCATTTCACATTTGCAAACAGAAAATCCTGAAACTACCCTTCTGTTTTTCCCGATTTATATAGCTTTGTTTATCTGGAGCGCTCTGTGGCTGCAAGAGCCTCACCTGCGAAAGCTGCTGCCTGTAATAAAAAACAAAGCCTGAGCTCCGTCCACTACGCTGCTCTCCAGAAGCTGAACCTGTGAACGTCGGGATACATCAGTCCGGCCCAGTATCTGTATTGATAGCGGTCGTATTTGCAGCAACAATCTGATAACTATGGCCAGTGCAAAAAGATACCAGCAACAAGATCTTCATAGTTTCACTATATCATTGTACTTTTGACTCATTCAATCCGAAACCAGAGTTTCTGAAATTTCAAGCCGGTTACCGGACTTTGACCGGCTCTCTGCACGGCAATGTCCTTGTTTCCTTGTTACCTCAGAAAAGATCACAGCTCTGAGCGGTATTGCCAGCGAGACATTGGAGCATGGTAAATGAGGAGCAGAGCGAATCACTTAAGAAAACATTATTTGTGAAAATTATCATTGAGCCATACAATCCTGACTGGACCAAAGTATTTGGTTGTTTAAAGGCAGATCTGCTTCAACATATTGGGTTTGTCCGGCCCCGAATAGACCATATCGGCAGTACCTCGGTGCAGGGTTTGTCTGCCAAGCCGATCATAGATATTCTGATCGGCCTGGAGGGTGAGCAGGATCTGGACATAATAATCCAACCTCTGATAAAAGCGGGCTATATCTATTATGAGGTATACAATCTGTATATGCCTTACCGGCGTTTTTTCGTAAAGCATCAGCTTGCTCCTCTCCATTTGTCTCTGCCCGTACATATCCGGCAGGAAACAGAAATCCCTGATCCGGAAACAGAGCATCGTCACCGTCTGGCACATATCCATGCCATCCCTGTCGGTTCCGGACACTGGCATAGACATATTGCCTTTCGGGATTACCTGCAAAATCATCCGGAAGTCCTGCAAGCATACCAGCTGCTAAAAAAGTCCCTGAGTGTTTTCGATTGGAAAGACGGCAACGAATACAATGAGGCAAAAAATGATTTCATAAAACGGGAAGAACAAAAAGCTGTCGACTGGTACATTAAGAGGAGTTCATGAGACCGATGCAAGAGTACATAATACTGATTCAAAATTGATGAAAAGAGTATTATAGCTATGCAAATGCCGTAATGGTAGCTGCAAACATAAAGTAAAACGGCAACAGGCAAAATTTGAAAAAGAATTAATTCGAATAAACAAACCAGAGGCATTCAATGAGGCAAATAATCTCACTCATAATTTTTCTTATACTGGCTTCAACTACCTTTATTTCATATAGTCAGCCGGCAGATAGTCTACAGGAAACAACCTCATTTACCGACAGTGCTCAAACGGAAAGTTATCATGAAGATGATATTGCACCGGGACTTGCAATATTCGCTTTATTCGGAATTGGGTTTATGCTCATTTGCATCGGGGCCGGAATCGTTCTGACTATTATCGGGCTTTTACTATTAGCTGGATTCATTGGAGCAGGAATAGTATCAGCATCAATTCTGGTGGGGCTTTATAACAAATCTTTTGAAAAAGGCTTCAGGACTTTTTTAGTTTCAGCAACTACAGTTGGTGGATTTTTTGTTGGCGGAACAGGATTTTGGCTACTTAACAAAATAACCCACTGGTTTACAACAACAAATTCTCTGCTAATTGGCTCAGTCGGAGGGCTTATGACCGGGCTTCTGCTTGGTATTATGTTGTCATACGTGATAAAAAAACTGACGGCTTTTTTGATCAACTAAAAACGACTTTACAAAACCCACAAGGATTGTTTGACGACAAATAAAACAATCCTTGCGGGTTTCCTCATACCAGCCGGTGACGATAGAGAATAGCGGAGCGATTTGCGTCAGAAGAGAGCAGCTGGTCACTTGTCATCTAAACAGTATATCAGGCACAAATTATTTATTATGATGCCTGGGATCGATTGGGAATGGTCAACACAACAGCTTTAAAAAACAAAAGGAATATTTGTTTAAAGTGAGTTCTGATCGGAAGGAATATTTAAAATAGGCAACAGAAATTTCTGCCGCTGTTAATCCTTGCATATTTGTGATTACAAGTTAATATAAAAGGTTTTTTAGAAAAAAAATCATTTCACAATCCTTTAAGTATTAACTTTTACTATTTATTTTTAATGAAAGATAAAACATTAGTATCCCAAAAACGATGAACCGATACCTGCAAAATACCTTATTTATACTCCCTTTATTATTTTTTACATTCTTTGTAAACGCCCAGCGTATAACAATAACAGCGCCTAATGGTGGCGAGAAGCTTTATCTCGGTCAAATGAGCATACCGGAAGCAAGGTGGACAAGCACCGGCGGTATTACTTATGTTAAGCTGGAAATCTCTTATGATGGCGGCAGTTCCTGGAAATTGATAGCTACAGATGTGCCCAATAACGGAATTGCCAGGTGGTATTTTCCTCCGGATGTATCTGCCAGCTGTCTTTTCAGAATCAGTGATGTAAAAGACCCGTCAGTATCTGATATAAGCAATAGCACATTTTCAATCGCTCCTTCATCAATTACCATAAAAGAACCCATTGCGGGAGCAAAATACACCAGCTGTCAGGCTTCTTCTTTTGATGACAGGATGTTTATACGCTGGGTAAACAACGGAGCATTTAATCACGTCGGCATTTATTTTTCATCCGACAGTGGCTCTACCTGGAGCCTTATAACTCATGACCGGTATAATTATCCGGATAGTACACCAGACAATTACTATCAGATAAGTATTCCCAGAGTTCGCAGTAACAAGTGCCTGATTAAGGTTGCAGAGAACAGGAGAATCGATAGTTATGATTATTATTCCGGGCAAAGCATGTATGCATTAAGCGGTGTTTTTTCCATTGACAATGCCAACCCGGATTCTATTCGCATAGTAAGCCCGACACCTGGTCAGGTTTTAAAAACGGGAGACACCCACACAATTAAGGTGGCCCGATATGGCGGGGCTCCTAAAAAGCTGAAGGCTCATATTTCTTCCGATGGTGCCAGATGGGAAGATCTTGCACTAACTAACGGCTTCTTAAACTATCGGGGCAGCGCTTTTTACAATGATTCCATAATCTGGAAGATACCGGATGTTGTCTCGGATAACTATTACATTAAGGTTATGGATGAGACAGGCTGTGTAGAAGCCCTATCAGAAGGGCCATTTTCTGTAAGTCCGGTACCACGCATAATTTCTGTCACCCCTGCTTCTTCCGGCTATACCTATTATGCTTCCAATCCAACATACGTCAGTTGGTCAACAGCTCATATGGAGTCCAAGCTGGTGGATCTGGCATTTTCTCCTGACTCAGGGGTTACCTGGACCACTATTGCCAACCGGGTTGTTAATAACGGATCATATCAATGGTTCCCTCCTTATATCAACTCCGACAAATGTCTTTACAGAGTAACCGACCATTTTAATCCTTTCATTACCAATACCAGCGGCGCACCATTTACTATCGCTTTACCTGCTGTAAATATTATCAGTCCGAAAGCAAATGATGTATATACCTTTGGCTCTTACGCTTTTGTCACCTTCACTAAAAATAATTTCGGTTCTACCCTTAATCTCCTCTTATCTACCGATGGAGGCTATACCTGGCAAGAGCTGGGAAGAAATATTACTTCTACAACTGCAGGCTATACCTGGACAGTACCCTCAATTGCTTCTGATAACTGTATTCTGAAGTATGAGGATAACAGAAATCCCGCCTTTGCTGCCTATAGCGGTGTTTTTTCTATTGTTCAGCCGCATCTGACTGTTGTAGAGCCAAACGGCGGAAGGTCTTACGAAATTTGCACAAACGACACCATCCGATGGACTTCTAATGGTACCACTACAGTTGATTTGTCTTATTCAAGTGACGGCGGCCTCTCCTGGGTTTCAATTGCCACAGGTCGCAATACTGTAAAAGGACTTAATAAGTACGGATGGAAATATCCCTGCATAATTTCTGATAAGTTTCTGGTAAAAATAACTGACAGAGGCAGCTTCAACAGTGATGAAAGCAATGCTCCTTTCTCAACCTTTCAGGGGGAAAATGGCTTAAAACTGACCTATCCCACGGGCGGGGAAAGAATGGAAACCGGAAGCGTCCAGAATATCACCTGGGACCGCATGGGATATATCACCTACGTAACTATTCAATATTCTACAAATGGCGGGGTCTCCTGGAGCAATATTGTCTATTCTACCCTGAATGAAGGTGAATATAAATGGACAGTACCATCTACAATTTCTGAGAACTGGCTACTAAGAGTTACAGACCAGCAGGGACAGTGCCTTTATGACCAGACCAAAACCACTTTTGCCACCTATCAACGCCCTTACATCACGGTAACCAGTCCTAATGGAGGAGAGTTGTGGAATACAGGTGTTACCAAAACCATAACCTGGACGAGCGGCTACACCTCAGGAAACTTCAATATGGACTATTCCCTGGACGGAGGTTTTACCTGGATTAATATAGCGGCAAATCAAAAAACAACTTCTTATTCATGGCTTACGCCACCTACTGTTTCAAATAACTGCCTGGTGCGGGTAAGTGATGCGAGCAATCCTGCCGTTTATGATGTAAGCAATGCTGTATTCAGGCTGGCAATTCCGGCAATCACGCTGACTGCTCCTGCTCAAGGTGCTTCTGTACCCAAATGCTCCGTATATCCAATAGCCTGGAACAGTAGTGCAGCTTCAACAGCAGTCCGCATACAATATTCAACAAACGATGGAGCCACCTGGATAACAATTAATAATGCAGCAACCAACCGGGAAGGATCTAATACCCTGAACTGGACCGTACCTGAATTATCACATGAGCAGGCTTTGTTAAGAATTGTTGATTATTACAACAGTTCCATTGGAGACACTAATGCTATAAGTTTCATTGAAGGGCAGCCTGGTATTACTGTTACCAGTCCTTTGAGAGGAGAGCTATTGACTTCCGGAACACAAAAATTAATTACCTGGACTTCGGTACAGCCATTTTCATACGCCGGTATACACTACTCTACCGACGGAGGGCTTTCATGGAGCGCTATTTCTGCCTATACTTCCAATACCGGCTCCTATAGCTGGACAGTACCGGATATAGAATCTGATAAATATCTTGTGAAAGTATATGATTACAATGCACAATGCAATGTAAGTCAGAGCGATACTTTCAGAGTAAAGGTAGATCCTAAAATAACCATTACCACCCCTAATGGAGGGGATAATTGGTACGCTGGCACAAAACAGGTAATTTACTGGAAATCAGCAGGAATTTCTGATGCAATTTACGATCTGGATTATTCTACTGACGGCGGTCAGACCTGGAAACCGATTGCGGCAGCTGTAAAAAACACCCTCAGCTATATCTGGACCATCCCCAATGAACCTTCGTCTAACAGCCTGATACGGGTTAGCCAGAATGGAAATCCATCGGTTTTTGATATCCCGGACAGATCATTCAATATTAAACCTTCCGGAATTAACCTTATTGCTCCTGAAGGCCCGGGAAACCTTTCCGGTTGTGGAGCTGTAGCCATTCAATGGAATAATGCAGGTGCAACCTCTTATGTGAATCTGCACTATTCTTTAAACAACGGAAACAACTGGATATTGATAAAAAACAGTGTGTTGAGCAGTACCGGGATGAACAGCTATACCTGGGTTACACCGGATACTAATGCCACAAGTGTCCTGGTAAAAATTGCCGATTATTCTTATCCCGCCTTTGCAGATACCACAAACATACCGTTTTCCTTAACCAAAAATACAGACCGAAGCCTGGTAATTAACAAGCCCGGAAGCTCTGATACTCTAAAAAGCGGAGAAAGAACAACCATAAGCTGGACAAGTACCGGTACTATAAACAAAATTAATCTGGCATATTCTGATAATGGAACCAGCTGGACAAATTTCGGAGTAAATGTAAATAATACAGGCTCCACAGACTGGCTGGTTCCAACCTCATTATCCGGAAATTATTATATAAGGATAAGCGACGAATACGGCTGTGTAAGCTCAACAACAGATGATCCGGTTATAGCAAAGCAGGTTCCCCAAATTACCATTACCAATATTACGGCAGCCACACGGTTTAAGGCAGGAACTACCCAGAATGTTGCCTGGACTTCCCGGTTCATAACTTCAGGTTTTGTGGTAATAGAATCATCCCTGGATTCAGGAAAAACATGGGGTATTGTGTCTTCCAAACAGGCAAACAATGGCAGTTACTCATGGCAGGTGCCATATACTGATTCGTATAACTGTTTTATCCGGATAAGTGACTTTGCAGATGCTAACGTTTTTGATATAAACAGCAAACCCTTTACTGTCTATATTCCCAAATACAAAATTCTTTCACCCAATGGAGGGGAAAAACTGGAAGGCTGTTCTGAATTCCGGATATTGTCTACAGGCCCTGCCGCACCCAAAATAGTTTACTCCACAGACAACGGCAAAACCTGGTCCAGAATTATGACGTTGGGTTCTCCCGATACAGAAAATCATGTCGGCTATGTTACACGCTGGAACATTCCTGCAGTAAATTCAGACAGTTGTCTGATTAAAGCTTTCGATAGTGCTGACACCAGCTTCTATGATATAAGTGACAAGCCATTCACTATTGTTTCTGATGGTCCTGTATATTATCAGGTAACCCGGCCAGGTACGGGAGATACTCTGATGGGTGCCACTGAAGAAAAAGTTGTCTTTGGCACCAATGTGCCATTCAGGTATTATGATTATTATTACTCTGCTGATAATGGACACAACTGGACATTATTTTACAGTGAATATAAGGATTACGGCCTTTATGAAAAGTATATTGACTGGATGGTACCCGATGTTGCATCAGATAACTATATAATTGCTGTGACAGAAAGCAACAACCAGTGCATGACTACACAAAGCAGTCCTTTTGCGGTAAGAACGGGGCCCCGGCTAAAAATAACAGTTCCTGCCGCAGGGGCAATCTGGTTTACTCAGTCTGCTAACTACATAAACTGGGAAAGCTATAGAATTACTTCTGCCTTTGTCAGCCTGAAGTATTCTTTGGATGGCGGGATGAGCTGGATCACAATTAATGAAAAAGCAGCAAATACCGGTTACTACCAGTGGAATCTCCCCGATCAGGATTCTGAAAACTGTATCCTGCAAGTCAGTGAATTTGAAAACCCGGCTGTTTTTGCTGAACAAAAGATTGTCATTAAGCGTCCTTTCTATCTGACCTCACCTATTGGCGGAGAAATATATTCCAACTGTTCCTTTATAAATATACGATGGAGAAAGCCCGGGCCTTCCACTAGTCTGGATCTGGATTATTCATTGGACAATGGCCAGACATGGCAGTCCATTGTTAAGAATTATCAAAATATTTCCTACCAGGGAGTAACCGATGAATATAACTACTATTGGAAAGTGCCTTCTGTTTTTTCAAATCAGTGTCTGATAAAAGTCAGTCAGAGTTTGAACCCACTTGGGTACGATATCAGCAGGCAAACATTTTCAATTGTACCAAATCCTGACCTCAGCCTTTCCGTCTTAAACCCGACAGGTGGTGAAAGATTCACAGCCGGAGAGAGAACCAATATCAACTGGACTACAACAGGACGGGTGAATTTCGTCAATTTGTATTACTCGTCAAACGGTGGGAATAATTGGACAATTATAGGAGATACGACCAACACTTTCAATTATCCATGGAGTATTCCGGATCAGACATCTTCCAGTTTCCAGGTTAAAATAGAAGATAAAGAGAATACCTGTGTGAGCGGGGTTAACAACACACCATTTGTTGTTTCATCTTTTAAAGTCTGGCCGGGTGATACCGATGAGAATGGAATTGTAAATATCTATGATTTCTTACCGATTGGTTTATATTATGGAAGCACAGGAACAGCCCGGACTAATGCAAGCTTAGAGTGGAGCTCCCAGCAGTCTGCCCCATGGAACCAGAATCAGCGCAACGGACAGGATATCATGGCAATTGATTGCAATGGGGATGGAGTTATCAATGCAGTGGACACCAGCGCAATTTCTGCTAATTATGGCCTGACCATATCATCTGATTTGTCTGTAACAACAGGCAGGGCCCCAGGTAGCAACCCGACGGATCCTCTGCTATACTTTGAACTGGCAGAAAGGAGTAGTTCCGATGATACTGTTCACGTTCAACTGATGGCAGGTGAGCCAGATTCTCCTGTTGCTGATCTTTATGGTTTAGCTTTTGTGATAGACTACAATCAGGAAGCAATTCAGGAGGGCTCGGTTAGCTTGCAATGGTCCGGAAACTGGCTGGCTCCTGCCGGGCCATCGTCTTTGACATTTTATAAAAACCCGGAATTATCCGGACGAGTTGAAGGCGTCGTTTCTAAAACAAATCATACACCCCAGAGCGGATATGGAAAAATAGCTGACTTAAAAATGGCTATTAACAAAAATGATCCTTCGCCATGGCTTATGCTTTCGGTTTCGGAATATATGGCCATAAACCATTCCGGTGAAATTATTAATTTATCTGCCGAACCATTATTAATTGATCAGGTGGTTACTTCTGCGGGAAGAGGAGCTGATAATCAGAACTTTTCTGTATATCCCAACCCAAGCAATGGAGTTTTTAATGTAAGAACCGATACCCGGAAACAGGCAACAGTATCCGTAATTAATGTGCTGGGAGAAGAAGTTTATAAAACTCAGTTAAACAACCATAAGCATATTATAAACTTAAAAGATGCTGCCAAAGGGTTATATTTTATCCAAATAAAAACCGATAAAAATACGCTTACAAAAAGTGTGATTTTGTACTAAATCGTTGTTTTTCCCCCGCGGGTAAAAACAGACGGAATAGCAAAAACCAAGGATATAACTACATTTAGCAATACAACAAGAAGCCATATTTTTTTAATTAGTTATATCATCAATAAAAAACCGAAATAATAAATAAGCCAGTGAATACATTTTGGTATTCACTGGCTTATTCCCTTGTTGGGAAACAGATTATGGAAAATCATTCATTCGGTAGATTCGGTTTATGTAGAAGTAACTAAGAGAGCTTTTTTCTTTTGATCTGTTAGAATAGTTGGGGATAAAAAGAAATAATACAATTGGATACACAACAGGATTAAAGATTCGAAATAACACTAAATTGAAGATAATAGCGCGAAATTGTAATGGAGCATTTAGACTGAAGGGTGGATATATCCTGGACTTCGATGCTGATATGCATAATTCAGGAATATGGGAATCCGGCTGAAACCCGTTTTGTACTCAAAAGGTTCATTAGCAAAATTTAAGCACCTTGAGATTGAAAATTTAATAAATAACTGTCAGTAAGCAATATATTCCAATTATCTGTAAATGAGAACCGGTCTGAGACACATGTAGCACTTGATAAAGTAAAATGTAAATCACAAACAATTTACACCATCCGGTTTTTATTTATACCACAACTGACTCAGCATTCATCTACTTAAAAAAAACTCTCTGATCCACAACCAATAAATGTACTTAACCGTATGCTATCCCTGATACAGGTAAAGAGTATTTTTACTGAATGATAAATCAACTTTTACAGTCAGGCCAGAGAAACTCCGGCTTTTCATAGACAGATCTGCTCTAACTGGTTCTCCCGATTATATGCACTACTCATATCTGTTGATCTATTCAGGTTTTCAACACCTTAAGCAAACAAATATTCAAAAATTTAAAAAATCATTAGTAATCCAATCTATATGAAGAAAACTATACAATGTTTCAAAGATTCTCTCTTTTCTTACCGAAGAATTTCAAAATTGCTGCTTACATCCGGTCTGCTGATCGGACTACAAGCTAATTCTCTGGCTGTATCCGGAGTCATCTCGTTCGGCAACGAAGGCTTTGCTGCCGGAGCTGTCATAAACGACAACCATATTTTTAATGTAGCCGGAATGCAATTCAATGTTTATGCCGCCAACTTTGATGGAACACCCTCCGCTAACGGAAACCTGTATTACGACCCGGGTGATGGTACCGGACCATGGAACAAGTTCCCGACTGAGTTTGGCGACGGAGGCTTTGTTACAGCTGATGTTGTCAGTGATGTCAACCAGCGCTGGATTGATCCGAAAGCACTTGTAATCAAAACAGCAGACGGCAAACCCTTTCAACTGAAAAGCTTTAAAGTGCATGACGGAGAATGGAATGCATGGGGAAATTACATCAAAGTATCCGGTTATGTAAACGGAGCTTTACAAGGTTCTCAGAGCTTCGTGATCAACTCTGCAAACCCACCTTATCACTCTATCGTTACGTTAACCAACGCGATTTTTGCAAACGTGCATGAAGTGCGTATTACTTTTGATAAAGACAATAGCCCCGGATACTCCGGCCAACCTCAATATGATGGCCTGTTTCATTCTTTCGACACATTTGTTGTGGAGACAGCAGTGTCCAACTCAGCCCCCTCAGCTTCCAATGTAACCTTTACCGGTACATTAAAAACCGGACAGACTCTGTCCGGCAGTTATGTGTACAGCGATCCGGATTCAGATCCAGAGAGTAGCTCTGCCTTCAAATGGTTCCGGTCTGATAATGGTTCCGGAGCCAACAAAACAGTGATCAGCAATGCTACTTCGAAAACCTACACTCTGGTATCCGCTGATGCCGGCAAATACATCAGTTTCTCAGTAATACCCAACGATGGCACTGATGCAGGAACAGAAGTAGAAAGTGGTTTGCAGGGACCTGTAATTGTTCCGCAGCCGGATATCCAGATCAAAGGCAACAATGAGATCATCGTTGCTGGTGACAATACTCCGTCTGATGGAGATCATACAGATTTTGGAGCCGTAGCGACCGCTAGCGGAAATGTATCAAGAGTATTCACCATTGAGAACACAGGTGAGGCTGCTTTACAATTGACAGATTCCGATGGCCAGGGCTTTGTAAAGCTCTCCGGTCCTCAGGTGGGAGATTTCAGCATCAGTGTTCAACCCTCAGGCACCATCGCAGCAGGGAGATATACAAGCTTTACAGTAGTATTTGATCCTTCCGGTCTGGGTGACAGATCAGCTGTTGTAAGCATTGGAAGTAATGATCCTAACGCAGAAAATTATACATTTGCCATAAAAGGCTCCGGTCTGAATACCGCTCCTGTCATTACCTCCAATGGCGGGGGAGCCAATGCCTTTGTCAATATTCCCGAAAATACCACAGTCGTCACCAGCGTTGTAGCAACAGATGCAGATAATAACCTGATCACATTTGCTATAAGCGGCGGAGCAGACAGAACACTTTTTATCATCGATGCACAGACAGGATTATTGAATTTTAATTCGCCCCCTGATTATGAAAATCCTGCCGATACAGACGCAGATGGCACATATGAGGTACAAATCACTGTAAGTGACGGAAACGGTGGAAGCGCTGTGCAGATAATCACTGTTACCGTAACCGATGCAGACGATGTTACTCCTGTCATCACAGCCAATGAAGGTATAACCTTAGTAAAGGGCGGAGATTTTATCATAAGCGGTGCCGACCTTCAGGCTGATGATGAGGATACTGACAATGATGCGCTGGTATACGTCATTACAAACGATCCTGTCAATGGCCGGCTGGAACTTCTGACCATCCCGGGCATCAGCATAAGCAGCTTCACGCAGGCTCAGCTTAATGCAGATCAGGTAGTTTATGTACACAACAATACCAATTCCGATACAGACAGCTTTACTTTTGATGTGGAGGACGGGGCCGGAAATAACCTTACCGGCCAAGTCTTCAATATCTCAATATCTCCGATTACCGCAATAAACCAGCCTTCGGGAGCTGGTGCAATCGAGATCTATCCTAATCCTGTTGCGAATCTCCTGACACTGAAATCAGGCAACACCGGCAATCAGGAAGTAGTGATCTTTAACAGTCATGGAACCAAAGTACTTCACTTTGCCGGCGTCAAGGACACTGCCCGCATAGATGTTTCCACTCTTCCGGCAGGTGTGTATCACATCAGCCTGAAATCAGAAACAGGTATTCGTGTAAGCAGATTTGTTAAAAAGTAGAAAAGCAGACAACAAAGTTTTGAGCCCCGTTGGTGTACGAGCCAATGGGGCCTTTTATTTTCATCTGTTGTTGATTTCTATTAGCTAAGCGAGTGTGTTTTGCCGTTGCTATGTCTTATGACCAGCCACCTGGCTTCATTTTATTCTTTAATAAACTTGAAGACCTGAATATCCTTATCAGTCTTTATTTTCAGCAAATAAACTCCTTTTGGCAGATCGCTAATATCGATCTGCTGATCTTTTAAGTTCAGTTTTTTCATTCTATCTCCTGTCTCCGAAATGATTTCAGCATTCCCCGCATATATTCCATCTATATGCAGGATGGTAGTTGCCGGATTGGGGTAAACGGATAAAGTGCTCTTTTTCCCGCCATCTTTAAGCTTAACCGCCAATGCGTGCTCCGCTTTCTTTAAAACTACGGAGGTGAAAGACGCCAGCGATATTGGCTTTGTTATTTTCTTTCCGGACTGATGAACATATCCTTCCGGAATACCCAGTTCGATGTCGCCGGAGCTTGTATTTACAAAAAGCTTTGTCTTGCTTGTCGGCAGTGTTTCCAGTGTATCAGAATGTATTTCCTGTAGTGTCACATCGCTCAGGTAATAATCGCCATCAAACGAAGTGGAATGAAAAATCAGGGAAGCCTCTGTATCCAAACCCGCGAGAAATGGAATCGCATACTCCCCAACCTCTGTAGTAAATGAAAAGCCCAGTGTGCCAGGAATAGTCGTGGACCTGAAAGGCGACGAGGATTCATTGATGGCAATCTTTGCATGACCGGTCCCCTTCCCGAGAGCTTTGAAACGCAGCAAATAGTTTTTTCCCTGTTTCAGATCAAAATTTGATGTTCCCAGATGGCTTCCGGAAAAGGTAGCAGGGCTTTCATAATGCGCCCATATTGCATTATTCCGGAAAGCCTGATGGGTAACAGCCACAAATTTAAAACTATCACTATCGTAATCCCACCACCATCCGGTACCTGAATCAAAATGGGAATTCCTTATCAGATTCTCACCGGGTTGAATACTTCCATATGACCTTCCGCCATCAAAAGTGTTGCTGCTATTGATATCCTGCCCTGTTCTGCTTTGCCATTGTTCAAACGTAAGCATCTCTGTACGATGGTCATAAAACGGGGTCGGTTGCTCGATATATTCCAGAAAGAACGTCTTTTCAGAATATGGGTGGTTGTAACTATTATTGCTAAAACCGGCAAAACCATCGATATCGGCCACATCAGAGATCATCTCAACCAACAGACTGCTTGGGTAAATCCCCTGAAAACTATTATATTCTACTTTGTTATTGCTCACAATGTCTCCATAGTAAGGCCTGCCTTCCACAACCAATAGCTGGGTACGCGTATTGTTGTAGAGCGTATTGCGGGAGACAAGATTGTCATGCGCGTTGTGAAGCATCAATCCCACATCACATGATTTCACTGTGTTATGCATAACTTCCATATGATGAGATTTGTCGTCGATGTATATCCCGAAGTTCATGATGCCATCAATAAATCCGGTACCGGCACCAGTACTAAACAGATCGTGAACATAGTTGTGATGAATCTTTCCGTTTTTGGCGCTCCAGCAATATATGCCTCCACAGTCGTTTTTGGTGAGACCTGCACGGGCAACTTCATTGTATCGGATTTCGCAGCCTGCGCCGGAAGATATACTTATGCCGGTATAGCCTGTACTGTCTACTTTGTTCCACTCGATAAGAGAGCTGTCCGGCACTATAATTCCTATATACCCCATATCATGCATCATGCCTTCTCCGGGAATCAGTCCGGTTTTTGAAACCGTATTGTGGGCGATATGCGCCTTCCTGCCTCCTAAAAGGTTGACAGCGCTATTAAGCACATCGGAAAAACGACAGTGAAGGACAGAAATCTCTGTATTCATGGAACTCCATGATTTCGCTCCGCCCACTCCGTCATTGCCCAGCTTATTAAAATCACACCTACGGATGCGAATATTGCTGTTGTCGTTTAATGAAATGCCGTCAACCCGGTAGTCCTGAAACCAAATATCTTCGATATGGATGTGAGAAATATTCTTTGCAAGAAAAATTCCGTCATTAAACAATGCGATCAGGACAGAATCAATGGTTTTATCGAACAGATACAGCGAGTCAATGGAAGCATCAAAATACCATTCATTTTCAAGATCCAGAAAGTCCCGGTGATGGGATAGAAAAAAGCCATGAAATGTCGTAAAATCATATGAGTTATGAAAGCCCAGTGTTGCTCCGACACGAATCTCTGAATCAGTGACTGATAAAACCGGGAAACGGTCAATTACCCAGCCTTCGGTTCTGGCAACTACAATCGCGCCTTCCAGATTTGCCCCTGCAATCAGGCCATCACTGAATGTAAAGGATTCATGTCCGGAGGTCTCTTGCATTGCAATGTATCCCTCGTTTGGATACCGAGCGGGCACTAGTATTGTTTCACCGGAAGAAATTAAATTATCATATAGTTGACAATCAGGACAATATACACCACCGTTGTCGGAAACATCAAACCATTCGCTTCCGGTAAATACTGGCTTGACGCCGTTGCCATATGCGGATATGACAATCGGGTTTGCCGGGTTCCCGGAAGCGGATATCTTCAATGTGCCTGAGTATCGCCCCCCTCTTTCAAACAGAATGCTATCACCGGGACCCAACATTTTAGTATTAATTGCCTGAATGCTTCGCAAAGCCTCCCCCGGAGACTGTCCGGTATTATCATCGTGGCCGCCGGGTGATACATAATACGTAGCCGCAAATCCTGGAAGCACGGCAACAGTAAGCATAGAAAAAAGTACTAAAAAAGATCTCATAGTTTTCCGGATAATTTTTCGAATTGAAAGTTATCAACTAGTCCGGATTAGTAGTTTACAAAAAAACAGAAACACTTTTCAATTTATGCTAAAAACTAACAATCAATATTTTAACAAAAAAAGAGAAAGGAATCTTGTCCGGAATATAATCTCTTCCGGCAGAATCTCCCCACCGATAACCCTCAAGGAGTCCTCGCATAACTATCATCCGATCGAAACACGACTATATTGGCCGCTACCGCAGCGAAGAGAAATTTCCCGTTATCAGCATCCAACCGGACTATTGGGCAGGACAAACCCTCAAGCTATTGAATAACCGAACGGATTTGCAAGGAAAAAATGCATTTGGCCTGATATGGTTGATGCTGATACATATTCAACTCAAAATACGTATCTTGCACAGCAATGCCACATGACGAGAAATCTCCTATATCTACCGGGCAAATGCCGGCCGGATCGGAACTGATACAGTACCTCTCTCAATACATTTCTCTGACAGAAGACGAAGCCAAAGAGCTTCTGAACGAACTGGATATACGCCATTACCGGAAAGGAGAAATATTGATCAGGGAAGGAGACATTCCTGAGCTATGCTATTTTATACTCAGAGGCTGTGTCAGACAGTACTACATAATAGACGGAGAAGAAAGAACCACTGAGTTTTATACCGAAGGCCAGCCATTTGCCGTATTTCAGGGAAAGAATCCCGTCAAAAAGTCTCCGTTTTTTCTCTCCTGCCTCGAAGATTGCATAATGTCGGTCGGTCCTATTCCTCAGGAAGACTCCAATGTCGATCCCAGATTTATGTCTGTCTGTATGAAAGCTGCAGAAGACGAGCTCTGCAGAACTCAGGAAACACTCCATATGTTCCGGCTTACCAATCCCGAAGAGCGGTACCTCGAATTAATGCAGACAAAACCCACTTTGATTGAACGGGTTCCCCAATACTATCTGGCCAGCTATCTTGGCATAAAACCGGAATCTCTTAGCCGAATCCGCAGAAGACTCAGCAAAAGAAAGGGGAACGTTCAGGATCGCCCGAATCTTTCTTAACCAAAGTCAACCGTTTTTTTTCCTGGCTACCCCTATGTTTGCACTGTTTCCATAACCTAACAGTGTTGCATATGAATATCCCCTTTTGGAAAATCCTGCTTCTTATCATGCTGACAAACAATATGGCAGCAATCGCGTCCGACAATGGTCCGATATATTACAGACCACTGATTGTAAAACAGAATCCGACCCAAAAGGAAACCGGGAAATTTCTCCAAAATACCTTTTCAGACTCGTCCGGTTTTGGCAGCAAACGTTTGTTTTATATTGAGACAGACCCAAGCGCTTTATTCTTCAATGGCTTCACCCTGCAATTTAGAAGAAGCACATTGTTCCGAAATAAAATGATTTTCGGTATCGGATATTATTGTGCAGATCTGCCGGACTTCTGGATCAATGCCAATCCGCAGAATCAAGATAAGGGCTGGACTGCCAGAGTAAAAAACGGTGTGGATATTACAGCCGATTATCACCTGTTCAGAGCCAACAGGGGGCTGTTTGCAGGAGCAGCAGTATCACTGTATCATTTTGAAGCCGGACGCCTCGGTATGAAAGTCCGGTTCAACAGCCTGGTACCCGCCCTCCGGCTTGGATATATGTGGCGGCCATTCAACAACTTTCTTTATATTCTGCCCGTAGCAGCGATAGCTTATAATATAAAAGCATCCGGCGTTAACACAATCGCGGGGGAATCGCTGGTTATAAAGAAACGGGCTTTTGCCCCCACGGTCAATCTTGGGGTAAGCTTCTGAACAATCCCGGACCAGATAAACGTTTTTATGAATTGTCAGGATTAAGCAATTATTTCACTATACACTGATTTCATAGCTACTTTTAATTATCAGAAGGAGGAAGCTTAAAGCTTAATGCTCAAAGATCGTTGTGTCAGCGAAAGCTGATTATCAGTCTTCAAATAGGCTATTGCAATTTAAGCGTCTGGTCCTGTAAATTATATATCAGACTTTTACTATGAATACGATGAAAGCAGCTTTTTACACGCAATACGGTAGTCCGGATAACATTTCCGTGGAAAATATCTCAACTCCGAATCCGGGAGATCATGATTTGCTGATTGAAGTCCACGCTGCCACTGTCAACCGAAGTGATTGCGCCATACTGGAAGGCTCCTGGATAATACGATTGCTTACAGGATTGTCCAAACCTAAAAAACCTGTACCTGGTACTGACTTTGCCGGCAGAGTAGCGCAAACAGGTAAAAAGGTAAGCGGATTTAAACCCGGAGACAGAATATTCGGCTTCTTTGATATGGGCCTTATGTCGCATGCCGAATATCTGACAGTCCGTCCCACAAAAGCCATCCGACATATTCCCGAAGGCTTATCGTATGCAGATGCGGTATCATCACTTGAAGGCGTGCATTACGCTATTAATTTTATTAATAAGGTAAAAACCCATCCCGGACAGAAAGTTCTGATCAATGGCGCCACGGGAGCTATCGGATCAGCGCTTGTGCAATTATCCCGGTTTTACGGGCTGGAAATAACGGCCACCTGCCGCACCGAACATATTGAGATTGTAAAAAAGCTTGGTGCCCGTCAGGTAATCGACTATACCAAAGAAAGCTTTCTGAAGACGGAAGAAAGGTATGATTATGTATTTGACGCGGTCGGAAAAAGTACCTTCGGCCTATGCAAAAGCATATTAAAAGCAGGCGGAGTTTATATATCCTCTGAGCTTGGTCCCCGGGCAGAAAACCCATTTCTCGCACTCATCACCCAAATAGCAGGTAGCAAAAAAGTAAAATTTCCCATTCCCTTTGATGTGGGAGCGAGCATCACATTTATTCTGGATCTGATCGAAAAAGGGAGATTCCAGCCGCTCATAGACCGGACCTATACTCTAGATGAGATACAGGAAGCTTTCAGCTACGTAGCTTCCGGCCAGAAAGCAGGCAATGTTGTTCTTCTCATTAAGAAATAGTGAAATATCTCACCAGTACTTTGAAGGACACACAATCTTGCGGGGTGGCGGCAGCTTCATACCCAGTATGATTTCATGACTGCCATAATTGTGTTTTCTGATCGCGGTCACCGACCATTCAAAGGCGTAGCTTGCACAAAACATTTTGCTGATATCCAGCCCTGCGAATACATTCACCGCTTCCAGCATCCGGAATGAGCCCCCATACCAGTATTTGTTATATTGGGTTATCTTGACATTCAGATCCATCGACAAGGGTGCATACTGGACATATTTCAGCATAACGGAAGGCATGATTTTCAGATCCGAATGCGGTTGAAAAATAACTCCTGAACTAAGAAACACATGACGGTTGTACCTGCCATAAAAGATTTCATGGTTATAATCCAGATTTCTGAAGCTGATATCATTGTTAAGAATCGGCGATACCGCCAGCGTAACGAAGTACAATGGATTGTACAGAACAGCGCCAAATTGAAAATCCGGTATTAAACCGGTATTCAGGCTCCGATTAAACAGGGCATCCGTATCATCATCAATATTTTTCCAGTAGTCCACATCCGTTTGCAATTGCTTAAAACCGACAAAGGCCCCTACGGAAATACGGGTTTCCTTAGAGACCGGAAAGTTGTATGCATAAGCACCCAGAACCGAAGTGCGTTTCAGCGGACCAGTCCGATCCCTGAATACCTGGGCCCCGATACCATGCCAGTAGCGCCGGACCTTTCTCTTTTGTATAAATTTGCTTTCCCTCCCTACTGCCTTGTGGGCAGAAATGTAATAAGTAACCGGCGCTCCTTCAAACCCGGTCCATTGGTTACGGTATCCCACATACATATCCAGAAACCCTTCGGTACCGGCAATTGCCGGGTTCAGGACAAACTGATTGATCATGTACTGCGAATACTGCTGAATCTGCTGCGCCCGGACAGCCAATCCCTGATACAGCAGCATAATCAGGACAGTATTTCTAACAATTAATCTCATCAGGTTTTTATCGTAAAATGGTTACGGAACCATTGAAGGTCTGATCACGCTGATCTCCTGCCTCAATTACATAATAGTAGGTAGCGGCCGGCAGCTGATTTCCGGATTCACTGATTCCCTGCCAGGGTTCGTTATAGCCACTGTTGTACTGATATACCATGTTGCCCCAGCGGTTAAAAATCCGCACCCGGGCATTGGGAAACTTATCCAGCCCTTTGATAAACCACTGATCATTTTTAGAATCTCCGTTGGGACTAAACCCGTTGGGAATTATAATTGGTGGCAATACGGTAATATATAATTCATCTGTTGCTTCACACTTTTTCCCGGTAGCAATGACCGTATACATACCATTCTCAAGAGGATTCAGTATGGCATTTTTTCCCGAAAAGCTTCCTTCCGGCCCCTCCCAGCTATAGGTAAGGATATTGCCTGTGCCCATTGCTTCCAGATAGAGCATTTCATCATAATACAATTCTGTCTTATTGGCACTGGCCCTTACATCCAGCCTTTCAATTTCCACAAAGACTGTTTCTCTTACCGGACAAAAACCTTCATTTCTGACTTCCAGCGTATAATACCCCTCTTGTTCTGCAGGCAGACTGACCCCGCTGCCGATGCGCACCGGCGGCTCACCTGTTTTGTTATAAAACCAGGCAAAGCTATACTGCTGAGCAGGATCATTGAAAGCTGTCAGTGCCAATCTTTCATCAGGACACAGAATAGTATCTCCCTGTAAAATATCAGCGACAGGCCTGGTAGTCACACCTACTACGGTATTTGCTGAATTTATACAATTATTGGCATCCGTTACGGTAATCGTATAGGTAGTCGTAGTCGATGGGTTTGCGTTCACTCTGGCAGTATTGACAGAAGACAGACCTGTTGCAGGACTCCATTGATAGGTCAGCAGCCCGGCCGGATTACTTACGGCTGCATTGAGCACGGTCGTATTGCCACTGCATATATCTCCGCCTTCAATCACAATCTCCGGCAGAGGATTAACCACCACATAGGTCATGGCAGTATCTTTACAGTTTCTACTATCTGTAGCAATAATCTGATAATGTATGGTTTCTTCTGCACGGGAAGTGACGGTGGCCTGTGTAATATTATCCAGATAATCAGAAGGTGTCCAGCTATATTGAACAGATCCTGTATAATTACTAATGCTGGAAGTAAGTACAGCCGCATCGCCCCTGCATATAGCTGCCTGTGTGCTGCTCAGAACCGGCTTGGGATTAACTGTTACCTCTGAATGACTGGTATCCCTGCATCCTTTGCTGTCTGTAACAATCACTCTGTAAGAGGTCGTAACAACCGGATTTGCCCTGACTGTACGATCAGCAACAGAGTTTAGCCCTGCTGCCGGGCTCCATTGATACGATAATGTGCCTGTATACCCGGAAACAGTTGCTGATAATTCCGTATCACTACCTTCACATATCTCTGCATTATCGCTCGTCAGCACAGGTTTGGAATTGACTATTACTTCCACTGTACCGGTATCCCTGCATCCTTTGCCGTCTTCGACATATATGGTATACAAAGTAGTAATCAGAGGATTGGCAACAGCTCCCGGATTGGTAGTATTGTCCAGCCCGGTTGCCGGTCTCCACTCATACGTTACCATACCGGTAGCATGACTGATTGTCGTATTGACACTTATCTGCTCCTGCTCACATATCTCATGATTTTCACCAACCAGCACCGGCTTGGGATTGACAGTCACAACAGCCGTGCCCGTGTCTTTGCATCCTTCTGAATCCGTAACAACCAATGTGTATGTTGTCGTTGCGGGCGGAGATGCTCTTACCTCCGGCGCATCAGCAGCATCCAGCCCATTGGCCGGAGACCATAAATACGTAAGTGTACCGGTAAAGTCACTTACATTGCTGCGCAGCACATCACTCATTCCCTGACATATTTCCGCATTGCTGATACTCAGATCCGGCTTAGGATATATCGTCACGGAAACCGGTACCCTGGGACTCTCACAAAGGTTAATAGTCTGATTGACATAATATCGAAAGACACCCGCTGTAGCAGTATTGATAACCGGAGCAGTGGAAGTTCCTCCAATATCGGTTTCATTAGCAAACCAGCTCAGATTATCTCCTGTTGCGGTCAACGAAAACGAAGGGCTGCCGGCGCAGAGTACCGTATCTTTTGTAACAGGTGTAGCTATATCTGTATAGGTCAGCCGTACCTGATTGGACAACAATCCATCAGTCGCGCATCTGGTATCACTGGCTCTTCTCCTGTACCAGCGTTCGTTTGGAATATCATCTGGCTGGTATCCTGTACTATTACCGGCAATTATTGTACTCCAGACAATCCCGTCATCTGAGTGCTCCCATTGGTAAGCATAGGGTGGCACCCCACCTGATGCCGCCTGAAGTTCTGTAAAAGAGTCCGGCACCTCTCCTTCACAGATGCTCTGATCCGAAGCGATTGCGCCCGGGATAAAACGGGGGATCGTATCTACAAATATTGTATCTGAAAATACTGTATCGCAACTTGTAAATTCCATACGACGATAATATACCGGTCGGGTAACTTCCAGATTTTCCTGAAAATCCGGAGTACCTGCGAGATCTGTAGCCCAGCTGATCTCATCATAAGAGCGCTGCCAGGAGTAAGAGAAATTACCCGTACTGCCGGCCGGAGATTGCTGACTGGCAAACTGATCCGGCAGCGTATTGATGCATACCTGCTGACTGGTGGCTATTAAACCAGGAACTGCCTGAGGATAGACCGTAATGTAAATAGAATCTTTGCTGCTGCAATTCGGATTGGAAATATTCCCTGCAGAGGCTACATCTACCCTGTACCAGCCGCTATCAGCCGGAGTAGCCGCTGTGACGGTCAGGTAATCCAGATTCCCCGGATGTAATGAGGTCCAGTTGCCGCTAACTTTCTTTTGCCACTTGTACTCCGGTGAAGAATAGGGGGTACCGGTTATGTTCAGGCTCAGATTTATATTATCGCCATAGCAAATGCTGGTAGCCGGTGCCGTAATCTTATATTCCGGTACACAGGGTGTAAACGCTATATCATCCAGCGCAATATCATTACCCACGCCTCCCGGATTATTGTTGATAAGCAACAGCGTCACAGAAGTGGCGGTAGTGGTAAAGGTAAGCGAATGCCTGACCCATGTAAACGTCGGTGTATATGGAATATCCCCGGAAATGTAATCCGCGATTAATGCATCGGTATCGGCATCCCTGATTTCAAATTTTACATTGGGGTTAATATACCCGTTGCGCCGGTAGAGATTGGCTATCCAGACGGAAAATTCATAGGTTATGCCGCTACATAGCCCCGAAACAGTAGCTCTGTAAAATTCACCCGGGTCATAGCTGGCATTTACCAGCATCATATATCCTCCGGGATCTCCCGTATGATCCGTTGCTCCGCCAAACCAGACATTCCAATGATCGACGATGGAATTGATAAAGGAGAATTCGCCATCATTGGTTTGCGCACCGGGACCACCGTTTTCCTGTGTATAGGTAGTGGTAAATCCGAAGCTTTCAGGTGTCGCGGTGTTGTATCTCGCTGCCCCGGCTCCAAATGTTTCCAATATAGTTGGAGTAGAATTGGTACATTGCGCCAATACAGGTTCCGGATTTATAAAAAGAGCAACAATCAGCAGGCTTGCAGCAATAATGAATCTTAACAGGACAGGCAATCTGTTGAAATTATTCATTATACATTGTTTTATTTTTCGTTTGTTTGCAAATGATTTCAGAACATAAATATTTAAATATAGGGATTTTTTATAAATATTTCACTATTTCCTTACATTGTTTTACTAAGACGGTTTGAATCAGAAAAAGTAACTACCGGAATGGGTATTTTTTCAAAAAAATCGAGCGAATGATCTCAGGTAAAATTTTACAGACTAAAAAATTTCAGAAATTCCTCTTTTTTACCGGGGGAAACATCCACAACAGAACCATCGGAAAGTACGACCTGCCCTCCTTTTCCTTTTATATATTTTTTTACATGTTGCGGATTTATCAGGTGGGACTTGTGTACACGTATAAAGCCGGCGCCGGAGAGCGCAGTTTCATAAAACTTCAGGGTGCGGCATATAAGAATCTTTCTATGGTCAGCAAGGTGAAATAATGTAAAATTATCGTTCGCCTCACAGCGTATGATATCACCAGTCTGAACAACTTCAAATCCTTCGAGCATGGGAAGGACTACTTTTTGATGCTGAGCCCCGATGGCCTGCAGATTTTCAAGCAAGATCCGGATAGAGGGGAAACGGTCCTGATCGCTTAAGCGCTCTTTTACTTTTTCGACGGCGGCGAGCAATTCATCTATATCAACCGGCTTTAGCAGATAATACGACGCACTGCAATTCAGCGCCCGGATTGCATAGTTACTGTAAGCGGTGATAAATATCGTCTCAAAATTTTCGTCCTTCAATTCTTCGAGCAGATCAAAGGCATTGCCAAAAGGCATTTCAACATCGAGAAATACAAGATCCGGTTTTACCTTTCGTATAAGTTCACAGGCCTGAGGAACAGTTTCGGCCTGCCCTGCTATTTCCACGTCGCTGCAGTATTTTTTCAGATAGCCTTCAAGGACTTCTCTGGCCGTTTTTTCGTCGTCAACTAGTACTGCTCTCATATTGGGATATCGGGACAATGATTTGTACTATAGTTCCGTTACCATTTTCCGGATCGGAAACCGATATTTTCACGCTGGTCTGATGAAGCTCATTGATCAGCCTGACCCTGTTTGCCGTGTTTTTCAGTCCGGTAGAAATTCTTGTTTTTTGATTGGCAGTTTTCAGTTCCTGTGATTTCTGTCTGCCGATTCCATTATCTTCAACTTTAATAAGCAGGCCGTGCTCCTTCTGAGTAAAAGAGACGTTCAGAAATCCCGGCTTATCCAGGTATCGAAGCCCGTGCCATACCGCGTTCTCCACATAGGGCTGCACCAGCATAGGCGGCAGAAAGACTGTATCCATATCAAGAGAAGGATCAATATGCAATTCATACCGAAACTTTTCTTTAAAACGGGTATGTTCCAGATTCAGATACAGTTGGAGTATACGAATCTCCGTACTCAGGGGTATAAAATCATGCTCTGAGTTTTCCATCACATCCCGCATCAGACGGCTAAAGTCAGCCAGGTATTTATTGGCTGCCCTTTCATCACTTTGCGCGATAAAGCTGTTTACACTATTAAGCGCATTAAATATAAAGTGCGGATTCATTTGAGCGCGCAGTGATCGTAAAGCCAGCATCAGGTTCATTTTCCTGCGTTTCCGGCTGATTCTGAAAATCACAAACCCTGTAATACCAAGCATCAGGATCAATGCAGTAAGAAAGTAAATAAGCAGCCTCTGGAGTTTGCGCTCCTGATACAGCAGGGTCAGCTCCTGATTGTTCAGCTCCAGATCTTTTTCCAGAAACTCAATCTTTTTCTGTCTCAGACTCAATTCCTCATTCAGTTTTATCTGGCCGGTAAGTTTTGCCTGTTCGTGCCCGCGGAGCGTATCGGTAAGCCCGACATATTTTTCATAGTACCGCAGCGCATTCCGATAATCACTACGCATTCTGTGAGCCTCACTGATTAACAGATAATTTCGGCTTATACCAACCGAATCATTTCCCTCAATACTGGTGGTAAGCCCTATGTTCAGATATTCCAGGGCTTTTTCCGGATTATTCTGCTTCAGATATAGGGTAGCAATCTGATTGTATTCTTCACCGGCAGCTGACAGGTTGTTTTTTTTCTCATACTCCGAAAGTGATCGCAAGCGCAGGCTTAGCTCATCTTCTATCCGGCCTTCCTTGCGATACACTTCCTTAATATTTTTTGACGCGGACATGACACTTTTCGCATCATCAGCATGTCTGGCCAGTTCTTCCGAACGGGAATAAAATTCAAGAGCCTCCCTGTTTTTATTCTGTTTTTCAAAAACTTCACCAATAGCTTTATTGGTATGTATGACTCCGGTGGTGTTTTGTCTGGATTCTTCCAGATCCAGCACCTTTTCATATTCATTCAAGGCTTTCGAATAGTCGCCTTTTTCGCCCGAAACCCTGCCCAGACTGCTTCGCGTGTCTATAATTTTCCCTGTATCGTTCTTCTTTTCGGCCTGATCCAGTAATCGTTGATAAACGATTTCCGCTTCCTGCAGCCTGTTTGACTTTTCGAGTGAAAGAGCCAGCATTTTTTCCGACTCCCAGAGCTGATTTTCATTGCCGGTACGGGCAAATAAAGTACGGGCTTTGGAAAAGTCTGCCACTGCCTGTTCGTATAAGGACTGGTTGAAATTTATTTTTCCGAGCAGGAAATAGGCTTGTGCTTCCGCCCCTACATTCTTTTCCCCGATAGCGATTTTAAGCGCTTTTTCAATTTCAAGCAGCGCTGACTTTGGGTTTTTCTCATAGGTATCTTCTGCTTTCTGCAAGTTTATTTCAGCAGGTGGCAGTTTCTTATAAGATGATTTAGACGACTTCTCCTGAGCAATAGAGAGAAAAACCACTAACAGAAATACGATCGTAATGAAACTCTGAAGCCTGAGCATATCGCAAGATACAGAATTGAGAACTTGGAAAAACAGTTGGTTCTTAGATTTTTTTACCTCAGCCAGAGCAGGTGTTTACTAATCAAAACAACCCTTTCACTAAGTGTAGGTGGCATGAGTCTCGGATCACTGGTATTTTGATGAAAAAATCCAACTCCTATGAAAAAAAGAAACCTGATACTTACCCACATGGCCTGCCTGGCGTTTATTATTTCCGTTTCAGCATCCTGCTCTGTAGAGGGCAAAACAGGAACCGAAAAGCCTGAGGAAGTCTCTCAAACTGTTGCCGTAAGCGACAACACGAAAACTACCGGAAGAAAAATCAGAATAGCTCTTTTACTGGATACGAGCAACAGCATGGATGGACTTATCGAACAGGCAAAATCCCAGCTCTGGTCCATCGTAAATGAGCTTGCCGCTGCCGGTTATCAGGATGGAAGACCATCGCTCGAAATCGCTTTATACGAATATGGCAATAGCCGGCTGTCTCAAAGTTCCGGTTATATCAGGCAGGTACTGCCTTTTAATGAAGACCTCGACGATCTTTCCGAAAAACTTTTTGAGCTGCGTACCAGCGGAGGCGACGAATATTGCGGATATGTAATTAAAACATCGCTGACCCAGCTAACCTGGTCTGGCAATCAGGACGACCTGCAAATGATCTTTATAGCCGGCAATGAACCCTTTAACCAGGGCGAAATTCCGTTCAGGGAAAGTTGTCTGGAAGCAAAGAGCAAAGGCATCACCGTCAATACCATTTTTTGTGGTGATTATCAGAACGGGATTCATACGTTCTGGAAAGAAGGCGCGGACCTTACCGGCGGAAACTACATGAATATCGACCACAACCGCAAGACCGTATTTATACAGTCACCCTACGATCAGCAGATTAATCAGCTAAATAGTTCTCTGAATCAGACGTATGTAGGATATGGACGCAGCGGAGAATTGAAAAAAGAAAAACAGCTGGCAGAAGATAGCAAAGCTTCTTCCTATAGCGAGGCCAATTCGGTAAAACGGGCAGTGAGCAAATCGTCTCATTTGTACAAAAACTCCAGCTGGGACCTTGTGGATGCTTCCGAAGAAAAGGATTTTGACCTGAGCAAAATTAACGACGAGGAATTACCGCAGGAAATGAAGGGGAAAAACATTGAGGAAAAGAAGAAATATATCGAAAGTAAAAAGCAGGAACGGGAAAAAATCAAAAGTGATATCAAAGAGCTGAATAATAAACGAGAGGCATATGTAAAGGAACAACAGAAAAATACCTCTGAAGGATCACTGGATGACGCTATGATAAAGAGTATAAAAGAGCAGGCTGTGAAGAAGAATCTGAGTTTTGAAAAATAACAGCTGGGTAAGCCTTCAGGCTGACCGCCGGATGCTTATGCTGAAGGCGGTTTTTTATTGTACATTATAATTAAATTAGCCTGACAAGTTAAAAAAACAATATCCCTGATCAGAGATTTGCTACTGTATACCCAATCACGGACATTCATCCATTGGGAATCCGTATAAATTTCGGAGAATTTGAAAAACAATGTTTTATGTTCATCAGAAAAGCAAGAAGAGAAGATTCCAACATCATAGCTCCATATATAATGCTGGCAATGAACGAAATTTTACATCAGTTTATCGGTGAAAACAGTCCGGAGAAAGCTTTATCTCTGTTAGAAACTCTGATCCGAAAGAAAGGCAACCAGTATTCCTATGAAAACTGCTGGGTTGCAGAACAGGACAATGCGCTAATCGCTGCTGCCATTGTATATGACGGGGCAAGACTTGAAGAGCTCCGTCAGCCTGTCGGCGAAGAAATCCGACGGCTCTTCAACAGAAGCTTCAATCCTGAAAACGAGACCGGGGCCGGTGAGTTTTATATTGATTCAGTTGCTGTACATCCCGGTCAGCAGGGCAAGGGAATTGGTTCAATCATGCTTCGATTTCTGATTAATGAATATGTAAACAACAGAAATAAAACATTGGGTCTGCTTGTTGATAAAGACAATCCTCAGGCAAAAAAATTGTACCTCAGACTAGGGTTTGTACCTGTGGGAGAAAAAACACTGGCAGGCAAAAGCATGGAACATCTTCAATGCAGAACACTCCATTCTCCCGGATAAATTCTCTTTCTTCTGAAAAAACTTTTGAATACGGGCATTCTAATAAAACCATAAGCGCCTGCTCATGTTTTTTTGAGATACCTGTCTCTCATTTCCTTCCAAAATCATATTTTTGTATATTAATCGTTTTGTTCCCCGGTAGTAACCAGGGATGAAAACAACTGACCGGGATATTATTAAGAAGTGGAGAGAGCATGACATTAAAAGACAAGATTTTAAACAGAGATACAGGACTCCTTTTTTACAGTTTTTCACCGCCCAAAATCACTACAGAAGAAGATCGTGTGCTGGCAATTGCAGGCAGACAGCGAGAATGGCTCAGCGGTCTTGATCTGGATGGCCTGATTTTGTATGATATTCAGGATGAAAGTTCGAGAACAAACGAAGAGCGGACCTATCCATTCATACCAACTATTGCTCCCGAAGTATACTGCAAACGCTATCTGACAGATATCGAAATTCCCAAAATCATATATAAAAGTATTGCAAATCACCACCGTGAACAGTTTACAGACTGGCTGAATCATAATACAGAACTGGAATATGCGGTATTTGTCGGCGCATCGTCACAGCAACAGATCCGTGAAACCAGCTTTTCTCTTTCGGATGCCTACGCACTGGGACAGAAACTTTCCCGCAACTTATTGCTTGGAGGCGTGACCATCCCCGAACGTCACAGCAAAAAAGGCGATGAGCATCATCGTATTTTCAGTAAGAAAGCGCAGGGATGCCGGTTCTTCATATCTCAGTGCGTGTACAACCTCAACGATACCAAGAACCTCCTTTCAGATTATTATTACAGCGCACAGGAAAACGGCAGAGACATGGCTCCTATCATTTTTACACTGGCGCCATGCGGCTCATTAAAGACACTGCAATTTATGCAATGGCTTGGGATTCAGGTTCCGCAGTGGCTATACAATGATCTGAAACATAGTAAAGATATACTGCAAGCTTCGATCCGTACTACAACTCATATAGCTTCCGAGATTCTGGATTACGCCCGCACCAAAAATATACCCGTAGGGTTCAATATTGAGAGTATTTCCATGAAGAAGGAAGAAATAGAAGCATCCGGCACGCTGCTCAGTCATGTAGCAGATATGCTCAAGCCTGAACGTGGCAGAACCGAATTCCTGTCTCTGTCAGCCAGTCAGGGTTGAGCCATGACGATTGAGGGATAAGGAATGAGGGTATTATCTTCAGTCCCCTTAATTCTCGTACGAACTTCAGAGCAATTCTGCCATTTTCTTAAAATCCGGATAGTCTTGTCCTGTTCCTTTTTTTTACGACCTTTGTGTGCAATCGTATACTACCTGTGTTACGGTTAAAGCACCTCGTTTCTAACACCATATACTAATATCCTGATAAATGGAAAAACAGAAGATTACCATTGAAACCACGATTTCTGCCGACATACATAAAGTCTGGGATTTCTGGATCGCTCCGGAGCATATCATTAACTGGAACTTTGCTTCCGAAGACTGGCATTGCCCCAACGCAGAAAATGAACTGAAAGAAGACGGAAAGTTCAGCTATACCATGGCAGCCAAAGATGGTAGCTTCAGCTTTGATTTTGCAGGAATATACACCAAAGTCACTCAGGACGAACAAATTGACTATATCATGGAAGATAACAGGAAAGTCACTGTTGTTTTCGACCAGAAGGATGGTAAAACGAAAGTAACGGAAACTTTTGAAGCAGAAACAAAAAATGCCCCCGAAATGCAGCAGCAGGGCTGGCAGGCTATTCTGGACAATTTCAGAAAGTATGTGGAGGAAAACTGAATTAAATGCTGATAATCAAATCTGCCGGTAATGAACAACTATATAGTACGTCGGGCAACCGGTAAAGACTCTGAGGTACTTGCCGGAAAAATCTGCGCGCTTCTGCAAGATTTTAATCTTCGAAACGGAAGTAATTTTGACATTAATGTTTCAAAAATTGAAGCGACATGTTCTGAATTATTACCCAGGGACAATTTTGCTGCATTTATCGCCTGTGAGGACCGAAGCGGAGAAGCTAATGGCATTATAACCATTGCTCAGGCTACCGCCATCTATAATGGCGGAGATTTTGGAGTCATCACCGAACTATACGTAGACAGAGATCTCCGAAGTCTCGGGATCGGCAAGCTGCTTATCGAAGCAGCTTTGTCCTTTGCGAGAGCTCAGAACTGGAAAAAAGTTGAAGTTGGCGCTCCCAATAAAGATGAATGGCCAAGAACTATCGAGTTTTATAAGAAAAACGGTTTTGAAGAAAAAGGCCCCAAACTCCGGATTACTTTATAGATAGAGAGCGCGCCGGCACAATATTTCGGTTTTTATTCACAAACAATGTCCGGAGAACCTAGTCAATTTTTCGGACAATCTCTCCGCTTTCATAAAAATGATGTAGTTTTTTCGTTCCCTGCTCCGTCCATTCAATAAATTCACCATGCTGATGTCCCAGCTTGAAACCCATAATCTGGTGTAATCGTCCATTGGGATACCAATGTTCATACAGCTCCTCACCGGTTTCATGATCTACGTAAATAATCCTGTTCATTAACCGGCCATCTTCATACCAATACAATGCGCTATCCTGATTTTCTCCCGAATAAAATAGCCGCTTATACAGCATTCCATTATCATAATAGGTATCGAAGGTATAGAATTGGTCCGCTGAGCTCATATGCTGAGCCTGACAGCCGATCCGTGTAAAGAATAAAAAAATAATGATAAGCAGCCTGCTCACAGCAAAGTTATTTAATTCCCGAAATTACACTACTTTCCTGTAGATACTTGTTACACGGGCAATAGCATATCATGACAGAGTATAATGCTACCGGACAAGCCTCACTTATTTTCAGAACCATCCGGTAGCATAATCAATTTATGCCTCGTACTTCTTGAAAATAATGCTCACATTATGCCCGCCAAAACCAAAGTTATTGCTCATGGCCACTCTGATATCCCGCTTAACAGCTTTGCCAAGCGTCAGGTTAAAACCTTCGTCTATGGCACTGTCAAGCTTCCGGGTATTGATAGTTGGCGGTACTATTCCATGCTTCACTGCAAGTATAGCTGCTATGCCTTCGACCGCTCCGGCAGCACCCAGCAAATGTCCCGTCATGGATTTGGTTGCACTGATATTAATCCTTGCGATGTCCTCCCCAAGCAATGACTGGATTGCTCTTAATTCGCTCAGATCACCAATTCCGGTAGAAGTCGCATGCGCATTAATATAATCAATATCGCCAATCGTCATTCCGGCATCTTCCAGCGCTGCTTCCATTCCCAGTCTGGCACCCAGCCCCTCCGGGTGGCTCGCCGTCATATGATAAGCATCTCCTGACATTCCTCCTCCGGCTACTTCCGCGTATATCTTTGCTCCTCTGGCCAGCGCATGTTCCAGTTCTTCAAACACAATGGCTCCGCCACCCTCACCCAGCACAAAACCATCCCGGCTTTCATCAAACGGTCGCGAAGCAGTATCAAGCTCTTCATTGTTGGTAGACAGCCCTTTTAAAGCGCCAAAGCCCCCAACCGACCCGGGAGTGATTGCAGCTTCCGAGCCGCCCGTAATAATCATATTGGCCTTGCCCCATTTTATATAATTAAGCGCATCAACCATAGCCGAATTTGCCGAAGCACAGGCAGATACAGTAGAGAAGTTTACCCCTCTCAATCCGTATTTTATTGATATCAGCCCCGGAGCTGTATCAACAATTACTCTCGGAATAAAGAAGGGACTGAAACGGGGCGTAAAATCCCCCTGAACATACTCGGTAATCTGATCCTCAAAAGTCTGAAACCCTCCGTTGCCAGAACCCCATATGCACCCGATCCGATTGGTATTCAGGACGGAAAAATCGATACCTGCATCGTTGACTGCTTCCTCAGCTGTAACCAGCGCATACTGACAAAACGTATCAAATTTCCGGACCTCCTTACGATCGAAAAATTCTTCCGGATTATAATTTTTCACTTCACAGGCAAACCGGGTCTTGAATTTGGATGCATTAAACCGGGTAATCGGCCCGGCTCCATTACTTCCGTTAACCAGATTACTCCAAAAACCCTCAACGTTATTCCCGATCGGGGTGATAGCTCCCAATCCTGTAACCACTACTCTTCTTTCTTTCATGATTTAATTCATTATTGAAAAATACATTCCGGGCCATATTATCCGGACAGTTTTTTCCGGCCAAAAATACAAGTTAATTCAGAAAGATGATATAAATTCTGGTTTTATTAATATTCCTATCCAAAAAGAAAACAATTTATCCCAGATAGTCACACCATTAGACACTCACACACTGAAACAAAAAGAGAATTAATTGAATATTTTCAATATTTATAAAAAAAAATCCCAAATCCTTTTGAGATATTCTTAGAATTACCAAAATTATAATCGAAATTAAAAAGTGACTGATTATCTTTTTCTAAATAAGGTTTTTGAAACTATGAACCATTTAGCTCAAAAACCATTTTATGAAAAAGCCATTATTTTTTTCCTGCATTGCGCTGGCATTTCCTATGCTGGCTGTTGCTCAGTTAAAATTCAATCTTCCTGATCCTCTTCATGCCAAAGATCAAAAGCTGGTCAATGAAAGCCACTTTGTCAACAAAGCACTTGACAGTGCAACAACTGAAGAGTTTAAGCCAAGCGTAAGCGTCGGAAGCATCATGCATGCTTATTATGAGATGTCACAATCCAGAACAGCAGCCGGTGATCCCAATGAAGGCGACTGGAGCCGCAGCTTTGTACTATACAGGGCACGGGTACTGGTAGGTGCCCAATTATCACGCAAGGGCTCCTTTTTTATGGAGACCGAAATACCTAATACCATGGGCAATGGCGGGGGCGGGGCTCCGAAAGGTATAAAAGTGGCTCCGATTATCCTCGATTTCCAATACGAACATGTTTTTAACAAATACTTTAGCATCATAGCCGGTAAGCAGCTGGTAAGCAATAACCGCAACGGCTTGCAGGGAGCCGCTTCGCTGCTTGCCAACGATTTTACACACTATCAGTATGCGTATAACATGTTTGAAGGCGATCCGCTTCAAGGTAACTTCGGACGTGACATGGGGGTCAACACACGTGGTTTTCTTGCCGATGAACGCCTAGAATACCGTTTAGGGGTATTTTCCGGAAGACGTTTCCCCGGCCAAAGTCCGATGAGAGTTGTAGGACGTCTGCAATATAGCCTGCTTGACAAGGAAAAAGATTTCTATTACGCAGGCACTAAACTGGGTAGCGCCAAAACCCTGACCTTCGCAACAGGTGTCGATGCCCAGGCCGATTATATGAATCTCAATGTAGACGGATATCTTGACATACCTGTTGGAAATGCAGGAGCTGTAACAGCCAATGCTGCATTTGCCTATATGGATGGTGGCAAATCAACGCCTGATATCCCGGCCAAATCATTCGGTCTTATGATACCCAAACAGACAGTACAGTTTCTCGAACTGGGATACTACTTCAAAAATCTGAAAATTCAGCCCTGGATTAAATATGAAAACCAGATTATCAACGAGGACCGTGCCTTTTACGGACTGGCTAATGACGCTTCAGCTACCGATCTTGAAAATGCCAATCTGCTCATGTCTAATATGAGACTTGGAGGAGGTGTCAACTACTGGTTCAACGGATATAATACAAATCTTCGCATCTCCTACACAGATGCTATAGCTCATAGGACAAATCTTGATGGTGACGGAGTAGAACGAAAGGGAACCGGACAAATCTGGGTGCAATTGCAATTATTCTTCTTTTGATTATTAATTGTCTGTTTTAGTTGTTTCAAAACCGGCTCCTTTTCATGGGGGGCCGGTTTTTTATTTCAAAAAATAGAACTATTCACATAAAATGATAAAAACCGAATATCCATCATCATTATTAAACATATAAACAATAAATAATCAGTAATATTTAAAATATAAGTTAAAATTTAAACCAGTATTTTTGATTTTTATGATTTTTAAAAGTATTTTAGTTAAAATTTAAACCTTATTTACGAAAAGATAACATTTCTCATTCTTTTTAATTTCAAAGTAACCATTTAGAGTCCATTTAATTTAACCTTAACAAATCCAATTATTATGAAACATTTTTTCATGAAGAATATAAATATTTTTCGAAGTCTCCTGATTATTTCAATAGTATCCTTTATGGGCGCCTGCTCATCAGGCCCGACTGAAATCAAAGAAGCTTCTGCAGACGCTACGTCTGAAACACAGGAAAAAGTTAAAGTGGGCGTTTTGCATTCATTGAGCGGGACTATGGCCATCTCCGAAGTATCTCTCAAAGATGTTGTCCAGATGGCTATTGAAGAAATTAATAATGCCGGCGGTGTCAACGGGAAACTTATCGAGCCGGTCATTGTTGACCCTGCCTCTGACTGGGATCTCTTTGCTGAAAAGTCTAAGGATCTGCTTTTGAAAGAAAAAGTAAAAGCAGTATTCGGATGCTGGACTTCCGTATCACGTAAATCAGTATTGCCTGTTTTTGAAGAAAACAACGGCTTGCTGTTTTATCCGGTACAGTATGAAGGAGAAGAGTGCTCCAAAAACATCATTTATACCGGTGCTACACCCAATCAGCAGTTAATACCTGCCGCAGAATACATGATGAGTGAAGAAGGCGGCGGATACAAAAAGTTTTATCTGCTGGGTACTGATTATGTTTTTCCGAGAACAGCCAACAAAATCCTAAAAGCATTTCTTCTGGCTAAAGGAGTACCGGAAAGTAACATTATTGAAGAATACACACCTTTCCATCATCAGGATTATCAGACGATCGTAAGTAAAATCAAAAAATTCGCTGCCGGTGGCAAAGCATGTGTACTAAGCACCATCAACGGTGACTCCAATGTTCCGTTTTATAAGGAATTTGCCAATCAGGGACTCACTTCCGGATTTTGCCCCATCATGGCTTTTTCCGTAGCGGAAGATGAGTTAAGATCTATGGATACTGAATACCTGATCGGACACCTGGCTGCATGGAACTATTTCCAGTCTATCGAAAGTGAAAGCAACAAAAAGTTTACTGCCAGCTTCAAAGCATTCTGCGAAAAAAACAATCTTCCAGGCGGAAGCAGCAGAGTGACCGACGATCCGATTGAGGCTGCCTACATCAGTGTAAACATGTGGGCGAAAGCCGCCGCGAAAGCTGGCTCATTTGAAGTAGATGATGTAAAGAAAGCCTTGTACGGACTTACTTTTGATGCTCCGGGAACTACCGTAAAAATTGATGAAAGAAATCACCATCTGCACAAGCCTGTATACATCGGCGAAATTCGCAAGGACGGCCAGTTTGATATCGTATGGAATACACCGGGGCTGGTTAAGCCGGAGCCATGGTCTTTGTATACCAGTCCGGACAAAGCCTGCGACCATGTTGATCATGAAGGCACTTACACGGTGACTTCCGCGCAGTAATTTATCCATTACGATTTTTCGTTTATCTGCATATTTCCAAGGGTACTCTGCCGGAGATCAATTAACCGGCAGACCCTTTTTACTCTTATCTGACTACTCATGCATACATTACGGATCAAACTATTCCTTGGCCTGCTCCTGGCAGGATTAACCTGTTTCGGAGCAAACGATTCCGGACGGATTTTTCGGAAGCTGGCAGGCAATCATCCTGATTCCGTAGCATCTGCCATTGAAAACATGGTTAATGACGGAAGCCCGGAATACTATTATATACTCAATGCTCTTCTCGAATCCAGTCTCTATACACATCCCCGGATCGTGGAAAATGCGGGACTCGTAACAGCCCTTCCGGATGAGAACCAACAGCTGAAACTATACAGCTGCTTTCCCGGTGGCAAAGAGCTGCATATAGCCTCTTTTATTACTTCAGACCTGACCGAAATTAAAATCCCGCGAAAAACCCGTAACCTGATTCAGCCAGTAGCAGCTAAAATTCAGCTATACCACTGGAATCCTGAAAAGAAGAAGCTGGCTATGAAATCAATAGCAGCCAGCGGAACAATTGATGATCTTGCCTTACTTCAGAAGGTACTGGCAAATGAAACCGATCCCAATGTTATTAAAGTAGGCGCTGATGCTATCAACCAGTTATCACTGCTCCTGCCGGATGCAGCAGACCGACTCAAAGCAATAGATGGATTGCAGGAAAACAATAGCCCGGACGCGCTTTCCATTCTGTCTGCTCACGCGCAGGTCGAACAAAACCCTGCCGTTCTGAAACACATTCGACAGGCTGTTGACTCTATAGAAAGTCGTAACCGACGCACAGAAATAGCACAAAATCTTTTCACCGGTCTAAGCCTCGGCTCTGTACTTATACTAATGGCCCTGGGACTTGCCATTATTTATGGCCTCATGGGCATTATCAATATGGCACATGGAGAATTTATGATGATTGGCGCCTATACCACCTTCATTGTTCAGGGCATATTTATCGACCTTGTACCTCCTGCTTTTTTTAATTACTACTTCTGGGTAGCGATGCCTTGCTCCTTTGTCATAGCAGGTTTATTCGGAATTCTGATAGAAACACTCATAATCCGTCACCTGTACAACAAACCCCTGGAAAGTCTTCTGGCTACCTGGGGAGTAAGCCTGATTCTGATTCAGCTTGCCAGAACAATCTTCGGAGACCTGACGGCAGTTAAAGCCCCCTCTTTTGCTACCGGCGGGCTTGAACTAGACAGTCAGCTTACTCTGCCCTACAACCGCTTGTTTATAATCGGGCTTACCATTGCAGTAATCATCACCGTTCAGCTTTTGCTGTCCAAAACTACTCTGGGCCTAAAAATCAGAGCAGTTACTCAGAATCGCAGCATGAGTGCCTGTCTCGGTGTGCCAACCGGCAGAATCAACCGTTATGCTTTTTTTCTTGGCACCGGTATAGCCGGGCTGGCCGGCTGGGCTATCACTCTGGTAGGCAATGTAGTTCCCAACATGGGACAGACATTTATAGTGGATTCATTTCTGGTAGTAGTTACCGGTGGTGTCGGCAAACTGCTTGGCACTGTATTCAGCGGGCTTGGAATGGGATTTCTTACCAAGATATTCGAACCATTTTTTCAGGCAGTATATGGCAAAGTAATCATTTTAATATTGGTCATTCTATTCCTTCAGGTCAAGCCAACCGGATTATTCCCGGCCAAAGGACGAAGCGAAGATTAAACAACGAACTTTCATGAAAACAAAACAACTATCCGGGCATTCTCTTCTGCTGACTGCAGCAGCCATTGTATTGCTGGTACTGATTCCGCTTGGCAATAAAAACGGCTACATAGACAATGTGACAATCAACCTTTGGGGACGTTACCTTGCTTTCGCCATTGTCGCTATTGGCATTGACCTCGTATGGGGTTTTACAGGAGTATTATCATTATGTCAGGCGCTATTCTTCGGATTGGGGGGCTATGCTATTGCCATGCATATGTCTTTGCATAAAACCGGGAATCCGGCCACATTACCTGATTTTATGGCTTGGAACGGTGTTACCGAACTTCCTTTCTTCTGGCAGCCTTTTCAATCATTCCCGGCTACATTGCTTCTTGGCCTGATCATACCAGGCATAGCCGCCTTTATTCTGGCCTATTTTGCTTTCAGAAGCCGCATCAAAGGAGTTTATTTTGCCATCATCACTCAGGCTCTGGCCTTTGCCGCCTATCTTTTGTTTCTCCGTAATGAAACTATGCTCGGCGGCACCAACGGGCTCACAGATTTCAAAGTAGTGCTGGGGCTTAACCTGTCAGACGCGGACGTAAAGCTGGGACTGTATATGCTAACCGCAGCAACCATGCTGGGAGTATACATGGGAAGCCGTAAACTTGTACACTCCAAACTCGGGAAAGTGCTCATTGCCATCCGGGACAGCGAACACCGGGTACGCTATACGGGCTATTCTGCCACCGCGTTCAAGGTATTTATCTTTGTTGCAGCCGCGGTGATCGCCGCACTTGGCGGCATGCTGTATGTCCCTCAGACCGGCATCATTACTCCCGGACGCATGGACGTACAGGCTTCTATTGAAATGATTGTCTGGGTCGCAGTAGGTGGCCGTGGCACACTGGCAGGCGCTATACTCGGAGCACTGGGAGTCAATATGCTGTACAGTTACGCCACCTCTGCGTTTCCCGGATCATGGCTTTATATATTAGGCATTTTGTTTATTGCCGTAGTATTGCTGATTCCCAAAGGTCTTGTGGGTCTGTTTGCCAACTTCCCTCCTTCCATAGAAAAAGAGAAATGGTCTGTACAGATTGCACAACTAGCCAGATATACCAAACTATTTTAATGTTTCTGACCTATGAAAAACTATATACTAACTGCTGAAAATGTGCAGGTATCCTTCGATGGATTCATGGCACTGGACATCGATCATTTTCATCTGGAAGAAAACGAGCTACGGGTAGTAATCGGCCCGAATGGCGCAGGCAAAACAACATTTATGGATATACTCTGCGGCAAAACCAAAGCAAGCCGGGGCACCATTACAGTAGATGGAAAAAATATTACCAAAATGAGTGAACGCAGGATCTCGGATCTGGGTATCGGGCGTAAATTTCAGACACCTTCGGTCTTCACCAGCCTCACAGTATATGACAATATGTACCTGGCAATAAAAACACGAAAGACCGTCTTTAACACCTTATTCGCCAAACAGAACAGAGCAATCACAGAAAAGATTGAATATATCGCATCCCGTACAGGGCTGGAAAATGGATTGCATCGTATTGCAGGCTCCCTTTCTCACGGACAGAAGCAATGGCTTGAAATTGCTATTGTCTTGCTTCAGGAACCCCGAATACTTCTGATTGATGAGCCTGCGGCCGGTATGACCGATGCTGAAACAGAAAAAACCGGTGAGATGTTAAAGGAGCTGAGCGCCAATCATTCCATCATTGTCATAGAACATGATATGGAATTTGTCCGGCAGATCGCCCGTACGGTAACTGTATTGGCAGAAGGCAAACGCCTGGTAGAAGGCCCTATGGACGTAGTACAAAATGACGAACGGGTTATCGAGCGCTATCTTGGGAAACGTAATAAAGGGCAAAAAACAAGTATTCAACCAACCAGCTTCGCAACGGCATAATACGATGGAAACACTCTTAAAAATCGAACATCTTGACACGTATTACGGAGAAAGTCAGATTCTCAGAAATATAAACCTTCAGATACGCAAAGGCGCTATCACTACCATCATGGGCAGGAACGGTGTCGGAAAATCAACACTGCTCAAAACCTTAACCGGCCTGCTCAAAGCAGCAAAAGGGAAGATACTATACAAAGGAAACGATATTACCGAAGAAACTACTGACAAAAGAGCCAGATCCGGCATAGGATATGTACCTCAGGGAAGAGAAATATTCCCCAAACTCAGTGTTTTCGAGAATCTGCAACTTGGCCTCGAAGCCCGCAGAGACAGATTACGCAAAGTCCCGGAAGATGAGATTTACGAACTTTTTCCGGTATTGGGCCAAATGAAAAAACGCATGGGCGGCAACCTGAGTGGCGGACAACAGCAACAACTTGCTATAGCGCGCGCATTGGTTGGTAAACCGGATGTCCTGCTTCTGGATGAGCCAACGGAAGGAATCCAGCCTTCCATCATAGATGATATCGAGACGGTACTTAAGAAACTCAAAAACTCCGGTGAATACTCAATTATCCTGGTAGAACAATCGCTCGACTTTGCCAGAGAAGTTACAGACCATTACTATATCCTTGAAAGAGGCTCCGTTGTCCTGGAGGGGGCCGCCGAAGAACTCAGCGATGATCACCTCAAGCGCTACCTTACTTTCTGACGACAGAATAGATCTAAGAAAAAATTGTTCTGGTGTAATTCCCAATATACTAAATAAGGTTATACTGTCCTCTGACCGGGTATATCCTGGCAGAGTCGGCAGTATAAGTTCAATGATCTGCTCACGAAATAACAAACACTTTACCGAATCTTATGATCTGGCTATCGTAATAATTTATAAGCAAAACCGGCAAGCATTCCAGCAACCAGGGGAACTGCTATAAATACCCAGAGCTGCTCCATAGCCCAGCCTCCGACAAATATAGCCTGACTAATGCTTCTCGCCGGATTTACCGATGTATTGGTCACCGGAATACTAATCAGGTGAATAAGTGTAAGCCCCAATCCTATCGCAATACCTGCAAAACCTATTGGTAATCGTTCATCGGTCGCACCCAGAATAATGATTAAAAACATAAATGTCATAACAAACTCGCACAATACAGCAGCCGGCAAACCATATCCGCCCGGAGAGTGCTCACCATAGCCATTTGCTGCAAAATCACCGATAGCATCCCCGTTGCCAGTCGCGATTACATAAAGCACCGCGGCAGCAAGAATTCCACCTAATACCTGCGATACCATATAAGGCAAAACCTCTTTACCACTGATTCGACCACCAGCCCATAACCCCAAAGTAACTGCAGGATTCAGATGTGTACCGGATAACTGACCTAACGTATAAAAAAATGTTAGAACAGTAAGGCCAAATGCCAATGCTACTCCTGCAAAACCGATACCCGTTTCAGGAAATTTCGCAGCGAGTACAGCACTGCCACAACCTCCCAGTACAAGCCAGAAAGTCCCTAAAAATTCTACTAAATTCTTCTTCATAGTGACTCAAAAAATTATGTGTGTTGTGACCAATCATGTTCATTAAAAAAACAATTAGTCGCCATTATCCTAAAACAGGGAAAACAAACGCAGTAAAAACCATAAAACCCTGTCATTATTTAGAGTTACGGTTATTATGACTGAAAAACAACTATACTTCTTTCAGCTTTGCTTTATGAAACTATTCTTATTCTCTTTTCTTCACACCATCAAAAAAGCATTCTGCACTACTTGTTAAAAAAAATTACCCCCTGACCAATCAGTAAAAATAGCTTTGACAAAAAAATACCGCCTAACAACTCATTACAACTGCTACACGATAAATACTATATTGGATTAGAACAGCGCTATAAATCAAGCCGCATCCATTTGATGAACAATTAACCTAAGCATACGCTCCGGTTTCTTTTCCTGCCGGACCCGTCTTTCCAGACGTTTGGCCTGGGTATCTTCCCTGGATACAAAGTTCAGCAAATAATCATACAGTCTGAACTGACGACCCCACATCTCGGACCATTTCACCCACTCCTTCTCATCTTTCAGTTCATTTATAGTATAAGGCCACATATACGTCAATACGTTATTGATAAAACGTTTTTTGGCCGTGATTTCAATATCGTTTACTCCGGTATATGGATTATAGGCCAGATAGGTATAATGAGATCTTAATACAGAAGCCATCCTGTTAAATTCGGCAACCTTTTCCTGCCACACTTCCAGCGAATCAAGATGGAGCATCACTTCATTCCCGATCCTTAGCGCGTCTTCATACTGATCGGTCCGGGCATATTCCTGAAGCAGCTTCTGCAGATTCCCTTTCACCCATTTAGTATTGATTTCAGCTCCGATTCCGGCTTTATCGGCATAAAAGGCCTGAACTTCCTGAAATCTTTCTACCATACGGTCTTCAAGCTCTTTGAGCTCTCCTTCTCTCTTCAGAGCAATACGGGCGCTTTCTACAATATGGTAATACTCCGGAAGAACGGACTCATTTTTTACAAGCAGATTCCTCAGCTCCCCGAAAATATTGGCGGTGTCCGCATTAATTGCTACCGGAGACAGCTCCACTTCGAGTGAATCATAAACTTCACCTTGGGTTTTTCTAAGCATATTGAGTCCGCTGACCCAATGCTGCACACCCTGATCGTTCCTGTTTTTGTAGGTGAAAAGAGGAAATTCCGTACGACTCAGCAAAGAATCTATATAGTTAAGCCGGACAAGATTCAGTTGCAGAAATGCAATGGTTGTATCCAGCTGACCGCTTCTCGAACGATGTATATAAATATTACCGGACAACTGCTCTTCAATAGAGTCGCGCTGACTTTTTATCAGTTCACGGCTATAAGCGATATCCTCTTTTTCTTCGGGGCTCAACGGATATTCCAGTTTCTTAAATACTGGAATATCGCGAACAAATTCAAATGGAAAAACTTCCAGATCCCAGCCTTTTAGAAAATAATAATTCATATCATAGTTGACCAGACCGGAAGCTCTGCTCCCATATTCATCCATTTCAAAACGCTCATTTCCTATGCGTTTTCCTTCAAACAGCTCCGCATTTCCTGAATGCTCAATAAACCGGATATTCTGTTCAAATTTCCTTACTGATAAAACACCATTATCCGTTGTTTTAACCTCAGTGAGGAGCCCCTTTTTATAAATCCGTTCCTCCTTTATGAGCGCTCCCTCATGGTTTTGATAATAATAGCTCCAGGTTCCGGTAGCCACACCCTGATCATCGCACTGACCTTTCAGTCTCAATATATTCTTATGTATGGTGTTTTCAAGTGATAATGCCCCATAAGGTTTCCCATTCTTATATCCGATATCAATGCGGATCAGTGCCCGGGGAGAGCCTCCGTTACCGGCAACACTATCCAGTATAAAAGCCCACTTTCCTTCCGGTCTGCCTTCTGCAAAGCTGCCTTCCCAGCGCATACGCTGTCCCTTTGCATTGAAAACCGGACGAATACTTTCTCCGACATGAATGGTATAATTCCAGCTTCCTTCTTCCCAGATCCATTTTCCGACCGGCAGATGATTACGGGTCTGCCCTTTGACCCGGTATGTTTTCAGACCGAGGCTGTCAAGTTCACGCCAGCGTATATCCAACGATCCCTGCTGGGGCAGAATCGAATCGACATACAATCCGGAATGGCGAATTTCTCCCTTGACTCCGTATTCATCTTCTATAATTCTGACCTGCTGGGCATATGACTGATAAACGCCCGCCAGCATGGTCAGAAACAACATCAAAAAACGCATCATTTATCCTGTTTTTTAGTAAAGAAAGACTGCATCAGATCGTCCATATTATAAGCTACAGCAAGCTGCGCAACATGATCTGTCTGACCACTGGTTTTTCCCGGGATATTTACAAACTGATTCAGATAGCCCAGCTGAAAGTTCATTTTAGGACTAACCTGGTATCCGATACCCGCAAAAAATCTGTTTCTGTCAAATACCCGCGCCGGTTCACTTTTGAAATTGATCATTATCTCATTGTTCATCGAAACAAATAAATGACGTAAATGCGGACTTACGGAATACAAAGGATAAAGCGTCTGGAAACGATACCGGATCCGGTAATCTATCTGATCGGTCTTACTAGTCAGATTATTTATAAAACGCTGCTCCAGTCTGTACCGGTGCTCCATAAATATAAAGGTCGTTTTCTGTCTCAGAATCAACTGCTGCCAGATTCTGTTTTCTGACACGCGGGAACCGATAACCTCATCACTGGTGGGCTCATTAAAAAAATAGCCGTATCCTACGGTAGCCATTGCGAATGGCTTTATATAGAAATTCAAGCCTGTACGAACAAGAAATGTCTCTACCGTATGCGGTAAAAAGAAATTCCTTAACTGTACTTCCGAATGAATCCCTATGCGGGAGTTAATTTTATTATCTCCCGTATAGGCAAGCCAGTATCCACCCGGATCGGGAGCTGTTTTATTGCCTTGCGCAAACAGGGAAAGATTGGATGCAAAAAAAACAAAAAGAAATACTGTCGCGACTCTTCTGGTCACAATACTCCAATAGTTCAAAACGCTAAAATTTATCGTGAGATACAAAGTTAATTTTTTCTTTGGAAATAGCCCCCCATGCGGGCTATCTGAAATAAATTAACGAATTAGCCGAATACACCTTATAAGAATTTATCCGCTAAAGCGGATCAGTATATTTTACTATAACATTGAAAAACGAAATTGTTTCGGACTGTCAGCGCATTTATAAATGCGCTTCTACATTACAGACAAAACAAAATGCAAAAATTATAAAAGAATGGTTTTCTACAACAGGAACCATTCTTTTATCCTTTCGAAGGGATTAACCCAAATACTCCGTAAAAAAAGGAATGATTTGCTCCAATGCTTTTCCGGTAGCTTCCGGCTGGTCGTACAAATCATAATGACTTGCACCTGCTACCACCTGAAGTGATTTTTTCGCAGAAGCCGCTTTACTGAACAACTCATAACCATCTTTGTACGAACCGAATGCTCCTACTTTATCTCCGATAATAATGTGCAACGGTTGCGTTAGTAAATGTTCTGCCAAATGGAACGCATCAAAACCTACAGCTGCCGCTAATCCCGAAAACAACAATTTGTTTGGCGAACAAGCGTGCTGCCCCCTTGGAGTGGTATAATAATCTACCGCCTCTACAATGTCGATGTCGTTTAATCCCGCTTGTTTTCTCTCTTCTTCATTAGGAACTACATAAGTTGTGATGAAAGGTTCCGCACCGTTCGCTTCTGCTGTACGTTGTGTCGCGATCGCTTCCAGTGTTCTGATAGCCGCTCCCGGAGTATAATCTCCCTCGCGCATAATACGACCATAATTTGCACCTACTACAGTTACAACAGCCTTAAACCTTCTCTCGGTCATTGCCGCATTTGCCGCATAACCGCCGCCGCCACAAACACCCAATACACCGATACGGTCATTGTCTACATAAGAAAGTGTCGTCAGATAATCTGCCGCGCAACGGAAATCTTCCACACGGGTCGCAGGGTCTTCCAAAAACCTTGGTTTGCCGCCGCTTTCTCCCTGGTGCGAAGCATCAAATGCCAGCGTAATAAAACCCGCTTCCGCCAGCGCTTTACCGTAAATATTTCCTGAAGTTTGGTTTTTACAGCTGCTGATCGGGTGTGCGCAAACTACCGCAGGATATGTTTTAGACTCGTCGAAATCTTTTGGGAACTGCATAACGGCTGCCACTTCCCAGTTCTTGTGTTTAAATTTTACTTCTTTCATTGTTCTAATATTTTTTTAATTATTACTCATCAGGCAAAACAAATTTATACAACAACTATCCCTCAAAACGTAAACAGATTACTCTAAAAAGGATACATTTTACGGATTGAAAGTTATATGGGCACCGATCATCCCGATAGTTGCCGGGACACAATAGCCAACAGTAAACAATCATACTAATAGACAGTTGAGATATTTGTCTAATTTTGTTGCACCTAATAAACAAGTTATTGACACTTCATAATGGCACGACTCAATGAAGCACCCGATTGTAGTACTAACTTCTTCTGACCAGTTGTATTAACACCAATAACAGAATGGACTATAAAAAGTATTGCTGAAAGAATAATTGACCTGAGCCCCCCTGACATACTGTTGTCACAACCTACATTATAGCTTTGTAGCTCAACAAAAACTCAATCAAAATGGACAAAGTAAAAATTGAACCTTTTAAGGTAATCGGAATTTCGGTAAGAACCACAAATGAAAACGGACAGGCTGCAAAAGAGATTGCAGATTTGTGGGACAGGTTTATGGATGAAAAAATTTCAGAGACCATTCCCGACAAAATTGATAACACGGTATATTCCATATATACTGACTATGAAGGCGACCATACAAAGCCATACACAGCAATTTTGGGTTGCAGGGTAGAAAACCTAAACGACATTCCTGACGGAATGATTGGAAAGTCGTTTGACGGTGGAAACTATATAAAACTTTTAGCCAAAGGTGACTTAACGAAAGGGCTGATACTAAATAAATGGAAAGAAATCTGGGAAATGGATTTAGATAGAGCATTTACCACAGACTTTGAAGTTTTTGGAGCAAAAGCTCAAAATCCGACAGATGCGGAGATTGAATTTTTAGTCGCCGTAAAACAGGCAGCAAATGTTGGCAGAACTTCATAATTACTATCTGAACAAAGAAGAGCCGAACAAAAGTTGCCTTCTTGCATTACGAAGTATTATTCTTGAGCAGGACACAAACGTTACCGAAACGCAAAAGTGGGGAATGCCCTGCTTTTGCTATAAGAAGAAAATGTTTTGCTATTTGTGGACAGATAAAAAAACGGATGAACCTTATATTCTTATGGTAGAAGGGAAATACCTTGACCATCCCGGATTGGAAGAAGGCGACCGTTCGCGAATGAAGATTTTCAGGGTTAATCCAAACAAGGACTTGCCGCTAAAAACAATAAAAAGCATTTTGCAAAAAGCCCTGGGTCTATACAGGACAGGCATAATAAAAATCAAAGAATAACCGACAGAAAAGCACATACGGCTAACAATCGCTTACATCAGACAGGCGGCGCGTCGGATTCAGGTCAGTCATTTACTTTTCCCACCATTTCTCAAACCGTTGCGGGCTGTCTTTCAGCATAACAGGCTCCCCAATCCTTGGTGTTATCAGATTAAAAGAATGTTTGCGGGCTGCTGCTTCTATTTTCTGCATTGGTTCGTACCATGGGTGTATTCCCAAAGCAAATTTTGAGTTGTGAACCGTCATCAATCGTTTGGGCTGCAGTTCTTCAATGGCTTTCACCAGATCATCAGGTATGATATGTATATGCCGAATCATTTCATTGTATTGTCCGTTTTCCATAATAGCAAGGTCAATCGTGCCAAAGCGCTCTTTGATTTGTTTGAAGTGTATATCATAGCCACCATCACCCGAAAGGTAAATATTCCCTAAATGACTTTGCAGCATGTAGCCTGCCCAAAGTGAATGATCAGAACCGAATCCTCTTCCTGAAAAATGACTTGACGGCACTGCCGTAAGCTTCATTCCGGCGGTTAAAGGAGTATCTTCATACCAATCCAGCTCAATGATGTTTGCGGGATTGAAACCCCAATATTCAAAATGTGCGCCTGCTCCCAAAGGACAAATCACATTGCCGGTTCGGTCTTTTAGCCTGAGTATTGTTTTGTAATCCAGATGATCCCAATGGTCGTGAGTAATAACCAGATAGTCCACATCGGGCATATCTTCCGGCTGATAAAGGCTCGTACCACGAAAAGGCTTGTTGAAAAAGGATACCGGAGAACCCGAAATCAGCACAGGGTCAACTAAAATTCGTTTACACTCAACCTGTAAATACAGTGATGAATGCCCGAACCATACCAGAATATCTTTATCCAAAGGCAGATTGTTAAGGTCTGTCTTTATTGTGGGGATATCCTTATCCGGATGTACGTTTTTGGTTCTGTCAAAGAAAAGTTTCCATATACCCCGGATTTTCATTCCTGTGCTTACTGTCATATCTGCTCCGGATACATTTCTGAAAGTGCCGTTTTTGTAGTTCGGAGATTTTCTGATTCTTTCCAGGCGTTCGCCTTCGGGCTGTTTGCCAAACATAGGATGTCGCATAAAAAGGAAACTGCCTAATGCCAGCAAAGCTACCAAACCTATAATTCCGATTATCATATTTTTTAGTCTTTTCTGTATTCTGACCTTCATACTTTTTGTTTCCCGCTGGTTTCGCTGACTACCACTGATTTATTGAGCGACATTTTTCTGCGGGCTTTTGCGTTATCTGCGGAAGCTTTTTATCTCCCATAGTTTTTATAGTACAGCATCTGTTTAATCAACCTGTTTCTGCATGCATCTGCGGGAATTTTCTATCCTTACATCAGAATATTATTATTTGCCACTATCGGTTCGGGCAGTTCTTTCTCATCGAGCATATCCCGCATATCAATTTCTATCATTCGGCTGATTTGGGTAACAGGAATATCGTTTGCTCCGCCCTCAAAAGGATTTACCGCAACTTCGCCAACCACATCAAGCGTATGAAACACCCAGCAGACAGCAGACGAAATCACAATATTGAGCCAGATAGTATAGCCTTCCATAAAGGTTCCGTTGCCCAGCTTATCCATCGGCTCCAATAAACCAAAGGGTACCATTGTTATAAAAATGAACATCAGATAAGTAGCGACAGAAGCGAAGTTTCGGGGATAAGGAAAATTTTTGATGCGCTCCACTTTCCCCTGATCATCAGTAAGCCTCATGATAGCCTCCTGCAAGAATTTCCATTCGAAATCGTTGATAATACCGTTTTTCTTTAAATCAGAAAGGTTTTCAGACTGTAAGGCGATCAGCTGCGTTGCTCTGTTCTTCTTGGACAGGATATATTGAAGCTCATCTTCGGGCAGATATTTTTTCAGCTCGTCTTCCAGCTTGTTATCCCATTCAGGCACGGTATATCTGCAATCCTTATATTTTTTGTAGTTATCACGAAGCATATTTTCCCAGTTTCTCGGCTCCCGCAACTGAAAACGCAGAGCCGTAAGCCAGGCAAAATGCCGGAAAAACATTCGTCTTACGGCTTAGCTCCGTTTCCCTCCCGCAGCATCACGAAGTGTATAGGCAAAGCTTCGGCTATCGTTGATGATAGCCCCGTAAATCTGACGCGCTTCCCAGATACGTCCATAACTCGCATTGTTCTTAAACCCGACAATAAACGCAAGAGCCGTACCCAAAATAGCAACAGGCTGCCAGGGAATCGTCAAAAATGTCCAGCCAAGAACTCGGTATACTATTGTCGGAACAGCTACCAGGACAATCATTATCAGGGTGTCTTTCAGTGTCCAGGTAAAAAATTCAATTGGAGAATATCGTTTCCCGGTATGCATATCGCTTTGTTTGAGTTATTGTTGACTTATGACTGGTATATCAATATCGCTTAGTCCGTGACCATTACATATTCTTAAAAACCTTTGGCGACATTCCTGTCTTTTTCCTGAAAAACCGTGCAAAATAATTCGGATAGTCAAAGCCCAGGCTATAGGAGATTTCTGAAATAGACAATGAGGTATTCTTCAATTTATCCTTTGCCAGTTTCAGAACAAAATCCTGAATATGTTCAATAGGCGATTCGCCCGTAAAATGCTTGACCAGATCCCCGAAATAGTTGGGCGACAAATTGGCTTTCTGTGCAAAATAAGCTACCGACGGCATTCCCGAAACACCGTCTTCCCTACTGTAATACTCGTTGAGGTTTTTGTAAAAATCTTCTACTACCTGATGATATACGGCACTCCGTGTGTCAAACTGTCTATCGTAATAGATTTGCGTATAAGACAAAATCAATGTGATGTAAGAAACGATAACATCTTTGGAATAATGTGGCTTCTGAAATTCATCATAGGTTTTCTTAAATAGATCCCATAGCAAAACTTCTTCCTCTTTGATCAGATACAGCGCCTCGTGATTGTTGTAGTAGACAAAGTTATACGCCTTGGCAACACGGTGTATCAGTTTGGCATCCACCATAATGGCATATCCGGAATTGGGTTCGTTTACATCCCAGGCCATCGTGTTTTGCGGAGAATCCACATATAGAAAAGAATTGGCCTGGTCTTCAAATTTCCGGTCAATAATCCGGTTCTTTTCCAAAGGCGGTTTTATGGCCAGCAGATAGAAATCAATATTTACCTTTTGGGATTTACGCAGGATATCCTTCTCATTTTCAAAATTAACAATGTGCAAATTCTCATTTTTGACAGGCGAAAACCTCGCATAATCCACAAAACCCTGTATATTAAATATTTTCTTAATCATTTTATCCTGACTAAATAATACCCCAAAATACACATTTATGAAGGCTGTATGCGGATACTTTTTAATGATAAAAGGATACTTTTTACAGATTACCTGACCCAAAAATATAGCACAATACACTCATTTCTTTTTACAGAGAGATATTACTTAACAAGTAAATATATTGATAATGTATTGGTTACACCAAAATATCGAAATGTTTCTTTATGTAACTCTATGAGATTTTCCTCCGATTGCTATCGTAATTATGTAGTGTTGGAGTGGAGTAATCAGGCTCCTGATCTTTATTATTCTCCCTCATTTTTTGTCACATATTTTTGTCACACGAGAGATTTAAAACAAAAAAACCCTTGATAATCAAGGGTTTTTGTCGTACCAGGAGCGGGAATCGAACCCGCACGGACTAATGTCCACAAGATTTTAAGTCTTGCGTGTCTACCAGTTCCACCATCCCGGCGTTAAGGTAATTGCCTCAACTTTTACTTTTAAGCGGTTAAAAAAACAAAGACGTCACTGTCGCAACGTCTCCTGCTATGCCTGGAGCGAAAGACGGGATTCGAACCCGCGACCCCGACCTTGGCAAGGTCGTGCTCTACCAACTGAGCTACTTTCGCTTATTTTGTTCCGTAATTGGATTGCAAAGGTAGCACATAAAACCAACTTGTCAATATCTCTTTTAAAATTTTTTTCCATAAAATCTGAAATAAATTGTTCTTCAAAATATTACAATGAAATATTTTTTCACTCTCTTTATTACTCCAAACATTCCGGGTTTGAAAAACTTATTACAGTTGAATTATTTCATTTTAAAAACCCATTTTTTATGAGTACGAAGATTCAAAAAATTCTGGATGCTTATCGTCCGGACTCAAGATATAGTACCCGTGTTGCGTATTTCTCCATGGAGTTTGCCATTGACCAGGCACTGAAAACATACTCCGGTGGTCTCGGCTTTCTGGCCGGCTCTCATATGCGCAGCGCGTATGCTTTGCGACAAAACATGATCGGTATAGGTATCTTATGGAAAAACGGCTACTACGACCAGACAAGATATTCCGACGGCTCTCTTAAGCCGGCTTTTGTTGCCAAGGATTATTCCTTTCTGGAAGATACCGAGATCATTTTTACTATTCGTATACATGACAGTCCCGTACATGTAAAAGCATATCTGCTGAAGCCGGATACTTTCAGGACAGCTCCGGTCTTTCTGCTTAGTACGGATATCGAAGAAAATGACTATGTAAGCCGTACAATATCTCATAATCTGTATGACAGCATAGAATCTACCCGTATTGCCCAGTCAATGCTGCTTGGAATAGGTGGAGCCAAGCTGCTGGACCTTCTGGGCATACACATCAACATATACCACATGAATGAGGGCCATGCCCTCCCGCTGACTTTTTACCTGTATAACAAGTACGGAAGCATTGAAGAAGTGAAGCGCAGAGTTGTTTTTACCACACACACCCCAGAAATGGCCGGCAATGAGGAGCATTCGGTATTTACGTTAAACAACATGACATTCTTTGACGAACTTCCCAAAGAAGAGGCCGTCAGACTTGTGCAAAGCGATGGAGAAACAATCAGTTATACATTGTCAGCGCTCAGAATGGCCAAGCGCTCAAACGCCGTTTCGTCCATTCACAGAAAAGTGGCCAATGAAATGTGGGGCAGCTACAACGATATTTCCGAAATAATCGGGATCACCAATGCCCAGAACAAAGATTACTGGACCGACCCGGTAATGAAAGAAGCGTTTGAAAATGACAATGACGATTTACTTGTAAAGCGTAAAAAAGAGCTGAAGAAAGCATTATTCCGGATCGTTGCCGACCAATGCGGAAAATTGTTTGATCCGGATGTATTAACCATCGTATGGGCAAGAAGATTTGCCGGATATAAAAGAGCCTGGCTTATCATGGAAGATTTTGAAATATTCCGGGAGCTGGTCAGTCAGCAAAAAACACCCGTTCAGATTATCTGGGCCGGTAAACCTTATCCAAAATCCCAGCCCGATCTGGATTTGTTCAATCATATTTATAACAAAACCAAAAACCTGGATCGCTGCGCCGTACTCCTGGGTTATGAGCTGGAATTGTCTGCTCATCTGAAAAAGGGATCTGATATATGGCTCAATACGCCAAGGTATGCTCATGAGGCATCGGGAACCAGCGGTATGACTGCAGCGATGAATGGCTCAGTCAATCTTTCTGTTCCGGACGGCTGGATTCCGGAATTTGCAAAAGATGGCGAAAACGCATTCCTTATCGATCTTGCCGATGCTGCCCTTACTCAGGAAGAGAAAGACCAGCAGGAAGCCCGTAACCTGATCCGTAAGCTGAAAGACGAGGTTTTGCCACTCTACTACAATGACCGAAAGAAATGGCTTAAAATACAGAAGCAGGCAGCCAGAGACATTCATCCGTTTTTTGATTCAGACCGGATGGCTATTGATTATTATAACGAGCTATACAATTACGGAAAAATGTAAGCACAACCTATCAGGGAGTCATATGTCCCGGAGACAATGGCTCCCTTTCATTTTTTTCCTGGTCCAGCATTTTTCCCATAAAGATTAAGGAAAGCCCCATACTGAATACCACCATAGTAGGAAACTGCCCGATTACCTGATTACCATAACTCGCAAACAATACCCCCAAAACCCCGGCATAAATACCGCATAACTTTTGTTTGAGGTATACGTCTCTGAGGTTGAGGATTTGCATAAATCCACCGATCAGAATGGCAAGCAGCATTCCTATGTATATAACAAGCCCCACCATACCGGTCTCCGCCCAGATACGGACAAACCAGCTGTCAGTCGGGGTTTCGGCAAGAAAGCTTCCTGGCTTAAAACGCTGCCCCCAGTATCCGCTGCTTCCTATCCCGCCGCCGAAAGGTCTGGTAGAAAGGTATTCCCCGAATTTCTTCTGATTCTCCAGCCTCACCTGAAAGGATGCATCATCCTGAGGTCTGACCGCCGAGCGCATACGCTGAATATTGTAATTACTTGCACCAATATAGGTAAAGCGCAGCAGGAAGAATATTGACCCCAACACAAAAAGCCCGATCGCAAATGTTTTAAAATTCTTATCCAGAAGGAAATAAACCATCGCACCTACATAAACGAACAATGCTCCTCTGGTTCCTGATATCAGCATACCATAACCGGTAATAACTCCGGTAAACAGATACAGCATTCGTAGTGTAAAATTCTCTGCCCGGACTGCTGCAATAAGCATGGTGAGCGACGTAAAGGACATAAAAGCTCCAAACTGTCCCGCATCAGAATAGAAAGAAAATATTCGAAGCTTCCCAAACAATACATGTTGCTGGGCTGCTCCAGCTGCCAGCCAGGCCAGTTCGGCAGAATCGAGCCCGATCACCGATTGTTTTATACCATAGGCTGCACTCACAATCCCGCCGACACACCAGATGATCATAAAAATATGTAAACTTCTCTGAGTTTTAAAAATCAGAAAAGTCAGTATCACCATAATAAAGAGGTAAATAGACACCGATCTTGAAGCGTAAAACCACGGAAGTATTCCTATCGATTCCGGATTAAAAATTTCCATAACAGAATAAAACATCCAGACACTGACTGCCAGGACTAATACATTTCCCAGTCGCTTATAGTCTTCGGCTTCGGAATGAAAAAGCGCGGCAACCACGGCTGAAAGCAGCACTCCGTCAATAAACAGGCTGAATGGCATCGTAATATACCGGCCCAATCCGTTTATGATAAACGAAAGAATTAAAACCAGGATCAGTCCGGTTTGCGGTTTATCAAACAACAGGTAAACTATATAGGCAACAAACGGCATCACTATAATTGCAGCGATAACGGGAAACTTACCCATATAAATTACCCAGGAAAGCGCCAGCGCCAGAAATGCCAGCAAAGGGATGGCAAGCGTTTTATTTTTGGATAAAGTTGTCAATGTGTTGCCGGTTTGATTTTGTTTAAGATTTTCGCCAGATATAGTTTGAGCTCACCTGCTCCTTTGTAAAGGATGTTTCTATAAGAGAAGTCAATATATTTTCTCAGAAAAACCATTCCCAGAAAGACCCCGGTAGTAAATGTGATAATAGAAACAACTGCTACCGGAAAAACTTTACCTGTCAATTTAATTACCAATACATCGCCCACTATGTTTACCGTAAGCATAAGGATCACCTTAAGAAAGTTAAGCGAAGGCTTGTTGAGAATATCCAGCGCCACCCCGGAATATCTGTCAATAGGCATAAACAGGGCAAAAATGGCAAAAACACGAAATATATTGGCAGCGGCGCCATACCCCTCTCCACCCAAAATACGAACCAGCGGATCTGCAAATAAAATACTCAGTATGACAAACGGTATCAGTATAAGAGTAAAGGCTCCGGATGTCCGCTCAAAGAAATCGGACACCTTTGATTTTTCTCCGCTGTTAAGAAAAGACGACATCAATGGCAGCGCAGTAGCAACAAAGCTTCGGAGCGGAATCTCGACAATCTCAAAAAGCTTCAGAGGCACACTGTACAATGCTACAGCCTCTGCATTAATCAATGCGCCGATAATAAGGGTATCGGAATTTCTTAGGAGATTTGCCCCGAGCATTGTTCCCATACTGTATTTACCAAAGTTGAAAAGACTGGCAAGACAGGATCGTCTGGCATGTAGAATCAGGCTTATCCCCGTCCACCGGCACAGCAGACAAACAATGCTGCATACTACCTGAGAACCGATATAGCTGAATACAACCAGTTCCAATGACAGGCGGTTCAAAAAAAACAGAATGCAGGATACAAAGCAGAAAAGTATGATCGAGCGTATAAAAAGCAGATGCTGAAAACGCATCCGTGCCTGTAAATACCATGCGGCAAAATTGAAAGGCAGGCTCACCAGTATAAGCACCGGATACCATTTAAAAAACAGCAGTACGCCCTGTGTCCGGATACTATAAGATGCTATAATATATAATACAAGGCAGATAAGAGCTCCGGCTAATGTAGTCAGTAAAGCAAAAACCCATCCGGTGCCCACCACAACTTTTTGTTCTTCCGAATCTTTGCCGGACAGAAATTTAATAAGTCCGGTTTGCAACAAGCCGGTACGCATCATTTCGACCAGCGTGGTAAGCGTAAGAAACAGAATCCAGTTCCCAAACACATCTTTATCCAGATAGCGTACCAAAATCGCAAAGCTTATAAACCCCAGCCCCGATGCTGCTATATTCCCTCCAAGACTCAGAAAATTATTGTTCTTGACAACCTTCGTTAAAAATCGCTTCATTGTACGATATACTTTTTAATCCTGATAGCCTCGATTGCCTCGGACAATTCTTCCGCTTTATTTTCCCATGAGTTTCTGGAAGCAATTTTAATTCTTCGTCTTATTTCCTGTTCGGTGGAGCTCAGATGCGACCGGACCAGTTTCAGAAAATGCTCTTTATCATCCGCAACACTAACTACACAGTCCAGGTCACTTATATAGGCAAAATCCGTCATCACTACCGGTTTGCCGGCAGCCAGATATTCATTGATTTTCAAAGGATACACACCTCTGGTGGTTGTACTTTTTATATAAGGAATAATACACACATCAACATCAACAAGAAAACCCGGTACTTCTTCAGGTTTTCTGCTTCCGGCAAAGATCACATTGGGATAATGAATCAACTGTTCCCTGGCCTCGCGATTGGGAGTACGACCGACAAGCAAAAAATCAGCCTCAGGCATATTCCGGACCAGATAATGCATGCATTCCGTATCAAAACGTTCATCAATACTTCCTGTATAGCCTATCAGAGGACGCACTTTCTGTCTTCTGGGCTGGCTGGCTACCTGATTAAACAGACTGAGATCCACGCCATTTTTAACAACAAAACAATTGGGGTGCAGATGGCATTTTGATTCATACAATGCGTCTGACGTAGTGACAACCCCATCCACCTTGCGGATATAATCCTTTTCGATGGAAGGACCATGAAATGAATAAAAAGCATCGCCCTTTATTTCGTCATAGCAATAATAAATATTAAGCGATTCCCTGAAAGCACCTGCCAGATGAAGGCCAAAAAAAGGGTTGTAGCCGTTTATCAGTATCGGATTAGAAATACCAAGCTTTATGAGTGCATCATTGATCGATTTTCTGATCAGAAAGCAATTTAACTGGAGCAATGCTCTGTATGGATTATCCCATTTCACCCAGTTGACCGGCAAAACCGGCGGCGGCGTAAGTACATAAATATCAGCCCCGTACTTAGTCTTCACCTTTCTGAGCCTCGGTTTTATACCTAATATCCTTTTGACCGGAACTTTGTCTCCCCCATTCGAACCATTAACAAGATCCTTTATTGTAAATTCATAGTCTACAAAAAGGATCTTGTTATCGAATCTGCTAAACTCATGCATTAACTGAACCAATGTATTGGGAAACTCACTATCCCATGTCGTCAACGGCATACACAAAACAGACTCATTTCTTATCATTTTCCTGGTTCTTTAAGTAATTTAATCTTGCTTATGGTTGGCTTAACCGGTTTTTTCAGCACTGGCAGCTTACCCCAGATTTCTTCAAGGTCTTCCGCAGCTACCTTATTCAGAATCAGAATCGGTTTTCTCCCGCATGCTTTTTCATACAATTTGAGCAGATGCCGGTCAGAATCGCCCCAGGTTCTTCCTGCGTTGGCCACCAGCAATGGTATAGTAACCAGCGACATAAGCTTGACAGGCAAAATACCCTCGCTCAAAGAAGGTATAACCATTATTACATATTTGAACTCTGCAAGATCTCTGCCCGCAAACGCTGCAAAATCACCAACATCTAGTATTTCCGGCGAAATAGAATAATCCTTGGTAGTCAATGAACCTGCCTCAGGACGAGAAAGCTTCAGAATATTTTCCACCTCCGTTTTATCGCCTGATGGATGAAGAAGCAATACTTTGCCGTTAATAGATGCCAGACGACAGGCAAGCTTAACAGCTGAGCGTATTTTTCCTTCTCCCGGCCTGGTTCCCGTGACAGAAATTTTCACTGGCAGCTCCGTATCTTTTGCAGCCAGAATCACCGTTCCCGCACATTGATCCGCCAGGGTATTTTCCATAAGCTGATAATCAAGGCGCGACTTTTTATAAGGCATTAAGGGCATTACCCCGGCAAGCTCCAACCCTGTAATTTTTTCTGCACCGGAAGGAGAACGTAATTTGGTTGTAAGAAAATAAAGCGCCAACACCCCTGTAACTGTCAGGACAAAACCCGCAAAAACGGCCCCTGCAATCATCATCATCCGCTTGTCCGGATCAGCATATACAGGATATTTCGGATTGTCAACAAGCCTCAGATTGTTGGTAAGCATCAGGTTTTTCTGTTTCTGCAGATTGGTATTATATGCCTTAAGCGATTCAAGATACTCATTTTCAGCCACCCTGGCTTCCCGTTCCAATGCTGTCAGTATAGCTCCCAATGGAGCAAGCTCAGCAATACGGGCTTTGTATACGTCATCCAGCTGCTCCATGACACTAAGCCGTGCAGCTGACTCATCCGCCTTCAGCATATTGGTCAGATACTGATTGAGCAAATCTCCGCCTGCTATACCTTCCGCCGTATTATTCAGCTTATAAAGCTCATGAACGTGGCCTTCGATCTCCGCCTTAAGCGTTTTGGCCCGCTCTTTCAGGTATATGGATCTTCCGGCATTCTGCTTACCAACCTGACTATTGGCTATTTCGTGATTCACAGCAGCCAGTTCCCGGCGCTTACGCATAATCATCTGATTATTTTCCATCAGATCAATCTTACCGCCCAGCTTGGCATTCAGAACCTGCAGAGCTGCAGTTGCTGCCGCAAGAGACATCTGCTCCTCCTCCATAGCTTCCCGGAGATTGTTATGTGCCGTGGAGATGTTACTGCTTTGTTCACTATAGTTAATTATATTATGCTCCATGCCGAAACTCTTCAGAGCTTCTTCCGCATTCTTCAGTCTCGTCCTGTCTTTTCTAACTTTTTCCTCAAAATAGCCGACTACATTATTGATTTCTCCTTCCTTCAGAATCTTATATTTTCTGAGAAATACATCTGAAAGAAGCTGTAATGTCATCTGACTCACCGAAGGATCATTGGACCGGAAGGAAATTTCCATCATATCACTGTCATCCTTCCGGATTGCCATAAGCCTGGATTTGATACTCGGAATTCCATAGTTTCCGCCTGCTGACAACAGCAAACGCGAGACCACATTGTTGTCCGAGCTTTGCTTGATCTCATAAAGCCTCTTTACTGTAGCCTCAACCGAGTCTCTGACTACAATCTTTTTCCGAATATGATTGGGAAACATCTCCTGTAATTGCGCAAAATTTTCTTCCGAAAGTTTGGCAGGGTCGGGATTTTCCAGCATCAAATGCCCCGCAAGCAATCTGATTGCCACTTCTTCGACTGTCTCACGCGACAACATAGTTGACATCAGATTATCAAAGGCATTGTTCACCTGAAAAAAATCAATCCTCGGATTTTCTTCTGAGGTCAGCCTGTAAGTACTGGCCAGGCCTGTATACACCATAAAATCGGATGTATATGTTCGTTCGGTTTTTGATGTAAAAAAGTACACCAGAAAACCCATTAACAACGGGAACAGAAGTATTAGCAGCCCGTTATTTTTCAGTATCCGAAATATATCCTTAAGTTTCATCTTCTTTCTACCGCTTTAAATCATCCAGTGATACTCCCAGCAGTTGTTCAAACTGTCTGTACTTTGCCAGATATTCGCTTTTTGCCATCTCGTAATCCACTTCCACATTAGCGCCGATCTGATCCACATTGCTATAGTCTTCCAGCGAGATTGATCCCTCTGAAAAGTATGTTTCGGCTAATGTGCGCTGAAGAACAGCGCTTTCTCTGGCTCCGCTTTTTATCTTCATTATTCGGTATGCCGATATAAGCTGGTAATATTCAAGAATTACCTGATTTTTTACCTGGCGCTCTATCTCATCTTTTTGATTTCTGGCAGCATCAACCTGCAATTCTGCAATCTGAATTCTGAGTCTTCGGGTTGTAACTGTGCTTAGAGGAATATTGACATTCGCACCAAGTCTCCAGCCATTGAGCGCATTACCACCAAACCCTCCTCCGCTTGTCTGACTTCCTATCAGCAATGCCTGATCACCCTGCGAATAGTTCCCTAAAACGGAAATACGGTCATGCCAGCTCCTTTTTTCCAGCTTTACTTCTCTTTTTCCCTGATCGATTACATTATCATTGTACTTCAACAAAGGAGAATTCTGCAGAGCAATATCAATCAGATTTCCAAGTGGCGGCAGTTCACTGGCAAGATCATCCCTTTCATTCAGCTCCTGATCGCTACCGCTATTATTAACCTGCCCGAAACACCCCTGACTGACAGATAATATAACCATCAGGATGGTTCCCAAAAATTTCAGATTCTTCATTTTGCTATCGCTGTTTTATACATTCTCTTTCTGCATAAGCGCAGGTATTGTCCGCAGCATTATTTTTAAGTCTCCCGCTATTGAGTAATTGACTGCGTAATAGTTATCAAGCTGCATACGCTCAAGCTCGGACATTTCCGCTGTACCGCGTTTCGTTACCTGCCACAAACCGGTAATACCGGCAGGAGCCATAAACCGCAGATTAAATTCATCCACCGTAATCTTTTCGGCTTCGTATAGAGGCAGAGGACGATTGCCGACAATTGACATATCACCTTTTAGCACATTGAACAGCTGAGGCAGCTCATCTATACTGGTATTGCGGATAAATTTTCCGATTTTTGTAACTCTGGGATCATTGCTGATCTTGATAAACTTACCTTCATCATTTTCCTTTTTCTGCTTCAGATATAACCGCTCACAAACCGGGCGATCATTCAGATAAAGAAAAGACTGACAGGCAACACCTTCCGGCCCGCACACAGGGCATGGACCGCTTTCCTGCAAAGTCCCGGAACCAGCCATATTCTCCTGGCCACCTTTTTTGTATTGATTCAAATGTGCCAGATTTTTGATCTGACTGTCTGCCCCAACCTTCATTGAGCGAAATTTGTAGAAATCAAATATTGTATATCCGCGACCAACTCTTTTGGCCACATAAAATACCGGTCCTCTTGATTCCAGCTTAATCAGAAGGATGATCAGCAGAAATAAGGGGCTCAGCATGATAATGGCAAACGAGGCTACCACAATATCAAATATTCGCTTCGCAACCGGGATCTTATAGCGAATATGCCCATCCGCCACTTGCTTTTCCTTATCTGAAACCGGGTTTTCTATCAGCCAGCTTAAGCGAAAAAGAAACGTATCCGGGTCAAACTCTCTTGAAAAAACATCCGACACCCGCTCCTTTACCAGCTTTATTCTAAGATCTTTGTCAACTTTATCATTCAGAAAGATGAATGGCAGATAGCTGCTATTCCTGTCTGAACGAATCTGTCTGATCAACGGGAGTCCGCTGGGTGAGTTCCAGGAGCCGGCTGTTACTATTGCATCAACCTGTCCTCCTTTTTGCAGCCAGTGATAAAACCGGATACCATTTTCAAAAAGATATACATCGTAGGTTTGCCCAACCTTGCTGACAAAATAGTCCGCAAGGTTGGAGTCTGCCTGAATAAGAGCAACACTTTTTTTATGCGATTCCATAGCAATCCTGATTGATATAATTATGCTATTTCAAGTCTGTTAATCATATTTTTAACTCTCGCCTCAAGCTCCTGAGGATTAAATGGCTTAATCATATAGTCATCTGCGCCGGCATTCAGACATTCTATTTTTGTGGTGCTGGTTTCATGACATGAAAGCATTATTATAGGAATATGTTTATACAAACCACTCGCTCTTATATGCTTTACAAACTCAAGTCCATCCATAACAGGCATAGATATATCCGTGATTATTGCATCAGGCATATTGCCCTGATGCAGCCATTCGAGCGCCTCTTTTCCGTTATTCTTCTTTATTATCGAAAAACTCTTTTTCAGTGCGGTTTGAAGAATTGCCAATGTTGCGCACTCATCATCCACCGTAAGAATCAACTTTTCCATCTTCACTTACCTTTTTCTTCACATCCTAAAGTTTCAACCTGAGTGAATTTGGAAATGTTTAGTGGTTGTGATTAAAAAAATATGTTAACAAAAAGGGCATTAAGTGAAGGGTATGACGCATTCCGCAGAGTCTATTTAGGGCAGAATACCAAACAAAAAGCCTGGTCCACAGGGACCAGGCATAAAGATCATTTTGTAATATATAAAAGAAGCTATGACTTCAATACGGACTTTGCAATAATGATTTTCTGAATTTCCGATGTACCTTCTCCGATTGTACAAAGTTTTGCATCTCTGTAAAACTTCTCTGCCGGATAATCCTTGGTAAAACCATACCCGCCAAAGATCTGCACCGCTTCATTAGCTGCCTTAACGGCTATTTCAGAGGCATAATATTTGGCCATCGAGGATTCTTTAGTTACCGGCAATCCCTTGTTCTTAAGCTCAGCTGCCTTAAATGTCAACAATTCTGCTGCCTCTATCTCCGTGGCAAGCTCTGCCAGCTTAAATGAGATCCCCTGAAAGCTGGATATAGGTTTTCCGAATTGCTCCCGTTCCAGAGAATATTGCAAAGCTGCGTCAAAAGCTCCCTGAGCAATACCCAAACTGAGAGCAGCAATTGAAATTCTGCCTCCATCCAGAACTTTTTTCGCCTGATTAAAGCCATCACCGATTTTCCCGAGCACATTCTCTTCCGGAATAATACAATCTTCAAATATCAGCTCGGTAGTTTCCGAGGCTCTCATTCCCAGCTTATTTTCTTTTCTTCCGGCATAAAATCCCGCTGTTCCCCTTTCAATAACAAAGGCGGAAGCCTGCCGTCCTTCTCCCGCTCCGCCGGTATTAGCAAGTACAACGGCAATATCTCCTGATTTGCCATGTGTTATAAAGTTTTTTGCACCATTGATCACCCAGCTGTTACCCTTTTTAACTGCTACTGTCCGCATATTACCTGCATCAGAACCAGTATTAGGCTCCGTCAACCCCCATGCTCCTATCCACTCAGCAGAAGCAAGCCTGGGGAGCCAGCGTTTTTTTTGCTCTTCATTCGCAAAGTTCATAATATGACCGGTACATAATGAATTATGCGCAGCCATAGACAGGGCGATCGAACCATCTATTCTCCCGAGCTCCTTAATTGCCGTTACATACTCAAAGTAGCCCAGACCTGCTCCACCATACTCTTCGGGAACTAAAACTCCCATAAGACCGAGCTTGCCGAGCTCTTTGAATACCGACACCGGAAACTCCTGCGTTTCATCCCATTCCATCATATAGGGCCGGATGTATCTGTCACCAAAATCCCGAATGGTTTCGGCAATCAGCTTTTGATTTTCGTTTAGTCCAAAATCCATACATTTAAAAAATTATTTACCTAAACAATACGTAAAACCAACAGTTTTGATTTGTGTAGGATATAAAAAAAATTTATTTTCATAAAATAAAATAGCCTATTTTCGCTTATAATATAGACTTAACCAAAAGACATCCATAGATATGAAAGTTGCTGTAGTTGGAACCGGATATGTAGGCCTTGTAACTGGCACCTGTTTCGCGGAAACAGGTAATTCTGTTACCTGCATAGACATCAATGAGAAAAAGATAAACATGATGAGACAAGGCCAGATGCCCATATATGAGCCCGGACTTGATCTTTTGTTTAACAGAAATATTCAGGAAGGACGGCTTAATTTTACGTCCAACCTTAAAGAAGGTATTGAAGGGGCCAAAGTTATCTTCCTGGCTTTGCCAACTCCTCCCGGAGAAGATGGCTCTGCTGATCTTAGCTATATTTTGCAGGTTGCGAATGATCTCGGTCCGATATTAAAAGAATATACAGTAATTGTCGATAAAAGTACCGTACCGGTTGGCACGGCAGACAAAGTAAAAGCTGCGCTGAGTCAGTATGCCAGTGCGGAGTTTGATGTTGTATCCAATCCCGAGTTTCTCAGAGAAGGAGTTGCCGTAGACGATTTCATGAAGCCGGAAAGGGTCGTTATCGGAACTTCTTCCGATAAGGCAAAAAAAGTAATGGATATGCTATATGCTCCGTTTGTACGTCAGGGAAATCCTATTATATACATGGATGAGCGTTCGGCTGAGCTGACCAAGTACGCCGCAAATGCTTTTCTGGCTATGAAAATTACATTTATGAATGAGATGGCCAACCTTGCAGAAAAATTAAATGCCAACATTGACCATGTTCGTATAGGTATCGGTACAGACAGCCGTATTGGTAAAAGATTCTTATTCCCCGGTATTGGATACGGCGGAAGCTGTTTTCCTAAAGACGTACAGGCGCTTTCCATCATGGCAAAACAGAGTGAGTACAACTTTCAGATTCTGAATGCCGTCATGGAAGTGAACGAAAGACAAAAAACCATACTGATGCCAAAAGTCAGAGCCTATTTCAACAACAGCCTGAACGGAAAGAAAATTGCTCTGTGGGGGCTCGCTTTCAAGCCGAATACGGATGATATCCGTGAAGCTCCTGCTCTTTATATGATTGACTCTCTTCTGAAAGAAGGCGCCAAAGTCTCTGCCTATGATCCAGAAGCTATGGATAATGTAAAAGAGCTTCTCGGAAAACAAATTGACTATTCGGACGATGCCTACTCAGTGCTCGAAGGCGCTGATGCACTGATTATCGTTACGGAATGGCCGGAGTTCAGAAATCCTGACTTTGACAGAATATCCAGAATAATGAGCGCTAAAGTAGTTTTCGACGGAAGAAACCTGTTTGATCCGCGTCATATGATCGAAATGGGTTATCATTACGAATCCATTGGAAGAACCGGAAGCAAAGTACTGGTAGGCAGCTGCTGATTTTTATTATACTATGACTACAAAAAAGAAAAAAGTTTTAATTACAGGCGGAGCCGGTTTTCTGGGATCACATCTGTGTGACCGCTTTATTAAAGAAGATTACCATGTCATTGCTATGGATAATCTTATTACCGGCTCACTTGACAACATTGAGCATTTATTCAAGCTGCCAAACTTTGAGTTCCATCATCATGATGTGAGCAAGTTTGTCCATGTCCCGGGTGAGCTCGACTATATTCTTCATTTTGCGTCCCCGGCAAGTCCGATTGATTATCTCAAGATACCAATACAGACATTAAAAGTTGGTTCTCTTGGCACACACAATCTTCTGGGACTCGCCAAGGCAAAAAAGGCACGAATTCTTGTTGCAAGTACCTCTGAAATCTACGGAGACCCAACCATCCATCCGCAAAGTGAAGACTATTGGGGCAATGTAAACCCGATCGGACCAAGAGGGGTATATGATGAGGCTAAAAGGTTTCAGGAAGCTATTACCATGGCTTACAATCGTTTTCATGGCGTAGAAACCCGTATCGTTCGCATTTTCAATACGTATGGCCCGAGAATGCGCCTGAATGACGGCAGAGCACTACCTGCATTTATCGGCCAGGCATTAAGAGGTGATGACCTTACTGTATTCGGTGATGGTTCCCAGACCCGTTCATTCTGCTATGTTGATGATCTGATCGAAGGTATATACCGCTTATTGATGAGCGACCATGATCTTCCTGTCAATATAGGGAACCCGGTAGAAATAACCATTAAGGAATTTGCTGAGGAAATCCTCAAGCTGACCAACTCCGATCAGAAAATCGCGTACAAACCTTTACCACAGGATGATCCCAAACAAAGACGTCCTGATATATCCAAAGCGAAAGAAGTTCTGGGATGGGAACCTAAAGTTTCCCGTGCCGAAGGATTAAAAATCACTCTGGAATATTTCAAAGGACTACCTGTTAAAGAAACAAGACCAAAAGAGTTTTATTGATCTGATTCTGGAAAATACGACTACATATTTTATACATCCTTCATCCTTCGCAGATGAAGGATGCATCATTGGTGCCGGATCTAAAATCTGGCACTTTTGTCATATTATGGCGGGAGCCCGTATCGGGGCCAATTGCAATATCGGACAGAATGTTTTTATTGCAGCCGATGTAACTGTCGGCAACAATGTAAAGATTCAGAACAACGTATCTCTCTACTCCGGGGTTATATGCGAGGATGATGTTTTTCTTGGTCCCTCGGTGGTTTTCACAAATATTAAAAACCCCAGGAGCGCTATTGTCAGAAGCGACCAGTATTTAAAAACTATTATAGGCAGGGGGTGCTCAATCGGAGCAAACGCAACCATACTATGCGGAATTAAACTTGGTCACTATGCCCTGATCGGTGCCGGAGCAGTTGTAACCAGAGATGTTCCACCCTATGCCCTGATGACCGGAAATCCTGCAAGCCAATCCGGCTGGGTCAGTGAATATGGCCACCGGTTAAACTTTAATAAGGAAAACATCGGAATATGCCCGGAAACCGGGCAACGTTATTTGCTTATAAACAACAAGGTTGAGAAAATCTCCTCATAAATAGATTCAATGGTTCAGGAAATAATTGAGAAGAAAAAATTAGTTGCCGTAATTGGCATGGGCTATGTAGGTTTACCCATAGCGCTTGAGTTTGCAAAAAAAACGCGGGTAATCGGATTTGATATCAACGAATCAAAAATTTCCAGTCTCAAAAACCAAACGGATCCGTCAGGAGAAATATCCCGGACAGAATTCTCCAACCGGGATATACTGTTCAGCTCATCGCCGGAAGACCTGCAGAAAGCACATTTCTACATTGTAGCTGTACCTACCCCTATAGATGCTTATAATATGCCCGATCTGAAAGCACTGAAAGCTGCTTCTCAAATGCTTGGAAAAATTCTCAAAGAAGGAGATTATGTGGTATATGAAAGCACTGTCTATCCTGGTTGTACGGAAGATGAGTGCATTCCCCTGCTTGAAAAGGGATCTTCTTTGACAGCGGGCAAACAATTCAAGTTTGGGTATTCGCCGGAACGAATAAATCCGGGGGACAAGGAACATACGCTCTCCAGAATAGTTAAAGTAGTATCCGCCTGTGACCAGGAAAGTCTTGATGTAATCGCAGATACATACGCACTGGTTGTTGAGGCCGGCATTTATAAAGCCCCCAGTATTAAGGTGGCAGAAGCAGCAAAGGTTATAGAAAATACCCAAAGAGACCTCAACATCGCATTAATGAATGAGCTGTCAATGATATTTGACCGAATGGACATTAATACTTATGACGTACTTGAAGCAGCCGGAACGAAATGGAATTTCCTGAAATTTTCTCCGGGACTGGTAGGAGGACATTGTATCGGAGTAGACCCGTATTATCTTACCTATAAATCTCAGGGACTGGGCTACCACCCAAGAGTCATTCTCAGTGGAAGAACCATCAACGATGGCATGGGTGCTTATGTTGGAAAAAAGACGGTTCAGCTTCTCATAAAATCGGGATTTAATATCCCACAATCCCGGGCGCTGGTACTCGGAGCTACTTTTAAGGAAAACGTAAAAGATATCAGAAACTCCAAGGTTTCTGACCTGATTCATGAAATTATTTCCTTTGGTGTTCAGGTGGACATTGTAGATCCATTGGCTGACCCTGATGATTTCAGGGATGAATATCATCTGGAGCTTCTAAAAAAGCCGGAGGGGAAATATCAGGCAATCATTCTCGCTGTACCGCACGAGCAGTTCAAATCTTTAGATATCAACTATTTTACAAAACATACTGTCGATAAAAGTATTTTTATTGATATAAAGGGTATTTTTAAGAATTTATTCGAATCGAATAAACATTTTCATTATTGGAGCTTGTAAGATTATGAACAAAATACTTGTAACCGGCGGTGCCGGCTATATTGGCTCTCATACAGTTGTCGAACTGATCAATGCAGGTTTTAAACCTGTTATTGCTGACAATTTTTCCAATTCATACACTTCCGTTTTACAAGCTTTAGAAAGCATTACAAAAACAAAGATTCCCTGTTATTCAATAGACTGTACTAACTATCACTCACTAAAGGAGGTCTTTGAGAAAGAAAAAAACATTGAAGGAGTGATCCACTTTGCAGCCTTCAAAGCTGTCGGAGAATCTGTACGTTTTCCGCTAAAGTATTATCATAATAATATTGGCAGTTTAGTTTCCCTGCTCAGAGTTATGGAAGAATTCAACATCAATCCGTTTGTTTTTTCTTCTTCCTGCACAGTCTATGGAGAACCGGAAACACTTCCGGTCACTGAGTCTATTCCAAGATCAAAAGTTGAATCACCGTATGGTAATACCAAGAAGATCAGTGAAGAGATTATTGAAGACTATGCCCGGCAATCAGATATCCAGGCTGTCATTCTAAGATATTTTAATCCCATTGGCGCCCATCCAAGTTCGGCTATCGGAGAATTACCCATCGGGGTACCCAGCAATCTTGTGCCGTTTATAACTCAGACTGCGGCTGGTATACGTGAGAAGCTAACTATTTTCGGAGGCGATTATGATACACCGGACGGCACCTGCATCAGGGACTACATCCACGTAGTTGATCTGGCCAAAGCTCATGTCAGGGCGCTTGAATACATAAAAAAATCAACAAATACCGGCTTTAGTGAATTATTCAATGTAGGAACGGGCAATGGTAATTCTGTAATGGAACTGGTAAAAGCTTTTCTCGAAGTTACAGGAGAACCCTTAAACTACGAAATAGGTCCGCGAAGACCTGGTGATGTCGAAAAAATCTGGTCAGAAGTCCGAAAATCCCGTGAAATATTAGACTGGACAGCCCAATATTCTTTAAAAGAGGCCCTACTTCATGCCTGGAACTGGCAAAAAACACTAAAATAAGATTTTATGAAAAAGAAGATATTAATAACTGGCGGAGCAGGCTTTATCGGTTCTCACGTCATAAGACTGTTTGTTAATAAATATCCCGAATATCATATCTTCAACCTTGACAAACTAACCTATGCCGGCAATCTTGAAAATCTGCAAGACATAGAAAACAAAGAAAACTACACGTTTCTAAGAGGAGATATTGCAGAGGCTGATTATATCTTCTCTATTTTTAATGAATACAAATTTGACAGCGTTATTCACCTTGCTGCAGAATCGCATGTAGATCGTTCGATAAAGAATCCGATGGAATTCATCAGAACCAATGTCATAGGCACAGTAACCCTGATGAATGCGGCAAAGGAGCTCTGGAAAGAAAACCTCGGAAACCACCTTTTTTATCACGTTTCTACCGATGAAGTGTACGGATCACTCGAAGCCGAAGGATATTTTACAGAAACAACTCCTTACGACCCGCAGTCTCCGTATTCTGCTTCAAAAGCCGCATCTGACCAGTTTGTCCGGGCATATCACAATACCTACGGACTACCGGTAATTATCTCCAATTGTTCCAATAACTACGGGCAAAATCAGTTTCCGGAAAAACTAATACCATTATTTATCAACAATATCAAGCACAAAAAGCCATTACCCGTATATGGTAAAGGAGAGAATATCCGGGACTGGCTGTATGTTGTTGACCATGCCAGAGCTATTGATGTAGTTTTTCATAAAGGCAAGACAGGAGAAACCTATAACATTGGCGGACATAATGAATGGAAAAACATTGATCTTATTCAATTATTATGTTCTATCATGGACAAAAAGCTTGGGCGCAAGGAAGGAGAGTCCGCAGAGTTGATCACTTATGTTACAGACCGGGCCGGTCATGATTTTCGCTATGCCATCGATGCCGGTAAGATAAAAAAAGAACTGGGCTGGGAGCCTTCTCTCCAGTTTCGCGAAGGCTTGGAAATAACTGTAGACTGGTATCTGAGCAATGAAAAATGGCTCGACAATGTCACTTCCGGTAATTATCAGAATTACTACCGTGAGCAATATGAAATTTCTAAATAATAGCTAATAATTTAATTTAAATGATTATTCCGTATCACTATGGTGATCTTTCAGACTATTCGTTTTTAGTAACAGGCGGAGCCGGTTTTATAGGTTCAAATCTGGTTGAGTATCTTCTGACCCATAATGCGAAAAAGGTACTTGTCCTTGATAACCTTGAAACCGGCTCCCTTGCCAATATACAACCGTTTTTTAATCATCCGTCATTTACGTTTATTGAAGGGAACATTATTGATCCTGATACCTGCGTAAAAGCCAGCCGCCATGCAGACATTATCCTGCACCAGGCAGCGCTGGGCTCTGTGCCGCGAAGTATCAAGGACCCGGCAGCAACAAACAAAACCAACATCGATGGCTTTCTGAATATGCTTATAGCTGCCAGACAAAACAATGTTCAGCGTTTTGTATATGCAGCCTCTTCCTCTACTTACGGGGACAGTACAATTCTGCCTAAAAAAGAAGACGTAATCGGCAAACCATTATCTCCTTATGCTGTTACCAAGTATGTAAACGAACTATATGCAGATGTTTTCTCCCGTACTTACGGTATCGAAACGGTTGGTTTGCGCTATTTTAATGTTTTTGGTCCGAAACAAAGTCCCGAGGGGGCATACGCTGCAGTAATCCCTCGTTTTATTATGGCTTTTTTAAAGGGAGAAGCATCCGTAATAGAAGGTGACGGTAACCAGACACGGGATTTTACCTATATCGAAAACGTTATCCAGGCAAACATCAAAGCCGCCACTATTAACCGAAAAGAAGCAGTCAATCAGATATATAATGTTGCCGTTGGAGAAAGCACTTCGATTATGGCACTCTTCCAGCTTCTGAAAGAGCTCAGCGGTTCAGACCTTTCACCTCGCTTTATCGAAAGCAGAGTTGGTGATGTCAGAGACAGCCTGGCTGATATAGCAAAAGCCTCGAACCTTATCGGATATAATCCGGATGTACGCTTTGCTGATGGTCTCAGAAGGACATATAACTGGTTTAAAACGAAATACAATCTAACTGAATCAGAATAAAAATGAAAGGAATTATCTTAGCCGGTGGGTCTGGCACCCGACTACATCCATTGACACTTGCAGTTAGTAAGCAGCTAATGCCGGTGTATGATAAACCCATGATTTATTATCCTCTTTCATGTCTGATGCTGGCCGGTGTCAGAGAAGTTCTTATTATTTCTACTCCCCACGATCTGCCCAACTTCCGCAAACTTCTCGGTGACGGGAAGAAACTGGGAATGTCTTTTTCATATGCCGAGCAACCTGAGCCCAACGGGCTTGCACAGGCCTTTGTAATCGGAGAAAACTTTATTGGCAGCGATAAAGTTGCCCTGATTCTCGGTGATAATATTTTTTATGGATCCGGACTTAGTGAAACACTTTGCAAAAATAATGACCCGGATGGCGGAGTTATTTTTGCCTATCATGTTCAGGATCCGGAAAGATACGGAGTAGTCGAGTTTGACAAAGACAAAAAAGTAATTTCTATTGAAGAAAAGCCCAAGCATCCTAAATCCAATTATGCTGTTCCGGGGTTTTATTTTTATGACAATCAGGTCATAGATATCGCTAAAAATTTAAAGCCCAGTGCTCGTGGTGAGTATGAAATAACCGATGTAAACAAGGCATATCTGGAAATGGGCAAGCTCCGCACCAGTATTTTAAGCCGTGGCACTGCCTGGCTCGATACCGGAACATTTGCTTCGCTGATGCAGGCCGGTCAGTTTGTACAGGTTATAGAAGAAAGACAAGGCCTGAAAGTAGGCTGTATTGAAGAAGTAGCCTATGCAATGAAATTTATCGATGCATCCCAGCTTGAAGAGCTTGCCACTCCTTTAATGAAGAGCGGATATGGCCAGTATCTGATGAGACTTATCAAAAAATAAAAGGGACCGGATGTCAAAACAGCAACCCGGATCATAGCAGGATACCAGCCAGCAAACCTGCTATTATAAGATAGGGAGCTGGTATTTTTGTATAAACCAGAAGGAGAAAAGTAATCAGACAGATTGAGAAATTAACAATTGCAATCTCTATTCCCTGACTAAGAAACGGCTGCATCAACTGCATGGCTGTTGCCAGGATAATTCCTCCGCTTGCGGCATTTACTCCTTCTAAAGAAGCTTTAACGGGGCGATACTTTTTTAACTTATCCCAGAAACGTATAATAAAAAATATCATAAGGGTGCCAGGTAGAAAAATACCTGTAGTTGCCACAAATCCCCCGATGATTTGGCCACCTATTCCTAATTCCCTCAGCGAAAGACTGCCTACAAAAGCACTAAAAGCAAAAGATGGTCCCGGAAGAGCTTGCAGCAAGGCATAGCCGGCAGTAAACTCCTCTTTAGACAAATATCCCTTGAAATCTACAAACTCCTTGTACAGCATTCCACTCAGTGGTTGCCCACCCCCAAAAATATAGCTCCCGTTTCTGAAAAAATTCTCAAACAACCGGATCGGCTTATAATCCAGGATATGCCCCAGTAATGCAGCAGTTACAAATATTGACGCATACAAAATAAAGTTAGACCACTCGATCTTCCAGGGCAGTTTGTCTTCTTTGGGATGTTTGTTAAACTTTAGTGCAGTCAGCGCTCCCGACACAATCAGAACCAGCGGAAATATGCCCGGATAATTAATGGAATAGCATAGCAGCGTAGAAATCGTAAATAAGATTACAGCCGTTTTTGTTGTCACGGCAGTCCTCACAATTTTGACAACAGCATACGCTACAAAGCTTACCGCCATAGGCTGAATGAATCTGGCAACTTCTAGTGAGCCTCTCAAATATTCGACCAATAAAGCCGCAGTAATCATAATCAGCGTTGCCGGCAGCATCCAGACCAGCAACGTCAGAAAAGCAAGCAGAGCCCCGCCTATTTTATACCCGACCGCAATCAGCGTCTGCGTACTTGCAGGTCCCGGCAAGATATTACAGAATGAATTTAATTCAATCAGATCAGCTTCGGAAATATAGGCTCTCTTTTCAACCAATACTTTATGAAAAAGCCCCAGATGCGCCAACGGCCCTCCAAAAGAAGTAAGGGACAACTGCCATACATCTCTTAGAAATATGATATAACGTACTTTTCTCAAGATGAAAGGGAGAACCTGTTTTGCCTGTTCAATTCAGTAAATTTAGAAAAATTTCAAACACTATTACATTGCCCGTGTTAAATATGTCACCGTACATATGATCAACAAAATGAAACACCTATTTATCTATCTGATTGGTATAAGCAGCATACTATATGCCTGTGATTCTCAAAAGAAAAAAACGGACACAGAGTCTGCCAGTCATCAGGATGCCGGGAAACTGATTCCTGACTCATCAAATGTTCTTGAAAAAAACGGTATAAAGCTGTCACCCGTAACTTCTTTGCCGGAGTTTCCGGATGCCAGACTTACACAAAGTTCGCCGGAGCCTGAACAAAAGCTTAAACCAGGCAAAACTCACTTCACCTATGAAGTCTCCAACTTTGAGTTGGGCAGACAAACCGATGCCGGAGCATGCGGCAACTGTTCCAATTCCGAAGAGGGTCAGCATATTCATTTTATTCTTAATAATGAGCCATATGTAGCGCTATATACCCCGGAACACACTCAGGAGCTAAAAGAGGGGACTTATATTGAGCTGTCATTTCTTTCCCGTTCCTATCATATAAGCATCAAACAGCCTGATGCGTACGTGCTTCGGAAAATAACCATCGGCAAGCCCAATGATCTGGATAAAATTGACATAAATGCCCCGCATATGTTCTATAGCCGACCCAAGGGAGAATACACCGGTTCCGGAGCTGACAAAATTGTTCTTGATTTCTATCTTGTCAATTCAGAGCTCTCACCTGACGGAAATAAAGTAATAGCAACAATAGATGGCACTGAGTTTATTATTAACAAATGGGCCGCACATCTGATCGAAGGATTGGACGATGGAGAGCACAGTATCAAGCTTGAATTTGTTGATAAAGACAATAACCGGATTGAAAGTCCTTTTAACCCGGTTACACGAACAATTCAAGTTGCCCGAAAAGCAAAATCATAGCTATGATATATACTGCGGGGTGTTTTACCCGGAATCACCCCGCAAAAAGCTCATCCAATACCTTCAAAGATCGCAACTCTCCGAAACTTCCGATATTTCTGCTATAAAAGTTGAGAATATATTCCAATGCTCTTTTTCTCTGGGTGTTGGAGTTAAATACAGCTGTATGAGGTTCTGCCTGGATCAGGCGATCAATAAGCCTGAAATAATCATTCGATTCGTGGACAATATCAGAAGCGCTTTCCGGACCAAATCCAAGATGAAAGGACAAATGAATAAGGAACCAGATATGAAAATCAGGCTGGTAATCTTCCCGGTCCAGGTATATAATTCCGCTAAAAACATAAGAAAACAATGAATGATCAGCAGTCTCTTCCTTTAATACCTTCGTCAGTACTTCACTTATAAAAAGAGCCATACAGGATTTTCTTATATCAAAAGGGACAGACTGAAAGGGTATCGAGCATTTAACTTCCTGGATACGGCGTATAGTCTTCTCTTCTTTGAAGAAAAAAACCAGATCAAGGAAGGTCAACGGTTGAAACAATGCGACAGAAGTCAGACTTTTCCTGCTTCTTATCCCATTAATCAACATGGATTGTATTCCATAATTCTCTGTATAAATCCTGGCAATTATGGATGTCTCCTTGAATTTTATAAAGTTCAGAACTATACCTCTGGATTTTACCAGCATAGATGATTAGTCAATCAGTACAATTTTAGCAATATTTCCCTTGTCTCCGTGTATAGTCGCGGAAAATACAAGATAAACGCCACTTTGTGCCCGTTTTCCGTTATACTTATTTCCATCCCATACTGCTGTCCCGCCCGTAGCCACAGTTTCATATACCATATTGCCGTAAATATCCGTAATCTTAACAGAAGCATTTCTCGCCAGTCCGGATATTCCGATTAACCCATCATATCCGGACCGGACCGGATTAGGGAAAACCAATGCCTTGTTTTCTCCCTGTTCAGTTGCTTCCGTAGCACTGCTTCTATAGGAATATACTCCGTAGTTAGTCACCATAAAAACGTCTCCGGTCATTCCGCTTACTTCTACATCCTTTATATCACTATCGGCCAAAGGACTGTTTCCCGCAGAGAAATATTCCAGTGCTTCTGACGCATCTTCATTAAAGAGCCATATCCCGTCATTGGTGGCAACCCATTTTCTGTTTGCGCCATCCACATCAATGTCATTCACAACTTTATCCATCAACAGAGGCAATCCATCATAGTATGGAACTGTTGCGTCTTCCGTAAAGACATCATTCTCTGCACGAAAAATAGCAATCCCTCTGTCTGTGCCAATCCAGACATTTCCATTAAGATCTACTTCGATTGAGCGAACAGTGGAATTAGGCAAATTGCCGGCTCCCTGATTGGCGCCAAGGTTCCGCCATGCTCTGCCCTGCTTTTCCGGATTATATACATACACTCCCGGACGCCCCCGAAGGGTAAACCAAAGATTATTCTTATGATCAATACGAAGATTGTACAAATAAACAGAACTGTTCAACCCGAAGTTAATGCTATAGGATGCCCATGATCCGTCTGGAGTCAGCTTATGAAAAAGTGGCGTAGCCTCATTCGCAATAACATTAGCAATCCATATATTACCTGCAGGATCCGCTTCTGTTTCCGTAATACGAACATATCCCTGGCCAGGTACAGTGTTGAAAAGCGGGCTGTTCAGATCATCATATATTCGTATAACTTTTTGATCTTTAAACTCCACTACACCCTTCCCATATGAAGCAATATAAAAGCTATTGGTTACATGCGAGTATGCGATATCCACAAGATCATATATTCCTTCTGTAAAACTTCCTCTATAATGAGAAATATTTTTCCATCTATGTTCTGAAAACATATCAAAACCATTATAGCGGTACTGATTAGTTGTATTTGAATTATATCCACCAAAAAGAGCAAAAATTGTCTTATTGGCATTAATAAGACGAAAAGGACTAGAAGCACTTATTGATGATAAGTCAATGAGATAATAATGAAGTCTATCTTCAAAACGGAGGAATCCTGCTCCTGAAGCTAACCATAAACCACTCTTCCCTTCTACAATATCATTGATCATCCCTGGAACAGGAATGGTATCAACACGCGCCCCGTCATAATCAAAAAAGCACTCATTCGAACCTACAAGAATTCTTTCATTCACAAGATTCATTCTGTTAACTCTTCTGCTTAAAGCGACCTCTTCCTGCCAATAGCCTTCTGCCAACTTATAAATACTTCCGGTTATGGTCGGATTTGATAATTGATCCGATTCATTATTGCAAAGGGCGTATATAGTATTATTCAACGCAAGTATACCAATGAAGCCAGTGGCATAAGGTATACCGTCTGACGATTTATAGAGATACCACGAGTTGTAGTCAAGTAAATTTGAGCTGATATCAGCCACAAGGATGCCTATGCCTGTAGCAATATATAATGAATCGTTGTATATACAGGAAGCGTTGACCTGAAGTTGTCCCGCTGTCGGGCTTATATTAATTGCAGCTTCTCTGATTTCATTCTTTTTAAGATCGAGCAGGATAAGACCAAAATCTGCAGATATATATGCAATTGATTCTTTTAAAGTTATATGATTTAGCTTTTTAGAACCAAGGACTGCATTGGAGCGCTTGATATCGCTCACATTGACGAGACTATTCTTTTTTATCAAATCAATGTTACCGTTAGAGTACCCTATTACCGTAACCTCCTCTGAAAAGCTGTGAGCAATACAACTGACTCCGACATCACTCAGTCCTTCATTTTTGGATAATGCTCTTATCTCATTATCCTGCAGCGAAAATCTGAGTAAGGTTTCATTTGATCCTCCATATATATAGTTTCCGGTATTACAAACAGCTACAAAACCTGATGAGGCAGGATGTTGCCGCCAGTTCCCGATTGATACCCCTTGTCCGTACAGGGTTTGCCCCAGTAAGAGTAAAAAAAAATGAACTAAAAAACGCATAGATAGAGCAAATATAATTAGAAATATTGCAGTTCTGAGTTGATTTTATATATTTAACTCCTACATAAACGTTGTTGGATTATGAATTCTTTCGTTGATATAAGGAAAATATCTTCCTATAGTCTCGCTCTGTCTGAAAAACTTATAAATGAACTCTTTACTGTAAAGAACGCAATAAGCGGAGCAGAAATTAAACAGTTTACCCCCGTTCAGCAGATCAATCTCTTCATATTCAAAAATCTGTTTGAAAAATGGCAGGAAGAAGCGGGCAAGCTAAAAAGTCCTTATTTCGATTATGACCATGCTGAGGTACAAAGCGCCCTTCAGGCCTTTCTCAATACACTATCCAATCATATAGCCGTTTCAAAAGAGTTTTTCAAGCCATTACTTACCAAAGCGATTGAAGACACTCTTTATCTGGCAATGGCTCCGACTGAGTTTTTCAGACAGGATGTTATGTATCGCAAAGAAACATTCCTTGCAAACTTTGAAAAAAACAAGAAATTCATCCGGATCAATACAGCCTATCTTGCATCAATAGAAAAATATATATCCGAATTTCCCGAGCCCTCATGGCAGGAACTTGCCGATTATGTATCAACCCTTGGTTTTTCTCCTGAAGAAACAGATGTTTTATCCAGACTGAATGAATTATTGAAAATTGAACTCGATGATATTCTTCTACACCCCAGCATTGAGAGTGCCCAGAAGCCCGATGAGACATCTGCAGCCAATTCAGCCATTCCTCTGACAGAAGAAACTCCAGTTCAACAACATAAAGAAAATCAAATCTCTGAACCGGTCAATAATCATATCTCCTCACTCAATGAACGGTTTGTAAGGGAGGAAACAACCCTAAACGATCATCTTAAGACCGCTGAAGATGTCGTTTATAGTCCGTTGATGAAGATAGACGATCTTCGGAGTGCAATAGGCCTTGGTGAAAAATTTGTTTACATCAAGGAGTTATTTAACGATGATGTATCTGCCTACGCTGTGGTTTTATCGGAAATTGAGAAGAAGGATAATCTGGAGAGCGCTATGGCCTTTCTTCATGAGCAATGCTGGACCAAATACAGCTGGAATATAAGCAACATACACCTTCAGGAGTTTATATCCCTGGTAGAAAGGCGCTTTGGCAGCTATAATCACCGGACAAACAGATCAGAAATCTGATTTTCAGGCTTTTTCTCATCCGACCAGGCTCTATTCCGCAGATAAATGAATCATTTTCTTCAAAGCTTGCGGAAAATATAACCCGGTAAGTTTTATATTTTGTATTAATGCCATAACTGCTGCTTTCTATGAGCATCCAGCTTAAGAAATACAAACAGGAGGATAGTAAAACCTAACAATGAAGATCCGCCGTAACTGATAAACGGTAAAGGGATTCCGATAATCGGGAATACACCGATGGTCATGCCTATGTTTACCATGAAATGGAAGAAGAAAATCGAAGCCACCGAATATCCATAAATTCTTGAAAACCTATCCTTCTGCCTTTCTGCCAGATTAACAAGACGGCAGATAAAGATCACATAAAAGAGAATAAAAACCGAGCTTCCTATCCAGCCATATTCTTCACCAATAGTACAAAAAATAAAATCCGTACTTTGTTCAGGTACAAAATCAAACTTTGTCTGAGTTCCTTTCAGAAAACCTTTTCCGGTTAATTCTCCGGACCCGATTGCTACTTTGGATTGATACAGGTTCCAGCCGATTCCTTTTATATCGCTTTCCGGATCAATCAGCGCCTTGATCCTGTTTTGCTGATGCGGTTGCAGCACATCGTTGACAAAGAAGTTTACGCTAAATATGACTCCGACACAAAGCGCATAAACTCCGGCAACAATAAAAGCCTTCTGATAGACTGGCCGCTTTCGGGCATTTTTCTTTCTTAGCTCCAGTAAAATGACACCAAGAATAAAAAAAGCTAATATTCCAAGAGCTCCCATCAGATAATATTTGTCAAACATCAACGTCATGACAAATAAGGCTATGGAAAGAATACCAAATACTAATATATATGGAGACAAGCCTTCCCTGTATAAAACAATAACAAAAGCTGCCAGAACCAGCATAGTTCCGGTTTCATTCTGGGCAATGATTATTATTGCAGGAAGTCCTATTATAGCTCCTATCACCAGCCTTGTTTTTATCTGATTAAATTTCACATTTATATCCCCGAGATAACGGGCCAGAACCAGTGCTGTAGCAAACTTTGCAAATTCGGCCGGTTGTAAGCGGATGGGGCCAAGAACAAGCCAGGAGCGGGACCCTTTAATATCCGGAGCCAGAACAAAAGTTGCCAGGAGCAAAAAAATGACTATACCATATAGTACAAAAGCAAATGAATTATAGAACTTATAATCTACCACCATGATCATTAAAATAGTGATGGAAGAAAGTCCGATCCACATAAGCTGCTGCCCGGCTCTGGATGAGCCGGAAAAAGGACTGATATAAGCTTCCGGATCATATACCGCAGCATAAATATTCAGCCAGCCAAAGAATACAAATATTGTATAAAAACCAACGGTCAGCCAGTCTATACTCTTAATTAAATTTCCTTCACTTCTCACAGTAAATCTTCTTTTCTGTTTGAAACAATAGCTGTATTTCCTGGATAAGCCGGAGAGCCTGCTTTCTGATCCTGTTCAGAAAGCTCTTTAACAGCTGTTCGTAACGGCGGTTTGCTCTCCTCTTCCTTCCCATAAAAACGCTTATCCAATATGTATTTTTCCAGATGTGGTCTTGTAATTGTATCTGTCAGATATTTTTCAATCATCAAACTCGCAATAGGAGCAGCCCATGTTCCCCCGAATCCTGCATTTTCGACAAAAACAGCAATCGCAATTTTCGGATTATCCTTAGGTGCAAACGCTATAAAAACAGAGTGATCTTCTCCATGCGGATTTTGTGCTGTTCCTGTCTTTCCGCAAATTTGTATGTGCTTGATTCTGGCTCTTGCAGCAGTTCCGGCATTGACTACATCTTCCATACCATCGACAATCGGCTGATAAAATTGCTGATCTATACCAACATCATGGCGTACTTTATACTGAGACAACGGACCGTTATCCCCAATAGATTTTATCAGATGAGGCGTATAATAATGCCCTCTGTTTGCTATAATAGCTGCAAGATTTGCCATTTGGATGGGTATTGTTCCGATTTCTCCCTGGCCAATACTTAGTGAATAAATTGTCGAAAATTTCCAGCGCAAATCTCCATATACCCGATCATAGTATCTGTTACTTGGTATAATTCCTGATTTTTCGTTAGGCAGATCAATCCCGAGCCGTTCTCCAAAACCAAACTTTTTAATTTTGTCATACCACATATCATAGCCAATCTCAGCATCTTTAAATTTGTTCGGGTCCTTTCCTCTTTCAATCAGATTCTTAAATACCATATAATAGTACGGATTACAAGAGTGCTGCACAGAACCTCTTACATCAAGCGGCGATGGATGCGGGTGACAATTGACCAGTGACCGGTTGCACGGAAATCTCGTATGAGGATTAATAACTCCCTGATCCATACCAATTAATGCTTGAGCAATCTTAAAGATAGAACCCGGAGGATACATAGCCATTAAAGGACGGTTGAATAAAGGTACAAGAGAATCTTTCTGAAGCTGCAGAAAGTTCTTGCCAAATTCTCTGCCTGTCAATATATTAGGATCATATGAAGGTGCGGAAATAAAACTCAGGATCTCTCCTGTAGCAGGCTCAATTGCCACAACTGAACCAACCTTGTATGCCATTAACTTTTCACCATATTCCTGAAGAGCTATATCTATTGAAGATATCAGATTCGTTCCCGGAATAGAGAGTGTATCATGCTCGCCTTCATTGAATGGTCCTTTTTCGACCCCACGCACATTCACCATTACATACCGCGCTCCCCGCTTGCCTCTCAGATAAGTTTCATACGAAGCCTCCAAGCCGTTAATACCTATATAATCACCCTGTTGATAGTACGGCTCCTGTTGATTTTCCAGCTGCCTTTTACTAATCTCTCCGATATATCCCAGCGCATTGGCAAGGCTTTTATGCGAATAAGACCTTACAGTTCTTTTCTGCGGATAGAAACCTTTATAGTCTACCAGAAAATCCTGAACTCTGGCAAAATCTTTCATCGAAAGCTGCTTTAGAAAGGCAGAGGGCTTGTCGCGTGAGAATTTTTTGGCTTCCATTACTTTCATCTCAAACTCTTCACGAGTAATCCCGAAGCGATTACAAAACATGGCTGTATCCCCGACCCTGAGCTCTCTCGGCACAACCATTAAGTCAAAAACAGGTGTATTATATACCAGCAGCATACCATTCCTGTCAGAAATAAGTCCACGGTACGGATAGTCAATAATGCGCCTTTTAACATTATCCTGGGAAGCAAACTTATAGGAAGTATCCAGGATCTGAAGCGAAAACAACTTCAATATATACACCAAACCCACCAGAATGAATGCAAACTGGATGATATTTTTACGGTTACCAAGCATTAATTCTTTCTGGGAGACTGAATAAGGTATTGAACAAGAATTACCATAACTAACGAGAACAATGAACTTGCTAGTATCTTTTCAATAGTCAAAAAAAGTGAGTTATACCCCAGAGACCATATAAAGAACAGCGCTGTATGATGCACCACAATCACAACGGCAGCATATGATAAGAACCACTGTACTCCAAGGGAGCCGATAGAAATGATAACACCCTCATCATATCCCCCGCGGGGAGTAAGCAGATTAATAATATATGGTCGCAGGTAGGCAACCAAAACCGTTGCAAATGCATGAATTCCGGGAGAGTTATAAAAAACATCCACAAATAATCCGGTCCCGAAACCAATTAAAATCAGCAAAACATGAGGCGTCTGGTAGGGAAGCATCATTATGAATGTAATGTATATAAAACATAACGCCCGGCCATCAAATAAGGCCAGATGCAGAAAAAGCAGCACCTGTAATGCTACAAACAATATGAAGTAAAGACTATATGTAATTATCTGGCCTGCTCTGGTCATATTATTTACTTTATGACATTTTCAAGCGAATCCCGTTCTGCCCGAAGATTATTTTTTATTATATAAACATAGGACAACGCCGTAAAATCAGTTGAGAAGTTCAACTGAATATCATAGTCCGAGCTACCCTCTCCAAGAGTAAATTCTCCTATTGTTCCGATCATCACCCCCTCAGGGAATACCGCATTATATTCGCTTGTAACGACAGAATCTCCCTGAGCAATCTTGTGATGCCTGACCACATGCAATACTTTTCCTTCTCTCGGGTCCAGACCATCCCACACAACCGTTGCATCGATATTACCATTTTTGATACGGGAAGCTACATTCATACCACTGTGCAGCATTGATACGACCGTACAGAAATGCTTCGATACAGTTTTTACTCTGCCCACCAGACCATCTGGTCCAACCACGCCCATATCCGGCATCACACCATCCAGGGTACCTTTATTCAGAGTCAGAAAGTTTTCGGGGAGACGCGTGGTATTTTTAACTACCCGGGCTGGCAGATATCCATACTGTATTGTGGAATTCGTATCCGTCAATGTATGTTCAGAGAGATTTTTATTCTGCCGGATATGATTAAGCTGGTTGAGCAAATCGGCATTCTGGGCAGCCAATTCTTCGTTTACCTTATTCAGGCTAAAATAAGAAGAAACATTCTGCTCCAGAGAAAGTACGCCTGCTACGTAATAATTGGATGTATTAAAGAAAGCAGCTCCCTGATATGTATTGAAAGAGACGATCATCCATATACAGAGTACTTCTATCAGAAAGAATGACAGAAAAGCCCGGTACCTGTATATAAACTCAAATATTCTGTACATTTAATCAGGTCATCAGAACAGCCTTGTAATTCTTTATGTTTTTTATGGCCATTCCGGTACCTCTTACAACAGCCTTTAGCGGATCTTCCGCAACGTGAATGGGAAGCTTTGTTTTCAAAGCCAGACGTTTATCAAGACCTCTGAGCAATGCACCGCCACCGGTAAGATGAATACCATTATCATAAATATCGGCAGACAATTCAGGAGGCGCTATTTCCAGCGCTTTCAGAACAGCCTCTTCTATTTTCGAAACGGATTTATCAAGTGCAAATGCTATTTCCGAGTATGAGACTTTTATTACTTTAGGTATTCCGGTCATCAAGTCTCTTCCTCTGATTTCATAATCCTCCGGTGGGTTATCAAGCTCAGTCAGCGCAGAGCCGACTTCCATCTTAACTCTTTCGGCAGAACGTTCTCCGATCAGCAGGTTGTGCTGTCTTCTCATATAGTCAAGGATGTCCTTGTTGAAAACATCACCGGCAACTCTGATAGATTGTTCGCATACAATTCCGGACAGAGCAATCACCGCAATTTCTGTTGTTCCACCGCCAATATCTACAATCATGGATCCGATTGGCTGTTCAATATCAATACCAAGGCCAATCGCAGCCGCGATTGGCTCATGGATCATATACACTTCTTTTGCTCCGGCATGTTCGGCCGAATCCCTTACAGCTCTTTTTTCCACTTCGGTAATACCGGAAGGAATACAGATTACCATACGGTGTGAGGTGGTTCCGAAAAGCTTCTTGCCGTTATCTATCATCTTAATCATACCTCTGATCATGTGCTCGGCAGCATGGAAATCTGCAATAACACCGTCTTTGAGCGGCCTGATGGTTTTTATGTCTTCATGCGTTTTTTCATGCATCTGCATTGCTTCACGTCCGATTGCCAGCACCTTGCCATTAATCTTATTCAGAGCAATGATGGAAGGTTCGTCCACCACAATCTTATCTTTATAGATAATCAACGTATTAGCTGTACCCAGGTCAATTGCGATATCGCTGGTAAAAAAATCAAACATGCCCATTTTTTAACGAGGTATTTATTACTGATGATAATAATGATGAAAGTTACAAATAAGTTTCCAAAACCTAATTTTTTAACAATACTTTTAGTGCTTGAAGTGCCTGAAGCCGGTAAAGACCATTGACATTCCATGCGCATTGCAATAGTCGATGGATTCCTGATCCTTCACTGAGCCGCCCGGCTGAATTACACTTCGTATACCTGCCTGATACGCAATTTCTACACAATCAGGGAAAGGGAAGAAAGCATCCGAAGCCATCACTGCTCCGTCTGACAGATCAAAACCAAAGCTTTTTGCCTTTTCAATAGCCTGTCTCAACGCATCCACTCTGCTTGTCTGCCCCACTCCGCTGGAAATCATTCTATCCTCTTTGGCAAACACGATCGTATTGGATTTTGTATGCTTGCAAACGATCGCAGCAAAAAGCAACGCTTTCTTTTCTTCAATACCCGGCTCCGTTTCAGTAACCGTTTTCAGATCAGCAAAATCTTCTGTTTTGCTATCCTTATCCTGCTCTATGACACCGTTTAGAAGCGTTCTGAACTGCTTTTGAGGAAGCTGCACTTCTTTTCTTTTTAAAAGTATCCTGTTCTTCTTGGACATTAAAAGCTCCAAGGCATCCTGCTTGTATGCAGGGGCAATCAGCACTTCAAAAAACAATTTATTCAGCTCTTCCGCAGTTTCAGGATCAACTTCTCTGTTGGTAATTATAACACCACCAAAAGCAGAAACCGGATCTGACTCCAGCGCTCTCAGATAGGCATCCTTAGGCTTATCAGCTATCGCAACACCACAGGCATTGTTATGTTTCAATATTGCATAGGCAGGTTCTCTGAACTCATCGATCAGAGCAACTGCTGCATCAATATCAATAAGGTTATTATACGAAAGTTCTTTACCATTTAGTTTCAAAAACATGGCATCAAGATCTCCGTAAAATGTACCTTTCTGATGTGGATTCTCCCCATAACGCAGTGCTTTCGAATGACGTATGCTGGTTTTCAGGGAACTAATATTTTCTGTATTATTGAAGTAATTAAAAATAGCCGTATCATAATTGGATGACACGTCAAAGGCACAGGCTGCAAAATATCTTCTGTCAGCCAGATCTGTTGCCCCTTCTTTTTCTTTCAGCAACTCTTCCAGAGTTCCGTATTGCTCACGTCCCGATATGATAACAACATCCTGAAAGTTTTTTGCTGCTGCTCTGATAAGCGATATCCCGCCGATATCGATTTTCTCTATTATATCTGCCTCTCCCGCTCCTTTGGCAACCGTCTCTTCAAAAGGATATAAATCAACAATGACAAGATCAAGATCCGGAATCTCATATTGCTCTACCTGACTCTGGTCATCAGCAAGATCTCTTCTGTACAGTATACCACCAAAGATTTTGGGATGCAGTGTTTTTACTCTTCCGCCCAGAATCGATGGATAGGAAGTCAGATCCTCTACTGCTGTAACCGGGATATCTAACTCTTCGATAAACTTCTGCGTTCCGCCGGTACTGTATATATGTACTCCATTGGCATGCAATAATTTAACCAGCGACTCCAGATTATCTTTGTAATAAACGGATATTAGTGCTGACTTAATCTTCTTCCTGTTCATTTTATCTCTTTACTTTACTTTCTGTTATTACCTTGTCAATAATTACCGGAAAATGCTCATGTTCCAGCCTGTGAATTTTTTCAGCAAGACTTTCCGGAGTATCACCGGGCTCTACCAGACACTTTGCCTGATAAATCATTTCACCTTCATCATATTGTTCGTTTATATAATGAATCGAAATACCTGATTCTTTTTCTTTTGCAGTAATCACTGCCTGATGCACCTTGCTTCCGTACATTCCTTTTCCTCCATAGGCAGGCAGCAGCGCCGGGTGAATATTTATAATCCGGTCAGGATAGTTTTTCAACAGGTTTTGCGGGATTAGCCAGAGAAAGCCGGCGAGAACAATCCAGTCAACCGAATTTTCTTTAAGATACTCCAAAACTCTGTCAGAAGAAAAAAAATCTTCCCTGCTAAACACAAAGGTTGGGATGCCCAACCTCTTTGCCCTTTCCAGCGCATAGGCATCAGGACGATTGGCAAGAAGCACTTTGACCTTAATATCCTGCCTTTGTTCAAAATATTCAATAATTCTCTGTGCATTTGATCCGGAACCAGATGCAAAAATTGCTATATTAGCCTGGTGATCACCCATGTATTAATTGCTATGAAGAGGGAACCAATTTTTAAGCCGCAAATATAACCAAGATTAGGTAAAAATCATGCTTGCGACCCCACAGATCATGATTAACTTCGCCAGGAGACTTAAAAATTTAAAGTCTTTGCGGGTATCAGCCCGAACAAGCATTACAGTGAATAAAATAAGCGGACAGACAACAAATATGCCATATATAGCCAGTAGCAAAGGATTATACCTGCTTCCTGTAAAAATCATGGCTCCCAGCAACAGTAACTCTACCAGATAAACCACTTTCTTGGTCGACCGTATGCCATATCTGATCGGAAGAGTATCACAGCCGAAATTCCGGTCTCCTTTTACGTCCTCAATATCCTTGATTATTTCGCGTATCAGTGAAAGCAAAAAAGCAAGCGAAGAATAAGCCAGTATAAGATGGCTATAGGGTACCCTGTATATATACCCAACCATAAAAACCGTCAGACCGGTTAAAAAAGCAACAATCAGATTTCCGGTCAGAGGAAGACGCTTTAAAAAATTGGAATACCACCAGAGTAAAATAATAGCGCCAAAGTGAATGGCTGCCACTTCCAAGCCCAGCATAAATGATATGCCGAGCCCGGCCATATTGAGTATCAGGTGAACAAACATTGCATGTCTTCTGGGCAATGTCCGCCCGACAATCAGCCTGTGCGGTTTATTGATGATATCAATTTTTACATCGTAATAATCATTGATAACATATCCGGCTGCCGCAATCAGAACAGTACTTACTATCAGCAGATGCAGCCTGGGATCAAGATAATAACTCAGCCATTCCTCCTTTGGACCGATCAGAAATACGGCTACACAAAACTGTGTCACAGCCATAATAAACAGATTGGGCAATCGGACCAGACGGGACGCAGCCTGTGGATATAAAACGAGATACCTTACTGCCTGTGACTGCATTGAAAGGAGCTATTTTATTACCAGTTTTCGATAAGCCATTTCCCCTGAGCCTTCATTGTTTTTTCTATCACATCACGTACAGCGCCTCTTCCGCCTGCAAAAGGACTTATATACTGACATACAGACTTTATGTCTTCTGCCGCATCATTGGGACAGGCAGATATACCCGCCAGCCGGAGCATTTTCAGATCAGGAATATCATCTCCCATATACAGTATCTGGGATGTGTCCAGCTGCTTGTCTTTCTTGTATTCATTAAACACCGAGATTTTATCCTTCGCTCCCATGAATATGTCCCGTACACCAAGAAACTCAAGGCGTTTTTTTACCCCTTCCTCAAATCCTCCGGTTATAATAATTACATGATAACCATTCTGAACCGCCTTTTCGACCGCGTATCCGTCCTTGATGTAAAAATTTCTGGCATGTTCTCCAGTCTTATAGGCAATGATACTCCCATCGGTAAGTACGCCGTCCACATCAAAAATAAACGTATTTATTTTACTAAAATCCACCATAAGAATCTTCTAGAGAAATAAGTAACCGACAATCGTATTAAATTAAGCAATAATATTTATTAAAAGAAAGCAGAGGTATTCCCATAGGAAGACAAAATACTTTCTGTCATCGTCCTGTATATTTTTTCTGCATGCTTATTATCAGACAGCAGGTCAAGATGAGCAGCGATTGTTCCCATATCATTTCGGACAGCAGGTCCGGTCTGCGACAATAATGCACCGGACGCAAATGCCTTGTTTATTGTCTCTTTTATCAGACTTTCCAACATAGAGAATGAAGTGCCCTCCTGCTCAAGTATACTTTCGGTAATGGACAGCAGATGATTGATAAAATTATTGGCAAAAACTGCTGCCAGGTGAATTTTCTTTCGTTGCTCAGAAGTCAGTACACTCATCCTCCCGGACAACCTTTGTGCTGCTATTGCTATTTGCCTGCCGGCGTAGTCGTCATTGGCCTCTGTCAGCATAGGTATCGCGGAAAAATCTACCGACCTGCTTCTGGAAAATGTCTGCAACGGATAAAGCACACCAAAATGCTTAAATCCGTTAAGCAGATCTATCGTTGCACTGCCACTGGTATGAACCACTACTGCCTCATCCGGGATCAGCAACTGCCCGGTAACTGCCGGAATGGCATCATCGGGAACGCAAAGCACAAAAAAAGTGGAATGACTCTGACTGAAATCAAGATCATCTACAGCCTTACAGTCCGGGATTCGTCCCGATGACTGTATAGCTGTTTCTATATTTCTCGAATATACTTCATTAACCTGAAAACCGGCATCATAAAATGCCTTTGCCATATGCCAGCCTACATTGCCCGCTCCGATTATGGTAATTGCAGGTAATTGCATTTACGTATCTATATAACCGGCTGGTATGAATGTTTTGAAGCTTTATCAGCACTACCGGAGTTCTGACCTTCATTATCTTTCATCTTTCTGAAATCACCGGCTCTTCGCACAATCGCAATAGTCATTCCGATCATCAATACGATGGTTCCGATCCATAAAATGTTAATCAACGGCTTTTCTACCACCTTAAGAATAATGAAATCCTTTTGGGTTGTACTTTGTGTGAATGTAAAAACTCCTGATTCCGGGTCAATACCAACAAATTCAATTTTCAGTCCAAGCTCCGGTAAGACCTCCGGAATATGTCCAATCATAATGTCTTCTTCCCCAAAAAGATTTTTAGTCACCTTTATGACATATTTCGGATACATTTCATAATGATCTTCTTTTCCCATCAGTGTAAAATGCGCTTTTACAGCTCCGTCACCAGGTCCCAGATTCAATCCGGGAATATCTGTTTCCTTCACAACACTATTGAAGATTACTATGTAGTCATTAATAAAGAGGGTATCACCGATTTTTGCTCTGAATGTCTCCGGTTCCGACCATTCTCTCTTTTCTTCATCCAGAAAAGAGGTGATATGCGTATAAAAGTCTCTGCCTGCAAATCGTCTGATATCGGGTGAAACTACTTTGCCCATAGACTCGTTGGCCTGAATACGCGGATAAAGAGAAAAAGCTTCTGAACTATCTTTCTTTACATACTCTACTTCAAAATAGGTATTCTCAGGATGGAGCATTACCGTATCTCCTTTTTCGAAATACGTTTTAGTACGATGTTTTAAATCATTTATGACAATCGCTTCTCTTGAGTCAGGAAATACGAATAGATCTTTTGCATTGACATATCCGGGAAATCCGGCTACCTCAAACCGGCTGCCTTTGTAGGTAAGAATATAATCCTGCATCTGAGCCGGCTCCTCACGCCACAACAGGATATTCTCGGTATTAAATGCTTCATCCGCATCTTTAGAGAATAGCAGTCCCGAATGATTTAATGAAATCACTTTGGAATATCCGGATGAAAACAATACTCCGATCAGCATCAGCGCCATACCTATGTGAGTAACAGCCCCTCCGGAAAGTCTGATATTTTTGCTGAAAAACAGGTTGACCAGTATTCTTCCGTTGGCAACCAGACTGAAAATCGCAAAGCTCCACAGGAGAATAAATTTGATTTTCTTGGATATATAATCCTTATCCTGGATAATGGCAGCGTCAAACGCTTTTAAATCTACGAATAGTATCACCAGGGTAGATAAAAGAATGCTTATAATAACCGGAGTATAAAGCGAGGATAGAAACTTTTTCCGGTCCATCTTTTTCCACCAGAAAAACTGTCCTATACCGGAGAGAACAGCAATAAGCATCGCAAACCATATCTGCCAGTTTGTATAAAACACAACCTGATCGGCCGGAGGCGCCATATTGGAAACGATACCGAGATCTTTCAGAATTGAGTTAAAGAACGGGATGGAAGTTGGCAGGATAACCTGAAATGCCGCAAGACATAATATGGTAACCCCTATAAAAATCCAGAACTCTCTTGAATAAGTTGATAATTCCTTTTGTGTTGACGGAATATGCTTCCATGAACGAATGATCAGAAACAACGAAATCGCGGTAAATGCGCCCAGGTATAAAAACAACTGATTCTTTAATCCCAGATCTGTAAAGGAATGGACGGAAGCCTCGCCCAATACACCGCTTCTGGTAAGATAGGTGGAGTAAAGAATAAGCAGAAATGAGACAATAACAAGGATCACCGATGTCTTCAGCGCCGAATTACTATTCTTATAGCTGATCATCGTATGTATGCCGGCTATAAGGATAAGCCAGGGTACATAAACTGCATTTTCAACAGGATCCCAGTTCCAGTAGCCACCGAAGTTGAGCGTTTCATACGCCCAGTACGCCCCCATAAGAATGCCGGCTCCCAAAACAAGCGCTGCAAACAGAGACCAGGGCAGAGCAGGCTTTACCCAATCCTTGTATTTGCCCAGCCACAGCCCGGCTATACAGTAGGCAAAAGGAACAAGAGTAGCCGCAAAACCAAGGAATAATGTAGGCGGATGAATAACCATCCAGTAATTCTGTAAAAGCAGGTTCAGTCCGCTGCCGTCTTCCGGTATAAAATCGGGATTGCTTTTGTAAACCGGTATATCTCCCATATATTCTTTGAGCAGAATAAAAGGAGAGCTTCCAATCTTAATATCCGCAAAAGGAATCACGGCACCGAGGATCATGGAAGCTAGAAATGCCTGCACAAGACAGAAGACCACCATTACCGGAGCCTCCCAGACATTGTTTACTTTAATAAGGATTGCACCAAGCAGAACATGCCAGAAGATCCACAGCAGGAAGCTTCCTTCCTGACCTTCCCAGAAGCAGGATATCATATAATACCAGGGCAGATCATTGGATGAATGGCTCCAGGCATAATGGTATTCATAGTAGTGATTATATATGATCGTGTAAAGGCATACAACGATTCCGATTACAGCAAATCCGTGAATACCAAAGGCTATACGCGAAAAAACCTTCCAGCTTTTGATTTCATCTGCTTCGGAAGGTTTCTCTTGCTCCAGTCTGGTTGCACGTATATAGCCTATTGTTGCAATTATAGCAGTGATAAAAGACAGAATAACGAATATATGCCCCCAGTTTCCTATTCCTTCATGTACCATTACAACTAGATTTTATTTTCCTGATATTTGGACGGGCATTTCAAAAGAATCTCATCTGCCACAAATGTTTTGTTACGTACGGAGCCAATAACTACTACCTGCTCGGACTTTTCAAAATCCTGTGGCTTGGGATTGAAGTGAACTACTTCCCTTTCTTCATTATTGTTGTCTACCAGTATAAAAACAAAGTAGTTAGGATCCATGACCGGATTATACATCATGCCAACAATCTCACCGTCCTCGTTCTTCTTTAATTTGCCCACCACGTGAATCTTATTTTTATTACCTTTTTCCGCCATGGCATAGGCCTCCCTGAAGCTTACATACTGACTCGCGCTCCCGGCAGTGGATACTATAACTCCGATGGAAATGGCAATGGCAACAATTGCAATTATGTATGAGAGTTTCATAATATGATTACAGGTTTCCTTTTTCTTTTTCGATCATTGATATTTTGCGGTCCAGGCTGATGAGATATAAAATAAGCCCTATGAAAACAACGAGCACAACAGCCACTACCACATATATTTTACCTTCGGCGCGCATCTGATCGGCCATTTCAACATCCGAATGATCCACAATCTGGGCAAAGACATTCATTGCAGAGAAAACGGAGAGTAAGACAATTAGTATAAATCTTTTCATTATGCTTTTTATTCAATGCCATATATTCGGTTTCTGACCAGCCGTATTCTCACTCTGAGTGAGCTGATCCATACTCCCAGCAATGTAAAACCCAGAATAGAAGGGTAAAACAACAAGCGCATTCTGGAATCCAGATCATATGCATTAAAGCCCGGATTTCCTCCGTTACCCGGATGTAACGAATCGGTAAGCCTCGGAAGTATAAACAGCAAAGCTATCAGAGCCGGAAAACTGAAAATATTATATATCGCACTTATACGTGCCCTCTGCTGATCATCTGTAAATGATCCTCTGAGAACAAAATAAGCCAGATAAATAAGCAAGCCGATCGCCGAAGCATTCTGCTTGGGATCTCCGCTCCAGTATGAGCCCCAGGTATACTGTGCCCAAACCATTCCGGTCAGCAGCCCCAACACGCCAAAAACTATGCCGGTATTTGCATATTCCGCTGCCTGGATGTCAGATTTTGCATTGCCCTTTGCCAGATAAATAACTGAAAAAATAACCGAGATCAGCAGGGAAATAATCATTCCGAACCACATCGGCACATGAAAGTACAGATTACGAATACTTTCATTAAGAATATTGAGCTTGGGGACATCAAACATAAAGCCGCCGATAATGACATATAATAAAATCAATATGGCAAGCAATTTCCACCAGGTAAGTTTCATATTGAGTATATCTGTTTGAGGGCTGTAGAATTCAACGAAAATTTGAATTTTAACTTCTCCAAAGGTAAGGAAATAAAACATAAGAAACGGCAGCAAGCATAACATTTACTGACATCAATGTTACAATCTCATCATAGCTGACGGAGCGTGCCAGTCCGTCAATCGAATTCTTTGATAAGCGGATAAGCATGAGCAGCATAGGCAAAATAACGGGAAAACTCAGGATCGCCATCAGAGAGGCTCCGGCTGCCGCTTTATAGGCAATTCCTGATATAAGAGTAAGGGTGGATGAAAAGCCTGTCGCCCCCAGCAATATGGCCAGAAAAAAGAAAGTCATATCTTCTACAGGATTTCCCAGCACCATACTGTAAAACAGAAGAGCTGTGACCGAAAAGACAATCATCAGCAGACTATTGTAGACCATTTTTGCAAGAATAACCGCCTGAGGCGAGGCCAGTGTATAGTAATAAAAATGCCTGCCTTTCTGCTCATCCGCAAAACTTTTTGCCATCGCATTGATTGAAACAAAAAGCATAATAATCCAGAAAACCACATTCCATGTAATAGGTGAAAGTTCATTGGATCGTACTCCGAAACTCAGATAGCAGACAAAAATAGTGGAGCCTATGTACAAAAGTATACTATTAAATGCCAGACGCTGCCTCCATTCCAGCATCACTTCCTTCAAAAGCAGGTTCCAGAAGTTCTTCATGAATCTAAAGTTATGTTGAAAATTGCTACATTCAATCATCTATTGTTAAAAAAATCTGCTAATTTTAGAACCTTTGAAAGCAATGAAAAAAATAATTCCGATACTGACATTCATCCTTCTTTCTCAAACTGGGTTCAGCCAGTACAATGAATATGAAGCTGCCGAAGTCAGACAGCCTGACGCTGGTGTCAAAACCGTTGTCCGGGTCAATCTATTCGGTTCTATGGCCGGGAGCTTTACCGGCGAGATTGAACGTGTTATTAATAAGCGTTTTTCTGTACAGCTGGCTGTGGGCTATCGCAGTCTTAATCTTACACCATTCTTTGTAAATACCGATGTGGCTGACCATGTCAGTTTTTATCAGCGTGGATTTACTTTTGTCCCGCAAATGAAATACTACTGGACCCATTTCTCTAAAAAGCTGAAGAATCCGATGGGCGCCTATATTGCTCCCTATATGCGAATCGGTCAATATGACTTTGAGCTGAAAGATGATCTGCTCGATGGCAAATATGATCTGACGTATGATCTTACCGCTATTAGTGGCGGACTTGTTTTCGGCTTTCAGCTTATTGCAGGAAAACATTTTGCTCTGGATGCCTTTTTCGGTCCGCAGGTAAAGCACAAGAAGGTCAGTAATGAGCGCTGGAGATATCCATCTTCTTCTGATGATGGTGTAGTTACATTAAAGAGATCTGTTATGACGTTTGAGCCCAGAGTTGGTCTTACCGCAGGAATTGCATTTTAATCACGATAATAGTAAAGAAAGATTCGTTCTGATAGATATATGAAAGAAAAGATAGAAAGAGTCCTGACTGAAGTTGAGGAATTTAGAATAGAAGACAAAGAACAGCTGGAACAGTTTCGATTGAAATTTCTGATCAAGAAAAGTGAGCTTAATGAGCTTTTCACAGAACTTCGCAATGTCCCGGCAGAAGACAAGCGAATGGTCGGGGCCGAACTGAATAATCTTAAAAATACCGCTCAGAATAAATTCAAAGAGGCCTCGGAAGCAATTGAAAATAATACAGACAATGTCACTGCTGACATTCCTGATCTTACGCTTCCGGTTATACCGAATGAGCTCGGCACAAGACATCCTCTCACTCTGGTCAGAGAACGCATTATTGAGATTTTTTCCCGAATGGGATTCAATCTGTCAGACGGCCCCGAAATTGAGGATGACTGGCATAACTTCACTGCTCTGAACTTTCCTGAAAATCATCCCGCAAGGGAAATGCAGGACACCTTTTTTCTTGAGAAAAATCCGGATATCGCCTTAAGGACACACACCTCGTCTATCCAGATAAGGGTAATGGGGAAAAAAAAGCCGCCGATACGCACTCTTGCACCCGGCCGTGTTTTTCGTAATGAGGCTATCTCGGCAAGAGCTCACTGTGTATTTCACCAGATTGAAGGGTTTTATATTGATGAGAAAGTAAGTTTTGCAGATCTTAAGCAGACCCTATATCACTTTGCCAAAGAACTATTTGGCGAAGATACTAAAATCCGTTTCAGACCTTCGTTTTTTCCGTTTACAGAACCAAGTGCGGAGATAGACATAAGCTGTCTGCTTTGTAAAGGAAAGGGCTGCACAGTTTGTAAACACAGCGGCTGGGTAGAAATCGGCGGTTCCGGTATGATTGATCCCAATGTGATGGAAAACTGTGGCATTGACTCCCGGAAATATTCAGGTTTTGCATTCGGAATGGGAGTTGAGAGAATTACTATGCTAAAATACCAGATCAAAGATCTTCGTCTGTTTACCGAAAACGATGTTCGCTTCCTGAAACAGTTCAGGCATGTAATGTAACGGTTTCCAGCGCTTATTTATCTTATAAATAAAAAAGACTGTTCCCAATGACAGTCTTTTTTATTTACATTCCAGCCAATGCCAGACTGCTACAGTATATCTTTTATAATCTGCTCTACACTAACCCCTTCTGCTTCAGCCCTGAAATTCCGCACAATACGATGGCGTAGAATCGCCAGCGCCACATCCTTTACATCCTCTTTGTCCGGTGAATATTTACCTTTGAGTAAGGCATTGCATTTGGCTCCCAGTACAAGATATTGAGAAGCTCTGGGTCCGGCCCCCCATTCCAGATACTGGTTCGCCATTTCCGAAGCTTTTTCCATTCCTGGCCGTGTTTTGTGTACCAGTTCCACCGCATACTCAACTACGTTATCCGCTACCGGAACCTTTCTCACCAGGTCCTGAAAATAGATAATGTCAGAGGCGCTCATTACAGGCTTAATATCCTGTTGCAAACCGGAAGTTGTATTCTTCACTACCTCTACTTCTGACTGAAAAGACGGATAGCTGAGCTGCAAATTGAACATAAAACGATCCAGCTGAGCCTCCGGTAACGGATATGTCCCCTCCTGCTCGATCGGATTTTGGGTTGCCAGCACAAAAAAAGGTCTATCAAGCTGATATATATGACCTGCTATTGTGACCGAATATTCCTGCATGCTTTCTAGCAGCGCTGCCTGAGTTTTAGGCGGAGTTCTGTTGATTTCATCCGCAAGTACAATATTGGCAAAGATAGGTCCCTTAACAAATTTAAAATTTCTGTTTACATCCAGTGTTTCAGAACCAAGAATATCTGAGGGCATAAGATCCGGGGTAAACTGAATACGTTTGAAATTCAGATCGAGGACTCTAGAAATCGTATTGATTAACAAGGTTTTGGCCAGTCCGGGCACTCCCACAAGCAAACAGTGTCCCTGACAAAAAATTGCGGTAAGCACCAATCTGACAGCTTCATCCTGACCAATAATTACTTTAGATATTTCTTTGGTAACTCTGGCATAGACTTCTTTCAATGCATCAGCAGCCTCTACCTCATTCTGAAATTTTTCCATTATGGTGTCATTAAAATATTACATTCATTATACTCTTCATCGATATGAATATAAACCTGATCTTTCGTTTTATCAAACCATTCATTCAGAGCTTTGTTCTTTTTATGATCCAGAGCTGCGCTGTATATTTCCTGATAATCATCTTTCAGATTTGCAACATGTGGCGGCACTTTTGATTTCAGATAAAGTATGCGCATGGATTCTGTTCCATCCTCTTTTTTGAAAATCACAGGTTGTGAAATCTGGCCTACCTGCATGGTATCCATGGTAAAAAACAGTACAGGATCCAGCTCATCCACAGATATTCTGTAGCTTCCGCCTTCGGATGTAAAGAACCCGCCATTGTTTTTGGTAGTTTTATCATCAGAAAACTTATTGGCAGCATTGGAAAAAGTAATGCTGTCTTTCACAATAAGTGTTCGAATGCTGTCAAGGAATTGCCCGGTATAGCCAAAATCCTTTTTAGAGGACTTGGGCTTAACAAGAATATGTCTGGTACTATATTCATTGGCCCGCCGGTCTATTAATTGAATAAGATGATAGCCATATTCCGATTCAACAATATCAGAAAACTCTCCGGGTTTCAGTTTCAGTGCAGCAGCTTCATAGGGCGGCACCAGCTCTCCTTTTTTGAAATACCCCAGTTCACCGCAGCTTTTTCTGGATCCGGGATCCTCGGAATATTCTGCTGCATAGCGGCAAAAATCCGCACTGTCCTTGATACGGTTTTTAATAGATTTGAGAAGGTCGATTGCTTCCAGTTTTTCCTTTTTTCCGACTTCGGGATCTTTAACAATCTGTCCGATTTCTATGGATGTTGAAAAATAAGGCAAGCTATCTTCCGGTATGGAGCTAAAAAAACGCTTAACTTCTCCGGGAGTAACTTTTATTCCTGATACAATCTGTTCCTGCATTTTCTGGGTAATAAGCTGCTCTTCGAGGGAAGATCTGAGATCGTCTTTTAATTCATCAATGCTTTTTTTGTAAATGGCCTGCAACTTGTCAGCTCCTCCGGCCATACGGATAAAGTAATCCATTCGTTGCTCCAATTGAGCCTGCAGAACCTCATATTCGATTGTTACTGAATCTATTTCAGCTTTGGCCAGCATAAATTTATTGATCAGCAGTGACTCTACAATCTGACATTTCAGCTGACTTTCATCTACTTTCTGATTAGCCGGCAACTGGGACAGATATTGGATATATGCCATATCAATTTCAGACTTCAACAGTATCTGATTGTCAACTTTGGCTACTATCTTATCAACTAACTGGGCATTAAGTACCTTTGTAAAAAGAAGGACTAAAAATATAACACTAAAAAATTTCGACATCCCCGGATTCTCTAGCTTCATCGTACATTTTATTTTCAAGTTGTTTAATGGCTTTAAGCTGCTTTTGACGAACTATTATATTACTAATATCAGATTTTATATAGTCGAGAGGAATCGCGTTTCCTTTTTCAACTTTATCGGCTATGTATACAAGATACAAATATTCACTATCTGATTTTTCAAGAAACGTCTTCCTGGCAATACTTTTTTCCTGGCCTCTGAAAGCGCTTTCTTCATGCAGAATCTGTTCGGAAAACCAGGTATTCAGCAAGTACTTTTTAGCATATCTCACACAAAAAGATTTAACTTCCTGCTCCGATGTGCCGTTTACGATATTTTCCCGTATATTTTTTACACCGGGCGTATTGAGGGGTACTTTTATAAAAAAACCTTTATACAAAATCTCCTCACTTTCATAGTTATGTGTCTCGGAAGCATAAAAATCCAGAAGTTCTTCTTCTTCAGGAACCAGAGCAGCAAGCTCGTTGATATACGCCTCTTTGTACTTCTGGACGATCAGAAAGTTTGTATATTCTTCAACTCTTGCCTGAATTTCCGGATCATCCGGACCGATTTCAGACTGAGCCTTCTGCAGAAGCAGCTGTTTTCTCACCCAGGACTCCACATACGAAGCAATAAGCCGGGAACTATCGTTTCCGGCTCCTGTCTGACAATAAGCAGGCAGATCATTATAATATAATACAGTCTTGTTAACCCTGGCTAAAGGTCTGTTGCTGTTTTCCGTATAGTCATCTTCCTTTTTGAGAAAATTGCAGGAAGCAACGGCAGCAAGAAGCAGCAGAGCTACAAGCCGGAGAGTAAACCCGGATATATTACTTTTTAACAAACTTATCAATCGACTTTTGGTCTATTTCTACTGCATATTTGGTTTTCAGCTCCCTGATCCATTCTTTTTCCAGATGCTCCTGATAATCCGATATCACAATTCCTCTGGTTTCATCAAGCAACTTAGCTCGCGGGGCTTCTACCTCTTTGATTACAACAAGATAATAACGTCCGTCTTTTTTCAGTGAATAAGATCCATTATCCCATTTTACCAAATCAAGTATTTCATTTTCTCCTTTCTGGAAAAATCCCTCAGAAACCTGAAGTGTCAACGGCGCATCTTTGTTAAACGATTTTTCCAGAGCTTTTGCGGACATTGACATCAGCTCAAAAGAGACTTTTCTGTCTGCATTGGTTTCTTTGCCTTTGGAAACCGGCTTGGTAATATTTCCAAACACAATTTTAACAGAATCAATATCCTTTTCTTTCAGATATTGACGAACCCTGGCCATTCTTTTGCTTACGAGATCCAGGCTTTCTTTTTGTGAGGCATTACCGGAAAGCTTCACGACAAGGTCTTTTTTGGATTTCAGGTACGGAACCAGCTTAGCCAGCCTTACCAGATTCTCCCCGGACAGACTATCAGAATTTTCTTCAAACTGAAGTGCCTCCGGCTCGGGTTCGTATGCAGGATAGAGATTATTCTTTACCAGTTCCTGAATTTTTGCAAACGATACACTATCCGCGACATTGAATACAATTGCGTTCGCTCTTTCCTTCCACTGATAGTTTTGTCTGTTTTGTTCAAAAAAGCTTCTAAGTCCTGCAGTATCCTTGATTGCTTTGGACCATACTCTTTCATCCATCAGCTGAAACAGCAGAATTCCATCTCTGTACTCTTTTACGAGCATTCTGTAATCTTCATGCTTGTCCGCCAGATGGTCTTCTTCATAGGCTATAACCGACTCATTTTTGTATATGGTATACATATTCTGCATATGGGCCTTTGGTGAGCTGCCGGCCGATCCTTTTTGCGTTGCTGCAAAGTTTACAAAGTCAGCCTGAGAGTATTTCCTGTTACCAATGGTAAATAAAATATTCTTTGTGTCTGACAGAGTCGTATTGCCAACCCAGCCACCTTCTGCAAAAGAAGAATCGGCAAGTGCCAGCATTTTTTCTACAGCACCGGTATTCTCCTTAAACTTGTTTTCAGCCATAAGACGGGATACCAGTTTCTTTTTATTTGTTTCAGAACGGTCTCTGGCTACTTTTGAACGAATCCCAGCCTCCAGAGACTCAAAATCCTCCAGTCCTTTTCTTTCAAGAAGCTTTATTATATGCCAGCCATAAGGTGTCTGTACAGGATCAGTAATTGCTCCCGGCTCATTTAGAGCAAAGGCTGCTTCTTCAAAGCTAGGGATCATTCTTCCGGTTCCGAACCACTGCAGCTCTCCGCCTTTATCCCGGCTGTTTACATCATCAGAAAATTGTTTTACCAGAGCATCCCAGTTTTCACCTGCCCTGATCTTATTATAAAGCTCTGTTATCTTTTCTTTAGCTGCCTGAAGATCGCTTTCCGGCATTCCTTCAGCAGCTCTGACCATAAGATGGGCAACTCTGACCTGCCCCTGAGAAGGGCGACGGTCATGCACCTGCAGGATATGATATCCGAAACGGGTACGTACAGGCTCGGATACACCTCCTTTTGGTGTGGCATAGGCAGCATCTTCAAACGGATAAACCATCTGAAGCGCAGTAAAATACCCAAGATGCCCCGCATTACTTTTTGCAGAAGGGTCTTCAGACAATTCACTGGCAAGTTTGGCAAAGTCTTCACCTTTTACCACTCTTGAGCGGATCCCGCTGATTTTTTGCAAGGCTGCCAGTGTATCCTCAGGTGCAGCGTCCGGCTTTACGGTGATAAGTATGTGCGAAGCGCTTACCTCTTCTTTCAGGCGCTCATACGCTTGTTTTGTATATTCATCTACCAGCTGTTTTTCATTGAAATAAGGCTGGGCAAGTTGTTTCTTATATCCATCCAGCTCCTGTCTGAAAGCAGAAAGCGTATCAAGACCAAGCGCTTCCGCTTCTTTAACCTTCAGTCTGAAATTAGTGTACAGGCGCAAATATTCATCGACACTCTCTCTGGAGTATGCATTCGCAGAGTTCGAATTATTTTTGTTATACACATAATTAAACTCATTGGCGTAAATCGGATCGCTCCCGACTCTTCCAATTACATCAGAAGTTGTCTTGGTAGACGTGCAGCTCCATAATCCTGTTAATAGCAGAGAACCGGCTAAAATTGAAATCTTTTTCATAATTTCATTAAAAAACAATGTTGATTCATTACAAACCGCAATTTTAACGAAAAAATCCGAGGCAGATTATAATTCGGGGAAATTTAAAAGAAAAAAACGCGGGATAACGGAAATCAGATTTTCTTATACAGACGATAAACTGTCTTGTTATTCTCATTCCGGAGCTCTATTGAGTCCATGATTCGTCTGACAAGCATAAGGCCAAGACCGCCTTTTCGTTTTTCGTTGACAATGGTCGAGATATCCGGCTCGGCAATAGAAGAAGGGTCAAAAGGCTTGCCGGTATCAAGCACCTCAAACAAAAAAGCATCCTTAAGAGCCTGGAAACGGATTTCCAGCTCCTTGGTAGCATCCTTACCATGCGAATGAATGATAAGATTGGCACAGATTTCATCAACAGCGAGGATCATAAGGCCTGCCTGTTCTTCCGAAACGGCACAGGCCTTCAGCTCGCGGTCGAGAAAATCCCTGACTTCTTTCAGCTTATCAATATTACACTCTATTTTCAGGCTTTTGTTCATTAGCGTTCGCTTTTGCCGCTTCTTTGCTATCAACAATTTTTATTAGTTCATCAAGTCCCAGAATCTGAAATACTTTCCTGACTTTTGCATTGAGATCAAACAGTACCAGAGCTATCTGCTTTGTCTCAAACTCCTGCAGATATGACATAAAAACGCCTAATCCCGCAGAAGATATATAATTCAGATCTTTACAATCCACTAATATTTTTTTCTCATCGTTTGCTACAGCAATTGCTATAGCTTTGTCCAGCTGAATACAGGAACTGGCATCCAGGTCTCCTGAGAGTTCCATAAAATAATATTCAGTCTCATGGTACGTATTAAGTTCCATTGGGTTTGGGTTTAAAATAAATAATAGTTAAGAAATTGCTAAATATCGGAAAAGTATAAAAAGATCAAATTATTTTTATAATTGTTTTTTTAAAATTTTCATGCATTCAACAAACCTGATCTCAGAGGATCAATAATCAACCGGCTAAACAAACTTTATAATTAAAAAAGTATAATCATCATTTAGTTCATTCTTACCGGTAAAGTTGTACAAATCGTCCACCAGCTTTCCACTAATCTGCTTGGAATTTAATCGTACATTTTCCACAATCACCGACCTCAGCCGCTGTGAACCATACTCTTCTCCGTCTTCATTTTTAGCTTCGATAATACCATCGGTATACAAAACAAGCACATCACCTCGCTCATACCCCAGCTCTGCTTCTTCTATGTGCCGGCCATATTCCCCGCTTCTTAAAAGCCCGAGTCCGAGCCCGCGGTTTTCAAAATACCGGGCTTCTCCGCTCGCAGCATTGAAAAAAAGCGGCGGACAATGACCTGCCCGGGCATACTTTATTTTTTTCTGGCAAACATCAATATAGAAAAGTGTGGAAGTTATAAAAGTAGCCTTTTCCAGACACCGGCTCAGCGCACTGTTTGCAAGCTTCATAAACTCATTACTGCTTACCTCCAACTGTACAAGACTATGGAAAACTCCTTTCATCAGAGCCATATTAAATGCCGCACTTGTACCACTGCCGGATACATCGCCTATAATCAGAGCAAGCTTCTCTTTATCAAATTCGAAATAATCAAAATAATCACCGCCGATCTGATCGGCTGATTTTGAAAAAGAGCTAATTTCCAGATGAATATTGACCAGCATACTGGCAGGGAGCAGACTTTGCTGCACTTTTTTCGCAATCGCAAGCTCCTCCTTGTACCGCTCATTTTCGACCGCCTCCGAAATAAGCCGAAAGTTTTTTAATGCGATGCTGGCCTGAGTTGCAAAGGTGAAGATGATATCCATCATCTCTTTATCAAAACCGTCCAAAAGATTCTTGAGCAATACAAGATTACCCATCTTATAGTTGTGTGATGACAACGGAATAAGTAACAGAGATTCGACCGGCAGGTTTTTTATTTTCCCGCTTTCGGGATAGCTTTTCAGATCTTTTATATAATGAGGCTCATTGTCAATGAGTATCTTGTTTTTTCTGAGTATTTTTTTTATTTCAAACACATCGATCTCACTGATGCCTTTTGTCAGAAAAGCTGTATAATTCCCGTTTTCATCCATTATTTCAAGCCAGGCCGAATCCGCCATGACAATATCCATGCTGCTTTCAAAAAGCGTATTGTATACCTCCTCTTCCTTGGTCCCCATCTGAATAGACTGGCTTAAGCGCTGAAAGATCATCACTTCACCAAATTTCTGCTCAAAAACAGATGAGGTCGGAAGGTTGAAGAACAAGACAAGCAGAGAAATAAATGAATTGAGGCAAAGAAAGCCAAACATCGCCAGTACAAATGTATTGTTCAAAAGATCAATAACCAGAATCTGCGTATGATGCTGCTCATAAATCTGCTGAATAAATGTAATGCTGATCAGAATAATAAGGGTAATCAGTAAAATGCTTTGCCATTTCTGATTGTAATTCAGAAATGCAACCCACTTAAGATTGAAGGAAAGAATAAGAGCAAATACCACCAGAGGAAAAGAAATAATCAGGAATGGTGTGCTGGTCAGCTCGAGAGCAAAAAAGTTTGTAAGAATCGACAGCAGAACCAGAATCTCGAAAATATACCAGGCCTGATGCGTAATCTCGGATTTCTGATACAGATTCATCCGCTTCCAGACATAAAACCCGTTGGCAATAAAAACAATGATCAATCCTATATTGATATGATAAAGCACATTGACCAGATAAATATTGTCCGAAAGTGAGGTTTCATTGATCAGGTAAAGAAAGAACTTTATAAAAAGGGAAAAGAAAATGGTAAATGCCCCTATTATAAATACCTGCCACAGCTGCTCGAGAAAATTTCTGTTTTTGCTTCTTTCTGTATTCAGCTTGAAGCTTAAAAAGGTGAACAGGAAAAACAATGATAAAAGCAGGTAAACAAAAAAGTCATTAACAATAAAGCCTTTACCATTTATAACCGCATAAATGGTATATAAGTCAATTGCAAGCAAAAAGACCCAGCATAAAATGCTGAGTCCTATGTAAATATTGAAGTATTTTTTCAGATATGCCATACTCCTTACCGGCTATAGTTTGGAGCTTCTCTGGTTATTGCCACATCATGGGGATGACTTTCGCGGACTCCCGCAGAAGTAATCTGTACAAACTTAGCCTTTTGCATTTCCGGGATGTCATGCGCGCCGCAATAGCCCATACCGGCTTTCAAACCGCCAACCAGCTGATAAATAACTTCTGCGACCTTGCCTTTGAAAGGAACTCTTCCGACAATACCTTCCGGAACAAGCTTTTTGATATCGTCTTCCGCATCCTGAAAATAACGGTCTTTTGAACCTTCTTCCATGGCTTCCAGAGACCCCATGCCACGATACGATTTGAACTTTCTTCCTTCGTATATGATCACTTCTCCAGGCGCTTCTTCTGTACCGGCAAGCAGTGAGCCGACCATTATTGAATCCGCACCCGCTGCAATAGCTTTGGCAATGTCACCCGAAAAACGAATACCGCCGTCTGCAATTACAGGTACTCCCAGAGATTTTAATGCCTTGGCAGCTTCATAAACAGCGGTAAGCTGAGGCATGCCAACACCGGCTATAACCCTTGTCGTACATATGCTTCCCGGACCAATACCTACTTTGACCGCATCGGCTCCGGCCTCGGCCAGCGCCACTGCTCCTTCTGCTGTAGCGATATTTCCGGCTATGATCTGAAGATCCGGAAATTTATCTTTTACTTTTCGTACTGTATCGATCACTCCTTTGGAGTGCCCATGAGCCGTATCAATGCTAACCACATCTACTCCTGCTTTTACCAGAGCTTCTACCCGCTCAAGAATATCGGCTGTAACCCCGACTGCCGCTCCTACCCGCAACCGGCCAAATTCATCCTTGCATGCTTCGGGTCTGTCCTTTCTCTTCAGAATATCTTTGTAGGTTATCAAACCTTTCAGATTTCCTGCTTCATCTACGATCGGAAGCTTTTCTATTTTATGCTGCTGAAGAATTTCTTCGGCTTTGGCGAGATCAATACCGACATTGGCCGTGATCAGATTCTCACGGGTCATTATCTCTGTGATTTTCCGGGATGTATTCTTTTCAAATCGGATATCCCGGTTTGTAATAATACCTACAAGCTTGCCGGCTTTATCCACCACAGGAATCCCACCGATTTTATGATCTTTCATGATAGCCAGGGCGTCCTGCAATACAGAGCTCTCATCCAGCGTAATAGGATCCAGGATCATTCCGCTCTCAGACCGCTTTACTCTTTTCACCTGATCTGCCTGCGCCGCAATACTCATGTTTTTATGAATAATACCAATTCCTCCGAGGTGAGCCATGGAGATTGCCAGTTCGTATTCCGAAACCGTATCCATTGCAGCTGATACAAGAGGAATGTTCAGTGTTATTTTTTTGGTGAGTCTGGTCTGCGTGTTGGTATTTCTTGGCAGAACTTCTGAATAGGCCGGAAGCAACAATACATCGTCGTATGTCAAGGCCAAAGCGAAAAACTTGGAAGCGTCCTGAGTTAGAGACATTTGCAAATACGTTTAAGTCTGTTATTTGCGGGGCAAAATTAGGGAGTATTTATGAGATTAAAAACAGATTTGCGAATTAAAGTTTTTCTACGTCACTTTTTTCTTATCTGCTATGGCTCTTTACAGCCGGTTGGCCGATTTCAGTTCCAGGTATTTGTTGATTACGTGAATAGTGAGCTGTTCCGGTGAAGTAAGCATGGTTGCGATTCCATACCGGCTAAGCTCCTTCACAATCCGTTCCTTTTCCATGAGCAGGGTTTCAACAGCTGTTTTAGTGTAAATATCATCTACACTTTCTGATCGTCTGTCAAGAAAACTTTTCAGCATTACATCCTCAAAAAAAACGACAACCAGCAAATGACGGCTGGCCAGCCTCCGGATCAGGGCAATCTGACGACTGAGGGAGGCTGAACTCTCAAAATTTGTAAAAAGAAACAGCAGGCTCCGGTTAGGCAGATTTTTCCATAAGGAAGTAAACAGCCCTGACATATCGGATTCATGATATGCGGTCTTTTCCAGATAAAGTGTCTGAAGGATCGTATTCAGCTGATTATTGTCTGACGAGGCTTTCAGAAACGTATCCACCTTTCTGTTAAAAGTTACCAATCCGGCCCTATCGTATTTTTTCAGCGCAAGGTGTGACAGCATCAGACTGGCATTAATGGAATAATCCAGCAGAGACATTCCCTTAAAAGGTAACTCCATGGACCTCCCCTTGTCAATGATGCAATAAATCTGCCGGGCCCGTTCATCCTGATACTGATTGACCATCAGATGCTGGTTTCTTGCCGTAGCTTTCCAGTTGATCACCCGCAGATCATCACCCTCCACATAATTTCTCACCTGGTCAAATTCCTGGCTATGACCAAGTTTTCTATACCGCCGTATACCGTTTTCCTTAAGCCTGTTTGCCTGCATCTGCAATTCATACGATTTCAGCATTAAAAACGAAGGATATACGCTCACTTCCTGATTCTGCGCAAACTGATATCTTCTGCTCAGAAACCGAAACGGTCCGGAAGCAAAAACATTTAATGCTCCGAATGAATAGACACCTCTTTTCACCGGCCGAAGTGTATAGGACAATTGCTCCGTTGCTCCCGGTTTCATACAGGACTTTATGAAAAAATCCCTGATCTGAAACTGAAAAGGCAATTCATCGATTATCAGAATCTGCAGAGGGAAAGTATAGGACGAATGTACTGTAATCGATACATCATTGTTATCTCCGTTGGAAAAACGCTCCTGACAGGTACGAAATGCGGACACTCCCTGCTTTGTTCTGTACAGGGCAATCAGATCCAGACCAATCAGCACTATAGTCACCAGCAGCAGGGCCTTACCCGCTATCAGAAAGCCCGGTATAAGAAATGCCAGAATAAACACCAGCACATTGGCAATCAGAAAAACAGAAAGTGAACGATCTATATAAAGGCTTTTGAACAATTTCATTATTTGGGCACTTCAATGCCTTTTACAATCTGATCTATAACCTGCCGGGCCTGCATCCCCTCCATTTCCTTTTCCGCGGAAAGCACAATTCTGTGGCTGAGAATCTCGGGCAGTACAAAACGGATATCGTCCGGCACGACAAAATCCCGTCCATTCATCAGAGCCACCGCCCTGGATGCTCTGACCACCGCCAGCGAAGCTCTCGGCGAGGCTCCCAGATACAGCGAAGCATGATTTCTGGTTGCATAGACAATCTGCGCAATATACCGGCACAGTGGTTCTTCGATCAGCACATTGCGGACCATTGCCTGGTATTCTGTGAGCTGCTCCGCAGTAAGCAAAGGTTTAACTGCATTGAGATCCACATCTCCTTTTCTGCTCTGAAAGCCGTTTATGATTGCAATTTCTTCCTCAAGATTCGGATAGCCTACATCGATCTTGAACATAAATCTGTCCAGCTGAGCCTCCGGAAGCCGGTAAGTACCCTCCTGCTCCAGCGGGTTTTGTGTTGCCATAATCATAAATGGCCTGGTGAGCGGGTACGTGATACCATCAACTGTTATCTGCCGCTCCTCCATGACCTCAAACAAGGCTGACTGTGTTTTGGCGGGAGCTCTGTTGATCTCATCGATCAATACATAGTTTGAAAATACCGGTCCTTTCTTAAAATGAAACGAATTATCTCCCTGCTTATAAATACTTGTGCCCAGCACATCCGAAGGCAGCATATCCGGTGTAAACTGAATCCGGCTGAATGAGATAGAAAGGGTTCTTGAAAGCAGCTTGGATATCAGGGTTTTTGCCACTCCGGGCACACCTTCCAGCAATACATGCCCTTCGGCCAGAAGTGCCGTAATCAGCATATCAATCAGCTTTTCCTGCCCGACGATAATCTGACCAACTTCTTTTTTTATCCCGGCAATGCTATCGGTAATGGCCGAAAGATCGGTTCTGGACTCGAATAAATTATTTTCCATCGTTATTGTTTTGCAGCATCATATAGTTCTTCCAGGAGCGTATTCAGGATTTCCATTGTTACAGCACCGACAATATCGTTGCTGTATATACCCCTGACAACGTGTTCCAGCCGGGACAGCAACTCTTTGTCTATACCAGTTTTCCGATGGACGGTATCCACGAAATCCCGGTCAGTAATCCTGGATGAAATATGAAAATTCTTTCGTAAATAAAATTCAACGTAATGAATCCGTTTCAGCGCAGCCTGCTTCTGATTGCCATACTCCAGGTAAAGACTTCCGATGGTCCGGGCAAAAAGCAGGCGCTCATTCACCGGTTCAGGTATCACAGGGATAATCCGCTGCTTTCGTTTGGCTCCGAAGATCATAAAAACGGCCAGTCCTGTCAATGCAATATACATAGCCCATTTCAGTGCCTGATCACTCATAATAAACCTCAGAGGAGATTCTGAAACAGCCTGTCTGTTTCTGTTTCCAGGCTTGTAATACTCATCCCAGTTCACATTTTCAACCGGAAGACAGGATAAGGTTTGTTCAATCAGCAAAGCTCCCTGCGATTGAAGAATATGGAAATTGGTAAACAATAACGGCGTGCTGCAAAGTAAAAACTGACCTTCGCCATATCTGATACGGATACAGGTAATATCACCGCTTTGTGTCCGGGTCAGCACTTCGGTATAAGCAGAATCAAACTCTGTAAAACCGGCTTCAACCATTGCCTTATCGACCACAAAAACGCTTGTATCTGTATGAAGCCCGGGCACATTCATCAATAATTGAACAGAGTCCGGATTGGAATCCATCGGAAAAAAACGCGCGATAAACTCCGTTTTTATCTGTAGAGAATCTGCCAGAGGACCGGATATCTGACCCGCGGCCACAAACACATTGCCTCCTTCCTGCACGAAATAGAGCAACCAGTCAGCATCTGCCTCTGAAAGCGCAAATTCGCTGGTTACAAACACATAATTCTCTCCATATAAATCATTCTCCTCAATATAAACCGCACTGGGTTGCCGCACTTTGCTCAGGACTTTCTCAGGAAAAATATCAGGCAGGAGAGAGTACAGTATCTTATTGCCATAGGGAATATGATCTTCTGACGAAAAGCTCTGTTTCCAGTCCAGAGGTTCGGGAAGCAGCATCCTGATTACTATACCCAGAAGGATAACTCCGGCCAGCGGCAAACTATATTTCAGCTCCCTGTTCAACGCCCTGTGCTTATATATTGATCGAGTGACATGAATGTTTCTTTCGCGGATTCGTACCGTAAGCGGTCAACAGGAAAATCTCCGTACCAGATGTATTCATACAGAAAACAGACTTTGCGAAACCATTGCCTGAGTCCGGGATCTTCCAGCTCCAGCGCATACGTTCTGTTGGTTTTCGATATTTCCCAGCTGATAAGATTTTCCCGATCCAGCTTCTGCAGCAGGCCCAGATAATGAAAACGTACTGCAAGCCGGTAATCCTTATGCGTGACTGCTTCCTCTGCCAGCTGCTCAAAGTCGGTATGTTCCATCTGCTGCGCCTGGGCATATAGTAGTTCCGGACCAGACTTTCGTTTCCCTCTTTTCAGAAACCAGGACCTGTCTGCTTTAAGAATCCTGAACACCAGAAAAAGAACAAAAAGCAAGACCAGTGCTATGCCTGCATATTCCCACACCGAAGAAGAGACATTATCCGGAAATAAGCTCACCAGCTTTTTTATAAATTCCTGCAACCAGTTACTGTCTGGTTTTGCAGCCTCTTCGATCACATAGTCATACAGGGGATCATTGCGGAAAGCCTGCAATCTTTCAGCGTCAAATTCACGAAGATATATGCTGGTGCTGTCTGACAACGCGTAAGTTTTTAGGGTCTGCCGGCCGGTTTTATGCCTTGTAGCTTTCGTCGTTTGTATCGGATGATCTTTCCTCCTGGTCAGCCCCAAATTCTTCGATTCTGTTTTGTAAGCTGACTGCCTCCTTCTCTTCCCGGATACTTCCGTACTGCAAAGTAATCGCGATGATATTTATTGCATAACCAAAGTAACCGATCAGCATAAATACTATTGACATGACAATCATCCAGACACTCGCTTCTTCAAAGCCAACAGGACCTTTTTCTATAAAATCACTTCCGCTAATCGCAGTAACCAGTATAAACGGGATCATGGCCACAGTCATGACCATCATCTGAATCACAAAACAGATAAAAATAACTCCGACAATTTTCCATCGATTGCCCGAAGCGAGCTGAAAACAGCGGCTTACACTCTGCCCGAAGCGTAATTTTTCGATCAGACGGACATTAAAAATCAATGCAAGCGGGGAAAAAACATACAATAAGCCCCCAATAAATGCGATAACTACCAAGATTGATAGTAGCACCATCACTACAGGATTCATTAGTGAAGAAAACAACGTACTGAATCCCGTTCCGATAGCAACCGCTATCACAACCGCTATTACCATAGCAAAATAAATAGCCCCGATAAACAGAACCAGCCCGATCAATGTCTTCAGAGCAATCATGTAATTTTGCCGGATTGACTGCCATAGTTCAGCTACCGTGATACCTTCATCAGCTTCTTTCTGCATATACAGTATGACGTACTGATAGATCCCTGTCAGAAAAACTGAAGCAGAAAAAATCCCTGCAACAATGACCAGAAAATTATACAGGTAAAAAGAAGCACCTATTCCATTGATCATAGACTTCCCCATGGAATATTGCAACAGGGTAAACACCAAAAGCATGATCAAAAGGAAAGGACCTGTGGTATAGAGCATACAACGGACAAAGGACTGGAAATTTTCCCTGATAAAATCAGCCATGGTACTGATAATCTCACCAATACCTCTGACCTTGTAAAAGTTAATTTTGCCGGATTGCATTTTTCTTTCTTAAGTAGAGCGGATAAACAATAAAGTACATAAATACGAATAAAGCAGACAAAATGATAATCAGCACCCGGATGAATACCGGCCACTCGGTATGCCGTGTCACAAACCCCTCGAGAAATCCGGCGACTATGAACACCGGTACCAGTCCGATTACGAGCTTTATTCCTGTCCGGGCTGCTTTTCTGAATGACTCAGCCCGGGAGAAAGTACCGGGAAACAATAATCCGTTTCCCATAAGAATGCCTGCTGCTCCGGCAACTATAATCGCCGAAATTTCAAGTGTGCCATGTATCCAGATCGTCAGGGCAGAAGTAGCAAGCAGCCCTTTTGTGTAAAAAAAATACTGAAACGCTCCAAGCATAATACCATTCTGAAACAGCACCCAGCCTGTACCGGCTGATGTCAGTATACCTGCCACGAAGGTCAGAAACGAAACCTTAATATTGTTGATCGTAATGCCCAAAAACATCTCTGTCTGGCCAGCACTCTTATATATTGCCATCGGATCTCCTTTTTCAATATTATACAGTGTATGATCAACATAGGCAGAGCCAAGTATCAGGCGGACGTAGGTATCGTCATAGCGGGCAGACAGCGCTCCGATCATGGCTGCAATTCCGAAGATAAGAAACGAATACAAAAGGTACTTCTGATTCAGGGCCAGCACTCCGGGCAGCTCAGTTGTCCAAAAGGTGATAAAACGGTTTTGTCTTTCTTTGCGGTTGCGGTAAATACGCTGATGTATCCCGGCCACCAGATCATTCAGATAAACTGTCGTATGGCTGTCCGGATAATAGCTGCGGGCATAGGCCAAATCATCAGACAGCCCGATATACATGGTCGTGAGAGAATCCGGGTCTGCGCTTTCTTTTCCTTCGATAATCTTCTCAAAGTCTTTCCATTTTTCCCCGTTTGCCTTCAAAAAAGCGGCCTCTCTCATTCGGTTTACCTGTTTTTTTATCTAATTTAGAAAAAAATAATTAATGGCAGACGTTCATATTCACACTTCCTACAATGTTCATATCCATTATCAGCTCGCTGGTATCGGTGAACGTATCATTGCCAATCTGATTGATCTGCTTTTCAAAGCTCTTTATTACTTTTCCGTCTTATTTGTTTTTTACTTTCTTAATCTGGAATCAGCGTATGGTCTCATTTTCCTTATGCTCCTTCCTGTTCTTATATACAGCCCTGTTTGCGAAATACTTTTACAGGGACAAACTCCCGGCATGCGCCTGCGCAACATAAAAGTGATTAGTCTGACAGAAAAAGAAGCGACGATAGGTCAATATCTTATCCGCTGGATTTTCAGGCTGATTGATATATCGGTGGCGATGGGCAGTGTTGCCCTTATTTCCATTGCTGCCAGCCCCAAAGGACAACGACTGGGCGATATGGCTGCCGGCACTACAGTTATTAAGCTGAAAAATAAGGTTTCGCAGGAAGATGTTTCCGCTTTGTATGAGTCGGATTATAATGAAGGTGTGTATTTTCCGGAGGCGGCCCAGCTTTCAGACCAGGAAATAGCTACAATCCGGGATGTGCTGGCAAGCAATCAGTCAGCACTGATCCATGCATTGGCGGCAAAGGTCAAAACCAGGCTTTCCGTACAGACGAATATGGAGGCGCAACGATTTCTGTCTCTTATACTGAATGATGCGGTCCGGTCTCATACGGATCAGAATTTCCGGTAGGATTTAGTATCGTTCCATTTCCGGATCTATCTCTTCGGCCCAGGCGTCAATGCCTCCCTCAAGATTATACAGACGGGTAAATCCCTGTGAGGATAAAAACTGTATCACGGAAGCGCTTCTCATCCCATAGTGACAATAGACAACGAGCTTCTTTTCTTTAGGCAATTGATGAACGTGTTGTGCGATCATGCGCATCGGGATATGGATGCCGCCTATGTGGCATATCTCTCTTTCGAAGTCTTCCCGGACATCCAGCAGCTCTATATCTTCTTTGTTATCCAGTAGCTCTCTGAGCTGCTCAGGACTCAGCGCTCCGGAATCCGGCGCTTCGTGCTGCTGAAAATCCCCGGCACAAAACTGCTCATAGTCGACAAAACCTTTGATGTGGAAATTTTCCGCATTCGCTTTGAATTGTATTACATGAAAGCTCATTGCAAGCAAATCGGCGATAAGCACTTTCCCACTCAGCACATCTCCAAGACCAAGCACGATTTTCAATACTTCATTGGCCTGCAGTGAACCAATTACTCCCGGCAACACACCAAGCACGCCTATCTGGGAACAATTGGGAACTTCTCCGGGAACGGGCGGCTCGGGGAACAAGCACCGATAGGTTGGCCCTCTCTGACCATTGTGTTTATAATTAAAAACGCTTACCTGTCCTTCGAACCGGAAGATGGAACCAAATACCAGCACTTTATCCAGCTGTACGCAGGCATCGTTGACAAGGTAGCGGGTAGGAAAATTGTCTGACCCGTCTACAATGATGTCATAGTCTGCAAAAATAGCGAGTATATTGTCTGAGGTAAGTCGTTCGGTAAAGACATCAAATGTTACAAAAGGATTCTGCCGGGAAAGCTTCTCAGCGGCTGTATCTGCCTTATACTTTCCTACATCTTCGGAAGTATACAATACCTGCCTCTGAAGATTGCTCTCATCAATACGATCAAAATCGGCAATGGCAATGGTGCCGATTCCTGCTGCAGTCAGATAGGACAGCACGGGGCATCCCAGCCCGCCGGCTCCTACCACAAGGACACGGGCTTTTTTCAGCTTTTCCTGGCCTTCTTTGCCTATATCTGACAGGATAATGTGCCGGTTGTATCGTTTGAGCTCTTCTGTTGTCAGCATTTCAGATTTCTGTATACTATTATGCTATCTGGTATTTATCCGTACACTTCATCCCAGTCTTTCCATACAGCTTCGTACCCCTGCTGCCGGATCATTTCCGCTATTTCTGCCGGACTGCGTTCGTCGCTAATCTCGAACTGCTCAAGCGCCTGCATACCGGAAGCATAGCCGCCCGGATCTGTTTTAGAGCCTGCACTGATGGAAGTAATTCCCAGGCGAATAATATTGTTCCGGAAAACCTCACTTTCACGGGTCGAAATACTCAGCTCCACTTCCTCATTAAAAATCCGGTAAGCGCATATCAGCTGGACCAGCTCGCGGTCAGACATATCGACTTTGGGTTCCAGATTGCCTGTATAGGGTCTGAGACGCGGAAAGGATATGGAGTATTTGGTTTTCCAGTACGTACGCTCGAGATAATGCAGATGCATGGCGCAATAGAAAGAGTCGGTCCGCCAGTCTTCCAGTCCCAGCAATACACCAAGACCCATTTTGTATATACCTGCACGGCCAAGGCGATCCGGAGTTTCGATCCGATAGCCAAAATGGCTCTTTTTTCCCTTGGGATGATGAAATTTATAGTTTTCCTCGTGATACGTCTCCTGATATACCAGGACCGTATTCACACCAAGCCCTGCCAGCTCCTCATACTCTTCCTGATCCAGCGGCTGTACTTCCAGGCTTATATGAGAAAAATGAGGTCGTATCAGCGGGAGAACTTTGCGGAAATAATCCATTCCAACCGTCTTGTTCGCTTCTCCGGTTACAAGCAATATATGATCGTAGCCGTACGATTTAATTACCCGGACTTCTTCAAGAATCTGCTGCTCCGTCAGCGTAACCCGACGCAGCTTATTGTCAAGGCTAAATCCGCAGTAAGTGCAAATATTCTGACATTCATTGCTCAGATACATAGGAATATACATCTGCACCGTCTTGCCAAAACGTTTTTGCGTGAGCTGATGGCTCAGCACAGCCATCTGTTCCAGAAAAGGTGCAGCAGCGGGTGAAATGAGTGCTTTAAAATCTTCCAGATCACGCTTGTTTTTGCCAAGCGCCAGCCGTACATCTTCCTCTGTTTTGGCATATATGGATGCCTGGATCAGATTCCAGTCACTTTTTTCTATTTGATCAATAAATGCCATACTCTGTATTACTATCCGTTAGAGATCAAGAAAAGCGGTCAGCGGACTGCTTGCCACAGCCTGCTTGCTGCCCTTGGCCAGTTTTGCTTCAAAGGCCATACGTCCGGCTTCCACCGCCAGCTTAAAGGCCTTGCCCATTGTTACCGGATCAGAAGATACGGCAATTGCTGTATTAACAAGCACAGCATCAGCTCCCAGCTCCATGGCCTCAGCAGCATGAGAAGGAGCACCGATTCCGGCATCAACCACAACTGGTATTTTTGCCTGATCTATAATAATTTCCAGCATGGCTCTGGTCTGCAAACCATTGTTGCTGCCAATCGGAGATCCAAGGGGCATTACCGCCGCGGTACCGGCTTCTTCGAGTCGTTTACACAATACCGGATCCGCATTAACATAAGGCAATACAATAAAACCAAGCTTAACAAGCTCTTCCGCCGCTTTCAACGTTTCGATCGGATCCGGAAGCAGATATTTCGGATCCGGATGAATTTCCAGCTTCAGCCAGTTCGTTTCCAATGCCTCCCGGGCAAGCTGTGCCGCAAAGACCGCCTCTCTGGCCGTTCGCACACCAGAGGTGTTGGGAAGAAGATGAAACTGTTCATGCGTCAGATGTTTTAGTATATCATCCTCTTTATCCTCTGCATCTACCCGCTTCATGGCTACGGTTACCAGCTCACTCCCGGAAGCAAGCAATGCTTCCTCCATCATGGAGGAAGAACTGAATTTACCGGTCCCGGTAAATAACCTGGAAGTAAAAACTTTATCTCCTATTTTTAAAGGCTCCATTTATATCTCCTTTGAAAGACGTTCTTTATTCATTTGAAATTTTTCTGTAAAAAACTTCATGGCTCTTGCCGGATTTTCCGACATATTGATTACAGAAGATATGGCAACACCAGCTACTCCGGTCGCTATTATAGCTTCTATATCATCCGGCAAAATACCGCCGATCGCAATGACCGGTGTCCGGATACCCTTGCTGCTGCAGAAAGCAGACAGGCTACGATAACCTTCCAGCCCGACGACCGGGCTCAGATTTTTTTTGGTTGTGGTAAACCGAAACGGGCCATAACCTATATAATTGACACCTTTTTCCGCCAGACGTTCCACATCTTCCAATGTATTAGCTGTTCCTCCGATAATCATTGCATTACCAACGATTTTTCTGGCTTCCAGAGGGTCCATGTCATTTTTACCCAGATGCAATCCGTACGCCCCTATTTCTGCCGCAACTCTGGGAAAGTCATTTATAATTAATCGGGCTCCGTAACGATCACATAGCTCTTTTGCACGAATAGCCCTCTGTAACACTTCCTTTTCCGGCTCATCTTTGATCCGCAACTGAATCCAGTCAGCGCCTCCGATACAGGCCTGCTCAATAAGTTCCAGCTCATCCCTGCCAGGTATAGTATCCTGACTTATATAATGTATCGCAGCAATCTCAGACATAATGAAATCCCAGTAAACTTTCATGACTGCGGATATAATCAGTCACATATTCCTTGGCCTCTCTGCAAGCCTCTCCCAGTTCATATCCTTTTGCCAAATTTGTCAGAATCGCAGCAGAAAATACACATCCAGTACCATGCTTCTCATAAGGCAATCTGGCTCCTTTGAAATAACTCTCCTGACCGGAAATCTCAATCAGCAGATCGGTAGCTTTATCCATGCTGTGACCTCCTTTCAACATTACATTGCAATAGTGCGACAGCTCACGGGCTGCCGTAAGATCATCCCTGCCCGGAACCAGCATTCTTATCTCATTGAGATTGGGCGTAATAAGATACAATCTGGATAAGATCCGCACAAGCTGCTCCCAATCCGCGGATTCGTGAAATGTAAAGCCCGCAGAGGCTTTCAGAATCGGATCCCATAGTATCTTACAATCCGGTCTGAGCTCAGTCAGGTGTTTGATAATGATTTCCAGCACATCGAGGTGCTGCACAAGTCCGATTTTTATCCATTCAAAGGTTCTTGCTCTGAACAAGATATCCACCTGACGAAGAATATCCTGACCGGAAACCCAGTCAACTGCGACAAATTCCTTTTCATTCTGATAGGTCAGGGATGTTGAAACAGCCTGACCATATACCTTATTTATTTCAAACGTCTTAATATCAGCCAGAATTCCGGCACCGGCACTCGGATCAAATCCGGCTACAGTCAATACGCAGGGTCTGTCTTCCATATGAGTGAATTTCCCGTTTCCCGGATTCGTTTAATGATTTGGACTATTTCGTTGCAGTTTCTCTGCTGCTTAAAAGGCTCCCAGATTGCTCCCAGCAGGGCTGCTCCCGCGAAACCTTTACCAGAAAGCATATGTATCGTCTCATTATTAATACCACCCAAGGCTATAATCCGGTGGTCTGAATCCGGCAAATGCAACAGATCCTGACCAGCGCCATATCCGGGTTTACTGATACTCTCGAATACGGGACTCAGAAAGAAATAGGCCGGCTTAAAGCCGCTTTTCGGTATATCTCCGGTGCTATGCAAAGCACAGGAAAGATTCAGCCCTTTTTTCTTAAGACCTGACGCGAGTTTTTTCAGCTCTGCCTCCGGTGTCTGCTTGTACTGTACTTCTTTCAGATGAATCCCTTTCAGATTAAACCGGTTTATAAGCGGATAATGCTGATGCAGCACTATCCGTCTCATAAAAGCAGGTTTTATTTTTTTCAGATACTCATCCAGCTGTTGCTCTGTTGCATCCGGTTTCCGCAGATGAAATAACTCCAGCCCGGCTTCAAAAAGAGCATGGACCGCTTCGTGCTCACCCTGTATAAATTCCGGCTCAGAAACAACAATCAGCTTCACAGATACAATTCACCACCGGTTTCTGCAAATTCTTTTGCTTTCTTTTCCATCCCCTTTTGAAAGGCATCTTCCTCGGAAATCCCCTGTTTCTCGGCAAAATCCCGAACATCCTGAGTGATTTTCATACTACAGAAGTTGGGTCCGCACATCGAACAGAAATGGGCGACTTTTGCTCCTTCCGCAGGCAGAGTTTCATCATGAAACTCTCTGGCCGTATCCGGATCCAGCGAAAGATTGAACTGATCTTCCCAGCGGAATTCAAAACGGGCTTTGCTCAGCGCATTGTCTCTGATCTGAGCGCCGGGATGACCCTTTGCAAGATCTGCCGCATGGGCTGCTATCTTATAAGTAATAACTCCGTCTTTTACATCTTTTTTGTTTGGCAATCCGAGATGCTCTTTCGGAGTTACATAACACAGCATCGCGCAACCAAACCAGCCGATCATGGCCGCTCCTATGCCGGAAGTGATATGGTCATATCCCGGAGCAATATCGGTAGTTAGTGGTCCAAGCGTGTAGAACGGCGCTTCGTCACATTCTTTCAGCTGCTTGTCCATATTTTCTTTGATAAGGTGCATCGGTACGTGACCGGGACCTTCAATCATCACCTGCACATCATGCTTCCAGGCGATCTTTGTCAGCTCTCCAAGTGTCTCCAGCTCTCCAAACTGTGCTGCATCATTGGCATCTGCCAGTGAACCGGGGCGCAGACCATCGCCAAGTGAGAAGGATACATCATAGGCTTTCATGATCTCGCATATCTCTTCGAAGTGCGTATAAAGGAAATTTTCCTTATGATGCGCCAGACACCATTTCGCCATGATCGATCCTCCACGGCTTACAATGCCGGTCACCCTTTTCGCTGTAAGAGGCACATAGCGCAGCAGCACTCCCGCATGAATCGTAAAGTAATCTACTCCCTGTTCAGCCTGCTCGATCAGCGTATCTCTGAACAGCTCCCAGGTAAGATCTTCTGCCTTGCCATTTACTTTTTCAAGTGCCTGATAGATTGGCACAGTTCCAATCGGTACGGGAGAGTTCCGGATGATCCATTCCCGGGTTTCATGTATATTTTTACCGGTAGACAGATCCATAATGGTATCTGCACCCCAGCGACAAGCCCAGACTGCTTTTTCTACTTCTTCCTCGATGGATGAAGTGACCGCGGAGTTGCCGATATTCGCATTGATTTTTACAAGGAAATTACGACCGATAATCATCGGTTCAATTTCCGGGTGGTTTATATTGGCCGGAATAATCGCTCTGCCTCTCGCGATCTCATCCCGTACAAATTCGGGAGTAATCAGACCTTTAGGCGTATTGGCTCCGAAATTCTGTCCCGGATGCTGCTGGCCCAGCTCTTTCAATTCCTCGATTCGCTGGTTTTCCCGAATAGCGATGTACTCCATTTCAGGGGTTATAATACCCTTGCGAGCATAGTACAGCTGTGTTACATTCTCCCCTTTTCTGGCTTTAAGCGGTTTCTTCAGATGTTCAAAACGCAGTACATCCAGTTCCCTGTCATCCAGACGCTGCTGTCCGTATTCCGATGATACGCCAGACAGCTCTTCTACATTTCCTCTGTCCAGAATCCATTGTTCTCTGAGCTTGGGCAGTCCTTTGCGCACATCAATTTCTACATTGGGATCTGTATAAGGCCCACTGGTGTCATACACAGTTACGGAAGGATTTTTTTCTGCCGGTTTACCGGAAAATTTATACTCTGTATCAGAAACTTGAATTTCCCTCATGGCAACCCTGATATCATGGATCTTACCGGGCACATATATCTTTTGCGATTTTGGAAAGGGTGTCCGGGTAATGCTTTCCTGAGTTGGTGTTTTTTCTTTTCTCATACTTTTCTGTATTAAAATAGTGAGTAAGCCGGCATGCAGCAGTTTTCTGCCTTATGCCTTATAATTATTTAAGATCACTCTTATTAAAAACTGTTTTTTTAGAAGGAATCAGCCGCCCTGCGTTGCTCTGATAATGGTTACCTTATCCAGTTCATTCAAACTGAAAGTTTCCCACTCGGATTTGGGTACAACCTGATCATTAACCGCAAGCGCAAGTCCTCGACCACTTTGCAACTGCAGGTTTTGCACCAGCTGAACAATTGAGAGCCGATCTGAAAATTCTTTCTTCTGATTATTGATAAATAGCACCATATTGATACAATTAGACAAAAAAACTCTATGGGTGCTATAAAAGCGGGATCCGACTTTTCCCTTCGCCCGCATTATCGGGAATCAGGTTCGGAGGGTATTTCTCAGCTCTATACCTAAAATGAAGGAAGAACACCCCTAAAGTCTGTTTGTATTGTAAAGGTATGCCTTTTTAACACGAAAGGCAAGCAGATTGTTTCTATCTTGCGTCTATTAATTATCCGGGATCATACTATCATGTATATCAGCCTGTCATATTTGAAGGGAAGATGCTTAAAGCCCAATGCTCAGGGATTACAGCCGGGAGTTGAGATTCCGAAGCTTTTTATTGCCGGAACTTTGGGAGATAAGGACCAATGATTACCATTCATAAAAAGATTGATGCAGGAGGTTTCGAAGGCTCAGCTGTTTCGCTAAAAATCAGAGACACACTCCCAGGTACTTTATCCCGAAAAAATATCGGCAGAGTCATTCAAAAGCTTTGTCATTTAGCTTATATTGAGCTATATTTATACTACTTTTTAGACTGAATGGCTATGAATCAGGATTTTTATAAATATCCTCTTGATTTAAGAAGAATTTTTCAAAGCAGGCAATTAGTAAAATGTGACATCGGAGAAGCTATTTCTCAGAATATTCAGCTCATTATTGTCAGCCACAACGGAGAGCATCGTTATAATCAGACTTTTGGCTGCGAAATATGGGATATGGACTTTGATATGATCATGAGCACCAAAATCTGGGAAGAAAAATTACGTCGTTCGCTTTTAAAAGCTATTTCTGAAAACGAAAAGAAAATCGAGCAGGTAGAGGTCGATGTAAAGGTTTCCGAAGTTGAAAAGACTTATAACAAGGAACAATACACCACTATCAAGCGCCAGGTTGACATTTTTATTCATGCAATCATTTCAGAAACCGGTGAGAAATATCACTTTCACACCAATCTTTATCTAAGTCCTATTTCATACAATTAAGCCTGTCATGCATCAGATAACATACAGCGAAGATATAAAAAGCCGGATGCTGCGCCACATAGCCACATTATGGGGAATAAAAAATACAGATACGCTTGACCCGCTGGTAAAACTGCTGGTAGAAGCGCTGGCCGGTGAATTAAAGAAAACGCACAACGAGATTCAGACATTTGAAAAGCGTATTCTTGAGAAAATAGCCCTTCTGCTGACTCCCGGCGTACTATCGTTTCCCTACCCGGCTCATGCAATATGCAAAGCACTGCCTACCGAATCCATACATACTATTGACAGAAAAACCCAGCTTCAGATCATCTCCAAAGCTATTGCCGGGCAGGACAAGCCCCTGACTCTTCATTTTACTCCGGCGGGGCCCGTCCGGATTTTTAATGCAGAAATAACCAATATGGCTACGGACAACAAGTTTTTTTCCATTGCTTCGTCCGGGCATAAAACTCCTCTTTTTCATCTGAGTACCAACAATACACATAGCAAAAACATATGGCTTGGGTTAAAAATCGGCCCGGATATCAAACAGCTGAATGGCCTGAATTTCTTTATAGATTTTAAAAATACAGACGCCAGGAGTGCACTATTACAAATGATACACTCTGCCTCATGGTATATACATCATCTTCCCGTAAAGATTACTCATGGCCTCTCCTATGAATATTCCGTCCAAAAACAAAACATCATTTCCGATTACGAACCACTTACAGTTATTGAAAATGAAGTAACCCATCTGTACAATGACCATTTTGTAACGATCGACAGCCTTGATACTTCTCTTCCTCTGGCTCAGCTCACGGAAGAGATTCCGGCAGAACTGGCAACGTACGCGGAAGCGGTCAGTACTGAAAATAAACTACTCTGGTTTCGTCTTGAACTTCCTGGCTATGTGGATGACAGAGTTATTAATGATTTGCAAATCACCTGCAACAGTTTTCCGATAATTAACCGGAAACTGATTGATAAAGCCCATCGCCTGAAAGGCATAACCAATATTATTCCGATACATACGGATACCGGAGCTTTTTTTCTTTCTGTCGAGCAACTCTCCGACAGTGAGGGAAAAGCATATACTCAGACTCCTTTCATGACTGATGAGGAAAAAGATATCGGTACTTTTGCTGTACGGCATGGTGGAACGGAGCGTCCCGATACCCGCAACGCAAAAGAATACCTTGTATATCTTATGGATCTGATCAGGGATGAGTCAGCTGCTTTCTCCAGCTACGGACAGGAAACAATCAGTTCGATGGTTAAAGAGCTTGACCGTATTCTTGCCCAGCTCGAACAACGCCTGCGAAAGAATCCTGCATGGCACGAAGACTCCAGTCATTATGTAACTGTCGGCTATCGAAAAAATCAGGAAGCGTTTTTCATGCAATACTGGATTACCAATAGCACATATGCCAACGGAATAAATGCCGGTACACCGCTCAATCTCTATATGGGCAGTGAGCTCAGAAACGGTTCCATTGAACTGCTGACCAGTACGACAGGCGGAAAAAAAGCGCTGGAGCCTTCCCGGCACATCGACGCGTATAAATATGCCATGCTGAGTCACAACAAGATCATTACAGCTGAAGATATTAAAGCATTCTGTTATTATGAACTTGGTGACCTGATCGATATGGTTACTGTCCGGAAAGGGTTAACACTAAGTAAAAAACCGGGTGAAGGATTAATCCGATGTATAGAGGTTCGTTTGCGAAAACACCGGAAAAACATATCAAATCAGGAGACAGCTATTCAGTGGGAAAATATGCTGGCAAATCTGAAGACTAAAATGGAGCTTCGATCATCCCTGAACCTGAACTTTGAGATCAAACTTGAAGAGTAAGCAATCAGAGGATTTAAGCCAGCGTAAAATTCAGACCAAGACAGACATGATCATGGTTAAGAATACAGCTGTTTTCCGTCGTCTGATAGTCATATTGCACAGTAAGAAAATAATTCGCGCCTAAAAAGAAATCAGCAATCTCTTCAACCAGCCCGGCCTGAGCGCCACCATTGAGATATTTATTCAGTGATGAATCATCGTTAATCTGTACCTTGATCACAAGGTCCTGCTCCCCGCTGCAAACTGCCCCGGTCAGTATAGTAGTATGCCCCAGCGAGCTCCCGGAAAGCGTAAACAATGGCAGCTCATCTGCCGGAAGATTTTTCTGGTACCTGGTTTCAATCTTCACTACAGTATTAAGGATTAATCCCATGCTTTGCTCTACCAGAGGAATGTTGTTCCGAATCGCATTGATCATCGGGATAATCCTGAGAAAAATCCAGGCCTGTCGTTTTGCCAATCGCTTTAATACCGGCCAGTAAACCGAAAAAACGGCAATCAGCTTTGCATTATCTGTATTTTTTTCAAAATCCTCCTCCAGGCTATAAAGCAACTGGCGGACTTTATGATATTCATATTCCAGCGGAAGAAAGAACTTTCTTGCATCAGCCTCCTCTTTTTTCTGAACTCGTATCTGTTCAATAATTTCATACTTATTGACAGCATTCCCTCTTTTTTCCTGATGAAACAGGTTTTCGGGCAGAGAGTCATAAATACTGTCCCTGTTGGCATGAATAAAGAGGTATTCCTTATCATCATATTCAACAAACTCCGTATGAAAGCCGGAAACGTCTTTTCTACAGGGGCGTTTTGCTGTATTCTGATTGGCAATTATGATCTGATCATCCGGAATACCGTGATGCACCAGACCGGCAACTATAGCTTCTGCCGTATAATCACTCTCCAGATCAAGAATAGCTTCTCTGAACTTTCGGAGTATTTCCTTATCTAGTACCGACATCTGCATAAGTTAAAATTCCGGAGGCTATGGAAGATAATCTTCTGAAATCAGATAATACCGTTCCCCACCTGACTCAAGTATGGCATTACTATTATTTCTGACTGAATAAAATCTGTTGAGTCTCGCATTTATCTCTTCTATTGCCTGCACAAACTGCTCTTGGGTCATGTACGTTTTGGATCCTTCAAGATAGCCGATCTTTATACTGTTAAAACCCTTCTTTTGCGGAATATATCCTCTGAGCGCTTTGGAAAAAAAGGTTGCGATCGGCTGGTCATTATAGTATGTTTTACCTTTGGACAGTATACCCGGATCCAGCGCTTTCACAATAGCCGTGTAGCAACTATTACGGTTTGTTGGCCCCTGGTTTTCGAGCAACAGGTCAAATCGCAATCCCTTAAACGTCCGGACCAGCGATTCATACTCCTCTGAAGTAAGTAAAAGACTCTGACCATAAAAACGTTTACTTCCTACCGGACTGATACTGTATCCCGGGACAAAATAGCTGAAGTTAAAATTCCGGCACTGCATCGCCAGATCATCTCCCAGCTTTTCCGTACGTCCGCAATAAGACGTAAAGGTCGTATTTACCTGATTGTTGAATACAGCAGGGCTATTGAAAACATTCCTGATCGATTCTATATTTCTCTTATTCTCATATTCAATCTGGACCAGCAGACTGTCGAATGCTCCAGTCAGATATTTCCCATCTGTTTTGGTACCGACTGTCGGGAAAATAAGGAAGCCCTGATGAGCTGCATTATCAGGATAATCCAGGCAGTATACGTTGGTTGCTCCGGATTCAGGATTCCGAAACGCATTGGAATAATGTTTTTCTGTCATATTGCCAACCTGTAATATTCTTTTCTGAGGCTGAACACTTTCCGACACACGTTCAAGTATATTTTTGGCCTGCATAATCAATGCAGTATATGCTTCATTGCTGGCTGAATAGGGTTGGAAGAATACCGGCCGGACATTGGCAGCAGCCAGATCATCACCTGCTTTTTTCAAGCGCTGTCTGTAGCTGCTATTGTCGATATTCGCATCTCCCCGACTGCTGATCACAAGAACAATATTGGTTTCTTTTTCACGTCCGGCAAAAAAACCGGCGACCTGTCCCAAGCCGTTAACGATTCCGTTGGGAGATGCAGGTTTATTTCCTTCCACGCTTTCTTTGGTTATATCAATCAGGGAAGGCAATATTGCCGGATAACTGGTGTGAAAAGATTTATTCTGACCAGGTCTTCCTGAGCAGTCATACACAGCAAAGCTGAGAGAATATCCTTGCATATACTCTTTGAAATACTGCTCAAGGTCCAGAAAGGCATTTAGCAATACCGGCATAAATTCTTTGGTATCATTGCCCATATTAAGGGCGAAGACCAGATTTATATTCCTGCTTTTTTCTGCAAACTCACACAGCTGACCATAGGTAATTTTATTTCCCTTTACATTCAGAATATGTGCATTATCATACGCAAAAGGATTCAATACTGCACCTGTATGTATAATCCGATACGTGGTATCTCTGATTCTGGTGATTGAAGTTCCGAAAACCGGCAACCCGGGCCATGGATTTCCCAGATTGCATTCCATACCTGATATTTTTATTGCCTTTGCAAGGTTATTTTTCAATCCCTGAGCTTCTGCCGAAGAAGAAAAAAGATAGTTTTGTATGCCATCTTCCAGGGGGGTGATACATAATCCGGTACCCCAGGCCTGCACAAGCTCGCGCGGGACCCAGCCCAGGATAACATCTTTTCCTTGCCCCGGACTAAATACCGGTCTGGTTCCGATCAGAATCTTACCCTTATATTCACGATAAACATACACCAGCTGACTAAGTTCTGTCGCTTTGTCCAAAATCTCCTGTGTCAGTTCCGGGTCTGAAAAAACTCTTACCTGATTGCCTGCAACACTTTTTTTGAAGGTTTCCAATACCTTGGGACCATTGAGCATGGTAATATATTTCAGAGGCATCTGCTCATTGGTATTCATAAACCCTCTGTCACTCAGCAGCAGGGCCGATTCGTCCATCCATCCTGCATACTCTATTTTGGCCGGGTCAATAATTTTACAACTGTAATCAAGCATATCCTGCTTGTATCGTATCAGCTCAAGCGCCGTTCCCGACGTGGAGGCAACATAAAAGCTATCCAGAAAACCGGCTTTCGACGAGGCGTATTTTAATAGCTTGTCGCCATACACGGTATTTTCACTTCTGGCCGAATAAACAACCCATGGCTTATTAACCGGCTTAGTATTGCTTACAACAGGATATCCGGGATATTCATACTTGTATGGCTTCTTTAAAACACTCTTGATTTTACCCGGCGCTGCACTAAGACTACCTGATAGCCCGATAAAACATACGATTATAAGATACCCTGCAAAAAAAAATCTACTACGCATGATTTCACTAAATTCCTTAAAAAAATTATTTATGTTTTATAAGCAAACGGGACACACATTTGCTACCCGGTCTCATTTCCTTGTCAACACTTAGTATCACCTGACCACTTTTAAGCTGAAGATTCTGACAATAGCTGTAGAAGTCTGAGATCTGGCTTTGATTGACCACCACCGGAGCATTGGGATTTGAACAAAGATACTTGCTGACAATGTATTTGTAGTTGGAGGAGAAATTGCTTCCCCGTGCAATTTCCTGCAGCTTGACAAGCAGGTCATCTGCAGAAGCACTGCCTCCACCACCTCCCCCGGCATTGTTTTTATTAGGTACATCCAGAACCACATTTTCCGTCACTTCATACTGCGATACTATTTTGATAAGATGTTTCTCCGGTTTATGATAATTCAGGTTTGTAATCAGCTTTATTTCATATGTCCCCGGCTTCTTAAAGGAATAAAATGTCTCCGAAGCACGTGCATCAATTTTGCCTGATTCGCCAAAATACCATTCGTACCAGTCAATACCATTACCCATAGCCTTAAAATGTATTTTCTGCCCTACTATCCCCGAAGAGTGCGCATAAATAAAAACGGATGAGTCTTTTTTGTAAACAAGCTCAGGCTCTTTGACCTGTACGGGAAACCGAACCTGCTTTTTATTATTGACGGTAAGTACAACTTCGTAATTTCCTGCTTTGGGAAATTCGCAGGTCCCTCTGGATATTCTTGAACGGGAGCCATTTCCAAAATCCCACAAAAGCACTTTTGCATCTTCTGTACTATCTGAGTAGGTAATGGTTTGTCCCGCAAAAATACGAACAGGATATATGCTCGCCTTAACGGGCTTTTCCTTCATTATTGCCGAAACTGAAAATATCACTCCGGCAATAGTCAGATAAAGTGCAATAGTGAGGAATGCTAACTTTTTGCTCATGGGATCCTGGTATTATTTTTAAGAGCCTCCTGCAGGTTGATATTGTTCTGAGCCTGCTGAAACCCGATTTCACAATCTTCCAGATTCTTTTTCAGAAAACCTGCATTGCTTACAGCATTACTAATAGCCTGCTTGTCATAAAACAACATGCTGTAATAATCAGCCACCTGCATGTATATCTTATAGCTGCTGTGATCTTTTTTGTTCTGATATGCCTGCTTAATTTCCTCCAGTTCCTGCTGGATCCTGTTTTCAAGGCTTATCTGCCGTATTTCCGGATTAAAAGCCTCAAGATGTAAACGAAGAGAGTCCACATGTCTCATATTCAGGCTATATTCGGCAGCCACGCTCTTTCTTTCCGAGATTTCATCCATTACGATTTCTTTCCCGAGAATCGGCGTTACCGGATAGTCTTTAAGAAAAATCATAGAAAAAACAGCCGATAAACCAAGCCACAAAAGCATGAGATATATAAGCTGCACTTTTTTCTCTTCCCAACTTATTTTAAACAGTTTCATAATCTCAGGAATTATCGGTTTCTCAATTTTCGGTTGGCAGCGTTACACTCCATCAGCTTTTGTTTAAAGTTGTCCTCTTCAGCCTTAGCCTTCTGGAGCTGTCTTTTGATTTCCAGCAACTTTTCTGTATCCGTAAATATTTTTTGTGTCAGAATAAAATCGTGCTTCTCCGATTCGCTGATTTGTTCCAGCTCATTCAGAGCGCCCTTGCTGAGCTTCAGAATACTTCGCTCCAATGCGGCTTCATTTTCCACCAGATCAGTATTCATCATTCGCATGAATGTATTAAGGCTGTCTATCCGCGAGGAAAAATACAGCACACTGGCCTGTTGCTTTTCCATTTCCTTTTTTTTCTGACTGATCGCACCGGCATACGCATTTGTACTTTTGAAGAAGAAATACACACAGAGCACTGTAAGTATCAGCAGACAGGAAAAATACCCTGTAAAAACCAGGTACTTTTGTACTATTTCTTTAAAATTTCGGGGATTCATACTTCTTTAATCCAGGATACTCCAGCGTTTTTTAGGTTGTTCGGTTTGCTGGGAAACGATTTCACTGGTTACCACCAGATTCTCTTTCCGCTGCCCTATAAACTCAAGAGCATTCATTTTATTCCAGATGGTCTCCATGTTTTGAAGAAAAGACTGCATAACACTCAGAGATACACGAATATTATGGTGATCGTATGTTATTTCAACTGCCTTCTGCAGCATCTGATCAAATCCGCCAGGGGTATGTTCAGTCCATTCATACATGTATTTCAGCAATTCTTCTCTTGCCTCAGGATGCATTGTCTTCAGATTTGTATGGATCAGGCCTGCCAGCGAAGACAGACAGCCAACAAGCTGTACCGGAGCAAGGTACATCATCTCATTGGTCAGCTGGAAATAAACGGATGATATATAATTAAGTACCACCGTACATATATCTGTAAAACTGTGCGCCAGGGAAGACAGTTTATTTTTTTCATGCACCTTCCTTATGATGGAGAAGGAGTCATTCTGAACAGCACGAATTACCCGAAGCGCTAAGGCAGAAAACCGCTCCAGCTCAGGATGACTGCATATATATGCACATGGAGGAATATAGTCAGTCAGTAATTTAACATCCCCATGCTTTATTGTCAGTTTGCCGATAACAAAATGATAAGGTCCCAGCTCTCTCGATGAGATGCGTTCTTCCGGTAGTATTTCAAGACGATAGCTTATATCCGTATAAGGATGCCGGGGCGGATTTTCTTCCAGTGAAGGCGTACCCTTGGGCTGTCTGCTGTATGGATTAGCTACCAGCAGCACATCATATATCGAATCTTCTGACCATGCAGACGTATCAAAACTCTGGCTGAAAAAGTTACCATCGACCTGATGAAAATCTGCCATTATTCTGAATCCACCGGATGTCAGCGCATTGCAGCAATTCAGGCTAAGCTCTGCTCTGCCCGAATAGGCTGAATTAAGTCTCAGATCCGGATAGTTCTTTGTTCCGGCAGGCGGCGGTAGCAACCCAAAGTTTTTATCCGTTACATAAACCGATGCAAAGTCTCTGATCAGATCAGTAAAATGCTTGTCTGAATCAATGAAATGATCTTTGGAAATTTTCATTCCATCCACCCAGTTTACCGGGAAATTAGTTATGGGAAATATCATAGCTTATCATTGCTGATTGGTAATTGTTATCGACACGTTTACATACGATCACACAGGCATCTTCTGTCAGTCCGTTTTCCTCAATGGTCTTTTCATGATCAATGTATTTTCTTCCTTTAACAATCCCGGGTTTGACATAAAAAATCCAATTGTATAAGTCTCCGTTGGCGTCCTCAAATTCAATCCGGTTTTCCGGATATTTCAATGCATAATTGTTAATAAACATCTGAAACCATTCCCCGAAGTTAAAATGCACCGGAGCCTTTGCCTTTACCTTCACATACTCCGGGACAAGGGGGCTCTTGCTTAATTCAAGTTCCACAACTACAATCCTGTCAATAGTCTCTGAAGTAAAGACCGGCTCCTGATACAGCGGGTCATATTTCCAGACTTTGTATATCTCGGCCGGTATATCCAGCATTGCGTAATAACTCAGTTTCCACAATAGCGGAATCAGAAAGGTAACAGTGGACGTTGCTGCGGAAAAACCGTAATCAAGCTTCCCGAAATAATTAAATACCGTAGCAAATAAATAAACACCGGAAATCATAATTACCATCGTAGCCAGAAAAAGGCTAAGCCGGTTTATTAAAAGATGACTGCTCCCTGAAAAATACAGTAATGCTTTCTCCGAGTACCAGTAACCGATAAAAAGAAAAACAAACTGATTCATAACATATCCCCATGGCATGAAAGCAACTCCTGTAAAAGTCAGCAAGCCTGCTACAGCAAAGGGGAGCACGCATATGATCAGAAATAATACTAGATATTTCCCTTTAATAAGCTCATTTTGCCTGTTCAGAAGGAATAAAACCAATGCCAGCAACAATGAGCAAACCGGTAAAAATACATACCTGAAAATCAGATCAGACAATTGCATACAAAATACCTCGATTATATAAATGATTTCCGGTCGCAGCGGGAGGAAGAAGAAAAATACCGCTCGTTTCGAAAACGAAATTAATAAAAAAAACATTACTATTTATTTTTTCGCTGTTGTTTATAACAGTATTTTTTTTAACCTTTAGAAAAAAATTCTTTTTCAGCATCTTAAATTTTGAATTGAAACATATTGTGTTTCAACATTAAATTTAACCGGTTGTATGATTTTTTCGAGGGTACAGACTTTTTAGCGGGAGAGGGATTTTTGATAATTTTTGTAGAAAACCAGGATCGCCACGCGCCATCCATATAGTAAAAATAATAGTGTCATCTGATCGTGTACGCGGTCAGCGTTTTTTTATTTTTTTTTTAAAAAACAGCTTTTTCATGCTTCAGTATCTGAACATAAGTGAAAGCCTGAGAGAGGTATTTAAAATTGCACGTGCATTTGCCCGTGAACACAAAAACGAAACCCTCGGGGCTTCCCATCTTCTGCGTGCTCTAATGCATAAAGAGGCCGGTTTGCAGGGCTTTATGCAATCATTGGGTAAAGATGTTTCCTACATTACAGAGTGGGCCGAGGTCCGTATTGAGGAATATCCCCGGGCAGGAAGCTTCTCCAATGAAGTTATTCCGGGCGAAGACATTGTCCGTATCATGGATGAAGCCGACAAAATCCGCCTACGGATCGGGCTGGATATCATTGATCCCATATGTGTATTGACTGCCACCGTAAAGCCAGGATATGGTTACCCTGCTGAGCAGCTCAAGAGTCTCCCGCTGAAAGAAAATGAAATACTTGAAGCACTTCTGAATTCAGCAGGCATACAAAAGAAATCGTTTCATAGTCCGGATAGTCAGCATGTTTCCGAAACTTCCGTAAGCGGCGCCCTTTTCACCTACTGTCTCGACAAAAACAGCCGGATCCGTGAAGGATTAGCCGATCCGGTCATCGGCAGAGACAAGGAACTGCTGATGATGGCCGAAATAATCGGCCGGAGAAATAAGCCCAATGTCCTGTTGATCGGAGAGCCGGGAGTCGGCAAATCGGCGCTGGTTGACGGCTTTGTTTCAACGATTGTCAACGGACAGGTTCCATCCGGTTTAAAAAATGCCATCGTGTTTGAACTGGATGCCGGAGCCTTACTGGCAGGGGCTTCCTATAAAGGAGAAGTAGAGGATCGTCTGAAAAAAATCATCAAAGATCTCCGGCAATTCGAAAAAGCTGTCCTGTTTATTGATGAACTCCATACGCTGATTGATCCGAAAGGACCGGCAGGTAGCGGCATTGCCAATCTCCTCAAACCCGAACTGGCCCGGGGAGAGCTTACGCTCATCGGGGCTACAACACAGGAAGAATACCGGAAATACATAGAACCGGACGCAGCATTCAGCAGGCGGTTTGAAACACTGACTGTACAGGAGCCTGATGTTGTCACTGCTCAGAAAATGATACTGGCACTCCTGCCTGCGTATGAAAAACATCACGGATTATCGCTGGAAGCTGACGCCATCGGTGAGTCCATACGTCTCGCCCGGCGTTATTGCAAAGACAAAAAACTTCCTGATGCAGCCATTGACCTCATTGACAGAACCATGTCTGCCTTGCGAATGATCCATGAAGCGCCTTTTGAGGAGATCGGCCGGCTTCTTACAGAAGCTTCCCTGATTGAGGAATCAGATCTTCCGGAAGATGAAAAAATTGCAGAGCTCCAATGGCTTTATCACTCACTTATCAATAAAACAAGTCCTGTTCTTCATAATAATCTGCAGGAACAGGAAGCTGTCCTGAATACTCCTGACGCTATTCTGGAAAGAATCAAAACACTGGCCGACGGTGTGCAAAATGCAGCCAGGCTCAAACGTACATCAGTCTCCTGCTCGGATCTGACTGCCGTTATAGCCCATAAAACAGGCATTCCGGCCGGAAAGATTCAAGCTCAGGAAAAGGAAAAACTTCTCCATATCGAATCCTACCTGAAAAAGCGGGTAGTAGGTCAGGATCCTGCCATTAAAACGCTGGCTGATACAATTGTTGAATCCAGAAGCGGTCTCAATAAACCAGGTCAGCCGATTGGCTCTTTCTTCTTTCTGGGCCCTACGGGAACAGGAAAAACCGAGCTTACCAAAGCACTGGCCGAATTTCTCTTCAATGATGAAAAATCCATGCTCCGCTTTGATATGTCTGAATTTAAAGAGGAACATTCTGCTGCCCTGCTGTATGGCGCTCCACCCGGCTATGTAGGCTATGAAGAAGGCGGAATGCTGGTTAATAAGATTCGTCAAAAGCCATACTCGGTAGTACTCTTTGATGAAATCGAAAAAGCCCATCATTCTGTTTTTGATATTTTTCTGCAAATTATGGATGAAGGGGTATTGCATGACAAGCTTGGCAAGGAAGGAGATTTCAGTAACGCCATAATCATTTTTACTTCCAACATCGGAAGTGAGTGGATAACCAGTCAGTTCGCACAAGGACTTATACCGTCCTCCCAGATGCTTATGGAAGTAATGGCACGGCATTTCCGTCCGGAGTTTCTGGCAAGACTAAGCGAAATCGTCCCCTTTGCTCCTATCAGCGAAAAAAATGTAGTCCGGATTCTGGAAATACAGCTTTCTTCACTGCATCACAGCCTGGAACGTCAGGGTATCCGTCTGCAACTTACACCAGCAGCTACACAGCATCTTGCCCAATCCGGTTTTACTCCCCACTACGGAGCAAGGCAACTCAGCGGTGTCATACGCAATCAGCTCAGACGCCCCATAGCCCGCATGATCGTAGCAGGAGAACTGGTACATGATGACGTGCTTCTTGCCGACTTTGCACCGGATAAAAATGAATTAACCTGGAACATAATCAAAAACACTGATTCCGAAACTGTAACAACCGCTATGGATACGGAAAAAGAAAACGTTTAATCCTAAATTAATATGTCTATGTACAACTATGGAATAGGGGGTAATGAAGTTAAAACAGATGCCTCAGAAGCGATCTCCGAAATCGCCAATAACAAGACGCTGTTTGTGCAAAAGCTTACAGTCAATGATCCGCCTAAACCAGAGGCCGTGTATGGTCTGAAAACTACAGAAGAGGTATTCGCGCATTTCAAGCCGGAATGTACTGTAGAGTTTGAAACAAAGGAAGGCGGGAGCAAAGAAGAAGAGTTCCGGTTTTCCAATCTTGGGGATTTCGGCGTGAAAAAGGTTGTCGAGAACAGTCAATACCTTTCGGAGCTGGATAGCGAAGTAAACCAGTATAGCAAAATCGCCAAACAGTTCAAAAGCAACAAAGTACTTCAGGGATTAACAGCAAACCCGGAAAGCAGTCAGGCACTTATCGAAGCATTAACCGCATTGCTGGACGAGTTAAAATCACAGGACTAAAATAAGTTTTATGTCATTACAGGAAAAAAACACTCAGGAAACCATTGCACGGAGCAAAGAGCAGGTAGCTTCCAGCCTCGAGAGCAATCTTCGCAAACTCGATAAAGTAGGCGGTTTTTCCTTCATGGAATCAATCATTGATGGTATTGCCAATGTGAGTCCGGAAAGAAAAGCCCGGAAAAATATTTTCATGACCGATCCCGGCAAGAAAAACGAGCGGGAACAGCTTAAGAAAAATCTGGCAACCTGGATTGAATTACTCAGTCAGGGTGGTTCCGCAGCAGAAATAGTCGAAATCAGTGAGAAAAAAGCGGAAGAAGCACATCAGCTGCTCAATAAGAACCTGGGACATGCGCTTAATGCGTTCCGGGAGCTGGAGCAAAGCTATCGTTCGGTCGCTCTTTTTTATAAAAATACAGAATCCGACAAGGTCAGCAATACCACGATCATGAACGCATCAATGGAGCAAATGACGGATCTTGACAACTCCCGCTTCATCGACTATGTAGCTGAAGAGCTAAAGCAAAACTACGACCGGCTTGACTTGCGCGACAATTACTCGCTTCTGGTAATACCAGGCTATATGGGTCCCAACAAAGTGGTGGAAAAATGGGCCAAAATCGCTCATGAAAATAAGGTAATGCTGGTCACGGACTTTGCCAACCTCGATACTCCGGACGATGTTATCGATCTTTTTACCGATGGTAACTATACTGGGGGCGATGCATACAGATCCAATATCATTATGACCTGCAACTGGCTCATAGGAAGAGGAAAGGTTGAGCAGGCCGGAGAGGAAGAAGACTTGTTCGTACCGCCTTCTGCTGCACTGGCCGGGAAAATGTATTATACCATGATGTCGCAGGTCACAGCCGGTAAAAAGCATGGTAGCATGAATGAGGTTGACGCGGTCAGTTTTGACCTTAAGAAAAGTGAAATATCCCATCTGGAAAAGATAGGCCTTGTTCCGATGGTCAATGAATACGGAAAAGTCATGGCCTTCTCGGCCAAAACACTGTTTAACGGAGACAACCTGGGCCTACAGACCTACTCCGTCGTCAGGGTATTTGATTACATCACCAAAGTACTTTTTGACTTCCTCAACAGAAGAGCTTTTGAGAACTGGACATCCAGACTGGAAGCCGATCTGCGCAGTCAGATTGTAAAGTTTCTTGACAGCATACAAGGTCCGGACCGTCTGATCGAGAAATTCAAAATTCTTCGTCTGGAGCAGGACCCGAATCAAAAGGACCGGGTTCTGATCGACATACATATCACTCCCTATTTTCCCGCCAAAAGCTTTGTGGTAAAACTTGACGGGCAAAAAGGAGATGATGGCACCAGCTGGAACAGCGAGTATAACCAATCATAAATTTCTTCTTTTTTTTCAACAATTTAAACAACAATTTTTATGGCTTTCAGAGCAGAACTTAACATCGCCGGAGCAAAATTCGATATCCTGAATTGCTCCTTTAATATGAGCAGAGATACCGATCCAAAAGGAAGACCATCCTCTAATGTATACGGAGGGCGTATTTCTTTTGAAATCGAATCAACCTCCGATACTTCGATTATCGAAAAAATGGTCAACAGCCAGTTCAAACCATTTAGCGGATCCGTCACCTTCAAAAAGCATGACGAAGACGCGAAAATGAAAGAGCTCAGCTTCGAAAACTCATACATTGTTTACTATCAGGAAGGTATTGATGTCAAAGGAGAAACTCCCATGACTATCAAGTTTACCATTTCTGCCGAAACGATTAAGCTGGGCAATGCCGAGCATGACAACCGCTGGCCCAAAGCTTAATTAACAATCAATACTGTATCGTCCCTGAGTTTCCGCTGTTTTATAATTTATGATTATTCAGGGACGATACCGGTATTGTATGATATTCTGATTTCCGGCCAATGATCTCTTTTCCTTTGTTTATACAAACATAAAGGACCAAACCTGTTTTTTTCAGCTTTACCAAATCTAAAATCTAAGCTACCGGACGATGGCAAAAGAAATTTTGTACGAAATGAATATTGATGGAAAAGAGTTGCATTATTTCGGCAGCTTTATTGTTCGTCAGGAATTCAACGCACACCATACCTTTGAACTCACCCTGGATCAGGATGTATTTCAATCAGCAGAAAGTGTTACCCTAGAAGACGCGCAGGATTATGTCGGACGTTTTCTGACAGTTTGCTTCGGGGACAAAGAAGCAGGGGACAATACGTTCAAAGGCATTATTACCGAAGTAGGCTTGTCTCAGGAAGAGGGCCTGTGGGGGAAAATCGTATTAAAAGGCTATAGCCCGACTTTTCTTATGGAAGGCGGCCCGCACTATACTTCATTTGAAAACCGGACACTCAAAGATTTACTGGGAGAATGTACCAAAAACGTTGCTTCCAATGACATGAATGTCTGCAATAATCCGGTTTTTAATGACAGTATTCCCTATATATGTCAATATGGTGAAAGCAACTTTCGCTTTATCAACCGGCTTGCTACTGAGTATGGAGAGTCCTTCTTTTATGACGGACTGAATCTTTACCTGGGCAAACCCGCATCACCGGAATCTGTTGATCTGGTCTACGGAAAACATATAAGCTCCATGAATTTTTCCATGAAGCTGATGCCCGCCAATATCAATCACTATAGCTATAACTCCAAAAATGATCAGCTGCTGCAGGGAAAGCTTCCCGGGCAGTACGGCCAGACCGGGAGCTATACCCAAAAAGCGCTCGAAGTTTCTGAACATCTATACCGGCAGCCGGTCAGGCAGCCGGTAAAAGTCAGGGTAAGCTCCCAGGGAGATCTTGACAGGTATTCAAAAGTACATAAGCAAAAAGTAGCTGCTTCCACTGTTTTGCTAAAAGGCGAAGGCGACAGTCCCAAAGTTAAGCTTGGGCACTATATCAAAGTAAAAGTATCGAAGAAAAGTCCGGATCCCGGGCATGAGGAGCACGGAGAATACATAGTCACCAGAGTAGAACATCGCCTGTACGGCACAGGTGCCTATGAAAACAGCTTCGAAGCCATTCCCTCCTACAATGAGGTAGTACCGGTGCCCGAGATCCCTAAGCCGGTTGCAGAAAACCAGATCGCTTATGTAAAAGACAATAATGATCCGGACGGCATGGGGAGAGTCAGAGTCCAGATGCTCTGGCAGCAGGAAGAAAACCTGTGGACCGACTGGCTCCGTATTCTGACTCCCGACGCAGGGGGCAGCGATAAGGTAAGCAAAAACAGAGGATTTGTGTTTATCCCGGAAGTCGGTGATCAGGTAGTTATAAGCTTCCGGTACAATGATCCCAATCGTCCGTTTGTCCTGGGAAGCATGTTTAATGGAAAAAGCGGCGGCGGCGGGGGAAGCGGAAACAATGCCAAAAGCCTGACCTCCAAGAGCGGATGCACCGTTACGCTGGATGACGCCAAAGGCAGTGTGGTGATCAGCGACCCGGGCGGAAGTACCGTAACACTAAACGGAGATGGTACCATGACCATATCCGCACCGGACAAAATCGATATTCAGTCAAAAGAAATCAATATCATCGCTGATGAGAAAGTCACCATCGAAGGCACCAACAGTGTTGCCATCGATTCAAAAGAAGTATCGGTAGACGGATCCAGCAAAACGACTGTAAACAGTAAGGCAAAAGTAGCCATAGGCGCCCCTTCCCTTGAACTGGAAGGGTCTACCCAGCTAAAACTTCAAAGTACTGGTGTTATCGATGTAGAAGGTACTACAATGACCAACCTGAAAGGAGGAATATTGAATCTAAACTGCGGGTAATATCTATGTTTAACGAACACAATCCCATTGCTGTTCTTATCTCCAGATTGCAGCAGCAATGGATTACAGAAGTATCGCCGGTTGAAAAATACAAGCTCGTTCGCTGGCTGATGCGCCAGGGAGAAGCCAGATTATATGAAGGACTCCTTCGTCTGGAATCTTCTGCCAACGGACAATTCCCTGAAGTAGTAATCGTACTGCTTACTTCATTTACTTCCGCTCAGTCACACAGCGCAGCCATTATTAAAGACTGGATTGATTCCTTTCGTAGTGATGAAAAAACATTTCAGGAGTTAAAAGCACAAGGAGTTGAGTTCTTCTGGGATGTTACACGGTATGAAGCGCTGCTTGGCGCTGAAACTACCGACCCGGACAATCTGCTTCTTGAGATGCTCACTTCATTTCAAAAAGCGCTACCCGATCCGACAACCCGGCTGGCGCTGGCGCTTTTTCCTTATTTAGTTTCGGACACGGGAGCATACAGCCAGTGGTTAAGTCAGCTTATGCAGACTGGTATACCGGATAAGGTTATGCTTATGGTTTTTGATTCGGATGACGATCGCCATTTTGACAGACTATTCAAGCAAGAGGCCCACCGGGTAAGAACTTTACGGCCGGATATTAATCTGAGTAAGGCAATGAGCCAGCTGGCTACCGCAGGCGATCCCAACGCTCCCGATGTTCAATTCCGGAAATGTGTAATGGAAATGGGAAATGCTGTCAAAGACAATAATCTCACCCGTCTGCATCTGTGGGGCAAAAAAGGATTGGAAATAACACAGCATACCGGGAATAATCATTTCTTCGCTACTGCCCATCTCACCTATGCAGGCATGCTATTCACCTTCAAAAAAACAGCAGAGATTGAACAACTGCTCGATCAGGGATTAAGAATAGCCCGGAAAGGTCTTCAGCTTGGCGATGCTGCCTGTCAGTCACTGATTATTCTGCATTATGGCTATCTGGCAGCCTGCCGGCAACAAAACGGGAAAAACCTGGAAGCCGCTGATTTATATACCCAACAAGGCGAATTGGCTTTACAGTACCAACAAAGTGTTCAGGCGCTGACGGCCTGGTGGCAGGCCTATAATCTGTATGAAAAAGCCGATACACAAAAATATGCTGATCTGCTGACCAGGGCCTACGAAACCGGGACAGGTCTCCTGCCGGAAGAGCTTCAGACCTCCTGTATGATCTATATCGGATTTGATTATTATCAGTATTGCCACAACCTGAAACAAAAGGAAAACTGTCTTCAGATTAATCAGTTTATGACCAGACTGGCAGGGTCAGACTGGATGGAAACAGCCAGAAAGTATAAAGAAGATACCAAAAAGAAAAAACGCTTTTTTATTGTATAACCAGTTTTAAACTCTTCCTCACAGCGTATTTATGCTATTAGCCAATAAACATCTGACCTTAGTACTGGGCCTGGATATTCATATAATCACTTTTCCCATAGGGCCTCTTCCTATTCCGCATCCTTTTATCGGACTGGTTATGGACCCCATGGACTATATACCTTTTGTTGGCTCGACTGTTTTTATCAACGGCGTACCCCGCGGAATCAGTGACACTTCCGGTATGCTCGCCATTATGATGCATATACCTATGGGCGGACCATTTCTGCTTGCCCCGATGATTGGTCATGAATCCGTAAATTTTTTCGGAAGTCTGAAAGTTAAAGCCGAAGATGTGGCGCTAAGCCCTTCCGGCTATATGACGATGACCTGCAATGATATTGGTATTCCGCTTTCACTGAGCCCGGGAAAAAAGATGAAGCCGATTCCCAGCCTGTTCCTGCCAACTTCTTACAGCATCCCGCTGCCCATGGGCAAGCCAGTCATGGTAGGCGGCCCTTATGCACCCGATCTGCTGGGGATCCTCAAGCAGCTTGTAATGTCCTATGCCTTCGGAAGCATTCTGAAAGGAGCCGGCAAGCTGGCAAAAAAAGCAGCAGCAAGCCTCAAAAAAACCAAAAGCAAATTTACCAAAGGGCTCAAATCCATCCGGTGCCGTATGGGCTTTGAGCCTGTAGATCTCATCGATGGCCGTATGGTCTATGAAGGTACCGACTTTGAAATACCTGGCCCCATACCTATACACTGGGAACGCCGCTGGTATTCCGATTCTTCCTATCAGGGTCCGCTCGGACATGGTATGCATCACAATTATGACCTGGCGCTGCATATTTATCCGGAAGAAGATTTCTGCCTGCTCATACTGCCCGATGGAAGGCCGGCCACCTTTCCCCATATGATCAGTGAGGGCGACAGCTTTTATAACCGCTCCGAAAAGCTGTCTCTCACCTATGCATATTCAGGCACATACCTTCTCAAAGATCATGAAACACAGGAAGTCTGGACCTTCCGGCAGGTTGAAACAGACCTGTTCCGCCCTGCTCAACTGACCAATCCTACCGGATTATCTATCGGCTTTACTTACCAGTCCGGTCATCTGACTCTCATCACCGATACTGCGGGCAGACATGTCAGGCTGCATCTCAACAAAGACAACCTGATCGATAAAATTACCCTGACACACAAAAATCAGGAGAAGATCCTGGTCAGCTACTGCTACAATGAAGCCGGAGATCTTATCCGGATTACAGATCCGCTCAACCAGTCTACCCACATGCGCTACAGCAACCACCTGATGGTGGCCAAAACAGACCGAAACGGGCAAACTTTTTACTGGGAATACGATGGCCCCGCTACCGGAGCACGCTGCATACATACATGGGGCGACGGCGGAATCCTCGAAGGCTGGATTGAATATGGCAAAGGCAAAAACACAGTAACCAATTCGCTGGGACATAAAACCATCTACTACTACGATGAAAACAGTCTCTGCACACAGGTTACAGATCCGGATGGCAACCATACTTTTCATGAGTATACCGAATACATGGAGCCATACCGGAACATTGATCAGGAAGGAAATATCACCGGTTATACCTATGACGACCGGGGCAACCTTACCGGCATTGTACAGCCCGACGGAAGCACCGTTACACGAATTTACAATGAAGATGACCGGATCATTCTGAGCATAAGCCCCGGCGGCGGCAGTACGGTACGGGTCTATAATGACAGGGGGCTTCTCCATTCCCTCGAAAACCCGGATGGTAAAGTTACTTCCTTTGAATACAATACCGAAGGGTTGCCCGAAACGATCAGAAACAATCAGGGGCACCTCACAAAGCTTGAATACGATGAAGATCATAATCTGATCAGCGCCATTTTGCCGGACAAGGCACAAACTACCTGGACTTATGATCCTTTCGGCTTGTGTACCGGCTCCACCGATCCCGAAAAACGCACAAAACACTTCTCATATGACGAACTTGGCAGGCCCTGTCAGATCGATCTGCCCGATGGCAATCATATCCAGCTGACCTACAATGCCTACAACGAGGTACTATGCGCCAGGGACAGGGATCATTGCGTCAATTTTACCTATACTCCAATGGGCAGCCTGAAAAGCCGCGAAGAAAACGGAGTAAAAATACAGTTTCATTACGATACGGAAGAACAGCTCCGGTATCTGGTCAACGAGCACGGTGAGACTTACCGTTTTGCCCGCAATGCTGTCGGGCATATTATACAGGAAACAGGCTTCGACGGACTTACACGAAGGTATCTCCGGGACCGGGCCGGAAAAGTATTGAAAACCGAACGGCCCGGCGGCCGTCATACGACTTATGAATATGATCTCAACGGACGGATTGTCCGTGCCGAACACAGCGATGGAAGCTGGGAGACCTACAGCTACAACCGTGACGGACAGCTTATCGAAGCAGTCAACGAAAACAGCCGGCTGGTATTCCATCGGGATAAAAACGGCAGCATTCTTAAAGAGGAACAGGATGGCTATCTGATCGAAAGCCAATACGACAAATCGGGCAACCGGGTCCATATCCAAAGCAGTCTTGGCGCCGATATACAGCTCACACGCAATACATCAGGCTTTGTAGAGCATATGATCGCCGGCCGGTGGGAAGCTGCTATCCACTATAATGCACTGGGGCAGGAAACCGAACGCCTTGCCCCGAATGTGCGAAACCGGTTTGCCTATGACCAGGCAGGGCGTGTACGCGAACAGAAAACCAGCGGGGAAAGAGGAAGGCTGCTCCGGCATAAACAATACCACTGGGGAGTAAACGACAAGCTCCACCGCATACACGATCTGATCAGCGATACCAGCCAGGTCTTTGAGTATGATCATTTCGATAACCTTATCAGAAGTATTGCCGGCACTGGTGACTACGACAATTACTTCCGTGATGAGGTCGGCAATATATTTAAGAATAAAGACCACAAAGACCGGAAATACAGCGCCGGCGGAAAACTGACTGAAAGCGGACAAAAAAAGTACCTGTACGATGAAGAAGGGAATCTGACTGAAAAAGAGACTCCGGACGGGTGCTGGAAATATGAATGGGGTGGCAACGGCATGCTTCGTAGTGTCTTGCGCCCCGACGGCAAAAGCGTTATCTTTGAATACGATGCCCTGGGAAGAAGAACAGCCAAGATCTTTGACAATACGATCACCCGATGGCTCTGGGACGGAAATACTCCGCTCCATGAGTGGAAGTATACACTGACCGAACGGCCCATATCCGTACTGAACGAAAATGGCATGCTGGTCAAAGACCGGGAAGAGCCGGTCGAAAATCTCATTACCTGGGTATTTGATGAAGGAAGCTTCAAGCCGGCAGCCAGAATAGCCGCCCATCAGGCATGTACCATCATCAGCGACTACCTGGGCACACCCAAGGAGGCATACAACCAGAGTGGCGAAAAGGTCTGGGCTTGTGAACTGGCAGCCTACGGAGAAGTGAAAAGCTGTACTGGTGGTGAAGGCTTTATCCCTTTCCGTTTTCAGGGACAATACCACGATGTGGAAACCGGACTGTATTACA
>JAEVZS010000018.1 GCA_023392125.1 Bacteroidota bacterium
TAGCTAATGCATCCTTAACACGGATATAGCGAGAACTACCCTCACACATCGCAGCTAAATCCCCTGACAACACCGCCGGTAAGGGCTTGCCATGTACAACAACAAATACACTGTCCTCCAAGTAACACTTAGTATCCCCAGTTATACCATCCTCGACACGTACAAAATACCAGCCTCCATTGGTAAGCGCTATTGATGCAAACCCAATTTCCTGGTCATTCTGATTACCTGTAAAAGCCTTCTGATTAAAACCAGTCACAGGAGTTGATTTATTATTGAAGAACCAGGTATAAACATATCCTTCTAATGCACCATTCGCTATGGTATCAACATCAAAGTTTAAATTAAGGCTCTCTTCAATACAAATATGAATTGTGTCATTAGCAGGAGCCTGCATTGTAACTGACTGTGGCGGAACACAAGGCGGGCAGTCTTTAGGTATTTCCACAGCAACTCTGCCACAAGGATAATCCGAACCAGACTTAACCTTCCAGTTATAATAATACGGCAGATGATTGGGGTTGTAATATTGATTAAACTTTGAATGGTTATTAACATAAGATATTAAACCATCATAGCTGGTAGGATATGAAAAACCATCGACATAAGCTTGTATACCTCCATTCGTTACGACAATTGTATAAGTACCAATAGGAAGCGTCGTTGAATTAATAGGTACTTCCAGAGGGAAGAAGCCGGTCGCTGCTCCGGAAGAAGTCGCTGTACCGGAAGCAACGGTAGTACCCCCTGAATTTCTTATTTCTACGGTCACACTACCCGGGCCTCCGTCTTTCCGAACATTGACAGAAACGGCCTCAATAGTAAGAGGTTTCAGCAAATCAAACTGCAGATATGAATCATCACCATTCATACCATTATTAGCAGAATTTGAAAGTCCTGTAGCGTTTCTCCGCCCTGTAGTAGTCGAAAATATAGTAGCATCCTCAACATATACTGTATAGGTCTCGGTCAAGGCATCATATTCCAGACTCGCAGCAAAAGGAGCCGGATCGATAATTGTTGTATCTCCTTCAGAAGTGCTGCCTATCTGTGTTCCTCCGGTAGCTCTGGTATACCAGTTATACTCTCCATCTCCGTTCACACTAAGCAACATCATATTATTGCACCAGTATAGATCTCTCAGAGCAAAAGGAATAGGCCATTCTGAAATAGTTACTGTAGCCTCACCTAATTCACAAGGTTCGCAAGGTCTTTCGGTTGCATTTCGTTTATCTTCAATTTCAACTTTCCATTCACCAAACTCCCCGGCAACCTCATAACTTACCTGTTTAGGTGTTCCCGTTACCACCTCAGTAGCTTTCAAAACTCCATCAAGATACCACCGAACCTCAAAGCCAGGATAAACGGTTCCGACATTAAACTCTTTCGTAAATCCCGGACAGGCCTCAAAGTCCGGACCCAAATCAGGATTAGGACATGGCGACGTAATACCACAATCAGGGATAGTTAATTCCCTGAAACAAAATGAATTATTCGTATTACCTAATCCCAATTGGCCTTGCTGGTTCCAACCAGCTACAAAGATTTTTCCATCTCCGGTCAATGCAAATGACCATGCATCTCCGTCAGATACTTCCACAACATTAGTCAAAGGAGTCCCATCGCACTTTAATCCAATAAGGGGTGCAGTGTTTGCAGCATCTGCGTCTGAATAACTGGCAGACGTCGTAAACCGGTTTCCCACTCCCAGCTGCCCGGCAGGTGTTGAACAGTTAGGGCCACAGTTAAAATTACCATTTGATCCCCAGGTTAATACCCTTCCATCAGCAAGCACTGCAAGGGAGTGGGCCTGACCAGCTGCAATTGAAACAACCGGATTAGAAGGCCCACCAAGGAATTCGGTTTTCCATAAAGCGGGAGCAGAAGCAGTTTCACCGGCAATAACCCTGGTAGCAAATTGCTGTGTGTAATAACCACCTGTATTATATCCGTCTCCTACCTGACCATGTCCCCAGTCTCCGCCCCAGGCCCACAAATATCCGTCTGCGTCTATTGCAAGACAATGTCTGTCACCTGCCGAAATAGATACAATATTAGTAAGATTTCCTCCTCCTTCTTTTTGTACCGGTCTTGCATAGGCGTTATTGGCTAAAGGCCTTCCTAAAGCCAGCCCACTATTATCCGCGGCATCGCCCCAGGAATACACTGTTCCGTCAGCCGTAAGCGCATAACCGTTTTCATCACCGGCTTCTACCATGATGACATTCGTGAGAGGAGTACCCGCTGCTGTAAGCACATATACAGGAGCTAAACGCTCCGTCGTTGTACCATCACCTAACTGTCCTTTATCATTTTGCCCCCAGGCGACCAAACGACCATCCTGCATAATTGCAAATGACTCGTCATTACCTCCGGAAACATAAGAGACCCCCGTAAGGTTACCTGTTCCTCCAACACCTCTGACGTAGACAGCTTTGGCTTCGTGAGAGGTTTTATTACCGCCACCCAGCTGGCCGTAATCATTTCTACCCCAAGAAACAACCTGACCATCGCAAGTCAATGCCAATGTATGCCCGCCAGATCCTGCATCCACCTGATAGATCTCAGACAGCCCATACACTCTTTGAGGTGTTGAATAGTATGCGTTAGGATAAGGTGTTACGCCATCTGGTCCAAGACCGATCTGTCCCTCGGCATTGCTTCCCCAGGCAAATACACTCCCGTTGGAACAGATAATTACAGAGTGACCATTACTACCTGAAATTCTCAAATTTTGCCCGTTAGCAAAAAAAGATACACCTAGTATCCAGAAACACAAGAATATCGCTTCCTTAAGAAACCGATGGGGGTTGGATTTAAGAGTATATTTTATATTCATTCCTATATGTATAAATTTTAGGTCAATAATCATTTGAGACATTCTGATGATAAAAGCTTAAAGTCTTGCTTTATATTCTACTTTGTCTCCGAAAGTAACTCCTGAATGCTAAAATAAACTCACTGCATTTTATCCGGATTATAAAACCCTAAGCACAGCACTATATAACATTCCAATTTTCAAATATAAGAAAATTCAAAAAAAGTATTAAAATGTTATAATATTATTGAGCTTATTTTTGGCTAAAACTTATTAACATTCGGAATGTTATGTTTTACCTTTTATTCTGCTCTTTATTTCAGCACGAGCACATATCGATCAATACAATAAAAATCGACACAAAAGAATAAATATAGCAGACTAGTAAATAATTAATAATCCAGCAGACTTGAGCTGATATCTAAAAAATGCTCATTAAAAAAGAATATATTTTTTCATCTGCCGGCGAAAAAAAGAACGAGACGCTTAATAAAATAAGTCAGTCCCGTTCTTTACAGTTTGTTCTATTTCTAAAGTTTACTCAACATTCACAGATGCAATTTCCACTTCCGGACTTATCTTTTTTACAAGTCCCTGCAAGACTTTACCGGGACCACATTCGATAAATATGCCGGCTCCATCTGATGTCATAGCCTGAACGGACTGGGTCCATTTTACCGGTGCAGTCAGCTGAGCAATAAGGTTCTTCTTTATGGTTTCGATATCCTCAGACGGTTGAGCATCTACATTCTGATAAACCGGACAGACTGGTTTACTAAATGTCGTACTTTGTATTGCAGCCTCCAGCTCTTTAGCAGCCGGCTCCATCAACGGAGAATGAAAACCTCCGCCCACCGGTAACGGCAACGCTCTTTTTGCTCCGGCTTCTTTCATTTTTACACAAGCTTCCTCGATACCATTTACCGTACCGGAGATTACCAGCTGTCCGGGACAATTATAATTGGCTGCAACGACCAGCCCGGATACACTACCACAGATTTCTTCTACTTTAGAATCTTCCAGTCCCAGCACTGCAGCCATAGTGGATGGATTGATCTCGCAGGCCTGCTGCATAGCCAGCGCTCTTTTATAGACAAGTTTCAATCCATCTTCAAAGGACAACGCTCCGGCAGCCGTAAGAGCCGAAAACTCACCAAGGGAGTGACCTGCAACCATATCCGGAGCAAAAGCGGTATCCAGTTTGGCAAGTATCACACTATGTATAAATATAGCCGGCTGGGTTACTTTCGTTTGTTTAAGTTCATCTGCTGTTCCCTCAAACATAATACGGGTAATATCAAAACCAAGTATCTCATTTGCCCTGGCAAACAATTGCCTGGCCTCTTCAGACTTCTCATACAACTCTTTGCCCATACCGGTAAACTGGGCACCCTGACCGGGGAAAACATATGCTTTTTTCATCTATTTCATATTTCTGTTGTTCCGGCAAAAATAGAAAAGATTTTTAAGAAGGAAATAGTCCGGTATAGTTCATCCGGTAATTACCATACAGGCTTTAGCTAACCAGTTAATTCCAATCATCCAGATTGTTTATTATTCCCGGCTTCCGGAAAGCCGGCTGATCAGCTGTATCCAGCCTTTTAAATCTACGGTATCATCGTCCGGATTTAATCTTCTTCTGAAAGTAACCCGGGCTGAGTAAAAATAAACTCCGTCATTCAGCATCTCTCCACCCCCATTCCTTCCATCCCAGAAAATATAGGGATCTCCTTCATAACGGTATAATTCTCCCCCCCAGCGATTATATACCGTAAATAGGACACTTGAAGCATTCAGGGTCTCCCGTAAAGGCCTGAAAAGATCATTGGCTCCATCACCATTGGGCGTAAATAAATTGGGAAGAGCGTAATAAACACATATATCTGTACAGACGCGATTACTTCGGTCACTTTCCACATGATAGGGACTCACTGCTGTGACTTCATAGCAGCCAGCGAGGGAAACCGAATCATGATGCCTAAAGGACAATTCATTCAGTGACAGCAACAAACTGGCCTCCTGATCAATTCTTGGTGAAAAATATAAATTATAATAGGCTATATCCGGATTGCAAGGATCTTCCTGATCTGGTATCCAGCTAAGTAAATTACTTATCTGCTCGACCGGCGCACAAACGGGTGGCTCCATAAAAAGCTGAGGCGGACAAGGCGCTGACGAATCCACCGGTATGATACATTTCTCCGCTGAGCGGTTAACAATCGGTATATTTTTCAGCATATCCAGACAATATTCTCCGGCCGCTTCAACATAATAGCACAAAGTATCTTTCCGATCCAGATTTGAATCTGTATAGTTGGCTTCTCCATGCGGGTCTATGGTTATATACTGACTATCTCCGATTTTCCGCCTGTATATAAAAAAAGCAGCGTTCTCCTGTTTCCATGGAACATTATACTGCCATGACAAGGTTGCACTTCCCGAACCGGGAGTTACGCTAAAATCTATCGTGGAGACCTTTGCCGATCCGGCAACTTTTGTCTCCCCCGCATATAAGTCGATGCCATATACCCAAGGCATATAACTATTTACCGGACCATCAATATGTAATGTGTCATCCAGCCCCTGCAACCTGGCAATTTCCGTTAAATAGTCCGAATTAATGCCGTTGCCCCTTGTTATTCTGTAGCTATAAGGTGGTTTATATATTGTAGTATCAAGATTAAAAGGTGGTAACCAGGCCAGGCTGATCATACCATTCAGAGAATCACTTTCAACTACAGATACTCTGACGGGAACAGGAGCCTGAACATTAGGTAAGGTACATACCTGTTCTGAAAAAGCACTTTCACCACCCTTATTTCCGGTAATGCGTATTTTCAGAACATAGCAATAATAATTACCCTGAGCGAGCCCTCTTCCCTGGTCATCATCGGTATATTCTGTATGATTCAGACGTACCTGGGCTATTTTACTGAAACCATACAATTGAGGATCCATACGGTCACATTGCGCTATGTCAAAGTCAATGGAATCACATTGCTTTCTGTATATTTCAACCACTCCTTCACCAGTTGAGGTACAGACATATTGTTTCCAGGAGAGTTGTATTGCGTTTGTTAATCCTGTTACTGAAAGATTTTCAATTGGCGGAGCCAACAATCGGATATTCCAAGTCTTGAGATCAAACAATTGTTTTTTATTCGGGGGAAGATCTTCTGCTTTAAAAATAATCTGATACGGAGCCTTTCTGATCAATGCGCAGCTTGTCTGCCAGCTGAAAGCGCCTGCCGCAGGATTTGTCTGGGGATTAGGATTCTGTAGCGCAAACACAGCTGAACCTGCACCAAGGTCATATACACCGCTGTAGGTTCTCAGATTAATACGATCATTGTCGGGATCCGTGGCACTCACGAAGCCTTTCAGCTCTGTAGTTGCCACTACACAGGTATCATCAGGAATTTTCAAAACAGGCGGCTTGTTTTCTGTCCTTTCCACAGCAATCTGCATATCTCTGAGCACATAGCCTATCCGGATACCATTACGCCATTCTTCGATCAGAAATGCTATATTATATAATCCTTCTTCCCGGGGACTATCCCAAACAAGATCTCCGGTCACAGGATCAAGAGACAAGCCATCCATAAACTGATACTGGGGAACATTGAGCGTTGCCGACTGTTTGGGAACAACAAGTTTGTAGGAAAGACTATCACCATCAAAATCGAAAGCACCTGCATTGTGGATAAAAACCTCATTTACGGAAGCTTTATCCAATGGCGGCACATATAAGACCGGTGTATTATTGGCATTGGCAGATAATAAAGAGACAAGCACGTAAGTCTCTATGTAAAACGGATACGGATCCGACATACCTCCGGCGATATTCCTGATTCCGTTATTCCTGTTTTCCTCAATAAAGCTTACAACATAGACCTTCGGTCCGGCAAAAGTATAATTAAATACAAAATCATTCTTGTACGTTTCGGCAAAATCACCCACTACCGAACGACTGACTCTTCTTACCGAATCTATCTTTACACCATTTACATATATGTCCGCATACAGCAGATCCAGCTGATTGTTTGAGCTCTTTATCGCTTCAATATTTGTATAAACTGTAAGATAAAAACGCCATGTATAACCTGAAACAAACTCAGCTGTCATATTTCCTGCACGTATATGCGTGGCTTTCAACTCATGCAGAGCGCATGCCGAAAAAATAACACAAAATGCAATTAAATACCTCATCACTGTTGTTAATATATTAGTCGCGGATTATAAAGTACTTTGAGCAAAGGATATTGTTTGGGGAAAAATTCGCTGCAGATTATTTAGACCAGTATTAAATTAAAAAAACTACCAAATGACCCATTGATTTATTGGTCACACAATGTAATTTTGAGAGATTCATATTTTCTTAACAATAAATTTGAGATAAAAAGAAATGAGCTGGTTTAGGAACGCCTTAACAGGAACAGTTGGGCAGAAAGTAATCATGGCTGTTACCGGATTGTTTTTGATAACATTCCTATTGGAACACCTATTAGGAAATTTACTTTTATTAAATCCGGATGGCACAGTCTTCAATGACTATGTCGAATTTATGGGCAACAACCTGTTTATAAAAGTCATGGAATATGTTCTATTTTCAGGCTTTATTATTCACATTTTGTATGCAGCCATAATTACTGCAAAGAACAAGAAGGCAAGACCAGTATCCTACCATTACAGCGAACCTTCAAAAAACAGCAGCTGGTTTTCCAGAAATATGGGCTTATCCGGATCAATGGTTCTCATCTTTCTGATTGTCCATTTGAGTGATTTCTTTATTCCTTACAAAATCACCAAAACAATGGAAACCACGATGTATGATGCGTCAATCATCAAATTCGGGAATCCGATTTATGTAGCTCTTTACGCAGGCGCCATGATTCTTCTGGCTTTTCACCTGAATCACGGGTTTCAGAGTGCTTTTCAGACATTCGGTCTGCGTCACCCCAAGTATACTCCGATTATAAAAGGCCTTGGCACGGGTTTCGCTATTCTGGTACCTGCCGCTTTTGCCATGATTCCAATAATTATCTACTTCTTCAGACAATAAAAGACCCATTCCAATCATGATATTAGATAGCAAAGTTCCGGAAGGACCACTGGCGGAAAAATGGACAAAACACAAATTTAATCTTAAGCTTGTAAACCCGGCCAATAAAAGGAAGTACGAGGTTATTGTCGTTGGTACGGGTCTGGCTGGTGCATCTGCAGCCGCAACACTTGCCGAGCTCGGATATAATGTAAAAGCATTTTGTTTTCAGGACAGTCCCAGAAGAGCGCACAGTATAGCGGCTCAGGGTGGTATAAATGCAGCGAAAAACTATCAGAATGATGGTGACAGTGTATACCGGCTGTTTTATGACACAATAAAAGGTGGCGACTATCGTGCAAGAGAAGCCAATGTACACAGGCTTGCAGAAGTAAGCGTTAATATAATTGACCAGTGCGTGGCTCAGGGAGTTCCTTTTGCCAGAGACTACGCTGGTTATCTGGATAACCGCTCCTTTGGAGGAGCTCAGGTTTCAAGAACATTCTATGCCAGAGGACAAACCGGGCAACAGCTTTTACTCGGTGCCTATAGCGCTCTGAGCCGTCAGATCGGTCTTGGAAAAGTAAAAATGTACTACCGTACAGAAATGCTTGATCTGGTTGTGATCGATGGACATGCCCGCGGAATTATTTCAAGAAATCTGGTTACCGGAGAAATTGAAACACATGCTGCACATGCAGTATTGTTATGTACCGGAGGATATGGCAACGTATTCTATCTTTCCACCAATGCTCAGGGGTCAAACGCAACCGCAGCATGGCGTGCACATAAAAAAGGCGCTTTCTTCGGAAATCCGTGCTTTACTCAGATTCACCCGACCTGTATTCCGGTTTCCGGCGATCATCAGTCTAAGCTGACACTGATGAGTGAAAGTTTAAGAAACGATGGAAAGGTATGGGTTCCCAAACAACCTGGAGATAAGAGAAAGCCAAGCGATATCCCGGAAAACGAACGTGACTACTTCCTGGAAAGAAAGTATCCATCCTTCGGAAACCTTGTTCCGAGAGACGTGGCATCCAGAAATGCGAAAGAACAGTGTGATGCCGGAAAAGGAGTGGGACAAAGCGGGCTTGCTGTTTACCTTGATTTTGCTGACGCCATTAAACGTATGGGAGAAGATCAGGTAAGAGCAAAATATGGCAACCTGTTTGATATGTATGAGCAGATTACCGGAGAAAACCCTTACAAAACACCAATGCGTATCTATCCAGCCGTTCACTATACAATGGGTGGCCTTTGGGTAGACTACAATCTGCAAACTACTGTTCCGGGATGCTTTGCCCTGGGCGAAGCGAACTTCTCGGATCACGGAGCAAACCGGTTGGGAGCAAGCGCTCTGATGCAGGGTCTTGCTGACGGGTATTTTGTAATTCCATATACGCTCGGAAATTATCTTGCAGAAACCGGACCTTCCAAGCTGGATATAAATCATCAGGCATTTAAGGATGCGGAAAAAGACGTAAGAGATCGTCTTCATAAGCTACTTTCCATAAACGGAACAAAAACTGTAGTAGAATACCATCGTGAATTAGGAAAAATCATGTGGGATTACTGCGGTATGGCAAGAAATGAGGCCGGATTAAGAAAAGCGAAAGGCTTGATTCAGGAACTCCGCAAAGATTTCTGGCAAAATGTAAAAGTGACAGGAGCCAATGAAGAGTTTAACCAGAATCTTGAGCGTGCAAACCGGGTTGCTGACTTCCTGGAACTTGGCGAGTTGATGGTTGATGACGCTCTTAACAGAAACGAATCCTGCGGCGGTCACTTCAGAGAAGAATATCAGACTGCTGAAAATGAAGCCAGACGGGATGATGAAAACTACACTTATGTTGCAGCCTGGGAATATAAAGGCGAGGACGTTCAGGAGGTTCTGCATAAGGAAGAATTAAAGTTTGAAAACGTAAAACTTACGCAAAGAAGTTACAAATAAGAACTTCCAGCCGGTTTTACCTGCCATCAGACACATAACAGTAATGCTGTTGCAAAGACAGCATTACATTTTAAAAAAGTAATTAAAGAATCGTTTTATATCTAAAACATATACAGCATGAATCTTACAGTTAAAGTCTGGAGACAAAAAGATGCTAAATCGTCAGGCAAAATGGTTAGCTACGAAGTTAATGATGTATCTCCGGATATGTCATTTCTTGAGATGTTTGACGTGCTGAACGAGAAGCTAATCAAAAAGGGTGAGGAACCTATTGCCTTTGATCATGACTGCCGGGAGGGTATCTGCGGGATGTGCAGCATGTATATCGATGGCCGTCCACATGGTCCCAAAACAGGTATTACGACCTGTCAGCTGCACATGAGAAGCTTCAAAGATGGCGATACAATCACTGTAGAACCCTGGAGAGCCGCTCCTTTTCCCGTCATAAAAGATCTTGTTGTAGACAGAACCGCTTTTGACAGAATCATGCAGGCTGGTGGCTATGTATCGGTAAGTACAGGTGGCGTACCGGATGCCAATGCTATTCCTATTGCTAAGCCGGATGCTGACGAAGCTTTTGACTCTGCTACCTGTATTGGCTGCGGAGCCTGTGTTGCTGCCTGCAAGAATGCATCAGCGATGCTGTTTGTATCTGCTAAAATATCTCAGCTGGCCCTTCTTCCACAAGGGCAGATTGAAAGGGCTGAACGTGTTGAAAGAATGGTAGAACAAATGAATGAAGAAGGTTTTGGTGCCTGCAGCAACACCGGTGCCTGCTCTGTAGAATGTCCAAAAGAAATTACTCAGGCCAATATAGCTCGTCTGAACAGAGAATATATTAAATCTCATCTGGGATAATCAGGTTAGTTAGTTCTTTTGCAGGAGTTCGAAAAGAAGCTGTCTCAAAAAGGTCAGGGAATAAGCCGTACCACCTGTAAAGAGTAGAAAATTCAGGCGTTTTTCGCATTATAATTAATCTTTTCCTTCAGTTTTGAGAAAGGTTATATCTTATTTTATACAAAGAGGCTGCTTATGAAGCAGCCTCTTTTATTTTAAAGCAGTAAATTAAATTCGTTTACTGCCCTAACTCCAAAAACCTCCTTCGGTTATAATTAGAATACACAAAGCAACTAATCGAGTGAGACATTCCCTGATATTTTTAATTGTCTGGCTGCTTTCATGCATGATGAAATCTACGGCCCAGATCGATGTCATTGAAACATACAAAGAATTATTTCCTGCTGTACAACTTTCTGATATTTTCGAAGACAGCAAGATCTTTCCGGATTGTATTCCCTTGCGACCTGCTAAGGCTATTATGAACGACTACGAGAAGTTCAGTGATGACAGTAATTTCGTTCTGGCAGAATTTATTTACCAAAACTTTAATCTGCCCAAAAGTTTCCGGTCTCACTCTGATGAAAACACCCCGGACGAAGATATTGATAATCATCTGACGCAATTATGGAAATCCCTTGAGCGTCCGGCTGATACTCTTAGAATTACATCCCTTATACCTCTGCCCTATCCTTATATTGTGCCCGGCGGAAGATTCAGAGAAATATATTATTGGGACAGCTATTTTACCATGCTGGGACTTATCAGAAGCGGTTACACGGAACTGGCAGAGAACATGCTTGCCAATTTTGCCCATTTACTTGAAGTCTACGGACATATACCAAACGGAAACCGTACGTATTATCTGTCAAGATCACAACCCCCTTTTTTTTCTCTGATGGTTGATCTTATTGCGCAGGAAAAAGGCGACCAGATCTACCGGCAATACTTGCCCTATCTGCTGAAAGAGTATACTTTCTGGATGCAGGGGCAGGACAGCCTTGACGAGGATTATACTGCACATCGAAGAGTGGTTCGTCTGGGAAACGGTATAATTCTTAACCGATACTGGGATGATCTGGCAACTCCCCGTCCTGAGTCCTACAAAGAAGATGTAACATTGTCAGCAACCGTCAATAATCCAACCGAATTATACAGAAACCTCCGGGCAGCCTGCGAGTCCGGCTGGGATTTCAGCAGCCGCTGGCTGGAAGATTCCAGTGATCTCTCTACTATACGTACTACCGCATTTGTCCCGGTTGACCTAAACTGTCTCCTGTATCACCTGGAAAAAACGCTTGCCAGATGCTATAGAATAAATGGAGCTAAAGACTCTCTGGAATATATGCTCAGGGTATCTTCCGGGCGCAAAAAAGCAATTATCAGCTACTGCCGGAATCCGGAATCTGGCTATTACACGGACTATGATTTCATTAAGCGAAAAAGAAGCGCATCGAAAACAATGGCAGCAGCTTTCTGCCTTTTTTTTGAAATAGCAAATAAGAAAGATGCCAAAGCTATTTCCACCATCTGGGAAAAGAACTTTCTGAGCAGAGGCGGATTGTTGACCACACTGGTTCATTCATCACAGCAATGGGATGCGCCCAATGGCTGGCCGCCATTACAGTATATGGCTATTTCAGGACTTTTTAAGTATAATTTGCATAAACCAGCCAAAAAAATTGCTCAAAGATGGCTATATTTAAACAAAGCTGTCTTTGAACATTCCGGCAAGATGATGGAAAAGTACAATGTTATAATTCCGGATATAAAAGCGGCAGGCGGTGAATATCCGACCCAGGATGGTTTTGGGTGGACCAACGGAATTTATCTTCAGCTTTCAAAATAAAATTGCGGATCGTCTGTTAAAGAAAGGTATGAAGTTTCTTATCTGTTTATTTTTCTTATGTACCAGTTCTATTATTTCCCGTTCTCAGGAGATCGTACATCCTGATTATGTATACGCTCTCAGCGCTTACATACAATATCCTTCCCTGCAATATAATGAAAGAGGCGCCGGTGAATATCTGAGAGCCTATTGCGAAGCACAGGGCCTGTACACCAGTATTCTAGACACAGCTGATCAATCGTATAACTTTATAGCATCCATTTACCCGGTATCTTCCGGCAAACCCAACATCGTTTTCCTGAACCATATGGATGTAGTACACTCCGGAGATTCTGTATTATGGCAATATGCTCCCTTTTCGGGAGCTATCGAGGATGGATATATCTGGGGCAGAGGAGCTATTGATAATAAAGGAATGGCAATTGCTCAAATCACAGCCGTACAGCAAATACTTCCTTTACTTAAAGGAAAAGAGCTTCCGTTTAATGTTAGCATTTTATGTGTTTCCGATGAAGAAAATGGTGGTCACCGGGGGGCGATGCGTATTGCAGAAAATCATCTCGATAAGTTAAATATCAAGCTGATGCTTGGTGAAGGTGGCAGCGGTGTCCGGGGAGTGATCAGCTCCAATCCTGATAAGATTGTTTTTGGCACCTCCACTGCCGAAAAATCAAAAGTCGTACTCAAGCTACGGCTTGACCTTGAAAGCTCCGGCCACGGATCAGTTCCGCCAAAGGAATATGCATCCAAAGAAATGATTTTTGCTCTTCAGCGGCTTCTGACCGGCAAGCAAGAAATTATCCTGTCCCGTATTCCGGTCAAATCATTGAAACTGCTTGGTAAAGAAGAAAAGGGGATTAAAGGTTTTGTGCTGAAAAACTTTACATTTTTCGCTTTTAAGCCATTTGTAAAAAAAGAAATCAAAAAAGACCCTATGATTTCTTCATTTTTCACAAATACCATCACTCTCACGAATCTGAATGCATCCAGCGGCGATCATAATCAGATTAGTCAGCATATAGAGGCTGTACTGGACTGCCGGCTTATTCCGACAACTGAACCAAAGCAGTTTATCCGGCAGATCAGACGGAGGCTAAATGACAGGCGTATCAAAATCAGTGTTGAACATGAAGAAATAACCGGGCCACGCTCTCATGTACCGGAGTACTATTCACTGCTTTGCCAGTCTCTGCAGGAGGTTTTTCCCAACAGTCTGAACCTGGAAATCATTTTTCCGGCCACTACGGACAATTACATATTCCGCAACAAAGGGATTCCGGTATTCGGTTTGTTTCCTGCCGTATTTACTGAAGACGAACTAAAAAGCATTCATGCAGAAAACGAACGTATCAGTCTGCAAAGCCTGGAAGACGGGATTAAAGTATATCATACATTTCTAAAAAAACTAATACCTCTGAACTGGGATCCCACAATAGCAAATTCCCGCTCGGAATCTGTGACAGAGCATTAACATTCCTCATTTCACATACATCAAATATCTGAATCTGACAAGCTCATTATTATTGATCAACCTTGGTTGATATGCGCTTTTACATAATTCCGGCCCGGTCCAGTGCTTTCCGGTATTTATCGGCATTAAGCTTATGTTCTTCAAAAGTCTCGGTAAATAAGTGGCACCCGGACATATCGTCCTTCGCACAAAAATACAGATAGCTGTGATCCTCATATTCCAAAACAGCATCTATAGCCCAGGACGGAGTACAATGGATAGGACCTGGCGGCAAGCCATGATAGCGATAGGTATTGTACGGTGAATTAATCTTACGGTCTTTAAAATACACACGCCTGGCTCCGAATTTATGAGCTGCATAAATAACTGTCGGGTCAGATTGCAGACGCATATTCTGCCCCAGCCGGTTGAGATATACTCCCGCAACAAGTGGCATTTCGTTTCTGTTTTTTGTTTCAGAATATACAATTGAAGCAAGAACGGAAATCTCTTCCCTTGATAATTTTAGCTTATCCGCTTTCTCCTGCCGTTCTTCATTCCAGAAGAATCGATATTGATGATGGAGATTTTCAACAAGCTCTCTGGCAGTTATATCAGCCGGCAAATAGTAAACGCCCGGGAGGAAGATGGAAAATACATTTTCTTTCGTATAACCCAGACTATCCAAAAAAACCGGATCTCTAAGCAGCGACCATACCTCCGATTTATTTACTTTTTTGAGATGAAGACATGCTTTTTCCACCACATTCTTTCTCAGCTTATACGAAGATACCTCTACCCGGACATAATGAGGGGAAGTCTCTCTGGACAGCTCGCTAATGATTTTAAAATTATTCCAGTTTTTCCTGAATGTATAAAGTCCCTTATTAATCTGGCTGACACCCCGTAGCTCTGCCATACATCTCAATAACAGGCTACTTTTAATCACTCCGTGACTTTTTAATGTATCAGCAAGAGCATGGACAGAAACAGGATTTTTTACCAAATAGAGATGTTTGTCGGCCTGAAAAGCTATATTTGGAACAAGAATAATTTTGTATGAGGCAACTAACAGCAAAAAAATAAACAGGCCAGATCCGGATTTCCACCATAAACCGGGAAACGTACCGGATTGTACAGATTTTGTTCTTTTTTTACCCATACGTACAACTAAATATAAGAAAATTCCTGTTGTTGATCAACAATTCCATTCATTAGTCCAAGTATTTCATGATTACCATACTATCAGCAACCAATCGTATCAATTCAAGATCTTTTAAGATTGCCAGCCTGTATAAAATGCTGCTCGACACTAAAAACGTTGAAAGTCAAATCATAAGTCTGACTGAGCTGCCGGAAAACAGCCTTCATACCACTCTGTATCAAAATACAGGTAGGAATGAAGAGTTTAACCAACTGGTATCCAGAATGAGAATTTCGGAAAAGTTTATATTTGTAATACCGGAATATAATGGTTCTTTTCCCGGAGTTTTAAAGCTGTTTATTGACGGTATGTCTTACCCTTCCCCTTTTGCAGGTAAAAAGGGAGCACTTGTCGGTATCGGTTCCGGTGCGATGGGCGGTGCGCTGGCCCTGAGTCATTTCACAGACATCCTTCATTACCTCGGAATGCATGTACTTGCCAATAAAGTACGCCTTGCCAGGATCGAGACGCTGCTGCTGGACGACAAGATCAGTGATAATTTTCTGAACGGCTTGATAGAAAATCAGGTCAGAGACCTGATTTCTTTCTAACAAACCTATCTATATCCGAAATTTCTGTTCCTGATCTGACTAATCAACATTATCGTGGAGAAAACGATTGTTGCCCAGTATCTCATTATCATCGTTGAGATTAAAACGACTGATTTTCTTCTCGGAAGAATGTGGCTGATCGGGCAAGTCGACCTTGCGTCTCAGATAAGCAGGCACTTCCAGCTGATTTTTAAAATCACCCGGATTAATTTCCAAAGGAGTATTCAGGTTTTTCAGTCGCTTGATACGCTCCATTGCCTGTTGCTGTAACATACGCTTCTTTTCCTCCATTTCATTGACAAAATCAAACTGTCCCTGCGTTACCTCCGGTTCCTTGCTTCGTTCACTTCTATCTTCGTATGGCAGACTATTCATCGCAGTGCTTTCAGGCGTATATGACGTCTGTTCAGAAGGTCTGTTATAAACAGGCCTCTCCGGCTGAGGTTCCGGTCTGAATATTATATTCTGCTGTTCAAACTGATTCTGGGCCGGATTATTCGGCACATAACGTTCAGGCTCCGGTTGTACAGGGGGCCGGCTTTCCTCTGCCGGTTTTCCATATACATACATTTCACGGCTTTCGGGTTTTACCTGTACAGATTCCGTCATAGCCACCGGCTTCTGATCTCTTTCAAGATCAAAAACTTTTTTGCGGCCGGTATCTGCTTTTTCGTAATTATGATCGAAGCCAGTAGCAATAATAGTTACCCGGATGTTTCCGCCAAGACTTGCATCAATACCCTGTCCCCAGATCATTTCAGCCTCATCACCGGCTTTTTCTTCAATATATGAGGTAATTTCATTCAATTCCTTAACCGTAAGTTCCGCATCCTCTCCTGATACCAGAGAAAGTAAAATACGTTTAGCCCCATGAATATCCGTATTGTCAAGCAACGGAGAGCAAATAGCTTCTTCAGCGGCTTTACGTGCTCTGGTCTCACCATTAGAAACAGCAGATCCCATAACTGCAGCTCCGGAATTTTTCATTACCGTCTTCACATCTTCGAAGTCTACATTGACGTGGCTGGTAACTGTAATGATTTCGGCAATACTTTTTGCTGCTGTAGTAAGGACATTGTCAGCCATTTCAAATGCCTGACGCATGGTAAGATTATCGTTGATATCAAAAAGCTTATCATTTACAATAACCAGGATGGTATCACAAAACTGCTTTAGCTCTGCAATACCGGTTTTGGCAGCCTGAAGCTTCTTGCGGCCTTCAAATCCAAAGGGTAATGTTACGATCCCCACAGTGAGAATATCCAGCTCTCTGGCTATCTTCGCAATCACGGGAGCGGCACCTGTACCGGTTCCTCCTCCCATACCTGCTGTGATAAAGACCATTTTTGTTCCGTCACTGAAAAACTCTCTTATCTCTTCCTTACTTTCCATGGCAGCATTGTGCCCGGTTTCGGGATTCGCACCGCAACCCAATCCCTGAGTCAACCCTATGCCAATCTGCAATTTGGTTGGAACCGGACTGCTTTTCAGAGCCTGTACATCTGTGTTACATACCACAAACTCCACATCTTTGATGCCCTGATTGTACATATGGTTGACCGCATTGCTGCCACCACCCCCGACTCCAACTACCTTTATAATGGATTTGTGATGAGCGGGAAGATCAAATTTATATGGTGTAGACATAGGCTTAAAATTTTCTGTTAACGGTAAAGAGTTTTGTTTAATCTAAGTTAAGGATCGCTTTACTTTTATCAATAATTGCTTTTATCATCCAGATCATCAATCAGTAATCCTTTGATCCGGTCAGTCATTTTTTTCAGTATCTGGCCCCCGGAGTCTTTCTTTGAACTTCTGGATGCTCCCGTTGCGCTTGGATAATATTCGGAATATCTGTTCTCTCTTTCATCAATCGAGCTGTATCCGGTAAGCACAAGTCCTACAGCCGTAGAATACATAGGGCTCTTTACAACCTCTATCTTACTCTTGCCCAGATGCTGATTAGGATGGCCAATACGCACCGGTTTTCCGGTCATATATTCAAATAATTGCTGCAAACTCTGTAATTGCGCTCCGCCACCGGTGAGTACAATACCTCCACCCAGACGGTCTTCAAAGCCCGAATAGATGATCTCGGCATGTACCAGCTCAATAATCTCTTCCATTCTGGCCTGAATGATATGCGACAGGTTTTTGACAGATATTTCTTTAGGCGGCCTGTTATGAAGTCCGGGAATAGAAATCATTTCATTCGGACTGGCTTCCTCGGCAAAAGCTTTACCAAACTTTGTCTTCAAAAGCTCTGCCTGTTTCACCATAACATTGCAACCCTGCTTAATATCCTGTGTAATAATATTTCCCCCGAAAGGAATGACTGCCGTATGACGAATGATATTATCCTGAAAAATTGCAATATCGGTAGTACCACCTCCTATATCGACGAGAACAACCCCGGCTTCTTTCTCTTCTTCACTCAATACAGATATGGCTGAGGCCAGTGGCTCCAGCACCAGGCTTTCAATCTCAAGCCCGGCTTTAAGCACACATTTGTTAATGTTGTTGATCGCGTTGGTCTGTGCAGTAATAACATGAAAGTCAGCCTCCAGACGAACCCCAAGCATACCAACAGGATCCTTTATGCCAGGTTCATAATCAACAATATAATCCTGAGGCATCACATGTATTATCTCGCTGCCAAACGGCATGACGGTTTTGTACATATCAGCATTCAGACGCTTCACATCATCAACGGTAATTTCTTCATCCGAAGAATTTCGGGTGATGCTGCCATGATGCATAGAGCTTTTAATATGCTGTCCGGCTATACCAACGTTAACAACTTTGATATTAATACCAGCCTGATCTTCCGCATCTCTGACCGCCTTGGTAATGGCATTCACCGTGGTATTGATATTGGTTACCATACCTCTGATCACTCCTTCGGAAACAGCTCTGCCCATTCCCAGGATTTCAAGCTTGCCATATTCATTCTGACGGCCTACCATCGCCACTATTTTTGTGGTTCCAATATCCAGGCCAACTACAAGTTTATCTTTCTGCATATTTTACAAAAATATTTTATTCGCAAACGATCTGATTCTTAAATTTCAGACTGACTCTTTTGTAATGATTATATCCCTTAAAAGGATAAATCCGCTTATAAAAGATTTTCAGCTTCTGGAATTTTTCTTCAATATCATCCGGTTTTCCAAATTCAATTTTCTGATCGCCGATCTGCGTGTAAAACACAATCTCACCATCTCTTTCAATGGTCATCTGGGCTATCTGCGCTTTCCAGAAACGATCCATTGAGATATAGTTAATCAGGTCAAAATACGCTTTTCCCTTATCTGATTGCAGGAACTCCGTGCTTTTCAGTTTCTCCGCATACGGACCATCAATAAGCATGACTCTTGCCGTAAACTTTGCGGACGAAGGTAAGCTGTTGCCATTCTCTCCAATATAAGCATTAGGACCTTTTAGATCAATAATTCTCGCTATTGGCTTACACTGCGTTACGTTGACCGTAAGATTTCCCTTATGATCTTTATATATCTGCGCATCTTCTACAAAATTATGGGATTTGACACGGACTTCAAGCTCTTTAAGGCTTATGTTATCCACATATTGACCAATAATCGCATCTGCACCGCTCAGAGTGATCAGGTTAAGAACGTCAGACTTCCCAACAAAGTAATTATCATGCTGATAGTCGACATGCACATAGATATCTTTTATGGTTTTGTCTGACTGTTCGCCGGACACAAATCCCATCAACAGTACTATGCCTGCCAGAATGGAAGACATAACTACATATTTCTTTATACGGCTGTCTTTAAACCATCTTTTCATGACTAACTACTTTTTTAATCGGTTCTACAAAACGATCAATATCACCCGCTCCCATGGTAATCAGTATATCTGTTTCAAGAACTCTTATTTTGTCAATCAACTGGTCTTTACCAATAACGCTCTTACTTTCTACTGCGAGCTTTTCGAGCAACACCTCAGAAGTAATGCCTTCAAGCGGCAGTTCTCTGGCTGGATAAATCGGTAGTAAGAAGACTTCATCAGCGATTGAAAGACTTCCGGCAAATTCATCCATAAAATCTCTTGTTCTTGAAAACAGATGAGGCTGAAATACAACTGTAATTTTTCTCCCCTGATACAACTCTCTGGCAGCGCTCAACGTGGCTTCAATCTCTGCAGGATGATGCGCATAATCATCAATATATACCAGACTCTCATCCGAATAAATCGTTTCAAAGCGTCTTTTAACTCCTTTGAATGAATGAAGTGCTTTCTTAATATCAGTAACCCTGACCCCTGCTTCACGTGCAGCAGCAAATGCAGCTACCGCATTATATACATTGTGTCTTCCAGGCAGATGTATTCTGAAACCTTTCGCGGTTTCGGCACCTTCTATATCAAACTCAAAAGCGCCGTCCCTGATCCTGATATTGGATATTTGCAAAGAGCTGTTGCCTTGTCCGAAACTCATCATTCTTCGTCCGGAGTTATCATTCTTCAAAGGCAAACCTTCCCGGCAGATGATGCATCCATCTGAAGCTACCTGCGCAGCAAATGCATTAAACGAGTCTATAACCTGGCTGTCATCTCCATAAATATCGAGATGATCAGCATCCATGCTGGTAATGATTGCCGTATTCGGATGCAACTGCAAAAAAGAACGGTCGTATTCATCCGCCTCCACTACCATGATCGCATCACCGAGAGCGGAGTCTCCGAGCAGAAGATTGGATTCATAATTTCTGGCAATACCACCGATAAAAGCAAACACATTCTTTCCGGATTCTTTCAGAATGTGAGCTACCATAGATGAGGTAGTAGTCTTGCCATGCGTACCGGACACTGCTATTGTATAAAATGACCGGGTAAGCATACCAAGCACTTCAGAACGCTTACGTACATCATAGTTTGCGGACCTGAAATAGGTAAGCTCTCCATGAGACTGCGGCACGGCCGGCGTATAAATCACCAAGGTCCGTGAGTCTTTAAATATCTCCGGGATATTTTCTCCCAAATCTTCATAATGGATCTCAATACCCTCTGCTTCCAGCTGAGCAGTAAGAGACGACGAGGTAAGATCATAACCACCCACCACAAACCCCTGGCTGTTAAACCAGCGGGCCAGTGCGCTCATACCAATCCCTCCTATGCCAATCAGGTAAATATTCTGGTAGTTGGTTATCATTCTTTTAATACCTATATCTTTATCTCAATTGTTATTTCTTTTTATTCCGGATCGTTTCCTGAACCAGCCGGGATATTTCCATAGCTGCATCCGGACGACCTAATGTTCGGATATTCTTCCCCAAACGTTCCTGTTGCTTCGCATCATTAAGCAACGTCATAGCTTCTTCTATCAGATGCTCTCTCGCAGCTTCGTCTTTTACAAGAATCGCAGCCTCCTTTTGCACCAGAGCCATGGCATTTTTGGTCTGATGATCTTCTGCCACATTGGGTGACGGTACCAAAATGACTGGCTTCCCGACCAGTGAAAGCTCTGATATTGACAGAGCACCTGCTCTGGAGATTACGATATCAGCAGCAGCATATGCCAGGTCCATTTCATAGATAAAATCGAAGACATTGACGCTTTTAAAGCCTTCTGCTCTTTCTCTGGCCTGATCTATATACCATTTTCCTGTCTGCCACAATACCTGTATATTTTCCTGCCCGATACGTTCAAGTCCCTGATCAATGCTTTCGTTGATTGTTCGTGCGCCAAGGCTTCCTCCGATCACCAGCAGGGTTTTCTTCTGTGCATCCAGCCCAAAGTGCTCGTATGCCTGCTGCCTTCTGGCATCAACTGAAACAATGTCTTTCCTGACCGGATTGCCGGTAAGAACGAGCTTATCGGCAGGAAAAAACTTTTCCATTCCTTCATAAGCAACGCATATCTTCTCTGCTTTTGAAGCCAGAAACTTATTGGCTACTCCTGCATATCCATTCTGCTCCTGAATCAGCGTGGGGATTCCCATACGGGAGGCCGCGAACAATAACGGAAAACTGGCATACCCGCCTACTCCTATGGCTATGTCCGGCTTAAACTCCCTGATAATCTGCTTTGCTCTCCGATAGCTGGTCAGCACTTTAACCGGAAAAAGCAAATTGTCCATCGTCAGTCTTCGTTGAATACCACTGATCCACAAGCCTTCTATTTTATATCCGGCCGCCGGAACTTTCTCCATCTCCATGCGTCCCTGTGCGCCCACAAAAAGAATTTCCGTACCGGGCATCAGTTCTTTCAATGCATTGGCGATGGCAATGGCCGGATATATATGGCCTCCGGTCCCGCCACCGCTTATTACCACCTTGTATTGATTGCTTTCTGCCATCCTTATGATTGTTTAGGAGCATTGTAATTTTCAGAGACTTCTCCTCTGCTTACACTTAATATGATACCCAGCGAAATCCCGGTAAACAGTAGCGAAGTACCTCCCATACTAAGCAATGGCAACGGCTGTCCGGTAATCGGTCCCAGACCGACCGCAACGCCCATATTGATCATTGCCTGAAGTACCAGACTAAAGGTAAGCCCGGCTGACAGCAGCCCTCCAAAAGCCCGGTCGCTTCTCGCTGTGGTAACCACTCCCCGATACAACAGCGCCAGATATAAAAACAATACTGCCAGACCACCAATCATTCCATACTCTTCGATAATTATAGAATAGATAAAATCAGAATATGAGTGAGGCAGAAAATTACGCTGGTCACTATTGCCCGGACCTTTCCCCAAAACTCCGCCGGTTGCTATTGCGATATAGGACTGCTCCGCCTGAAAAGGGATCTCTTCACTGATAAAGAAGCTTTCAAAACGGCTTACCGTTGTTTCCAGACGCTGTCCGAACATCAACCCCAGCCCTCCTGCAAGAACACCGACCAATACCAGCATCATCAGATACTTGACAGGTACTCTTCCGATAAACATCAGCAGCATACATGTGCTGAAGAGAATCACGGCAGTCGAAAAGTTTGCAAGGGCAATCAGACCACAAATGATTCCGCACCATAACACGACTGGTATAAAAGATTCCTTAAAGTCATCAATATTGTTTTGCCTCTTGGCAAGCATGCTGGCAAGATTGGTAATTAGCGCCAGCTTGGCAAAATCCGAAGGCTGGAATGACTGCCCGATAATCGGAATGGTAATCCAGCGGTTGGCATCGTTCATCTGAACTCCGTTGTAATAGGTATATACAAGCAAAGGAATAGAAATAAACAGGGCAAACTGACTGATTCGTGAATAATAGCGGTAATCGATCTTATGAGCGAGCCACATCATGGCAAGACTGAGAAATACCAGCATAGAATGCTTCATAAGATAATACTCCGTATCACCAGCCATCATCTTATAAGCGAGTGAACCGATAGCGCTGTATACTACCGCGATACTCAACAGGGAAAAAGCGAATATGATCGCCCAGATCACCGGATCTCCCTGTAGATTTTTAGTTCCCCAAGACTTCAAAGCGTTCATACAATAGTATCGTTTGTTTCTTTGATTAATCGATTGACAACAGCTTTGAACTGATCGCCCCGATCCATGTAGTTTTTGAATAAGTCAAAGCTGGCACATGCGGGTGAAAGCAATACCATATCTCCCGACTCTGCATAAGCAGCAGCCAGTTTCAGAGCCTGCTCCATACTTGTGGCATCTGTAATCTTTGGGATTTGTCCTTCAAAAGCTTTGTGCAAAGGTGTATTATCCAGACCAAGACATATCAATGCCTTTACTTTTGCTTTTACCAGTTCCTGCAACACGGAATAGTCATTTCCTTTATCAACTCCTCCGGCTATCCAGACTACCGGCTTGGTACAGCTATCCAGCGCATACCAGACAGCATCTACATTGGTTGCTTTGGAGTCATTGATATATTCTACTCCATGTAGCATACCAGAAAACTCCAGTCTGTGCGGGGCATTCACAAAATCAAATATGGCTTCTGCAAATCTGCTTTCATCAAACCCAAGCAATGAAGCCACGGAGATCGCTGCCATCGCATTGATCTGATTGTGCTTGCCTCTGACCGGAACAGATGCCACCGGAATTTCAAATCTGCGGTTCAGAGCAAAAGACAGCTTATCGTTCCGGACAAATGCACCAAAGCCTTTCTGTTGAGAAAGAGAAAGTCCAACAGCGGTTGCATGCACTTTACCTAAATACTTTTCAATCATCTTATCATCCGCATTGTAGATAAAGTAATTGTCGCTGGTCATATTATTGGCAATACGAAACTTCGAATGAATGTAATTTTCGAATTTGTAATCGTATCTGTCCAGGTGATCCGGAGTAATATTCAGCAATACTGCAATATCCGCCCTAAAATCAAACATATCATCCAGCTGAAAACTGCTAAGCTCCAGCACATAATAATCGTATATATCTTCTATAACCTGTCGGGCCAGGCTGTCACCGATATTGCCTGCCAGTCCGACATTAAGACCGAGCTTCTTCAGCAAATGCCAGGTTAGCAGCGTGGTGGTGGTTTTGCCGTTACTTCCGGTTATAGCAATAAATCTGGCTCTGGAGTACTGAGCGGCATACTCAATTTCTGAAACAACCGGGATCCCTGACTGCCGTATCTTTTTCATAATCGGCGTACTTTCAGAAATCCCGGGACTTTTAATAATCAGTTCAGAATTTAGAATATGATTTTCATTATGACCTCCTTGTTCAAATTTTACAGATAGATTAAGTAGTTCTTTTTCATAGTTGGGGGCAATAGTCCCATAATCGGATACAAAAACATCCTCTCCCCTGCTATGCGCAAGCATAGCGGCTCCTGTTCCGCTTTCGGCAGCTCCGAGTATGGTTATGCGTTTACCCATTATTTCGTTATTATCGAAGTTTTAATGTAGCCAGTGTAAATAAAGCCAGCAATATCCCGACTATCCAGAATCTGGAAACGATCTTCACTTCAGAAAAGCCCAGTTTCTGATAATGATGATGCAGAGGCGCCATCTTAAATATTCTTCGGCCTTCCCCGTATTTCCGTTTAGTATATTTGAAATAAAAGACCTGCAGCAAAACGGATAAATTCTCGATCAGAAATATTCCACATAGTACAGGAATAAGCAGTTCCTTGCGAATGGTGAGGGAAAGAACAGCAATCAGTCCTCCAAGCGTAAGACTACCTGTATCTCCCATGAAAACCTGAGCAGGAAAAGAGTTAAACCACAAGAAGCCGATACAAGCTCCCAGCAACGCGGCACAGAATATAACCAGCTCTCCGGTATCAGGAATAAACATAATGTTGAGGTACTTGGCAAAAACCGCATTGCCGGAAACATACGTAAATACAGCAAGTGTAAAGACTATGATCGCAGAAACACCGGCAGCCAGGCCATCTAAGCCATCAGTCATGTTTGCTCCGTTAGAAACAGCGGTAATCACCAGAATAACAAGAAGCACATAAGGTATCCATACCCAGTCTTCTCCAACAAATCCGAAAAGATTACCATAATCCAATTCATTGCCTTTGAAGAAAGGTATTGTCGTCTTCAAAGACTGCGTATCCACATATTCCGTGGAGACAGAAATTTCAGTCGCAGTCTCTGTAGATGGCTCCAGATATTCCCTGATCCGTACATCATCATTGAAATACAGAACGAGACCTACAATCAGTCCGAGTCCTATTTGCCCGACAATTTTGAAACGGCCTGCCAGTCCTTCCTTATTCTTTCTGAAGACCTTGATATAATCATCCAGAAAACCAATCATTCCAAGCCATATGGTGGAAAGGAGCATCAGCAGGATATACACATTATGTATCTGAGCCAGCAGTACAGTCGGAAGAAGCACACACAGAATAATAAGCAGTCCGCCCATGGTCGGTGTTCCCTTTTTCTGCATCTGCCCTTCGAGCCCCAGATCACGCACAGACTCTCCGATCTGCTTTACCCGCAGAAAACGGATCATCTTTTTGCCATAGATCAGCGCTATCAGCAAAGACAAGATCATTGCGGCACCGGCTCTGAAAGAGATATACTGAAATACTCCCGCTCCGATCAGGTCAAACTTATCTTCAAGAAATTCAAACAGGTAATATAGCATTGCTAACCTAGTTTAAAGTAACGTAATCCACTTTGGTCTTTTTGGTGATGCTTTCGGAAATGTAGCTGAGCACTGCGATCAGCTCATTCGCTCTTTCAGCCGCTTCATCACAAAAATCGCTTGCATCATAGCGCATCTGAATTTCCTTAAGCCAGAAACGTGTTTCCACCACTGCATCCATAGCCAGCTCCATGCTTTCCTGATACTCTGCTTTTATTTTGGTCACGAAAGCTGTTTCCAGTCTTTTCCGGATCCGGTGAGAAGCAGTCAGCGCCCGGTCTCCCAAACGGGAATTTTTCCCGGTAAGCAACGAGCAATAGATTTCATATACCGCATCGGTGAGTTCGAAGCTCAGGCTTATGATGCCTTTGCTGTCTTTCTGTGTCGGATGCGGAAAAGGCTTATCGACCAACAAACCCAGATTTAATCTCTTTCTTTTATCTGATCTCATGGTTATTTCTCCTGAGCATTAAATAGTTCCAAAACAATTTTTTTATCATCAAAGGGATGCTTAATTCCCCGAATTTCCTGATAGGTTTCATGGCCTTTGCCGGCAATCAGAATGATATCACCTTTCTGAGCCAGCATTACTGCGGTACGAATAGCTTCTTTGCGATCTGCAATGGTAAGCGCTTTTTTCTGCTCGCTGACAGAGATTCCTTCTTTCATCTGCGCAAGGATATCCTGAGGATCTTCATTCCGCGGATTGTCAGATGTAAGCAATACCTTATCACTTAATCTTGCCGCTATGCCTCCCATCAGCGGGCGCTTGGCCGCGTCTCTGTTTCCGCCACATCCCACTACAGTGATCAGCTGTTCATTACCATTCCGTATATCTGCTATTGTATTAAGTACATTTTCCAAAGCATCAGGCGTATGTGCATAATCAATAATGGCTGTAATACCTGACGGGGAAACAACCTGATCAAAGCGTCCCCGTGCTCCATCAAGGCTGGAAAGCGCAGTAAGCACCACTTCTCTGTCTTCTCCAAGCAATACTGCTGTTCCATATACTGCCATCAGATTATAGGCATTAAAGCTTCCGGTTAACCTGAACCACACGTCCCTCCCTTCAATATCCAGTTCAATACCCTGAAAGCTGTTTGTCAGCATCCGGGCTTTAAACTCCGCTATGGTTTTGAGGCTAAAGTAGTTTCTCGCTGCTGCAGTATTCTGTAACATGACTGTACCACGCTTATCGTCCGCATTGCTCAATGCAAATGCTTTGGAAGACAAGCCATCAAAAAACATCTTTTTTGCCCGGATATACTCGTCAAATGTACCATGATAGTCCAGGTGATCGTGTGTAATATTTGTAAATACAGCCCCGGCAAACTGCAAACCGGCAATCCGCTGCTGTATTACTGCGTGCGAGCTTACCTCCATAAAACAGTGTGTACATCCCTGCTCCAGCATATTTCTGAGCAGAGCGTTCAGACTCACTGCATCCGGAGTAGTGTGCGTAGCCGGTATGATCTGATCATTGATCTTATTCTCTACAGTTGACAGCAATCCTGTATTGTAACCCAGCGCTCTGAAAAGATTGAACAGAAGAGTGACGCAGGTAGTCTTGCCATTCGTTCCGGTAACGCCTACCAGCTTTAGCTTCGCAGAAGGGTTATCATAAAAGTTTGCAGCCGCAATGCCCATTGCCTGTCCGGTATCCGCTACTTCAATATAGGTAATACCTTCCGTGAGTACATCAGGCAGGATCTCACACATGATTGCTGTGGCTCCGGACGCAATTGCTTTGTCTATAAACTGATGTCCGTCGGCCTGCACTCCTCTGACTGCCACAAACAGACATCCCTCTTCTACTTTACGGGAGTCGAACTGTATGGAGGCAACCGGCAGATCCGTGCCGCCGGAAACCGCTCTCAGAGAGATTTTATACAATATGTCTTTTAACAGCTTCATTAATCCAGTGTCAGATAAATAATTTCACCTTTATTGATTTTGCCCCCGGCAGCCACTGACTGATGTACGACTCTGCCATACCCTTCATGCCTGACCCGGAAGCCTGAATTTTCCAGAATATAAATAGCATCTCTCAATGTCATCCCTTTTACATCCGGGACTAAACCAACATTCAGCTTGCGTTCTTTCCAGGAAACCGAATTGCTGTTTACCTGAGCTACCGCCCACTCATCTCCGTTTAGCTTTTCCCCGTGGTTACTGATCCCTATTTCATTGCACACCAACCGCATATCATCAAGCATACCGGCTTTAATCACGGGAAACACACCATCTGCCACATTGTTTGCTGAAGCCAGAATCGGACTATGTAAATCCAGATCGGCTGAAAAAACCTTATCCGCGACTTCCTTAAACACGGGAGCAGCCACATCGCTTCCATAGCGGTTGTACCCTTTGGGATTGTCAATCACAACAATACAGCTGTACTTAGGCTGGTCAGCGGGAAAATATCCGGCAAAAGAAGCATAATAGCTCTTGGTATATTTTCCGTTTATAACTTTCTGAGCCGTTCCTGTTTTTCCTGCTATTTTGTAGGCTGTATTGCTGATATTTCTGGCAGTCCCGTTTTCTACTACACCTTCCAGCATTGAGCGTACATACGAAAGAGTCCGATCCGAGCACAAACGCTCTCTGATGACTTCAATTTTATACCGCTCCTTTGTCTTGTCTGCTCTCCGTACCTCTTTTACTATAACCGGCTTAATCATCTTACCGCCGTTGGCAACTCCGTTGTAAAAAGTAAGAATATGTAATGGTGAGAGCTTAAGCTCATACCCGATAGACATCCAGGGCAAAGAGATACCGCTCCAGCTTTTATCCATTGATGTCTTAATATAAGGTATTGCTTCTCCGCTCATCTGAAAACCTATTGGCCTGGTCAGTCCGAACCCTTCCAGGTACTCATAAAAGCGCTTTGGCTCCAGCCCGAAATGTTCGTTGACCAGCTTTGAAATACCGATATTTGAGGACTTTTCAAAAGACTCTGCTACCGTTACTTTTCCGTATCCGCCTGGCTTGGTATCCGTCATGATACGATCATAAAACTCGTATTCGCCCACTCCGGTATCAACCGAATCAGCAGGCTGGATCTTGGAATCCTCAAACAAAGCCATCACAGAGGCCAGCTTGAAGGTAGATCCCGGCTCAATCAGTCCCTGGTTTCCTACTGCATAATTATATATCTCAGCATAATTTCCGTTACGCAATTTGCTGAGATTAACCATTGCCTTGATATGTCCGGTCTGAACTTCCATAAGCACCAGACACCCATAGTCCGCATCATGCTTACGAAGGTGTCTTTCCAGAGAAGCTTCTGCCACATCCTGTATATTCACATCAAGCGTAGTCATTATATCCAGGCCTTCCTTAGGATTGATCTCCGAATTATCATTCATAGGCTTCCAGGAACCTCCGGCAATTTTCCGGAACAAGGCTTCCCCATCCATACCAGCCAGATGAGAATTAAAACTAAACTCCAATCCTGCTCCTTTATTATCCTCATTTACAAAGCCAATAGTACGGTAGGCCAGTCCTGAAAAAGGCTTGAACCGCTGATCCACTTTTTCAAAAATCACCCCGCCTTTCAGTCGTCCTTCTCTGAATATAGGCCATTCGGACATCTGCTTTTTAGTATGATAATTTATCAGATTCCTGCTAAGCACCAGATATTGCTTCTTTTGCTTTCTGGCATCATTGATTTTTCTTTTATACTCAATCCAGGTTTTATCCTTAAAATGTCTGGCAAGCAATATGCTCAGCGAGTCAATTCCTTCCTCAAATACATCCTTGTCGGGAATCTGAGGATCAATCGCCAGCTTATAAAAGGGTAACGAGGTAGCCAGAAGACTTCCATTGTCTGAATATATATTGCCTCTGGTCGCTTTTACCTTGCGGTACTGCAACAGATTTTCCTGGGCAATTTTTCTCCATTTTTCTCCCTGAATCGTCTGAATGGCAACAATTTTTAGTCCCACCGCTATCGCAAAGAGAAAAACGAATAAAAATGCCAGTCTGGCACGAAGCACTATGGACTTCTTAATATTCATCCTTTTGCACAGATATTTTATAAGGTGCCTGCATACTTTCTTCCAGACCCATAGCTGCAACTCTGCGAGCTACCTCCGACTGCTTGCTCGAATACATTACTTCTGCTTTCAGCGTCGTATAGTCTGCTCTGAGATCATCAACCCGGGCTTTCAGTTTTTCGATTTTTCGTATAGTTCTTTCCGCATAATGCGTATTGCCTATATAGAAAATAAGAATCGCCGCAAGAAAAATAATTTTAGGAAGGAGCTTTACGGGCAATCCTTCATCAAATACTTTTCCCGCCCTTAGCAAATCTTCTACAAAGGGGAAAAAAGCTTTTTTTTCTTTTTCCGGTTTCTTAAATGTGTTTCCCATTTCCCAGATTATTTTTTGACAGCGATCCGCAACCTGGCGCTACGTGAACGCGGATTTTCGTTTAGTTCTTTCTCTCCTGCTTCTATTGGCTTCCGGGTCAGCGCTTCAAAAGGCTTCTCCACGTTCCCGTATATATCCTTTTCAGCTTCCCCGTAAAACTTTCCCTTATTTATAAAATTCTTAACCAACCTGTCTTCAAGCGAATGATAGCTCATTACCACAAGACGCCCGCCCGGCTTCAGCACCTCGGCCGACTGAGTCAGCAGATCTTCGAGCGCCTTTAGCTCATCATTAACCTCAATCCGTAATGCCTGAAAGACCTGCGCCTGATATTTAAACTCTTTGCCTCTGGGCATCAGTCCCTGCATAGCATGAATCAGATCGGTGGTGGTAACCAGCTTTTTATTGATTCTGGCCTGAACAATCGCCCTGGCCAGAGAGCGTGCATTTTTTATTTCCCCGTAAATGCCCAGAATCTTGTGCAATTCCGCCTCCGGATATTGATTCACGATCATTTCAGCCGTTCTGTCGGTTGCCTGATCCATACGCATATCAAGCTTTGCCTCAAAACGGGTTGAAAAACCTCTTTCCGGCGTATTGATCTGATGTGACGAAACTCCGAGATCTGCCAGTATCCCATCAACCTGTGATACTCCGTGCATTTTCAGAAACTGCTTCAGATAGCGAAAATTAGCTTCAACGAATGTAAAAGAACGATTGTCAATCTGATCAGCATTGGCTTTTGCATCTTCATCCTGATCGAAGCCATACAGATGCCCTTCTTTCAGACGGCCGGCAATAGCTCTGCTGTGACCGCCACCGCCAAAGGTGGCATCAACGTATATCCCGTCCGGCTGTATATTCAACCCTTCAAGACATTCATTTAATAGAACCGGAACGTGATACATTCCCTGAATTTAAGTTTTAGTTTTCCGGATTATCTCCTAAGTATTTTTCTGCAAGCTGAGCGTATTGATCCTGGTCTTTGATCAGGAATTCTTCGTAGCGTTCCGGACTCCACATCTCCATTCGATTTCCAAGCCCCACAAATACCACATCTTTTTCCAGTCCGGCGTAATTGAGCATTATTTTAGGAATCAGAAACCGGCCGTTGCTGTCAAGCTCCACTTCGCTAAACCGGCTAAAGAAAGTCCGCTGCAGCAATCTGTGTTCCTGATTAAATTCATTCATTCCCGAGACCCGTGAGTATATCTTATTGTACTCAATCATCGGATAGACAACCAGACAGGGTTCCACTCCCCTACTGATCATAAGGGTGTTACCATTCGATTCAGACAAACCGGACTTGAGCCGCGCAGGAAGCACAATCCTGCCCTTCGCATCCAGTTTACCTTCATATTCTCCTGATAACCTAGCCATTTACCTATACTATACATTTCACCCTGAAACAAATATAGAAAGAAAAATTCTATTTTCAACCACTTTTTCCCACTTTCAACCACAAACAGTATTTTCAAAACGTAAACAAGCAAAAATTGTTTCCATATCTCTCTAAAAAACACCGGAAACATTGGATATTTCATAATTGATCGCTGAGTTTAAAAGTTTTCCACAAAACAACACGTATTTTCTAAAACAGGTAGCTAATCAATAAAACATCAAAACATAAATATCTTATAATAAATAATTTATATACACAACACAGAAACAAACAACAAAAAAAGAAGAAAAGTGGAAGAAAGTGGGAAAAAAATCAACACAAAAGCAAATTTCCTTTACTAAACTGTTGTTATGAATAGAAGTAAAGCAAGGAGGTGATATGGGTCTATTTGTGAGTGTAATGGCTATAATATTCTCGATAGGAGGATATTTTATCTGGGCCGGATTAAAACTGAAAGATAATATGGAGCATGGCAATTATCGTAAACCAGGTGAATCGTAATTAAATCTGTAAAAAGGCAGAAAACTCCGGGCCACCTCAATTATTATTGCTATTTTATCCCGAAAAAACTAAGGTATATGGATCAATTTATGCAACTGGCAATTGAAGAGGCACTGACCGGATTATCGGAAGGCGGGATACCAATCGGTTCCGTATTGGTTAAAAACGGCGAGGTGGTGGCCCGGGGTCATAACAAACGCGTACAGGAAGACAATCCTATTTTACATGGTGAAATGGATTGTCTTTTTAATGCCGGAAGGCTGGGCAGCTACAAAGATACTGTTATATATTCTACCCTCATGCCCTGCTATATGTGCGCTGGTACCATTGTGCAATTCAAAATTCCAAAAGTAATTGTTGGAGAAAGCCATACTTTTGCCGGTGCCCGTGAGTTTATGGAGGCACATGGAGTAGAAGTAATAGATCTGAACCTTCCGGAATGTATCCGTATGATGGAAAGGTTTATCAGGGAGCATCCCCACTTGTGGCATGAAGATATCGGAGAGCTTTAAAAATTTCCGTACAAAGCCACTTCGGGCCTAAGCAGTTTGCTTATCGGATAATCATTGCTATGCTGAATGTATCGGAACACTAAGCCGGGGATCTCTCCGGATTCGGGACTCAGCTTTCTTTCTCAAAGAGGTAATACATACAAAACGGTATACTCAGTATAAAATAGGAAATATCCACACTACTGTTGAAATACGCTTCCACAAAGCCCCGGGTAAGCACATGGTAAACAAAGTAGACCGAGATGGTAAGAAACAGGCTGACACCACTGTAAAAATATACATCGCTTTTCTTTTTGAGAAGAAAAAAGGAAAACATCGAGAGAATCACACAGGAAACGCTTAACCAGGCAGGCATGAGGTAATCAGATTGAATAATAAAAGGATTCATCTGCCGGAACTCTTCCCAATGTCCGTATACAAATGGCACGAAGGTCAGGGCAAATACCAGTACTGTTACTATTCCTATATAGACGATCTGCACTAGAGACAGCAGAGTATGCCGGAATATATACAAAAATGCAATTGCATAAGCTATAACAAATACATTTCTGGTGGAAAGCATAAGACCTATAAAGACCCCGTTCCAGAGAATAGCTTTTTTGTTTTCTATACTGTAAAAAAGATACACGATAGATATCAGCACCAGACTGCCGTTCAAAAACACATTGCTTCGACACAGCACTTCCCAGAAGAAAAAAAAGGAAGACAGCAGCCAGACAATATAAACAGTCTGAAGTACAACAGGCGTTTTTGTACTGCGCAGCAACAACAAAAACGGGAAAATGCCAAACAGCGAGAAATACCCCAACTCACCGGTCAGATAAAACGGCAGAGCCAGAATATAATAAAAAGGCATAGGACCGGGATAATTACCCATATGTGAAGTAGCCAGATAGGTATATCTGCCCTTAAAATAATTATCCCAAAAGGAGCTTATTACACTCCAGCGATCAACACCCAATGATTCCTGGGAAATTTTGCCAAAAAGATAAACGCTTCCTGCAATATAGGCAGCTATCAGCATCCAGCCGGCAATATTTATTACTGGCCTGTATGGCTGAAGCATATATCTGAACCGCCATACCAGTATATAAAACAGAGCTATGAGTATAGCTGCCGGCAGATAGAAGGATGTAAGTCGCTCCAGATATTTAACAGCAAATAAAAAATTTACTCCGGCAAATATTCCGATACAAATAAATGTCCTGGGATCTTTGCGTTCGCTGGTCGTTATCATCGGAATAGCGTTGACTTAAGAATTTTATTCTTATCCAGAAAATACTGAAAAGACACGCTGAGAACTCCCAGCCCGTATTTCACACTCCGCCTGAAGTTAATTGAAGAGGCATCCTCAAAATACTTTGTAGGGCAAGTTATTTCGGCAACTTCATACCCCTTATAAAAAATCTGAGCCAGAAACTGATTATCAAAAATAAAATCGTCCGAATTATCCATATAATTAATACGCTCCAGCACATCCCGGCTATATGCCCGGTATCCGGTATGATATTCCGACAGCTTCTGATTCATCAGCAGGTTTTGTACCAAGGTCAGAAAACGGTTGGCTATGTATTTATACAAAGGCATACCTCCTTTCAGCGCTCCTTTGCCCAGGATTCTTGATCCGATGACAACCGGGTAGACTTCATTTGCGATCAGATAGGCCATGGAATGGATCAGCTTGGGCGTATACTGATAGTCCGGATGAATCATTATAACAATATCTCCTCCCAGCGCCAGCGCCTTGGTATAGCAGGTTTTCTGATTACCACCATAACCGGTATTTTTCTCGTGCCGGATGATATGCTTTATCCCCAGCGACTTACCGACTTCGATCGTATTATCCGGACTGTTGTCATCCACCAGCACCACCTCATCAACAATATCAAAAGGGATTTCATTATATGTATCAATCAGAGTCTTACCGGCTTTATACGCCGGCAAAACAATTATTATTTTTTTATTGTAAATCACCTTTTGTCGGATTTATTATACAGTGACTGATTGTATTTGATTGCAAATATAGAATATTAGTGATTCTTACCAATCAGATAGTCTCATTGTACTATAATCCCCGACTTTTCACTATACGGAAGTAATTGCAGCACTTACTGATAAATTTAGTCTGCCTAATTGCCTTTATATTTTTCCAGCCAGCCCAGAGCATCCTTCTTATCTGTAAACAGACGAGTCGGAACCTGCATCGGATACAAAGCCAGCCATGCATTGGTCAAAAGAACTTCGATCTGCGTTTTGATGAGAAAAGCCCCGGCACTGATTCCTTTGACTCCATCTCCGGTGGATAAATACTGACGTGCCTCCTTTGTCATTGTTTTGGCACTGCGTACATCGGCCAATATGGGCAGTGTTTTTCCTTCCGCTATTTCAAGCCGGGCTGCCACATTAATTTCAGCTATTTCCAGAGTGATTGTGGCAAAAGGTACGTGCACAATATGCAAAATTCCATTTTCCACCCACATTTCAACAAATTCGTTGCAGAAGTATTTTTCTTTCATTAACTTACCGACAATTTTAGTAAAGTTTCAAATCAGCTCAATCTCCGCTACAAACCAACTACCGCCATCTCGTAGCAGAGTAAGGATTGTATCTATTATTATAGAAATATAATCAGGTACTGAAAAAGCACTTTTTTCGGTACAAAACATAATGATACGATAATTATTATAAAAAAATTGACCAGGGAGTCCCCTTTACTCTCTGATCAGCCAGTAGCAATATTGATAACCAGTCAATAAAGAACCATAATGTACAAGATTCAACTGAGCAAATTCAAAACCCCAAATAGGAATATCTTTTATTCAATCATTTTTTCACTCAAAACACCACATTTATGGCAAAACAAAACTATACCCCTAATCTTATCAATGTTGTCAACGAGATTGCGACAATAGCCAGAAATCGTTCAATAGCTCACCTGTATACACAGGATTATCAGCTACAGGGCAGGAGCATCACCCTCAATGGACAAGCCAAGCTCCATTTCGGATCCTGCAGTTACCTTGGACTTGAATTTGACCCAAGGCTGAAAGAAGCCGGTATTGATGCAATTAACCGGTATGGCACGCAGTTTTCCTGTTCCAGAACCTATGTTTCCTTTACCCTTTACGAGGAGCTGGAAGAACTGCTGGCACAAATTTTCGGTAAGAAAGTAATTCTTTCTACCAGTTCGAGCATGGGTCATCAGGCCGTTATTCCGATTATCATTGAGGACAATGACGCAGTTATTATGGACCAGCAGGCCCATGTCTCTATGCAGGAAACAGTAAATAAGCTGCAGCTCCGGGGCATCAAGGTACTGGTATTGCGGCACAACAGGCTGGATGAGCTGCAGCAAAAGATTGACATGCTGAGTCAGCAAAGCGGAAGCAATGGCAAAATATGGTATTTTATGGATAGTGTATACAGTATGTATGGTGATCTTGCTCCGATAAACGATCTGATGCCAATGCTCGAAGCAAACAGACAGCTATATCTGTATATAGACGATGCTCATGGCATGAGTTGGGCGGGCCCTGACGGAAGCGGCTACCTGCTCAGTCAGACCAGTCTGCATTCCAAAGTAGTGCTTGCAACCTCCCTGGCGAAAGGATTTGCCAGCGCCGGCGGAGTATTTGTTCTACCCTCTGATGAAATGTACTGGAAAGTAAAAAACTGGGGTGGTCCGCTCACTTATTCAGGACCTCAGCAACCGGCAGTCATCGGGGCATCCATTGCTTCAGCCAAAATTCATTTGTCTCCTGAGATTGAATCTTTGCAGACTTCTCTGAGATACAAAATACAAATGGCTAATGAAATAGCACGATACTATAATCTGCCGCTCGTATCAGAAACAGTAAGTCCGATTTTCTTTATCGGTCTCGGACTTACCAAAGTTGGTTACAATATGGTCAGAAGGTTATCCGATGACGGGTTTTATGTAAATCTCGGTATATTTCCGGCAGTACCCGAAACATGTACCGGCATACGAATCACGATTAATAATCACCACTCCATCGATGATATCGATCAACTGTTTTACACAATTGCCAAACACCTCCCTCAGGCCCTGCGTGAAGAGCAACGCAGCATGAATGATATTTTCAGAGCATTCAAATTAACGCCCAGACAACAAGCACAGGGCCTGGCTGCAGATCATGACAGAAAACCGGAAAAGTCAGCAGAAACCATCCCTTCTCTCAAGCTCAAAACCTACCGCTCCATCACGTCTGTTCCCGAAAAACTCTGGAACGATCTGCTGGGAGACAATGGCCTCTTTGACTGGAAAGGATTGCGTCTGCTTGAAGATGGTTTTTCTGACAATGAGCATCCTGAAGACAACTGGGATTTTATTTATTATATTATTGAGGATGACAAGGGTGTTCCGGTTCTCGCGACTTTCTTTACCTCGCTGCTCACCAAAGACGATATGCTCGCTCCTGCCGAAGTATCAAAAAAAATAGAAGCAGAACGTCTGAAAACCCCCTATTATCTTACTTCAAGAACATTGATGATGGGTCTGGTCATCACTGACGGAAGACATATGTATCTCGACCGTACTCATAAAGACTGGAAAAAAGCATTGACCATGCTGCTGGACAGGCTCTGGGAAGATCAGGAAAAAGAAGGCGCCGACTCTCTGTTTCTTCGTGACTTTGATGAAAATGACAAAGAAATTTCGGAGTTCATGGCAGATCACGGATTCATAAAATTGTCCCTTCCCGACTCTCATATAGTTGAAACTACCTGTGAATCCATGCCAGACTACCTGACTGCTCTCAAGCATAAGAACCGATATTATGTAAAACATGACATATTAAAGCATCAGGAGCTGTTTGAAGCGGCTGTTATAGACGGATCATTTGGCAACGGGGAAGAAATAGAGCAATGGTACAAGATGTATGAAAGTGTAAAACAGAATAACCTTGATATTAATCTGTTTAATCTTCCCAGAAAATTATTCAAAAAAATGGCTGCTTCACCCGACTGGGATAAGATTGTGATCCGGTTAAGGAATAACAACGGAGCAACTGAAAACAATAATGCCCCGCTGGCCATCGGTTTTGCCTACAAAAGCAATAATTATACGCCTTTTCTTCTCGGTCTCAACTATACAGTCAAGGATACACTGAATGTATACAAACAATTGCTGTACCACACGATTTCGAGGGGAATTGATCTAAAAGCCCGCAAAATCTATCTGGGACTTACAGCCACGCTGGAAAAGCGCCGCCTGGGTGCAGTAACACAATCCAATGTGGCCTTTATTCAGACCAAAGACAATCTGAACATGTCGATTATTGAGAAAATTCCCAATACGGCTCAGGGATAATCCGGAATTGCTCCGGTTATTCTTTGTTTTCTGCTACCTGTGTAATAAGATACAGGTAGTAGAAAACATCCTGATAGCTGGACTGCAATTCTTTTACATACAGATTTACCGGAAGCAGTGTTGAATCGGCATTGACCAGGTATACCATTTTTTCGGTCATGGCATTGTCCGGCGAAGTCATAAAACTGATATTGGTAGCAAAAAAATTCTGAATTCGCTTATCAATCAGGTTCTTTTCATCATAGTTGATCAGACCGCCTGCCATCTCGTTTTTGCTGCTGAATTTGACAATCCCCTCGCGCGTGGTTATTATCACCCAATCCGGCTTAAAATGAACAACCTGATTCATCGCAAGCTGAACAATTTCCTTCGAGAGGACCCGCTCCCCGAGTTCTTCATTGAGCATATTCAGGCTTGTCGCCATATAAGCCCATAAATCCTTACGGTTGTCTACATCAAGCCGATGGGAAAAGTCCATTCTTGTCATGGCAATGATTGCCCTGTTGAAATCATTAAACTGCTTCAGAACATCATATTCCTGCTGCTTGACAGAGATCATCCGTTTTATTGACTGATAGTAAGCGGCCTCATCCTCACTGACATCCTGAAGCTCTCTAATAATTTTGTCTAACTGGTCTTTTACATCCGAAAGCAATCCATCGTGTTCTGCAATCATAAAACTGTAGTTGGGTGTTTAGTTGAGAAGCATCTGGCTTAATCACCAGCAAATAAATAGCTCATGCAAGATAAGAATTAAAAAGCACTTATGATTAGATCATTAGAAAATTAATTTTCCCAAGTTGGATCTAAAATAGCTGGCTGATAGCAGTTATCAGGAGAAGATTGCTTTCTTTCCTCTCCGGCAAGAAGCCTTCCTTCTTTACTTTTCAACTCAAAAAATAAATTCACGATTCCAGATAACCGGTTACAAAGCTATTTGGTGCATAATATCAAATGAGTTGATATACAACACAACACTTTTAGGATCAAGATCCTTTCCAACAATTGTAATTGGCTTAAAGAAATCTGTTTTATTCTGATAACTGTAATTTATATCAAAATATGATTGGCTGGAAACTATTTTTTGTTCACCTAAACTCAGGCTATCTGTATGTAAATCTTGAATAGAGTTGCTTTTTGAAATATGAACTGAAAATTGTTTAGAAGGAGAAAAAGCAAACAAAGTCAAGGTATCAGCACTATATTCAATTTGATTATCAACATATTGATTTAGTTTTGAAAATGAGAAAAACTGATCATTTGAACGTAAGTTCTTAGAATATCCCAGATAGTATATATTGCTTAATGCTGTAATTAAGCTATCGTCTTTAACTACTTTAATGTTTTTATTTAACATGGTTTTAAAATAACTATCCCATTCATAATTACAACAATTATAGTAGCTAATATCAGATCTATTATTAAATAATTGAGGCGCAATAATTATAGAGTTCTCAGGTATCCTTTGTAATACTTCCGATTGTATCAATTCATTTATTGCTTCGAAATGCTTATGTATATTTTTTAAATCAATTGAAGTATGATAATTAGCATAGTCGGTTAAGACTGAACAAAGAGCAAGAAATGCAATACAAATACTCTGATAGATTTTCCTAAAAAATCTGGAGCTTACTTTCTGATAAAGAAAAACGAAAAATATAGTTATTAAAATATAAACAGGAAATGTGGAAAAATAGGTAGTCACATAAGAGCTCATACCCATCAGGGCATATTGTTGATACTTTACAGTTAAAGCTATAAGTGATTGTGGAATATAAATAAGAAAAACCAAAACTGTTACACTCCAATAATTCAATTTGCTATTCTCTCTTTTAACGGACAATCTCTCCGCTTCTAACAATGAAAATAGTATATAGGCTATTACACTAACAAGAAGCGCTTTTACCAACCAAGAAATTTGTATATTAATAATCGGGTTCAAAATACTTTGAATATGCCCGGTATCACTCATAGAAAAATTATTGTATAGAGATAATCCTGTAAAATAATTAAAGAGAGGGTAAGCGCCTCTGGTTACATTGATAAGCGTTTTAAAAATAATTAGCAAATTAAAATCATCTGAAACAGTAACTCCATCATAACCTGAAACGGCAATAAAAGATTTAAAAACAGAATAGATAATCAAATATAATATTATTATTCCAACATAAAGGGACAGCTCTTTACGAACAATCAGAAATTTTAAAAAAGTAGTTTCAGAATCAGTATAATATATTGCAAAAAACACATACAAAGATATATATAATATATAGTTCTCGTAAAAGAGCAGAGCAGAGCCATAGGTCAACAATGAAATGAATATCCATTTATTTTTTTTATTGTCGAGATAATTTAAATAAGATAAGATTGAACAGGAAAAAAGGAAAAAAGACGATGTAAAATAAAATGGATAACTGACAATTGCATTATTAGCAGATTTTATATTTATAAAAACCAAGGTGATCAACACAAATAAATATTGAGCGATTAAGCTATTGAATACTTTATTGACAATTACACTTATTGTAACTATGGTTAATAATACAATTGTAAGATTCAATAGCTGGCTGACTTGTATTGGTAAAGCATTGGGAATAATCACATTAAACAAGGGCTGCATGAACATAAAGTAAAATCTTCCATTTGATTTTGCATATTCATAGCTATATTTCCATATACTATGTTCTTTATGAAAAGCAAGAAAGTATTCCAAGTCATCATTGGTAGTATATCCTCTATACATAAAATTACTGAATGTAATTATAGCCACTATCCCCAATAGCCATTTAATAATTCTGATTGCAGATAGTTCTTCTGTATTTGAAAGAATCATTTCTTAATTCCAAGTATTTTTTTCACAAAGTGTTTTACTACTAATTCAATAAATGCCAATCCTTCTTGTTTTAGAATTTTAATATTCATTCTGGAGAATACTACGCCTTCTTTTAAAGTTACATTTACAGGCTTTATTAATATATCCTTATTATTCGAGCTCAAATAAACAAATTCCAGATCAAACAGATATCTATTTATTGTCGTTTGCAGGAAAACCTTTCTGCCATCTTCATTAAATCCTTTCAAACCACATTGAGTATCAGATATATTCATTCCAAGAAACAGCTTATTGAATGTTCTGAGAAGCTTAGAAATAACGATCCTTACAGTTGGCACATCCTTATAATAGGTTTCTCCGCGGTTTCCTACAGCAATATCAACATTCTCGGTTAATCGAGTGAATATATTACAAATAGAGTCGGTGGTATATGGAAAATCTATATCATTGTATATTACATATTTTGCGGTTGATTTCTCAACTCCTTTTCTAAGTGCATAACCTTTTCCCCTGTTTTCCTTATAGGAAATATAAGTAAATGATGGTATATTTTCTGTTAAATATCCAATCTGCTCCTGTGCCGTATTATGCAATGAACCATCATTTACTAATATAATATTGATTTGATACTGATGTAATAGTTTAACGAGTTTATCATAGTTGTGTACAATCTCTTTTTCCCAGTTTTTTGGCGGATTATAACACGGAAGAATTATATCTATAGAATCTTTATACATTACAAATATGACGAAGATCGGAAAAAGAAGGCGTAAAGATAATGTTTTATTTCCAGATGCAAGTTTGGTTAAAGTCCCTTTATACACTCAGGGCAGGCTCTGATCGAAAAAAGTTTTAAGACCTGTAAACAAGTGCGAATTGGTAGAATATCTTCATCAATATCGTAAGTAAGTTTGTGGCGGACCTGTATCTTATTGCGCATTTCTTTCTCGGTATGCTCGTATAAATGCCGGCGAGAACCGGATCGCGGAATCGAAGAAGTGCTATATGAGCTTGCTCATATAACCGGGGTTTCTGGAAAATGTATCCAGCGTATTGGGGAGCTTGCAAACCCCTTAAAGTTTACCTGCTTTTTTATAAGACGGATCAGAAAGCCACATAGCAAATGACTTGCCTTGCTTTTTAACACGTTACAAATGTCCATAATAAAGTGTCCGGAGCTATTAAATTTCGACCTTTTCATCTTTCCCTTTTGATAAGTTAGCAACCTTTCTGCTTCTGATCGCTGCTATTGCTTTCAAGAGCTTATAAAATTTATTAAACGTATTTAAAAAATAGAAACCAACTATTTATTAACTTAGCCATATAATAAGTATTTTAAAACATTACACTATAAAAAAATTTAATAAAATGAACAAAACAATTCGCTTTTTTTTATCTGTATTTTTCTCATTTTTTATTTATTCAGTATACGGAGAGGAAGTCACCGTTAGTATACCCATAATAGAAGATGTAGATATTTTCAGCAGAAATGATCAGAAAAACGTAAACTTCGGGGATAAAGCCACTGTTAATCCTCTTTCATGGACCTGGGATTCTGACAATCTGGGGCAAGGTACTTTTCGAAGCTTACTAAAACCATCATTAGACGACCTGCCAGCATATCAAAAAATTATAAAAGTTGAATTATATCTTTATCACGCTGACGGAGGATGGGCCGGCCCTCCATACAGTAACCAGAATATGTCCTTATCCGGCACAAACTCAGCAAAAATATACCCGGTATCTTCCGCATGGGAGGAAAATAATGTTACGTGGAACACTCAGCCACGCATTTCCAATAACCTGTCAGCAACTATTCCTGCAAGCACTTCGAAAACTCAAGACTATATTATTGATGTTACCGAACTATTCATTAACTTATTAAATTCACCGGACAACTTTGGCTGGATGATCATGCTTGATCAGGAATCTCCATACAGACAACTCATATTTGCATCTTCCGAGAATAGCAATCCTGCTATAAGACCGATGTTAAAAATGACATATTCTGCCATCTGTAAAGAAATTACCACAAAGCTGTATAGTACTGCTGACGCCAATATCTTTAGCAGAAATGACCAGGTTAACATAAATTACGGCACTCAGCCTACCATTAACCCACTTGCCTGGACATGGAATACCGATAACCTGGGTGGAGGCTATATGAGATCCTATATTAATTTCGACTTTAATGAAATACCCGCAAATGCAGATATAATATCCGCTAACCTGCATTTATTCCATGCTTCAACAGGAGGCTTTGCCGGTACGCCATACTCCAATTATCACACTTCCCTTAATGGAAAAAATGCTGCTTCAATATACAAAGTAAGCTCAGAATGGGATGAAAGCACGATAACATGGAACAACAAGCCAGGCTTCGACAACCACGTCTCAGCTCTCATTCCCGAAAGCCAAAACTCAACTCAGGATTATACCATTAATGTTCTAAATTTATTTACCGGCAATAATCAATACGGATGGCTGATCAAGTTAGATGATGAAGATCCATATAAGCAATTATTATTTGGCAGTCGTGAACATACGGATATTGCCAAACATCCATATATTGAGGTCACATACAGCAGTTGCTTAATTTTAAATACAGCTAACCAGAGCTTTGCCAACATAAAAGAGCTGACCGTCTTCCCTAATCCATCAAATAATATTTTCCACATAGATCTAAATACTAACGAAAAAATAAGATCTGTCGAGATACTAAATTTATCGGGAGAAGTAATATTAATACGTGAAGGCAATTCCACCCAAATCAATGCCGAAACATTAAAACCAGGAACCTATCTATTAAAAGTAGCAGGAGAGCATACTACTTTAACACAAAAGATTATAAAACTTTAATCTAAAAGATGCTAAAAAAGCTGCCCTGAAATGGGCAGCTTTTTTATTTCCTCTCGTTATCTGAATTTTTCCCGAAAAGCCCCTCCGCACGATTTTGCAGACGTTTGTTAATTAAAACCAACTAGCTCTGTTTTTTAAAATTATTTCGATATATCGAAGCCCATTTGCGCCTCTATAATAATATAGGGGGATAAGACTGAGGATTCAACAGGAATTATTTTGGTGATTATTTTTCCGATTACCCATACAAGACGCTTAAACCACCGTACCAGAAGTGGTTTTTGCTGTTCATTTTCCAGCCAGATGCCGAATTTACCGAAGTATCCTGCCTGTTTAACAGTTAGCCCTGCTTGTTCACAAATCTCACGAAGCAGCTTCGGATCCATAGAAGACAGATTGTGCTTATCAAAATTAGATTTATCAAACTTTTTCTGGAACCAGCCATTCAGGGCCTTAAAGTTAGGTAAAGTAATAAATAAGATTCCACCCGGCTTAAGAAAGGCAATGTGCTTGCGGATGATATCTGCTGTATCTTCGAAATGCTCAATTAATCCGCAGCTTAACACCAGATCATATTTTTTGACAGGCGTATAATTAAACAGATCTGCTTCTATTATTGAAATTGCTGCAGGTGGGAGCCCGTTTTTAGCCAATAAGGCCATTGTAACAGGAGGATGAATAAAATAATCTAAAAGTGTTACATCAAGGTGGACGTATTTTTTTAAAAATACGGCATAATAGCCGGGGAATCCACCTAACTCTATGGCAGTTTCTACGTTGCTTCCAGCGGCCACCCGAATTAACTCTTTATAAAACAAATAATTACCAGGTATTTCTATTACTATACCGGTTTTACTGTTCCAATAATCTACCCAAAATTGCCGATCTGTTAAGTTATTTGACATAAACCATTCCTGCTTACTAAATGCCGATTTATATTTCCGGCAATTTTTATTTTAAAAAACAACTGTCTATTTTTCAATTATTTCGATATGCCGAAGACTTTTCTATGCAATTCCGTGGAAGTTGCCTATGGATTTTATAAGCTTGGCCTAGTGGGTACAGCATTTATTAATCCCCTCTCTACATCTTTTCCGGCTTCAGAATACTTAATTTTTCATATAGAGCCACTACCAATAAACAATTCAACGGCTCTGCTGCACTCTATAACTACTGCTCATTTCATTAAAGCCTACTTAAACTGTCTGAAATTGTACGAAAAAGTCAGCATAAAATAGCGATTCAGAATAGAGTTGCCAACATCTTCTACATAGTTTTCCGTAACATTCCGGGCAATGCTGTTATTCTGGTTCAGAATATCAAATACACTCAGCCGGAGCTCTCCGCGCTGATCTTTTAATATTTTTTTACCAACCCCGACATTCCATAACACAAAATCTCTGTTGAAACTCGTACTCAGACCGCGGTACAGATACTGCCCGATATTACTTTGTAACAGGAAACCATTGTTAAAGACATATTCTGCCTTAAACTCAAGGGTATGAAAAAAGTAATTCTGGTTGCTTTCGGGACGCAGAACACTATTCACAATATTGTAGCTTGCAATATATCCGAGCGTAAAATCAAAATTATGGCTAAAATTGCTTCCGATCGTAATACCTTCCGTGATCCCGTGATTATTGACAAAGTTTCGTTCATTATTAACCAGACCCGGAGTTCTGGAATAGGTATATCCGGTAGTGAGGCCAATATTAGACTTAATAAGATCCAGAGGAAAGCTATAGGTCAGACTTGAACGGGCGGTCCAGTACCCGCTCATATTGGCAGGTGTGGTAAGCTGTGCCCCTTCTCTAAGCAGGTATCCATTGCTTAAGAGAGTATCGGCTGTCGGCATCAGAACTGCATTGCCAATATAATTGTGCGTATTCTGAACAAAGGCGAATATATTCAATGATTTATAGGCTTCGCTTTTACCCAAAGCAATCCGCGTAAATACTCTATGATTGTATTCCTGTTTCAGGTCAGGATTTCCCTGACTCACCAGCAAGGGATTACTGTTATTTACAATATTATTTAACTGGTTGACCGAAGGAAGACTGGTTCCCGCCCTGTAAAATACACGAATGGTTTTCTCCTTGGAAACCGTATAACGGAGCATTGCATTTGGCAACAACGCATTGAAGCTCTGGTTTATTGAAGACTCAGTTGGCAATACCTGATGATTGGTAAGTCGGGCATTCTGATAGTTGATACCGACGCTGCCGGAAAGCTTTTTCAAATTGAGACGATAAGCCATTCCTCCTTCATTGGTCAGGTACTGAGATGCATAGTTACCGGACAGGGTACTATCCAGACGATACAAGCCTGCTCCCTGCAAATCGGCTGTTTCCTTGTCGTAATCCCGATTCGATAACTCTACTTCATATCGAAACATCAATTGCCCTGTTTTTCCCAAAGGTTCTGTATATCTCAAATCAGTCCCCAGCGTATAGGAGTTTTGCCGCAAATCCGTCTTTTGATTGAGAGAATCGGAGCCGTTTCGCACATCTGATGCATAGGAATTAATTGCCTGCAAAGAATTGTCTGCATTCAGAATGGCAAAAGCAGTTTCCAGATCAACACTCAGTGTTCGCCCCTTTTTCCTGAAAGAATGCCGATACAAGGCATTGTTACGAAAATCAACAGACTGTGACTGCTGGGCATATTCGTTATTGCTTGAGGAGTATATGCTCCCCGGAGAAAAAATACTTTCTGAAAAAAGCTTACTTCCGGCATCCTGCTGATTCACTGTAAGCCTTGGAGTTAACAGGATCGAATTGGCAGAATCAATCTTATAATCAATCCGCATATTCAGCCGGTGATTCTGAGCAATACTATTCTCATCACCCGATTGCCGGTATATCTGTGATGAGTCTCCGGACATAAAATAGTTTCGGTTTACATACTGTGTATTTGTATTATTGGCCCGGTTATAAAAATAGCTCCCCGAAAAGCTTACTTTTCGTCCTATTGAATCTGAAAAATTTAGCCCCAATGCATTGGTTCTGGTAATTCCGTTCTGTTGGCTGACAAGGAAATCGTCACCTCCACCTCCCCGGCGAAACCTTCCTGGCCCGCCAGCCATACGATCTCCGCTCACAAGTCCAGCCAGATCATCACTGGAGAAATTCTGCTGATTAATATTATTGGAAATACCCAGCAACGTGATACGCCGGTTCCCGTTAAACAGGTTGAGCGTAGCACCGGCATTATATCGTTCATCGCTTCCATATCCCAGATATCCACGACCAAAAGCGCCATTACGACGATCTTTTTTCGTTACAATGTTAATTGCCTTAATCCGGTCTCCATCATCAAAACCCGTAAATAAAGCCTGATCACTCCCTCTGTCGAGAATTTCCACTTTATCAATAATATCCGCAGGCAGGGATTTCAAAGCCGTATTAGGATCCTGACCGAAAAAAGGTTTCCCGTCTACATATATTTCAGTTACTTTTTCGCCCTGGGCGGTAACTTCACCGTTTCTGACCGTTACTCCGGGTAGTTTTTTCACTAATGCCTCAGCGTCTGCATCCGGCAGGGTTTTAAAAGCCGATGCATTATAAACCGTTGTATCTCCCTTATTCTCCACAGGCGGGATTCTTCCCTTAATCACTATACCTTCCAGACTTTGAATATCCGGAGAGATCATGACGGAAAAATCACTGATTGAACTCTCAATATGTAATGGAATATACTTTTCCCTGTATCCAAACGCATTTATATACAGCAGGTAATTATCCGGGATAACATTGGGGAAATAAAAATTACCCGCCGTATCAGCATACACAGCATAGCGAAGAGTCTGGTCTGCCTGTACGCTGAGCGACAAATACGCCATGGGTATCTCTGTCTGATCCAGGCTGTCCCGGAGCGTGCCCTGAAATACCACCCCTTGCGCATATATATTCGATGAAAAAAGCAGGATTCCGGCAAACCCTGTCAAAAAGCAGAAAAAACTTCTCAGATATATCAACATATTAAAACAATAATTTCTAAAACCAAATTTTACCATCGGCAACAATGGCCGAATAAACTTTAAATATAAGGAGAAGCAGAAGGATCTGAGAATTTTTTATTTTTTTCTGCCTGACTTCTATACCAACAGCACAAAAGACTATATCATCTCCGGTTATTTGTCAATAAATTTTATATATTCAGCCTCATTTGTATCATCCCGATTATCAATAATGGAAGAACTCAACCTCAACAGCCAGGTCCTGCAGCGGATACTTTCAAGAACTATGCCTTTTGGGAAATATCAGGGAATAAAACTGCTGGATATTCCTGTTCCCTATCTTGAATGGATGGCCAAAAAAGGATGGCCTGAGGGAACGCTCGGACAGGAGCTGGCTCTGGTATATGAAATAAAGATCAACGGGCTAATGGAATTGCTGCAACCATTAAGAAGTAAATAAAACAGACTATCTGATCAGGCGTGTACGCGTTTCTTCTACTCCGATACCAAAAAGCGCAAAATCATATTTAACCGGATCATTACCATCAAACCGGCGAAGGTTTTCTGTTAGCTCCATAGCTGTCTGCCAGTCCGTCTGCTTCCGCTGAATAAGTCCGAAGCGCCTGGCTACCCGATCGACATGGACATCACACGGGCAAATCAGCTGCGACATACGTATCTGATTCCAGATACCAAAATCCACTCCTTTATTATCGTTTCGTACCATCCAGCGAAGAAACATATTCAGCCTTTTACAGGTAGATCCCCGCAAAGGTGTCGAAACATGCTTCATCGTACGCGCCGGAAAATCCGGCAAGCTGAAAAACAGTCTCTGAAAGCCCGCAAGCGCTGGTCCGACATCCGGAGAATCTTCAGTCAGAAACTGACTAAAAGCAGTCTCCAGCGATTCGTGTCGGGAATAGTAATCGTGAAAAAAAGCAATAAAGTAGAGCGTGTCTGTATCATTAAACGTCCGGTGACAAAAACCTGCAAAACGTGCCAGGTCTCTATCCGTATGATTGCAGATAAAATCATATGGAGCTCCGTCCATGCGCCGGACCAGCTCCCTGCATTTATTTATTATGGTTGCCCGCTGCCCCCAGGCAAGGATAGAAGCCCAGAAGCCCATAATTTCGATATCCTGCTTTACAGAAAAAAGATGCGGAATCGATATCGGATCATTTTCAATAAAACCCGGCTGATTATAGACAGCGACTTTTTCGTCAAGAAAGTCTTTTAATTGCAATGTATTCAAGGCATAAAATAAGAAAGGCTGACTTTGGCTTTAGTATCTCCGGCTTTGATTCGCTCCATCGCTTTCGGGGAAAGCTGAATGATGGCAGTTTCGGAAGAAGGATCTTTCAACGGTCCAATTACCCGGACATAGGCATTCTGATTATTCTGATCATTCACCACATGAATAATCGTACCCACCGGAGCCGTTTTGTGATAAGCAAAGAAGTCGGGAGCATCCTGACGTGCAGGAGCATTTTCTGCCAGGCCGTTTTCATTTACCTTCTCAATCTTATTATTTTTAGAAGGCAGGTCTGTTGGTGTAAGTCTGGCTGGAGCGGGCTCTGATTTCTGTTTCTCGGCAGCAGCTGTCACCGGTTTAGGTGTCGCAGCAGGAGCTGTGCCGGTACTCGTGCTTTGTGCTGGTTTTACAGCCGGTGCCGGCTCAGGTTTCCGGGTTTCAGTAGCAGCTACTGCCGAAGGTGCGCTTTTTCCGGGTATCACAAGCTCCATTCCTACCTGCAGTCCTTTTTCATTCAATGCAGGATTTGCCTTCTTAAGCTCATCGACAGTAACACCGTATTTCTGAGACAAGGCAAACAGAGTTTCCTTCGGTTCTACCTTATGGATTTTTTTCCCCGATACAGGCGCAGAAGAAGATGCAGCAGCGGGCTTGTAGTTTTTGGCAGGTACCAGAATAATCTGCCCTATGCCGATATCATTAATATTGACTCCCGGATTTGCTTTTTTTATTTCGTCTACCGTGGCGTTGTATCTCCGCGACAAGGCATACAGCGTTTCTTTTGCCTCCATCTTATGCTGTATAAAATAGGTATCGCCTTTCTTTTCAACTCCGACAGAATCCAGTACTGAAGCCTGAGATGAAACAAACGCACATAGCAGTGACAGAAATATTAATGCTTTTTTCATAACCATAGATTCAAATACTCAGGCTCAAAATTACTATTTCTTTTTTATCCCTGACAAAAACAATCCATTCTTTTAAAAGAAAATACGTACCAAAACCGATACCGTCACGTTGATTTGTCCCGGTTTCTTCCCAAAAGACTTCTCCTTTTACATTAATTACCAGCAATATAAACCGAATCCCCCCCTCTGTATCTTCATAAAATCCAATAACAACTTTATCATCGATTTCTGCATATTCGATAGCTTTGACCGGATGATAGCCTTTCAGGCTTAAAAAAGAGGCTACCTGTGCAAAATACTCATGTCCTTCCGGATAAAATGAAGGAGTTATCTTCCTTTCTGTTTCAGCCCTGTTACCTTCTTCACCTTCCGAAAAACCTGTCAAAACTCCGCCGGTTTCAAGCTTTATTTCCATAGTTTCCCGCTGATCATTTTCTGTATCTACAACCCAGATTACGTCATCGCTTTTTACTTCAGCCAGATTATAGCAGTTGTTTTTCCATAAAAAACTCCCGTTGCCCAAATCCATCACTTTCAAACCACCGGTACAGGGAAAAGCGGGGTCCTGATAAAGACTTAAAACGATATACCTGCCAGTAACTGCAACAATGGTCTCCCACCAGCTCAATGCAGCTGTTTCTGTCTTCCATATTACCTTCATTGTACGGGTATCGATACACAGCAGATTGAAATGTTTTTTTATACCATCTCTGGTTTCTACAAGCATATACAGATCCGTAAAATGAACTTTCCAGACCATATCATCCATTACAATCGACTGAACAGGCAATTTTTCCAACTATCTTATCTCCTAACTTTATTCAAAGTTAATCAAAAGCCATAAGTATTATTTTAGTAAATTTCAGACTTCTTATACATCTGTTCAAAATGACTGTAATAATCCGTTTTCTTCTGCCTGTTTGCTTTTTTCTGATCTGCTCACTTAGTCATGCTCAGGAGAAAAGCACTGTTTTCGTATTTCAAATCAGAAGCGAAATTGACCCCAGAATGAGCCGCTATGTGGATCTTGCATTTGATGAGGCCATCAAGCAGAAAACCGATATTATATTGATCGACATGGACACCTATGGCGGCACACTGGATGATGCAGACAAAATACGCAACCGGATTCTGGCCTCTCCCGTGCCTGTTTATGTCTTTATAAACAACAATGCAGCTTCTGCCGGTGCGCTGATCGCTCTGGCTACCGACAGTATATACATGGCTCCCGGTGCCAATATAGGAGCTGCTACAGTTGTTTTTGCAGATGGCAAGCCTGCACCTGACAAATATCAGGCGTATATGCGCGCCAAAATGCGCGCTACTGCCGAAGAAAAAGGCCGAAATCCCGATATTGCTGCCGGTATGGTCGGACAACCGGTAGGCAAGGACAGTATAGCGGTAGGCAATGTTATTTCTTTTACTACAGGAGAAGCGATCAGAAACGGATTCTGCGAAGGCAAAGTAAGCTCAATTGACAGTCTTCTGACAAAGCAGCTGGGGATTGCCCATTATACGCTTCATCACTTTGAACTTTCCAGAACAGAAAGAATCATCAATATATTCCTGAATCCTTACCTGCAAAGCATTCTGCTTCTGATTATTCTGGGAGGATTGTATTTCGAGCTCCAGACTCCCGGAGTAGGCTTTGCACTACTAGCATCAGTCATAGCAGCCATTCTTTATTTCCTGCCCAACTATCTCAACGGACTGGCCGAATACTGGGAAATTCTGATTTTTATTGCCGGTATCGTACTCATATTGCTCGAGCTGCTGGTAATTCCCGGTTTTGGCATTGCGGGTATAGCAGGCCTCATCCTTCTGTGCGCTGGTATTGTATTAGTATTACTAAACAACAATGCTTTTGATTTTACCTTTGTACCGGCACATGCCGTTATAGAAGCAGTTGCCATCCTTTTTGCCGGCATTGGCGGTTCCCTGATTCTTGTATTCGCAGGCGGTGCCAGGTTTGTGGAGAGCCGGGCATTCAAACGGGTTATGCTTGAAGATACCATGCATTCAAAAGCAGGATGGACTTCCAATTTTTATCAGGAAACCTTGCTGCATCAGCGGGGAACAGCCTGGTCTGTGCTTCGTCCCAGCGGAAAAGTCATGATCAATGACATCATTTACGATGCCTGTACCCGGGGAGAGTTTATTGAAAAAGGGACTGCTGTTGAAGTTATAGAAATCGCGGGCACTTCTCTACGGGTAAAGGAATCAGTGAGTAACGCAGAATAACATCATTCCATGAAAATAGCAGGCATTATACCAGCCCGTTACGCTTCGGGCAGGCTTCCGGCCAAGGCGCTGGCTGACATTGGCGGTAAACCCATGATTCAGCGTGTGTACGAACAGGCTTTGTTGTGCAAAGACCTCTCTGATCTGATCGTCGCTACGGATCATGAAGAAATATATGAAACAGTAAAGCAGTTTGGCAAAGTTGTAATGACCTCTGATGCACATCAGAGCGGTACCGATCGTTGTGCCGAGGCAATAAATCATCTTGAAAAACCGGTTGATTTTATCATCAATATACAGGGAGATGAACCATTCATACAACCGGCTCAGATTTCTCTTCTTGCCTCCGTACTAAATCCGGATACAGAACTGGCCACTCTTGTAAAGAAAATCGATTCGGAAGAAGTACTTTTCAATCCCAATACCCCCAAAGTATTGCTCAGCCAGCAATCAGAAGCGATTTACTTCAGCCGTTCTACCATTCCTTATATCAGAGGTGCTGCCCCGAACGAATGGCTCGGCAAACATACTTTCTATAAACATATTGGCATATACGCCTATCGTTCAGATATTCTGGAGAAAATTACCAAACTGCCCCAAAGCAGCCTCGAACTGGCAGAACAGCTTGAGCAGCTCCGCTGGATCGAAAATGGTTATAGAATTAAAGCTGCCATTACCAATATTGAAAGCATAGGTATTGACACGCAGGAAGACCTTGAGAAAGCACGCAAATTAGTCTAAAAACGAAAAAAGGGGATCACTGCTGATCCCCTTCCTTATTCGCTGGTTTACTTCTCCGATTTCTTTTTCTTTTTATCAGGCACTTTAGCCCCTTCCTTTCTGGCCTCGGATAAGGCTATGGCCACCGCCTGTGCCTTACTTTTAACTGTTTTTCCGGAACCTCCTGATTTCAACTTCCCTTCTTTCATCTCCTCCATTTTTTCTTCAATTTTCTTCTGGGCCTTTTTGCTATATTTTGCCATAATCCGATTGTTTTAAAACTATTAAAATAATCTGCAAAGCATGGCAAATGTTAGATCACCCGCTGATTCCCATCTGATACAAATACCAGTTTTTTATATGGTATGCTCAATAAAATCCTTAACCGGCCATCTGCTAAAATTTACACTATCAGGCTTTCTTCCACAACGCTCAGAACAGTGATCCATACATCATGACTAAACCACTATTTCCTCGGTTTCTAAGAGTTTATTACTTCAAATCATACAAATTCATCACGGTTTTTTTTCCGATCATTCCTTTTCTCCCCACCAATATGAGCTTATCATCCCACCAGGCCAGATGACTTCTCATAAGCGATAGCTTATCCTTATTTTCCAGATCCAGCTCTTTGACCCGGGATCCGCTGTATTCATCCCATTCCACATACTTTAGTGCATTGAAAACCCCTGACGCTCCATCAGCATTGGCATAGACCATACGGATTTTACCTTCGGCCGTATTGTCCAATTCCACAGAAGCGCCAAGCAAACCAACATTTACGTCAGCAAGTTGAGATTTGAGATAAAAGTTTTCCCAGATAATGGCATCTTCCCGGTTAAACGCGAAAAGCAGCATTCCTTCTGTATTCAGCCTTCCTGTTTTTTCCCCCCAATGAGCTATATCATTTACGGACGCACCTGAATAAGAAAAATTACCACTGGTTAGCTCCCGTTTTTCCAGTACCAATATTATTTTTTCAAATTCATTGATCAGAAAATGGGTGATTTCATAATTCTTCCAGTTTTCCTGTGAAGACACATTCTGTTTGACTGCCCGCGCTGTATTTACTGTCTGTTTAAGCCCGTTGGACAATTCATAATAATTAATTTTCTCAATCAGGTTATCCTGAAAGTTAAACTTGGTGTACATTACTCCAAGCATGACTCCGTTCTTAACATTGATATTGGCTACATAGCAGATATCATCATTCAGCTGCCGCAATACCAGTCCTTCTCTTACAGAGCTCGAATATTGCAAATCCAGAAACTTGTTAGTGCCATCGGCAATATTATACTGTACCAGTACCAGCCGTCCCAGACGATCAACATTCAGTATATAGAAATCACCCCGGTTATTGGGATAAAGCCCGTAGTTAATAAAATTATTATCGATTGGCACCCTGGCTTCATGCAGTTGCTGCATCCTGCTGTCAAAAAGTATTGCATTTACTGCCAGCGTCTTTTGTCCGTAATCATATATATAGACCAGTATCTTATTGTCGTCAGGAGAAAAGGATACACAAAACTGATACTGCACAGGAATAATAAAATTCTGATTGAGATAGGAGTAGATATTGTTCCTGAATGACTCCTTCACAGCACCTTTATACCGATCAGCTACCCAGTCGGTCACCGTTGCATCTATAACAGTTTTATCCTCTTTCTTCTCACCGGTAGACACATCAAAGAAATATGCTTTCAGCTGGGCTTTTTTTCTTCCCAGGTCATGCACATTGGTAAGCAATACCAACTGATCACCATTATAAAAAAAACGGATGATATCTTCGTCAGCAGCCAGAGAGACAATAGTAGAATAACTGATCTTTAGTGACAAGTCATACTTCTCCAGAAGAAATTCAGAAGCACTGTTTAGTCCGCCTTTCACTTTGGCCAGAGCAACAAATTCCTGTTCAGATAATTTTACAATCAGCTTGGTAGGATCAGGCTCCAGAAAAGGAGCGCTTCCTGAATAAGACACTGTTGCAGCCAGGCGCTGCCCTATGCCTGGCATTGTCCATCCCAAAAATCCAATCAGGAAAAAAGCGATATATCTTTTCATAATATCATAAATAACAATCAGACAGAATCCTCATTTATTCCGAATAGTCATAATTGAGGGCTTAAAGTTAAAAGATATACTTGATTTATAAAATGCGGAGCAGGCTTTGAATACGATCATAAATCAAATCAAGCTCCTCATTGCTGATCACATATGGCGGAACCACATAAATAATATTACCCAGGGGGCGCATTAATATGTGACTCTCCAAAAAATAATTATACAAGAAGTCCTTAATGGATGCATGATAGCCCGGATTTTCTACCTTCAGCTCGATAGCAAGGATTGTTCCGAGCATATCAGTCCTGACAATACCGGCTATATTCCGGATTTGCTGTACAAAATCACGATGCTTTCCTGCGATACGGGCTATATTTTCCTGCATTTCATCATGCAGAAGCAAATCAATACTGGTATTTGCTGCCGCACAGGCAATCGGGTTGGCTGTATAGGAATGCCCGTGATAAAACGTTTTTGTTTTATCATCAGCCTGAAAAGCCTGTACTACCAGGTCATTGGAAATAGTAAGCCCCAAAGGAAGAAAACCGCCGGTAATACCTTTTGACATACATAGAATATCAGGTTGCAGCTCCATATAGTGAGACGCCAGATTCTTTCCGGTTCTTCCCATACAGGTAAATACCTCATCCGCGATACAAAGCACACCGTATTCGTCAGCTATCTGCAGCATGTTTTGCAAAACTTCAGGAGAATACATACGCATACCGGATGTTCCCTGTACCAGAGGCTCATATATAAAAGATCCGGCAAGACCGCTCCTGCAATATTTTTCAAATACAGCAATACACTCGTCTTCTCTGCCGGCTTCCGGAAACGGCACAAAGTCGACTTCAAATAAATAGGGTTGAAAAGGCCGGTTAAACAGATTGCGCTGGGCAGCTGACATAGCACCAAAAGTATCACCATGGTAAGCTCCCTCCAGCGCAATAATCCGCGGCCTGGTCTCACCTTTGTTATACCAGTATTGAATTGCAAGCTTAATCGCCACTTCAACAGCCGTACTTCCATTATCTGAAAAAAATACCTTCCGGAAATCATTGCCGGCCATTTTCAATACTTTCTCCGCCAGTGCTACGGCCGGCTCATGTGTAAATCCGGCAAAAATAACATGTTCCAGCTGTCTCGCCTGCCGGCTTATCGCATCAGCCACCGCCGGATGCCCGTGCCCGAAGAGATTAACCCACCAGGAAGAAACCGCATCCAGAATTTTTCTTCCGTCATCGGTATGCAGCCAGACTCCTTCCGCTTTTACCACAGGTATGGCAGGAGAAGCATTTAGCGAAGTAAAAGGATGCCAGACGACCTCCCGGTCCCGGGCAGCAAGGTTTTGGTTACCAGTTGTTGAAGAGTTCAATGGCATACTTAGTAATGACAGCTTCGTTAATATCCGGCTCCGGTTTTAAATGAAGCAATGTTTTTAATCCTGTTTTTTTACTGATAATCTCACGGGAATGGCTGTTATCCGGCCCGTTAAAGACAATTCCTTTAATCACCAGTTCTCTTGCTCTCAACTCATTTACTGTAAGCAGCGTATGGTTTATACTACCAAGATACAGATCTGCGACCAGTATAATCTCAGCTCCGAATCTGGCAGCGATATCAATAATCACCTCATCATCATTCAGAGGAACCAGAGCTCCTCCGGCACCTTCAATAATCAGATCATTGCCTCCATTATCCGGCAGCTCGATAGCACTCAGAGTGATCCTCGTGTTTTCCATAGACGCTGCCTGATGAGGGGAAGCCGGTTCTGTCAGACAATATGCCTCATCAAAGAAAAGAGTATGACCATTGTTTACAAGACTCTTCACCTGATCAAGATCCCTTTCATCGATTCCACACTGAACAGGTTTCCAGTAATCAGCCTGTAAAGCCTGACACAAGACAGCGCTTACAATTGTTTTACCGCTGCCTGTATTAATTCCGGTCACAAAATAGTTCATATCAGTTATTCCTATTTAGATAACAGAGGCTGTTTCTTTTACCAGATGGTATATATCCTCCGATTTGTTAAAACTATGTATGCAGATTCTGAGACGTTCCTCCCCTTCTTTTACAGTCGGAGAGAGTATAGCCCGTACATCAAATCCAGAATCCATTAAATGAACAGCCAGCTTTTTCGCATTGGAATTTCCGGGTACTTTGAGCATTTGTACAGAGCTTTGGGAAGGAATTAATACAGAGCTTATGCTCTGTTCCTTTGCAAGCGTCAGAAAAACATGTATTTTTTCCCGTAACTGACTCTGCAGGATTTCGTGTTTTGCCAGAAACCGGAAGGACTGATCAATAGAAACAAGACTATGCGCTGGCAATGCTGTTGTATAAATAAATGACCTGGCAAAATTAATAAGATAATCAATAAGCACGTTACTGCCACAAATACAGGCACCATGAACCCCCATCGCCTTGCCAAAGGTCATAACCCTTGCAAATACCCGATCCTGCAGCCCAAGCATACAAACCATCCCATTACCTTTGTTTCCGTAGACTCCGGTGCTATGTGCTTCATCAACGATCAGATTCGCTCCGAAAGCCTCACATAATTCAATCATCTCGCGCAACGGAGCGCAGTCTCCGTCCATAGAGTACACCGATTCTATCACTACATAAACATCGCCTTCGCTTTTTTCAAGCAATCGTCTGAGATCGTCCGGATCATTGTGGACAAAAGAGTGACGTCGTGCAAAGCTCAACCGGGCTCCGTCAATCAGACTGGCATGAATAAGCTCATCGTATAGAATAGTGTCCCCCCGCTGCGGTACACATGACAATATCGCCTGATTGGCATTATAACCGGAATTAAAGATCAATGCTTTTTCTGCAAGAAAAAGATCAGCCAGAAATATTTCCAGCTCTTCAAAAAGCACATTATGACCGGCTAAAAGCCTGCTTCCTGCTGATCCGTTGATTTTACCATCAAGGGCTGCGTATGACTCGCTGATGCACCTGGAAAGTGCTGCATTACGGGCAAGGCCGAGATAATCATTCGAAAAAAAATCGATTCTGCCCTGGCTTCTGACCAGATTGCGCAGGTTTCCCTGTGCTGCTCTTTCCGCTAATTTTGCACGCATCTTGTCCATCCGGTGCAAAATTACAAAAAAGATACTCGGTACCAATAAATACCGGCTTCTGCAAAATCAGTATTCAGGAAGAAGAGTATTTTTCAATACTCTTCTTCTCATACCTTACTCTAATTCATTGATATAAATCGGAGTAAAATGATCATAATTATAAAAATCGTCCGGATTCCGGGCAATCTTACCCGTTTCCGGAGTCAATAGTTCTGCTATTTCATTTTCCAGTCCCGGGCTTACCGGTCCTCCGTCGTAGTCAGGAAGATGCAACACCTGCTCAAGACCGATACCATACAGATATACTTCCCTGTTTTGCAAATCTGCCCGGAAAAACCCGGTCGGAATAAGCAGATTCCGAAATCTGTCCGCCATGGAGCGTTCAGGATCGATATACACATGCAGATATCTTACCAGATCTTTATCCAGATCAATAATCATATCAATCACCTGCCCTACAATCTTCTCATTTTCATCCAGCAGTACATAATCCCGTACATCCGGATAATTATCCTCTACCGTAGCAGACCGTCTGCTCTGCTTCTCCAGATTTCTATTTTTCTGTGCCATAATTCTCCTCTCCCAACCACCTGTTTATTCTCGTTTCTTATTCCACAAAATATCAACTGCCATAGCGGACTTCTCAAAGAAATCCTCCATCTGTCTTTTATGTATATCTTCCGATTCAGAAGGGTTATATCTTTTTATGGATTCATCCAGCGTTTGTATTATTTCACTGTCATTCGGGTCCACTTCCTGCTGTATAATTTTAAAAACATCTACTGCTTCTGTCATGGCAACACGGGCTGAATCTCCATGTTCATTTCCATGCATAAGCATAAAGTCCGACCGGTTTTTAAGTGCAGAAAGCTTTCTCCCGACATCGCTGTTTTTAACTCCGGTCTCAAGCGAAAGAGCTTCAAGCGCTGATGCCAGCTTCTGAAGTCCCTCTGCTTCATATATATTACCGGATCCGTAAGCATCGGTATTCTTCGAAAACCGGACAAATTCTTTTACATCGCGCTCGTTACGGTTTCGCTCAGCCTCTTCCGAATCAAAAGCAAATTCTTTTGATTCTTTTGACCGGTCTATGTTATGATCAAGACTGATTCCGCTATTATTGCTGCGATCCCGGTGCCTTAATGATTCAAGAATTCCCCAGCCAAGCGTCAAAAATATTATCAAACCAACCGCCCAGGGCCAGAGAGGCTTCTTCCGCTTTTTTAATCGTATCTCTGCCATAATCTTTTCATTCCTCTTCTCTTTACTTAACTACGGATTATTCTGTAAGGTTTTAATACAAAAGATATGGAAACATTATTGCCAAAGAGGACGAAGATAAAATTCCTTTAAAAACAAAAAGGCTGCCTGAGTCAGCAGCCTTCTAATATAAGATCCAGGACTTATTAATTGGCTATATGCTGGGGAATCTGCTCAAACTTAACGGGCGCTTCTCCGTCCTTAAAAGATTTGCGGGGTTTCAGATTCAGTATTTGAAACATTTCTTTGTCACGGTCCACTTCCGGATTGGGAGTTGTCAACAGCTTATCTCCGGCAAAAATAGAATTTGCTCCGGCAAGAAAGCACAAAGCCTGCTCTTCATAGGACATAGTAACACGACCGGCAGAAAGTCTTACCATAGATTTAGGCATAATGATACGGGCTGTAGCAATCATCCGGATCATATCCCAGACCGGTACACGTGGCTGATCCTCCAGAGGAGTTCCTTCTACCGGAACCAGCGCATTCACAGGTACTGATTCAGGATGCTCCGGCAGATTAACAAGGGTATGAAGCATTCCGATACGGTCTCCTTCTGATTCTCCCATTCCTATGATACCTCCGGAACATACGGATATCTTATTATTACGTACATTCTCCAGAGTTTCCAGACGATCATCATACGTACGGGTACTAATGATCTTATCGTAATGCTCTTCACTGGTATCCAGATTGTGGTTGTATGCATACAGACCGGCATCTTTCAGCTTTCGGGCCTGCTCATCCGTAAGCATTCCAAGCGTACAGCATACTTCCATACCCATAGTACTTACACCTTTTACCATATCCAGAACCTTATCAAAATCCCGATTATCTCTTACCTCTCTCCAGGCTGCTCCCATACAGAAACGGGTACTTCCTGATTCTTTAGCTACCAAAGCTGCATTTATAACTTCATCGACCTCCATCAGCTTATGCGTTTTTACATTGGTATGGTATCTGGCAGCCTGCGGACAATAGGAACAGTCTTCCGGACAACCTCCTGTTTTGACAGACAGAAGCGTACAAACCTGAACTTCCTGAGGATCATGATAAGTCCGATGCACGGTAGCTGCCCTGTATATCAGGTCCATAATAGGAGCATTAAAGATCTCCGCTATTTCTTCTCTTGTCCAGTTGTTTCTTATTTCTGACATATGATGGGAATAGGTTTATGCAAAAATAAGTAATTAAGCCCGGAAAAGATTTTTTTTCTGAACTTAATTACCCGCATTATCGTTGCAATAGATTATTTTATCTGGATATCAACAGGTAGTCTTGCCTGAACTCCATTCATCTTCTGCACCTCTTTCGCCGCTTTTATCCAGGGATACCACTCTCCGAATTCTTTCTCCAGCATTCGGGTTGCAATCTTTCCCTGAGTTTCGGCAAAAAGCTGTCTCAAATACAGATTGGGACGCTCAGGCAGATGAACCAGCTGATAGCTTTCAACACCCGCCATTCCGGCAGCTATTTCTACCGCTGTATCCAGGCCGGCCTGCTTATCCACCAGCTTTTTGGTTTCCGCATCGCTGCCAGACCAGACTCTGCCTTGTGCAATCGTATTCACATAGGCAGTATCCATATTACGCCCTTCGGCAACCACGGTCAGAAATTTAGTATAAATATCTTCCACTTCTTTCTGAATAATTACTCTCTCCTGACTGTTCAATGGCCTTGTAAATGATCCGATATCCGCATATTTACCAGTCTTTTCACGATCCGTGGAGATGTATAGCTTATCATTAAGAAAATCTTTACCATTAAACAGCACACCAAACACTCCTATCGATCCTGTGATTGTTGTGGCCTCTGCCACAATGGAATCGCAACCGGCTGCAATATAGTAGCCCCCGGATGCGGCAACATCCCCCATGGAAGCAATCACTGGCTTGACTTTCCTTGTAAGAGCAACCTCCCGCCAGATTACATCCGATGCCAGAGCGCTTCCCCCCGGTGAATTGATTCGTAATACGATTGCTTTAATCGAGGAGTCTTCTCTTGCTTTTTTTAACTCGTCCATCATGGTCTCTGAACCAATTGTCCTGTCATCCCCTTTACCATCCTGAATATCTCCGACGGCATATATCACCGCCACCTTATCCTTGTCTAACCCGCTATAAGCATCCGATAAATCCAGCATGGACCAATAATCAGTATAGCTTATCGTTTCTTCCGCACCGAGCCCTATCTGCTCCTTCATAAAAGATTCAGCTTCATCCTTATACCCTATATCAGTAATCAGGCTGTACGAAAGAGCATCTTCCGGATTACGCACAAGCATCTCATCCGCAATTTCATGCAAACGTGATGAAGCAATTCCTCTGGCCTCTCCGATTTCTGCCAGCATATGATCATATACCGAATTCAGCAGCGTACTGATCTGACGTCTGTTTGCATCACTCATTCCATCAGCTATAAAAGGCTCTACCGCACTTTTGTATTGCCCTACCTTAAACACTTCCGGCTCTATTTGCAGCTTGTCCAGCAAACGCTTGAAAAATATCAGCTCCGTATGAATACCGTTAAACTCCAGAATTCCGGAAGGCGGCAAATAAATCTTATCAGCCACAGATGCCAGATAGTAACCTAATTCAGAGTACATCTCTGCATAGGCCACCACAAACTTGCCGCTTTTCTTAAAGCTGAGCAGTTCACCACGAAGTTCTTCCAGAGTAGCCGTTCCTGCATCAAGATTCGTTACATTCAGAAATATACCTTTAATCTTGTCACTTTTAGCTGCAGCCTGAATAGCCTGACGCAGTTCCAGCAACCCTATTGTCCCCGGTTCTCCGCTCTTCAGTGAACGACTCAGCTGAGTCAGCAGATCGCCCGTTTCACGCTCAATAATCCTTTTATCAAGACGAAGGACCAGTACGGAATTCCTCTTAACTTCAACCTCAGGTACAGATCTTGATACAAGCAGTATAAGGATACCCGTAAAAAAAAGAAAAAACAGAAACAGCCCCAAAAAGGTGGCAAAAACATACTTTAAGAATGCTTTCATAAAAAAATTATTAGTAAATATGCGCTAAGTTAATAATACTTGGTAACAGATTGAATAAACAGGACGCTCCCGCTAAAGTTTTCGACAATATTTTTCTTCTTCTGGGATCTAATCTCCAGAACCGGCAAATGATGCTGGAAAAGGCCAGGGAACAACTGGAGAAATATTCTATTGAAATCTATGCCCGATCCGGACTTTATGAAACCGAAGCCTGGGGGAATACCCGACAGCCTCCTTTTCTTAACCAGGCACTCAGGCTCCGGACCAGTCTCTCCCCTGAGGCTTTGCTGCAAACTATCCATACCGTAGAAATTCAGTTGGGCAGAACCCGTTATGAACGCTGGGGGCCGAGGTGCATAGACATTGACATACTCTATTTTGGCGACCGGATTCTGACCGGGGAAAATCTTAAAATACCTCATCCTGAAATACAAAACAGGAAATTTGCCCTTTTTCCCCTTACCGAGCTGGCCCCGGATTTTCGCCATCCTGTTCTCAACCTCACGAATGCAGAGCTTTTAAAACGATGCCAGGATCCTCTGCTTGCATACCGGATAGACTATGAATAGTTAGAATATTTTTAAAAGCCCCGGTTCGAGATACGAATATTCCCGGCTCATATTCTCCGGCATATCCGACAAGTCAAACCAGCGGATCTCATCAAACTCATCCAGAATCTGTACAGATTCTTCCTGCGCTTCATTACTTACCTCCACCAAAAACACCAGATAATGCGCATTAGGCGTATGATAATCTATACATGGTATTTCAGTCTCTGATGCCAGCAGCTGATCAACGGTCATCTTTATCACCGGTCCTGGAACCAGTTCTTCATAAAGCTCTCTGATAACTGCCACGAAAGGAGATTCTCCTTCTTCAATACTTCCTCCCGGAAGCCACCAGAATACCTCTTCTCCGTATATTCTTTTACCAAGCATCACCCTTACCGTTTCACTCCGGCGGGTATAAAACAAGACTTTAGCTTTTTGTTTCATTAGAGTTAAATAGATTTATTTATCTGAAAGTCCAGAACAGCCTCGGCAATATAAAGATCTTCCGGAGTGGTTATTTTTATATTTTCATAGCTTCCCTTTACAAGATGTATGGTATGTCCGGCTGCCTCAAATACAGAAGCATCATCAGTAAAAACACCTTCACTTATCTGTCCGTATGCTTCGAAAAGCATCTCCAGACGGAATGTTTGCGGGGTCTGAATCAGCATGTAGGATGCTCTGTCCCGGCTTACCGGAATAGCTCCCTGCCATTCTCTTATAGAGTCTTTCAAAGGAACTGCCAGTATACCTGAGCCGGTAGCTATTGCCTGCTGATAGCTTTCTTCAATTCCTTTCTCTTCTACAAGAGGCCTTGCGGCATCATGAATCGCCACCAGTCCTTCAGTTGCATTAATAAGTTTCAATCCGTTTCTGACAGACTCCGTGCGAGTTTGCCCCCCCAAGGCAGTCTGCAAAGAATTGTCAGAAAAATACTGATTCTTAATATCATTCCATATATTGACATATTCGGCCGGTACGACCACTATAATCTGATCCGCCAGTGACAAAAAACGCCGGATTGTATGCACAATAACCGGAATCTTTCGAAGATTCAGAAACTGTTTGGGAAGATCGGATTTCATTCTTGACCCTGAACCTCCGGCAACAATAACTGCGTACTTTTTCATCATCTTGACTGTATAAATAAAAAGCTCCGCCCAAAATAATTGGTTACGGAGCTTTAAAAAAAGTCTTCTTATGTATTTTTTATCCTGTCAGATAATAAGCATTACATCGCCATAACTAAAGAAGCGGTATTTCTTCTTAATTGCTTCATCATACGCTTTCATAATCAGATCGTATCCGCCAAAAGCAGCAGTCATCATAAGCAAAGTCGATTCCGGCATATGAAAATTAGTCAGCAGCGCATTCGCTATCTTAAATTCGTAAGGCGGAAAAATAAATTTATCTGTCCAGCCATCATTCGGTTTCAAGCGGCCATTGGCCGACGTAGACGATTCCAGGGCTCTCATTGAAGTAGTTCCGATCGACAGCACACGTTTTTTATTATCGAGCGCAACATTTACCTTTTCAGAAGTTTCCAGCGGCACTATATAGTTTTCCGAGTCCATCTTGTGCTTGGTAAGGTCTTCCACATCAACCGGTCTGAAGGTCCCCAGACCAACATGCAGGGTAATCGGAGCAACATCAACACCTTTTATTTCCAGCCTTTTTACTACCTGCCTGGAAAAGTGCAGGCCTGCTGTCGGTGCAGCTACAGCGCCGGTATGCTCAGCAAATATTGTCTGATAACGGTCTCTGTCTTCCGGCTCTGCCTTGCGTTTAATATATTTTGGCAGGGGAGTTTCGCCCAACGTATCAATCGTTTTGTAAAACTCATCATCAGATCCGTCAAACAAAAACCGGATCGTCCGTCCTCTGGAAGTGGTATTGTCAATAACTTCAGCTACCAGATCACCATCTCCGAAATACAGCTTATTACCAACTCTGATCTTCCGGGCCGGATCCACCAGCACATCCCAGAGATGCGCTTCCTGGTTAAGCTCCCTCAGAAGAAAGACCTCAATTTTAGCACCTGTTTTCTCTTTGTTGCCGTACAATCTTGCCGGAAAAACCTTGGTATTGTTCATTACCATGATATCTCCTTCATCGAAATACTCGACAATGTCCTTAAAAATCCGGTGTTCAATTTCACCAGTCTTTTTGTGGACCACCATCATTTTGGACTCATCACGATTTTCGGCAGGATAAAGGGCTACAAGTTCAGCAGGGAGTGATAATTTGAAATCTGAAAGTTTCATATTGAAAATTTAATATTACGGTATTAAACAAGCTGCGTAAAAGCAGTGTGCAAAAGTAGTAAAATGTTTTTAATCGCACAGGGTCGGACTGAAAATCATTTTTGCTCTGATGACTCTGGCTGATTATAAACCGCATAAAGCGAATATTTAGTACAGAAAAATGGCAACAATCCTGATTTATCGCACCAAATCAGAAACAGGCCGCCATCCATTCCGGTATAAAAATCAGAGCGGCAACCGACACAGCATATACCGCCGAAAGCAGTACAGCACCGGCACCCAGGTCTTTTACCTGACCCGCCAGCAGATTATGCTCCGGACTCACAAGATCAGTTAGCTTTTCAAGTGCAGTATTAATTGTCTCGGCAACCAGAACCATAAAAACAGCCGACACTATCCACAACCATTGTGACAGATCTAATCCTGTACCCCACCCCGCCAGCACAACAGCGACAGTAGCCAACATATGTATCCTGAAATTATTTTCCTTTGCTACCCAGGCAATACCCTTCAGGGCATACCGGAAGCTTTTCACACATCGGTAAAAGTTCATCGGGCATTTTCAGAATTGAAGAAGAAGGACATTATATACCAAAGTAAGAAAAGAAATGCACTAAATAAAACCGTCATGCTCCACGCGGCCGGATCACTTATATTGGAGTATATATCACCGGCAACCATATGTGGTCTGGTAAACATATCCCAGCTGTTCCAGCGAAGCTCCCTGCCCAGATAAATTCCATATCCTGAAAGCATGCAAATGCCCGGAACAAACAGAATCAGCCGGGAGGGCCTCACAGCTCCCTTCAACGCTCTGTATACATATACCAGTGACAGAAAACCTGAAAATACTCCCGTGAATGCAAACGAGAAAAGCATCAGCGCATCGTACCATAAAGGAACACCACTGACATCATCCGCCAGGTGAATAAGATCTGTAATGAGGTACGGCGCATTGGGAAAAAACAGCAGCCAGTTTATCAGAAAGAAAAATGAAAAGAGACTATACAACCCTCGCTTACGGACGTAGCTATCAAACAGATAGGCCGCCCCGACAGGTAGCAGGGCCAGAAAAAGATTCCACCACAAAAAGACATAACCAACAGTATCAGTATGAATAATTCTGATGAGAAGCATCAGACTACTAAAAAGAATCAGTAAACCAACAGATTTACAGGCTGCCGAAATGGCCCATATAGTTTTTTTCATCTCCCCTACATTTCAGTCTATATTCTATTAACCGTAAAAGACTGAAAGTTTCCCTGTCAAACGAACTTTTTTATATAAAGCCCGATATATATACTGCTGCAATACCTTAACGGGCCGGTAGCCGATCCGGGCAGATCAGCTATACAATCCTTCCGTACAGATCAAACTCCGTAGCATCTTCAATCAGCACATTCGCAAAATCACCAAGACGTACATATGTATCATCGGCTTTGACTAATACTTCATTATCTACTTCAGGAGAATCAAATTCAGTCCGGCCAATAAAGTAACCGGATTCTTTCCGATCAAACAGTACTTTGAACTCCTTTCCCGCTTTTTCCTGATTAAGCTCATATGAAATAGCTTCCTGAACTTCCATAATGGCATCTGCCCTTTTCTGCTTGTTTTTTGCCGATATGGAATCCGCCATGGTATAGGCATGCGTGTGCTCTTCATGACTATATGTAAACACGCCTAAACGTTCAAAACGCATATCTTCCACAAATCGCAGCATTTCATCAAAATACCGGGGAGTCTCCCCCGGATGTCCTGCAATCAGCGTGGTTCTGAGAGCTATCCCTGGTACTTTATCCCGAATAGTATGAATAAGCTCTTCTGTCTTTTCCCGGGTGATTCCTCTCCGCATGATTTTCAGCATTTCTGTTGAACCGTGCTGCAAAGGCATATCCAGATACTTACAGATATTGGGACGATCTCTCATTACATCCAGTACCTCAAGAGGAAAACCGGAAGGGTAGGCATACTGAAGCCGTATCCAGTCAATCCCCTCTACATCCGCCAGCTGATTAAGAAGATCGGCCAGTTTTCTGCCTTTGTACAGGTCAATGCCATAGTACGTAAGATCCTGGGCAATCAGAATTAACTCCTTTGTTCCGTTTCTTGCAAGATTACGGGCTTCTCTGATCAATTCGTCAATTGGTCTGCTCACATGCTTGCCACGCATCACCGGAATAGCACAAAAAGAACAGGGACGATCACACCCTTCCGCTATTTTAAAATAGGCATAATGCTGCGGTGTGGAAAGCAAACGCTCCCCTACCAGCTCCTGCTTATAATCAGCTTTGAATTTCTTTAATAGCTTGGGTAATTCGCTGGTGCCAAAAAAGGCGTCGACACTGGTAATTTCTTTTTCAAGATCTTCCTTATATCGCTGTACCAGACACCCTGTTACATAAAGCTTATCGATGTGGCCACTTTCCTTGGCATCTGCATACCTCAGAATGGTATCGATCGACTCCTGTTTCGCATTATCTATAAAGCCACAGGTATTGATCACTACAATATTTGCGTCGTCTTCCTCCGCTTCATGTGTGGCATCAATATTATTCCCTCTCAACTGGGTAAGGATATTTTCAGAATCTACAAGGTTTTTGGAACAGCCCAATGTAACGATGTTGACCTTATTTTTTTTCAGTCCCTTCGTTTTCATTCAAATAATACAGTAGTAAATATAGGGTGAGAAATGGGGAAGAACTTATTTTTTCTTAAAGAAAGAGTCTACAAACTCATATTTGTTAAATACCTGAAGATGATCCATTTTTTCACCTACTCCTATGTATTTAACCGGGATTTTAAACATATCGGAAATACCGATTACCACTCCACCCTTGGCAGTGCCGTCAAGCTTGGTGATGGCAAGTGCGGTAACATCTGTTGCCTTGGTAAATTCTGTTGCCTGTATAACGGCATTCTGCCCTGTACTTCCATCCAGTACGAGCAGCACTTCATGGGGAGCTGTTTCTACAAACTTTTGTATGACCCTCTTTATTTTTGACAGCTCATTCATCAGACCAACTTTGTTGTGAAGCCTTCCTGCCGTATCAATAATTACAACATCCGCTTTCGCCTCTACAGCCTTTTTCACTGCATCAAATGCAACCGAAGCAGGATCTGTATTCATTCCATGGGATATTACTTCCACACCAACCCGTTCGCCCCACAATATAAGCTGATCAACCGCAGCTGCCCTGAACGTATCGGCCGCTCCCAGTATCACCTTTTTTCCATTCTGCTTAAACTGATGTGCCAGCTTTCCTATGGTCGTTGTTTTACCAGCACCATTCACACCCACTACAAGAATCACATACGGCATACCCAGTTCCGGGATAGAAAAATCTTCCTGATCAGAACTCTTGTTCTCTTCCAGAAGGGCCGCAATCTCTTCTTTCAGAATCTTATCCAGATCCGAAGAGCTCACATACTTATCTCTGGCAACTCTGGCTTCAATACGCTCAATAATCTTGATCGTAGTTTCTACTCCTACATCCGATGCAACTAATATTTCTTCCAGTTCATCCAGAACCTCCTCGTCTACTTTATCTTTACCAACAACCGCTTTACTTAGTTTGGAGAAAAAGCTTTCTTTTGACTTCTCAAGTCCTTTATCAAGAGATTCCTTTTTTTCGGAAGAAAAATAATTAAACCAAGCCATACATTGCCGAAGTTAAAACCTAAAGTCTAATATAATAAAAAAAGTCCCCAAAGAGGACTTTGTTAGAATCTTCGTTAACTTTTAAAGTAAAATTAACCCTTCAAGGTTTCCTGAACCTTATCCAGCGGTACAATTTCTTCCTTAAATGCGTAGGCACCGGTTTTTTCGGACTTAACAGCCTTGATAACTTTAGCGAATCCCTTGGTAGGATCCACCTGCTTCAGGGTCGCAACTACTTTCTTTGCCATTGTTATTTAATTTCTTTGTGAACAGTATACTTCTTAAGATTAGCATTGAATTTTTTCAATTCTATTCTTTCAGGGTTGTTTTTTCTGTTTTTGGTTGTTATATATCTGCTTGTACCTGGAACAGAAGTAGTCTTTTGTTCAGTACACTCCAATATAACCTGGATTCTGTTACCTTTCTTTGCCATGATTTCAGTTTATAAGGTAATTATTGTTTTTCTACGTAAATGCCTTTACCCTTCGCTTCCTTCAACGCTGCACTGATACCGATTTTATTGATGGTTCTTAATGCAGAAGTAGATATTTTAAGGGTAATCCAACGATCCTCTTCTGGAATGTAAAATCTTTTCTTAATAAGATTCGGGAAAAACTTCCTAAGCGTCTTATTATTAGCGTGGGATACATTAAATCCCTTTCTTGTTCTTTTTCCGGTTAACTGACAAACTCTCGCCATTATTCAATCTTTTTTAGACAAACGGACTGCAAATATCGTAAAATATATTACTGAAACAAAAAGTGTGGATAATTATTTGAAATTTTCTTATAAAATCGTAGTGAGCTCACGAAGACATTTGATTTCATAGGTTAACCGCTCTGTATGAGCCTGGTCTTTCCGGTTAAAAAACACATGGTCTATACCCGCATTTCTGGCACCCAGCACATCCACATCCAGATCATCACCTATCATGATGCAGTCACAGCATTCAGCCTGAATCCTGCCCAACGTAAAATCAAAGATTCGCTTATCCGGCTTTAAAAATCCACTTATCTCCGAATTAATAACTTCCTTAAAAAACGGAAGAATACCGGAAGTCTGCAGCTTTATCTGCTGGGACTCCTGAAAACCATTGGTGATAATATGAAGCTGATACTTACCCTGCAAATATACTAATGTTTCTATGGCATACGGCACCAGCAAACCTTTTGAAGGACAAATTCTCAGGTAATCTTCATTAATCCGGTCAGCAAGATCTGTATCTCTGCAGCCAAGCTTTTGTAAAGTCTGGCGAAAACGCTCTTCCCGGATTATATCCTTCGAAATTTTTCCGCGGTTATAATCATACCACATCTGATCATTCACCAGCTGGTAAGTTGTCAGCAGCACGGATAGCTTCATATTATGCTTCCTGAGCTCATAGTGTTCGTACAGCTCTGTCAGGGTAGCATTGGAATTAGCTGTAAAATCCCATAACGTATGATCCAGATCAAAGAGAATATGTACATATTTCTTATTCATGATCCGGACTCAGAAATTTAGTTTTAAGCGTTCAACTACCCGGTCATTCACCAGATGTTCCTCTACAATTTCGGTGATATCTTCTCTGGTCACCTTGCCATAGAAGATTCCTTCAGGATACACGACCATAGCAGGACCATGTGCACATACATCCAGACAGCCTGCGCGCTGCGCACGGATATTCAGATGCAGATTCTTCTCCTTCAACTGCTCTTTCATGATATTGACCAGTTCCATACCAGTTTCTTCTCCACAACATTTCTTCCCCGGATCCTTCTGATTGGTACAAATAAAAACGTGCTTGGTATATTTCATTTTGTAGTTAATTTAATTGCCCCGTTCAAATCTATACAAATAAATCCTAGATAAGAGCAGGAACTTTATATTTGTTCTGCTTGCTGTGCAGCTTTCGTATTGCCAGCTCATTATTTGAGTATAATGTTCTGTATTCGGTGAGATCGTTTTGCAGCACAGGATCTTTTTCAAGAAACATAAACAGCTGAGCAAAGATTTCAGAATATGCCTCATTTAGCGAATAATAGATCCACTGATCCTGTTTTCTGTATTTTACAAGCCGCATATTCCTTAGATATGAAAGATGCCTGGAGGTTTTTGTCTGTGTATAATCCAGAATCATTTCCATATCCGATACACAGCTTTCTCCTGTCTTGTACATCAAATGTAATATCCGGACCCTCGCTTCGTCACCAAACGCCTTGAAAATATCTACTCCGGACTTCAATTCAAAATTCTTGATTTTTATCATAGTCAAGTATATTTGCCTAAACAAATAAACACTTTATCTGTCAAAAATCAAGTTTTTTCTCAAAAACTGTACTTTAAAATAATTAAGGTTTTATATTACATATTCTTTGCATATTTGCGTTAGTCAGAACAGGAATGATACGATTTAAAGCAGTCATAATACTATTTATTGCATTTTTAGGATGTTTGCTTCTGCCGGAAGAAGTAAAAGGACAAAAGAAAATTGTTCAGTTCAGTGGAATTGTCGTCGGCGGAGACAGCCTTTACGGCATATCTGATGTGGCAATCTATGTTCCCAGAACAGGCCGTGGGGTATTTTCAAACAATATCGGATACTTTTCTCTTCCCGTGCTCTCAGGCGATACAGTTCGTATCAAAAGCGCCGGCTTTAAAGATAAGGATTTTTCAATGCCGGACACAACTGATCGCTTATCTGTAGTTATTCAGCTCGAGCTGGATACATTCCATCTTCCTGAAATTGTCCTATGGCCATATCCCGAATTTCGTGACTTCAAAGAAGCATTTCTGGCCCTTGAACTTCGGGATGAAACCAGTGATTATCTGGCCAGGAATCTGAATGAGCAGATTCTTAAACGCATGCTCTATAATACGGAACAGAGTAGCAGCGCCAATTACCGGTACTACCTGAATCAGCAGGCAACCAGACAGCAATACCAAAACTCCGCCCCTGTACTGACATTGACCAATCCTTTTGCATGGGCAAGATTTATTAAAGATATTAAAAATGGCGGCCTGAAAAATTCAGAATGGGAAGAAATAGATAAGTGGAAGCATGAGAAGAAAGATGAACGCTATTAAACCAACCCTGGTAAGCCATTCTTGGGGATCTGCCAAGACACTATAGCTTTTATTTCTCCTTTTAACTTTCGGAGTTCTTTGTTAGAGTCAAATACTTATTAATAAGTTACTCATTTTTAAGCACAACATCATTTCTTCATAACAAAGACATACAAGCTGTAAATAAATTTTATTGCTTGCCGGAAGCAGTCCTTTATAGCTGTTTACATGCCTGACATTGCATAGCCAGGATTATTTTCCTTATAGGACCTCAGGCTACTAAGCTAATACGCAGACTTCTCTAAACCTTTCATATTAATCACAGGCTTTAAGAATATAATTACTATTCCTTATACCAAAAAAATACCTGGCATACAAAAAGGGGGCTTCGACAAGTTCTGTACCCGACAGGATGCCAAATTGCGATCTGTATCAGTGTACATACAGTTGCCTTGCCTTCGACCTCAGGTCTCCAACAACACAAGCCGAGGCCGTCGAAGGCCATTTTAAGACATAATTTTAAAATCGGAGTTTGGCAGACTATGTACAGTCCTGGCATTATTTAGTAACTAATCATCTCTTTTTTAAGAAATCCGTTTTTATCAGCACCGCTAAATAAATAAAGGGCAGCCTTTCGGGCAGCCCTCTATTTTATAGTTATTTATCAAATCTTATTCTTCGGCAGATTTCTCCACTTTCTTCTTTTTAACTTTGAAAGTGAGCACTTCACTCTTACCGTCATAATCCGCGACCAGCGTATCTCCCTCCTGGACTTCTCCTTTCAGGATTTCTTCGGCTACCGGATCCTCAAGATATTTCTGAATCGCTCTGTTAAGCGGTCTTGCTCCATACTGAGGATCGTATCCCCTTTCACTGAGGAAATCCTTTGCCTTTTCTGTAAGCTCTATGTTATAGCCCAGATTATGAATGCGCGCAAACACTTTTTCAAGAGTAAGATCAATAATCTTATGCAGATCAGGTCTCTCCAGTGAGTTGAAGACGATTACATCATCAAGTCTGTTAAGGAACTCAGGTGAAAACGCTTTTCTAAGTGCATTCTGAATGGTACCTTTCATGATATCATCCAGATTTGCCTGTTTCGCTGCCGTACTGAAACCGATACCGGCACCGAAATCCTTCAGATCTCTTGCTCCGATATTGGAAGTCATGATGATAATGGTATTTCTAAAGTCGACTCTTCTTCCCAGACCGTCTGTCAGGATACCATCATCCAGCACCTGTAACAGAAGGTTAAACACATCCGGATGCGCTTTTTCGATCTCGTCAAGCAATACAACACTATATGGTTTTCTTCTGATTTTCTCAGTCAGCTGCCCACCTTCTTCATATCCTACATAACCGGGAGGCGCTCCGACAAGCCTCGATACAGAGAATTTCTCCATATACTCACTCATATCGATACGTACAAGCGCTTCTTCCTTATCAAAAAGATACGTAGCAAGCGCTTTGGCCAGCTCTGTTTTACCAACCCCAGTAGGACCCAGGAAAATAAATGACCCAATAGGTTTTTTAGGATCCTTCAACCCTACTCTGGTACGCTGAATGGCTTTCACCATTTTCTTTATTGCCTCATCCTGCCCTATAACCTTGCCTTGCAGCTCGGTTCCCATGTTCAGAAGCTTATTACCCTCATTCTGATTTATTCTGCTAACAGGAATGCCGGTCATCATGGCAATAACTTCCGCAACATTTTCCTCTTTTACCAGATAGCGCTTCTTCCGGGTTTCTTCTTCCCATTTCTGCTTGGCGATGTCCAGCTGTTCAAGCAACTTTTTCTCCTTATCTCTAAGTTGAGCAGCCTCCTCGTATTTCTGGCTTTTAACCACTTTATTCTTTTCCTTCTTGATATTTTCAATCTGCTCTTCGAGCTTGACAATATCAGCAGGTACATGAATATTGTTGATATGCACTCTTGCTCCGGCCTCATCCATTACATCAATGGCCTTGTCCGGAAGAAAACGATCACTAATATATCTGTCTGAAAGCTTTACGCAGGTTTCAATTGCCTCCGGTGTAAAGTTTACATGATGATGCTCTTCATATTTTTCCTTGATGTTATTAAGGATTTCAATTGTTTCTTCCGGCGTTGTAGCATCCACCATAACAATCTGAAATCTTCTTGCCAGTGCTCCGTCTTTTTCAATGTACTGACGGTATTCATCAAGCGTAGTAGCTCCTATGCATTGGATGTCACCCCGTGCAAGCGCTGGCTTAAACATATTGGAAGCATCCAGCGATCCGGAAGCCCCACCGGCTCCCACAATTGTATGCAACTCATCAATAAACAGGATGACTTCCGGAGATTTTTCCAGCTCATTCATCACTGCTTTCATCCGCTCCTCAAACTGTCCGCGGTATTTGGTACCGGCAACCAGCGAAGCAAGATCGAGCGTTACGACCCTTTTGTTAAAGAGCACCCGGGAAACTTTCTTCTGAATAATCCGCAAAGCAAGCCCTTCTGCAATCGCAGTTTTACCTACTCCCGGCTCTCCTATCAGAATAGGGTTGTTCTTTTTACGACGGCTCAATACCTGAGCAACACGCTCAATTTCTTTTTCCCTTCCTACAATCGGATCCAGCTTGCCTTCTTCTGCGTGCTTGGTCAGATCCCGGCCAAAATTGTCCAGTACAGGTGTCCTTGATTTTTCGGCTGTTCCGCCTTTCTGAGGCTCTTTTCCGGCACCGGAACCACCAAAAATTCTTGAGCTTTCTTCATCGCCTTCATCGGTATCTCCGGAGGCCATTGGGTTTTGAGTATGATATTCCAATAGTTCTTTCACAACTTCGTAGTTAACATCGAACTTTTCCAGGATCTGAGTAGCCACATTATCTTCATCCCGAAGGATGGAGAGCAGCAAATGCTCAGTACCGATCAGCTCACTTTTAAAAATTTTTGCTTCCAGGTAGGTTATCTTCAATACCTTTTCAGATTGCCTGGTCAATGGAATATTGGTAAGATTCTTCACGTTCCCTGTAGCTGTTCCTTTAATTGCATTTTCTACAGATGACCTGAGCTCCTCCAATGACACTCCCAGTTTTTTCAATAAGCCTATAGCTACGCCTTCTCCTTCCCGTATCATGCCTAATAGCAGGTGTTCCGCTCCAATATAGTCATGTCCAAGCCGGAGAGCCTCTTCTCTGCTTAGCGAAATTACTTCTTTTACTCGGTTTGAAAATTTTGCTTCCATAATAATTTCCTTAAGGAGCTAAACGTGATTTACATTTTTTCGTTGCTATAAGCGCATGAAAACTTTAAATCCGGCTTATAGTGAGAACATGGACACTAAGTCAATTGTTCATCCCAACTATCTGACATTTATTAAGAATTTGGGAGGATTCGGGACCTTCACAAAACAATAAATCGATAATGCTCAGATTTTCCACAAAATCTTTGCCAAACAATTGGGTGTATCGGGCCAATCGGATTTCTTCCTCCTGTTCCTGAAACTTTGGATGCACCTTATTCCTGCCATCAAACACATGATCAGCCTCTATATTTTCAGGATCAATGTAACATTCTGAAATACGCACCCCTTTCTTCCAGTCTATTAACTTCAAAACCAGTTGAAGAAGTTCCATATTTAAATCAAACAAAAATTTATGTTTTTTAAAAAAAATTTGGCGGAATAATTCTTCATAATACTCAAAAAAAGGTGCTTTGCCATATGCAGAGGAAATAGTTCTCCAATGCACAGGAAGCCACTTCTGATTATAATCGATCTCCGCATCACGGATCAGCATCTTCTGCCCTGTTTTCCTGACGGGGATATTTAATTCTGTCACTTTATTCGCCCCCAGTATGTAGCATCGGTTTCGATAGCTTTGTTTCTGATAATGCTCCTGCCCTTCCAGAATCAGCCCCTCAAAAGCTCCCAGTCTGACAAAATAACTGACCGGAGGCAGATACTGTATTTCTGTCAGTATTTCCATCCGGCAAATTTATGGGTTCGTATTCACAATAGCAGTGTATTTTAAGGAACTTTTTGCACAACCTGATTAACAAACCTGTCTTTCCTTAACCATTTTTTACTATTTTCACAGGCACATGTTATTATTCAGACTTATATCACGCTTACCTTTTCCGATATTATACTGCATATCAGGAATTTTGTATATTATCAGCTACAAAATTATCGGTTACAGAAAGCGAATTGTTTTTCAAAATCTCAGAAACAGTTTCCCGCAAAAGACCACGGAAGAAATAAATAAAATTGCAGATACCTTTTACCTCCATCTTTGTGATCTCATCGTAGAAACTATTAAGCTTTTGAGTATATCCGAGAAAGAATTCAAAAGACGGGTTCGTATAAGCAATATTGATCTGCCTCTCCAATATATCAGCCAAAAGCAATCCATCATAGTGCTTACCGGCCACACCGGCAACTGGGAATGGTTATTACAGGCATGTCAGCTTCATTCCCCTATGCCAATTGACGCTGTATACAAACCATTGTCAAATCGCTTTTTTGACCGGCTTATGCTGGCTATACGCACACGGTTTGATGCCCGGCTGATTCCCATGAAGGATGTTGCTCGCTCAGTCGTACGAAGGAAAAATGACTTATGGTCTATTGCCATGGTTGCCGATCAGACACCTTTAAAAACTGAAATACAGTTTGTAAATACCTTTCTTAATCAACGGACACCCTGGTTTGTCGGAGCAGAAAAGATCGCACGGCTGGCCAGAGTTCCTGTTTTCTACGTGGGGATGAAAAAGTTTAAGCGCGGCTATTACGAAGTATATTTTGAAAAGCTGGGCGAAGCGACAAACATTGCCGAAGAAGATACTTTTCCCATTATCCAGGCATTTTCTGAAAAGCTGGAGAAAAACATCGAAGACTTTCCGGAATACTGGCTATGGTCTCATCGCCGATGGAAGCATAAAGTTTAGTTCAGGATTAAACAAAGTCATCCAGATTGCCAATCCCTTCCCGAATGACCGTAAAATCTCCGTCTACACAATCCACTACTGTAGAGGGAACATTATTACCTGGCCCGCCATTGATCACAATATCAACAAGTGATTTGTATTTATCATAAATCATCTCCGGATCGGTAGCGTATTCTACAATTTCATCATCGTCCTTTACCGAGGTTGAGATAATAGGATTTCCAAGCTCTTTAACCAGCAGACGCGGAATAGCATGATCAGGCACACGAATACCCACCGTTTTTTTATTGGTATCCAACATCTTAGGAACATTATTACCCGCAGGAAGGATAAAAGTAAAGGGGCCGGGCAAGGCTTTTTTCATTACCTTAAATACATGATTGGGAAGACTTTTGGTATAATCAGAGATATGGCTCAGATCATAGCATATAAAGGAAAGATTGATACGCTTCGGGTTCAGTTGCTTTATCCGGATAATTTTTTCAATGGCAGCCTTATTCCGTATATCACAGCCGAGTCCATACACGGTATCTGTAGGATAAATAATCACCCCGCCTTTTCTCAAAACTTCAACCACTTCCTGAATTTTTCTGGGCTGGGGATTATGCGGATTTATATCAATGAGCTCTGCTTTCATACATGGGTTCTTTTCAAACAATCAATCCAAAGAAATATATATTGTTTTAGTAAAATTGTGCTATAATCTATCCCCAAGGGGAACCCGTACAATTTACCTCTGCAAATTTAGTTTTTAAATTAAAGCAACATAAATCTTACCGACAATATACCGGCGATTTTTCATTTCCAAACAAATGAATAATTTTGCTACATATGAAGACATCTCTCCAGTTCAAGGCCGGAGCAATTCTGATTGGCGCCTTACTATTTATTATCACAACTTTCTCGGGATATCAGTATTTCTTCACCTCCAACTTTATGATTAAGGAAGAGGCCGGAAAGGAGTATTTCCTTTATATCCCGGAAGGAGCTACATTCAAAACCGTTGTTGATTCTTTGCAAAAGAACAATGTCCTGCACGATATTCTTTCCTTCAGTTTTGTCGCAAAGATTATGAAGTATCAGGACCATATCAAGCCTGGACGGTACCTGATCAGGGCACACACAAATAACCTTGAGGTGGTAAAGCGACTGAAGCGGGGAGTTCAGACACCTCTCAATCTGACATTTAATAATATCCGTACCAAAGCAGACCTTGCCGAAAAGCTGAGCAGCCGGCTCCAGCCGGCTCCGGAACAGATTCTGGCTCTGCTGCACGACCAGGAATATACCAGATCTTACGGCTTGGATACCAATACAATCATGGCTATTTTCATTCCCAATACATATGAGCTGTTCTGGACGATTACTCCCGAAGAATTATTCGGAAGAATGCATAAAGAATATGAAAAATTCTGGAATGAAGAGCGCCGGGAAAAGGCTAAAAAGCTTGGCCTTACTCCTGAACAGGTTATGATTGTCGCTTCTATCGTGGAGGCAGAAACCAATATGAACGACGAAAAACCTACAATAGCCGGGGTATACCTCAATCGTTTGTCAAAAGGCTGGCTTCTGCAGGCAGATCCGACAGTAAAATTTGCCCTGAATGACTTTGCGATCCGGAGAATCACATTTGAGCATATTAAAACAGACTCACCGTACAATACCTATAAGTATGAGGGACTCCCGCCCGGCCCGATCAATCTTCCTTCCATTACATCAATAGAAGCTGTCCTAAACTATGAAAAGCACAACTATATGTTTTTTGTCGCAGATCTTGCCAATCCGGGATATCACAAGTTTTCTGAAGATTTCCGGCAACATGTCAACAGTGCCCGCAGGTACAGAAACGATCTTAACAAAAGAAATATATTTTAGCATCAGGAAGAATCAATAATTATGTTTGAACATAACATACAGGTCAGAGTCAGATATGCAGAAACTGATCAGATGGGTGTAGTCTATTACGGCAACTATGCAACTTATCTGGAAGTAGCCAGAGTCGAAGCATTCCGCTATCTCGGATTAAGCTATAAAGCAATGGAGGACATGGGGATAATGATGCCTGTGGTTGAGTACAAAACAAAATATATCCGCCCTGCCAGGTATGATGATCTTCTGACGATTAAGGTTCAGATCCCTAAAATGCCATCAGCCAAGATTATTTTTCTCTACGAACTGTACAACGAAGAAGGTACATTGCTGAATACCGCAGAAACAACGCTCGTATTTATCAGCAAATTAACAGGAAAAATCACGAATCCTCCCGAAGACTTCAGTCTGTCAATGAAAAAATACTTCGAATCTGAATAAATAATTTTACTTTTTACTTGCGCAGATATTTATAAAAAGGTAACTTTGCGCACCAATTCAGTAAAACTGCTTTGAAAATATCTTAGAGGGATGGCAGAGCGGTCGAATGCGGCGGTCTTGAAAACCGTTGTACCGCAAGGTACCGGGGGTTCGAATCCCTCTCCCTCTGCAAAGGCGACAGTAAGAAAAACTTGCAGTCGCCTTTTTTTTGCCCAAAGCTCTGTATGATCTCCATTTTCATCACATCATACTACAAGATCTCCTATACCTAAAAGCAAGCCACCCAACACAACACGCTGACTTACAGACTAAATACCAATATCCTGTCTGCATTTGAAAGAATGCGGTTAATGTAAAATCAACTCTGTACTTCTCTATTTCGCCAAAGCTGGTTATAATTTCCATTTTATCATTTAACAAATCAGAGCAACGTAACTGAAAGGAAAAACCAATTGCTTTGATGCTTCGTATTAACGGCAACCATTACGCTACCCCAAAACATTGGCGGTCATTACATACAAAAAAATTAAGATGGAGCCCCTAAAAGCTTTTAAAAAAGTAGAGAAAAGTAAAGACATACTAATATGACAAAAAACAAATCAAGAATCCCGGTATTGCTTGGAGCAGCATTGCTGATGACAGGCTCGGCTCTGGGTCAGGAGGCTGCCAGCGCATCTGGCGGTGATGCCCTGGGAAGTGGTGGAATCGTTAATTATAGTGTTGGACAGGTGGCATATACAACCAACTCGGGTACTAACGGCACAGTAAGCCAGGGCGTGCAACAAACATTTGAAATTTTTATAACGGATATTAAAGAAACAACTTTAAACATTTCGTTGCACGTATTTCCCAACCCGACTGCCGAAAATTTAAATTTACAGATACTCGATTACAAAAATGAAGCGCTGCAATACCAGGTTTACGACATGCAGGGAAAATTGCAGAACAGCGGACAAATAGCCTCTGGTCAAACTTCGATTGACATGAATAACCTGCCATCGGCTACCTACTTACTATATGTGAACCAGGGAAATAAAACTATACAATCATTCAAAATCATCAAAAACAACCAAAAGTAAACATGAAGAAAATATACTTATTAATAGCTGCTGTATTTTTAAGTGCAGCAAGTATAATGGCTCAGGCTCCGGCAAAAATGAGCTATCAGGCAACTATTCGCAATTCCTCAGATTTCCTTGTTTCAAATAGCACGATAGGAATGCGGATTTCTATTCTGGAAGGAAGTGCATCCGGAACCACCGTATATGCTGAAATACAAGTTCCAACTTCTAATGCCAATGGATTAGTAAGTATCGAAATTGGCGAAGGAACAGTAGAGAGCGGTGATTTCTCTGCCATTGACTGGGCAAACGGTTCGTATTTTATCAAAACAGAAACCGATCCGACTGGCGGAACAAACTATACCATCACCGGAGTAAGTCAGCTCCTGAGTGTTCCCTATGCATTGTATGCGAAAACAAGCGGAAGCAGCATACCTGGTCCGCAAGGACCGGCCGGAACAGATGGAAAGTCTGCCTATGAAATTGCCGCGAACAACGGGTTTCCCGGAACAGAAGAGGAATGGCTGGAGAGTTTACAAGGTCCGCAAGGAGAAGCAGGTATAAGCGGTCAGGGCGTACCTATGGGGGGAACTGCCGGACAGGTATTATCCAAAGTAGACGAAACCGATTACAATACGGCATGGGTCACACCTGCAAGCGGCGGCGGAGCTCGCCTACAATTGTTCGCTACCAGCACCACCCCACAAGCGAAAAATCCGTATGCTTACAATCGTTATACATTCAATTTTAATAATGTCGTAAGTGGAGAAAACAGTGCTTCCTGGACAAACAACAATACCTATACCGTACCTGCGGGCATGGGCGGTTTGTACAGTATCAATCTAACCATTGTAGAAACTTATTACGGGTCATTCGTAAGTCCTGTTCTCGTTTACCCTGAAATTCAGATCACTTCCGGTACCAATGTCATATACTACTATGGTAGCAGTGGCAACGGAAGCGTTTTATTACAGGGGAATGATACGGATGGTTCGGCTATAGGGGCAACTGGCGCACCGACTCCTTTTGTCCGGGGTTCAGGCAATTTTATGATTCCTCTGCAGGAAGGTGATAAAATCAAAGTGTTTTACCGGGCAGGTTCAAGTTCCAATTGTCCGGGCTGCACGATCAGCTTCAGCACGGATGGCAGTACGTATCTGAGCATTGTAAAAATGGATTAGATAACTTTTATTCAGTTTAAAACGCAGCCCCGGGATATAACAAAGTCCCGGGGTTTTATTTTTTTGTTGTATCTGAGGAATAAGTTGATTTTCTCCCGCAGATGATCTCAAATCCGACAAAAACATGTCAACTACCCTCTGTTAATATCAGAGCCAGGCAAAACAATAGACTGATCCGATGAATATACTCCGGACAAACAAACCACGTTCAAAATAATGTACGATCTTTGTTTAAGGCAGAATGTCCATTCTGATAAACAGATCGTTGACAATCTCCGCTAGCAGATATCGCCTGTATCGGATAAACTATACAAAATGGCACAACACGATTACCTAAAAAAGCAAACAGACCAGCTCGGACGGGTCCTTGGCAAAATACTCTCTGACCTGCTTGGACTCAAAGAAAAGGGCATGATACATGATGGCATCGAGGCAACCAGTCAGGCATTCAAAAGTAATCTGGACATTGATATCGAAGAACTGATCACTCTGCCGACAGAAGACTTTGTACATGTACTTCAAACAGAAAAAGGCTTTCATAACGTAAATCTGGAAATACTCGCCGACATCTTGCTGGTCATCGCAAACGCTAATCAAAGCGAGGACGGCCAAAGAGAACAGCTGCATGAAAAATGTCTGACAATATATCAATACCTGGAAGATGTGGAAACGATCCACTCATTTGACAGATATCTGAAAATAGAACACATTAAAAAGTTACTGTAATTGCTAATCCGTACTCGTAGAGGTCACACAAAAGAAAGTAAATACATTGTTGAAAGACTGCTTACCTGCCCATGGTATTTGGCACAACAAAAATCCAGACGACTACGAAATTTTACTCCTTTCGCGCGTATGCCATCCGCTTTGAAGCATACCGGAACATTCTTCGCTGTTTTATTCATAGCACTTAAAATCAACCAAGGGAGCATGATCATGCATCGGTAAAACAAAAGTCCGGCAAAAGTTTTATATTCTTACGAAAAGTTACGTATACTTAAAGAGCTACCGACCTTATACGAAAAAGACTCACTGCATCATGTCGAAGTCCAAGCCAGCCACCGTTGATGAATATATTGATGCCGCTCCTGAAGCAGCACAGGAAAAATTACGGGAGCTACGCTCTATCCTGAGAGAAATCGCCCCCAACGCTACAGAAGCATTGAAATGGGGATCTCCGGTATTTGAAGAAAAAAGGATACTTTTCGCGTTTACAGCGTTCAAATCACACCTGAATTTCATGCCAACGCACTCAGCGCTCACACCATTTAAAGAAGAACTGGCGGAATACAAGACAGGTAAAGACACCATTCAATTTCCATATAATAAACCGCTCCCCAAAGCGCTTATACGCAAAATTGCCAAATATCTGAGAGAAAATGATACCCGGTGGATGAAAATCTGAATTAGCAATCAGAACCAATTACAATCCTCAAGTCCATAAACAAGAAGGAAGCAGCGGAACTGCTCAATAAAAACACCACGTCATCATCTTGTAAGCGGGACATATTTCAGTTGTGGCATTTTACCCCATAACTCTATGAAGACGTGGTGACTCTTAATAGTTATTTACCAATAGCAAGGCTCTTCTTCATAACAGAAGCGAATACCAGGTTTATCTTATTACTTCAAGCTTGTATATACCTTCATCGGATTTGATCACATATAAACCGGCCGCCCATTCCGAAACAGTTACTTCTTTCATCACATCAGCAGCAAATACTACATTTCCCTGGAGATTTGCTACTTGTACGTTATGCAATTGCTTAGAAAAAACAATATTTCCTGTCTGAGCAGGATTGGGATAATACGTAACAGAAGCCGCCAACCCGGTATTTATGCCTGTACAAACATCAATTGTTACAGTTACTTCATCCGATACGGAAGCGCAATCTGAAGCATCAACAACCCATCTTAATATAGTTGTTCCTAAAGAGTGAATAATTACTTCACTATGGGGGTCATGTATATCGGCAACAGAGATACTGTTACCGTTTACAACCTCCCAAGTACCTGTACCTTTTTCCGGTTCCGTTGCTTCAAGCCAGGCAGCTCCACCCAGACAGGTATATATTTCAGAGCCTGCATTGGAGTATATATTAGAAACAAAAACCTCGATAGGCTCACCCACAATTCTCGTACAGCGTGCTCTCCTGATCCAGGCATTGTCTGCATCCATATTGGTAAGTGTCCCATGATGCCCATTGACACTATGATCAGTAAGTGTATTACCTGATCCGTCATTAAATGTATAATAGGCGACCAACCCCTGAGCATCAGCCGGAATCTCAGCATATTCAAATTCAGCGATCTGCCCTGCCGTCCTCGGAGCATTCCAGATTCTAAGCTCACTGATTGAACCATTAAAGAAAGAGCTGATACCATTGCCCCTGTTATTCTGAGCGCCTATAGCAATGCTTTTTGTCCAGCTTGTAAAAGACGAAGGATTCTGACTATAATGCTTATCAAAGTTTCTTCTTTGTCCGTCTACATATACCTCAACGTTTCCGCTAGCAGCATCGACCACATTCATAACAAAATGATGCCAGCTGCCATCATAAATATCCGTGAGGATGTGACCGGCTAATACTTTCCCTGTGTTATCCCTCAAATATACCAATGTAGCACCAGGCTGATAGTCGAGCTCGGATGAAGTAGTATTTCTCAATGCTCTGTTAAATTCAATCGCATAAACGGCATCTCCCGGGCTTTCGATTATTTTTATCGGAGCAGATATCACAGACTTATCAGTAGTCTTAACCCAGAATTCCACGGCTGAATTTTTCACCTGCGAACCAAACGTCCCCAATGTTCCCAACAATACGTAATCATCCGTACCATCAAATGTCAAAGCTCCCGTATGCAATCCGGTTGCCGACATCTGCAAGGTTGTATTTTCAGTAAGGTTTCCGGTAGCAAAGGCAATAACGGACCCATTTCCGGTATAAGGTCCGTCTACTACCATTCCTTCCAATGTCTCCAGCGTATATTCGACTCCCGTTTCAGAGTTTTGCATTAGTATGCTTGTTGCACCTGAACACCATATGGGATTTTTTTCTACTATGAATTCCTGGTCCTTCAGCTCAGAGACTGTAATATTTACTGTTTGTGCCAATGTACTCTGACATACTACCTGTTCAAAAGAATTGGTCCAGGCATCGGTATTCATGTTTGTTAAAGTACCATGATAAACCCCTTTCTTGTCGGATAACGTACTTCCGGGAACATCTTTAAAATCATAGTAAGCAAAGAGTCCGGCTTCATCTCCCTGCAACAGGAAGTTCATTAATGAACTAATTTCCAACGCGGTCCTTGACTGATCCCAGAACCTGAGATCAGCAATTTCACCGGAGAAAAATATATTTTGGGTTCCTCTGGTGTTGGATGCCCCCAACGAAATTTCATCCGACCAGTTTTCCCAGCCGGAAGGATTCGCGTTAAAAAATCTGGTAAAATTTCTTTTTACACCGTCAATGTATACTTCCATCTGACCATTCGAGGCATTTATAATGTTCATGGCAATATGGTGCCACTGACCATCATAAATATTGGCAGTAATATGTCCGGCACAAACTTTTCCTTCATTATCCCGGATATAGAAAAGCGTAGACCCGGCCTCTTCTTTCAATAAATTATCACTAGACGATTCCAGCGCTCTGTTACATTCGATGGCCAATACTATATCATTATCAATATTTCCCGGGCTGTTCCGGTTAATAATTTTAAGAGGCGCCGATATCCTGGATTTATCGGTCGTTTTTATCCACAGTTCAATAGCAGAATTGTTAATGACGGAACCAAAATCTCCCAAAGTTCCCAGACTGACATAATCGTCCACTCCATCAAACAGCAAGGCTTTTCCCTGCTCAAGAAGTGATGCTTTAACACTAAAGGCAGAAGTACTTGTTACTAATCCCGTATGGAGCTCAACATCATTACCATTGCCCGGAACCGCAGCACCAGGTACGGGTTGTCCTTTTGTATCATTAAACAACGTATAACTAACTCCTTCCTGGGAAGCACCAACAGTAACCTTCGTACTTCCTTTGCACTGAAAGTCCGATAAACCGGCCGTAACCGTTTTTTCCTGAATACTGCATTGTGCAGATGCAGTTTCTGATATTAAAGTAAAAAAAGCTCCTAAAAGGGGTAAATATGCGTATTTCATGTAAGAACCTGTTTTTAAGTAAAAAATAAACACATGGCCCTTCATACGGAAAGATCAGACAAATAGATACAAAAGTATGACGGATTTCTGCAAAATGTAATTGAAACAAAGAATATCTGTTATAAGCTCAATTATCAGAAATCCTGAACCGGATTGCTCAATTGCTCAGAAGAGAACTCTGCCATTATCTCTGAACAAAAAAGTCACAGCTCTTACATACCCATAAAGAGCTTAAAAACCGCAACTCCCGCAGAAGCTCCGGAGATAATGAGATTCCACTCGCGCAGACGTACCCTCAAAAAATAGGTCAGAATAAGTGCAACAAGTAAAAAAACGAATGCGAATGCCCATATACATACTATAAGCCCGAAATTATACCCCAGAGAATCTGCAAATGAGCCGCCGGCTCTGGCTGTTCCGAATGCAAAGCCATGAATAAGTCCGGCAATAAGCGCAAAATAATAGCGATAGTTTTGGGATGGGTATTTATTCGTAAATACGCCTTTTTTTACAAAAAAATTAGTAAATGCTGTAACTATAACCGTTACGGGGATCAGCACTTTTAATGTATTTCCGGACAACTGGAATAAGCCAGACCAGGACAGATAAAAGCTGAACAACATTCCCACTATAAAAAAAATCAGATAGGAAGAGACTCCTTTCCAGGACCGGAGTGTGTATATACCACACAGAACCACTATAAAGAGCAGGTGTCCGAATACATTAAAAAAAATAAAATCACTAAATCCTCTTGTAAAGAAGTCAAAGAAACCCATAAGTTTATCGGTTTAGTTAGAATAAAACTTCCGCCAGTCTATCTACTCTTCAGCTTTTCCGCTGCTGGCGTATTTATTTTCAATGATTACCCTGATTCTCTCCACTTCTATCGTCTGTGCACAATCAAAATGTCCCAGGGGACAGGTTGCTTTACCATGAAGGTTGCACGGCCGACAGGTCAGGGTGTTTTTCGTTTCTACGACATACGATTCCTGCGACAAGGGTCCAAACCCAAACTCAGGCACTGTCGAGCAAAATACGGCACAAACCGGTGCATTGACAGCAGTAGCAATATGCAATGGTGCAGAGTCATTAACCACATTCATCACTGCATCTTTCATCAGGGCAGCAGAAGCTGTAACGGACAGCTCACCGGCCAGACTCATCACACGCGGATTTATCGTTTTTTCGATAATTTCCTCACACAACCGCTTCTCTCCGGGCGCACCAAGGAGATAAACGTTAAAATCCCCGGAGAGGTTGTCCAGCAGCTCTACCCACTTGGCCTGAGGAAACCTTTTGGTAAACCAGACAGAGCCCGGCGCCATGCAAACATAAGGCTGCTCCTGATAGGGTTCGATCCTTTTTTCTTCTTTCCCGGAGATATACATACGGGGCATTACTCTCTCTTTCCCACACCAGTCTTCTATCAGCAATGCATTACGATCAATCTCATGTACTCCCGGCTTTCCGATCTCGTGCATATACGACCGGGAATAAAGAAAAGAAAACGGATTTTTATCAAATCCTGCTATTTGGGTCCCTGCAGAACACATAGCTAAAATGCCGGAAGAAGCAAAGCGGTGCAGATTAAGTACAAGATCATACTTTTCTTTTCGGATTTCCCTGATGAGACGATACATACTCCCGATTCTGCGCTTTTTATCAAATACCAGCACTTTCCGTATCTGAGGATTATTTGCAAGAATAGATTCATTACCTTTTTTCAGCAGAAAGTCCACAATTGCATCCGGAGAGGTTTGTTTTATTTTTTCAATCAGTCCGGTTGCAAGAATAACATCGCCCAGAAAGGCAGTCTGAATAATAAGGACTTTTCGAGGAATCATTTATCCGTTTTTTAGATTCTTTAAAGTTAAGGAAAGCAGGTCTAAAATAAAAAAGGGGCTTGCGCCCCCTCTTTATTTTCCATTTTCCAATGCAACCTGATCCAGATTAATAAACTCAAAGTCTCCCTGATCATTAATCGATACTCCGATAATCGCATCTTTTTTGATTGTCCCTGCTATAATTTCTTTCGACAATTTGTTTAGCAATTCACGCTGGAGAACACGCTTCAGCGGCCTTGCTCCAAACTGAGGATCAAAACCCAGCTCCGCCAGCCTGTCAAATACTTCATCGGTCGCTTCAATCTTGATACCGGTTTCATCCAGACGTTTTTGTATCTGCTTAAACTGTATATCAACAATTTTACGGATTTCTGTTTTACTCAATGGCTTGAACATAATTATCTCGTCTATCCGGTTGAGAAACTCCGGTCTTACCGTTTTTTTCAACAGATCCAATACTTCATTTCTGGTTTCTTCCATTACCTCGTCTTCATTGTATTCATTGATCCGGTCAAAGTTTTCCTGAATAATATGCGACCCGGTATTGGAGGTCATGATAATAATGGTATTCTTAAAGTTGGCGATCCGGCCTTTATTATCAGTCAGACGACCATCATCCAGGACCTGAAGCAAAATATTGAAGACATCAGGGTGTGCTTTTTCGATTTCATCAAGCAATATCACCGAATACGGCTTTCTCCTTACAGCTTCGGTCAGCTGTCCCCCCTCATCATATCCGACATATCCGGGAGGCGCCCCGATCAGTCGACTCACCGCATGACGTTCCTGATACTCGGACATATCAATACGCACCATTGCATTTTCATCATTGAAAAGGAAATCGGCAAGCGATTTAGCCAATTCCGTCTTTCCAACCCCGGTAGTACCCAGGAATATAAAGGAACCAATCGGCCGCTTCGGATCCTGCAGCCCAGCCCTGCTCCGGCGTACTGCATCAGAAATAGCTCTGATAGCTTCCTCCTGCCCCGCTACACGTCTGCCCAGCTCTTTCTCAAGATTGAGCAGTTTTTCGCGATCACTCTGCAACATGCGTGATACCGGCACTCCTGTCCATTTGGCAACCACTTCGGCAATATCTTCCGAGGTCACTTCTTCCTTGAGCATGCTTCGCCCGCTTTCCTGCATTTCTCCCATCTGCTCCTGGAGTTTCTGAAGATTGCTTTCCGCTTCCTTGATTTTACCATAACGCAGCTCTGCAACTTTTCCGTAGTCTCCCGCCCGTTCGGCTTTATCAGCCTCATGCTTCATTTGCTCGATAGACTCTTTTGTCTGCTGGATGCTCTCGATTACCTGCTTCTCATTTTTCCATTTGGCTCTAAGCCGGTCTCGCTCCTCACTCAGGTCTGCAATTTCTCTGGACAGAACAGCTTCTTTTTCCTTATCATTCTCTCTCCGAATGGCCTCCCGCTCAATTTCAAGCTGCATAATCTTACGCTGCACTTCATCCAGCTCTTCCGGTAAAGAATCTATTTCAAGACGCAATTTGGAAGCAGCCTCATCCATAAGGTCAATGGCCTTATCAGGCAAAAAGCGATCAGTGATATAGCGGCTTGACAGTTCGACCGCTGCAATAATTGCATCATCTTTGATCCGGACTCCGTGGTGCACCTCATATTTATCCTTGATACCACGTAATATGGATATCGCATCCTGCAGATCAGGCTCATCCACGATCACAGACTGAAACCTTCTTTCGAGCGCTTTGTCCTTTTCAATGTATTTCTGATACTCCTTGATCGTAGTAGCCCCGATAGCATGCAACTCTCCTCTGGCCAATGCCGGCTTAAGCAGGTTTGCTGCATCCATCGCCCCTTCACCACCGCTACCGGCACCAATCAGGGTATGAATCTCATCAATAAAAAGGATAATCTCTCCGGCTGAATCAGTCACCTCTTTAATAACAGATTTAAGCCGTTCTTCAAACTCTCCTTTGTATTTGGCACCGGCAACCAGAAGCCCCATATCCAGACTGACGATCGTCTTGGATTTCAGATTTTCCGGAACATCTCCCTGCACAATCCGCTGGGCAAGTCCTTCCACAATAGCTGTCTTACCGACACCGGGCTCTCCCAGAAGAATCGGATTATTTTTGGTTCTCCTCGAAAGAATCTGCAAAACCCTTCGGATTTCTTCATCACGCCCGATTACCGGGTCAATCTTTCCGGCTTTCGCCAGCTGGTTAAGATTTTTTGAATACCTCTCAAGTGAGCGGTATTTAGCTTCTGCATTCTGGTCTGTAACTTTTGCTCCTCCTCTCAGCTCCTTTATTGCCGAAATCAGGCTTTTTTCAGCAAATCCGGCATCCTTCATCATTGAAGCAATAGTGTCCTTTCCTGCCAGGAGTCCCAGAAGTATATGCTCGACAGACACATATTCATCTCCAAACTCCTTCATATAGCCCATGGCGCGGTTTAATGCATTATTCGCATTATTCCCGAGATACGGACTGGCTCCGGAGCTTTTGGGATATTCGTTGAGCACACCTGATAAAACTTTATCAAAATGTACTTTATTAATATTTAGTTTTTTGAAGACAAAATCTGTTACATTCGGATCTGTCTCAAGGATAGCCTTCAGAATGTGCCCGGATTCTATCCCAAGCTGACCATTGGCAGCGGCAATCTCAGCAGCTCGTTGGATGACCTCCTGAGATTTGATGGTATAGTTGTTAAGATTCATAAGCGTTATTTTATTCTCTGTTCCCCCTCTCTTACTCAAAAGGCCTTCCATTTCCACAAACAGGCCATTTTGTCATTAATTTCACCATGTTTACATAAAAATTACGCCATTTTGTCTACATACTCGTAATATATATCTACCAATTAAACAAAAGAGACAGGTAATAAATTACCGAACGACTTATTTCACCTGTATCCCTGCCTGTATCAAATACTATTTCTGACACAAACATTATCAGGTTGAAAATGCTTTATAGGTTGCACTAAAAGCTGATATAATGAGATGGCATCCGTTACAACTCATGATACTATTCATTATCTGTCTTTGTACAGACAATGTGATAGCACAGTCGCAGTATGGCTTTAATGCCATATATAGTCTGCCGACCGGATCATTTGCAGGCATCGCATCGCATGGATTCGGAGTAAATTTTAACACAAAGTTTTTTCTCGGTCCCAATGTTGCCCTGGGACTTACAGGGGGATATATCGGTTATGGGGAAAAAAAGGACCGGATAAGCTACCGAACAGTCCCCGTTACACTCGATGGCGAATTTTATATACGGGAAGAAGGCATTCGTCCATATATTGCATTCAGCGGAGGATTTGTACTATTTACCCGGCAACAGAAATTCAGCCAGGGTTCTGCATCCGAAAGCGAATTTCACCTGACAGTTGTCCCGGCAATAGGGATTCTGCTTGACCTGAGCAGATCAATTGCCGTAAACTTCAATACAAAATACTTTTTTTATACTGTCAAAGGGGACAGCTTTTCCGCTCTGTCCCCAGCCATCGGGCTTTACTACAAAATTGGTTATTAGGGAGCTTCCCAATATTTATCCATACAGCTATTTACTGAAGTGTCTGGGGATCAGCAACCGGCATTGAATCCTTTGTCTCCGGGCGGATTACATTGGCAGACTCGGGTACAACCGGATCCAGTGTAGGCATTGAGTCTGTCTTTTCTTTATCCGGTACCCCGTAGTTGCCCGCCTCCTGCCCTGAGCAAGAGGTCAGCCAAACAGTGACAAAAACAAAGCCCAGCGTTCTTACATTATTTGAAATAGCAAATAAACCCTGCAACATCTTCATATGACAATGGTTTGACTTTATACGAAACTACATTCGAATAAGAAAATGCCTTTTCAAAATCTGTCATCGACTCCGAAGAGGTTACAATTATAAAACGGCAGTTTTCCTTTAGCGGGCCGGAAATTTTATTAAATGCGTCCAGAAACTGGAAGCCGTTCATTCCGGGCATGTTTATATCCAGAAGAACTAACTCCGGGAAAGGCTCTCCCCTTGAATTAAGTCCTTCCAGATAAGCAAGCGCTTTCCTGGGGGAAATAAACGAGCTGATTTCCCTGCTCATCCCCGATGTCTGCAAGATTCTCTCCTGCAGAAAAATATCAATTTCATTGTCATCAATTATCAAAACTGATAACAACTTTTCAAGCTGGACATTCAAATTATGGTGGCGGTTTGTTTAATCAAAAATTTCAACTAAGATACTTATGAAATTGATAAAACCAAAACAAGCACCATTTACAGCTATAACAAATTGTATATCAACACATAATTTCACATGACAAACACCTGAAAAAAGACGACAATCGCAATTCCTTATTATTCCCCGCCATTAAAAAGCCTTTTCAACTTCCTTGGCATTTTTAATGACTGTTGCCCCGTTATCAACTTTAATCAAAAAAGCAGTTTCCAGTTGTTCACTAAAACTTGTACTCGCTTTTTCATAAATCTTCTTAACTCTGCCTTTGATATAGGAAGTCCCCTCCATCCAACGCACCTTCGTCCCTTTTACTATATTCATTTTATTTGTTTTTATTGTTAACATCCTAAGACACATTAGTGTTCAGGAAATTTCCATTCTGCTTCTGATTAAAAAAATAGCAGTTATCCGGGGTAACAAGCATATCAAGCGCTATATCAGTAACCTCAACATCTGAAATAATATCTACCGGTTCAAACATAGAAAGTCCGATCTTCCGGACATCTTTCCTGCATTTCCCGAAAAATCTGTCATAAAACCCTTTGCCATACCCTACTCTGTTGCCCTGCCGGTCTGCTACCAGCAAAGGAGCAAGCACTACATCAATCTCACCGGCTGAAAGAATATTCTCCTGCTCCGGTTCCGGGATTCCCCATTTATTCTTATGAATTACCGTATCCGGAAAAAGTGAGCAGCTACGCAAGCTACCGGAAACGAAATCACAAACAGGCACAACAACGGTTACAGAAGGATATCTTTTCCAGATTTCATCAATTATCAGCCAGGTATTGACTTCTTTTCGGGATATTACAGGTAAAAAAGAATGTAAAAAGCGAACTTCATTAAGGCTTGAATTGGCAAAAAAAAGATCGCGGATCTGATGATTCCTTCTATTAACCTCTTCCAGGTCCAGCTCCATTCTCTTTTGCTGATACAATGATCTGAGCTCGCTCTTCTTCATACATTCAGGATTCCCATAAAATGGTAAAACGAAAATCAAAAGGCTGGCTGTTGTCCTTTATTTTTCTTATAAACTCAGGATCATTTGCCTGAAAGGAGAATAAATTCTCTACTCTTTCCTGAAGCGAATTACCGGGAAAAAGTTTTTTCCGGATTGACTCTATCTGCTTAAGGACTGTTTCATGCTTTTGTTCCTCCGCCTTTCTGATCCGTTTCTCTATATTCTCTGTCTGTTTCAGCATTCTTTGCTTCTCTGACTGCACAAAGCCTTCCAGTGATTTGTCAACAGTACCTGCCACATTGCTAATCTGATCGAACAACTGGTCCAGTTGCCTGATTTCATTCTCAATAGATATGACGGACTCAGTCTGTGATTCCAGATATTTATCCTTGAGACTTCTCTCCGGCTGAAAAATTTCTGCCGGCTCTATCCCAAACTGCTCCAGTTTCTGGGCAAAATTCTTCTTTACAACCATAAAGAAATTTCGAGGCAGTAACATCGGAAAAGGAACAGCACATTCCTGAAATGCGCCCTTCAGCTGCAGCCAGTACGCGATTTCAGCAGGCCCACCGATATAAACGAGGTTTGGTAAAACCGTTTCCTGATAAAGTGGTCTTAGCACCACATTGGGACTGAAAAGCTGCGGTTGCTCATCCAGCATCTGGTCCAGCTCATCCCACGATATAGGCCGATCCGGCAAAATCTGATAGCCATTTTCCTGTTTTTCCAGCCTCTTACGGTCTTCCAGCAGCATGAACACATTTATATCTCTTGTATAAACCTGAGATGAATACCCTCTTTTTTCAAGTTCCAGCGATGTTTTATGGGTGGCCTGAGCTACTTTACCATCTCTGATTTCGCTTCTCAGCACTTCCTTAAAGCTTCTTTTTAGCTCTGCCGAGTCAGGATCCAGAATAACAAGTCCATAGTCGCCAAAAAGTGTATTGACTAATATTCGTGTGGCCTGACTTAGCGTCTTGCCTTTCTGATAGGCAGAAAGCAGTATTTCAAACTTTTCGGGCAACTGATTGAGCAATTCGCCAATTCCTTCTGTCGAAAAGCGCCCTACTGCCCCCTTTTGCGAGGTCTGCCAGGTATACGTAGTTCCAAACAGATTAAAATGACTTATTTCTTCAAAGTCATGATCTTCTGTTGCCATCCAGTAGACCGGTACAAAGTTTGATTCCGGATACCGCTGAGCCAGCTCTTCTGCAAGATTGATCGTGCTTAGAATCTTATAAACAAAAAACAGCGGGCCGGTACAAAGATTCAGCTGGTGTCCGGTTGTTACGGTATATGTATTGTCCTCTTTCAGCAAAGATAAATTTTGCCTCAGCTTTCCGGAAAGTTCCACATTCCTGTACTGCTCTTCAAGAACATTTGTCAGAATCGTTCGCTGATCAGCAGAAAACCTGCGCTGCCGGATTACGTTCCCGATTTCTTCCGGTTTTGGCTTCCATTTATAGAAATCCGCAACCTTTTCACTACCTGAAATATAATCCAGAAACAGAGAAGAAAAAGTCCCGGTACGCTCCGGTTCTTCTTTATATACTTTCATTAATAGTTGCTTTTATGGTGGTTCTCTTTGTTCTTTTCAAATCTTCAGAAATATCCGATAAGTCGGTCATTATTGAAAAGAGAAACCCTAAGATAACAAATCCTCCTGCTTGTCTTTATAACTTTGCGGATTTTAATAGTCTGCAAAATCAGAGCATCTGACTATGAACCACTACCGGTTCAGGCAACTTTTGTTTTCCGGCATATGTTGTTGGATAAAGGAAATGAGCGTATGAAGAAACTAGAAGGAGTGAAAGTTGCCGTATTGGTAACCAACGGAGTTGAGGAGGTTGAGCTCATCAAACCGGTTGAGTCCCTAAAAGAAGCAGGTGCAACAATAGTAATTGTATCGCCCGAAGAAAAAATCAAGGCCTGGGACTTTACTGACTGGGGGAGCGAGTATGAAGCAGATCTTTTGCTTGAGAAGGCAAAACCTGATGATTTTGACGCTCTTCTGCTGCCGGGAGGTGTAATGAATCCTGACAAACTTCGGGTAAACAACGCTGCCCTGGATTTTGTGAGACACTTTGTGTTTAACAACAAGCCCATTGCGTCTATCTGTCATGGTCCCTGGCTATTGGCAGAAATCGGATATGCGCATGGAAAGCAGCTAACATCTTATCCCGCTATCCGGACTGACATGATAAATGCCGGAGCTCAATGGATCAACAGGGAAGTTGTAACCGACGGACTACTTGTTACGAGTCGACAACCTGATGATATACCAGCTTTTAATAAGGAAATGATTGATGTTTTTGAACGGGAAATCATAAATGCTTAAAATAAAAGCCCTGCATTAATAATAAAAATGCAGGGCTTTTGATTGATCTTTTATGTTCCGGTTATGCTTTCACCAGTTCAAAAATAGTGATTTCCGGGGGCATACCGATTCTTCCTGGGAATCCCAGAAATCCAAATCCTCTGTTTACATAAAGCATTTGTTCATTTTCTTTATACAAACCCGCCCATTGCTTATACACATACTGGACAGGGCTCCATTTGAAGTCCCCGATTTCTATACCAAACTGAAAACCATGCGTATGACCTGAAAAGGTAACATCAACCTCAGGAAACATTGGTCTGATCTGTGCATCCCAGTGACTCGGATCATGAGACAGCAGCAGTCTGGCAGATGCTTCTTCTGTTCCTGTCAAAGCCTGCTTAAGATTGCCATATTTCGGCCAGCCGGATCCTGCTCCCCAGTTTTCCACACCTACGATAGCCAGCTGGTCCCCTCCCTGTTTTAGCATATGATGCTGATTATTTAGCAGATTCCAGCCCATAATACGATGAGCTTCCTTAAGATCACGGAGATTGGCTGCTTTGGCAGATGCACTGGACCAGCGCACATATTCGCCATAATCATGATTACCCAGTGTCGAGTATACTCCCAGCGGTGCTTTTACTTTGCTGAAAATATCAAGATAATCTCTCAGCTCATCCGCTTTTTCATTTACAAGATCTCCGGTAAAAAAGATAGCATCAGGCTTCTCCTTCAGCAACATTTCTACTCCTCCCAAAACTGCTTTCTTTCTAAAGAAACTTCCGGAGTGTATATCCGAAAGCTGAGCGATTGTCATACCATGAAATGAAGACGGCAGGTTTTTAAGAGGCAGCTTTACCTTCCGCACTCTGTAGTCATGAGCTCCTGTAATCATACCATAGGAGACTGACACGAGCGGTATGGCTGCTACTATAATTCCGGTCTTAATCAGAAATTCCGAGCGCGGAATATTTACATCCTGCAGCGCAGGGGTATTAGCCGAAATCACGGTGAGCTTTGAAACGGCCCAACGTACTCCCCTTTGTATATCATCTAATAAAATAAAAACAAGCAAAAATAGCTTAGGAATAAAGTTAAAAAGCTGTAATCCCGTAAGCAGACTCTTGGCCAGTCTTGACCAGTGCTGTCCGTTGCCAAAGAAATACAAGGCAAGCGTCGCCAGAACAGCTATGGAAAAACACCAGTATAGTATATATACTGTCTTTCTTGAAACGACAGATGAGTGCTGCATTAATGAACGGATGCCCATAAATACATAAAAATCGATAGCCGCAAACACAAGCAGCATCAATATAATAAACAGGTAGTTATCTCTCATGGGTATATTTTCTTATCTATCGGAAATAATTCAGCAAGAGCATAACGGATATACCCTTGCTGATCACACCTATTAAACTACATATTCAGCACAAAAGTGCTGAATTTCTTCAAATGAGTTATGCTATATGACAATGCCGGAAGATTACTGCTATTTACAGCAAAAGTCAGACCAAAAGCATGATCGGGTACCGGACAGCAATACTCCCTGACAGCATCATACACCAAACTACTTTTTATGACATATATGCTACACGCTCACATATCTATGTTTTAAACAGCTTATATAAACAACACGCTTTTTTAATGAACATTTAATGAAAAGCATTAAATTCAAACTTAAAAACCAGTTTTCATTTACTTTTATCATTTTACAAATTCTTTTAAAAAACGAAACCAGTCAGATTCAGTCAGTATTGTCTGTATATTGCACCCTATGAATAGTTTTCAACTAAAAAAATGAATAATCAGAGGAGATTATAGTATTGGAAATTCTTAAAAAAGTCATCGAAACATTAATTAAATCATGCAATTACACTATTTTGACATTTGCCGAAATAAAAAAAGTTTTCCCACATCCAGCTAAAAGCAATCTTGCTGTCACGCCTGCCACGGCAACCGACCAATCTAATACAGACCAATTTCTTTTTGCCCCGTATATAATCAAAACCATTCGATCAGGTTGTGCTGAACCTGACCGTAGCTTTGGTTATTTTGAAATCAACAGCACAGCATGCCAAACTACATAGACTATGAAAGACTCCTATACACGCGTCACAAATCTGAGCTATCTGCGCGAAGCTTCTGCCGGCAATGAGGGTTTTATAAAGGAAATGATTGGTATCTTTTTAAGACAGACGCCTGAGTTTATTGAGCAGCTTACTACTTACGGGCAAGATCAGAATTGGCCGGAATTTCGGAAAGTAATGCACAAACTAAAACCTACTGTATATATGATGGGCATTCACTCAATGCAACCTGTTATCAAACAGATTGAGCAGTGCTCTAAAGAGCTGAAAAACATTGTTTCACTACCCGGCTTGCTTGATGAGCTTTCGCTCTGCTGCCAGAAAGCCTATATTGAGCTGGAAGAGGAAATAAGGGAATATAATCCCGACAGCTAAAATCCTTTTTCAATAACGGAATCATGCTCTTTTATCACATTGATCCAACCATAAATATCATCTTCATTGAGGTTGATCCGGTAATAATACATGCCGGAAGGAGTATCTCTGGCCTCCCAGCGAAAAGCAGGGTCGTTACTGATAAATACTTTCCCACCCCAACGATTAAAGATTTCTATTTTGGTAAAGTAGTATGAACAGTTGCCTTCCGGCAAATCTTTCAGGTAGAAATAATCATTCTTCCCATCTCCATTCGGAGTAATCAGATTGACAGGTGTAAAGCTGGCTATTGCCGTAGGCTTATCTTCCACTGTAATTTCAACTGGTACCATATCCGATTTGGAAGGCGAGCAGCTTTCATCAGTTACCGTAAAAAATAAGGTATGCGTATTACCGAGAAGGTTGCATTGGGCTGCTCCTTTTACTAATCCGTTTATACTATCCCTGCCTCTCTGCGAGTCAAAGGTGAAGGTATTCATTAACAATTCATTTCCTTCCATTCTGAGGCCTATCAGATCATCCGGATCACTGTCCGTACCATAAACTATAAAATCAACGGTATCTCCGACAATCATATGATAATGCTGACTACCAACTACTCCTGCTACAGGCTTGTTATTGACTCTGCCTTTTAGCAAAACTTTGACAGTTGCAGTATCTCTCAACGGAACAGGACACCCGTCATCGGAAACTATTACCTTAAAATCAAATATAGAATCCTGTTCAAGCACGATGCTTTTGCAGTTTACCACACAGGCTTCTCCGGTCGCCACAGGAAAATCCGGGTTAAGTGCCACTCTGCCCGGCTGAGTAGTCAGTACATCTTCCGGCAACGTACCGGAAGTCTTTATGAGAATAATTTCTGCTCCGTCATAAAAGGAAGAAGAATCCGAAATTTCAAACTGCAGACATTTGGTTTCTGCAAACTCAACAATCAGTGTATCATCAGGTGCAAAATATGCTCCTTCCGCTTCCCTGAACTGCACCAGCGGCTCATAGTTGATATCACATTGTACTATTTTAAACTGAAACTCCCGGTGTACGGAACCGATTTTCTCTCCGCGCCTATATTCATCCACTTTGACCGCCATTACAAAAACACCATTGACAGTACGTGGATCAGGCCTGACATTCAACATGCCAGTGTGTCTGTCAATAGTAAGCCTCGGATTGCCCGGTATCATATTATTCACACCATAACCAGGCAGCCAGTCGACTGAAAAATAGGGACCAGGCTGCTGCGTTATATTATTACCGATGGTATTTCCCTTGATCGGATGTGTAAGTGAATAAACCAGCGAGTCTCCGTCCGGGTCGGTAGCGCTAAAATCATAGGTATGCTCAATATCCGCGCAAAAATACTCTCCTTCAATCGGCCTGAATCTCGGAGATGAATTTCTGTTTACCTGAGACCTTGCAGGAAACTCCATATAGAAAATCATTCCGGTGGCCGTAGGATTTGCAATATTGCTGATAATGGTATTGCGGCAGCAAAGATCATAAATCACATAATATCCATCAGGGTTGTTGTAGACGTCCGGCGGCAGGGAAATATCGGCAGTATAATACAAAATTCGGGTCAGGAGATCCCCTCGTGCACAATAGCGGTTATTGTACTCAACAAAAACATTGCTTCTGTTGAGCGTCATATATACCTCTTTTACAAATGCGTTGGTTCTTTTCTCAAAAATGACCACAGTAATAGCCTGGGCTATTAGATTTACGCTCTTATCTGCATTTATTTCATCATAATACATATTGAGAGAGAGAAGATAATTTGCTCCCCTGCCTTTCCATGACAGGTTAAATTCTCCCCCGACGATATGAGTAGAATGGGCATTTATTATAAAGAAGAAAAATCCTAAAAAAGTATAAATACGGATCAACATGCCTTATTTTATAAAATAACTTTCATATAACGCCGTTTCATGGCATTTTATTATTTTTGATGTTCCATGAGCAGAAAAAATCAGACCATTGAACAGCTTCTGATAACGGATGTTGCAGCCGAAGGCAAATCCGTAGCACGATATCAGGAAAAAGTAATATTCGTTGACAACGTAGTTCCCGGTGATATTGTTGACGTCAGAGTAATCAAAAGTAAGAAAAATTTTGCAGAAGCCACGCCTGTTTTTTTTCATCAGTATTCTGATCAAAGAACCGATCCGTTCTGTGAACACTTTGGTACTTGCGGCGGATGTAAATGGCAGCATCTGGCATACTCTCACCAGCTCTATTACAAGCAAAAGCAGGTAAAAGACAATCTTGAACGCATTGGAAAACTTGAGCTGCCGGATATATCTCCGATTCTGTCCTCATCCGGGACACAATACTACAGAAATAAGCTTGAGTTTACCTTCTCGAACAAACGCTGGCTTACCAGTGAAGAGATCCAGGCTTCGGACATGATCGACAGAAGAGCTCTTGGGTTCCATATACCGGGACGCTTTGATAAAATAATTGATATTGAGCACTGTTTCCTGCAAAACGAGTTGTCCAATGAGATCCGTTTATCAATAAGAGATTTTGCAAAAAAAACCGGGATTACTTTTTTTGATCTGGTAGCACAGACTGGTTTTCTTCGTAATCTGATTGTGCGAACTACTTCTACCGGAGAAACCATGGTGATCGTACAGGTTTTCGAAAACCATCCCGAATGGCTCGAACTGGTAATGAATCATCTGGCTACGTCTTTTCCTCAGATAACTTCCTTATTATATATCCACAATCCGAAGAAAAATGAGACTTTCCATGATCTGGAGGTGGTAACATACAGAGGTCAATCCTATATAGAGGAAGAAATGGAGGGCCTCCGATTCAGGATAGGTCCTAAGTCATTTTATCAGACCAATTCGAAACAGGCATATGAGCTGTATAAAATCACAAGAGACTTTGCCGGGCTACACGGTAATGAAATCGTCTATGATTTATATACAGGCACTGGTACTATTGCCAATTTTGTCGCATCCGGCGCTCAAATGGTTGTAGGTATAGAATATGTAGAAATGGCTGTGGAAGATGCCCGGATAAATTCTGCAATCAACGAAATCCAAAATACGGTCTTTTATGCCGGAGATATGAAAGATGTGCTGACGGATGAATTTGCGGTAAAGCATGGTCATCCGGACGTAATTATTACGGACCCCCCGCGTGCCGGCATGCATGAAGATGTAGTCAATACGATCCTGCGGCTTGCCCCCCAAACGATTGTATACGTCAGCTGCAATCCTGCCACACAGGCGAGGGACCTTGCACTAATGGATGCGGCTTACAAAGTAACTGCTGTTCAACCGGTCGATATGTTTCCACATACCCATCATGTGGAGAACGTGGTGAAGCTTGAGAGGCGGTAATCATTTGGTTCAAAAATTCACACATTTTACTGATTATCAATATTTTATAAATAAAAATAATATACCGGTTTGAACCATTTTGAACCGGTATATTCCACCTAAATCAACTTTTTTACCATTCTATACGACCGATATGCGACCGATTATTTCTTGAAAATGCGAAAAAATACAACTATCTTACGGTTGTATTTTTTTTAAAGAAAACAAGCAGATCTATGGCAACAGGACACCCTGAATCAATAGTGGGATTTTTAGGACAAAAAATGCATATCTATTGTTGTAGATTTATGTGCCACTCGAAAGTTAAACTTTTCTTTCACCCGCTGATCAAAATTGATTCCCGAGAGTCCACTAATCCATAGGATTCAATCATGATATACGCACTACATGTGTTATATTATGAAGACTGCCTGATGCAACGTAAATAAAACAATTAAAATATTACTAACTTTAAGTCGTAAAAAGTTGAATTTAGCTAAACATTGTATTGGAACCTCTAAAAAGTAGTTAGTAGAATTGAAAAAGCGGCAACTTTTTAGCCTTCTGGAGACAAAAACACTCATTTTTTGCATCCAAAATTACCTATAAAGCTTTAAAAACATAGACCTTACGCTATGATGTGTTGTGAAAGGCCTCAGTTTGATGGGTACTAACAACCTTCGTGATCAACAGACATGTTTTCAGGAGTTGTGAAAGGCCTCAGTTTGATGGGTACTAACAACTAATAGTCTTGTGTTTGGTTTTTTAGCAGGTTGTGAAAGGCCTCAGTTTGATGGGTACTAACAACTAACTCTGGTGTCGGTGGGTTAAGACCCCTGTTGTGAAAGGCCTCAGTTTGATGGGTACTAACAACACGGTTACGACCTGAGCCGTGTAAACCTGAGTTGTGAAAGGCCTCAGTTTGATGGGTACTAACAACTACCCGGTCAATGGCTGCATACTCCTTAAGGTTGTGAAAGGCCTCAGTTTGAT
>JAEVZS010000031.1 GCA_023392125.1 Bacteroidota bacterium
CAAAGACGACAATTCGGTTCGATTTACTGACCGCGTCACGCAAGGACCCGGCTCCCGAGTCATTCAGATTGGTAACATGATATACCTCTCCTTTTCTTCCTCCGGTAGCGAAGCGTCCGAAGCCTTCTGCGCCCGGGAAAGCCAGTTGCTGGGCAGCTGCCTGATTCAGCAACAGGATTCCGATCATACAAAGCAGTATGAAGTGTGACCATTTCTTTCCAGTCATAGATGTTATAGTTTTTATAAAACCAGATTATTATTCTTCAATAGTTACCGGCAACAGCCGTCAATGTGTCCGCAGATATCAGGATCACATAACTTGATCATGCTGTCTTGCCGGACATACAAACAGGCCGGAATCCCGGAAGTAACATTTTGCATAAAAAAAATATCGATGTGTGCGCTAAATAAATCCCCGGACGCAGATCCGGGGATTACCAACGAACTACAAATACAAAGAGAGGGTAATCACCCCGCACTTTATTTTTTAATAACTTTACTTGTCTGGCTATCCGTCAGAAGATAATAAACTCCGGCCGGATAAGTACTCAGATCTATCTGCGATTCGCCGGATCCTGATTGCAATTCCACGCCAAAGCTGTCTGTCAGACGCCAGAATCCGGGCGTATTGAATATATGCAGGAGTCCGGATGTCGGATTGGGATATACACTTATCACAGTTGTATGGGCTTTATCCGGCAATCCGGTTATAACACACCCTGAAACCTGTAAGCCTTCCGAAAAATAAAGTATATCCAGATTCGCAAGACCACCCTCTGTCAAAGACTCAAGTCGCAGTTCATTGATCCCCGCTGCCATTTCCAGTATCATGGTAGCGTTGGACCAGGTTGTCCAGACTTCGGTAGCAGGGAAAAGCAGGGTCCCTTTCTCTTCTCCATTCACCAATACTCGGGCGTCTCTGGATAAATCGCCACCGCCATTGGCGTAGCGGAATGTTATAGTATATGCTCCGCTGCCTGAGCTATAAAGCATCCAGCTGACATATGTGTCAATGGCATTGGTCGTATTTACATAACCCGCTCCTGAAAATCCTTCGTTGCGGCTCTCCAGTAATATGCCATCCACCTCACAGGCTTCTTCCGCTTCCATACTGGCTGAACACTCCTCAAAACCGGTCGTGCCTCCTACGCAGACTCCGCAGACATCGACATAGGCCGAACCATTGATTTCATTATTGCAGTCTCTCGGAACAGCTTCATTTACAGTAATTGTTCCTGACTGACTTGTATTAGGTGATCCGCTAACTGTCGTAACTATATATGTAAAGATTCCGGTGGCTACAGGGGTACCACTAAATCTTATGGTTTTTGACGTATTGTCAATCACAGCTTGAACCCCGTCAGCTAATCCGGTAACAGTTACCGTTGTAGCGTACTGCCAGACAAAATAAAATTCCTGAATCGCCTGTCCTGCCTCTACTGTTTGTGAAGAAGAGCCGCTTCCCTGTTTGGATAATACAGCAGACTGATTAAAGTTTACCGTGATGGTTCCACCTGCCGAAGTATTCGGGTTACCTCCCTCGGTGGTAATGGTATAAGAAAAAACACCCGCCTCTGTCGGTGCACCGCTAAAGGTCACCGTTTTTGCATTGTTGTCTGTCACCGCCCTGATCCCGGCCGGGAGCCCTGTAACCCGGACTGTTGTAGCATGCTGCCAGGCATAATGAAAACTCTGAACAGCCTGACCTGTTGTGAGCGTCTGAGATGAAGCCCCGCCTCCTTGTTTGGTAAGAACGGCAGGCTGATTGACAACATTTATTTTGCCCACACCGGCATATTGGGGCACTATGGTCTTTACTTCAGATGTATTGCTGGTTAATACAGAAGAGTAGTTGTATGGAATATCAGCTGTACAATTGGCCGGATATGCTCTTGAATCTCTTCTGACCTCTATGTTATCAATACGTTGAGCCGATCCTCTTGAACCATCACGGGTAGTATATACAGAGTATTTCAGCGGTTCATAATAGTTCTTCTCCACGCGCAAGCAAACTCCCATAAGAACAAATGTAGCCTCATCTGCTCCTACGATGTAGTTATTGAAAAAATGACTGACTCCCCCCCGAATCATTGGCATCCGCTTTTTTATCTTATTGAAATAGTTATGGTGGTAAGTCACTTTCCGGTCATTGAACAGATCATTATCACCAGCACCTACCAGACATCCTTTATGATGATCATGGAAATAACACCAGGAAATCGTAATAAAACCTGTTTGGTCTCTGATATCAATCAAACCATCGTACTTATCAATATCCTTTTGCTTGTCGGGATCCTCCGAATAGATTTCACAATGATCTATCCAGATATTCTTGCTGGTACCATTGATCGAAACACAATCTCCCCCATTTACCGCGGATGGATTGGAAGTCCCTACCAGTGTTATCTTCAGATTCTGAATAATTATGTTATTATGATTGGTGATATTGAGTCCTATTCCTTGCAAAAAAGCAGTACTTCCAACTCCTATAATTGACTTATTGGATCTGACTCTGATGGAGCCGCCGGATGAGCCATTGGATATTGTTCCTTCGACCATAATGATATAGGTAGTATTACTCTCCGCATATGACTTTAATTCATTATAGTTTCTGGCTGTTACAGTAGCTCCTCCACCTCCGCCGGTAGTTCCTCCGTTGAGGGTAGCAAAACCAACCAGTGAAAAATCCGGCTGTCCGAAACCGTCCAGCCGGGTTATCAACAGGATAGAAAAAAGAAATAAAGAAGAAATATTACGACTCATAGATAATACATTTATTTACAAATACTTTTTAGTCAAACAATTGATAATCAATATAGTAATTTTACTACTCCGCTTTCTGACAACCCTGTGGCAAGCGTTTTTCAGCTTTGATTACCAATATGCTTTTCATACAAACAGACCAGAAAATGAGAAGTAACATTCCGGAATAAAAAAATATCCCGCCAGCTCATATTGGATGAACAGGCGGGATACTACTCATAAGCTTTCAATAAAGCTTTTGTCTATTCTTTGATTGCCTTGTGTATCTGGTTATTTATTTTTACCAGATAAATTCCCGGATTGAACGGATGCAGAGAAATAGTGTTACCACTACCTCTCAGCAGTTCAGTCCCCAGCATATCCAGAAGGATCCAGTTTTCTTCCTTATCCAGATACAGCTCTCCTCTGGTTGGGTTAGGATAGATATTCACTCTCGTTGCTTCCGGCCGAATGATGGCGGTGATAAGACAATTGTCCGGATCCGTAACCGGCACAATCCCCGTATTTCCTCCTGCACACTGCCCGCAGGCGTCATAATCAGCGCTTCCGTCAGGAACACCGTTACAATCCGGCTGATCGGACTTTATCCTTATATTAAATACCAGGGTGACTCTCGCAGTATTTCCCGGACTTTGGGTATACACCAGCGCCTGTCTGATCGTAAATGCATCTCCCGGCTGACAACGATTGGGATACTGACCTATATTGGCTGTGAATGTATTAAGATTCAATTCTGAATAGACATAGGCATCATTGCCCCAGCCGGTGACTGCTCCCGATCTGTTGTACCAGTGGCCGGGAGCATTTGCTGTAGAGGTCGCGTTCAGCGAACCGTCAGGATTAACAGCATTGTATATGATGGTTCCTCCAAGCGCTCTGGCGATATTGTCCGGCGCCATAGCGAAGGCCTGACTGATCCGGCTGGTATTAAGGGCAACGGGGGTTGCTGTATAAGCAGACATCGGATCCATCATAAGATCGTATGTCAGCGTGACATCATGAATAGGATTGGTAAAATTCCCCAACAGGTCCGTATTGGTAAACTGAACCTGATAAGGCCAGTGCTCATCATTGCTGTTATCATCATCCCAGGCATGTCTCCAGTGCGACTTAGGCGCTCCGCTGACCACCAGCCAAAGGCTGACGCATTTATCAGGGCACATAAAAGATAATGTCTTTTCAGGATTGGTTCCGTTGGTTACTTCCGCGGTTCCCATATCGCTGTATACACGTGTGCCATTTTCCAGCAGGGCTACAAAACCAAATCTCCAGCCCCCCTGATCCACATTTAAGGCTCTGTAACCGGCTGTGCCGGCTAATCCCTGAAAACGTACAGTTACTTCCGTGGCTTCAGAAGGGGCATTCAGCTTGATACTATTGTATCCGTAATTTTCAATGCAAACAGCAGGATCTACTCTCCAGAAACCATTGTTCTGACTCATTCTTACCTGATCACGGCTATTGATATGGCGTTGCCCTAAAGACCGTATTTCAGGCAAATCCCAGGTCGTCAGCCTTGCTGCATGCTCATAGATCTCATCGTTAAACTGCTGTTGTGAAATTTCGCTTATCCGTTTGTAGGTTGCTACCGGATCTTCCGGACTACGGGACTCTCTCCACAATCTGCCCACATAATCCTTACCACGCTTAAATGCCCAGTAATCCTGAATGAAGTAATTGGCATAACGAGGTGTTTCGTGGATAATATGAAGATGATTGGAAGTCAGATACTGGCGGAAATATCCATCCCCAAACTGGCTCTCCGGATATACCTTGAAGGACATCCACTGGGCACATTGCTCCCAAAAGCCGTTTCCGCCGCTTCTGTTCGGGCCAAAACCATAACGAAACCCTCCATTGGTATCACATCCTGTAATATACTGGAAACAATGTCCGATTTCATGAGCCAGAACGGTATTTGACCGTGCCGCAGCCGGATTCACATGTAGTGTTCCCACCCTGTCATCCTGCCCGGAACCATAAGCAGCCCACTCTGTACTGTACAGTAAAAAAATCATCATTTTGTAATTATCCGTAACCGATTGTCCACGGATAGCAAACTTCAATGAATCAATCATATAAGCATAGCTTTTTTCGGCAACATCAAGTAATGAAGTCATATTAACCTGATATGATCCCGAAGCAGTCGATGGATTGCTGCCGAAGCCCGGTTCCCAGAAAACAATGAAATTTTCTGTTTCCATACTGCGACAATAGCACCACTGGCTTTCGGGGTTGTTCAAATCCATTCGCTCTCTGGTGATAAAGGAAGGAATATACACCTGCTTTTGCGCCCAGGCGGAAGAGGCAAAAGTAAGAAGCAACATCAGCAATAATGAAAAAGGTTTCATAACTATAGTTTTTGTTATTTTACATAAAAAAGGGTATCAGCAGCTGGCGGCGGAAGAAGTTAAGAAAAATCTTTACGCACCCCGCTTATCAATTAGTTTTTAATGATTTTTACAATTCTGTTGTCAATGCGCAGCAGATAAATTCCGGGAGAAAATCCACTCAAAGAAAGAACAGTCTCATGTCCCCGCATCAATTCCATTCCGGTTACATCAGATAAGATCCAGTCTGTTTCTTCTGATATATATACTTCTGTATTCGCAGGATTGGGATAAACCTGTATGGCATAATCTCTAAACCCGGACAAAGCAGTAACAACGCAGCGCTGCGGATCGGTAACAGGTACGATTCCTGTATTGCCACCCGCGCACTGATTGCAGGCATCAACAGCAGCGGTTCCGCCCGGATCCCCGTTGCAGTCTGCCTCTGCCACACGTATGGTAAATATCAGTATGACTTTGGTGACGGCATCCTCACGGGTATGCACCAGGGCCTGTTTGATTGTATACTGATTTCCGGACTGGCTCCTGCCGGGATACTGGCCGATATTGACCAAAAGTGTATTGATATTCAGCTCGGAATAGACATAGGCATTTTCGCCCCAGGCTATAGTCTGACCGGACTGGTTGTACCAGTGGCCCGGAGCATTGGCGGTTGAAGTAGCATTCAGAGACCCATCCGGATTTACTCCGTAATAGAGTATGCTGCTGCCAAAAGAAGAAGCGATCTGCTGTGCTGTCATGCCCAATGCTTCCGTAATATCACCTATTGGCACAGAAACGGGCGTATATTCGGTCATCGCCGGCATTACTACAGAATATGAAAGCTCATTAGTAGTTATACAAGTGCTCTCCTGCACACCACAACCACAAATTCCTTTAGCTGTTTTTAAAGGATCAGCGGGACATTCATCTTCGCAATCGATTACACCATCACCATCAGCATCATCACTTACCTGGCCGGTAGTGCCGCCGATACATTTACCACAGGCATCTACAACCGCACCGCCTCCGGACACTCCATGGCAGTCTTCCGGAGGAGTTAATACCCAGCCTCTGTCTGTCCGTTGTTTTAGCTCACTCCATACTCTGCGAAACATCCAGCCATCCCACGGAGTAATTACAGATGCCGCTCCGGCCTGCATAATCGCAGGAGGCAAGCCTCCGGTGCTTGCCGGCGGAAACTGGAAAGACTCATAAAAATCAGGCAGACTGAACGAATGTCCGATTTCATGCAAAAGTATATGCACATTCTCACTGTACAGGTTTTGCAATATATAAGTACTGGACAGTCTCTGCCCCCAGTCTCCTCCTGCTCCACCCTGAAATCCTTTGGTACACCACAAAGACATATCGAAGTGCTCATTCTGACAATTGGGATAGCGCCCGTTCTGGTTATAAAATCTGTTGCACTCCCGGGGACCTGTCGGCTCATTACGCTGAGTATCGTATGATTCATAAATACCCACATATACTTTCCCGTCCCAATCCGCATCATTCCACTGCAACGTAGCTCTGTCCTTAACTGCCCAGGCTACAACATTGACTCTGATACGATCATACGGCCAGCAGTCATAGCCGGTAAGCCATACCTGACACCATTTGTTTATCTGATGCTCAATCATCACAGCTATCTGATCTCTCTGAGCAGCCGTTACCGGTTCATCAGATTCCCAGCGAACCAGATAGTTCAGATAACCTCCGTTTGCGATAATCTGATCAAATCCATAGTTTTTAAACGCAAATGCAGCCGGATCACCGTTATCATTGACCAGAATCCGGTTTTGCCATACCCAGTCAATTGTTGCGGGACGAATATCATTTGTATTTGGCGGAGAGGGCTTGTCGCAATTCTGAGTATTGCCCATAACTGCGCAAAAAAGCATCAGGCATAGTAAAATATGTTTCATACAGGTAATTTTTTAAAAATCTTCCGAAGACGCAGAATGATTAGGAATAGCTATAGATCCGGGGAGAAACCTGCCCCGAAAATCCGGGACAGGTTCGTACCTCAAGTGACTTTGAAATACGCAGAGTTATTGTTTTATGACTTTCAGAATATTGTTTCCGATATACAGAAGATATACTCCCGGAGAAAAGGAAGCTATTGAAAACGATGACTCTTCGCCACGCATCAGCTCCATACCTCTTACATCACGCAAAATCCATTCGCCGGGCTTCGACAAATACAGCTCACCGCTGGTCGGATTGGGAAAAACCTGTCCGGATACCCCACTAAGCTGAGCATCCAGAGCAGTAACAACGCAGCGCTGCGGATCGGTAACAGGTTCGATCCCTGTATTTCCGCCGGCACACTGATTGCAGACATCAACAGCAGCGGTTCCGCCCGGATCCCCGTTGCAGTCTTCCTCTGCCACACGTATAGTAAATGTCAGTATCACCCTGGTAACAGACCCGGTACCGGTATGCACCAGGGCCTGTTTGATTGTATACTGATTACCGGCCTGGCTCCTGCCGGGATACTGGCCGATATTGGCCGAAAGTGTATTGATATTCAGCTCGGAATAGACATAGGCATTTTCACCCCAGGCTATAGTCTGACCGGACTGGTTGTACCAGTGGCCCGGAGCATTGGCGGTTGAAGTAGCATTCAGAGCCTCATCCGGATTTACTCCGTAATAGAGTATGCTGCTGCCAAAAGAAGAAGCGATCTGCTGTGCTGTCATGCCCAATGCCTCAGCTGCTCCTGCTATGGAGACCGATGTCGGCGTATATTCAGACATAGGAGCCATAAACAGCTGATAACTCAACTCTCTGGTCGTGACACAGGCGCTTTCAGCTACTCCGCATCCGCAAATGCCTGCCGCAACCTTGTCCGGATCATCAGGACATTCATCTTCGCAATCAATTACACCATCACCATCAGCATCATCACTTACCTGACCGGTAGTGCCGCCGACACATTTACCACAGGCATCTATCACTGCCTCTCCGCCGGCCACTCCCTGACAATCGGCGACAATATCGCTACAGCCTGTACTGCCTGCAAAGGCCATTTGCTGGTTGCTGAACAGATTGTAGGTGCCATTGATATCCTGATTGGAAGCATGTCCGGCACCCTGACCGTCACATTCTGTACGGCCGTTATTGCCATGAGGAAACTGCAGGTAAACACCAGACGAACAATTGCCATTTTCGGAATCTCCGCCCATCACCACAGTTCCGCTGTACTGGACTCCAAACACAAATGCATTGTCCGTTACCCGCGCGTTCTGAGACACTGTACAGTTCTCGAGAAAAGCATTTCCCTCAACAACCGCATCTCCGCTGTAAGTCCCGCGAAAGACACAGGCATTATCTTTTATTACAACATTACCGGAAACAGTCGCCCCCTCTACCCAGGCATGTCCTTCAATCCGGACATTGCCACTGATATTGCCGCTCCGTACTATGGCATAGGGACCTACATACACACTGGAAGCTACAGTTGCTCCATTGGCAACCCAGCCACCTCCATTGGAGTGAATGCGGCCATTCGTTTTCCAGCGGCTTCTGAATTCGGTGGCAGGCTGGTAACCTTCCGGAACAGCATTTTCAATGGCCAGCTCGTAGGGATATCTTCTGACCTTCGGATAACCTGGCTCCCACGGATAAGAGGTATGCTGTTTCGGCGCGCCCATTACCACAAGAAACATATCTTTTTCTCCCTGTCTCAGCTCAAAAGATATCTCTTTTTCATTATCAGCATACATTTCACTATAGCGTGAGATTGTGCCGTCCGGCAGGGAAGTCACAAATCCGTAACGCCATCCGTTATGGTTCGGATTAACTTCTGTATGGCCCTTAAATTTTACATGCACCGTTTTCTTATCGCCTGTACAGGTTGTGTGCAACGGAATAACGTTGACACCATAATCCTGAGGCGCCCAGTCATCATTAACCACATAACGGTTGGCTGCACCGGCTACTTTATCCAGGATCGTGTACTGTTTCCACAAAAACCGCGGATTCTGACCGGCAATCGTGTTAATTTCATTTCGTACGACCCTGCCAAAATTATCTGTCGCGCTTATCTGATCGCGGCTATTGGCTTTATAGTCAAATGTCGCCTGTTTTCTGGCATAGCCCCACAAGTAATCATTCAGCTGACTTTGTGACAGCCCTTTCAGACGACTCAGGGTTACAAGGGGATGCTCATTGGCAACAGATTCGCTCCATAATCTTCTGGTCATTGCAAATCCGTCTTCTTCCTGGACATGAAACATCAAATGAAAGTTGGCATAATGATGTCTGGTCGAGCTCCAGTGATAGCTTCTGGTGGCAAGCCATCTGGGCACATCTGTATTGGCCATCCGCTGATACATCATGGATCTCATATAGTTTGCATGACCCTCATAAAAAAATCCGGCAGGATCGTATCCCTGAAAACCGCCCCTCGGATTCGGGTTATCCTGTATATGATGCATCATCTGCAGGGAGTGTGCCAGCTCATGGCTCAATGCACCACCATCTCTGGTCGCTGCCGGATCAACCCACATCGCCCCGATCGTATTACTATATGACCCTCCATATGCAAAACCGTTTCTTTCCGGAGGGGTAAATGTACCGAGCATAACAATAATGATCTTGTATCGGCCAAGATTCGTGTTCGGCGCGTCATTAACAAACTTCAGCTCCGTAATAAAGCGCGTATATATTTTTTCCAGTGTATCTGCCACCGATCTGGGATTAAAGCGTTTGGCGGCATCCGGATAGCTTGCAGGATCGGTGCCGACCAGATCTCCCCAGAAGATTACAAAATTATCGGACTGATAGGATCGGTCATACGACAAGCGGTTGTAAAAATCATCGCGAGGCTCATTCCACTGCGGCGGCCAGAAAACGGTTTTCTGAGCCTGTGCCGATAAGCTGATAAAAAAAAGAAGGAGTAGCATGTTTCTCATAAACGTATTGCATTATTATAATCACTGCACGTATGAGACATTCGGATTTTGGGAAAGTAACGCTTTCTATTATTTTTTTATGAAAGAAAGATCGTTGTACAAATTAATCATACCAGTCCGGTTGTCCGGATTGCATGCCGCAGGCTTAATGCACATTGCTGATGAAAACCATCGCAGTCCGCTTTAAGGAAGCCGTCAATAAAGATGGCAGGCACCATTTGCATTGAAGCCGGCAGGACCTACAGCTCCTGTATTTCATCCTGACAAGATCACCCCATTCGTTTTATAAAAATTGTCAATTTAGCTCTATATTGCAATAACGCAGGATTTATACAGCATATGGCAAAAATAAAAATGGGAATGATCGGTGGAGGTCAGGGAGCCTTTATCGGGAATGTACATCGGATGGCTGCCTCCCTTGACGGAAAAATCGAATTGGTGGCAGGCGCTTTCAGCAGCAGGGCTGAGGTATCCGCAGAAACCGGATCAGCGCTGGGACTCGACGCATCCAGAGTCTATCCCGACTACCGGACAATGCTGGAATCAGAGCAACAGCTTCCGTCCGACAAGCGGATTGATCTTGTTTCAATTGTCACTCCCAATTATTTACATTTTGAGCCCGTAAAGCTGGCACTGGAGTGCGGTTTTCATGTGATGTGTGAAAAACCGGTCGCTTTCAGCTATGAGGAAGCAAACACATTGCTGCAGCTACAGAAACGATATGGCAAAATTGTCGCTCTGACACACAACTATACGGGTTATCCCATGATTAAAGAAGCCAGAGCGCTCGTACACTCGGGAAAACTGGGAAAGCTTCGGAAAATTATCGCCGAATATCCGCAAGGCTGGCTCTCCGAACGCATTGAAGCGACCGGACATAAACAGGCCTATTGGCGAACCAGTCCCGATATGGCAGGCATCAGCTGTTGTGTAGGCGACATTGGTACGCATGCCGAAAATCTGATCGAATATATTACCGGCCTCCGCATTCAATACCTTGCTGCGGACGTAAGCACGATGGTAGAAGGCAGGCTGCTGGACGATGATGCCAATATTCTGGTACGCATGGAGCAGGGGGTAAAAGGCGTAATCATCGCCAGCCAGATTGCCAACGGGGATGAAAATGAATTACGAATCCGGATCTATGGCGAAAAGGGCGGCATAGAATGGCTCCAGTCGGAACCCAATACACTGCTTTATAAAAGCAATTCCGGCCCCCGGCAGCTGCTTAAGCCGGGCGGCTATGCCTGGCTTTCAGCACAGACTAATAAGCACAGCCGCCTGCCAGGTGGCCATCCCGAAGGATATATCGAATCCATGGCCAACCTGTATCGCAATGTGGCACTGGCAATTGAAGCGGGAAAAAGTGGTAACAGGCCGGATCCTGATCTGGATTTTCCAATACTGGAAGATGGCGTACGAGGTATGAGATTTATTGAAGCCGTAATTCACTCCGGGAACAAAAATGCAGCATGGGTAGCGCTTGATGAGGAAAAATTTTCGTGATGCATGATCCGGGATAAAGAGATCAGCCTCTGAGTTATATTTTTTATTTGTAATCGTACAACTTATACTTATTGACAAGTCAAACTTCAGGATTTAATATATGAGAACCATCAAAGGTCCGGCCCTGTTCCTGGCTCAGTTTATGGACGATAAGGCTCCCTTCAGCAATCTTAAAAGCAGCTGCCGGTGGGCGGCATCCTTAGGCTATGAAGGTGTTCAGATTCCGAGCTGGGATTCCCGCTGCATGGATCTGAAGCTGGCCGCCGAAAGCAAAACCTATGCAGATGAACTGAATGGTACTGTGAAAGAATGTGGTCTCGAGATCACAGAACTAAGTACCCATCTGCAGGGACAATTGGTAGCAGTAGCCTCTGTATACGATAAAGGCTTTGATGCATTTGCTCCCGAAAGCCTCAGAAACACGCCTGCTCAAAGACAGGAATGGGCCGTACAGCAGCTCCTGTATGCTGCAAAAGCCAGCTCAAATCTTGGCCTCAAAGCACATGCTACCTTTTCGGGCTCGCTGCTGTGGCCTTATATATATCCCTGGCCGCAGCGCAAAAAAAACGATATCCGGGAAGGTTTCCGGACGCTGGCAGACATCTGGACACCCATACTGAATACGTTTGATCAATATGGCATTGATGTGTGCTACGAGCTTCACCCCGGTGAAGATCTGCATGATGGTATCAGCTATGAAATGTTCCTTGAAGCATGCGGCAATCACCCCAGAGCCAATATACTCTACGATCCGAGCCATTTTGTATTGCAGCAATTAAACTACCTTGATTTCATTGACTTTTATCACGAAAAAATCAAAATGTTTCATGTCAAGGATGCCGAGTTCTATCCGACCGGAAAATCCGGAGTTTATGGTGGATTTCAGGATTGGGCAAACCGTCCGGGCCGGTTTCGTTCGCCGGGTGACGGTCAGGTAGATTTCAAACGGATATTCAGCAAGCTTGCTCAATACGACTATGAAGGCTGGGCTGTTGTAGAATGGGAATGCTGTATAAAACACCCTGAAACAGGAGCTGCGGAAGGGGCAGCATTTGTAAAAAAGCACATTATTAAAGTGACAGAAAGAAGTTTTGACGATTTTGCCGGATAAAACCAGAACCATGCATAAAAATATAGTACTGATTGCCCTTTTTGCTCTGCTGGCAGGAGCATGCAACCAACCCAGGACAGCTGCTGAAGAGCTGCCGCAGGAAAATACCGATGTAAGAACCAAAGGCTATCTGACGATCATGGATATTGAAACCAAAGAGCAAGCGATCGTGTATGAGTCGGATGAGCATTTTGAAGCGCCCAACTGGTCCAAAGACGGAACATACTTAATCTTCAACAGCCTGGGCAGAATGTACCGGCTACCTCTGGACAGCCATTCCGGACCGGAGCTTATCCATACTGATTTTGCCACCCGCTGCAACAACGATCATGTACTGTCTCCCGATGGCAGCCTGCTGGCTATCAGCCATCATGTAGAAGAGAGCAATCTGTCCAAAATTTTTATCGTTCCTGTCGAAGGCGGAACTCCTAAGCTCGTTACGCAAAATGGCCCGTCCTATCTTCATGGCTGGTCACCGGACGGCAATACCCTTACTTATTGTGCCGAAAGAAACGGAGAATTTGATATCTATACCATTGATACCAGCGGACAAAATGAAACCAGACTTACCAGCGCCCCGGGGCTCGATGATGGCCCGGAGTACAGTCCGGATCAGCGCTATATCTATTTCAACTCCGACCGTACAGACACCATGCAGATATGGCGTATGAAACCGGATGGCAGCGAGCAGATACGACTAACCGGAGACGGATATGGCGACTGGTTTCCTCATATCTCTCCTGACAACGAAAAGATCGTTTTTCTGTCTTATGACGCCTCTGTAAAAGGACATCCGGCCAATAAGCAGGTGAAGCTGCGGATAATGAATGTCGGAGAATACAAGCCGGAGATACTGACGGAGCTTTTTGGCGGACAGGGTACAATCAATGTACCCTCCTGGTCTCCCGACAGCAAAAAGATTGCATTTGTACGATATGAAATAATCAATTGAAAATAAAGTCTGAAAATCCTTAAATACCGGGATTGGGGGCTTATATCTCAAATCCCGGTTATTTCTTTCAGATGAATTCCGGAGCCTCAGCTGTTTTGCTGTCAGCCTCCATACCAGTCCGCAAAGAAAAGCCGGAGGAGTAAACGGACCGACCGGATGGTTTTATTAACATAAAAAGATCCGGCAAATCAATACACAACTGTCACCTTAATCAGCTTTTCGCCATCATTGATGTTGACAAAATATAATCCGGGAGCGACTTTGCGATGAGTACCTGTTCCATCCCAGCCGCCGGGCAACTGCAACTCAGAGATCACGTTGCCGAATTTATCCGAAATCACGGCATGGCCCTGGTAATTGAAATAATATTCATCATCAATACCGTCGCCATCTGCGGTAATAAAAACATTGTCGCACTCTTCCTCATCAATACGAATCCTGTTGCCAATATTCTTTCGGCAATTGCCTGCCACACCATAGAGCATATATTCTGAGTCACCCAAGCCGGAAAAATACCCGTTGGCCAGACGCCGCTCTTCACCGGTATTGACAGAGACCAGCTCGTATTCAAATCCGGAAGGCAAGGTATTGGCAGTAGATATACTGATTCGCCCGCCGCTGTTCCTGCATGTCTTTGGCGTCACCTCAATCAGAAATCCTTCCGCCATGAAGCAGGGAATCACGCTGACAAAAAAGCTGTCCGTCTTAAGCACAAGATCGGGAAAATCCGGATGAGTAAGCTCGCAATAGTAATAACCGCTGCGCTCCGGGGAGTCTGTAAAAGCTCTGACATAATCGTCAGCTGATTTTCTGATCTCATTGCCCTCAAAATACCAGGTATACGTTACCCGGGCTACATCTGCATCAATTCCTGTTTTAAGATACAAATCATCTGCTTCACTGACTTCATAAGAACGGCCCGACTGAATCATTTTTTGAGAGGACAAGGGAAAAACCGAAAGATAGTCTTCATATTCCGTCAATTTTATCAGCTCTTTGTAGGTAAAATGATTATCATTTGTAAATGCCTGCTGCAATACAGGAAAAGGGGTAAAATCAGGCAATAGCCGAAAATCATTTCTTTCCATTCGGATTGTCTCAATACCATTATTATCAGCTACTTCAGGAAGACGGGTCAGCTTATTGCCTGCTATATTGAGAAATTTAAGAACTGTCTGATTACGCAGAGAAGGAATTTCAGTCAGCGCATTGTTTGCTGCAACAAGCTCCCCCATTTTTTTCAATGAGTCCAATGCGGGCAAGTGTGCAAGCTTGTTGTTGGAAACATTTATTGCCCAGAGCTCCTTCAGCTCAGAAAGTTCCGGCAAAACAGCAAGCTGATTTGATTCAACATATAGCTGAGTTATTTTTTTGTTATCCGAAAGATCGGGCAATGATGTAATCCTGTTTCTTCTGGCACTCAGGGTTTTTAATCCGGACAGTCCGCTCAGCGCCGGCAGAGCAGACAGCTGGTTATCATCCAGAACCATTCGGGTAAGAACACTGTTAACCGGCAACGCCCCTATATAACTTAGCTGGTTTCTGGAGAGATTGAGCTCCGTAATATTTTCAAAGTATTGTATCCCTTCTACATCCGTAATATTGAAGCCCATACAACTGATAGTTCCTGCAAATGTCTTTGCCTCGTTTACAATCAGATCCTGATTGGCATCCATAAGCGAGGGGACCTTGCTTAGCAGACAGGCTTTGAACCTGGCGTCAGGTATTACTACCGTCTGAGCAGAAGCGCTGCTGACAAGCGCCAGTATACACAGCAGAAATACTATATTTTTTTTCACTTTCATGGCATCACCGTAATACTTCCGTTTTGAACGGCACCGTCTTCATAGTTGATAATAAACAGGTAATAGCCGGGAGCCAGACTTCCGGTATTTCCTTCTCCGTACCATTCATACTGCTGATTTTCAGCAACCCTCTTTTCCAGTCGCAGATTCCCCTGCTTGTCAAATATAGTCAAAACCCCGGCCTTTCCATATTCCGGTAGCACAACCGGTCTTCCGCTGACAGGATCCAGGTACAGATCCAAACGGCAGCGTTCGGCTCTCAGCTCAATATGCTGAACAAATTCGCATTGATGACTATCTCTTACATGAACCGAATAGAAACCGGATCCAAGATCAGAAAAAAGTCCCGTTTCGTTTTCCTCACCGGAAGATAGCTGGAAATGATACGGAGCTGTTCCGCCTTTTACATTCGTGATCCGGATCCGGCCTTCATTTCTGCCCGTGCAGGTATGCTTTACATCGGATCCGGCCGTGATATTAACATTGACACACTTGTCCGGTTCCGGCAACGGTTCCTTCACTGCTGCCCCATGACCGGCACCAATGCCATATGGATCAGTATTGGCTGAGCCTTCTCCGGCATTTCCGGCATCAGATCCGGCTATCGCAGATTCTGTTTTTTGAATTACGGCTAATGTATCCGATTCACTCAATGTATCTCCGGCAGAGAGCTTCTCAGGTTCCGCGACCTTTTTCTTTTGTATGCCCTCAACGCTGATCGTACTGCTTTTATTTACGTCAGGACTGTCAGAAGCGGGGATTTTGTCCGGAACAGTCTCCGGCAACAGATCCGTTTGCACAATGTGTTCTTCACCTCCCGTTGGTATCTTCTCTCCCTGCTCCTGCCGGTAATAGTTCTTTCCTGAAAAAACAATGAATGCGATCAGAATCAGTACCAACCCGCCCCCGATTATTCCTCCCCTACGCAATACATCAGCACTGTTTTTGCCGGAATACTCTGCTGCAACTTCCCCGATTACACCTTTTACGTTAGCAAGCTTATTTTCAACAATGACTGAATTTGCAAACTGATAAAGCTCCAGCTCTTCTCTCAATGCATTATTGACAAGCAACTCAGCTTCAAAAGCAGCCAGCTCTTCATGGCTCATTTCTCCGTCAAGGTATCGCTCAATCAGACCGGTATGTTTATCCTGATTATTCATTTTTGTCGTAATTGATCTGCCAGAGCAGGGTTACTTTTTATTGCTGCTACCATTTTTTCCCGACAGCGCTTGAAATGCATTTTTGTTGCCGCATCCGAGTTAAATCCCATTCTCAGAGTAATGTCCTCAAACATCAGATTACTGTATATCCTGTACGTCATCAGCTCTACACACCTAGCTCCTATATATGACACAAATTGTGTAATCAGGTTCTGGCTCTGATTGTCAACACCTTCATTCACCTGACTGAATGTCAGCTCTCTGGCCAGCTCTGAACTTATCTCTGTATTGAAAATCATTTTCTTATCTTTATTTATTTTATTAATCCACCTGTATATGGCCAGCTTATAAATGTATCCATATACCGTATATTTTTCGCTATTAAAAGAATTATTTGCAACCTGCCTGTAGAAATGCAGTATAGCATCCTGAAAAACGTCATGAGCATCATCAACAATACCATTATTCTTTCGTATGAAATTCTGAACTGTAGGAAGCAACTCCCTGTACAGGTGACTGATGACCTGCTTGTCTTTTTGCTCTCTGATCAGAGCAAGAATGTTGTCCTCTTCAATCTTCATAATTTAAATGTAACCTCATACATATGAAAAGAACAATAAGTAACATATTTTTTAAAAAAATTTCTTCAACTAAGTGACTAAATGCGGGAATTTTATCTTGTATCATATGGCTTCTTTATTCTTATATTCCAATCCTACGGACAAATAAGCGGTTTGTATCCGGATCAGTTCTCTTCCTATTTTTTCAACCCCGCAACAGCCAATCCCGCCTATATTTCCCGGGACGGATCGAGTGAAGCAGTTGTCCAGAGTAAGCTACGCAACGGTATTTACAGCGACATCTATAGTATCGGTGCATCTGTTCAGAAAACCTTTCATACCAGCAAACAACAATGGCACTCCGGCCGCCTGTTATTTTCAAACGAAAAAGAAGGACTTTATATTAGCACTCCAAGGTTTTACGGCAATTACAGCATTCGCATTCCAATCAGCAGTGACCTGGATATTCTGGCCGGAATATCATTGGGACTGGTAAACCCGAATATAAATATTCCAACCAGAGCCATCAGCAGGACGCTGACAGACGGAGCTGCCGGTCTGCTTGTCCGATACGGAAAATCTTCCCTGGGAGTTAGCTCCAATCATATTTTCAATTCCGGTTATGCCAGTCTGAATCTAAGAAGATATTATACAACACACTTTGAGACCTCTTCAATCGTCAATGCCTATATTGTATTAAAAGCCTACTGTATATGGCGGTATTTTTCAGATATTCCTTCGCAGCTGAACGCGGCTGTATCCGCATTGCTAAATGAAAAATTAGAAGCCGGCACAGGGTACCGGTACAGACGGGGGGCATTTCTTTTCTTTTCTCTCACCATTGATCCTGCCAGTCAGCATCCTTTATCGCTCGGAGCTTTATATCAAAGCAGTCTGCTTGACCAATTGCCGGGTCTCGGAGAATCTCTTGAGCTAAGCCTTATCTACAAATACTAATTACGGTTATAAGGTAATAGTAGCTACACAAAAGAGGCTGGCTGCTGCAACATGATCGCTAAGCCACGGATAGTATACATTCTTTATTGAATAATGAAAGAACGGCTACTAATCAGCCATTTGAAAAAAGTATTCCGGTCCCTGCAAATAAAAAACCCATAGGCCGAGGGACCCATGGGTATCAAAAAAAGCACCCTCTACAAAATTTTCTCGATCTGACTACTTTAAATATTGTCGCTGGTTATTTCTACCACAAAGAACCCTCTGAGACTGTGTCCATACATTAATTACATACTACAGAGATCAAAAACGCTGCAAGAATTCCGATTTACCTTTATGACTTATTATTTATTCAACATGCACAAAAGTAGCTGCCTGCATACACACAGACTATACCCAATTTTAGGTATATTTGACCCGATTTACCGGTTTATAGACGAAAAGCGGGCGGATCTTTATAGCTCAGATTTTCCGGAATCCAAAGTTGCCGTTATCAAAAAGAATCCCATGAGCTGATAAATCAACTCATGGGCAGATAAAAAAATACCCTCTACAAAAGCTTTTAATTACTGTTACAGAACCTTAATTCATCAGGCTGATTTACCCCACAATCCCAGCCTAAAACACATCTTCAATCCGGAGAGAACGATAGCAACTGACTGTTCACGAAAGAACAGACAAATAATCAATGAGCCTTTCCCTGTCCACCATTAAACATGCCTTAACGCGGAACAAAAATAGCACTTATGCCCCGGACAAAACCATACCTAATATTGGTAGTTTTTGTGCTGTCTGATTATTTATTTATGATATGATCGTTAAATTTTCTTCTTTTGAATGGACTACTCAATCTTTCGGGGAGAACAGCTTCATTTGATAAGAAACGCACAGATACACCCAATCAGGCTTATTCCCTTAGCCACCAGAAAAGAAAAAGAGTTTGTAAAACAGCAAATCCTGAGCTGTAAAAATAAGGACCGTATTCAGAACGGATAATACAAAAAAGTGCCGGACACTTAAATTGTCCGGCACAAATCAAACATGAAACAAAAAAGACAGGGGGTTATTGCTTTATAATCTTCTTCAGAACTGATCCTGTCTGCAAAAGATATACTCCCGCAGGAAGATGATGAATATTTATCGCATGTCCGCTACCATGTAAGAGCGCCTTTCCCATAAGTGTAGTTATAGTCCAGCTGGTATCGCTCCCGGCCGGAGACAAATATACCATTCCACTGCTTGGGACCGGGTATACATCCAGTTTCTGTTCATTAGCAGCCGGTACTACACTGGTGGGCAGAGAGTCCGGAGCTTCACAATCATCATTGACTCCGACCCAGTCAAGATACAAACTACCGACAAATGGCATGTCGATACGTTGCCCGAAAGAATTTTCATACGGGAAGCTTTCATATCCCGAATTGATACGAAAGTCAAGAGCTGTGATAGCTGACGAATCCAGGGCCTGCTCATCCCACTGATTGAAGAATAAGCCGGAAAAATCAATTTCAAAATACTGCAATTCAGTTGTCACATCAAGGAGGTTGCGCGCAGAAAGCATTGCACCATCCGTAACAACACCAAGAGCATCCATCATGGATACCTTGAGAGAAAGAGTATCCGAAGCTTTTGCCCATAACCGGACAACAGGCTTCTTTACAAAATCCGAAAAATCAACAGACTCCGCTCCTGAATTCCCTCTGAACGGAATAGTGAAAGCATACCATTCATTCGGGTTTGTCTCAGGCACATCAACTCGGAGCATTCCGCCCTGCACGCTCAGATCATAGTTATTCCAGCCACCCAAATAGGATTCAATTTCAGTATTGTTAAACTCTTCATCCATCAGACACCCAACCTCGTCAAGTACCGATATCTCCATTTCGGTCGTATCATTACTTATACTTCCGCTGACTACCAGACGAACCAGTTTCGTACCTGCGATTGTGTAGTGTATTTTCACAGGCCCTGCGCCTGTATATTCCGAAACATACCTCTGCTGATCAACCAGCAGCACTTCTTCACCAAAAGACCAGGTATATGACGCGTTGCTCTCCATATTTTCGGAAAGGCTGGTAAATACAACCGTCTGATAGATCAGCGCCGGGTTTCTATCAACTGTAAAACGCGCCCGCGGCTCACCGCAGGTTCCGGTAGTTTGTACCACCACAGACTTTTTAACCGTTGAAGAATGAATACTGCATCCGTTTCTCGTAATTTTCACATCAAAAATTCCGGCCTGAGGTACATGTAGCGTATCATGGTTTCTGCCTTCAAGTAGCTGTCCATCCTGAAACCATTCATATTCATTACCTGATTCATGCTGAACATGAATCACTGCTTTTCCCGGTATACAGAAAGACAGTTGCTGATCCGAGATCCATTGGATAGCCGGCACCATACAGCCGGAAATATGTATGATAACTTCCCCTCCGTCAGGGACTGCGTTAAACTGTAACATATCTCCATCCAGCAGAAACGGAACAGTTTCTCCGGCCTGAACAATCTGCAGAATGTTGGTAACTCCTTCCGGCAATCTGACTCTCAGGGTGAGCGCCTGATTATACAACTCATCCGGAAGATCATCGGTCAGCAGAAGCTTCCATGTATCACCCTCTTCAAAAGGTGCGGTCAACTCTGTCAGCACGGCAGATTTCTTTTCTTTATGATATTGAATTGCCTGCGCAAAAGTACTTATCCAGAGCTGCCCTTCCCTGCTTTTTACAAGATCCAGCTGTTTCTGCAAATCGTCCTGATGGATCATTGCATACGAATTGTCACTGACCTCCTCATTAAAAACACTGTGGTACAAATACGTCAGCAATCCACCTCCGGACAGAATATTGTCCAGCTGCTGTTCGTACTGTTGCAAAGTAACCGTATTGTCCATTGAGAATGTTCTGATTTTGTAGTAATCATCATCTGAAGAAGCAAAATGATAACCATAATTGCCAGATGGCGGCTGCACACCGCGCGCGCCGATATGACCACTCACACGTACCGAATCAATCACAGCGCTATTGTGGCTTCCAAAAGGATATGCAAACGTAATGGCCTTTAATCCCTGCTGCTGATCAATAACCGCTTTGGCTCCCCGTATTTCATCCGCTTTATCTGCAGCCGAAAGCGTGATCAGATCCCTGTGCGTTTTACTATGATTGGCTATTTCATTGCCATCGGCAGCAGCCTGGGCAACCTGGGACCAGTTGATGGCATTCCAGCTTTGCACAGTCAGAAAGAAGGTAGCATGCATATCTCTGTCGCGCAGCTCGGGAACCACAATGGCAGGATGTCCGGCAGTCCAGTCATCAAATGTCAGGGCTACAGCCGCTTTCTTATTATCCAGCCAGTTGGCAATTGAATAATCCAGTCCCTGGGGTTCTTCATTTTCGGTGCACTCAACATTGAGCGAAGTTATAAACTGCGTCAGCTTATTTGCCATTTCCACATGTGTAGTCGCATCAGGATGCCAGTCTTCTCCATACGGAGCAGTCTGAGGATCCATTTCAAAATAATGCACATTCTCCATTCCATCGGAAGTCAGTGTTGTTACCACATCCTTTACATACGCTCTTATTCTGGTCCAGTGCTGTGCCCCTACAGGATAGTAATCTGACATCATTACTCCTGTAGCACAAATAATCACCGCATTCGGATGGAGATTTCTGAGTCGCTCCACAAAAGTCACATAGGTACTTTTATACAAATCTGCATCCAGCGGCATGCCCGGATCCTGAGCGAAGTCATTCGTGCCAAGATTAATAACAATTACATTAGGATGTGCCTGCGCATGGTTCCAGAGCGCTCCTGCAGCGGCATCAGGAAATATCCGGTCATAGATTTTGGGAAGTGTTCCTTCTGTTGATCCGGTATTATTTCGGTACATACCTCTGCCCGAATACGCTACGGCCCTGTAACGCATACCAAGATTGCGGGCCGTCAGATATCCCCAGGCTTTGTAATTGTTTTCATTGACCGAAGTAAAACCTGTATTAGGATCTGCCGGAATGCTTACTTCGTTGCCATACCCACAGGTGATCGAATTTCCGATAAATTCGATTTCACAAACAGGCTCATTGCTTACCGGGCGAAGACTCTGTCCTGCCTCCAGTTGCAAACCATGAAATGCTGATCTGCCTACCGAAGCTTCTGTCAGCCTGACCAGTTCCAGCAAATGCCAGCCCGGCTCCAGTCCGGATGCCAGCGCATAGGTATGGGTTCCCGCAAGAGCTTCTATCTTATCCTGCACAACTCCGTCGATCACTACATTATAATAATTTGTAGTAGCGGGTCCATGCGCAGCGAAATCCTGCAAAGTGGCAGAAACGGAGGTCCCGCTAAACTCAGCTCTGATGGTGACCCCTGAAAATTCAAAGGCAGGAGCTTTCGGATTGCTATGATCTACCCTGCCCCAATATATGATATCAGGGTGATCAGCTTCTATCATTACCTGTGCTTTTATTTCCGGAACGAGGAAAAACAGACAGGCCAGAAACAACGAATAATTTTTCATACGTCTTAGGGTTAGTTTTGGACATTTTCTTTCACGAATCTAGATCTGATCCGGCTGATGTCCATAAAAACCCAAGGAAAACCGGCTGTTTACTCTGTCTTCTGAGCTGATTTTTGACCTGTGCTGGGTACTTAGATGACAACTAAGCCCCTTGAAAAAAGCACCTGACTCTGCCTAAAAAAATAACTGAGGGTAGTTAACTGTCAAGCACGATATCTTCCCAGCTTTTTAACTTTATTCCCGCCTTTTTCCGATGCTCGATAGCCTCTCCCACCTTCTGACTAAATTTCAGGCAGGTTTTGTAATTAAGGTCGATCTCCCGGGCCAGCTCACTGACTGAATTCAGATTTTTATCCGAAAACACGATATAAGCGATGTAAAAAGCTTTTTCGATTGGGAATTTAAGCTTATGAAAAATAGTATGGGCAGTAACTGATTCTACAGAACCACATCTGGTACACCGCTGCGAAAGGAAAGAGTCTCCGGCAGCCGCCTTCTCGTTCCCGCATTTTTTACAGGTAAAGCCTGAGGGCCACTTTACACCGGCAAGATACTGATAGCAGGCTGATTTGCCGGGAAAAACCTTAAGCATCTCTTCATAGGTCTGATTAGGAGAAAGAATATTCCGGGCTTCTATCGTTTTAATGGTTTTATTCAGCTCCCAGTTTGTTTTATCAAGCTTTTTGTTCCATTCGCTGATTACATCCGCCTGCTCCTTTAACCGGTCATTTGCTTCCCGCAGGGCAATCGTTCTCTCCTGCACCTTTTCCTCCAGCTCGGCATTTACCTTATTAAGAAGTATCTCATTCTTCCTCATCTCCAGTATTACCTTCTGATTCGCATTATTCTCAGCCTCAAGCGCTTTTTCCTTATCCCGTCGCTCTTTACGCAAACGGGCACTCAAGGCAAATGAAAACATCAGGGTATCCACTGCGATCCCGTAAAAAAGAATAAAATATACAAGATGATTGCCGGGAATCAGTCCGTTGTAAAACAGATACGTAACAACAAATCCGATCATAATGGATGTATAGCCAACCATAAAAATCGTAACTGCTCTGTTGCCCCTCTGAAATATGCTGACTGCTGCAAACAGTATCAAAAACAGAATAATAAAGATCAGTGATTCACTTATCAGCAAGCTGCCGGGAGCATAAGGAGCAAAATTGCTGAAAAATAGCTGCTGTACGGCAAATAATCCCGCAATGGCCCGGATAAATGTATATAACCGGGGCATAATTAATTTTACATTAAGAAAATACGTAGTGTAATTAACCAAAGCGATAATAAACACAAGCCGCGCGTATTCATCCACAAAATAATTGAGAGCCGGAGTATCAGGCCAGAGCAAGGCAAACCCCAGCTGATCCACTCTCAGACAATCCAGGCCTGCAGCAAATACGAAAAAGATATAATACAGATTAGATCCTGTCGCGGGTTGAGAAGTAAAACAGAAGATTATAAAAGATTAACAGAAGAAGAATAAAGTAAAACCCGCCAATAATGAAATAGTATTTATTAGCACCATTGATATAATGGACATATGACTGAACAGAAGTATTCAGTCCCAGATGATGATGTGAATAGTAGGAAAGATAAACGGTATTTTTTCCTTCCTGCAACGGAAGCTCAAAAACCGGGAAACGGTTATGAATCTTTCTGTCAAAAAACGGGATGTCGCCTCCGATGGTGTCTGTATAATACAATCTCCCGTTCTGATCTGCTACATAGACACTCAGCTCGTTGGCCCTCTGATTGAAGACCTCTATCAGCCAGCGGTTATCAGATTCCGGCGCCCGGACGACATCCAGCCTGAGCCACAGATGCGTTGTCCGTAAGGGAGAAAACTTTTCAGGATCGTAGTTAAACACCGAATCGGGTAAGGCAATTACTTCCTCAATGGAGTATCTGCGATCTGTCTGATCCAGAATGCTGAAATCGGAAGCGGAGAAATAGTATACAGGATTGCTGCCAATAGTCACAACAGACGTTTTCGCATTCAACAGACCTGAATACGCAACCAGCAGAACAAGAAAAAATATCCGGTTACCGGGCAATATGTCACGACCGGACAGCTGCATAAAGATATATTTTGCCACGCTCAAATATATTCATAAACGATCACTACCTGCTCTCATTACCCGGAATTTCGAACATAAACCGGAAAATTTTACAACATCCGATTTATGATTATACTTTTGTATACGGGTACTCCGGAAAAAAATCCGGCCTTCTCTGAATTTCTGATCTTTGTATCATTTGCCACTGACATCAGAAACAAACATTGACTGTTTGCCAAAGATGACTTATTTTGTAGAAAAACAGCGCTTATGAACCGGGTATGTCAGCTATTTGATATTGAAAAGCCAGTTATTCAGGCCGGAATGGTATGGTGCAGCGGCTGGAAGCTGGCCTCAGCAGTCAGCAATGCCGGTGGTCTTGGTCTTATCGGCGCAGGCTCCATGTATCCGGAGGTTCTGAGAATACATATACGCAAAGCCAAAGAAGCTACCTCCTTACCGTTTGGTGTCAATGTCCCGCTGCTTTATCCGGATATCGATCAGCTTATACATATCCTTATTGACGAACACGTTCCGGTAGTATTTACATCGGCAGGCAATCCTTCGACATGGACCGGTCTTCTCAAAGAACACGGAATTAAAGTAGTCCATGTTGTTTCAAGCCTGAAGTTTGCTCTCAAAGCACAGGATGCCGGAGTTGACGCAGTTGTTGCAGAAGGATTTGAGGCCGGCGGACACAATGGCCGGGACGAAACAACTACATTCTGCCTGATTCCTCTGGTTCGGAAACATATAGATATTCCGCTTATTGCCGCAGGCGGTATTGCTACCGGACGACAGATGCTCGCTGCCATGATACTAGGAGCAGAAGGAGTACAGATAGGTTCCCGGTTTGCCGCCTCAACAGAATCTTCGGCTCATGATAAGTACAAGCAGGCTGTAGTACGTTGTGGCGAAGGCGATACCATTCTTACGCTTAAATCCCTTACGCCGGTACGTCTTATCAAAAACGCCTTCTATGATCAGGTAAAAGCAGCCGAAGCAAAAGGCGCCGGCATAGATGAACTAAGAAACATTCTGCAAAAAGGGCGGGCAAAGAAAGGAATTTTTGAAGGGGATATGGATGAAGGTGAGCTGGAAACAGGTCAGGTATCCGCATTGATTGAGACCATACAGCCGGCAGCGGAAATCGTTGAGGAAGTATGGCAGGAGTACCAGAGTGTAAAAAAGAGCATGGTTGATATTCGGGACTAATGATCATCTGTATACCGGTCATCAGTTGTTACTAATGACCGGTATACTCCCTGATCCAACTAATAGCACGCTTCAATATTAATCTGTCGGAAAAATTCAATACCCGCTCAGCTGCACACTACGCATCGAACCGGAACCAAATGCCATGGTCTCAACCGGAAAAGATACCGTATCTTTTTTGTCCCCAAGACCCAGCAGATAAATCAGAGGTATATAATGGTCCTCGGTAGGTATGCTCAGCAGAGCCGGCTTACCTAAACTCTTATAATTGATAAGCGCCTGGTGGTCGCCGCTTTCAATAAGTTTTTTTGCTGTCGCGTCAAATTCGAGCGCCCAGTCATACGGTACAGGATTCGGAGTAAACTTTGCCATTCTCAGATTGTGCACAATATTTCCGCTGCCAACGATCAACACTCCTTTGCTTCTGAGATAAGACAAATCTCTGGCAAGCTCGTAATGATATTGCATGGGCTTTTGTATATCAATGCTCATCTGAAATACCGGAATATCGGCCAGCGGATACATTTGCGCCAGCACACTCCAGGTCCCGTGATCCAATCCCCAGTCATGATCTTCCCGAACCTGTGCATAATTCACTTTTTGCGTCAGTTCCCTGGCAAGCCCGGGCGCTCCTGGCGCAGGATAATCAAACTCGTGCAAAGCTCTCGGGAAACCGTAAAAATCATGAATGGTTTTCGGTTTTTCCATCGCCGTTACAAAAGTGCCACGGGTAAGCCAGTGAGCTGAAATACACAAAACAGCCCGGGGCCTGATTCCTTCTCCGAGCTTTTTCCAGGCACGTGTATCCGGATTATCCTCAAGCGCATTCATCGGATTTCCGTGACCGACAAATAATGCCGGAAGCCTGAGATCAGCATGATCCAGATGCTCCAGAGACCGGGCAAAGTTTTTCAGCGGCATAGCCATGCTCAATGTTCCTGCTCCCATCAGGTGTAAAAATTCCTTACGATTCATTGATTGAATTTACGAAATTTTCATTTACATGTTTAAACATATAAGAAAGATTTTATGTTCCGATGGTCCTTTTGACTTGTAAACGAACAGAATTGCTACTTACGGCAACAACCAAAGCAAACCAGGAAAGAAAAAACCAAACACAATTTGGTAAATACTGATTTGTAACAGTCTATACACAAAAAAATACATGTTTATACAATAAATTATATGCTTCGGATGTTCAATTATGAAACTTTTTTAATATTTTTGACTTCCTTATATTCTTCTATAAAAGAAGCCATCTTATGGATAAATATATATTTGAAGGCGATCAGTTTGGGGTTTCCAAAAAAGGAATACACTTTTTAAAGAGTCGTTATAATTACGAGACTTTTAATTTTTCAGACATCAAAGAATTAAAAATATATAAGGGCAAAGAAATTAAAAACTGGATTTTGCTGCTTTCGACCGGCATCGTTTTTTTGATCACTTCGCTAAGCTACGAATACACGATTCTGAAAGAACACGTTTTCGGAAATTCCGGAGAACGATTATACATGGAACAGTTTTCCATACCGATCGTTTTTATTCTCATCGGTATATACTGCATTGTACACTCACTCAAAAATGGTCTGATCATGGAAATCATAACAGACAACAGCAGCCGGCAGGTCGTTCTGGATAAAAGCAATGAAGACTATGAGCTCGACCAGCTTATAGATTTCATCAAAGAAAAAATCAAGGATAATGATGTTAAAATATCATATCCTGAGCAGTAAAGATAATAGCAGTATCGCTTACATTCTTAGTTAAAACCAAATTATTCCTTTCAGCATTCCGGCAGGTTTACCCGGACATTGGCCGCCAATCCGCCCAGAGAGGTTTCTTTATACTTATCGCTCATGTTATCGGAGATTTCCTTCATTGTCCTGATTACATTATCCAGTGACACCACAGCTTTGTCCGGATTTCCGGCCAGAGCAATCATGGCCGCAGTTACCGCCTTTACCGCTCCCATACTATTGCGTTCAATACAGGGAATCTGAACAAGACCGCCGATCGGGTCACAGGTAAGCCCCAGATGATGCTCCGCGGCTATCTCGGCAGCCATAAGCACCTGTCCGGGACTACCGCCAAGACATTCGGTAAGAGCCGCGGCGGCCATTGAGGATGAAACACCTATCTCCGCCTGACATCCCCCGGCCGCTGCTGATATCGTTGCTCCCTGTCTGAAGAATTTTCCTATTTCCGCAGCGGTGAGTAAAAACCGGACAACATCATCTTCTTCTGCCTCTCTGCCCGAAAAGCACAGATAATAAATCAAAACCGCCGGCAGAACGCCGGCAGAACCATTGGTTGGAGCCGTTACAATCCGGCCCATTGAGGCATTTACTTCATTCACGGCCATAGCCAGGCAGCTTATTCGGGTCAATACTTTACGAAAATCCCGGCCCTCCTTCATAGCTTCCAGCCACTCCCGCGCATCTGTATAATCATGCTTTCTGATCAGCTGGCGGTTAAGTTCCGCTGCACGCCGCACAACCTGCAAACCTCCAGGCAGAACACCTTCCGTATGACAACCATCATAGGCAGATTGCAGCATTACTTCCCAGATCCGAAGTAAACGTTGCCTGATTTCCTCCTCCGAACGGAATACCTTTTCATTTTCCAGCACTACATCCGATATAGACATACCGGTTTTCCGACAGATTGCAGCAAGTTCGCCAGAATCGGAATAAGGATAAGCCAGTTTTAAATCCGGGCAGGCTTTGACAGCTGATTCGTTTTCTCTGCATATAAACCCGCCGCCTGTAGAAAAATAAAAAGATTCATATACGCTTTCATCACGCAGTACAGCACAAAACTTCATGGCATTGGGATGAAAAGGATGGCTCTCCTTTTTCAGAAAATGGATAGACCGGGCCGGACTGAATAAAAACTCCCCGTTTGCAGCATGAATCACCCTTTCATTTATCACAATATCTTCATAAATACCTGCGAGGCAATCAACCTCTACACCGGAAGGATCCAGCTGCAGCAAACCAAATGTGAGCGCCTTGTCTGTATAATGTCCTTTGCCTGTAAGAGCCAGAGAGCCATACAGAAAAATCTTAACCGATACAATATCCGCCAGCAGCTTTTTATGGTACAGCTCATCCATCCAGGCTGAGGCAGCTTTCCAAGGACCCAGTGTGTGGGAACTGGAGGGCCCTATTCCCACCTTCAGAATATCAAATACGCTTGTATAGACGCTCATAGATTTAAAAGAAACGGTTTACAGATTTCTGAACCATGAGTATATACGAATCCTTTCTGCTATAAGTATAAAAAAAAGCATATATCTCCGTACCGGCGGTTTCAGCTTAAAGATCGCGCCTGTTTCCCCCGAAAGAACAGGTTATTATTGTGCAGATACACCTAAATTACGGCAATCAATACCTATTTTTAATCAAATTCATTATATTCAGCCCTCATTTATAAACGATAGTATCATTCTGTGCTTTTTCCGGTCACAACAGGCTGCCGTCACTGGTACGATCAGACAGGCTGCTATCGTACAGAAAAATGCTTAAAACAGAAAGAATAAGGAAACTGCTGCCAGACTTTAGAGCCCTTGCCTGAATTCAGGATATTTTGACAAGCAGCAGATTCCATTTTTAGACAGAGGAATAACCATAAAATTAACACGTATGAAGAATCAGATTTGGGCTAAGAAATCGGTAGAGCAATACGAAGCCGACATCAGACATAGTGGCCTGAAACGCTCGCTGGGCAAATGGGAGTTAACCGCTCTCGGCATCGGCGCCATAATCGGGGCCGGCATATTTGTAATGACCGGAATCGGAGCAAAAGAACATGCTGGTCCGGCTCTTGTTCTTTCCTTTGTTGTAGCCGGTCTGGGCTGCGGATTTGCAGCGCTCTGCTATGCGGAGTTTGCATCTTTTCTGCCGGTCGAAGGATCTGCGTATGCCTATTCCTACGCAGCAGTAGGTGAGCTTTTTGCCTGGATTATTGGCTGGGACCTCATTCTGGAATATGCCATGGCCTCTTCTGCAGTTGCAGTAGGCTGGTCCGGCTATGTAGTCAAGTTCCTCAATCTCTTCGATATAAAAATGCCCTTATGGCTGGTCACGGACTACTGGAGCGGCAGAGCTCTCGTAGACAAGCACGAATTAGTCGGCGATCTGGCCCCGCTGACCAGCTCATACTCCAGCTATGATTTTCCTCAGATCTTTGGTATCCCCTTTGCCTTCAACCTTCCTGCTTTTCTTATCATACTGATTGTAACATATGTTTTGGTAAAAGGTATCAAAGAAGCATCCTCAACCAATAACATCATGGTTTTCATCAAGCTGGGTGTAGTATTATTTATCATCGTCGTCGGATTTATGTACGTAGAGGCACAAAACTGGGATCCGTTCATTCCCGAAAGAACCTGGATCAAGACAAGCAGCGGACAGGATCAGGAAGCCTATGGCTGGATAGGGATTTTCTCAGGAGCTGCCTATATTTTCTTTGCCTATATCGGATTCGATGCTGTCAGTACCCAGGCCGGGGAAGCTATTAATCCGCAGAAAGACGTTCCGACCGGAATCATTACCTCTCTGATCATCTGCACAATACTATATATTCTGGTAGCGCTGGTTGTCACCGGTATGGTCAATTATAAAGATATTGATATTGCAGCTCCCATCGCAGCTGCTTTTGGCGACAGAGGACTTTCCTATGCCGTATTCATTATTTCCATTGCGGCAATTGCCGGTCTTACCTCTGTACTAATAGTAATGCTCCTCGGGCAGTCACGTGTTCTTTATGCCATCGCCAAAGACGGACTTTTACCTTCCGGCTTTTTTGCATCCATTCATCCTCGTTTCAAAACGCCATACAAAACAACTATCCTGATTGGTATTATCGTGGCCTTTGTGGCCGCATTCACCCCGATCGATTCCATTGCAAAAATGGTCAATATCGGAACTCTTCTGGCATTTGTAATGGTATGTTCTGCAGTCTGGCTGATGCGTTATAAAGAACCAACCAGAACACGTCCGTTTAAAGTACCTTTCATTGCCTTTGTTGCTCCGATGGGTATACTATTTAATCTGTTAATGATGGTTTATCTTGGCTGGGAAAACTGGGCCCGTCTGGTTGGCTGGCTGGCAATCGGTTTTGTCATCTATTTTATATATGGCAAAAAGCACAGCAAGCTAAGAGCCGGCAAGCAATAACAATGTCATAGCGGGAAGGATGCAGAGCATCCTTCCCTGAAAAATTTCACCCGTTAGTCAATCCTCTCTGTATTGCCCTGACGGGAAAAAGTTACGGAATCTTCTGCAGGATAGTATGGTTATACAAGTATTCGCGTTTTAAATCAATACCTCGTTATGAATAGAATACTGATAGTGGAAGATGATCTGATTATCAGCAAAAACATACAGGAAGCCCTTTTATCTGAGCAATTTGATTTAGAGGCAGCGTTTGACGGCATCATGGCAGAGAAGCTCCTCAAAAGAAACTCCTATGATTGCATTGTCATGGACATTAATCTGCCCCATATCAATGGTTATGAACTGTGCAGAATGTTTCGGCAGTACAATACCACTACCCCTATACTTTTCCTGACTGCCTTTGATGAACTGGAAGATAAAGTGCAGGGCTATGACAGCGGAGCAGATGATTACCTGACCAAGCCGTTTTTCATGAAAGAACTGATTCTGAGAATCAATTCTCTGATCAAAAGAAGCAGACAGCTTTCAAAGCAGGAAGAAAGCGAAGTACTGGTATTTGAGGATATCGTCATCAATCAGCGTACAAAAAACGTTCGCAGAAACAACAAGGAGCTTGAGCTGACTCCCCGCGAATTTCAGATATTGCTGAAGCTTGTACGCGCACAGGGAGAGCTGGTACTAAAAAAAGAGCTTATCCGCGAAATATGGGGAAGCTCCTTCGATACCAACACAAATACAATAGAAGTGTATATTAATTTTCTGCGAAACAAGGTAGACAAACCATTCGATGTGTCATTGATCAAAACAAAAATCGGATACGGGTACTATCTCGAAAGTGACAAATGAAAATCAATAAAAAAATAAGCCTTTATTTTTCCGGTTTTATCATACCAACTATCGGGGTTATTTTTATTCTTATCTACAACCTGTTTTACGAATACCGTGAAGAGGAATTTCAAAAGCAGCAAAAAAAGAAAATTACCAGCACGCTGCGCTTTCTGACCGAAATCAAACAGATCGACGATAACCTGATCCATGCCATGGACAGTCTTACCATACATGATTTCTACGATGAAAAGCTGCTGATTTACAATGAGCGAAAGGAACTCATCTATTCAAGTATCGACGACACACCTATCCCTGTTGCCCAGAGAATTCTGAATGAGCTTTCTTTCAACAAACAATGGATCGAGACCAAAGATGATCTGTATGATGTAATCGGAGTCTATGTACAAAACAGGGGTAACGAGTATTACGGTATAAGCAAAGCGTATGATAACTTTGGTTATTCAAAGATGAACTTTCTAAAGTATACCCTGGCCGCTTCTTTCTTCATCATCTCACTGCTGATCATAGCAATAGCGTATTATCTCTCCAATAGAATCAGCTATTCGATCATCGACATTACCAATCAGATAAGAAAATATGATTTCGAAGGCGCTTACAAACCTATCCGCACCAGAAAAAGCAACGATGAAATAGCTATTCTGACCAACTGGTTTAACCAGCTGCTTGAACGGATGTATAATGCTTTTTCATTCCAGAAACATGCCATACACCATATATCGCACGAACTGAAAACTCCGATTGCCATACTTGTATCCAATCTTGAGCGGATCGAAAAAGAAACCGATGTCAATACCATCCTGACCTTAATCAAAGATCAGAAAGAAGACACCAAAAATCTGGGGGATATCATCAATGCCCTGCTGGAAATATCCAAGACAGACGCCGAAAACATGACGAAAACCAGTCCGGTTCGTATTGATGATCTGATATATGATATTGCTGATGAGCTCCGGATATTAAATGAAGGTTTCCATTTCGAGGTATCCATCAAAGGAGATATCGTAGAAGAAAAAGATCTTATGGTTACAGCAAACTATCGTTTGCTGAAAGCAGCTATCATGAATCTGGCAGTCAATTGTGTTCAGTACAGCATCGACCAGCATGCAAAAATTGCCATAACTTTCTGCAAACAGATGATCAATCTGGAATTTATCAATCACGGACCTGTCATAAGCGAAACCGAAAAGCAATACCTGTTTCAGCATTTTTTCAGAGGAAGCAACAGCGCCGGCAAACGAGGCTTCGGGCTTGGGCTTGTACTCATTAATAAAATAATCGGCTTACACCGGGGTACTATCCGGTATATTAACCCCGACGCGAACACTAATATATTCATAATTAATCTCCCTTTAAGCTAAAATTTATCTGTTTTAAGGTTTTTTTAAGGCGCTTTCTGTGTAATTGGGTTAATAGATCTATTACCGAAAATCAGATTAATGAAAGGAATTGTGTTGCTTTGTTGCCTGCTCGCAGGTATAGCACATTGCCGCCTTCTGAGCGCTCAGGATACACTCAGACTCAATCGTCAACAATGTGAAAATATTTTCCTGAAAGAAAACCTCCTTCTTATTGCCGAACGACTGAATATTGACCGGGCTCAGGCATTACACCTTCAGGCAAGGCTATGGCCCAATCCGACTTTTACACTTGATCAGGTCAACTTCTGGGCTACTCCGGGCCAGCTCGAAGGAATGGATGGTGTGCCCCCGCTCTTCGGAAAGTTTGGCCGCAACCAGGAATTCTGTTCAGAACTTGAACAATTGATACTCACCGCCGGAAAACGTAAAAAGCTGATGGCTATCGAGCAGGTATCTGTCGATATGGCCGGCGAATATTTTGAGGAGCTGCTCCGGAACTTAAAGATAGAGTTTCGAAAATCCGTTACAGAGCTTCAGTATCTGCAACGGTACCGGGACATCTATGCAGATGAAGTAAGCTCCCTGCAAACCCTGATCAGAGCTTATTCCAATCAGGTTGATCAGGGCAATGTCGGACAGGGAGAATACATACGTCTGAGAGCCCTGCTGATGGAAATAAATAAAGAGATAAATAATGTAACCAAAGAAATAAACCTGGTCCAGAGAGAACTTAAAACTCTTATGCGTCTGAATCCTGCTGCCATACTGATAGTGGAGGAGACCGATTATATACCGGATGTGAGCATGATTCGCTCACTCAACCTGAATAATCTGCTGGAGCAGGCACGTGAAAACCGCCCGGATCTGAAAATAGCACAGCTGGAAGAAAACTACCACAACCGTGTCTGGGAATATGAAAAAGCACAGCGTATGCCCAATGTTACTCTCAAAGCAGCCTATGACCGCGGCGGAAATGCCATGCTTAATTTTGTCGGTTTCGGATTTTCTATGGATCTGCCCTTTTTTAACCGGAATCAGGGCAATATAAAACATGCCCAAATAGGCATTGAGCAGGCCAAAATCATGAATGAGCAGCAACAGTTGACCGTTCAGAACAGTGTCACGCTGGCATACCAGAATCTATTTGCCTCACTCTCTTTTATGGAAACCATTGACCCCGGATATGAGGCCAGTCTTGACAAGCTTCTGCAGAGCTATACCAGAAATTTTGCATCCCGGAACATCAGCATGCTCGAATACATCGATTTTCTGAATGCTTACCTGGACAATAAAAAAATCATTATCGAATCGGGCAGAGACGTTAATAACAACTTTGAAGAACTGCAATACGAGATTGGCAAAGATCTCAACTGACAGAAGAACATCAAAAAGCATTTACGCCAAAACACTAGCGAGATACAAAAACAATGAAAACATACAATAAACTGGGTGCCCTGCTCTTACTGACCACGCTTTCAGCCTGTCAGCACCAGGCAAAACCGGAAGAACAGGAGAAAGCCGAAAAAAAACATTATTGTATTGATAAAATATTCAAACAGCGGATACGCTTTGACTCCTGTACAATCAGACCGGTTAGCGAGGGGATTCCTCTTACCGGCATTATTGAAAGCAACCCTGATAAGGTAATCAGTTTTTTGAGCCTTGTTAACGGCATTATTGCCAATACCTATTTCGCACTTGGAGATAAAGTTGTCAAAGGACAATTGCTCGCCGAGCTGAGGAGCTCCGAGCTTAGCACACTGCAATCGGAGCAGAAAACACTGGAATCCCAGATTCGTGTGACTGAACGAAAAATGCAGTCGGTAAAATCCATGTTTGAAGACGGCATTGCCTCTCAGAAAGACCTTCTCGAAGCTGAAAGTGAGCTAACGATCGCCAAAGTTCAGCTTGAAAAAGTCAATTCGATACTTTCGCTGTACAGCGCCAGCTCCGATCGTGGAGTTTTTCAGATCAAAGCGCCAGCATCCGGGATTATAACTGCCAAAAATATTACTCCGGGTATGCAGATTTCCGGTGAAAGCGCACCTCTATTTACCATTTCCGACCTTAGTGAGGTATGGGTGCTGCTCAATATATACGCAGGCAATGTTGCCCGGATAGAACCCGGCCTCGAAGTGGAAATCAAAACACTTTCGTATCCTGATCAGGTATTCAGGGGAAAAATCGGAGCGCTTTCTCAGGTATTTGACAGCGAAGAACGGGTAATGAAAGCCCGGGTGGTAATGAAAAACAGTGAATATAAGCTAAAGCCGGGCATGCTCACAGATGTCACCGCCTTAAGGCATCAGAATACCCAGGCAATTGCCATTCCTACCAGTGCGCTCATTTTTGATGACAATCACAACTTTGTAGTAATCTATAAAGATGACTGCAATCTGGAAGTAAGACCGGTTGAAATTCTTACCAAAAGCAACGGAACTGCTTTTATTTCCAGTGGCCTTAATGAAAACGAACAGGTAATATCCAGAAATCAGCTGCTCATTTACGAGCAAATCAAAAGTGTTCATAACAATTAAAAGCATATGCAAAAGTTTATTCAGTGCATAGTAGCGTTTTCATTAAAGAATTCAATTATTGTATTCTTTCTTACCGCACTTCTGCTCATCGCCGGAGTAGTCAGCTATATTCACACACCCATTGAAGCTTTCCCTGATGTAACCAATACCAGAGCAAGAATTATTACCCAGTGGCCAGGGCGGAGCGCAGAAGAAGTCGAAAAGTTTGTTACACTGCCGATATCCAAGGTAGTCAATACTATTCCCCGCAAATCGCAGGTTCGCTCCATCTCCCTGTTCGGACTTTCTGTTGTTACAGTCATTTTTGAAGATGACGTAGATGACTTCTATGCCCAGCAGTACGCAGCCAACCGTCTTCAGGGAGTAGATCTGCCGGCCGGAGCTGATGCTGCGATTGAGCCACCCTACGGAGCTACCGGAGAAATCTTCCGCTATGTTGTCAAAAGCGATCGTCCGATCAAAGAAATAACAGCCATTCATGACTGGGTAATTGAACGCGAGCTGGTTTCCGTACCGGGAGTAGCTGATGTTGTAAGCTTCGGCGGTGAAGAAAAAATATACGAAATAAAAATCAATCCCACCGAGCTGGCTAATTATGACCTTTCGCCATTAGAAGTTTTTGAGGCTGTTTCCAAGAGTAATATCAATGTGGGTGGTGATATCATTGATCAGGGAAGCCAGGCTTATGTGGTACGCGGTGTTGGTCTGCTCGAAAGACTTGAGGATATTGAAAACATACTGATCCAAGTCAGAGGATCAACCCCGATTATGGTAAAGCATGTAGCCGAAGTCAAAATCGGAGCCAAACCACGTCTGGGCCATGTCGGCCTGCAGGATGATGAAGATCTGGTCGAAGGCATTGTCATCATGCTTCGCGGCGAAAACCCGGGTGAAGTGATCGGGCGGCTCAAGGAACGAATCGCTGATCTCAACAACCGGATTCTTCCCAATGATGTCAAAATCGAGCCATTTATCGACCGTACTGAACTGGTTGACGCAACTGTAAATACCGTCACTAAAAACATCATTGAGGGTGTATTTCTCGTCTCCGTTATTGTTTTTATCTTCCTTTTCAACTGGCGCACTACTGTCATTGTAGCATCCGTTATACCCCTTTCTTTCCTTTTTGCCATTGTAATGCTCCGTATTCAGGGGCTGCCAGCCAATCTGATTTCCATGGGCGCTATTGACTTTGGCTTGCTGCTGGAAGGAACACTCGTAATCGTAGAAACAGTATTCGTTGCCATGGAGAAGCGTGCACATCAGCTCGGGATGGAAAAATTCAACTCCATCAGCAAGCTTGGATTAATCAAGAAAAGCGCCGGCAGTGTGGCTTCCTACATCGTTTTTGCCCAGATTATTCTTATAGTCGCGCTCCTTCCCATATTCTCTTTCCAAAAAGTAGAAGGGAAAATGTTTTCACCGCTTGCCTTCACCCTGGGCTATGCTCTTCTTGGTTCTTTATTACTTAGCATTACTTATGTACCAGCCATGTGCAAGGTGATGCTGACAAAAAATATAAAAGAAAGAGAAAATGTGATCGCCCGCTTTTTTCGGACCAATCTGTTCCGTCTTTTCCTCTGGAGCAATAAAAACCGGAAAATCACTGTATATGGATTCCTCATATTATTGATGGCCTGTGTCGTCCAGTTCCTGTTTTACGGATCAGAGTTTATCCCCAAACTAAACGAAGGAGCCATTTATGTAAGAGCAACACTTCCCAACAGTGTCAATCTCGAAGAGTCCGTAAGGCTTGGCAAGGAAATGAAAGCAAAGCTCAGAGAGTTTGACGAGGTTAAGTTTGTTCTGAATCAGACAGGAAGGCCCAATGATGGTACAGATCCTACCGGTTTCTTCAATATCGAATTTCACATACAGCTTTATCCGGAAAAAGAATGGAAACGTACGATCAGAAAAGATGATTTGCTGGACGAAATGCGTAAGAAGCTGGAAATCTATCCCGGTATTATTTTCGGATTCAGTCAGCCCATTCAGGATAATGTGGAAGAATATGTGGCCGGAGTGAAAAGCTCACTGGTGGTTAAAATATTCGGAGATGATCTTTTCGAGCTTGAAGAATATGCCGATCAGGTCGCTCATGTACTAAGAGATGTTGAAGGAATCGAAGACCTGAATGTATACCGGAACATCGGCCTTCCCGAACTGCGAATACAGCTACACGATCACAAATTGTCCCGCTACGCAGTAGACATCGCCGATGCGCAGGCAGTAATTGAGATGGCCATCGGGGGCAGAGCCGCTACCAAATTTTATGAAAACGAGCGCATGTTTGATGTGCGTCTGCGTTTTTCGAAAGAATACCGGGATACCGATATCAAAATCGGAGAAATTCTCATACCTACCAAAGACGGAAAGCGGGTACCTCTGAAAGAGATTGCCACTATTGGCTTTCACACAGGACCTACCTTTATCTACCGGGAAGGGAGCAGTCGCTATATAGCGGTCGGATTCAGCATAGAAGGCCGGGATCTGGGCAGCACGATCACTGAAGCCAGAGAAAAGGTAAACGCACGTGTAAAGCTTCCGGAAAACACTAAAATGGAATGGGCAGGTGAGTTCGAGAGTAAGGAAAGGGCCGGGCGGCAGCTCGCTGTAATCGTACCTGCCGTACTTCTTCTCATCCTGTTCCTGCTCTACTTTAATTTTGGTACAGTCAAAGATACGCTGATTGCTGCCAGCACCATTCCATTTGCTTTTATTGGAGGCTTTATCTCCCTTTGGGCAACACAAACCATATTCGGTATCTCTGCTGGTATTGGTTTTATCATCCTGTTTGGAGTAAATACCATCAACAGCATCATCCTGATCGCTGTCATGCGGGACAATCTGCAACATCGCATGTCTCTGGGTGAGGCTGTTTCCAACGGAGTTTACAGCAGAATCAGACCTATTGTCATGATTGCCCTTATGGGATCGATGGGATTGTTGCCTGCTGCTTTATCTACAGGCATGGGTTCCGAAATACAGAAACCTTTGGCTATCATGATTGTAGGCGGTCTTCTGATCTGTATGATTCTTTCACTGACCGTATTGCCTCAGGTCTTCTATCTGGCCTATCGCCGAAAAAAATAGAATAGCATATCGTTTTTATTGTTGTTTATAGATGTTTTAGATTTGAGTGCTCCGAACGCATGTTCGGAACACTCTTATTTTCATGACAGTTTACACCTTATCTCTTTCCAGAATCATTGAGGTGGCCAGCCATGCGGAAACAACTGCTCCCCCCACATGTTCTCCGGGCGGATATACACTGTTGCCGATATAATAAATATCCTCTTCCGGATCATATACCGGTGGTTTTTCAAAACCCTCCGGCAATACATACCTGGAATGCTGACTGGAAATACCATAAAGACTCCGGAATGTATCCGGGGAAACAAACTTTTTGCACAATACCGCATTTCCAAATCCGGGTATACGTTCTTCAATACTTCCGAAAATATACTCTATCATACGTTGCTGAGTCTCTTCATCAAAATGTGTATATCCCCTGGGTCCCATAAAATAAATATTAACCGTATAATAATCTTCCTTTTCGCTCAGCAGACTTCGTACTATATGAAAACCAAATGCTTCCGGCAATATACCCTGATCCAGCGTACCGAGCCAGTTTTTTACCCCGGCAGGCATAATAGTAAACGTATTGATTTCCTTAGGAAAAACCAGTCTTTTACTAAGAGCAACATACAACATGTTAATATGTAACAATTGCTTACAGTTTTCAGGATACAAATGCCAGCGGGGCACGCTGCTGATCACATTATCCGCCTGCCAGGCACCATCTGTGGTATACACTTCCTTCTGTCTGCCGTGGCTTTCTGCTTTGAGTACCCGCGTATTGTAGATGATCTTACCACCCCGGTCAGTAAATGTCTTCACCATAGCTTCCGTAATAGCCCCTGGCCCGCCAACCGGTACTATTGCTTTTTCATAGCCATAATTATATCTGTTTGAAAAATTCTCACGCAATGCCTGCAGCAGCACATCTCCCGGGGCCATGGCAAGTGCATACGATAAGACTGCAATCAGATCCTTGAACCCGGAAGACTTCAGGTTGTGATCAATCAATTCTTCCAGATTAGCATATCGGTTCTTACGGATTGAGTATATGGCCCGCAAAAGATCAGGCGCATAAGGCAACAGGCGAAATAAGCCCTGAGCGGTGGCTGGATTTAACAGTAAGTTCCCGACACAAAAAATCTGCCTGGCCGGCAGAAATTTCACAGGCACTTCCAGCGTCTGCAGAATTTTTCCAAATCCTGACCCGAAATCATTACAGGCAGTAGCAAACTCGTAGCCGTCGATATAGCTACTTCCGCAAAGCCCTCCTGCTTTCTGATTTTGTTCGATGATCAATACATCTTTTCCTTCTTTTTGCAGTCGGAGACCTGCTGTAAGGCCAGCCAGTCCTGCTCCTGCCACAATAACAGAATGTGTTTGTTTCATAATGGTGAATATTATTAAAAAATTACAATTAACTAATTGCAAAACAAAACATTACAACATTGAAACGCAGTTATACATTCAAAAAAACATCCATAGCAATGTTGTATAAACAAAAGTCATTTACTATAAATTAAAAGTAGAGGATAAGGAGTGTTAGTAAATAACTATGAACAATTTACAACAAAGTAACTAAAAGAAAAAATAGTTGCAGCGCCCGGATAATCATTATCAGGTGAATAGTAAACGTTTCTACATACTTAACACTATCCTTCCCGATAATACGACATCACCCAGTTACTTCTCCTAATTCCATATTCTCATCATTATGCTCCGAAAATCGTCGTGGTAAAGAATCGGTCTGGCCGGTATAGTATCGGTCCAGACGCTCCGAATACAATATGTAGACGCAATATGTACTTTCCATTCAGCTGAGAATTAAAAAAACAAAAAGCCTTCGAAATTGCTTCCGAAGGCTTTCAAAGCTCCCCCTCTTGGGCTCGAACCAACCCCGACCGTTCGGGGCATGATTAACAGGGCAAGCAGGAAAGCCGCAGATCGCCCAGCAAAACCGAATCAGCTTTTAAACGCTCGAGGTAAACCCTGCTTTTCATTTGCTTGATTCGTCGCTCAATCCGAACAGCATGCAACCTGCTTTCGCATGCAATTGATAAATACAATACCCAGGGACGACCACTCCTGGTACTTCCCCCATTATCCTCGCCATTGTGCTCCGAAAGTCGCCGGGATAAAGAATCGGTCTGACCGGTATAGTATCGGTCCAGACGCTCCGAATACAATATGTAAACACAATATGTACTTTCCATTCAACTGAGAATTAAAAAAACAAAAGCCTCCGAAATTGCTTCCGAAGGCTTTCAAAGCTCCCCCTCTTGGGCTCGAACCAAGGACCCCATGATTAACAGTCATGTGCTCTAACCGACTGAGCTAAGGAGGAGTATTTCCCGTTTGGGACTGCAATATTAGAAGTAATTTTCATTCTATGCAAGCCCCTTTGATTATTTTTTTGACAAAACAACCAATAATCTGTAAATCAACATATATTAATTTAATAAAGATCCTGAAGCACAATTTCACTCAGGATTTTGGCACAAAATTTTCTATAACACCTGACTAAAGAACCATTATTACCTAAAAACTTGTTAAACTCATTGTTCAAACATTTAAAACCTGAACGAGAAATATGAATAAAAAACAGTTAATCTTAATCGTGTTGCTCGTAACCACCTTAAGTTCGTCCATATCGATGCTGGGATACAAATATCTTCTGGAACCCGGCGCCTATGAAAGAGTTGAAGTAAAGCAACCAGTCAGACTTTCCAGTTTTCTGGAACCGTCCAAAACCGTAGTACCCGAGGGACTGAATTTTGTCTATGCGGCAAATCATGTCACCCCTGCTGTTGTACACATCAAGACCTACTACAATCAAAACCAGGCCCGCAACAATTACCAGCAGCATCCATTTGATGATCTTCTGAGAAACTTCTTCGGGGACCAGTATCCTCAACAAAATCCAAGGCAACAGAGCCCATCCAACAGAGCACAGGCTTCCGGTTCCGGAGTAATCATTTCAGGAGATGGATATATTGTCACCAATAATCATGTCATTTCAGGAGCCGACAAGATCGAGGTAACGATGGATGATAAACGGACATTTTCTGCCGAATTGATCGGAACTGATCCGACCACCGACCTGGCTGTTCTGAAAATTGAAGAGGAGGACCTGCCATTTGTTGCTTTCGGCAATAGCGACAATGCGCAAATCGGAGAATGGGTACTGGCTGTCGGCAACCCTTTCAACCTTACCTCAACGGTAACTGCCGGTATTGTGAGCGCCAAAGCACGAAATATCAACATCCTGCACGACAAGGATAATCTTGCCATTGAATCGTTCATTCAGACTGACGCAGCTGTCAATCCCGGCAATTCAGGCGGAGCGCTGGTCAACCTTAAAGGCGAGCTGATCGGAATCAATACAGCCATTGCAACACCTACCGGAACGTATGCCGGCTATTCCTTTGCGGTACCTTCTACTCTTGTGAGTAAAGTAGTAGCAGACCTCCGCGAATACGGCACCGTACAACGTGCGTTGCTGGGAGTGACAATCATGGATATGACTACTGAGCTGGCCAAAGAAAAGGACATAAAACAGATTAAAGGAGTATATATTGCCGCAGTACGTGAAGGCAGCGCAGCAGACAAAGCCCGTCTGAAAGAAGGCGATATCGTTACTCACATTAATAATGTTCCGGTTGCCTCTTCTTCCGAGCTACAGGAACAGGTTGCCCGTTTCCGTCCGGGACAGAAAATCAATGTAACTTTTGTACGTAAAGGTGAGACAAAAACAACAGAAGCAGAGCTTCAGAATAAGAATGGAGACACCGGAGTAGTCAAAAAAGAAGCTGCTCTCTCATCCGCTATGGGAGCAAGCCTTGCCCCTGCTGACAAAGCTATACTCAGGAAACTTAACCTCAGCAGTGGAGTAATAGTAAACAGTCTGGATAATGGTCTGTTAAAATCTGCCGGAATGCGCGAAGGATTTATAATTACGGCCATTGATAAGAAATCCGTAAAAAACCCGGACGAAGTAATCCGTATACTGGAAAACAAAAAAGGCGCTATACTGATCGAGGGTGTATATCCTGACGGAAGCAAAGATTATTTTGCAATAGGTTAAACCCTGTATACCAAAATATAAAAAGCACTTCATTTTTTTGAAGTGCTTTTTTATTGCCAATTTCAAATAAAAGACTTACTATGCACAAAAATCGACAGAAGTAAATAATAAGGCATCTGAAACATTAAAAATAAAGTCTTGTTAAAAAAAGCAATTCTGTTTTTTTAATGAATTAAAACTAACATACGACACCTTATCAGTGATTTAGTTATGAAAATTGAAATAGCACAACCGACTGCCAATACAAAAATCAGCGATTTACTAAATCAGCTCGGAATAAAGGATAAGAATCCGGCTTACAGCACCGGGCTGCAGGAAGGGAGATTAACCGAATCAAATCTTCTCAGAATACATTCTCCTATCAATGGAGAGTATCTTGCTTCTGTAGAGCTGGCCACAGCAAGTGACCTTGATCATGTTATCCGGACAGCGGAAGAAGCTTTCAAAACATGGCGTCAGCTGCCGGCGCCCAAACGAGGCGAAATTATACGACAGATCGGAGACAGGCTTCGTCAGCACAAAGTCCTGCTCGGACAGCTGGTTACGATAGAATGCGGCAAAATACTTCAGGAAGGCCTGGGCGAAGTACAGGAAATGATTGACATATGCGATTTTGCCGTTGGGCTTTCCAGACAATTATACGGTCTCACCATGCATTCTGAGCGCCCGGATCACCGGATGTATGAGCAATATCATCCGCTGGGAATTACCGGTATTATCTCAGCTTTTAATTTTCCGGTAGCTGTATGGTCCTGGAACGCCATGATTGCAGCTGTATGTGGCAATGTCAGCATCTGGAAACCTTCTGAAAAAACTCCGCTCACGGCTATTGCCTGTCAGCATATCATCGCTCCCGTGCTCAGGGAAAATCATCTGCCTGAAGGGGTTTTCAGCTATGTGCTCGGAGATGCCACCACAGGACAGGCCATTGCTGCAGACAAGCGTATTGCTCTGGTTTCCGCCACGGGCTCTACTGCAATGGGCAAAAAAGTAGCGCAAACCGTCGCCGAAAGACTGGGCAAATCGCTGCTCGAGCTAGGTGGTAACAATGCCGTAATCATTACGGACAAAGCCAATCCGGAACTTGCTATCCGGGCTGTCACCTTCGGAGCAGTCGGCACCTGCGGACAGCGGTGTACCTCCACACGAAGGGTGATCATACATGAAAATGTATATGAGGAAGTTAAAAACCGTCTGGTTAAAATATATTCATCTCTCACCATAGGCAACCCTCTCGAAGATAAGGTTCTCGTAGGACCACTGATTGACAAAAAAGCGCTGGACGCTTTTCAAAATGCGATTAAGGAAGCAGTCAGCCATGGCGGAAAGCTAATCGCAGGAGGTGATACCCTGTCCAATCCGCCTTTTGACAAGGGCAATTATGTAACCCCCGCAATTATTGAAGCAGACAATTCCAATCCAATGGTACAGGAAGAGACCTTTGCCCCCATTCTGTATCTGATAAAATATTCCGGACATGTTTCCAATGCCGTACAGATTCAGAACAATGTAAAGCAGGGACTTTCCTCCTCCATATTTACCAACGATATTGAAGAGTCCGAGTATTTTCTTTCTCATCAGGGATCTGACTGCGGTATCGCCAATGTCAATATAGGTACTTCCGGAGCTGAAATCGGCGGCGCATTCGGCGGAGAAAAAGAAACCGGCGGCGGACGAGAAAGTGGCTCAGACTCCTGGAAGGCGTATATGCGGCGTCAGACCAATACGATCAACTACAGTGGCCGGCTGCCACTTGCACAGGGCATTCGTTTTGATCTGTAAAACAGCAGGATAAAAGGCATACTTTGTACTTTTTAAACAAAATCATATATTTAAGACCCAATTAGGATAAGGAGATTTTTATAAATGGCTAATTCAACTAAGAAATATCATGCAGTTATGCTCATTGATGATAATGAGATTGATAATCTTATTAATCAGAAAATGATCGAGGCATCCAGCATTTCTGAGCATATTTTCATTCATTCCGGGGCCAGAAGCGCTATTGAGTTTCTAAAAAATGTCGAAAAATTAGCCAAAGGCCCGATTGGCCTCTATCTTCCGGAGCTTATCTTTCTGGATATTGACATGCCTTTAATGGATGGTTTCCAGTTTCTCGATGAGTTTGAAAAGCTTTCAGATTCCATCAAGGAGCATTGCAAAATCATCATGCTCACTTCTTCACTCAATCCTCAGGATATGAACAAAGCAAAGAAGAATAAGTTTGTGATGAAATACCTGAACAAGCCATTGACTCAGGACAATCTTAAAAAGCTGTAAAATCGCTGACTGGTTATTTAAAAAATATACCGGAGATTACTATTTCCGCAAACATCAGCCGTGATTCTTTAAAACGGTTGTAGTGGTATTATTTCAAAACAAATGTAATGTCTGAAATTCTGAATCTGAATTCAAATCTGGAACGGGGTATTTTCACCATTACCATTAATCGGCCGGATAAATTAAACGCGCTCGATAACCGAACCATGCAGGAGCTTGGGCTTCTGATACGGAAAGTATATGACAACAACCATATAAAAGCGGCTATTATTACCGGGGCCGGAGAAAAGGCCTTTGTGGCAGGAGCTGATATTCAGGAGCTATCCGGACTCTCCAGTCTGAATGCCCGCAAGTTTTCCGAGCAGGGACAAGAATTATTTGCTTTGATCGAAAACTCATCCAAGCCCGTTATTGCTGCAGTTAATGGTTTTGCGCTGGGTGGCGGGTGCGAACTGGCCATGGCCTGTCATCTCAGAATAGCCTCCTCCAAAGCCCGCTTCGGATTGCCGGAAGTAAATCTGGGCATTATACCAGGTTTTGGCGGAACCCAGCGATTAACCCAGCTCATTGGTAAAGGCCGTGCATTGGAAATGATGATGACCGGTGAAATGATTGATGCTGAAAAAGCTATGAATTACGGGCTGGTCAATCATGTCACAGAACCGGAAAATCTTATTGCCAAAACCGAAGAAATCCTGACAACTATCATGAAAAAGGCTCCTCTGGCAATTGCTCAGGTGGTTGAATGTGTCAATGCTTCCTACAATGAAGAAGAGAATGGCTATCAGACCGAAGCCAATTCTTTTGGTATTTGCTGTAAATCAAATGATTTTATTGAGGGTACCAACGCCTTTCTTGAGAAGCGTCCACCCAGTTTTACCGGGAAATAACTCATTTAATTATCTGCTGGCACATTTGTCCGGATTTATATACTATTCCCGATTAACCATTTATTAATGTCAGTATTTAAAAAGCTGGCCGGACAGGCCGCCACCTACGGGATAAGCAGTATCCTTGGAAGAGTTATAAACTTTCTGCTTGTCCCGTTTTATACGAATCCCTCTCTCACAGGAATCAATCTTGAAGATTTCGGCATTTACACAGAGCTCTATGCCAATATGGCATTTCTGAATATAATCTATCTTTTTGGCCTTGAAACCACCTTCTTTCGCTTTGCTACCAAAGAAAATCTTGACAGTGAAAAAGTCTACAGCTCTATAGAAAGCTCTCTTCTGATTACCAGCAGCATACTTTCCTTCCTACTGATCAGCATATCCGGGCCAATATCCGGTCTCCTGGGATATGCCGATAAACAGTCTTATATTATAATGCTTGCTGCCATACTTTTTATAGATGCCATTGTTGCCATTCCTTTTGCCCGGTTAAGACTGGAAAATAAGGCAGCAAAGTTTGCATCACTCAAGCTTTCCAATATTCTTCTGAATGTTTTCTTTAATCTGTTTTTCCTGCTTTTCTGCAGAAAAGTATACTTCGGTGAAACAGCACAGGCCTTGCAACCCTTTGTTAAGCTGATTTATTTCCCCGGTTTTGAAGTTGGGTATATCATTCTTTCCAATCTGCTGGCCAACGCTCTGCAGATTCCGTTTCTGACCTCACAATTCAGAAAGCTGCGTTTTCAGTTTAACCTCAATTACCTCAGGCCCATCTATAAATACTCCTACCCCCTGATGTTTATGGGACTTGCCGGCATGGTCAACGAAGTGCTGGACAGAATACTTTTACGGATAGTGCTGCCCGATAATTTTTATTCTCACCTGAGCACGATTGAAGCTATAGGAGTATACGGGGCATGCTACAAGCTTTCAATGTTCATGTCGCTAACCATTCAGGCATTCCGCTATGCAGCCGAACCATTCTTCTTCAATCAGGCAAAGGACAAAAACGCTCCCGGACAGTTTGCTGCCATCATGAAATACTTTATTATCTTCTGTTCGCTGATTTATGTCCTTGTCAGTTGCAATCTTTCAGTTTTCGGTCAGATACTGCGTGATCCCGTTTTCCGTCAGGGGCTGAATATCGTTCCGTTTCTGCTGCTGGCCAATCTTTTTCTTGGTATTTATATCAATCTGTCGATATGGTATAAGCTTACAGACAAAACCTATGCTGGTACCGTGATTACGTTTGCAGGCGCTGTCATCACTATTATCGCCAACATGCTTCTTATTCCGGTTCTGGGATATATGGGTGCAGCCCTCACTACGCTGATTTGTTATAGCGGCATGGCAGTCATTGCTTATTTCTGGGGACAAAAACATTTTCCGGTCCCATACGATATCCGGTCAGCCCTGTTTTATCTGGCCTTATCCTCTGCTCTGATCTGGATAAGCACAACCCTGATTCCGGATCAGGGATATATCAGATATATCAGCGGTCCCGGCCTGAGTCTCCTTTACCTGCTCATTGTTGTCGCGCTGGAATATCGGAGCTTAAGCAAGAGTATTCGGCAGGGCTAATTATTTTTTTATACCTTTGCAGATGCCTGTTCTTAAAAACTTGCAAACAGGCACAGCACCAAAGCAATTAATTTACCAATGCCCAAAATAGTTAATACCTCCAAACATCCTCTGCCCGCATACCAGACTGAAGGTTCTGCCGGCATGGATCTCCGGGCCAATCTGTCGGCTCCTGTCGAGATCAGACCGCTGGAGCGGGTTCTGATTCCCACCGGCTTATATATTGAACTGGAACCCGGCACAGAAGCACAAATAAGGCCAAGAAGCGGTCTGGCATTCAAACATGGCATTACCGTCCTGAATAGCCCCGGTACCATCGACTCCGATTACCGCGGAGAGATCAAGATACTGCTCGTCAATCTTTCAAACGAAAGCTTTTCTATTCAGGATGGAGAACGGATTTGCCAGATGGTAATTGCGAGACATGAACAGGTGAGCTGGGAAGAAGTAGCGACACTGGAAACAAGTACCAGAGCTGCGGGCGGCTTTGGAAGCACCGGACTTAAATAATGTCAGGGGGCTGATTCTGATAAATTGCAAATCTGTCAGGCCGGTATTCCCAATACGATTATATATAACTAGTACAAGAGTTTCGTTAATTACACAGGTTCCACAGAGTTTTAATGAAGATAATAATACCAATGGCCGGTATGGGAAAACGTATGCGGCCACATACCTTAACCGTTCCCAAACCTCTTATACCCATAGCAGGTAAACCAATTGTCCACCGTCTGGTAGAAGATATCGTCAAAGTATGCGGACAGACGGTAGAAGAAATTGCCTATGTAGTCGGTCATTTTGGTGAGGAAGTTGAAAACCGGCTGATCGAAATCGCTGAAAGCGTCGGGGCAAGAGGTTCTATACATTACCAGGAAGAGCCTCTCGGCACGGCACATGCTGTATATTGTGCCGAAGAGATTTTAAGCGGTAATGTCGTAGTCGCCTTTGCTGATACACTTTTCAAAGCTGATTTCACCCTTGATCCTAAACAGGAAGGAATCATATGGGTTCAGAAAGTTCCCGATCCGCGCCAATACGGAGTCATCAAGCTGAATAGCGAAGGATACATTACTGACTTTGTCGAAAAGCCTCAGCAATTTGTCTCAGATCTTGCCATTATAGGTATTTATTATTTCAGGGATGGTCTGGCGCTCAAGCGGGAGATCCAGTACCTCATTGACAATAATATTCAGGTAAAAGGTGAGTTTCAGCTGACTGACGCACTTGAAAATCTCAGGAAAAAAGGAACTCAGTTTGTTCCTGGCCAGGTTAGTGAGTGGCTCGATTGCGGCAATAAAAACGAAACCGTAAAAACTAATAGCCGCTATCTGGATTATCTGAAAGACACCGCTCTTGTATCGGAGAAAGCAATCATTGAAAACTCTGTGATAATACCACCCGTGTTTGTCGGAGACAATGTAAAGATCACAGACAGCGTTATAGGACCACACGTCTCTGTCGGTTCTGGCACACAGATCAAAGAAGCGGTCATAAAAGAATCTATTATTCAGGAGAATGCTTATATTGCAAACATTGTTTTTTCCAATAGCATGATAGGAAGCCACACGCACATAGAAAAAACAGTACCTAACCTGAGTGTTGGTGATTATAATGTTATAAACTAATGATCCGTAGCTCCATATATATTGCCGCTCTCAGCATTTTTTTAGGGTCCTGTTCTCCGCACATGCCGGCTTTTGAGTCCAAAGCCGATAAAAAAGAGCGTTCAAAGCTTTCCGAGCATTATTTTACCGAAGGAATGAAATTCTTCATTCTTAATGACCCTGCGCAGGCAGAAAACTGGTTTAAAAAGGCACTGGAGCTGACGCCGGACAACGCGGCCTTAAACTTTATGCTGGGCAAGATATATCTGGGCAAAAGAGATCTTAATCAGGCCCTTCTCTATACAGACAAAGCGTTGAAAGAGGATGACAGGAATGAGCATTATTATGAGCAGCTGATCCGTATTTATAAAGAGCAGGCAAATCTTGCCGAAGTAGCCCGGGTATACCGTAAAATGATTTCCGTTTTCCCCGGAAAAATTGAGAATTATCAGAATCTTGCAGCTATTCTTCTGTATCAGCGGAAAAATGAAGAGGCCCTCAGCATCTATGAGGAAATCGGTAAAAAATTTGGCAGCTCCCCTGAGCTCAGCAAACAAAAAAAGGAACTGTACCTTAGACTTAACAAAGAAGATGCTGCTGTTAATGAAGCCCGGAATCTGGCCCGCCTATATCCTGATGATGTGTCGATACAGCTGTCATATATCGAGCTCCTGATAGATCTCAACAGAAAAGAAGAAGCCCGGAGAGAGCTGATACAGCTCCGGGAAAAAGAGCCTGATAACCCTTATGCCACCTTTATAATGGCCAATCTGCACAGGGAAAAAGGAGAGGAAAAAGAATATTTTGAGCTGCTGTCTCTGGTTTTCCGCAACCCTGAGATGGGACTTGATACCAAGGTAAATCTGCTGAACGATCTGAGAACAAGATCCGGCGGCAGTAAGGAAATGAAGAAACAGATCGGCCGTCTGGCTGCGGATCTTCAGGAGGCACATCCCGATGATCCTAACCCGTATATGATTGCCGGAGATCTGATGCTTGAGAATAATGAGAAAAAAGAAGCCTGGCAACAATATCTCAAAGCCAAAAACATTGATAAAACCAATTATCGTCTCTGGTACCAGCTTATCGTTCTTGACTCAGAGCTTGGTAAAACCGACAGCATGATCGTTCATTCCGAGCAGGCACTGGAAGCTTATCCTAATCAGGCTGCTTTGTGGTATCTGAACGGGACAGCTTATCTCTTGTCCGGGAAACCGGAAGATGCCATACCGCCACTGGAGCAGGGTAAGCGCCTTGCCGGAAGCAACCCGCAGCTACAGCTGCAATTTAACATCATGCTGGGCGATTCATATAATGAACTTAAGGACTATGACAAGTCCGATTCATTTTATGAAGAAGCGCTGGAAATCGATGCCAGTAATCCACATGTGCTAAACAACTACAGCTATTTCCTGTCATTAAGAAATACGAAAATGGACAGAGCGCTGGAGATGGCAGAGAAGCTCATGACAATAGCTCCGGAAAACGCTGCATACATTGATACCTATGCATGGGTATTATACAAGCTGGAGAGGTATGAGGAGGCCAGAAACCTCCTTGAAAAAGCGATTTTAAACACAAATGATGGAACAATTGTTGAACATTATGGAGATGTTCTCTACAAGCTCGGCGAGAAAGACAAAGCAGTAAGTGAATGGATAAAAGCCAGCAAGCTTGGACAAACCTCCGAATTGATTCAACAGAAAATATCAGACAGAAAGCTTTATGAATAGAATCTTTATTTTTTTGGCAGCTGTTTTCATTTTTTCATTGTCTGCCTGCAAATCAAAGCGCAATATTGCACATTCTGCAAACACAGAAGCGGAAACCAGACATAAGGTGGCCGTTGAGGAAATAGATTTCAATTATTTCAACTCGAAGGCAAAAGTTGACTATAACGATGGCTCGTCAACTATCAGCTTCAATGTCAACATTCGCATGAAGAAAGATAGTGTTGTCTGGCTTTCTGTCCTTGCTCCGCTTGGCATAGAAGCTGCCAGAGCGCTTATTACCCCTGACTCTGTACAGGTACTGGACCGGCTCAATAACCGATACGAGGCTTACAGCATAGAGTGGCTAAAGCAAAACTTCAGCGCTGACCTATCTTTCGGCAATATTCAGAATATGCTGCTGGGCAATCTGGTAGTACCTCCATACAAAGAAACCAAGCTCAACGATGTAGAAGGCTCTGACTGCATTACACTCCAGCAGATTTCGCCCAGCCTGACTATATCCAATTCAATCAGCCGGGAAAAGAAGAAAGTTACCTCTTTATCAATCAATGAATATTCGGGCAACTCATTATCTGTTGACTATAGCGAATTCGGGGCATTAGGCAATTATGTTTTCCCGTATTTCAACTCTATCAATGCAATTATCAACGAATCCGGGAAATCCAAATCCGTAAGTGTCCGAATCAAGCATAATAAGCCTGAGCTTACTGATGAGCCTCTTAACTTTAGTTTTAATGTACCTTCAAAATTTAAAAAAGGGTAAGATTTGTCTCCTGCTCTTATTTTTTCTTTTGTCCGGTTTTTCCTCTCTGGCTCAGAAAACCAAAGCCCAGCTGGAAAGAGAAAAACAGGAAAATTTGCGTAAAATCAGGGAAGCAGCCAATATACTAAAGGAAACCCAGGCACAGAAAACCACCAGTCTGGCCCAGCTTTCTGTGCTTCAAAAAGAAATAACTGCCCGGAATGAGCTTATCATTGCCATATCGCAGGAGGTTGAGCTTCTGAACCGGGAAATTGTCGAAAAGGGGGATATTATCATTGCTCTTGAAGATGATGTCGAAAAGCTGAAGAATGATTATTCCAGAATGATCTATGATGCTGCCAAAACTCAGAGTCATTATGATAAACTGACATTCATTTTTTCTGCGCAAACCTTCAATCAGCTGGCTATGCGCCTCAAATACCTGAGACAGTTTTCCGATGCCCGTAAATATCAGGTAGACCAAATTGAGAAGGTCAAAATGACTATTGCCGGGGAAAAGCAGAAGCTGGCTGCCATTGTTGTCGAAAAAAATGAGCTGTTAAAAGCGAAAAGGATCGAACAGGAAAACCTGAATCAGCTGAAGACCAAACAGGATGACCTTGTAGCCGTCCTGACCAGCAAAGAGCAGCAGCTAAAGAAAGAAGTAACCGAACGCGAGAAGGACAATAAAAGACTCGAAAAGCTGGTAGAGGACATAGTAAAGAAAGAAATTGCCCGTGCCCGCAAAGAAGCGGAAGCCCGTGCCAGGGAAAAAAGTGCGGCCGGAAAAGCCCCGACCGGTACCTCGGCAACTCCTGATGCCAGCAAGCTTGCCGGCAAGTTTGAGATGAATCTCCGGAAATTACCCTGGCCGGTAGCACGAGGAGAGATTGTCGGACACTTCGGCATTCAGCCGCATCCCGTTCTCAAAGGTGTCACCATCGAAAACCTTGGAGTGGACATTCTTACCATGAAAGAAGAAATCGTTCGCTCGGTATTTCAGGGAGAGGTCCTGACCATTGCTTCGGTTCCCGGCATGAATAATGTTGTAATGATCAGGCATGAGAACTATATTACAGTTTATGCCCGGTTAAAATCAGTCAGTGTAAAGCGCGGACAGTCTATTCAGGCCAAAGATCCTATCGGCATTGTCTACACAGACAAAGATGGTCAGTCTCAGCTCCAGTTTCAGATCTGGAAAGACGACAAAAAGCTGGACCCGGAACAATGGCTGATTAAAAAATGATTACCAGGGAATCAAACTGAGCTATTATCTGTATAAATTTAACAAACTACCAACTGTGACAATGAATACCACGAAGACAGAAACAAAAGAAAATCCATTATATAACCTTGTTTGCAATATTGTAATACCTGCCGTTATCTTATCCAAGTTTTGCAGTGAGGATTATCTCGGCCCTTTTTATGGCTTACTGGTAGCACTGCTATTTCCCGTTTCATACGGGCTTTTTGAGCTTCTTGTCCGTGGCCGGAAGAACTTTATTTCACTTCTGGGTTTCTTTAGTACCTTATTAACAGGTGTGATCGGACTGATGGAGTTTCCTGCAGAGTGGATTGCAGTAAAAGAAGCGTTTATTCCATTTGTTATCGGAGTAGTCGTACTGATATCTACCTGGTCCCCTTTTCCGCTGGTAAGAAAATTATTGTATAATAAAGAGGTATTTCAGGTTGAGCGGATCGATTCCATTCTTGACTCTCTAAACCGGAAGCCGGCATTTGAAAGATTAATGACCAATTCTTCCATATTTCTGTCACTTTCTTTCTTTGTCTCTGCTGTGCTGAATTATGTACTGGCCAAGATAATTGTCAAAAGCCAGCCTGGGACTACTGCTTTCACAGAAGAACTAGGCCAGATGACCTGGATGAGCTACCCGGTTATTGTCCTGCCTTCGATGATTATTATGCTGGCTATACTCTGGCATCTGATTACCTCACTTCAGAAGCTGACCAATCTGGAGCGTAAAGAGATATTTGCCATTCAAGGTGAATAGTTTAAGTATTAGGCAGATTTATAGTTTGTTTTGATTATTAAAAGGAAGAAGTTTATAGCTTAAGGCTCAAAGATCGCGGCGTGCCTGTCGGCGGCGGTCAGTGCAGCTTATTCCCGTTTTTATGTCTTTGACATGAGGAATACCAACATATTCTTCTACAAACCAACTCCCTGACATTCTAAAACTCCTAATCCTATAGCTCTCCTGTTAACGGAGTAAAATGAAAATCCTTTGATCAGTTTCCTGAAGGGGCTCTGTATCAAAGGATTTCTGCATGAAAGTCTCCGGTTAATTACCCTCGATCTTTTCGGCAATAATAAGTGTAGATGGAATAGATGACAACCAGAGGCTTTTCGACTCTACCAGCTTTCTCCAGCTGTCTGCACTTATAAGCATTAAAGACTGAGACTTAAGAAACTCTTTGTCAACGACCCGTTCATTCAGAAGATTAATATGGTTGGGCGCTGTCTGCTCAATTGCCCGGATCGCTTCTTTAACTTCCGCATGTCTTTTTACTTCACCTACCGCATCCAGCACTGTGATCTGAGCGCCTGAATTACTGATCAGCTTCTGTGCATACTTGATCAGAAACGCATCTTTTTCAGAAAACACCGGCATAAATACATCACCAGTACCTGTCAGCTCTTTATCAATCAGAATCCCGACCGGCACGGTGCTTTTTGCCAGAATCATTCTTGTTCGCTCATCAAAAGGAGAATTTTCAAAAAGCTTCTCTTTGCCTGTAACCTGGTTAATCAGTCTGTCCGGGTTGATAAAACGGGTGGTAAAGCCCAGCACTTTACCCAGCAAACTACCCTCAAAAATCGATTGCCCTATTCCGATCAATAATAAATCGTAATCACCCCGGTTCGCTACTTCCGCGATATCTCCATCAATATTGCCGGACACTTTGAAAAGAGTAGTAACTTTCTGATTGAGATCTTCTGCTTCTTTTATAATCGGATCGAAGCTTTCTTTTTCATATTCGTCAATATTATAATGATGCAGTTCACTGCTCGGAGACAGGTGCATTGCAGTAACAGAGGCATTTTCATTCAGATTTCTGGAGAGGCTGTTGGCGAGCCGCAGCAATGACCTTCCACCCTGAGGACTGCCAAATGACATCAGGATTTTATACTTGCTGATTGCGCTTATTTCTGCCGGTATTTCAGTCAGCGATGATCTGAACAATTTCATAATCAGATCCAGCGCCGGTCCTGTCATCATGGTAGTAACAAGAGCCATAATAACCATCATCGCAAAAATTTCCGGTGTCAGCACACCAAGATCATATCCGATATTGAGCACTACCAGCTCCATCAGACCTCTTGTGTTCATCAAAGCACCTATCACGAGACTGTCTTTCCAGCCCTGTCCTACAAACCTTGCCGCCAGCGCGCTTCCGGCTACTTTACCTATTACTGCGACCAGTATGATCATCGCTGTTACCTTCCATAAGTACGGATCATTAAGCAAGCCGATCTGCGTCCTCAATCCCGTAAAAACAAAGAATAAGGGCAGTAATAATACCAGAGCAACATCTTCCACCTTCTCGATAAAAAGACTACGGAACTTAACGTTCTCAGGCATGATAGCCCCGGCCATAAACGCTCCAAACAGTGCATGGATACCAATCACCTCCGTAGCATAGGACGATATCAGCAAGGTCAGAAAGAAGATGGCAACGATCGGCTTACTGAGATTTTCCTTCGATGCATGAAGATCTCCAACCCTTTTGAGAAACGGGCGCACCACTTTCAGCATTACCAGCACATACAGCACGGCAAGCATAATAATGTAAATGGCGCTTACAAATGAGCCTGCTTTCACAATGGCAATCACAGCTGCCAGCAGACACCAGGCGGTAATATCATCAGCAGCTGCACAGGTAATTACCATAGTACCTAAGCGTGTTTTATGAATTCCGCGCTCCTGAACTATTCTGGCTAAAACGGGAAAAGCAGTAATACTCATGGCTATTCCCATAAAAAGCCCGAAAGACAAAAACTGCACATTAGCGGGAGCAAAGGTTTCGTAGACAAAATAAGCCAGTCCTATCCCAAGTGCAAAGGGAAAAATAATACTTGCATGACTGATTACAACCGCATCATGAGCCTTGTTTCTCAACACATTCAGATCAAGCTCCATTCCGATCACAAACATGAACAGAATAAGTCCTATCTGACTCAAAAACTGCAGATTGCCCAGCGACTCGGCCGGAAAAAGAGCCGCTGAAAACTCCGGAAAGTACATCCCGACCAGTGATGGTCCAAGAAAAATACCTGCCATGATTTCCCCGACCACCGTCGGCTGGCCTATTTTCTTACATATCCATCCAAAAATACGGGCGACCAGGATAATCGCCACTATCTGAGCAAGCAATATGGCAAGCGGATGTCCCAGATTATGCATCAGAGCATCTATAAACTCCATCCACTGGCTCCGGTCAGACTGTGGAACGATAATATCTCTTCCTTCCTCCATTTTTATTCCGGAACGAAAGATTCCATACATAATCGCTGAAAATCCACCGATAATTGCGATATAAAAAAGTGTGTTCTTATACTTACCCATAATTCCTCCCTGATATATGCAGAGCTACTTTTACCCTTCAATCAGCTGATCCGATAGCAAGCCTCTCTTCGTTTAATTTTTAAAAGCCGCATCCGGGTTCAGACACGACCTGCTGATCAGCAATGTCCGTAAATATACGCAGCAGCTCAGGTCGTTATATCCTGACCGGAAACAAAGGAGTTAAATTTGTAATCAAAGCCCGGAAAATTGTAACAAAAAAATCAGATACGAACCAGCTTTATAAAATCATTCCGGTATGCATCGCTCAACGTTGCCACTATTGGTTTACCACACGAATCCGATATGGAGGTAGTAATCTCATCAAAGGAAAAAACTTTTACAATTTTAAAAGCAAGCATCTCTCGTTTATTCACCCTTACAAACTGGTCCACAGGCAAAAGCTTTTTAAGTTTGTCAAAGGAGATATTTTTGAGCAGTAAACGGGTCCCGTCCTGCATAAGTGCTGTTTTATCTCTGCTATCAGACTCAGAAGCTCTGATATAACAAAGCTGATCAAAAAAAATCAAGGCCTTGCCCCTGTCTGTATTCAGCTGGATAAAATTCCGTATCGGAGTAGTTGAATCCGTACTGCTCACTCGCTTCAGGGCTTTCTGAACCGCCTGCTGCAATCTTTCCCTCTTTACCGGTTTCCGGACATAGTCAACCGCATCCAGATCAAAAGCTTCTGCGGCATATTCCTTATAAGCAGTCGTAAATATCACCATCTTACTGTCCAAAAGATCAGCAATCTGCAATCCGTTTACCACCGGCATATTTATATCAAGAATGCACAAATCAAAATCCAGCTCCGGCATTTCTTTTAAAAACGTTTCGGGGTTATTAAATGCTTTTACAACTTCCAGTTCAGGCAGCTGTTCACATAGCATTTTCAGATACGTAAGCCCTGGAAGCTCGTCATCGAGCAGCAAGCATTTTAGCTTTGTGTTCAAACAGATCAATCTTTAAGTGTGCGATATACACATCGCCTTCTGTAAACCGGTCAAGGCGAAAGTTTTCTTTATATATAATTCTGAGCCGCTGTTCAAGTGTTTCTGCACCTATCCCTCCTTTCTCCTTCCGGATTCTGGGTTGCTTTGATGAAACCTTGTTTGCAACGGTCAGACTAAAAGCATTGTCCTTAAATTCAAAGATAATTGAAATAAATGCATCCGGGCTCTGCAGGTCTGCATGCTTGAATGCATTCTCTATCAAATCAATAGAAATAAGAGGCGCCAGCAGGCGCTGATCCAGCAACGGTTCTGACTCTCTCAGACGAGTTTTGACTTTCAGCTCAAACAGAGGGCTTACCTTTATCTTATTAATCTCAATCAGATTCAGGGCAAAATCTACTTCTTCCCTGGCTGTTACAAACTTATTGCGGCTTTCATACAAAATATAATCCAGTACATTGGCCAGCTTATCGAGAGCAAAATAAGTCTGGTACGCATGCGACTGTACCGAATTCAGGATGTTTTTGAACAAATGAGGATTAAGTCTGGACTCGAGCGCTTCCAGCTGGAGATTATTGATTTTATTCTCCAGTACGGTAAACCGGGCTTCTGACTCCTTCTTTTTTCTGTCTGATCTTACCAGTTTGATATACAGCACTATGATCAGCGAAGCCATTAAAGCAACAGCTGCAGGCGCGGCATAAAAAAGAAGATGAGTGGTTGAATCAGACATACCTGTATTTTTCCGGTAAAACTATCATTTTTTAGTTTTCTTCAAAATCGCCCTCCTGTTACAGAACAGTTCGTTTGTTCCAAAGTGCTCCTGTCAACATAGAATTATCCTTCAAGCTAAACGAAAATAAAATTTGCATATTTTTTCCGAAATTCTCCCAGGATATCGAATTTGGCGCATTATAACTTCAAATTGATGAAAGGACTTGTCTGTATTCTACTATTGATTCTGTCCAATGCTTTTATGACAGTGGCATGGTACGGGCATCTGCGATTTGCGGACATGAAATGGTTCAACAAACTCGGACTTGTCTCCATTATACTGATCAGCTGGGGTATCGCTCTGTTTGAGTATTGTTTTCAGGTCCCCGCCAACAGGATCGGATTCAGAGAACACGGGGGGCCGTTTTCACTGGTCGAGCTCAAAGTAATTCAGGAAGTGATCACCCTGTGTATATTTATGGTATTTTCGCTGCTGGTATTTAAGAATGAAACCTTCCGGATAAATCATCTGATCGGATTTGGTTTTCTGGTGCTCGCCGTATTCTTTATTTTCAAAAAATAGTATCCGTCTGTCCCTTTTGCTTCAGAAGGAATAATCTGCGGTTTTCATTGCTGATAAGACGCCGGATCGGAGACAAATAAATAATACTTTCTGCCTGCCCCGAGCGGCCAAAACGAATACAACGTACCGGATTTGAAAAGTTAACTCCTGAGTTCAGCGCGAAATCAAAAATCTTTCCGTAAGTAAGCAGGCTAAAGGTACGCTGATCCGGACTGATCGCTGCATCGGTTACCATAGAGGATATATAAATACTATCCGCAACCTCCGCCTGATAAACGCCCGGCTGGTCCGGGAGACGGTATATCTTCACATTTTTGTGCCCTCTGTTTTTGGAGAAAATGTACAGGCTGTCATTGTACCAGAAAAAAGCTTCCGCATCATAATTCATCTGCTTTGCCGGCGGAGGAAAACCGGTCTGATCGGCATAGGAAAAATGTATTGTATCCAGCTTCCGGTTTTCAATATTGTATTTGTATATCCGTAGATTTGTACGACGATTACGGTTATTTCCAAAATCTCCGATATAAAGATTACCGTACGCGTCTCTTGTCAGCGCCTCCCAGTCCACATTAGCTGCCCCCGGAACAGTTATTGTTTCAAGCAATGCGCCCTCCAGCGATACTCTGTATAACTCGGCTTTGCCTCCGCTGTCATTAAGCCCCCAGAAGGACACGCTGTCGTCCATGATCATACCGGAGCATTCACTGAGCTCGGCAGGAAGCTTTCCCGCACGGCTGATTCTTATTTTGTGCGAACCTCTGGAAATCTCATAGTCATTTATTTTCTTATCAGAAGCACAGGGGCAAAAAAAGCCCCTTACAAAAACATACAATGTAAACAGCTTTAATTTAATCATTTAAAAACTGTCTGCTTATTTTCTCTTTTATCTGTTCACGGCTGTTCCAGTACTCACGGCTGTACACTCTCAGCTGCTGCCAGCTTTTTTCCTTCATATCCAGAGGCAGATAGGCATGTGAGTCCTTGGCTGATATACTTTGCAAATACAGATTATCGTCGGTAAGTATCAGACCCCTATATTGATTATTCACTTTGAAAGTAAGATCAGCAAAAGGAAACTCCTCTTCCAGTTCCGCACCTGTGTAGTCATACGTCAGATCATTAAGCTTCGATTTCAGCAGCCAGCCGGCACTGTATCTTGATGTATTGAGAGGCTGTATCCGGAACTCTCCCTGAGAAACAGTCCATGAGTATTCAAGGTATTTTTTGAGCATTCGGGGACCCTCGTGACGGGCATTTTCCACATTGAGCTGATGGGGCAGAATACTGCTGACAAGATAGATGGCTTTCCGGGCACGTGTTATGGCTACGTTTAGCCTGTTTTCCCCTCTTGGCGCATTAAGCGAACCAAAATTCATGGACATTTTACCTTTCTTATCAGGAGCATAGCCTACTGAAAAAATAATACTGTCTCTTTCATCTCCCTGTACATTTTCTATATTCTTGACAAAAAGACTCTCCGGAATCAGTATTCCTTTCTGCATAAAACGCTCCTCGAGCAATTCCGCAATCAGTTGTTGCTGCCTGTAGTTGAACGTAACCACTCCGATACTTTCCCCGGGTTCCTTACCCAGCAGATCAGCCACAAGAGCAACAACTCTTTCTGCTTCCACCATGTTGCTCTGGTCCTCCCATACTCCTTCTGTTTTAATATATTTTATCGGTGGTTCTTTTTGCTGCACGTCATTAAAATGTGGCAACAGCTGCAGGCGGTTGTTATAGAAATGCTTGTTGGAAAAATGAATCAGCTCCAGCGATCTGCTCCGGTAGTGCCCTCTGAGCTGTACTTCCATCAGATAGGCGGAAGCAAGATTCAGCAGAGAATCCAGCTCAAGGTCCGGTATTTCGGATTCTTCCTCTTCCCAGCGTGTCTGGTACAGATCACTGGGGCTTAACTGCTTGTCATCGCCTGTAATAACAATCTGATGCCCCCTGTACATGGCAGGAATACCTTTTTCTGCATAGCACTGACTGGCTTCATCAAATATGACAAGATCAAACAATGTCTGCATGGGGAATATAGCAGAAACCGACTCCGGGCTGGCCATCCAGCAGGGAATGAGATCAAACAACTCGGTATGAAAAGCTGAAATCAGCTTACGGATCGGCCAGATTTTCTTTTTCTTGGTTACCTGATGCCTGAGGTCTCTGTAGGTAACCATATTATTCAGCCGGTTATAATCTACGTGCCTGTATGTACGCTCTCTTGTTCTCAGCAGCACAATATCCCTGCTCACATGAAGCTTTTCACGTACTGCCTGTTTCAGCTCATCTTCTATCTGCTGCATTCTCAGAGAAGCCACCGACCGGAGCACAGGATATTTCGTCTCGATATGATTGATCCATTCAAGTCTGATACTATTTGCAAACAGTGCAGACAATTGCTCATCCGGCAGGTCCCGGCCATGCTCATAAAGCTTCTTCATAACCGACAGCTCATGGCTGTTCAGACTATGTGTAAGCCTGTCAAATTCAGCAAGGCTGTCAAAATCCCTTTTGAGTACGGTTTTTAGTTCCAGTGCATATTCATAATCATGCAGAATACGACTGATCTGTCTGGCAGTCAGAAATTGCATCCAGCGTTTCCGGTCTTCCGGGATTTTTCTCACTACCTCGAGTACCTGAAGAAAACGCTGCCGTAGTTCGGGAAATGTCATTTTAGACATGTCCATAAATTCTTTGAGGTTGCGCAGCTCTTTTACCATATCCTTGACAGCCAAGGCAGTATGTGCATCATAAAACCAGTTTTCGAGACGCTCCGGATCTTTATCTTCCGGAATTTCATACAGCCAGCCCATCTCCTTTAGTCTCGTCAGGTTATGCTCATAATTCATACGATTATCGACCCTTTCGATCATCTTCCGGAATCCCTCTTTGTCCCAGGCAAGCTGATTGGCGACAAAAACACGCTTTACGGCAAACTTATCGTTGGAAAACAGGCGCCATTTAAACCAGTGAAACGGCTGCTTTCTGGCATTGGCAGCCTTTTGCAAGGCAATCTGCACGGCTCCCAGCTGCTCACCGGGCAGAGATTCCTCCAGTCCCTCCTCTCTGAAACATCCGAGAATCTTTTTTTCGCGAATAAGTAATTCATCCGCATCCGTATCTCTTTTGAAATAATGCTGAAAGTGCCTGAATACAACCGGATTATCAAGTATGCTTATAATCTGATGAAAAAGCTCTTCACGTCCGGCAAACCATTCACAATCTTCCAGATCAAAGGAAGCGCCGAGAATCTCCCGCAGCTCTTCAGAAACAGCAGCCTGGTAATAAGGTATTTCATCCAGCAGCTCAAGCATGCTTCGCAAATCCGCCAGCGTAAAATCCCTGAAATCCTTTCGGTCCTCCCACAAGTAATCTTTTTTCATAAACCGGCGTGCATAAGCAAACCAGGACCGGATCTTATAGGGGAAAGCTTCCAGTTCGGAAGCCTGAAAAAAGTTAAATTCCTGATGCAGATCAATAGAGGGCTCATCCGGAGAACAGGTCAGATAAAGCTCTTTAACGGACACACCGCATTCCTTTTCATCATAGAGCGCCTGCTTAAACTCCTCAAGCTCCTCTGTCAGCTGATCTATTTTCCTGCTTGCTGTCAGAAAAGTTCTCTCCAGCTGGATCGAGTCAAGAGAGTTATTCTTGTATTTATACTCATCGAGACGATCAATCTGAGACGCAATCTGCGCATATATATGCTGGCGATCGTTTTTAAAATCATGTACCAGCCCGATAAAATCAGAAATTTCTTTTTCTCTGAGTCGCTCGTATACGACATCAAGTGCTGCCTTTTTCTGACAGACAAGCAGCACTTTCTTGCCACGGGCTATATAATCAGAAATAAGGTTACATATAAGCTGTGATTTGCCGGTACCGGGCGGTCCGATCACCACCATAGAGTTGCCTTTCTTTACTGCTTTCAGCGCATTTTCCTGTGAAGCATCCACTCTGAACGGCGTAAACGTCTGCTCCTCTCTGATACGGGTCAGGTACTGAAAAGAATTGGCAACACCCTTATCTTCCTGTATGGTTCTTTTCCAGAAAAATTCTTCAAGATCCGAAACTCCCGGATGTTCCAGCAATGCTTCATAGTCCGGCACCAGAAAAGATCCGGCCTGAGGAAAAAGCCCCAGCAATGCTTCCGGAAACAGCTTCAGCTCCCCGTTCTCATACTTTTCCTCAAAATCGGATTTCTTGAATTGTTCAAAATAGGTAAGCTGGTTGGAGAACAGCTCCTGATTGAAATTCAGCTCAAGCGGACTATCTTTTATCAGCTGATACAATTGCGTAATAAAAACCTGAAGATCGGTATCAAAATCTTCGAAGGTCATCTCCATAAAGTCATCTTCCAGCCTGACCTTATTGAAATAGGAATAAGCCAGAAGAAAGCTTTTATTGAAGCTCATAGTTTCTTCTTCTCTCCGTAACAGATACCATTTATTGTCTTCCTGCCGGAGTGTAACAGGGAAAAAAAGCAGCGGGCAGCGCACCAGGTTTCCATCCTGCAGCCTGCCCCGCACAAAAGGCCAGCCTACATAAAGATCCCTTGCTCCGCGTTCTTCATAGACAAAATGCTCTCTTCGCTCAATCCGTCGAAATTTTTTACTCAGCTCATTGGATTTTCCATCCCGGCTGTCGAGCACCCGCCCGACAAAAATTTTCTTTTTCCCGGATACCAGCTGCCGGATCAGCTCAATAGAAGGAGCATCATTATTATAATTGATTTCGTGCAGATCGAGATCCTGCTCTTTACCCGACTTCAACAGAAGTATGGAACGGTTTCCACCCGTCAGATTAGTGAGTTTTTTCAGATAGGACCTGAGGAGCTGATGCATAGTATTCTATTAGTTACAGATGCGGATACACAAACCGTTATTCCGCGAAAATCAGTTATCGTTCCGGTCAGGTATTTTTGAAGATATCAAGCCGGTCGGAACGGAGCCATACTGACTCATCAGGAGCCCGACAGTACCGTGGAGCAGCAATACCGGAACCAAAATATACTTCATTGGATTTAAACCGGCGGATTTCATCCCAAAGGCCCATACTCAGAAAAGCATTTAAAAGCACAGCGCCTCCTTCAACGATTACAGACTGGATTTTTCTCTGATAAAGATCCGTCATAAGCTGCCGGAGCTGTTCCGTTCCTTTATCCAATTTAACAAAAATTATGTTTCCTGCTATCTCAGACCTGACTTCATTATAACAGATTGTCTGCTGTGTCTGATCAAAAAGCCGGAGATCCGGAGCCAGGCTCAGATTACGGTCAAGTACGATCCGTACCGGATTTCTGCCGTTCCATTCCCTTACATTCAAGGCCGGATTGTCATAGTGTGCTGTTCTGCCGCCGACCATAACCGCGTCTTCTTCCGATCGCCATTTGTGTACCAGTGTTCTGGACAAACGGTTACTGATCCACTTGGAACTGTAATCATCTCTTGCAATAAAGCCATCTGCTGTCTCCGCCCATTTCAGTACAATATAAGGGCGTTGCTTTTGTATACAGGTAAAAAAACGGGCATTGATCTCATAGCCGGTTTGTTCGAGTACCCCGGTCACAACGCCAATACCAGCCTGTTTTATTAGTTCTATACCTTTTCCATTGACAAGAGGATTAGGATCCGTATTGGCGATAAATACATTTTTAAACGGATACTGAATAATAAGACGGGCGCAGGGCGGTGTCTTTCCTGTATGCGCACATGGTTCCAGCGTCACGTACATGCTGGCGTCTTTCAACGCTTCTTTATCCTTTACAGCGCTGATCGCATTAACTTCCGCATGCGCCTCTCCATACTTTCTGTGCCAGCCTTCTCCCAGAATCTGTCCGTTTTTAACAATTACACAACCAACCAGAGGATTAGGGCTTGCATAACCTCTGCCTCTTAGCGCCAGTTCCAGGGCCCTGCGCATATAAAGTTCGTCCTCTCTTGTTACCATCGTTCTTCAAAAATGGATTCCTGATGGCAGAATTCAAAATGGTTTCGTCACTTAATCATTCGAATCAAAAGAATAATCGGATTTTACAGCCCCCTCACGCATGATTATTTCTTTGACAAGCTCCGCTACTTCCTTGTTTCCTTCGGCATTAAGATGGGTTCCGTCCAGATAATAGGCCGTAGGACCGGGCTTAATCTGGGAAAAAACATAATTGTCCGGGAGATTCGCACCTTTATAACCAATTGTAGACAATGAAATAACATCAACAAGACCATTTGAAAAATCCTTAAAGTTTTTGCTTATATATCTGTTAACAAAAACCCTGTCTTCTTCCATTTTACGCATTGCTGCATCCGTTGAGTCTCCGCAGTAGCTGCCTGACCACGAAGGAAGCAATGTAACCGAATATACTTCAAATCCCATTTCTGCGGCCCGCTGACAATAGGTCATATAGGCATCCAGAGCGGCCATTCTGCCCGTACAGTGACGCACAAGGTGATTGCGTATTTCCCATGCCACCAATACATTACGGTCTGACCTGGAATCAAAGGTTTCCTTAAGTCGCTCTCTCATGGCAAAAAGCATTTCGGTAGTTGTCTGCCCGTTGATTCCTATATTATGCACCGTTGCGATTACACCGGTTGCACTATCCTTATTAAACAGCATTTGCAGCTGGGACGGATAGGACAGCTCCCTGGCAACGCCCTGACCATATGTGAGACTATTACCGTCACAGACGATATTTATCTTTTCTTTTTTCTGTCCCCAGAGACACTGAGCGCCAAGCGACAGGAATATTCCACTCGTAACTAAAATTATTTTCAGCATATGCGGGCAGTTTTTGAATTATACAGGTAGTATAACCCGGCAGGCAGGATTCTGTTTGTATTCTGATGTTTCCCATACAATCAGCCGGTAAAGAGCTATTCTTATCTATTGCACCAAACAACATGTTTTAGCAGATAAATTGAAGCAGAAAGTAAGAGCAAATGCGGAGATTAAAGTATTAGGTTCTCATTGCTCGCAGCCTCATTAAACCGTAAGCTTTAATTATAAAATACCTGGTACTATCGCTCAGAACATTGTTCAGACTCATAGGTTTGAAAGAAAAATAAACAACAAACTCCTTCGCATGAAGTCATACTTGCTTCTGTATACACTGCTGGTATTGGTTACTAACAGTGTTGCATTTACAGGCAAAGAAGATTCAGCCAACGTTTCAGGTGGCTCCCTCACTATTGGCCTTGTCAGAGATAATTACAACGGATTTTATACGCTGGGGATAGGCCAATACAATCTGAATAAAAAATCCGGGATCTGTGTGTACGGGCTGCTGCGGAGTCTTCAATTCGGTCTGGGACCCACTTTTAGCTTATTCGATTCCAAAATCGTACTTATTCCTATGCTGGGTCTCGCTTACGGGAGAAAGTTTTCCGGAAACGATCATCCCATCATTGGAGATGCCTGGATTCCTTCTTTGATTCTGAAAAGTACATTTGAGCAATGGTTTTTTGATTTAACCTCATTCTATTATATTCCTTTGAGGGGTGCGAAAAAGATAGGTGCCGAATATTTATGGTATTGGTTTAATGGAGGTATCGCTTTAAGTAAAGTAATTAAAGTCGGATTGCATATTGAGAGTCTCAGGCTTATAAAGTCAAAAGTAGAACCCGCCGGGGTTCTATATTTCTGGGTTGGACCGACCATATCGCTGAACTTCTCAGAACATGCATCATTCAGGCTCTCCGGGGGCAAAGATCTTAAGGCGTCTGAATATCTTAAACTGGATTTTATTTTCCTTATCGATTAAATCTTTTTTAGAAAGAGTGTTAAATCCCCTATCCACTGGAGCGACAATGTGCAGCCCGCGGTTATATACGATGTGCCGGGCAATAAAATCACCGAAGTTGCTTCCCGGAAGCAGCCAGACCAACCTGTCAGGCCAGCCCAAGGCATATATATTACCCCATATCATCAGTAATGTCGGGCAGATATGTCAAACTATACTTGAATAATGTGCAAATCATTAGTTTGTCAAGGTTAAATGGTATAAACGTAAAATGGGAGCCGAAACCGGTCTCCCATTTACTTTCCCTTTAAACAATAAAACAAACTACTGACTATGCATACATACCGAGGACAAAAAGAAAAACCCGGCATAAACCGGGTTTTCTGTTTATAACTGTTCAAATATGCGCTTAAAGGATATTTCTCTGCGTATCTTCACTCTCAGTTCACTGATAGCAACACGCTCCTGCTCCAGCGTATCTCTGTGACGGATAGTTACGGTATTATCTTCCAGTGTCTGGTGATCTACAGCGATACAGAACGGGGTTCCTATCAGATCCTGACGGGTATACCGTTTTCCGATCGAATCTCTTTCCTCATATACTGTCGGAAACTCTACACGGAGCTCCTTGTAGATTTCTCTGGCTTTTTCGGGCAGTCCATCCTTTTTCGTAAGCGGAAAGATGGCTGCTTTTACCGGAGCAAGCGCCGGATGCAGCTTCAGATATACACGTTCCTTCTGATTTTCTCCCTCGCCTACTGTTTCCTCAGTGTACGCATTGCACAATACAGCAAGAAATACTCTGTCCGCACCTGCTGATGTTTCCACCACATAAGGAATGTAAGACTGATTGATCTCATTGTCGAAATACTGCATTTTCTTTTTCGACAGAAGCTCATGGTTTTTCAGGTCAAAATCCGTTCTGGAGTGAATACCCTCAATCTCCTTAAAACCAAACGGGAACTGAAACTCCACATCAACTGCCGCATTGGCATAATGCGCAAGCTTCTCATGATCATGAAAACGAAGTTTCGTGGCAGGTAACCCAAGAGCCTTATGCCATTTCATCCGTGTCTCCTTCCACTGATTGTACCACTCCATTTCTGTACCGGGACGCACGAAAAACTGCATTTCCATCTGCTCAAACTCCCGCATACGGAAGGTAAACTGACGCGCCACAATTTCGTTTCTGAATGCTTTACCAATTTGCGCAATACCGAAAGGTATCTTCATCCGGCCGGTTTTCTGTACATTCAGGAAGTTGACAAAAATACCCTGCGCTGTTTCAGGACGCAGATAAATCGTCTCCGACTCTTCCGCTACAGAACCGATCTGGGTGCTGAACATCAGATTAAACTGGCGCACATCCGTCCAGTTGGATGTTCCGGATATGGGACAGGTTATATTTTCTTCAATAATCAGATTGCGAACTCCGTCCAGATCTTCTTTTTCCAGCAGCTTGCCCATTTTCTGCAACAGCGCGTCTGCCTTTCCTTTGTCACCGGCATTTTCATAAGCCGCCGCTTTTTCCTCAATCAGCACATCTGCACGGTAACGTTTCTTGGAGTCCCGGTTATCGATCATCGGGTCATTGAAGCTGTCAACATGCCCTGACGCTTTCCAGGTAAGAGGATGCATGAAAATAGCAGAATCTAGCCCGACCACATTGTCCGCTATCTGCGTCATGGTTTTATACCACAGGGTCTTGATATTATTTTTAAGCTCGACCCCGTTCTGCCCATAGTCATATACAGCCTGAAGCCCGTCGTATACTTCGCTTGACTGAAAAACAAAACCGTACTCCTTGGCATGTGAGACGATTTTTTTAAACAAATTCGAATCTAAGGTATTGTTCGCACTCATAGTTGGCAAAGATATAAATTGATTTTAACCTAATGCCTGCATGAGCAAAAAATTATTTCCCCGAAACGAACCTGTTGTAGCTGAAAATCGTTGCTCCGAAAAAACAGGGGACTTACGTAATATAGAGGAGGATATTTTTTTCTTTATTCAATGTAAAGCCTCTATATTTAAAGCCGTAATTTAACTGACTGTAACGAAACCGCTGCGGAGATCACAATCTGCCGCATAAACCTTTAATCCGATCATAATGAGCACCACGGCCAGAACAGGCGTTTTACTGATTAATCTGGGTACACCCGACAGCCCTTCGGTACCTGATGTCCGACGCTATCTGAGAGAATTCCTGATGGACCGGAGAGTCATTGATATTCCGGCAGTCAACCGTTTTTTTCTGATCAATGGTGTAATTGTTCCCCTGCGGGCCCCAAAATCGGCTCAGGTATATCGGGAACTCTGGGACGAGAAAGGTTCTCCCCTGTTATATTACGGACTGGAGGTAAAGGAGCTTCTCCAGCAGCAGCTGGGCAATGACTATCTTGTTTCCTTTGGTATGCGCTATCAGAATCCTTCACTTGAAAGCGCTGTCAGTGAACTGGAAGGATTGGGACTGGAACGAATCATTATTCTTCCTCTCTTTCCACAATATGCTTCTGCTTCTACCGGATCAGCCATAGAAGAAGCCATGAATATCATCAGGAAATGGGAGGTAATTCCGGATATACGGATTGTCAGCAAGTTTTTTGATCATCCGTTATTCATAAAAGCATTTGCTGAAATAGGGAAAAAATATATGGAGCAGACCGATTATGATCATATTATCTTTACCTATCACGGACTCCCGGAACGACAAATCAAAAAAAGCGCAGTAAACAATTATTGCCAGCTTAGCCTGAAATGCTGTTCAACCTATAATGCCAAAAACAAATTCTGCTACCGGGCACAAAGTTATGAGACTACCCGTCTGCTGGTCAGGGAACTCGGTATACCGGAAGGTAAATATACCGTTTGCTTCCAGTCCCGCCTCGGAAAAGATCCCTGGATAAAACCATACACCGACGACATTATAAAGGAGCTGGCAGAAAAAGGAGTAAAAAAGGTGCTGGCATTTTCACCATCATTCATAGCTGACTGTCTGGAAACCACGATCGAAGGTGGAGTTGAATATAAGGAACTCTTTGAGCAGAACGGCGGCCGGCACTGGCAGCTGGTAGAGAGTCTCAACAATCATCCGCTCTGGATCGATTGCCTCAAAGACATGGTTTCGGCTAATTAAGCAATGAAGATAAAGAGTGTACGAGCAGTCAGAAGATCCGTACATTCTTTATTATCCGATCCTTTCACAAATTGCTGTACTTCCTCTCCGGATAAAAAAATATTTTATAAGCTTTTGTATTTCAAAAATTATACTTCTAAATTAGGAGTGGATTGATAACGATGCTGTTTTGCTCGTTGTCTCTTGATTTTTGTATGTGATCGGGACTCAGGAGTCTTACATTTTTGGTGGTATTTTTGTTGATTTTCATGATGCAGCTCACAAAGTTGTAGTAATTAGCTCTCAGATATTTCTAGCATACTATCTGACTGGTTAATAAGCCGCTCTTTTTCTGTTGTTATCATAGGCTGGTAAGACCGGATTTTTCGCATACAGACTATTAACCACAAAGTTTCAACTTTGTTTTTTTGATTTTCAACATTTTTTCAGGAATACATAATGATTTTTGAAACATTGTCATTTTTATCCTCTGAGGTCAACAAGTTCCTCAATCTCAAGCTCGGCTCCGTAACAGATGCCCGGCTGAAGATCGGGAATGTTTCCCGGGCACTGGATGAGTCATTCAGCGGACCTAATTCACTGGGGGGCAAAGCCATATTATCTCTTGTCAATATTGAGGAAGACCGGATATCCCGAAAACAGGAAAATTTCAGGAAGACAGCAACCGGAACAGTTTATCAGAATCCGCCCTTATACCTGAATCTTTATGTGCTTTTCGCAGTCAACAAAGCCGAATACGATGATACACTCAAATGGCTGGCTGCGATTATTCAGTTTTTTCAGCATCAGCATGTTTTCACACATAGTTCTCATCCTTCTCTGAATTCTCAGATTCAGAAACTGGTGGTAGAATTACACACCCTGAATTTTGAGCAGATAAATCATTTGTGGGGTACACTCGGCGGCAAATATCTTCCGTCCGTCCTTTACAAAGTGCGTCAGATAACACTGGATGAAGGACTGGCAACCGGAGAACATCCTCTGATCAGTGAAATCGGCATCCACAGTTCCATGAAATATCCGACAACATGACTATCCGGTACCAAACAGCTTTCTCTCTGAGTATTCTTTGTGAATACTATAATCAGCTCAGCTCTGATGATTTTGAGATCATTCCGGCTCCTGATACGGTCATGCAACTGCAGAATTACGGAATGCGAACCAGGATATCCGGTGGAAAGCTTTTTGTATCCATCCGTACAGATGCTGCCGGAAAAGCCATGTTTCCACCGCCGGAAAATACAAAGCTGCGTTTCTGGCTAAAACTGAAAAATCCATACTTTATCCATCTGGCCAATATTAATCTGGCAGAGCTGGCCGGAAAAAAATTTTATTTCTCCAATCTTACCGGAACAAAATCAGGAAATCTCCCTGCTGTCAGCAGGCCGATTAGTGAATATACCAATAGTATATCCTATCAGCCGGGAGATCTGGCAAGAGCCGGTTCCGTCATTTACGAATGCATCAAAAAGGTCACCGGAGAACAGGATACCACGGACACCGGATACTGGATTGCAAAAGAGTACAGTCATTACGCAAGCAGAGAAGATATGCTCACATTAATCAGTCCTGTTCATACATTCCGGCTTTCAGCCCCGGCTACAGTATTTTCGGTCAAGGCATTTACACATAGTCCGTCAGATCCCAACCCGACACAAGAGGTCCATATGCCTGAGCATATACTGACAAGCGGCGGAGAACCAACGGACAGCGTTCAGCTTACTATGCGACATCTCGCTCCCGGCTATTACAGAATCCATATCAATGATGAAATATTCGATACCTACCTGGACAGTCACGCAGCTGCAGCAGGCTGTATCGGCATAGCAGAGATATTTCCCTATGCTCCCGAGCCGGAGTTATCTGTCCTGGATTCGCAGGGGGCTGTTATTGAAAATCTCTCTGCCGGACCTGGTTCCCGGTGGCAGGATTTTACCATATTATTCGCCAACCGGAGACTATTCTGGAAATATGTATCAACCGGAAACTCTGTTCAGGCTGTTTCAGACAGTCTCTATCAGTTTAACCGGCATCCTGCCTTACCGGAAAAGGTCAATTATTTTCTATCCGACCAGCCCATGCCTCTGACAGAAAATCCAAGGATGATTACGATTGATGTTCCGGTTCAGGCCGGCAACAGTCCGATCCGGGTTCCCGTACCGGATCCGCGGTCTGCGGGGGCGCTCAGTCAGCATGAAGATAACTTTTACTATACCATCTTTTTAAATTACTAACTACAAACACAGGACATCTATGGCAAACTACCAGACACCAGGAGTTTATATCGAGGAAATACCCAAGCTGCCTCCTTCCATCGCTCAGGTACAGACTGCAATACCGGCCTTTATCGGATTTACGGAAAAAGCGCAGGAGCTTGCCCCCAATGATCTGAATAAAAAGCCCGTTAAAATCGGCTCACTGGTTGAATACGAACTTTTCTTCGGTTACGGACCTACACCGGAAGTGACCGGTATCAATATTGATGCCGGCAATAATTTCCTTTCGGCTTCTGTACAAAACAACTATCATCTGTATGACAGTCTGCAGCTTTTCTATGCCAACGGCGGAGGAGACTGCTATATAGTATCCATAGGCACCTACGGACTGGCAACACCTTCTGATACTCTTTTCATCGAGGGAATACAGCAGCTTGAAAAAGAAGATGAGCCAACCCTGCTCCTGTTTCCGGATGCAGCCACTCTTCCGGATACAGAGCTTGCCAATGTACAGCAGGCAGCATTAGCTCAGTGCGGCGATCTGAAAGATCGTTTTGCCATCCTTGATGTACAGAAAAATGATCCGAAAGGCATAAGCTTCCGCAACCGCATAGGTATCAACTTTCTCAGTTACGGAGCAGCCTATTCGCCATGGCTGAAAGTATCCCTGCCTAAAACAGTACGCTATACCGACATAACCAATATCCGGAGAGCCGGTATTGACACAAGTCTGAGCGGACTCACATCCGACCCGGAAATACAAAACAGAATCAGTGAAACAGAAAATGCCTATCAGGATAAAAAGCGGATAGAAGATCAGACAAGACTTCTTGCTCCCCCCAACGGCATTCTGAATAACCGGTTTATAGCGCTGGAAAACGCATTTATTGCCAGTAATACCAATACCAGCTTCAGAAATATTATCGAGTTTTTTTACACTATCGGCCAAACTGTCAATGGCTATGTAAACGGCGGCACTCCTCTGTCCTATCAAAAACTCAGAGCGGATCTGACGATCTCGATCGCCTCCAATTTCGACCCGGTGCTGGCTCAGGTACGGATGATCGAAACCGAAGCCGCAGACAAGCTGACAGACAGCTATACGGAATATGATATTTCGGCACTGCCGGATGTTACCTGGCCGGAGCTTCATGCCACAGCAGATGCTTCCGATGTCATAGGAAGCGAGGCTACTACCGAAGCAGCCAAACGGACACTCCTTGTAAACGCGCTGAAAGGTATTTTCAACAATCTGAGCAGCTCATATTACTCACTGATCGTGACCGCTTCCGCCAATTATGCCAAAACACTGGATGAGTCGCTTGCACTTGCTTTTCCCGTATATCAGAGTATTCTTACAGGCATACGAAAAAGTCTGACCAGCATTCCTCCGAGCGGAGCGGTAGCCGGTGTATATGCACTGACCGACAGAACCAGAGGAGTATGGAAAGCTCCTGCCAATATCAGCTTAAGTAATATTATCGCCCCGGAAGTCATTTTTTCCAAATCAGAGCTCGACGCCCTCAATATTGATGCGGTAGCCGGAAAATCCGTGAATGCCATACGGCCATTCTTTGGCAAAGGAACACTGATTTTCGGAGCCAGAACACTTGCCGGTAACAACAATGAGTGGCGCTATATCTCCGTCCGGAGATTCTTCAATATGGTGGAAGAAAGCACAAAAAAAGCGACCGAACAATTTGTATTCGAACCCAATGATGCCAACACCTGGATTAAAGTACAAGGGATGATTGACAATTTTCTGAATACATTGTGGCGCCAGGGAGCATTGCAGGGAGCAAAACCAGAACATGCCTATTATGTATCGGTAGGTCTGGGGAAAACCATGACTGCGCTGGATATTCTGGAAGGCAGAATGATCGTGGAAATCGGAATGGCAGTAGTTCGTCCGGCCGAATTCATTATCCTGCGCTTCTCTCACAAACTGGCAGAAAGCTAGGAGTGAAGACCTTATACAATGACCATATATATTCAATTTTTGACATTAACTTTTTAATAAAATGGAATCATATCCACTACCCAAATTTCATTTCCAGGTAAAATGGGAACCGGGAGAGCGCATCGGTTTTACCGAAGTTACCGGACTGGACATGCAGGTTGAAGTGATCGAATACAGAGAAGGCAGCAGCCCGAATTATTCAAAAATCAAAATGCCCGGAATGCAGAAGTTCAGCAATATTACCCTCAAACGCGGCACCATGGCAGGCGATACTGATTTCTACAAGTGGATCAATACAGTCAATCTTAGTCTGGTTCAGCGAAGAGACATCGAAATAAGCCTGCTCAACGAGCAGCATGATCCGGTTTTTACCTGGCTCGTCCGCAATGCTTTTCCGGTCAAGCTTCAGGCAAGCGACCTCAAGGCAGACGGTAATGAGGTAGCGATTGAAACCCTCGAAATTGCTCATGAAGGGCTCAGCTTAATCTGATAAAAAATCTGTTTCTGAAATAAACCTGTACCATGAATCAGCCATCTGCCGGAGGCTATTATCCGCCCGTTGGATTCCATTTCAGAGTGGAATTCAGGACGATGCAAGGGGATCTCATTGGAAACGATAATGATATCCGTTTCCAGTCCGTAACCGGTCTCAATGTCGAATACGATACTGAAACCTATAAGGAAGGCGGAGAAAACCGGTTTGAGCACAAACTGCCCGTTCGTACCAAATATCCGGACCTTTCTCTGAAACGGGGGATGCTCACTGACTCCGGAGTAATTCAATGGTGCCTGGAAGCATTTCAGAACAGAAGCTTTACCACAGCACATATCATTGTGACACTGCTCAACGAGAAGCATGAACCGTTGAAAACCTGGAATGTATACAATGCCTGGCCGAAAAAATGGAATGTCAGTGATTTTAATGCCCAGGAAAATGCACTGGTAGTTGAAACACTGGATTTCTCGTACAGCTATTTTGCAATTATGTAACTATGCCACTGGAAATTAAAGAACTAAATATACGGGTAAATATCTCTCCTGCCGGAGAGGGTACCGGAGATCCGGCTCGTACGGATGCACCGGCAGCCGGATCGCAGAATGACAAAGTTATTGAAGCCTGTGTAGAGCAGGTATTGGAAATACTTAAAAGCAAAAAGGAGCGATAATATATGCCATCCATTCAGGAAAGTACGGCCAGCGGCGCATTAAAAAAAATGCAGATATATGCATACTCGCATATTGACATGTCAGATGATCATCTGGCATCTGTTGCTGGCATGTCCAATCCGTACTCGGCTCTGATCAATCCCGAAAGCTATTCTGTCGATATTAAATATGAGTTTCAGAACAACCAGGGACAGGGAACGACCGGAGGCAATCAGCAATTTAAAATGAAGCTTCCGGAAGAGATGTCCTTTGAGTTTCTTTTTGACAATACAGGGATTATCGATGGCAAACCGAAAGAAAACATTGCGACAGATCTTGAAAATTTCCGCAAGTTCCTGATGGACTACGATGGGAATATTCATGAGCCACGATTTTTCAAATTTGTATGGGGAACCGATCTTTTCAAGGGACGTTGCTCCGCGCTAAACATTGCTTACAAATTATTCAACCCGGACGGCTCTCCTATCCGCGCAGTCTGCAAAGTCACTCTCAAACAGGCAACTGAAGAGGAGCTGAGAGTATTACAGCAAAATGACCGGTCTCCTGACCTTACCCATTACAGGACGGTCAAAGAAGGAGAAACACTTCCCTGGCTTTGTTATCAGATTTATGGTGATTCTTCACTGTACATTCAGGTTGCCAGGGTCAACAGACTGAGCAATTTCAGACATATTCCGGCAGGCTGCCAGCTGTTTTTTCCTCCCATTGCTAAAAAAAGGAGATCAGGTGTATGAGCAATGAGCGGATCATACCATCAGAAGCACCCAAAACGGTATCAACTTTTACCATTGTATCCGAAGGGAACGAACTATCCCGGGAGTATCATATACTCTCGATAACTGTTTCAAAAGAAGTCAACCGGATTCCGTCTGCTACCATTATTCTGACAGACGGAGATCCTGCCTCAGAAACATTTGAAGTAAGCAATCAGCCTGATTTTGAACCCGGGAAAAACATTGAAATCCATACAGGCTTTTCCAGCGATGAAGAATTAATTTTTTCCGGACTGGTCATCAGACACAGTATTAAGGTTCGTCCCGATGCTTCGCTTCTGATTATCGAATGTAAAGACACAGCAGTCCGGATGACCGGAGTCCTGAAAAATCACTGTTTCCGGGATATGACCGACAGTGATGCATTTGAGGAACTGCTGACAGCCTATGAGCTGGATAAATCCGTTACATCCACCTCCCTGACGCACCGGCAGCTGGTTCAGTACAATAGTACCGACTGGGATTTTATGCTTTGCCGCTGCGATGCAACTGGCATGCTTTGCTATGTCAGCGATGGGAAAGTGACCATAGCGCCGCCGGATCTCGGCGCCGAACCGGCTCTGACTATTCAGTACGGAGCAACCATACTGGATCTGGACGCAGAAATAGATGCCCGGTTGCAATTTAAAGCCGTGAAAGGCAGCAGCTGGAATTATACGGAACTTAAGCTGGATAAAGACACGGAAGCCAGTATCAGCGAACCCGTTGATGCCGGCAATCTGAGCTATGACCAGCTTGCCCTCTCTGAAGACAGCTATATTCTTTCACACGGCGGCAAAATGGAAGCTTCAGAAATACAGGACTGGGTCAATTCCAAAATGCTCCGGCACCGGCTCGCCAGGATACGGGGAAAAGTTCGTACAGAAGGTACTGCAGCCGTAATTCCGGGACAGTTTATACAAATCAACGGAATCGGTGATCGCTTTGAGGGCAAGCTGTACGTAACCGGTGTCCGGCACGAAATTACCAACGGTGCCTGGGAAACAGTGTTTCAGTTTGGTATCAACCCGGAGTGGTTCAGTGAAACATTCAACATACAGCAGCCTCTGGCCGGCGGACTGCTGCCCGGAATAGAAGGACTCCGGACAGGTATTGTCATGCAGCTTCAGGACGATCCCGAGGGTGAAGACCGGATTCTTGTACATATTCCGGTCATGCATCAGGAAGGCGAAGGAATATGGTGCAGAATATGCACACTGGATGCCGGTGATAAAAGAGGCAGTTTTTTCCGTCCCGAAATTGAAGACGAAGTACTTGTCGGCTTTATCAACAATGATCCCCGCCACGGAATAGTAATGGGAATGCTTAACAGCAGCTCGAAACCTGCTCCGATAAGCGCTCAGGACGACAATCATGAGAAAGGCTTTATCAGCCGGTCTTCTATGAAGATCCTTTTTGATGATGATGCCAAAAGCATTTCGATTTCCACTCCCGAAGGCAATATCATACAGCTGTCAGAGAAGGAAAAACAGATTATGATCACCGACCAGCATGGCAATGAGCTCATTATGAACGAATCAGGAATAAAGCTGGAAAGCGTGGGAGATATTGTTCTGAATGCTAAAAAAGACATTCAGAGCAAAGGAGCCAATATAAAAATGAAAGGAAATACCGAAGTGCAGATAGAGGGAAGCAGCAAAGCCGAGCTGATTTCCTCCGGTACAACCAATGTAAAGGGCGGTATGGTCAATATAAACTAGACAGGACAATGGGAAACGCAGCACGAACAGGCGATATGCATACATGTCCGATGACAACAGGCACCGTACCACATGTCGGCGGACCGGTTTTACCTCCGGGTGAGGCCAGTGTGCTGATCGGAGGTATGCCGGCAGCCAGACTGGGAGACCAGTGTCTCTGCTCCGGCCCGCCGGACAGCATTATTACCGGTTCATCGACCGTAATGATTGGCGGAAAACCCGCTGCCCGGCAGGGGGATTCTACCTCCCACGGCGGACAAATAACACTGGGATGCCCGACAGTAACTATCGGCGGATAAGACAATAATGACAGGATATAAACATGGCAATGATGCAGGAGACAGAAAATGATTTTATCGGAAGAGGCTGGAGCTTTCCTCCGGCCTTCAACAAAGCGATTCAAAGTGTTGAGCTTTCGGAAGGCAATGAAGATATACGTCAGAGTCTTCATATTCTGCTGACAACGACAACAGGTGAACGGGTCATGGAACCAAGGTACGGATGCAATGTCGACTATCTGCTGTTTGAATCTCCGGATACAACAACCAAGACATTTTTAAAAGACAAAATCAGAACCGCCATTTTGTACTTCGAACCCAGAATCGATGTAAGTTCCATAACGATCAATCATTCCGACGAAGTAAACGGGCAACTGGTCATCGAGATTGATTATACCATTCGGGGCACCAACTCACGGTTCAATTTTGTCTTCCCGTATTTCGAAAACGAAGGTACAGAAGTAGTGTACTGAATCCGGCTAATGAAGATATCTGAGAATGGCTAATTGTACGGAAAAAAAACACCCGCTGAAACGAAACGGAACCAGCCAGCCGGAACGACTGCTGCCCGGACTGAGCAAGGATTTTGTTCACATAGATGAGCGTAGCTACGCCGACTGGATCAACTATACGGCACAGTTGAGCAGGTATATCCATTATTATGACCGGAACAACCAGCCAGCCGGCAACTGGTCTTCTTTTATGAATTCTGATCCGGCAGCCGTGCTCGCCTCAATAGCTGTACAAAATATCGAAGTATATAAAAACCGGATCAAAAAACGGTTTGATTACCTGAAAGACAGGAGCGAAACTCCGGCCAAAATCACGTTGAAGAAGAATCTGTATGAATTGTTCTGCGCTCCCTTTACCATAGCTCAGGCCATTGACAATTATCTTCCCTTACTTAAGGAGGTTCCTGATTTCGAACATACCGTAAAACAACTCATTAAAACGAGACTAAGCCGGGCACTCAGACAGCTGATCGCCTATTTCAAGGGGGCCGGGCAGGAAAACCTGCTCCATTCCGCAAATACTGATCCGTGGAAAATACTTGGTCTGCCTCTTGCGGAGGCCGAACACTTTCTGCACAATGCCGGATTAAGCAGTGTATGGATGACCGAAACAGCAGACAGCTGGCTGCAATACACCCAGGCAATCCCGGGAGATTCAGGCATTTTTACCAATTCAGCAGCAACGGATGAATACGAGCAAATCGAATATGCAGCAAGACACAATCTTTTCAGCGGTATCTTCGATCAGTTTCTTTTTGCTTATACCCGGATTGTCAAAGAAGCATCAGCTCAGCTGGAACATATCCTGACAAACTATGACCGGCATGCCCCGCATTATACATTGTTTCTTAGCTTCCTCCGGCTATATAATACAGCGGTTCAGGATCTGAATTCCATTACCCGAAGACATCTTGATTTTTATTACAAAGACGTACTCCGGCTAAAAACCAAAACTGCCCAACCGGACTCCGTTCATATCTATCTGGAGCTGGCCAGACAATACAAACAACTTTCTCTTCCTGCCGGGACGCTGTTCAGGGCAGGTAAAAACCCGGACGGGACAGATTGCGATTTTGTGCTTCAGGAAGAAACTTCTTTCAACAAAGCTTCCGTTCATGCACTTCACAGCATTTATCTGGGCAGTGAAACGGACTCTATCCGAAATCCGCTCACCGGGGCAATTGTAGAAAATAATCACGGACGGCTATTCGCATCTCCCGTCTCCGACAGTGAAGACGGACTCGGAAGCAGTCTGCAGAATCCTGAAAAGAGCTGGAATCCCTTCGTCAACCGAAAATACAGTAATACAGTTCTCAGCGAGATCGCAATGCCCAAGGCCTCTATCGGCTTTGCCATTGCCTCACATTATCTTTTTCTCCGGGAGGGAGATCGTAAGATTTACCTGCGCCTGAGCACTTCCAATAATCAGTCGCTGGCAAATAAACATTTTGAATGCCGGATTACAACCGAAGAAGGCTGGCTGCAACTCGGGCAACCGGACATTGTACTGAATCAGAAATTTTCGGACCAACTCACTACATGTACCGAATTTATAATTTCTATTCCTGCCAGTCTGCCTGCTATTACAGGATATCAGGAAAAAATACACGGGGACCGGTTTGAAACTCAGCACCCTGTTCTGAAGCTGGAGCTGGTCAATACAGAGGAACATCCCTACGAATATGAACAGCTCAGGAACCTCCGGATAAACAGGCTTGAGCTAAAAACAGAAACAGGCTCTTTTGACAGTGACGACAAGGCCGGAGTAAAAAATCTTCAGCTGGCAGGAGATACCGGACAGCTGGACCCTTCCAAACCTTTTCTTCCTTTTGGTACGCAGCCCGTAACCGGTAATCGTTTTATCATAGGAAACAAAGAGATTTTTTCAAAAAAGAATCTGCGCCTGCGCCTTCACATCGAGTGGAAAAACTATCCGCAGCAATCTCAGCATATGGCATACGGCGAGCTGCCGGACAAAGGACACTATCCCAACGCTGCTGTTAAATGCCTGTATGACGGACGCTGGACAACCATCAACTCTCAGGTAGAACCATTTAATTACCAGCACAATCATTTGCTGCTGGAAAGCACAGAGCTCAACAAAGCGACCGGACTCTATTCCGAAGAAGATGAAAGTTACCGGGCCGACAGTCGCTGGGGATTTATTTCCATAGAGCTTACACAGGGGTTTGGTCACAAAAAATACATGGAAGATCTGGCGGAGTACATGATTGACAAAGCCAATGATAAATTGCAGAACAATGCAAAACTACCAGTCGAACCGTATACCCCGGTAATCCAGTCTTTTGGTATAAGCTACTCCGCCTATACGGTCTCCGATCTGCATTCCGGCAATAACGATACGGCCCTGTACAGCCTGTATCCGTTCGGATATGAACAGCTGCAAAAAAACGCAAATCATCCTGATCCTTTCCTTTTTCCTCAGTTCAGACATGATGAACCATCAGGCACCATATATCATCAGGGAGAATTCTATATCGGCATCAGCAATATGCAGCCTCAGCAGGCAGTCAATCTGCTCGTACAGATTCTGGAAGGAAGCTCTGATCCACTGACTGTAAAACCTGAAAAGCATTTGTACTGGAGCTACCTGAGCAATAATGAATGGAAAGCATTTCCTGCCGGCGCCATACAGGATGCGACTATGCAGCTTACCCAGTCCGGAATTGCCTCTGTATATTTTCCGGCCGATGCGACTATGCATCATACCATCCTTCTCTCCGGATACCTGTGGATTAAAGCAGCGATACAAAAAGCTCCGGGGACAGTATGCAGGATACAGGCCATCGCAACCCAGGCGGCAAGACTGACCCGGTTCACGACCGGATTATCCGGACCAGCAGCATTACCCCTCCCTGCCAATAGTATCAGCAAACTACGAAAGCCGGTAACCGGCATAAGCAAGATTCAGCAGCCTTTTCCATCCTTCGAAGGCAGAGCGGCTGAAGATGATCAGTCATTTTATGTCCGGGTCAGCGAGCGGCTCCGGCACAAAAACCGGGCTGTCACCATATGGGATTATGAACGCCTGATACTGGAAGCATTTCCTGAAATATATAAAGTAAAATGCCTGAGTCATACTTCCGTTGAGGTTCAGAACAGTACCAGCGACCGGATCAATGAGGTAAAACCGGGGCATGTGCTGATCATTACTATTCCCAGGCTTCAGAAAGACAGCCTGCTCAATCCGTTAAAGCCATATACCCATCAGCGGACATTAACCCATATAGAGAGCTTTCTGCAAAAGCGGTGTTCAGGTTTTGTAACCGTCAAAGCCGTACAGCCTCAGTTTGAAGAAATGCGTCTTCGGTTCAGAGTACGATTTCGTCCGGAATACCGCGATTTTGCTTTTTATCGCGAAAAACTTCGTAAAGAAATTACCAGCTTTCTTACCCCCTGGCTCAATACGCAAAACACTGATGTGTGCTTTGGCGGGATTATGCATAAATCCACCATTATCGATTTCATCGAAGAAAGAGAGTATGTGGATTACCTGAGCCATGTAGAGCTTTTTGTAAAAATCAATGATCATACTGCCGAGAGCGATGATATGGATACCATAACCGCTTCGAGCGCCCGGAGCATTCTGGTTTCCGCTCCTGAGCACAGACATGAAATCACAGAAGCATGACCATACAGTATAACCAAACAGCAATCTGTCAGTAACTATGCGGGAAAGCATTACCATCGATAAGAATCCGGAACTGCCTCAAAGCATGGATTACCACTTTCTGAAAAAGAAAGGACTGGAATACATCCGGCAGCTTGGCAGCAGTCTCTGGACAGATTACAACAAGCATGATCCGGGCATTACCCAGCTGGAAGCGCTGTGCTATGCCATAACAGATCTTGGCTACCGCAGCTCACTCGATATCCGGGATCTTTTGCAGGAACCGGGACCTGATAATTATAATCCCCGTCAACAGGCATTTTTTACCGCAAGGGAAATCCTGACGACCAATCCATATACGCCGGATGATTTCCGAAAACTTCTTATTGATGTAAACGGAGTAAAAAACGCCTGGCTCCGCTGCCGGACTCAGCCTGATGCACTTACCAGACTGTATGCAGACTGCAAGGAAAGCATTCTGAAATATACATCAGAAGAGCATGAGATTCTGATCAAAGGGCTTTATGACATACGTATTGAGTTTGATGATGAAGAGCGAAGCGGCAATCTCAATAGCGGTAAAATAAAGCACAATTTTTCCTTTTCCACGGGAGACCAGTTCACCCAGGCTGAAACAGAGCTGCGTCTTCCCTCCTGGTATGCCATCGAAAACAATCGCTCCGTCTATCAGGAGATCCGGCAACCACAAAGCACGCTTGTCGAAACACAAGTAATGTTTATTTCCGGAAATAAGGGAGATAATACCGATATTCCTCAGTCAGAACTGGGACGCGCGCTGCGAAGGCCCTTGTACGTAACATTACAGATTAAATTCAGACCTGATTCTACCCAGAACAATGTTTCCACGCTTTTGCTGGAGGATATTCCCATAACGATCTGGTTTGAAAGCAGCGAAGACCGCAAAAATATTGCACTCGAAGATATCAAAGCAGCGCTGGCTGATCATTCTCCTTCCGGCATACTTGGGAGATATCTGACAAAAATCAAACGTGCCGATGAGATCATGTCAGAGGTACGAGCTGTGCTTCAGCGACACCGCAATCTGTGCGAGGATTTCCACAGCATCAGCTCCGTACAGGTACAGGATATCGCAATATGCGCGGATATAGAGGTCGAACCAGCCGCGGATATAGAAAAAATCGTCGCGACCATCTATTTCAGAGCTGATCAGTACTTTAGTCCGGAACCGGAGTTTTATTCGCTCCGGCAGCTGCTGGATCAGGGCAAAACCACAGAGGAAATATTTGATGGTCCCGCACTGAACAACGGTTTTCTGCTGGATGAGCAGCTGGAAAAAACTTCGCTGAAAACAGCTGTATACACTTCAGATATCATAAACCTGATTATGGATATTCCCGGAGTAGTATCCGTCAAGAACTTTGTTTTCAAGCAATACAATGAAGAGGGTATCCATGTGGCAAGTCATTCGTGGCAAATGCCGGTTCCCGAAAATTTCCAGCCGAGACTCTATATGGAAGGAAGCAAGCTGCTGATCTTCAAAAACGGTCTTACCTTTCTTCCGGATACATCCGAGCTGCTTGATACGCTCCAGGTATTGAAAGGAAGGTATTCCAGACCCCAGTTTTCGGAAACACTCAGTGATCTGCCGGTACCGCAGGGAACAGCCTTTGACCTGCCGGATTACCAGCCGGTGCAATACACGCTTCCGCAAACCTACGGTATCGGCCGCCAGGGACTGCCCGCCAATGCTTCGGAGCAGCGGAAAGCTCAGGCAAAGCAGCTACAGGCTTATCTGTATTTCTTCGAGCAGCTGCTGGTAAACTACCTTTCACAGCTGTCTCATATCAAGGATCTGTTCGCACTTGATCCCGATATCAGGCAAACCTATTATAGTCATTTCCTGTCTGATCAGACGATCCGGGGACTGGAATCAGACGCTGACAGCGGCGGTCCGGGTCTCTATGACGGGCTGGATGAAGCGGGTCTGCAATCGCTTTCCGAAGACCAGCATCAGTTTTTTGATCGCAGAAACCGTTTTCTGGACCATATAATGGCGCGCTTTGGTGAAAGCTTCAGCGAATATGCTCTCATGATGTATTCTTACCGGAATCACCAGGCTATTGCCTCCGAAAAGCTTATACATAACAAAATAAGCTTTCTGCAGGATCTGCCTTTTATGAGCGCAGCCCGCGGACGGGCTTTTAATTATAAGCAGCCGTTTGATACGATCAATAACCAGCATGTTTCCGGTCTGACAATTCGCATACAGCGGCTTCTTGGCTTTAATAATCTGGCTGAGCACTTTGAGCTCTTTGAAGAGAATGACACGGATGGCGTATACCATGAACTGCGCTGGAGACTGAAAGACAGTAAAGGGAAAATATACCTGAGCAGCAGCACACGTTACAATAATCCTGCCTATCAGGAGGCTGTCAAGCTGGCTCAGCTGGAAATCGACCAGGTAAAAAAGTATTTTGTATATCAGGAACGATACGATATCAGGAAACACAAAAAATGGGTGCTGAATCTTACGGATGAAACGGGAGAAATCATCGCCACCCGGAAGCAGCACTTTGATAAGGAGGAGGATGCAGCTGCAGCAAGAGATGAGCTTATCGCATTTGCGCAGGAAATCAGCCTGTCTGAGAAAATCCATATTGTCGAGCACCTGCTTCTGCGCCCGAGAAATATTCCGGATGCCGAACTTCCGGATGGTGATACGCTGCTGTCTGTTTGTCTGTCTGCCAATTGCGGTCTGTGCGGAGAAGAAGATCCGTATTCGTTCCGTATGACCATAGTGCTCAATGGCGAAGATGGTTTTTCCAATCAACGGCTGGAATACCGTGAATTTGCAGAAAAAACGATTCGTTCCGAAGTACCCGCTCACCTGGGTCTGAAGATCTGCTGGGTCAGCAAGACACAGCTACTGGAATTTGAAACTGCCTATTACGAATGGCTGCATGAGCTAAGCAGCGACATACCTGATAAAATACGATTAAGCGAACGACTTCACAGCCTGGTTCAGGTAATGAATCACTTAAAGAATGTCTATCCTCCGGCAAGTCTCCACGATTGCAGAGATGGCAATGACGAAAACAGAGTATATCTCAACCGAACGATTATTTAATTTTTTAGCAATGATAGCGTCCAATACGACTTTTCCACAATTTGTTCCTGATCAGCTTCTGACTTCCGGCAATCTGAACAGCCTTTTCAACTACCTGGACGAACAGGGACGAATCAGCAATGTCAACCTTACCGGCATAGGAATAATCTGTGGCCTCGATATAATTCTCAGCAGTGACCGGACGCAGCTCACCATCACCGGTGGTTGCGGTATTACCTCCGAAGGGTATCTGATCAATATTGCGGAAACGGTCTATACCGATATCAGGGAATATGATGCTGTAAAACCAGTCTATTATGACCGGTTTATCAATCCGGATGACAAGACCCCCAGAATAACCGTATGGGAGCTTCTGCAGGAAGCCGTAGAAGGCGGAACGACCAAGCTTCACAGCTTCGATCTGGATGACAAAGTGGTGCTTATTTTCGCGGAACTCATACAGGAACAGAATAAAAACTGTGATCCGGACTCCTGTGACGACAAAGGCATAACCGTCACCGTAAGACCTGTTCCCCTTCTGGTATCACGCTTCGCAACGAATTATGATAGTCTGAAGGGTATCAGCCCCCTCCCCTCTTCCAATCCATATAGCCAGTTCAGGAAAATAAAGCTGCCCAGATTCAATGTATCCAATACCTATCCGGTAAGTTCAACCGATTTGTTCCGGGCCTATATAAATGTATTCAAAACAGGTATTCTTTCCGATATCAACACCGCGTTGACACAATTGTATACTACACTGCGCCCCCGGCTGCGATCAGAGTTCCCGGCTAATCCGTTCACAGGCTTTCCTTCACGGTTCAGTTTTCTGACCAGCGAAAGCATGACACAGACAGTCCTGATCCATTGTCAGCATTTTTACTCCATATTATCGGATATTACCGATGCCTATACAGAGCTTACCGAAGTGGCCGATGAGATACAGAGTCTCTGCAATCCGGACAGCAGTTATTTTCCCCGGCATGTGCTCCTTGGCGAAGCAGTGCCCCGGCACAATCCGGTCAGCCAGCACAGGCATTATTTTATAAGCTCCCCGGCACTGGAAGAGAACTTTCAGGTCAACCGGCTTCGCTGTCTGTTCAGACGCCTTGTACAAATGATTGATCAGATTAATCTGCCGCCTTTTGTATCTTCCGTTAGTGGTATCAGCAGCATACGGGTTACTCCGGATCACTATGGCAATTACGCACTTTCATCCAGATCCATACCATTTTACTACCGTCCGGACCCTCTTTACAAAATATGGTCCTTTGAAAAATCAATTCGCGGAAGAGAAAAAGAAAACCTCTCCTATCATGCGGCTTCATACAATGTTCCGGTCTCCAGCCAGAATGATATATTCCGTGATCCGCTCAAATACAATCTGGAATCCCATAATTTTCTCCGTATCGAAGGACATATCGGAAAAACAATTTCCGCGGTACTCAATGAGGTCAATCACTATGTCAACCGATACCGTCTGCCGGTTAAGATCGTCGCGTTAAAAACGGGAAATCCACATATCAGCAGCATAAATGATTATATAGCCGGGCTCAACACCGGAAATCTGGAAATCAGCTATGATATTGCCCGCAGAGAATGGGAAGGTGTGATCGGAAAAACCATTCAGTACCTCAATGCCATCAAAAAACAAGCGATTCCGTACACCGATATAAACGAGGCCGGAAGACTCGTAAAATTCATTAAAGTTCTGCAGGCCTCCAAGCAGTTTATGACAGAGGATCTCACCGACTTTGTCAGAAGATACGATGATTTCATTCCGGTTTATGAAAAGATTGAAGAAGAAGCAAAATCCCTCTCCGCCAAGCTTGAATCGCAGATAAAAACACTTGATCCTGTCAAAAACAAAAGCCGCTATAACCTGTCGGAGGATCTGATAGACCACCTGGATGCTGTTATCTTCAGTTGTCTAAAGGGTCCATTCCGGGCGCTCTATCAGGAATTTACCAGTCGTCTGGATGATATTTATTCCAGCATTTATTTCAAAAGTTTTGCCGAAAAACATCCCGGCATTCAGCATCGCTCCGGCGTTACCCTGGGGGGCACCTTCATTCTGGTATACCATGAAAACGAAATCCCGGCAAACAATTCAACACTTGGCCAAACCGTCTCCGGCATTGCCCAGCGAACAGTGATTGCCGATTTCTTTCTTCCATACACCAGCTCAGTCGGTGGCTTCCCTGTACATATTACGATCAACGATATTCCTCCGCCACCCAACCAGGGACCGGTTGCCAATGCCGGCCCGGATCAGCAGCTCAGCTATTCGCAGCACAGCTGTCTGCTCGACGGAAGCGCTTCATCCGATCCGGACGGAGCCATTGCGGAGTATCGCTGGGAACAAGTCAGCGGGCCTGTCAAAGCATCTGTTAATAATCCGGATAGTGCGGCTACACAGGTTGAAGATCTTGTGCCGGGCAGCTATGTTTTTCAGCTTACAGTCACCGACAACAAAGGTGATTCCAATGTGGATACGGTCACCATTACAGTAGCATTTCCGACACCGGCTGACAAGAAGTGTAAAAACCTGAACAATACTGTCATAGTACCATACTGGGAATTTACTGATCAGGATAGCCGTGAATTCCATGACTTCATGGAGACCTATGTACACTATGACGATATTCACAGCTTTTTCCGTGAATTGCAGTATGTGGATAACACGATTGATGAGCAGCTGAAATTCTTCACTGCGCAAAAGGTGTTTGACAAGCTAATGATTTGGATCAGCATTCTGCCTGAATACTTCTATGATAGTCACGCGGACATAAGCCTGCGCCTGCTCAGAATTCTGACCGGACTGGCTGTGTATGTAGTTTGTATACAGGACCACGATATCACCCGGGATGAAAGTGATCTGCCCGCGATCGACTTCTTTGACAGGCTGCTTCAATTATTCTATGATTTTCAACCGGACGAAAAAATTGAAGCACATCGGCACTATCTGAGACAGATCAGGCAGGAACTGATTGATGCAGAAAACAGTATATCATCCTCTGCAAAACCTGAATATAAAAACCTGCTGGACAAGATCATTAACCAGTTAAACACTCTGATTGGCTAAGCATGCAGCATTATGTAAACAGCATATACCGGAATGTAGTTGATCTGCATATACAGACCAATGAGGATGGACTACACTTGCAGTCACGTATCGGAGACTGGTACAGGGACACATTTATACCTGCCCTGGAAAAAGCGTTGCTTCCTTACGAAGATATCCCGGTAGTAATAGAAATCCCCAAGCTTTCTATCGAACTGAATATCAGCTACCGGCATGATTTCCTGGAACAGATGCTTCGGGAGATCATTGCCGGCATTACCAGCCAGATTGAGCCGGTTGTGAAGGAACAGGCAGCAAAAGCACGGAAGGAAGACACTGGCTATTCACGGCTGACCAGACTGGCATTTTATTATTTCAGACATGGATTTATGCCTTGGAACAGTCCCTGGAAATCAGCTGAAGAGTTAAAACAATCGCTGGGTAATCTTATAGACGGTTGGAACACCGAACAAACCAGCAAGCTCAGGGAGATAACGGCAAACCGTCATGCTGCCAGCCGTCTCATCAGAAGCATGCCGGAAGAAAAAATACCGGTACTGCTCTCCATACTTCTGTCTGTTCCAATGGTCAATGCAGAAAAGATATGGAAGGATATTCAGGGCTTCATCTTTCTTGTTTTATCCTACTCAGATGAGGAACTGCTCTCAACAGATGTCAGACACAAGCGGCAAGACTTTCTGATTCTCCTGCTTACTCAGGTTTCCGGCTGGACCTTAAGCAGTGCCTTACTCAGCAGTATCCGGCAAACAGTTGAATCATCCCATAAGCACAGAAAAAACCGATCTGTCAACAGACCCGATTCTTTTTCTTTATTTGTATCAGACGAATTCAGAAAAATTCAACCCGAGCTTACTGAGCTATTAATACAAACAGGCTATCTCACAGTACGAAATAGTGCAAAAGAAAGCTTCAACAATAATCATATCGATCGTATCCTCCGGAGCAAACAGCAAGATAAGCCTTCGGCCAGTGACATATCAGAAACCATGGCGAAGCAATCTGCGGAGAAAGAGCTTGATCAGGGTGTTTTCACAGACCATGCCGGCCTCATTCTGATTGCTCCTTTTCTGCCAAGGCTTTTTGACAGAGCGGGGATAGTAAAAGGAAACAGCATTACAAATCCTGATATGGCTGTTTGCCTTCTTCACTACCTGGCTAACGGCAGCAACGGGCAGGCCGGAGACATTGAACTTCTTTTTTCCAAGATTCTTTGTGGCATCCCGGTCGATTTTTCATACGAGACCTCCCGGATCAGGCTGACTCCGGAAATAAAGTCAGAAGCAGACAATCTGCTGGAAGCAGTTATCAGTCACTGGGCTGTATTGAAGAAAACTTCAGCCGAAGGACTGAGAGAAGCTTTTCTTACCCGTTCCGGAAAAATCAGTCGGAAGCAGAAGCACTGGTTGCTGCAGGTCGAACAAAGACCTTATGACATTCTTTTACAACAGCTTCCATGGAACATCCGTATGATTCAGCTACCATGGATGCCACAGATGCTCATCACCGAATGGGCACATTAATATAACGTAAACACATGTTTACCAAAGCCGAAAAAGCAACTTCCACCACCCAGACCGTTCATAAGAAAGAGAACGGAACTTCCTTTTTCAGGAAGGCCGGGGAAGATATGTTTTTCGGACAGCAGGAAACCCCTTCTTTTTTTACTCCTCCGGTACAGGCAAAATTAACTGTCAGCAGTCCGGACGATCCTCAGGAAAAAGAAGCAGATACTGTAGCTGAACAGGTAATGCGTATGCAGGATCCGGTCAGTATGCCAACCTCCACGCAAGAACAGCTCGACAAAGCAGCAGACGAAGAAGAGGTCCGGGATGAAGCCGGTGAGCAGGCCCCGCTTATACAGCGTTCGGTAGCTGAACAGGAAAAGCTTTCTCCCAAGTCAACGTTTCCGGATATTCATCGGTTTTTCTCCGAACCCTCATCTCATTCCGAATATGAAAACGAACGTGCCGGCTCCGCTTCATGCGCGGATTGCGGGACCATAAATCGCAAAAGCGGTTTTCTGATACACCGGGAAAGCCGCGGCCCTCCGGCAACTACGGACATATCGTTTGAACAGACACTATCCTCCACCAAGGGGACTGGCAGTGCTTTGCCCGAACCGACCAGAAATTTCATGGAAAGCCGCTTCAATGCGGACTTCAGCAATGTCCGCATTCATACCGGGCATACAGCAGAAACAATGAGTCGCTCGATCAATGCGCAAGCCTTTACTCATGGAAGTGATATCTATTTTAACAGTGGAAAATTTTCGCCCGGATCGGGCGCCGGGCAGCTATTGCTTGCACATGAACTTACCCATACCATCCAGCAGGGAGCCGTAACAAGCGGGCCGGCAGTCAATCGTTTGCCAATATCCCGACAGACAGCACAGCGAAAAATACAGCGCAGCGCAGGCTCCGTTCCCTCTCAGCTCGGCAATGCCGTAGAACATGCCAAAAATCTCGAAGGTAAAATCAATGCCAATAAAGAAGGCCCCGATGGTTATCGGGAGGGTTGGGAGCATCTGGTTGAGATTTTCAAATCCGCCTTTGGAGAAGATAAGCTGATCGGCTCCGGTGGCCCTTATGTGCCAGGCGGCATAGGAATCCAGGATATTAAGAAAAAACGGATCGTTCATAATCAGATGGTCGCTGTCAAAGACCGTCCGGGAATGACACAGCTGGGCAGTCGTGATGCTATGCCCAGCTGGTGCGGACTCTTTGTGTTCTGGGCGCTCAACAAAGGTGGTGCTCCTATGAAGAAATGGGAGCTTGGCGGCAGAACCATTGATCCGAAAGCAGCTTATCCTCCCGGTCATCAGCCCCGCGCGGGAGATATCGCCTACAGAGGCTCCTTCTCCCATTATGCCATCGTGGAAAGCAGTACCGGAAATACAGTGCGTACTGTCAACGGCAATACTTCCGGTAATGACAATCTGGGAGCTCAGGTACAAACCCAGGATCATCCGGTCAGCGACTGGACAGGTTTCTTTAATCCGCTGCTAATGCTCAACGGAGCATTGGGAAGCGGAGAAGGTGTTGACGGGAAATATGAAGAGGCAAAATCGCTGACTGAGCTTCAGCAGGAACTGTTTAATGTACAAAGAAAACACTCGGAGGAAACCGAAGAGAAAGCAATAGAAACTGACCGTTCTATAGCATCAGAAGTAACTCCGGCAATTCAGACAGCCAATGATCAGCCAGAGCTGCAGAAGCAGGAGGAAGAGAATCTGTCGGAGGAAAAAGAAGAAGCCGCCAGCACCCTGCTTCAGCGAAAAAGCGGAGAGTTACGCCACCATGCGGCAGACAGCGAAAACGATACTTCAAAAGAAGAAGAGCCATCAACCCAGCTTTGGCTCAAAACAGCCGAAAACAACGACAGAGAAGAGCAGGAAAATCATACTACGCATATAGACCGGCAGATCAGTCATGAGAGTCGCGGTCCCCCGGGAATGAGTCAGGCACAGCATGGCATTATCCAGCGATCCATCCTGGACGATGCACTGGGTTTCGCGGGTTCACTGACCGATTGTATTACACTGGATCTCAATGAGGCCAAAGCTTGCGCGTTGAGAAAAGCACAGCAGGTAGCCCTTCGTATTCCCGGATACAAAGCCCTGAGAGTAGTGCTTGGCTCCGATCCGATTACAGGTGAACGGATTGATCGAAACGGTCACAATTTTATCGAAGCTGCTTTTGATATCATGCCGGGCGGTAGCCAGCTGCACCGAAAGCTCAATGAAATACACAAACTGGATGCCGCAGCTGCCTGGATCGATTTACAAATAAGCAGAATTACCCTGCTTATATCCGGTCTCACCAGCGAGTTTACCCGGTTCTGGAACAACCTCGGCCTTACCGATCTTGGTTCCCCGCGCGCGGTTATCCGGGAAGGAGCAGGTATCGTGCTCCGGTTTATCGACAATGTCATTGACTTTGCTCTGGATGTAGCCAGCGAGCTCCTGACTATGGTCAAGGACTTTCTGCTCTCCAAAATTACCGAATTTATCAAAGAGCGTACCCCTGCGTATCCGCTGCTTACCGTGATTCTCGGAGAGGATCCGGTCACCGGCGAGCAGGTAAGCCGTAATGGTACCAATATTCTCAACGCGTTGCTCGAACTGGGTGGAGATGCAGGCCGGGAACAGAGACGCCAGATGCAGGAGACCGGTACATTCCAGCGGGTAGCCGGATATATTGACGAAGGCATCAGCATTTTTTCCGATACCTATCCCCGGCTTGTACAGGCCTTCCGTTCCATTTGGGATCATGTCGGCATATCCAGCCTGATGGACCCGAGGGGTACGTTCCTCGAAATTTACAACCAGTTTGCTCCTCCTATCCGCAAGGTATGGAACTTTGTCTCGGAAGTCGGCATAGTCATACTCCGGTTTATCAAAGAAGTGCTGCTACGTCGGCTTTCAGCATATGCAAGGACCGTCAGGGGCTATCCGCTGCTCACGGTATTGCTGGGTAAAGATCCGTTTACCGATGAGATTGTTCCCCGTTCCATGCGCAATATTATCCGGGGTTTCATGAGCCTCATGGAAGGTGGAGAAGAACAATTTAACCAGATGGAGGAAACCGGAGCCATCGGCAGAGCTACCGCACAGATCGACGCAGCTGTCGAGCGCCTCAATATGACTCCGCAATATATTGTGGGACTGTTTACCGGCCTGTGGCAATCCTTTACCATAAGCGATCTGGCCAGACCTGTGGAAGTATTCCGCAGGGTAATCAATACCATTGGTGAACCACTGGGCAGACTGATCGCCTTTGTGGCAACTATTGTACGCATTGTTATCCGGGTCATTCTGGAAATTATGAATTTCCCGTTTGATCTGGTCAATAACATTATTGCCCGTTCACTGGCTGCCTTCGACCGCATTAAGGAAGACCCGATCGGCTTCCTGAAAAATCTTCTGCGGGCTATCAAACAGGGTTTTATACAGTTTTTCAACAATATCGGCACCCATCTGCTCAACGGTGTCGTGGGCTGGCTGATGACAGAGCTGCAGGATGCCAATGTTCCCAGGCCTCAGGATTTTACCCTGCGAAGCATCATCGGATGGACACTGGAAGTACTTGGAATCAGCATGGAAGCTATATGGCAGAAACTGGCCGCGCATCCACGGATCGGACCGGAAAAAGTGGCCCGTATCCGCAGTGTCATTGATACGCTTGACGGCATCTGGACATTTATCAAAGATGTACAGGAACGGGGAATCGAAGCAATCTGGGAGCGGATACAGGAACAGCTGAACAGCCTGTGGGAAACGGTGCTGAGCGCAGTGAAAAACTGGGTTATGGAACGCATCATCACCCAGATTACCGCCCGCCTGCTCAGCATGCTCGATCCAACCGGAATCATGCTGGTCATCAACAGTGTCATTGCTCTGTACAGGGCAGTACAGAGCTTTATACGCTACCTGAGACAGATTCTTGAGGTGATCAATTCCTTTGTCAACGGAATCGCTGATATCGCAGAGGGCAATGTCACTACTGCTGCCAATTATCTTGAAAGCACCATGGCCAGAGCCATGCCGGTGGTAATCGGCTTCCTTGCCAATCAGGTGGGTCTGTCCGGTATAGGGCGCCGTATCGCTGAAATGATCGGTTCCGTCCGGGCCATGGTAGACCGGGCTCTGACCTGGCTGGTCAACAGAGCTGTCAATACAGCATTGAATCTGCTGGACCGTGCGCTTGCTTTCGGAAGAAGAGTCGGGGAGCAGATTCTGTCACTGCTTGGCTTGTCGAAGCGGTTCCGCAATCCTCAGGGAGAAACACATACACTCAAGTTCTCCGGCGACGGACCCAATGCACAACTGATGATTGAGTCTACTCCGGTACCGCTCCAGCATTATATTTCTACGCTGAAGACAACTTACACCAGTCCTGAGGCAGTTGCACAGTTCGTACTTATTGACGGTCATATCGCAACCATTGCTACTCTGAAAGCAGACCGGACCATGTCACAGACAACAGGTCAGGCCATTCAGACGGAACTTGAAGGAATAGCACGGGCACTGCAACACCCTGCTTTCGGTGGCAACGAAAATGTCCCCCCTTCCCATATCGAATGGACTCCTGAAACCAAAGTGGGAGGATCCGTAGGCTGTATCATGACAGCCAGTCCCCTGAGTATCAACCCAGGCGGACACTCGGGCAGCGATCCGGCTACCGCCGGCGAGACGGAGCTATGGAAAAAAGTACGGGTCAGAACCAATACCTATATTCAGGGTCACCTGCTCAACCACCATGTACACGGATCCGGAGCAAGAAAAGAGAACCTGGTCCCTATTACCGGCCCATTCAATACCCGTATGGAGACCTCTGTGGAAACCTTTGTCAAAAACCGGGTACTGGGCAACAAAGAAGTACTGCATTACAGAGTCGAAGCGGAATTCCCGTCGACACCTGCTGCGAGAAACCATATTCCGGAAGAAGGGCTTTTACCGACAGCCCTGAAGTTCAAACTAAGACCTATGAAGAAAAAAGACGGAACAAGCGGCCTCAGCAAGGATGACTGGGAGGTAGACAATCCTGGAGGACCAAATCTTGACAATGCTCCGGCGAGTATGACACATACGTTGCCTCCGGACACCGCTCCGACTGTGTTGGCCGTACTGGCCTATACCGATTTGCTGACAGAGGTAAATACTATTACAGCTGGCAAAGAATCAGTCACCTTCAATCAGTTCAGAACGAAAGACGCGATCCACGAGCGAAGTGTAAAAAAACCTGAACTTACTGATGCAGAATATAATAATCTGCAAAAACTGCTGGATGACCATAACAGAAAGCTTACAAGAGAACAGGAATATAACCGGGAGCTAACATCCATCAGTGCCATGACAAGCATTACTACCTGGAATGCTTTCAAAGGCGGCAGAAGTTTCTTTGATATTACCAATGATCAGAAATACAGAGATGTACTGAATGCCTTCAACTTAAAACAAACCAGCCTCATAAATAAGGCGCTGGACGCGGCTGATGTGGCTATACCGGGTATAGCCGTACCGATGCTATGGATCGATTTCAAAGTCGCACAAAATATTAATTTCCGTCTGGAAGACGGGCCCGAAAAAACAAAGCTGACGGCTATCCAGAACCGCTTTGAAGCTCGTATACGTTCGCTTGCATTGGCTCCCGTACCATAAGAAATTTATAACGAACAGATTTTCTAACAGCTAAACTATAAACAACTATGTCTGTCAATTCCTTTTCTTTCCGACGCATTCGCCGACGCGCGATATCCAGAGACGCCAGCAATCCGGCCAAAAAAGAAGCGCCGCAGGAGCAGTTCTTTTTTGGTAGCGCGGGTACTCAGCCTGCTTTTTTCCAGCCGGCTATAGTTCACCGTAAATGCGAAGCCTGCACTGAGGAAGAAAACAAGGTTCAAAAGCAGGAGGAATCCGGAGCAACTACCTTAGCATCCGGAATCAATGCGGGTATCCGCTCATCGGTCACAGATGAAAACACGGAAGAAAAAACAGTAGCAGAGCTATATACGGAAGGTAAGGGAACAGGCACTGAAAATAAAATAAGCTATGGCTGCGAAGGGGTACATGTAGAGGGAAAAACAGTGGCCAATTATGATCAGGGTAGCTATCAGACCAAAGGTAAAACAAAAAAGGGAGAGGCATGTGAAGAATGCCGGGGAAATGACTGTATCACCTTTACCGGAAATCTGATTTCTGTTTTCAGGGCCAATCCGGTCATTACACTGCCCAGCGTGCCGGAAGGTCTGTCTCTCTGTGAAAAAAAAGCGGTACGCACATTTATTCAGACCACCCTGAAAAATCACGAACTTGATCATGTCACTGCTTTCAAAACATATAACGGACAGGTAAAAACCCCTTTAGTTTATACCGGCTGCCGGGAAGGTTTTCGCAATTATGTGCAGGATATGCACGATCAGATCAATCTGCAGCGAATAGAAGCAGCCAATCAGCTGAGTGACCAGCTGGATCCTTTTCACAAAGAGATCCCGTGCGATTGTCCGGAAACAAGCGATGATGCTGTCAAACCGGATGATAAAGAGACTGTACAGGAAAAAAAATAAAAAAAGCGAGGGGAAGCCGGTACTAGACGCGACCCCCTCACTTATTAATTCTCATTTCACTAGTTCACCGTATTCCTTTAGCCAGCCGACCTGGTTGCTGCCGTATAATCGAAACGGCCATATCGTCCAACGTTGATCCCGTAATATGAATCACAAATATAACAAACAACAGAAAGTATATCAATACACTACAAACTATTTAAATAATTAATTTTACCACGTATCACTATTTTTTAGTATATTTATTCATATTTTTCTGTACATAACCCGCATTTCTTACAGTGCAGTATTTTATTTCTCTCAATGAAGAACAGCCGGCCGGCCTTGACACGGCGTTCGCAAAACTGCGACAGATCACAGGAGACAGGATTGAGGCTCACATCAGTCCGGGTGAACCGGCCAAAACTTCCGTCATTTACAATATCAGCAGGCTTCTTCCGGAGTCTGTACAAAACCATATTCCGGCTTTACAATCCTTTGATGAAGCTGTCATATTGCTGCTGGCACTGGTTCCTCACCTGATTCCCGGATTTTTTGAGAGCATTGTAGCGGAAAAAATTCCTTCCGGGGGCGATTTCCCGGAATTTGGCGGCATCAAGGCGACCAACCATCGTGGTATTCTGCCTACCGGTGAAACCGCCCAGTTTATTCTGGCAGGTAATGACATCAGTGGCAGGCTGACAATTGCCGGATATTTTGAAGAGGAGCATTTTTTTTACCGAAACAGGATTCTCTGGCTGGAACCGGTACGGGAAGGCGAGCCCAAAATGAGCGGGCGGATTGTTCTTGCCGATGAATGGGTAGACCGCCTGGTCCGGAATAAGGAATCAGCGCCTCGCTTCGGCATTGATTTTCCTGCCCGAAAAGTGCACACCGATATGACCTGGGAGGATATTGTTCTTCATCCCCAGACCAATGATCAGATCCGGGATATCAGCAACTGGCTGCAGTTTGGCTCCCGTCTTTTTCAGGACGCAAACCTGAAACGCAAGATCAAGCCCGGATACCGGGTGCTGTTCTACGGTCCCTCCGGAACCGGTAAAACGCTCACGGCCGCCCTGCTCGGTAAGCAGTACAACAAGGACGTATACCGGGTCGATCTGTCCCAGATCGTATCCAAATTTATAGGCGAAACAGAAAAAAATCTGGAATCCGTATTCCGCCGGGCAGAGTCCAAAGACTGGATTCTGTTTTTTGATGAAGCCGACGCGCTTTTCGGAAAGCGGACCAATGTGCAGAATGCCCATGACAAATATGCCAACCAGGAAGTCAGCTATCTTCTGCAACGGGTAGAAGATTATCCCGGACTAATGATACTGGCCACCAATTTCAAAAATAACCTGGATGACGCCTTTATCAGACGCTTCCATGCACTGGTACATTTTCCGGTTCCGGGGGCCAATGATCGCTTTGTGCTGTGGAAAAAATCACTACCGGCCGGGCTGCCGCTGGACCACTCGGTTGATCTGCTGGAAATCGCCGGCAAGTATGAGCTAAGCGGAGCTTCCATTTTAAATGCTGTCCAGTTTGCCGTAATGCAATGCTTCTCCTGCAACGACGAGCTGCTCAATAAACAGCATATTCACGAAGGCATCCGAAGAGAGCTGCAAAAAGAGGAACGAACTATGTACTGACCTAACTATTTGGGAATATACACTTAGCGATATCCCCATTGAGTCAGGAAACAAATCAGCCCGCAGAAAGATTAACAAAATCAAGACAGGCCGGTTCTTTTACATGAAAGCGGCCGGTTACTCCTTTGCCCGACCTGTATAACCAAAATCATCATACGATCTGATAATGCGTTTTTTTAATTCAGACAAAACACGATTCATTGATATTCTCTTTACAGGTTTCTTTCTGTTTTATATTTTTTCAATTCTTTCCCTGTATATCTCCCCCTCCACCCTCCGGATTGCCGGGTTGCTCAGCTTTATGCTTCCGGTCACCTGCCTGGCAATGCTTCTGGCTGTTCCGTTCTGTTTTATCCTGCGCCTCAGACTGAGGTGGCTTGCCCTTATCGGACTCCTGCCGGCCTTCTGGATGCTATCGCTGCTCTATAAGCCTTTTACCAGATCAGGCGCTGAAAATGAAACCGGCAGCTTCAAGGTACTCAGCTTCAATACCGGAGGTTACCTGGTTGAAGGTAAGGGACAGGAAACCGTTGAAGCAGAATCCTGGATCGCCGGCCAGCATTTTGATGTAGTATGTCTGCAGGAATATTTTCCGGAGTTTCAGACCGTATATGCAGTCAACAAGCGGGGTGAAAGGCAGAAACGGCATATCAATGTTTCTGCCATGAGCAAGCTCTTTCCATACCACTATTTCCACAAGCAGGGCAATCTGATCGGAGTAGCCACCTTCAGCAAATACCCTATTACGGATCAGGGACTGATATTTACCGGCGGCAAAGAGCACAACAAAGCGATCTATACCGATATTATGATTCATGGACAGCCTGTCCGGTTCATCAATCTGCATCTTGAATCAAACCTTCTCGGCTGGAATCAGATTCTGAGCAAAGATATTATTATAGCGCTCAAGGTATTTATCCGTAATCAGCAGACCCGAAGCCGGCAAATCGATTTTCTGACAGAGTTTATCAGACATACGGGCAAGCCGGTTATTCTGACCGGTGACTTTAATGAAACACAGTTCAGCTATGCCTATTTCAGGCTGCGAAAGCATCTGAAAAACACCTTTGAGGGCAAAGGAAAGGGCCTGGGCGCTACATTCCGTCCGGGGCAAAGTCCCCTGCGTATTGATCATCAGTTTTACTCCGGCAATCTGCAGCTCGAATCTTTCCGGACACTAAGTCCTCTTTATTTTTCGGAACATACCCCGCTGGTGAGCACCTATAGTCTTCGATAAGAAGTGCCAGCATCATGCACCGGCAGCTTATAAAATATCGGCATTTTAGATAACGGACAAAAAAATAAATGCCGTCGGGACAATCATATTGCCTCTTTTCCGGTTTTTATTCCAACCGTAATACAAGAATTTAATATATATTTGATTCTAGTCGAAACGCTGTATAATCACTAACAAGATACCTGATTAAAATGGAAAACGAACTCTTTGCCTATATAAGCCGCTACATGATCCTCACGGAAGAGGAAAAAGAGACTATTACCGAGCTAAGTATTTTCCGTAGCTTCAAAAAGGGCACTATCCTGCTCCGTGAAGGCGAAATCTCTATGCATTCCTATTTCGTTCTCAAAGGCTGTCTCCGGTCATACCATATTATTGAAGGCGAGGAACGTACCACGGCTTTTTATACAGAGGGGGAAAGCCTGACTCCTGTATGCGTGGTTACCGAAAAACCTTCTGATTATTATATAGACTGTGTAGAGGACGTAACCGTACTGGTAGCTGATCCACACACAGAGCAGATTGTTTCTGAACGGTTTCCAAGATTTGAAAGCCTCAACCGCGTTCTTACCGAAGAGTTGCTGGCAAACAGTCCGATTTCCTTTACAGACTTCAAAACTACCTCACCAGAGCAACGTTATGTCGACCTGCTCCGTACCAGACCCGATCTGTTGCAGAGAGTTCCTCTTCATCAGCTGGCAAGCTATCTGGGAATCAATCCCGAATCATTAAATGACATTCACATCACCCGGGAAGCCGATCCCGATCCGAGCTTTCAGCTATAAGAATACCGGAACACGGATAGTCCGGTACCTCAGGAAACAAATACTTTTTACTAAGTATTAATCGTGAACATAAAACCCCTTCCTCTTTTCTTCTTATCAGAAAAGACCGAATCCACGCACAACCATTCCAAACCCCATACCCCCTTCCTGCCGGCAAAAACAGCAAGTTAACCAATTGATTTAAAAATTGTTGACTAACAAGACCAGATTTACCCGGAGAAATACTTCTTAGGCTATAGTTTTCTCTTCAGTCGCTCGCTTTTAGCGAGTGATGATTGTAGACAAGGCCTCCGGCCTTTAGTTTTCTGTCAGTTTGAAGGCCGGCCGGAGGCCGCAGGAATAGCAATCACTCGGGGAGCCCGAGCGATTGGGGAGATTGAGGATACTGCTGTTACGCAAGCATATAAAAATGGCTTTCTCATTAGAAAATCTTTAATAAGAGGAGCCAATGCACAACCATATGTTCTAAGTAAGAACGCTGTTTCTTATGCTGTTACCTTAGACTGCGTGGCTTTGAGTATGTCCAGAGATACCACTAAAGTTAGAAACTCCTTGTTGTACGTTTTTAAGAAATTTGGTAGTAAGTGGAAAGTTGTCCAAGCGGCGGGGAGTCTGGCCTCCACAGAGGAATCAGAATTTACTGACGAATAAATGCCCGGCTTTTTTAAAATCATCCTAGAAATTTACTTGCAACAGTGTATTGAAAAACCAGATGATAAATTGTAATATGACATTAGGTTGATTGATTATAGAAGTCATTATATAGTTTTTCCTGTATACGTTTTCTTAAAAACTTTTGCTGTAATGATCTTTTAATTTCTTCTTTATTCAGTACTTTAAAAAGCAACTTGAAATTAGGCTTCGTTATACCTTCTGAATATGATTTTACAGAGCACTTGACAAAATAAATTTTCCCTGCTTCTATATTAAGATCTAAGGTATTTTTATTTTTTTTAACTATATCCAAAGTACTTGTTACTGACGTAAATCGATGTTTACCTTCAGACAACTCCATGACAAAAAAGGATTTAGATTTCATTTTTGTCTGTAAAGTATCTTTTAGATATAAATCAAACCCTACCGCCCTACCAATTAGCTTAAAAGGCCTGAAAAAAATTACTTTTGCTATCTTATCTGCTTCGGGACAATCCATTAAGATACTTGTATTTGGTTTCTGTGCCTGTGTTGAAAAAATCGTAGAAATGGTAAGAAAAAAAATAAATGAGATTTTCATATTCAATGGTGTTAAAAAAAATACAATTAAAAAATATTTTTAATAGCCAACGTGTGTCCAATAGAATTATTATTTCACTACAGATGCTATCCCCCTCAGTCGCCCGGGTTTCCCGAGTGACCAATATTCTCCAGTCTCCCGGTCGGTTTAACCTACCAGTAGCTTTCTTTAAAAAACTCCGGATAAAGCAGCTTGTAAAGACTAGCCAGACTGACCGAATAATATCGGGAACCTCCTGTGAAAAAGCTAATTGTATCCTCAAACTTCACCAATTTGCCTTTGGAAACGATTTCCATATCCAGTGAGGGAGCATCATCAAAATGCGTATTGCGTTTTTTCATGCTGGTAAAATCAATCCGGCGCATCAGGTCTGGCCGTATCGGCAGGTGTATCTTTGTTTTTTTAATAACCTTCTAAATCGCAGAATGTACTTTTAAAAAAAGTGGCGTAAAACTTAGAATAATTTGGTTAAACTGTATGCTAAAACAAGAATGATAAAACTCATTTCATTTTTATAGTCCTTATGATTGAACAACATAAATAAAAATGCTCCTATACTTATTAACTGGCCATATCGAAATAATTCAAAGCCCTGCCAGTGGAACATAGAGAACAGATAGGTAAGAAAAATAGGAATAATAAATACGAACAAGATAACTCGCTTTCTTATATCTAAATTTCCCTCCCAAAAAGGGTAAAATAACCCCATAAGCAAAGCTAAGCCTAATAAGACAAGACTAATTGTAAGAACAACCGTCTGCGGAACAAGAGTAAGCAAGTATGCTACGATTAATAACGATGTTACTACTATACTTTTTTGATTCCTGCCTCTGTAGAAAAACAAAGCTGCTATCAAAATTCCAATAACTATAATAATTCTATCTATATTCATAAGCTATTATTTTACTTAACTATTTCCTCTATCAGTCGCCCGGGTTTCCCGAGTGACCAATATTCTCCAGTCTCCCGGTCGGTTTAACCTACCAATAGCTTTCTTTAAAAAGCTCCGAATAGAGCAGCTTGTACAGGCTTGCCAGACTGACCGAGTAATACAGAGAACCACCTGTGAAAAAGTTGATATTGTCAAGAAACTTTACCGACTTTGCTTTGTAAACGATTTCCATATCCAGCGAGGGGGCATCATCAAAATGCGTATTGCGTTTTTTCATCGTGGTAAAATCAATCCGGCGCATCAGGTCTGTAATCAGGCTGGCTGTATCGGCAGGTATATCCCAGGGCGTTTCTTTTCCGTCTTCGCTCAGGTAACGGGTCCGTTGTAGTGGTACACAATGTTCTGCCTACCCCGGCTCGCCCGCAGATTGATGGTAAAGTTTTTCAGCTTTTCCGGCTTCTTCTCTGCAAACTCCTTATCAATCAGCTCCCCTTTATACATAATGACATCCTGAGTAAAAACCGTATCTTTTTTATCATTCAAATAATAG
>JAEVZS010000012.1 GCA_023392125.1 Bacteroidota bacterium
AGGCACGAGGCACTTGTCAGGCCCTTGACAGCAAGGAAGTGTTCGCTACCTTTGTGCAGGCAAATAATAAGCAAAATCTTCTAAAATGATTTGGAAGAAACGTCCAATAATTAGGGGTGTGAGACACCATGGAAGACATATGTCGTGAGCTGAGCATCAACAAAGCGACCTTTTACAACTGGAAGAAGAAATATGGCGGCATGGAAGCCTCTCATCTGAAAAGATTCAAAGAGCTGGAGGAAGAAAACCGTAAGCTAAAAGCCATGTACGCTGACCTGAGTCTTGATCACCGGATCTTAAAAGATATCATCGAAAAAAAGAAAGCCCTTTCAGAAGAAAGATCTTGCACACCAGGTTTGCAGAGAGACAGGAATAAGCATCCAAAGGACGTGCCGAATGGTAAAACTGACAAGATCCAAGTGGTATTACAATAGCTGTAAAGATGATACCTCAGTAATCGAAAAACTTAACAATTATGCCGAGCAGCTCCCAACCAGAAGTTTGGGAGTATACTTCCGCAGAAATTGCAAAGTGTAAACAACGAAGCCACTGAAAATGATTTATAAAAGAATTTAGTATGGAAGGATCAGCATCTCAGGCAGGTTTTTATTACCAAAATAACATAGCGGCACTTAAAGTCATTGAGTGCCTGTTTTTCAATTCAGATATACGCCAAATCAGATTGGAAAACTATGATGAAGGCAATCATATAGACGACATCATTATTTACCGACAGAATAAAATCGATTATTATCAGGTTAAATGGTCTGAAGATGAAGATAACTCCTATTCTCTTTATAACCTGCTTAAATCTGAAGTAAACAATGATGGTAAAGTAACCAAGAAATCACTGTTTAAGCAATTAGCGGAAGGCTATTTAAAAGTAAAACTGAACAGTATTGACTTCTCCATAACCCTCTTTACCACCAAAAGAGAAAGTAATCAAAAGCGGCCAAGTGAAGGCATAAATCACAGTCTTTCAGAAATAAGGACAAATATCTTTGAGCCTTTAAAAAGTTCCGATATAAGATATGATGCATTGCCAAATTATGCATATTATAAAGAAACAATAGAAAAAATCAGACAGGAATGTTCTTTAGATGAAGATGAGTTTAATCAATTTGTTAAAAATCTGGAGTTTAAATTTAGACAGGAGCCAACGGAACAAATTCAGCAAGCACTAAAGTTCAAATTAGAAACGCTTGGTATTGAAACAAGTTTATTAGAGAAACTCCTAAATAGCGTTGTAAAATGGAGTATTTCAGGAGAAAGTATCACAAAGGATTTAGTATTAAACGAGCTTGGAATAACAGATCGATTTGAAGATAAGCTATCGCATTATTTTAAAGTCGTTGACGAAGAACATTATGTTCCCAATCAATATTTTTTCGAGCAACTTGAAAAAGGCCTAACGGAACTGGAAGGAGGATATATTTTTATTGAAGGTCTTCCCGGAATTGGCAAATCTACTGCTCTTACTAAATTTAAAGAACAGAACCGAAACATCACCTTGGCATATTACTGCTTTATCCCTGATGTGAGGAACGATTTTGGCGAACTTAGACATCAATCCTACTATTTTCTAAAATCCTTATGTATAACCGTTGAGAGAAACTTCCCAGAAGTTGATTTGCCTAATAAATATTCGGAACAATACGAAGAAAAACTCCATTCCTATATTGAAGCGCTCAGTAGACTAAAAAAGAAAATCATCTTTATTATTGACGGCTTAGACCATGTGCATCGAGATATAACACTTGGAGAAAAATCCTTGCTCAACAATATCAAGGGCAATTTACCGGAGAACATATACTTCATATTAAGTTCTCAATATAAAGCGGTTTTATCCCCTTCTGTAAAAAATGAAATAGATGCCGATCCTCGAAGACATATTAAAGTCTCACCGTTTACTCAGTTTGAAGTTAAGCAGTATCTGGAGAACAAGGGTATTAATGTAAATAATACATTGGACAAGATTGAAAGGATATCCGGTGGTATCCCCATTTATCTTCACTACATCTCTGAACTTCTCATAAAAGTGGATGAAAGAGACTACGAAAAAGTACTACAGGATTTGCCGAACCTTATTGATGGCAAGATCAATTCATACCACGAGTATTTGTTCCAAAAGATAGAGAATAACACTTTTTCGAAATGGGTTTTGGCTGTATTGGCGTACAGAAAAGAAAATACATCAATTGAGGTAATTCAGGAGATATTAAAAATTGTAGGAGAAAATAGAAGCCTTATAGAAATCAAGGATGTAATCAGTGAATTTGCTCATCTGCTGAGACAGATCGATGGAAGATCCTATTCTATATTCCATAATAGCTTTCGTGAATTTATCCTGTCAAAAACGGAAGATTTAAAAGAAACGTTTAACAAAGCGTTGGTTACATTTTACGAACAAAACCCATTTACGGATGAAGCATACAGAAATTATTTTTCGCACCTGTATGAGCTGGCAGAATATAGAAAGATTATCTCACTGACAACATTAGAGTGGATGAAAACTGCCTGGTGCAATTACAGGGCGCTTGAAGAAATTAAAGAAAACTTAGCCATTGCATTAAAAGCCACCATTGAAGAAACTTCTCTTTCGGAATTCATTAGGATAGCTTTTTTAAAAACTCAATTTGATCGGGCAAGCTGGAATTTAGAAAACTCAGAAATTGACTTTCCAACCCTGCTATTGAACGCAGGAGAAACGGCTAACAGCTTGCGGAACGTATGGGATGGTGATTTTGTCCTGATAAACAAAGAGTACTTCTGTTATTATGTAGGAGAATATTATCAAAAAACAGGAACCTTATTGCCTCACAATATAATTAAACAAGGGCTTTCTAAATCCCTAAAAAAGCCAGATAGTGATGGTATTACTCAAGAATTTAAAGCAGAAGCATTGATAGTTGATGATATTGTAGAATTATTCAAAGAAATAGACGATATCAAGTGGCAGGCATCAAATGAACATGACAGGAGTTATCTCAAAAAAAGTCATACAGAGAATGAAAATGTACGCATTAACTTAAAGATTAAATCTAAAGTTATTGACTACCTGGCCAAGTGTAAGCAGCACCAAAAATTATTTCAGTTATCAAAAGCATATAAAGAGGAGCATAAATTATTTCCGAAAGTTCAGATAGCATTAATCAAACTATTGTTGCCCATATCGACAGAAAAAGCGGCAGCAGTTAAGATGATTAAAGAAATTGATTTTTCTGGTGTTTCTGATGGGGGATATCTTAATCTGATTACTTTTTGTTCTGATTTTTTAACCAATGAAGAAATAAGAGCGGTATTTCCCAGTAAGCCCATTACCGAACCTACACTGTTCGATGAAGTGGTGGATAAAAAGGGAATGAGATATGCCTTGCGAAAGGAAGTTCTAAACTTGTATAATTACTTGAAACCTATATGGATTTTTCAACCGACTTTAGTACAAACATTAACCTTAAAAGCATCCTATTTATCAAGCCCGGCAGAAGAAATCTATCATTCGATTTTTACTCTGTCCGATTTATGGAATAAGAGCAGAACCGGCAATTTAAATGAAAGTGAAATTATAAGCCAGCTTAAAGAAAGCATCGATAGCCTTTACATCAAACGGGAACCTGAATTTAGAACCCGAGCACACGGTCTCTTTGATATGGATACAGATAGTACGTTTATTGCAACCAGCATCGAACATCTATTTAAGAATATTTTCAGCCTATCTGCCAGATTGTTGTCCGAAGAAAAACTTGAAACATTAGTGGACTATTGGATTGATCTTGATAAAAGCGGTGATGGTTTTAGGCACTATTCAGTTGGACTGGTCATTGCAAATGAAATATACAATAGCAGGTATAAAAGCCTTTCTCAATTGATCTACAAAGTCATTACACATGCTGAGGAAACTGCAAGATTAGAGCAGGATACAGTTACGCTCACTTCTTATTTGGGAAAAGTGGCTGAGACCTACGGAATGTCTAGTTTTAGAGAAGATTTTCAGAAAATCTATAATCAGCTTATAGAGATTTCATTTGGCGTTGCGCATAGAAAGGATTACCAAGCATCTGATATTATCGAACCACTGGAATTAATGCATAAGGTTGATCCAGACAATACCTTGAAACGTCTTTTAGAAGTTTTTCACATTCAGGATCGATTAAATGATGCAGGGAATGGACGTATGCGGCATATTTGTTTATCTAACCTGATCGCTTTTACTGCCACTAAATATCCTGAATTAGCCTTTCGGTTAATGGAACTGGAAGAACCACATATTGCAAGAGGTGAGGCAATGGACATAATAATTGATCCTTTAATAGAAAATTGTGAAAATGATGATTTGGAATTGTATTTGGCCATTATAAAAACTTTACCTCGTTGGGAAAACGGCGGAACGCGCGAAGCTCATTTTATAAGTCTTGCTAAGACATTATTAGCAAGAGCTATTTATTTTAATAATGCCGAAGTCATAAAAGGAGTTTTAGATATTGTAAAGTTCAACGCTTTGGTTGAATTGGAAGACGACAAGGCTTTAAGTAAGTTCTCAGAAATATTTAGAGAAAGAGGGATTGATTATACTGTTTATTCCTTGCCTAATCCTGAAATAATTAATGATGACGAAGTAACTAATGTCGTTCCTGAACAACAAAAGAACCGGAAAGAAAAAATCGTCATCCATCACCAAAAGTTACAATTCGAAGAGTTAGTCGACCTTTTTGACAATAACTACGAAACGTTTGAAAAGTATATACAATCTCAATTGAATATTTATACCCAAAACAGGCGAGATCAATTAATTAGAAAAGAGCATCATTCAGCAAAAACATTGTTTGAACGCTTTTACAACGAAACGTCTTCCGAAAACAAGCTGATTATTGAAAGAAGTCAGCATAGAATTATCAGAGAATTTGTTGATTTAAAAAGTAATATAGCACATTTTAACTCTGAAGCTCCGTTAAAGCTAAAAGATTTCGAAACACTCTTTGGTGAATTTATTGAAAAGGTTGATAGCCTATTATCCGACAAAATTTTTAGGGGGTATGTCGATGAAAAATTAGATATAGAACAATGGTTTGAAAATATTCAACGGGAGCTGAATTGGCAGGGTGATCACTTTTTTGCTCAGATACTATCAGACAAAGAAGTTCTGCAAATGGTTGAGCAATGCTCAATAATGAACATTGATAAGTTACTTGCTTTCGTTGAAAAATGGACGAGAAATAAAACCCGTTCAGCATCTTTATTAAAAATAGCGAACAGATTAATAGCTATCGATCTTAACAAGGCGAAGGAGGTGGTTTCATTAGCTGCCTCTCAATATGAATTTGACAGTGCGTTATTTCAAAGAGATAGTGATCCCGAGAAATTAGATTTTGACATCTTCAAAACTATATTGGAGGCAGACAAGAAGCTTGGAAAAAAAATCATCTTAAATAGTTATTATACGCAAAAAGGGAACTACAATGGAGAGTTAACTAATTCATTAGACAAGCTATTAAAATATCAAGCGTATTTTGATGATGATGCGGTTAAGACCTATTACGAGGCAAACTTGTTATATAACAGAGAACTTGCTTCAGGTCTTCCTGATAAAGAAAGCCGATATGAGTTTATTTCTGAACATGTTGAAAAATACACATTTTCTGAAGTCGTTATAAACCATCTAGTTTGGCTTTTCAACTATCCTGCTGTAAAAATAAGAGAACTCGCTTTGCAGTCGGTTTTTGATTTAATCAAGGAAAAGCCTAACTACATTAAAAGTTTCATTCATTTTGGTATCGAAAATGGGAACGATAATGAAATTGAGTATAGTTTAGTCGTTCTTCAAGCAATTGCTCTGGAAAATCCAATGCAACTTGTAGCATTTAAGAAGGACTTGATAGCCCTAATGAAAAGGGAACATTTCAATATACTAGAAACAACAAAGGAATTACTCCTTTTAATAAGCAAATCAACCAACTCATTTTTATCAACAAAAGAGGTAGCAAAAGCGAAATCATTAAACTCTCCAATTAAATTATTTGTCCTTTTTTCCAAGTTACCTAAATGGTGCTCAAAGAAAATGTCTGCTCTCTACAGTTTGGTATTCAGAAACAGAAAAGTAAATAAGGACCGCCCGGAGATTAATTTCGTATATTTTTCATTTCAACATGGTTTAATAGATGAGTTAAATGAAAATGAAAAAGATAACTCAATTTTTGATAGTGTCTATTGGGACATTGTTTCCAAAGGCTGGATAAATTATGATGTTGAAAAAGAGGGAGCTGTTCATCAAAGATATAATATCAATACCAACTTTGATACGATTGAAATTCAATCTCCTTATTATGATGAAGTGAAAAGTAGCCTAAACAGAATTTTTCATTTAGAAGTTAAGCGAAATTGCTTTAAGCCCTCATTTGTTGAAAAGATTGGAGCAAAATTTAGAGTTTACGATCCTTCTAAACTCTTATATCCCATAGTAAGTTGCCCTGGTTATATTAATTGGATACCTGAGGAAATTTCTAAAGAGGATTTTTTAGCATTTAGCGATTTTGAGACACTGACTAAAGAGCTTATTCATCGGGAACAAGAATACATTACGCTGGTAGAATATGGCAGCCAGCGAACATATAGGTATAAAGAATTTAGCGGAACATGTTATTTTGAAATCAAAGCCTTCTTAAAAAGCAAGGACTTCGATTTGACCAACTTAGACCCAATGCCTTTTATCCAACTGCAAAACCAATATGCTTATGAGCTTCCTTTATTAGGGTATTCTACATCTACGTTTCCGCTAAAGAAGGTAAAACCACTTGTTCAAATATCCTATAATAATTTTAGAGGGGAGCAAGATTTGGCAAACGCAAATTTATTTACAGATACTTTTTTGGACTTGGGCATAGATGAGAAAAATCTATTAGAAATTTTTACTGCTGAAGAAGATTATCCTCTAAAGGCAATAAGTTGGATTAATTCTTACTCGTCTGGCCCTAGTTGGAGAAGGTATAAGCCATCGTCTGAAGGTTTTACACTTAAAATCAAAAAACATATTTTGTTAGATTTTTTGAAAAAAAATGATTTAATACTATGCTATAATATCCGATTAAGGCGATCTGCAGATGAGAATAGACCTGAAAACCATATGAAATGGCGTAAGCTAGACGAGAACTTTATAGCTAATTTATAACAACACAGATTTCTGATTATGAGCGCAGAAGCGTTATACGCCAAATACGACCTTCTTCTCCCTCCAAAATTTGACGGAGGCTACCTCATTATAGCTATAGATGAAAAAATAAAAGCAGGCGATTTGGAAGACCATTTTACGCTCAAAGAGATAGAGGAAACACTGATAGAGATTAGTTTCCGTTTTGAACAGCCATCAGTTCGTCAATGGCACCACATAAAAGATAATTTGTTGCATTATTTTATAAGGAATCATATAGACGAACCTGGAAAGTACTACCTGACCGAATATGCCAAAGGCGTGTTGGATATGATGCGAAACAAACTGGAAAACCCTTATAAAAATCAACCCTTAAAGAAAAGCTTCGAAGAGTTTTTTACTCTTCGGTTTGATGAGATTAAAAAAATAGAAGATCTAGAAAGAAAGTTTGGAAGAATGGCTATCTCTTTTCCAAAGAAAATAATCACTGACCATTTGGAAGGTCTGGAAGATGAACTAAGAGAAGCGTATATTACACTGAATGAGCTTTTAGACAGCGATGTACAGGAGGCTGTAGCCTTGGTAAAGGCATTTGCATTAACATTTAGAAAATTTGGAGAAAGAGCCGAAGATATCACTGAAGCTGTGAGGAGCAAAGACAAATTTTTGAAAGACCTTCAGATGGTAGTTGATCAATTTTATACAGAAATCGATTATACTAAACTTTCGTCCGATGAAGCTGCAAAAAATAAAACGGTGGAAGAATGGAAACGGTCACTTGAGATTTACAAAGACATGGAAGCATTTTTTGCCACTGTTGACGATAAAATCAACGCGGCAAGACGGCAAATTTACAATGCCAGTGAGAAGCTAAGCGAGTTGCAGGAATATTTTTCTACCCGTGCCCATTACAGGCTACAAATACAAAAACTATTGGGCTATGTATTGCAAACAGCAACCTATAGTGAAAACGGGATTGCACTCGAAGACAACTTTCCATTGAAGTCTTTGGTTTATGAGCAAGAAAAAATATTGTACCTGAGGCGTCATGAATTTACAAAGCAAAAGACTAATACCCTCATTGTTATACCGCCCGATGAAGCATATGAAAGGGAGGAACGGAGTAAGATAGAAAAAGAAATCAACCGACAACAAACGATCAATGAATGGGTAAATAAGGCCAAAAAGCAACTTACAGAACAAAAATATGTGATGTTGGACGAATTGATGAATACCATTTTAACTGAAGAACAAGACTTGTCGATTGCCTATGGCGTAGCATCAGAAGTGGTTGCATTGGTCTCTGAAAATCCCGATATTAATATAGAAATTAAGCAACAATTAATTGCCACTCAACAAAATGAATTTGCATTATGGAAAACGAAAATAACTACCTAACATCATATGAATTTCTTCTCGATGAGCGAGTGGAGAAACATTTTGCTGACATCAATATCATGCTTTTATCCGGAAAGCACATCGATGAAAAATATTATGCGGCTTTCTCTTTATTGGAAGACAAAGCAGAACAATGGACGCAGTTTTATAAAAACCTATATAATCTTAATCTTGTAGCCGATAGGTTTGATGGTCATCCCTATTTCTATCTCGATTTTTTCGATACAGCAAAAGGCAAATTTACTGATCATCCCCGCCACAGAGAACTTACAGAAACACAAACATTAATCGGGCTGATGTTACTCGATATTTATTACAAACGATTTTTTGATGAGCATAAAACAGTACAATGGGTTGAACTAAGAAATATTATTCTGGAAGGCGAGCAGCAAGATGCGTATAAAAGGATTTTATTCAATGAAGTACGCACATCTAATACCTATGATACCCGCGAATGGGGTAATGTACATAGAAAAATAAACGCTGCTATTGATCTATTTGACAAGATCGGATGGGTAGAAAAGCGAGCTTCTTCTTCGGAAGAAGTACCCGATTTTGAAATAAAGCCGGCCATCAATCGTCTGGCTAAAATGTATGAACATGAGCTCCTGAACTTCGAAACATTTGTTTCAGAGCTAAAAAAAGAGGACACGCAATGATATATCCTAAAATCTATTCTCTTTCTACTGTCGGCATGATTAAACATTATAATCATGATTATCTATTTCATCAAAAACGCACTGATTTCATTGGCCCAAATGGAGTAGGCAAATCTATTTTGGCCGATCTCTTACAACTCCTGTTTATATACGACAAGGAACTCATTAAATTCGGTACCGAAGACGTTAAAGAGACACGATATATTCATACACTTCCACACCAGACAACTTGCGCCTACTGTTTCCTAAACATCATTGTTCAGGAAGATAAATTTATCACCATAGGCGTTCAAATACATAGCCAGGAAAGGAAACGACTTGTTCCTTTTATTATAACCAAGAGCACCGAACTTAATAACGAATTATCACAATTAGCGTTGGACAAAGATGAAGTCTTGTTTTCGAAGGATTTTATTAAAAATAACACAATCCCTGACATACAAGACTTGGCCGAATGGTTAAATGATGAACGAAGATTGAAATTGATCTTTTTCAAAAACAGGGAAGAAGTTCAAGGCTATTACAACTTTTTAAGTAGCAAGGAAATATTGCCCATTAACCTCTCAAGAGAGAATAACCTAAAAGCGTTTGCCAAAGTAATACAATCTTTTTCAAAAGCCAAGACCCTTAAATTATCAGGTAAAGATGCGTCTAAAAACTTAAAAGAATTCTTGCTGGAAGAAACTGAAGAGGATATCAAAGCAGATTTTGAAAAAAAGAAATTAGAGCTTGAAAAAGTACTAAAAGATTACAAGCGTTTAGATGAATATGCAAAGCAGTTAGGAAACAAACAAAAACGTTTGGATGCTATAGATCTGAAATATCAAACTTACATCGAGTTGCTAAAGGAATACAAAATTGCTGAAATAAGCAATTGTATGCTCGAACTGAATACTCAGAAAAAACTGGAAGCAGACAAACACCAGAAATTGGAACAACAAGGTGAAGATTTAGAAAAGCTCCAAAAAATAATTGACAAAATTCCTCGCCTAGAAGGTGAAATACGGAGTCGGCATAAGACGGCCGAAGAAAATCACGAACAAGCGTATCAGTACAAACAGCTAAAAGAAAATATAGAAATACTGAATGATCAGATCATCGAATTGACAATGCTTGTATTGCCTGAAATAGATGAGAGTTGGAAAGCCATTTCTGAAAAAGTAGACACTACGGTAAAGAATGCAGCCGAGATAAAAAAAGATATCAGCTTTGCCCAACCTTATTTAAAAAGGTATTCAACACTTGAAAATATAGAAAGAAAAAGAGAACAACAGCTGACCAAGCTAGATAAATTAAAAGTACAACTCCTTTCAGACAAAGAACAGAAAGGAAAACTATTGAACCTACTAAGTGATAATCAGGAAGGTAGTGTGTTACATTGGTACATCAATAACCTGCCGCTATTGAGTGTCGATGCTATGCAGGCTGTTTTATACTTCGCCACACTATCGACTACGGAAATTCAATCGCCGAAAAACAGGGATCGTTATATCAATACAGATGAATTAACTGATATTCAGATCAATAAAACAAAAGAAGGTGTTTGGATAAAGTTAGGGACATTATCAGAATTTATAGCCCATAATCCCGATGCCAATTTGTTGATGAACAATTCTGAATTGAACCTACGTGTGCAGCAACTCATTAATAAGCTTGGAACCGAACTAACCGAAGTAGAAAAAAAGCTGCTGGCATTAGATGATATAAGAGATGGTTTGGAATACAACAGAACTTTATTCGAATACGAATTTTCACCAGAGATATGTGATGCTTCAAAAATAAGGCAGCTAAAAACCGCTGTGTCCTGTATCTTGCAAATAGATGAAAAAGTGGCAACGCTTCGGTCTGAAAAGGTACAGAATGAGGAAGAATTAAAAAATTTAAAAAAGCAACTCAATCTTCAATACGAAGAGCCCGAAGTTGTAGAACGTAGTTTAAAACAGATAAAAAATCAATGGCTAGGACGTATAACTAAAATATCGAAATGTTCGGGAAAGAAAGAAGGCGAGCTAAGATCCCTACAGAAGGATATAGGAACAACAAAGAACGATCTGGGAACCGTAATGAAAATCATTCTAAAAACACAGAATGATTTCGATCAATTGACCACCGATTATTATCAGTATTTCGAAGAAAATGTAGCACAATTCAATACTGAAGCAAAGCAATTATCCGCTTTAAAAGACAAGTCTGACCAAGCGTATGATAATTACAAAAGAAAGTATATAGAAGCTGTTTCAGAATTCGAAGAAACGAAAGGAGAAAAGAACAGCGAGGTAAATCACGAACTTCAAAAAAACACTTACTCTTTTAGCGTATTAGAAAGAGCCTTGCTGGGTACCAATTTAAAAACCCGAGACGAGATTGTTCCTGCGTTGCAGGACGCAAATAATGAGAGAACACGAATTGCAGATGGCATTAGAGACCGAATGGTGGAAATTTTTTCCAGAACAACCAAGGGCTACAATACCTATAAAGCTCAGGTTCAAACCATCAGTACTTTTTTTGTAAATAGGAAAAGAATAAGTGATAAATACCTTTTCAATGTAGAATTTAAACCTAATCCTACTATTAAGATTGAAGATATAGAGAAAATGGCTTACGATATACGATACGCCGCAATACGTGGAGAACTGGCATTTTCTGACCAATCTGTTACTGACTTTCTTGAAGATTTTTTTAAAAAGCTGGCAGGATTAAATGAAAAAGTACCCATTGCCCAACTCTTAGATCCCAAAACATATTTTCACATTTATGCAAGCCTGGAAGACGAGTTTGGAAAAGATGTTTCGGGTAGCACAGGAGAAAGCTATTCTGCGATTGCATTACTTGCTGTGGCAAGATTATCTACTCAAAAAGAAAAACCTAAAGGACTTCGGTTCATTATTCTGGAAGAGTTAGGAAGTTTGGATGACACTAACTTTAATATCTTTCCGGACATTTCAGAAGAGTTTCACTACCAGATTATTACCATGGCACCACGTGCCTTCAATATTGGCCTATCAGATGAATGGTATGCACACCATTTGATAAAAGGAAAAGTAAGCGATAGGATCAACTATTATCCATCTTCATCTTATTTCAAGACAAAAGATTTTAAAGAGCATCTAAGTACTTATTTGAACAAAGCAACAGAATGAATTGGATAGAATTAAAAGCATTAAATAAGCTTTACATAGATGAGGGGGTAAAATTGAACGATACCCTAGCTAATAGTAAAGAAATCAGTTACTTGATTAATTCCCTCAGAAAACTGGATAAAACACATAAGAAATTATTGGCCTTACCTGGCTTCGCTGAAATTTACCAACGTGATTATTTAGCGAAGTACAATCGTTATGAAGCTTTTTTAACAGAGACTGGATTAATGAAACCCCAACTTCGTTTTGAAGAGAAAGATATTGAAATGCTCATAGGCATAAAAGAGGATATGGACAGCGGTAATTTAGAACCTTTGCGGGAGCAGATTATAAAAAATGAAGCAACTGTCAGGGTAGTGTCTCTAATGTTTTTCAAAAATGAGAAGTATCTATTAGGAAAAGAGGCTTTAATCAGCGCTGTTAAAACACTCTTGGATATTAAGGAATTGGCAGATGATAAAGACTTGCAATACAAATATGTGCTGGAATGTAACAATCCCAAGTGTATTGTACTTTGTGAAAATATTGACTTTTTGAAGCGCCCTGCATTAGCTAGAGCTAACAATATAGAATTATGGTATGCAGGTGGTAAGAACGTAAATAAACTGGAATTTTCAGATCCAAGAGGCTTGCCTATTTATTATTCCTGTGATTGGGATTATGATGGTCTATTCATTATATATCCTTTGGTAAAAGAAAAAATACCCAGTATTCAATTACTTACACCAAACGGAGTTCCCAAGGAAATTAAAGAGACAGAACATAATAGCAAATGGGAAAACATAAAGAATAAGAGTATAGATCCCCTGTTAACATCTAAGCAATTGGGTATTGTAAAGGATTTAATTCAAAATAATCAGTGGATTATTGAAGAATCCAACAGTTTAATTAACCATTTTAGTAAATAACCTGCAATAGATAATCTATAGATTTTTAAGCTTCATACATAGTACAAAATTGGTAAACTGATTTTGTATAATTATCCAATAATTATGAGTGTGAGGCAAAGGAAATTCTCCTCGCCCAAGTCTACTGAAGAAGACACCATTTACGGTTGTCTCTTTTTTTATACCACCCCAATTGTTGATATCCGGTCTATTTACAACCAAAATCTTTAAGTCTTCGTGCAGATTGTCTAAAAATGGTTTTTATTTTTTTCTAAACCTGTATATTTTATAAGCGGTTTAAAACTAAGCAACCAACTACAAAACAACAATTTATCAATAAAAAAAATATATCAGATAATTCAATGGATAATTTTGAAGAATATTTACGACAAGGCAAACCGGACAAAGCTGAAAAGCAATAGATCTCCCCCATCACCGGGTTCCCCGACTGATTACTATCTCTGTGCCCTCCAGCCGGCCTTCAAACTGACAGCAAACAACGGCCGGAGGCCTTATCAATATTTATCATTCCGCAGGGCGGAACAACAGAAAGAAACTGATGTAAAGGTATTTATAGTTTATGGTGACTTAAAGGACATTCAGGATATAAAGGGAAAATACTAACAAATACCCACCTGTATTTGTAACTTTTTACCTCCCCCAACCGCTCAGTTTTCCCGAGTGTCCCCTCCCCCCTGTGGCCCCCAGCCAACCTTTCCACTAACAGCAAACAACGACCGGAGGCCTTATCAATAATCATCAAAGTACTCCAGCCCCCTATAGCAACCGCGGGCGGTAGCTATTTTTCTATACCCGAATATTTTTTATAAATGGCACGATAACCCAATAGCCGTCCAATAGGTGCGATGATATTCGCTAACAATTTCTGTACACCAACCGGCATATCGGCAAGATATGATTTGCTGTCGAGGTATTTAAGCGTCACCAATTCCTGAACCAGGCCATATTTTCCGTTTTTACTTTTTCCGTCAGCAGCAAGTCCGACTAAGTTTTCAATTAAAAAGTCAAAGTCCATGGCCGGTGTGACCGTATGAATATAAGTCACCGCACTATCTTCATTGTTGTAATGGTTATGCGCGCTGTTTTTGGGTAAGGTTATTTTTTCTCCTGCTGACAATATGCTTGTTTGTCCGTCGGACAAAATTGTTAACTGTCCTGAAATAACTTCAAAAGTTTCATTCTGAAATACGTGATAGTGATCAGGCACCAGATGTCCTTTGCTTTTAATGGTCGCTTTCAACGTAACACGTTCGCCTCCAGTATCCCTGGCTGTTTCAAGAAACTCATAGGAGTCTCCGCTTGCCGGGTTGGTCAGTAGTTGTCCTTTTATTGGCATATTGATTTTTACTGTGGTATAAGGTAAAATTATTTCCAGCCTGAGCGCACAATCTGTGCTCTCTTCATTGGCTCTGTTTATTCTGTTGGATACACATCTTAAAAAAAACAGGCCCGGCGATACACTCCTGCGGGCCTGCTGCCTATAGTTACGGTTGTATTATTTTGCAATGCTCCATTTCAGATAGTGCCTTTCCGTACCGGTAGTGACCTCTATCAGGTACATTCCCGCCTTTAGCTGAGGCATGAGCTGATTCAGCTTTTCATTGACCACCGTCAATGAGCCGTGGATACGCTCCAGGCTCTTCCCGTCCAGGCTGCTCACCTGCACATTCAGTTGTGCAGCGCCTGCCGGTGCACATGCCGTACCCAATGACACATAATCGCTTCCCGGGTTCGGGGCAAGGTAGAACAGGCTTTGACAGGCCGCCGGAGCATCCAGCCCCGTGGTGATACAATCGTCCGGATGTTTCAGAGGCAGCTCTGCCGTATAGGCCACCTGACACTTCTGTCCTCTGACGATCAGCACAGGCGTGGCCGGGGCGTCAAATACCGCCGGATTGTCCTCACTATGCGTATCGTGCCAGTAAAAGCCCGTATAGGCAGCAGCGTCAAAGCGTACTTCTACAGGCTCTCCTTCGCACACCGACTGAGGATTGAAAGAGAAGACCGGAGCAGCAACCGCTTCCCGCTCTACAGTCAATGGCAGAGACCATACAGCATCGGGGCAGCCGGTTTCTTTGACACGATAACTACCAGGCTGAGTAACGGACAATTCATGCGTCCCTGTGATCTCCACGCCCAGCGAATCCCATACATAAGTCCCGCCGGAGATATAGTCTGCGCTGATCAGCATCAGCTCATTTTCACAAATCAGCGCTTCACCGCTTATAGTCAGCATCCGTCCTCCTTCGTATACCATGATGGTATCACGCCATATGCACGCATCGCTTCCGGCAGCAATGGCATATCTGCCGGGGCTGCTCACTACCCGTTGCCGCGAAGTGCTGCCGTTGTCCCACTGATACCATTCGAAATCTTCTCCGGCATCCAGCGTCAGTGTCTCTCCCGGACAAAGCGACCTATCCGGTCCGAGCTCCAGATTCGGATTCTCTGTACGGTAAATATGGATCGTATCGGCATAGTCATATCCGCAATAACGGGCCTGTACATAATACGTACCAAATCCATAGGCTGTAATGCCTGGCTCCCGCTCGCCGGTATTCCACAGATAGCTGTCAAATCCCGGGCCTGCATTGAGCGCAGTAATATTGCCTTCGCAATAGCTCCGGTCAGGACCCAGATCGATGGACTTATCCGGACGCACAGCCGCGGTGTCCAGCGCTATATATACCCGCTCAAAAATGTGACACGCGGACCTATCACTGAGCTCGAAATAACCTGTGAAAACATAATTGCCGGAACCAAAAACGGTCACATCCCTTCCGTTCGATTCATACATATTGTAATTGACCGCTTCGACATACTGAAGGCTTGTAAAATCATGGAGTGTGGTAAAAGAAACTGTATCGGCACAGGTGATGAGCGTATCAAAGGGCGCTATGCGAATCACTTCGTAATAGACCGAATCGCTGGCAGTGCCGCAGCGACTGGCATACTCCAATACATAATAGCCGGCTTCCTTCAGGTCAATAGTCCTTTCATGCCAGCTATCCGCATCGGGCCGCTTCCAGGTATAGCTGTCAAAGCCATCCGGAGCAGTGATGGCAACCGGGCTTCCTACGCATGCCACCAGTGTATCCTTGCCCAGAATATGTTCGGGAAGGTCTTTCCAGATGTGAATGGTATCGGTAAACAGGCAACCGTACTTACCGACAGTCACTGTATACGAACCGGCCTCTGCTACCTGGCTGGCTGCCGTGGTGGCTCCGTTGCTCCACAGATAGGAATCCATCCCCTCAGGGGCTATGAGCACGATTGACTCTCCGGAACAGATGGACGTATCTCTGCCCAGATCCAGTTCAGGCAGCTTTCTGAAGACAATATCCACAGAATCACGGGCGATACAACCACCCGCTGTTTGCACCTGCACTGAATAGGTTCCTTCGTCTGTTACGCTTATTGTCCTTGTTCTTGCCCCCTGGCTCCAGCGATAATCCGCAAAATCAGGCCCTGCATCAAGTGTGACGGATGCGCCGCTGCAAACCGGATGGTCCGGTCCTAACGATACGGATACAGGAAGTCCGGATGTAATATAAAGCGTATCATACAGCTCATTGCAGGGGGCTGTACGTGTCAATATCAGTGTATCCGTGCCCGGCACGGTAAACCGTACAGCGATAGCCGTATCATTTACGCTGGTAAATGTGTTAGGACCTTTGTGTATCCATGAATAGGTGGCTCGTCCTCTCGGAGTAAAGGTATAATGAACCAGTGTGTCCTGCTGCGGGTGCGGGATACATACTTTATCCGCCCCATAGATGACTGGTCGCACAGAGAACAGTACACTTTGCACCGGATTGGGTAGTCCGTAAAAGGAACGGCTGATTCCTGCCAGCTTAAACGACTCCGGCTCAAAGCCGCAATCTGCCACATCCTCCGCATTGGGATTGGATATCACAGACAGATACGGGCTGTTCCTGTGAGCCATATAGATCTTGCCATCGGGTCCTGATTGTATGCTGCCTCCGCTGATCGATTTTACATTGCTTATAAGCACCGCGGAGTTGCTAACAGCTTCCTGATCGCCTGCATGCAGATCAAAACGAATCAGATGGAACTGCGTGATCGGGGTACCATAGAGATAGCGCTCGTTGGGAGAAAAGCTGACACCATACGCACTTGCTGTAAGGCTGTTTTTAAGGAAAACAGCATTGGAAAGCTTCCCTGTATGGTTGTCAAAATCAAACACCTCATACGATCCGGTTCCCTGAGTAGCCATGGCTATTCTTCGTCCGGAAGGCGATGCCTTCATTTCCCCTAACGCAAGCGTACCTATGGTATTTACCGGAGACTGAAGCACGGAGCCTATTCTGCTGATCACCGGAGCGCCTATTCCTGCTGCGGTTACCTGCCAGGCATAAAAGGCATCGGAATTCCATTCATGCGCGATCACCCAGATACCGTCGCCTCTGTGGTTTTTGACCGCAGTTACCTTTTCTACTGCCGGAGTAAGCAGCAAGGTATTCTTTTCCGTCACTTCCCCCTTTCCGTTATCCCCCAGACGATCGATGACGGAATAGGAAATACCGCCGTTGGTCGCCAGATGGGTTTCTCCTGCCTGCGCGTCTACGGTAAACAGATATACATAGCGATCGCTTCCGGGCACAGGCACAAACAAGGCCGATTGTGTCGTGGTAATCGTACCTGTCAGGCCATCACCGTTTAACAGCTGCGATCCTGTCTGACTATTGCCTGCTGTGCTTCCGTTGGAATAAAATAAAGGTGTACCGTCAATATCACAAAGCACAGCGCAGCCTTCTTCCGTAGTCAGCTTCCCCTGAATGGCTCTGGCCGGCTTGTAATTAAAATCGATGCCCGCATACGATCCGAAATACCAGACATTATTCTCTTTGCTGTCGGCACAATTGCCGGGAAGCAGATAGTAAGGCTCACTCACTGCCTGACACAGGCCGTTGTTGGCAATCAGCGTAATCAGCCTGCCCTCTGTTCCGTCTACCAGATAATCAAACGAAGCGCCCATACCTCTGTTGGCGCCATCCACCTGCCAGCTGTACTGATAAGCGGATTCTTCGGTCTCAAAACGCACGGTTTCACCCGGACTCGTCAGACCATCCGGACTGTTTGCTGTAAATACCGGTTTGGCTACCGGACAGGTAATATTGATGGTTGCCGTCAGCTCCTGATCGCAGCCAAGCATATTCAGATCATACACATATGCTTTTACAGTCACTGTCTTCGCCTCATAAAACGTACGCGTCACGATGTTCTCCGATGCACCTGTATTGTCGATCATCCAGAAAATGTACAGCAAAGGACTCTCATTATCCGTGTTAACGGTAAACTCCAACGGCACCCCGGCAGGCCATGTATCAGGCAAATGACTGATATCGGCCTGAAACGGTGTCGCACAAGGAGTGCAGGAATGTGCATTATCAATAAGGCTGCTTCGGGCCTCCAGCAAGGCATCGCGCATTCGTTTTCGCTGCCCCGCAGTAAATGTATTCTGACATTCCTGAAAGCCGTAATCCATATAGTTCTGATGCATGTCCGGCTGATCTCCCAGTCCGCCCAGGGCCACTGCACGGAAAGGATTGTTAACGGACGCATCGTCTTCGTCTGACGTACAGGTATTGGCAAAACTATCGCATCCTACCGGCGCGACAGAACGATCCGGCGGGGTATCGCAGACCCTGTCACCATCAGTCTGGCAGTTGTCGTTTTTACAGCTGCCCTCAAAGGTGTGGTACAAACCCAGATAGTGCCCCATTTCGTGTACCAGGACTTTCACCATATCCGGATTGCCATTGACAAAAGCTGCTTCGACCACCACGCCGTCAAACGGTGCTCCGTGCGTGTAGGGCATCATCGCATAGCCTGCCACAGACGGCCCCATAGTAAGTGATGAGATCGAATTTACGACCCATATGTTAATATAATCTCTGGCCGGCCAGGCCCCGATCTCCTTCAATGCAAGGTCATCATCTTCCATCACTACATTCGTAAGAGCAGACTGATGTCTGGTGATATTGGACGCACCTGAACCCATACAAAAGCGGATTCCTACGGGCACTCCCCGGGGAGAGGCAAAGGGAGCTTCGTTGCTAAAGGCATCGTTCAGAAGCCGCAACGCGTCCTGCACGTCCGAATCCGGAATGTTTTCCGCTCCGTTCTGATGCACGATATGAAAAACGACTGGCACTCTGTATTCTGTCAACTCTTCTTCGTCACCCAGAACATTCATAGCATTCTGCAACAACCGCTGTTCGAACGCCTCACGTTTCGTATCCTGACGGTTCAGCAGAATATCGGAACCGCAATGCGGCTCCTCTTTTTCAGTGTCTTCTGTCTCCGGCAACTGCGCATACATACCGAAGCTTATCATAAGGCAATACAACAAGCACGCATAGCGGTTAAAAATCAGCGGTAGTCTCATACATTGTTTTTTTAGCGCTTACCTCTCCTGCCCTTCTGCAACCGGTCACTGTGTAAGCAATTATATTTCAGTTATTTTATAAAATCCTCCTTTTAAACTCGCTCGCTATATGAATGAGCAGAAAAGAATTTAGCTTTTAAGTATACTAAAAAAAACGGCGGGGGTTACCATAAAAAAGCATTAAATGCCCGGCCCGATGATAACATCCGGAGGCTCAAAAAAATAGATATGAGAAGGTATGTCACCGGCCGGTTTCCCCCAAAAGCCCACCGACCGATTAAGTCCTGTGCGTGGTGTACGGGGATAAGAAAAAAGAATAGAGATGACATTTTTTCTTCCAGCATAAATTACTCATATTGCATGCATTATCCCTTTTTAAAATTTAGCACTTTATGAAACTTGCAAATTTTTTAATTCTTCTGGGTTTCTTTTTATCCTTTAACTATTCCCGGGCCCAAACTATTTCAGCGAGCCAGGGATTCGGGCCTTTTGTCGAAGGGCTTCCTCTGGAAAACGAGTTTACCTACTCCGGCCCTGTTCCTGCCGGAACCGAACATGTTCTTTTCATTATTTCCGATGCTGCGCTTTCGGAGGAGTATGGCTACGCGCTGGATGCTGCTCCCGGAAACAATTCCGCCAAAGGCACTATCGATATGAAAACGGCAAAGCCCGGCGCTGTGCTAACCGCATTTTTTCTGAATGCAGCCAATAATATGACAGGACTGTCAGAAAGCTACTCCCTGCAGATAAAGCCCAAACCACTGTGGGCAAAGGATGCCTTGATATATTATACAGCCACCAACGGAGACAGCATTACCTGGACCGTATACAATCCCATTAACTTTACCCTTACAGAATATCTGCCTGCCGGACTGACCGGATTGTCAGGGCGGCCTTTTGGAGTAGAAGCTCCTTATCTTGCCTACTACTTTACCCTGGACAAACATACGGGTGAAGCCAAAGCTGCCGGAGAATGCATACTTTTCAATCTGAATACTCTTGGATTACATACCGAGTTCAGGGAGCTTTCTCTCGGAGCGGTTATAAGCTTTGATCAGGATCTGAACTTTTCGCTGATCGCTTCGGGGCATCTGGAGACAAACAGCTATTCTTTTGCCCTGCCGGGCATAAGCTTTCCTCTGGCTCCTTTTATCACAATTAAATTTGATGCAGGCCTCACCTTCCAGGCATCTCTTGACGGAAAAATTGTAGCAGGCAATCAGGGCGGACAATGGGGATTTCTGCAATCAGGAACAGAGGAAACCTCCCTGCTTGTAAAGGCAGACGGAGAAGGATATATAAGAGGAAACGTAAATGTTCTGGGAGGAATGCTTTCGGCAGATGCAACCCTGACTTTACGAGCCAGATTAGGCGCCGGCATACGCTACCGGAATATACCGGCTGAAAATACCGATCTTCAGTTCGGGGGAGATTACAGCCTGCTGGGACAGGTTAATGTAAAAGCCTTTTCATTCCGGGGTTCCGAAGGCGCCGGGGTATATACCTATGGCCCCAAGGCATTTGTGGACGAATCCTTTGGCTCCTACCCGGGAACGCTAACACCGGTCTATGATCCGGACAACGCGCAATCCATCGTAAATACCTACAGGATAAACGAATCGTTTGTGCTGCCTGAATTCTCACCGGAACCCGTATTTACAGGAGCCGGCGAGCATATGGGGGCGGTATGGGTGGACAATACTGCCGAAACCAGCGCATTATTATTCTCCATCCTGAATAAATCGGAAAATAAATTTGAGCCGCCTCTGATACTTGCTGAAAATACGCACGGCATCAACAATCCTTCGCTGGCTTTTACGCCGGATGGCTCTGCTTTTATAACCTACTGCCAGAACAGATACGATCTCAGTAATCTTCCATCAGGCATATCGGTTCAGGACCTGCTGGAAGCGCAGGATATTTACCTCGCGTTTTATGATGCGGCATCCAAGGCAATCGTGTATAATGAAATGCTGGCGGACGATATTTCGGGATTTCAGACCGGAAGAGCAGAAAGCCGGGCAAAAGTAACAGTCAACGGTTCTGACTTCGCATTAATCACCTGGATGGTGCAGGAAAATGCGCAAAGCAGGAAGAACTCTATCTGGTATACTACCCTTACTCTGACAGGGTCAACATGGTATCTCGCACAACCACAGCAACTGACCAATATACCGGGTGTCAACAAGGATCTTCAGGTCAAGTTCAACGAAGCGCATGATTATGCCGTGCTGGTCTGGATCAATGATCCCGACGGCAATGAAAATACAAGAGACAGCAAGCTCTACGCCACTTCCTATATCAATGACGCGTGGGAAACACCCGAAGTAATTGAGGGATTTGAAGGAGCTTCGGGCTTCTCATTTGATGAGCTGTCCTTTGATATGAATGATGACTATGCCATCATAGGCTTTACGACCACCAGCGAAACGAATGAGGGGCTGAAAAATGAATTCTATATCGGAGTGTACCACCAGTCTCAGGACGTATGGGATTATTATATCGCTGATGAAGGAGCGGATTATAATTTTTACAAACCGGTTGTATCTGTAAACTCGCAATCTGTTGCCTCTGCCACGTTCCAGAAAATAAGACCTGTGTATACGACAGACAGCATTGATCAGGGCAGAATTGAACTATATCTTAAAAACTTAAGGGATGACAGTCCCTGGAAAGAAATTACCAATTCGCCTCTGGTTGCCGACTCTACCTTTTATGTATGGGAAATGGACGCGTCTTTTGGTGATGATGACAAGCTCTATATTCTGACACAGGAAACTGATTCCATTGCCGGAAACGAGGATCAGACACCTAAAAACGGGATTGTATTCGGCGTCAGGGAGCTGAATATGGTATTGCGGGGACTCGAGGTAAAAGACAATCTGGAGATCACCGGCGCATTTTTGCCGGACGGAACGGTTACCAATATCAATAAAAAGAAGCTCGCCTACAAAACCAGCTTTATAAAAAATATATATCCTAATCCGTTCACTGATTTTTCTACTATCGAATACCGTCTTGAGAGGTCCGGAAAAGCAGAGATGTCTTTGTATGATCTGTATGGAAATCAGGTCAGAGAGCTAATCAGCGCCTACCTGGGTCCCGGCTCTTATCAGACGATCATAGAAAAAGGCACACTTCTGCCAGGTATCTATCTGCTCAAAATAACCATCGGGGAAAGCAGTGAATCGGTGAAGCTGGTAATAAAATAGGCTATTCGGAATTCTTATGATTTTTCGGGGAGAGAGAAGCAGCCATGTTTCTTCTCTTACCCGATAAGACCGGCCGCCAATCCCTGCAAAAACCACCGAGATACAAATTTCGCTTTGTTTGTCAGCAGGCAGCAATACATCAATTACCCCATTGACCTGAGAGGTTCCCAACCGCTTATTTTTACATAAAAATTATTTCCGCCGGAAACAGGATATCCGGGAGCATTTTCGCTCTTCACACCCCCATCTTCACATTCATTCACTGGTTATATACCCTATTTTCATGTACCTTATTTCTGTCATTTACTAATTATGTCGACTGTAATAATTCTACATGTGGTTGAATGTATTGTTATCCTGATGTTGTTTTCAAAGTTCGACACATAGATGTTTTTCCCCGCTTTCTGAAAAAACTGCTCCTGTGTCTGCTTTATTATTTCAAAAAGCATCTCTTCTATTTCGGATTTCGAAAGCTTGCTATCCAGCTTTTTGTTTATGCGGCCATAAACGAGCTCTGTGTAGCAAATACGGTTCAGAATTTCTGTTTTATTTATGCTCATTCCTGAAATTTAAGCGCTGTACGATCACTACTACGTTTTTTCCTCATGCATGTACTGTTGTAGTATTTCCAAATTAAAAAGGGAAGCGTGCAGGAAAGCCCGGACTCTCCTCAGTCACCCGGACAGAAATACAATCTTTCTGTCAAAAACACATACGAATAGCCATATATTTTTTTAGCTTTGGCGCCTGGTATTTTTCAATTTTATTCTGATGATCAAAAGACTACTCACCTGTACCCTTCTTTTCCATGCAATCATGGGTATGGGACAGGACGAAGCAATTTTCCATACTTCGGGAACCTATACTGTACCGCAAAACACAAGCCGGGTCCTTATTGAAGCTGTCGGAGCCGGCGGCAATGGCAGGGCAAACGGATTAAGCGGCGGCGGCGGCGGCGGATATGCCTCCGGTATCTATGAAGTCACTCCCGGAGAAATCCTTACCGTCACTGTAGGGCAAAATGCGGGCACAAGCCGTATATCTTCTGTCAACAGTTTCCTGGAGGCTACCGGTGGTACGGATGCTACATTTGACCGATCTCCCGATGGTTTCGGCATTACGGGAAACGGCGGGAAAGGCTCAGGCGGAAACATTGCCAACCGAAACGGCGGAAACGGCGGCCGAGGCTACTGGACCTATTATGGCGGTGGTGGTGGCGGCGCTGCCGGAAGAAACGGCAATGGAATCCCGGGAGGTTCCACAAGCTCATATAATCGAGATTCGTGCCCTCACAATGGAGGAGCTCCGGGTATTTCAGGCGGATATCCCGGCGGAAACGGCGCCAAGGGGGCAGGCTATTTAGATTGCCGGTCCGGACAGGAGCATATATCTCCGGCTACCGAGGCGGGTAACTACGGAGCCGGCGGCGGAGGCGGAAACGGCAACGGCTCTCCGGCTACAAACGGCGCCAACGGCTGGGTGCGTATTTCAACCTGTCTGATAGACCTGGGCATAACTCAACTAGGGCTCACCCTGCATGCCAACCAGGCAGACGCAAGCTATCAGTGGATCGACAGAAATCATACGCCTATGCAGAACGCTGTTAACCGGACATTGGCGGTACAACATGCCGGAAGCTATGCGGTCATTGTTTCGAACGGATCCTGTACCGACACGAGCGCCTTTATTCACATTTCCAAAGCCGATCTGATCAAAGACAGCCAGCAGTACGGAACCATCATTTTTGAGCAGGATGCCATATACAATCACCAGAACAGCATTGTCTCCACTCCTGTAATCGAGGTGGTCGGCGCAGGAGGCAACGGCGGAGGCAACGGACTCGGCGGCGGCGGAGCCGGAGGATATGCTGCAGGCATTCATACATTGACTCCCAATACGGACTATACGGTTACGGTCGGACAGAACCAGGGTAACCGAACCAGCAGCTTTTCTACGCTGCTCAGCGCTTCGGGAGGAGCAAACGCCCCGTTTTCGCCCGATGATAACGGCTACAGGCCGGGAGGAGCCGGAGGCACCGGCCAGAACGGCAACCTCGCCAACTATCAGGGCGGCAGCGGTGGTAAAGGCTTCTGGACGTACTATGGCGGTGGCGGCGGCGGGGCTGCCGGAAGAAAAGGCAACGGCAGTGACGGCGGATATCCTCAGCCATATGTTTCGGGCGGGTGCCCTGATCAGGGCGGCACCGGAGGACTTTCCGGCGGATATCCCGGAGGCTATGGCAGTAAAGGGGCTGGTTATAATAATTGCTCACATGGATTGGATAATTCCAATCCGGCTGCACCCGCGCAGAAGTACGGAGCCGGTGGCGGCGGTGGCAATGGCTCCGGTTCTCCGGCTACATCAGGAGCTGATGGAGTAGTCATTCTCAATTTCTGTGCTATTGACTTTGAGGTAACTCAGACCGGGGATCTTCTGGAAGCCACGGCTGGCAATGCCACCTTCCAATGGGTCAGCCTCTCCGGAGACAGTACCGTTTCTGTACTTACCGGTTACACAGACAGGGCTTTCACAATGCCGGAAAGCGGCAATTACGCTGTACTCATTTCCAATGAGACCTGCTCCGGCTATTCCGCCATTTTTCAGAAGGCGGTCATCACGGGTACTGCTATCAGCCTGCCCGCTGACAGAATACGCTTCTACCCTAATCCTGCCAGCGGTTATATTACGGTAGAAGCAGATCCCGAAGCGATCCGTATTCTGTCGCTAAACGGTACTGAGCTACTGTCCAAGGCAGGAAGGAAGCAGCTGGATATTAGCGGCCTGCCTGAGGGTATGTACATACTACAGGTCATTACCAAAACCGGGACATATAATCAGCAGGTGCATATCCGATAGGTCTGTACGTACATTCTCCTGTCAGACAACAACAGCCAGCTTGCAGAAAATGAGCTGGCTGTTGTTGTCTGAATCCGGATTGAAAATCTTGTGACAGGAAGTATGGATTAAAAATCCGGAATAGCTGACTCCCATACATAAAATCAGCAGACGACTGCACCAGCCATCAACGCGTTGAGCCTTTCGGCCATATTCATGGCTTTCTTCACGCAGTCGCTTATAGCAGCTCCGTCTTTCCAGCTGGCACATATATAGATACCGTCTTTCTCCAATTCGGCTGCACAGGCATCTACAGGCAGTATATGCCTGTTAAACTGTGGAATAGCGTTGGGTATGCGCTGTACAGAGCAAAATACCGGATCCGAGCTGATGGTATAGTATCTTTTCAGCTCCCCGATCACTTTATTCTTTATGTATTCATCATCCGGCAACGTATAGTCAGGATGCATGCTTCCGCCGACCATGGAGGTAATCAATACCTGATTTTCAGGGCAGGATTCCGGATAGACCGAGCTGTTCCAGATGCTACCCATAATATACTGGTTTTCACAGGACGGATTCAACCCGCCGTATCCGTCCATAGCATGTTTTACTGCCTTCTTATCAAAGGCGGTAAACACCTTGACTATCGGGGCATACTGTATATTTTCCAGCACACTGGCAAAGACAGGATACAATTGCTTTATCATAGCGGCCGTTGCGTATGCCGGGGAGGTAATAACAACTTTTTCGGCAACAATTCTGATCTTTTCGAGACCTGTATCACAATAAAGTATCGTATTCTGACCGCTTCTGCCCACAGAAGTAACATTACAATGGTATCTGACTCCGGCCAGCTTACCGGCCAGCTTATCAGTCAGGGCACTCATACCGGATGTAAAGCTGACAGAATCTTTTTTTGGGGCTTTCCTGCTTTTTATAAATCCCTTTAAAACAGAACCATAAGTTGCTTCCATTTTAAGTAAAAAAGGGAAGGTTTTATGAATCAGCAGCTCCCTGACATTTCCGGCATATATTCCTGAAATCAGAGGATCTGCAATATAATCAGCTATTTCTTTATTAAATCGTCGTTCAAAAAAAGCCGATATCGTCTCGTTGCTCTGATGAGGTGCAGATTTGTTAAACAGCTCCCTGAGCACATCAATTTTGGTTTTCAGGCTGAAAAAATCACTGAAAAGGAATGAAGCAGGCGAAGCAGGCAATGGCCGGTATGCTCCGTTTTTGTAAATATATCTTTTCCTGTGCGCAGGCAAGGGATACGCTATCTGGTCTTCCAGTCCCAGCTCTTTAATAAAGGCTTTTAACCGGTCATCAGCCAGAAGCATATTGGGCCCTTTTTCGAGCATATAGCCATCTTTTACAGACGATCTGATTACACCGCCCGGATGGCCGGATGCTTCCAGCAGAATATAGTCCGTGTTTTGCTTTTGTAATTCATAAGCCAGCGTAAGCCCTGAAATACCTGCTCCGATTATAGCTATCATAATTGGTATGGTTAGAGAGTTAATTTTATTGCCATTCTTTCCTGCAATAGAACCGGAGCAATATAAATACATTATTAAAAGATAAAAAGGTCTTTTATTCTTAATAAAAGTGATATATGTCATTTTATTGAAGGAGACACTCTTATTTCTTTGCATTATTAAAACAGACAGGTTTATGAAAAAGCTATCAGTACTTATAACCCTATTATTCAGCGGATTTTCGCTTTGGGCACAGGATTTCGAAGCGGGTGAAAAATTGTTTAACTCCAATTGCAAGGCTTGCCATAGTATCGGCGAAGGAAAACGTGTCGGACCAGACCTTTTGGGTGTTTCCGAAAGAAGAAAAGAGGACTGGCTGTTTAAATTTATCAGGAAACCGGGCGATATGATCAAATCCGATCCGGAGGCTCAGAAGCTGTTTGACGAATACAACCAGATACTGATGCCGGATCACGCATTTCTTTCAGACGAGGAGATCAAAAGCATGCTGGCATTTATTGCCAGCAGAGGCACACCAGCGGCAGCGGTACAGGAAAAACCCGTACCTGAGACCAAAGCGAAAGTAAAACCAGCCGAGCAGCAGGAAAAACCAGCTGCCAGCCCGGCTTCATTTATTAATTATCTGATTTATACTATGGTTGCAGTGATTCTTCTCCTTACTGTAGTAACCTTTTATTTTATTCTTCAGATAAGGAATCTGGTCTAGTAATGAGGGAAAAAGAGGAGTAGCAAGAAATGGATCTGGTTTCTAAGATTGAGGCATTAAAGAAGCAAAAAAACGCTGTCATACTGGCGCACTATTATCAGCAACCCGAAATTCAGGAAATTGCTGACTTCATAGGAGATAGTCTGGGCTTAGCATATCAGGCTGCCCAAACTCCTGCAGATATTATTCTGTTTGCAGGAGTTTCTTTTATGGCAGAAACAGCAAAAATAATATCCCCCGGGAAAAAGGTATTGCTGCCTGATCCGGAAGCTGGCTGCTCGCTGGCAGACGACTGCCCGCCCGGCAAGTTCAAAGAGTTTACAGATCAGTACCCCGACCATCTGATACTTACTTATGTAAATTGCAGCGCCGAGATAAAAGCCATGAGTGATATCGTATGCACCTCGGCCAATGCCCTGAAAATAATTAATTCCATTCCGGCTTCTCAACCGGTGCTATTTGCTCCGGACAAGCATCTGGGAAGATATCTTAAGGAGAAGTCAGGCAGAGACATGGTGCTATGGAACGGAAGCTGCCTTGTGCATGAAGCTTTTTCAGAAGAAAAAATTCTTGCTCTAAAGAAAGAAAACCCGGGAGCTGAAATCATAGCCCATCCCGAATGTGCCGAAGTGGTTATAATGATAGCTGATTTTATCGGCTCAACCGGCGAGCTGATAAAGTATGCTGCAACCAGCAGATCGGAAAAATTTATCGTGGTTACCGAAGCTGGTATTCTTCACCAAATGCAGAAGGCGATCCCCGACAAGCTGATCATTCCGGCTCCGCCTTCTTTTTATACGTCCTGCAACTGCGGCGAATGCCCCTATATGAAGATGAATACATTGGAAAAGATCTACGACAGTCTCCTGCATGAAAAGCAGGAGGTATTTGTTGATGATAAAATAGCCCGGGATGCCATGAAGTCTATACGCAGGATGTTTGAAATAACGGAAGCAAAATGAAAATACGTACTGATTTCCTGATCATAGGATCAGGCATAGCCGGCCTGACCTATGCCATAAAGGTGGCAACGGATTTCCCTGATAAAAGCATCCTGGTCGTTACCAAAAGCAATGAGCTGGAGAGCAATACACGCTACGCGCAGGGCGGGATTGCGGCTGTGCTGATTCCATCCGAATCAGACTACCAGTCACATTATCAGGATACGCTTATTGCCGGCGATTTTTTAAACAGTTCATCCATAGTGGATCTGACAGTAAAATCGGCATCTGCACGAATCGGGGAGATTATTTCATGGGGAGCTTCGTTTGACAAGAACGGGCATAGCCTATATGATCTGTGCCTCGAAGGCGGGCATTCGCAAAAAAGAATACTGCACCATAAGGATATAACCGGACTGGAAATACAAAGGACGCTTTTAAATAAGATAAAAGAGTTTCCATCCATAAAAATTCTTACTCATTTCTTTGCCAACGATTTAATTCTGCATCCCCGGCATTCAGATACCTGTATAGGCGCACAGTTTATAAATATTGCGACAGAAAAGGAATATGAAGTTTTTTCGGAGAAAACAATTGTATGTACAGGCGGCATAGGGCAGGTTTATAAAAACACGACCAATCCGCTTATTGCTACCGGAGACGGAATCGCCATGGCAGCAAGAGCGGGTGCGTCAATAGAACACATGGAGTTTGTTCAGTTTCATCCGACTGCCTTATTTTCAAAAGGCGAAAATCCTTCTTTTTTAATATCGGAAGCTGTACGGGGCGCGGGCGCCATATTGGTAAATCATAAAGGAAATCCTTTTATGAATAACTACTCCGGCCTGGGCTCCCTGGCTCCCCGCGACATCGTAGCCAGAGCCATTGAGCATGAAATGAAAAAAGAGCAGGCCGAGCATGTATACCTGGATTGTACGAATATACCGATCGCCAGCTTCAGAAATGATTTTCCCAACATCTATTATAAATGCCGCTCGATAAATATTGAACCGGACAGGGATCTGATTCCGGTTGTTCCGGCGGCGCATTATCTATGTGGCGGAATAAAAACCGACCAATGGGGGCAGTGTACGATAAAGAACCTGTATGCCATAGGGGAATGTGCTTCTACAGGGTTGCACGGGGCAAACCGTCTGGCATCCAATTCATTGCTGGAGGCTTTGGTTTTTGCTCATCAGGCTTACGTGCATTCTACGGCAAGCCTTTCCAAAGCAAGTCCCTCTACCCTGCCAGAAATACATAGTGAAAAACCGGAAAAACTGACCACAGCAGACATAGAAGCGGATCGGATAAAAAGCAGCATAAACAGCCTGATGACTGACCATGCCGGCATTGTACGAAATACCGGATCCATATTGTCCGGAATAAAGGAGCTCGATACTATTTCAGAAGAAATCAGCTTACTAAAAAGCTCGTATAAAAAAACAGAAATCCTGAATCTGGCCGGGATTGCCGGACTCATTCTCCGGGCTTCTCTTCAGCGAAAGGAGAATAAAGGTCTTTATTACAACACAGACCTTATTCAGCCAAAGCACAAAATACGCGCATAAGGTACTCAGACATTGTCCTCGCAAAGCCACTCGCAGTACGAAGTGGATGTTTCATATAGCTTTAATTTCAGAAGCCTGACATGAGCAGGCAGACAGTCAGACAAAACACCTGCAAAGTACACGGTAAGGTTTTCGCAGGTAGGCTGAAAAGGCGTAAGAATAATTTTTTCGGTTACCGACTGCAATTGCAAAATATGATCTGCCGGAGTCAGATAATTCAGCACCAGCGCATGGTCATATGGATGCACAATCTCTTTATTTACGATTTTCTTGAGCTCCGAAAAATCCATAACCATACCATCTCCGGGGTCCAGCGGATTACACAGGGCTTCTCCGCCGATAGTGACATATAATGTATAGGAATGCCCGTGTATATTCCTGCACTGACCTTCATAATTAAGCAGCTGATGAGCCATTTCAAAGGTAAATGCTTTTGTAATTCTCAGATAGTTCATGGCAGCATTAAAAACTCAAGTTTAGGCTGCCAGATAGTTTCCGGCAATGACATAAATCATTTTTATAAAGTATTTAGTCTGGTACATTAGCATAATAAAAGACAAAAACATCCTTTATTAAACCATTATTTCTATGTCGGAAAGAGTGCAAACAAAAGAAAAAAAAGGGCTGAGAATAAACAGATTTTTTGTACCCCAGGGTCAAAACCCATACGATTTATTCAACTACGAGATAAGAGAATCAGCCATTAAAAACCCCGACGGCGAGGTTATTTTTGAAATGAGCCATGTAGAGGCTCCCAGAAACTGGTCGCAGGTAGCAACGGATATTATGGCTCAGAAATATTTTCGCCGTACGGGAGTTCCGCAGAAAGACGGAAGTACCGGCGGCGAATATTCAGTAAAGCAGCTGGTGCATCGCCTGGCAGATTGCTGGAGAGTATGGGGACAAAAGTATGGTTACTTTTCCTCAGAAGAGGATGCACAGGCTTTTTATGACGAAATCGTATATACCCTGCTGGCACAAATAGCCGCGCCCAATTCACCACAATGGTTTAATACCGGATTATATAATTCGTATGGCATTACGGGATCTTCACAGGGACATTATTTTGTGGACCCCAAGGACGAGAAGCTAAAGATGTCTTCCTCTGCCTACGAAAGACCTCAGACACATGCCTGCTTCATTTTGTCCGTAGAAGATGACCTGGTAAACGAAGGCGGAATAATGGACCTGCTGGTCAAAGAAGCAAGAATATTCAAGTATGGTTCAGGAGCGGGCACAAACTACTCAAAAATCCGTGCCACACATGAGAAGCTGTCGGGCGGCGGGCAGTCGTCCGGGCTTATGTCTTTTCTGAAAGTAACAGACAAGGCAGCCGGAGCCATAAAGTCCGGCGGCACAACCAGAAGGGCAGCCAAAATGGTGTGCGTAGATCTGGACCATCCGGAAGTCCCCGAAATGGTAAACTGGAAGCTGAAAGAAGAAGAAAAGGTAGCCGCTCTGGTAGCCGGAGGGTTTTCTTCCGATTATGAAGGGGAAGCTTATCAGACCGTTTCCGGACAAAATGTGAATCTGTCGGTTCGTATCCCCAATGAGTTTTTTGAAAATCTGAAGGAAAATAAAAGCTGGGGCTTTACATCACGGACCAATGGAAAAGAGCTTAAAAATATATCGTCAAAGGAATTATGGAATCAGATCGCATTTGCTGCCTGGCAATGCGGAGATCCCGGAGTCCAGTTTGATACTACCATCAATGAATGGCATACCTGCCCGGAAGGAGGCAAAATACGGGCTTCCAATCCCTGCTCCGAATATATGTTTCTGGACAATACAGGCTGCAATCTCGCTTCAGTCAATCTGATCAGGTTCTGGGACAAAAAGAAACAGCTGTTTGATCACGAGCGATTTGCTCATACATGCAGAATCTGGTCTGTCGTATTGGAAATAACCACACTGATGGCCCAATACCCGACCAGGGAAATTGCTGCTCTTTCCTATGAATACAGACCCATAGGGCTGGGATTTGCCAATCTGGGAGGATTACTGATGTCTTCAGGAATTCCATACGACAGCAACCAGGGAAGAGCAATAGCAGCCTCGATCTCTTCCATCATGGCAGGGACTGCTTATAAAACATCCGCAGAACTGGCAGCAGTCCTGGGGCCATTCAAACACTTTGAAAAAAACCGTAAAGCCATGCTGCGGGTCATGAAAAACCATAGAGCAGCCGCCTGCAACGATAAAAAGGCTTATGAAGGCTTGTCCATACAACCAGAGGGGATAGAAGAGAAATATTGTCCCCAGAATTTATTTGATGCTTCTCAAAAAGTATGGGATGAAGTGGTAAGGCTGGGCGAAAAGTACGGATACAGAAATGCTCAGGCTACGGTGGTAGCCCCTACCGGCACCATCGGCTTGCTTATGGATTGCGATACGACAGGAATTGAACCGGACTTTTCACTGGTAAAATTCAAAAAGCTGTCCGGAGGCGGCTACTTTAAAATAGTCAACAATGCCTTGCCTGCTGCGCTGCTAAGCCTCGGATATTCGGACTATGAAATAAATAATATTATAGCCCATATTATAGGTCATGCAACATTCAGAAACTCACCCTATATAAACCACGAAACCTTGCGATCCAAGGGATTTTCGGAATCGGATATAAAAACACTGGAGGAAGGTGCACGATCCAGCTTCCATATAAACTATCTGTTCTCGGCCTTTGCACTGGGTGAGGAATGCATGAGGCGAATCGGCATAGATCAGAAGCAATATACTAAAGCTGATTTTAATTTACTTTATGCCCTGGGCTTTACAGAGCAGCAAGTAGAGGAAGCCAACAGCTACATATGCGGCACCATGACCATAGAAGGCGCCCCCAACCTGAAAAAAGAACATTTGCCGGTCTTTGACTGTGCGAACAAATGCGGCCCTCACGGGAAAAGATTTTTATCTCCCCGTGCCCACATCAATATGATGGCCGCCGTGCAATCATTCATATCAGGTGCAATATCCAAAACAATCAATTTCCCGCATGAGGCAGAAGTAAAGGAAATTCAGGAAAACTTTGAATATGCCTGGCAAAAAGGCATTAAGGCCTGTACTGTTTATCGTGACGGAAGCAAGCTTTCACAGCCGCTGTCCTCTACCACCAGTAAAGAAAAGAACACTTCAGAAAAGATCGATCAGACTGTTTTACTGGAAAATATGACGGCTGACCTGGTTCTGGAAGCCGCCCAGAAAATACTCAATGAATCATCGGACACGGCATTCAAAAGGGCATTGTCCGGAGTGGTAAGAAAGAAAAATCTGCCGGACAAGCGAATGGGATTTACTCAAAAAGTAAAAATAGACGGCAATCCGCTCTATATCCGAACCGGTGAATACGACGATGGAACGCTTGGAGAGATTTTTATCGATATGTACAAGGAAGGCGCTTCGTATCGTTCGCTGCTCAATTGTTTTGCTGTAGCGATCTCTGTCGGATTGCAATACGGAGTTCCGCTGGAGGAACTTGTCGACAAATTTACCTTTACGCGATTCGAGCCTTCCGGAAGTGTAGAAGGGCAGCCTTATATCAAATATTCTACCTCTTTATTCGATTTTATCTTTCGCATGCTGTCCTGGGAATACCTGGGCAGAGAAGATCTGCTGCATATAAAGCCAGAGCAACCCAAAAGCAATAAGCCTTTAAGCGCTGCAAACAGGGAAGAAGGTCCGTCTGCCGGAAAATCCTTTAAAAACTTTGTCAGAACAGAGGAATATACGCAGGAGTTTTTGGGCTCTTTGATGGGCGATGCCCCCATATGCAATATCTGCGGACATATCACTGTACGAAACGGAACCTGCTACAAGTGCCTCAATTGTGGAAATAGTCTTGGATGCAGCTAAAAAGATCATGATTCGGACAGATTGGAATATGGAAGAAATACGGGCAATCTATCATCAGCCATTGCTAAAGCTGATTTCAGATTCGGCCGATATTCACAGGAGCCACCACAAGCCCGGAGAAATTCAGGCATCCTCTTTACTGTCTGTAAAAACAGGCGGATGTACCGAAGACTGTGCCTATTGCCCGCAATCGTACAGGTATACAACCAATGTATTGCCCGGAAAGCTGGCGGCGATCGGAGAAGTCGTGAAAGCAGCAGCTGAGGCCAAAGCAAAAGGCTGCAGCAGATTCTGCATGGGAGCTGCCTGGCGGGAAATACGGGACAACCGGGATTATAAGAGAATCACCGAGATGATACAGAAAGTCTCCTCCATGGGGCTTGAGGTGTGCTGCTCTATGGGTATGCTGAATTACAGCCAGGCTGTCGGGCTAAAAAAAGCCGGACTCTCAATATATAACCACAACATAGATACCAGTGATGACTACTATCCTGAAATCATATCTACAAGGAAGTTTACAGATAGGCTTGCTACCATCGCCAATGTCCAGAAAGCGGGCCTGGAAATCTGTTCCGGCGGGATAATCGGCATGGGCGAATCGGAAGATGACCGGATCAAAATGATACATATACTTGCTACGCTTGGCCGGCATCCGGCTTCTGTGCCTGTAAACAGGCTAATCCCTGTAAAAGGGACTCCCCTGGAAGATCAGAAAAAAACTACTGTCTGGGAGCTGCTGAGAATAATAGCATGTATTCGCTGTGTGATGCCACAGTCACAGATCCGTTTATCGGCAGGCAGGTCACAATTGTCCTATGAGGAGCAAGCCTTATGCTTTATCGCAGGTACCAATGCGGTCTTTCTGGGAGACAAGCTGCTCACTGCTCCCAACTCGGACTATAACAAAGACATGGAAATGTTTGAGCTTTTAGGAGTTCGTCTAAACTAATAAAATCTGAAGAAATGAAACCAATTGAAAAGATAAAGATATCCGGTGCCTATGTATGGCCGATTATTGAAGGCGGCAAAGGTATTGGCGCAAGCAACGGAGAAACAGCCGGCGCTTTTGCAGCGGCCGACTCAGTAGGCACTATTTCGGGAGTATTTCCGCCTTCGCTCAACGAACATGGCGAAATGCAACCATTGATTTTTACAGGCACAACCCGCAAAAGCCGAAGCAGAGAAATAATAAGACACAGCATTGAGGGAAGCATCAGAGAAATAAAAAAAGCGCATGAAATATCCGGCGGCAGAGGAAGAATCCATCTGAATGTACTGTGGGGAGTAGCCGGTGCCGAAGAAATAATCGAATCGGTGCTTAGCCAGACCCAGGGCATGCTGCATGGAATAACCTGTGGCGCAGGAATGCCCTACAGGCTTGCGGCCATAGCAAAAAGGTACGGGGTTTATTATTATCCGATCGTATCTTCAGCAAGGGCCTTTTCGGCACTATGGGCCAGAACGTATAAAGAAGTTCCCGAGCTGCTGGGCGGAGTTGTATACGAAGACCCCTGGAAAGCCGGCGGACATAATGGTCTTTCAAGCAAGGATAATCCTCTTGAGCCGGAACACCCCTATTGGAGAGTAGAACAAATACGGACCGTCATGCTAAAACACGGACTGAAAGATGTTCCGATTATTATGGCCGGTGGTGTCTGGGATCTTAAAACGTTTGAAAACTGGATCGGCAATCCGGATCTTGGTCCTATCGGGTTTCAGATCGGAACCAGAAGCCTGCTGACTCAGGAAAGCCCGATTTCGGAGCAATGGAAAGAAAAGCTGATGACCGTACGAAAGGAAGATGTGGTTTTAAACAATTTCAGCTCCACCGGTTTCAATTCTTCGGCAATTAAAAATGAATTTATAAAAGAGCTGGAAGAAAGATCCTCCAGACAAATTGCCATATCGAAGGAACCCAAAGGCGAGTTTACCATACCGTTTTTAAAATCTGAAACATCAAAGGTGTATATTTCGGAAAGTGGCCGGCAGCAAGCCCGCAACTGGATTGTAGAAGGATATACAAAGTTTATGGAAACTCCGGATTCTACTTTACTGTTTGTAACCAAAGAAAAAGCCAAAGCAATCAAAACCGATCAACGCGACTGCAAAGGCTGTCTTGCTGCCTGCAAATTCAGCAGCTGGTCTGTCGATAAGCTAAAAAACTATACCACAGGGCTGTTGCCTGATCCCCGCAGCTTTTGCATATTCAAAACGTTGCAGAATATTATCTGCGGAGAAGACGCGGAATACGAGCTTATGTTTTCCGGACATACTACCTACAAATTCTCCATGGATCCCTTATATAGAAACGGGAATATACCTTCGATAAAAGAGCTGATTGCAAGAATGCTCCAGGGAGATTAATAACACCATCAATTTACCTGATTTGTACAATAAAGGCGGAATTTCCCATGGTGGGAAAAACCGCCTTTTTGTTTTTTATACAGAAAACGGAGTCAACAATCTTTTACAGAATTACAGTATTTCTGCAAAATACGATGCAGGGAGGCTCTGATTTATACTCAAAAAAAAACCCGGGGAGCAGGCGCTTACTTCAGTATACACTGATTGTCAGGCCCGCTTCATCAGGTAGAGAACAAACACCGCAATAAGCAATACTATTACAGCCATTGCCTGATGAATAACACCCAGTACTACCGGCACTTTATACAGCAGTGTAATTACTCCCAGGGTATATTGAAGAAGAATAATGCCGCTGAGCAGCATAAAATTTCTTTTTAGCGGCAAATAATCCGGGAAGCGGTACACATAGATCGTTGCTCCGCTTACCCAAATTAAAAGTATACTTCCTGTTAGCCGATGCATAAACTGAACAGCTATGCCATTGTCCAGAAAATTTTGCAGAACAGTACGCATGACTAGAATGCCATCAGGGATCCATTTCCCGTTCATTTTGGGAAATGTATTGTACGCAAATCCTGCTTTCAAGCCGGCAGTAAAAGCCCCATACAGCAGCTGAGCTGCAATGAGGAAAACAATGCCCATCATCAAATAATAAATTTTTCTGCTTACCGGCACCCTTGCAATCTGCATGGTTTCCAGCGCTGTTACAAAAATCACTGAAATCAATAAGCAAGCCAGTAAAAAATGTGCTGCCAGACGGTAATGGCTTACGTGCGGGCTGTCTGCCAGACCACTCTTTACCATAAACCATCCCATAAAACCCTGTAAGGCACCCAGCACAAAAATCAGAATCAGTCTTCTGCCCAATTGCAGGCTTATTTTTCTCTGAAAAAGAAATAAACCCAAAGGAATGATAAAGGCAAATCCTGTTATCCTCCCCAGGAGTCTGTGCGTATATTCCCAGAAAAAAATAAATTTAAACCCGCTCAGGTCCATGGCCGGATTGAGTCTGATAAATTCAGGAAACTGCTTATACTTTTCAAAAGCAATTTCCCAATCCTGCTGCGTAAGCGGAGGAATTGCGCCCGATATCAGGTTCCATTCTACAATTGATAATCCTGAACCGGTCAGTCTGGTAATCCCCCCGATTATAACCATCAGAAATACCAGAAAACAGCCTGTAAACAGCCAGATCGTGATACTCCTCTTTTTCATTATACCTTCACGGTTCTGTATTTCAGCTTATACAATTCGCCATCTCTTTCCAGCCAGGCCACCAGCATGCTATTGCTGTCAACAGCAAGCAGGATCGGGTGCATGGTATCCGATGCCTCCTCCGACAGAGCAAAGGCAGCCTTACCGGAAGAGGCTACATTTTTAAGAAACACTCTGTTGTAATAGGCCCCCTTATATTTTACCGGTTCGCTCCAGGACAGAAATACCTTCTGATCCGACAGGGAGGCAATATGCGCATGTCGTGCCTCACCCGAAACCAATCGTCTCTGCTGAAAAGTTTTGCCACGGTCTCCGGAAAAAGTATAATAGATACCGGCCTCAGAAGCTCCGGTAAACCAGGTAAAATGCATAACGCCCTCCGATTCGGCAATATCGGGTCCTGCATGAGGACATCCTTTAATCATCCATTTGTCATTGCTTATACATACAGGATTGGCAAAAGTAAGACCGCCATCCCGGGAGGTGATCAACAGTATATCCCGGCAGCCATCCTGCAGCAGCCCTCTGTACAGGGCACAGACTCTGCCGTCGGCAGCTACATACAACCGTGTCCTGCAGCACTGGCAGGTATTGGCTGCAATTCTGTAATCTCTTCCAAAGCCTTTTCCCGGAGCAGTTTTTGCCCAATATAATTCGGATCCGGTATCACTGCCGGCATTGCGCGTATCCAGCCAGATTACCCCGATTTCACCATCCGGCAAAACAGCCACATCGTGAAAAGCATGGCTGTTTCCCTCCTCATCCGAATGGATATTTCGGGCTTTGGTCCAGCTTTTCCCCTTATCGGCTGAAATAACATATTCAATGGTTCCGGCAAAGCGGTTCTGAGCCGTAGGCTTTCGTTTGGCAAATACTGCTACAACAGAACCGTCCTGCTTAAAAGCAATTTTAGGTGCGCCCTCTCCATGTCCGTCGGTGCAGCCTTCTGTTCCGGGGACTTTGACAGGAGCAGAAAACGTATTTCCCTGATCATAGGAGATAGCAAAAACCATATGGTTTTTCCCGGAAGACGGCTCCTCTTCGATCCATGAAATAACCGGATTGTTGTCCTGATCCCGGGTAAGGTAATGCCCGTAAGCATTTTTGCCGGAATCCGAAATAAGCCTGCTTTCGCTGCCGGCATATGCGGCAGAGACCGAACCAGCAAGGACATAAAGCAGCAGATATGCTATTTTTGTTTTCATAATTCCTAAAAGATATATTTGATGGACAATCCTGTGTAATAGTTTCTGCGTGGCGACGGGTTATAGAACCGGGGCAATGAGCCGGGGCCGAATCCTTTTGCATTCAGGCTGACAAAAGAGGAATATTTTGAATCCAGCATATTATTTACACCTGCAAAGATTTCTACAGGAATATTTTTCAGGACATATTTTCTATAGCCGGCCTTACAGTTCAGCAAGCTGTACCCTTCGGTATAAATACTATTGTCATCGAGTATGGGGAACCGGTCGATATACTGAAATGTAGTATATACATACAAGCCGAATTTTGTTTCTATATCCAGCCCCGCATTAAAGATATTCGATGGCACACCAGTCAGCTTTTTTCCGGAGTAATCTTTATTATCAATACGATATTCTTTGAAGTAAAAATTATTCAGGGTATAGGAGATAAAAGGTCTGATCAGGGAAACAGATTTGTTTGTCCTTGTCAGCTTATAGGATACCGTACTTTCTATCCCGTTATGAGCCGTTTTTCCGGCATTTACATAAACAGTCTGATAGGGAGCCACCGTTTGCGGAATCAGCTCATTGCTGAGCTGAAGCGAAAAGAAAGAAACATCATAGCTTAATCTTTTCTTCAGAAAATCTCCGCGTGTTCCCAGCTCATAGTTTATCCCCTTTTCAGCCTCCACCGAATAATTGATGCTGCCGTCGGGGTTGGAAATTTCCCCGTCTGTAGGAGGAGAAAAACCATAGCTAATGCTGGAATAAACAGCATACTGATCCCTGAAAATTTTGGACAAACCCACTCTGGGTGTCACAACGGGCCTGAATACTTTCTTTCCGGTAAAATCGACTCCGTTGCTTTTCAGCAGATCTTCAATACGATATTGAATACTGTTGGTACTAACTCCGGTAGTCAGGATAATACTTTTTTTAAACTCAAAATCAGCCTGTCCGAAAATACTGTACTGGTAAGCATTCACTATTTTATCCTGGGTCATATCACCCTCTGCACCCCGGTTATTTATATAATACCTGCTTTTATTATTTCCCTGCAGGTATTCCCCGCCAAGAGTAAATCTGGCTTTTACCGAGCTGATCTGCTTTTCGTAAATAATACGTGACCGCCCGCCCAGGCTCAGGTATTGCCCTTTTATATAGGCAAACACAATCGGGTGATCCAGGTCGTACATGCTGGTATAGATCGTAGTGATCAGAGACAAGCTTTGGGAAAAAGAATGATCCGCAGAAACCCCCACCCTGGTCCAGCTCTGATTCCGGCCGGCATCTTTTTCCAGCTCCGGAGCCGATGCCATGGTCGGATTTTCAGCAAACTGAATGCTGTCCAGTGCTCCCGGCAACTGAGTATTCTGTTGCGAATGATTAACGAATACAGAAAATATAGTTTTTTCTGAAGGATAAAAACGGGCAAATACAGAGACAAATTTTCGTTCATCGGCGCTATGATTTCTATATCCGCTATACTGCTGGGTTCCGAAAGTGGCAATCACATTGGATCTGGCGCCCCCAAGCTTAAGCGATGCATTCCATTTGAAAAGGCCGTAGCTGCCAGCCATAGCGGATGTTTCAAATGATTTGGCATTGGAAGGAGCTTTTTCGCTTCTGATAGTAAGCACGCCACCCAATCCTGAGCCATAGATACTGGAAGCAGGACCTTTAATTACTTCCACAGAGCCTAAGGTGCCGATATCTAATCCTTCGAGCCTGGTAAAGCCGTTTGCTTCTGTGAGAGGAATTTCATTGAGGTAGATCTTAAGATTACGGATACCATACGATGACCTCACTCCTACTCCGCGAATCGAAATTCTCGAATCACCCAAATGGCTTTGATCGACCATAACTCCGGGAATTAAATTCAGAGAAGACTGTAAGGAAACTCCTCCAGACCGCTGAATGTCTTTTTGAGTAACAAGCCCGACTGAGCCAGGGACCTCAAGCAGCCTTTTATCAGAATCGTAGGCGGTAGTAACCACTTCATTCAGGCTTAGTATTGCGGGATTGAGCTTTATAAGCATTTTGTCGGAATAGCTTTCCCTGGCGAGCGTTAAGGTATCATAACCCATATAGCTGATAATAAGCCGGTCAGAAACCCGGTCAGCCAACTCAAATTTTCCGTTCTGATCGGTATATATAAATGTGCTATCATTCAATTGTATCGTAGCCAGAGGCAAGGCTTCCTGGGTTTCTTTGTCAATTATCCTCCCGTTTACCGTCTGGGAATAGACCGCATGGTATACTGTGAATACGCACACGAATGCCGTACTCACAACTATTTTTAAAGTCATGGTGTTGTTATTTAGTGTAAATCAGAAATTTCAAAGTGGGGGAACTAAATAACAGAGGGAGGATGAAAAATATCTGACCAGTAAGTGCCTGCATAAAAAATATCCAATGGCGGAAATACAGTCACATTATATACAAAGAAAAGGATGCTGTCAAAAACAAAGGAAGCCGGGCTGGTTGAATACGCTCTTTCGTTCTCAAAAACAAATGTGCCCGTTTTTTTTGAATCTTCACCGGCCTTGTTCAATTCATTTCTGAGATAGCATGTCCCCTCACAGCCGGTCCCCTTATTCTTACAGAAAAGGGTCGCTATCTTCTCCTTATTTACGCTATAGTTCAGATACGGCAAAACCGTCCTGAAAGAAGCAGTCAGGTACAGTAACAAGAGCAATATGCTTACGCCTTTTTTCATTATAGGACCCAAATTTAAACAATCCGGTATGTAAAAAAGATGACAAGTTTACTCAATGCAAATGATATAGATCATTTTTATCAAAAATTTTTTGACGGATAATTGTGTTTATATAAAAGATAAAAAGATCTTTTATTCTACAAATAATCAACTTATATTTAGTAAAAACAAAATCATGGAAACACTAAACCTGGATGTGAGGGTAATAGAACCGAGATTCAAGCACCCGACAATTTTTAATACTTTTGACAACCTGATCAAAGGCGAGGCTTTCATAATCATCAACGATCACGATCCGATGCCGCTTTACTATCAGCTGTTGGCCGAGAGACCAAATCAGTTCACCTGGGAATATCTTCAAAACGGCCCTGATGAGTGGAGAGTAAAAATTGAAAAACCTCTGGCACAAGCAACGCCGGAAGGAAAAACAATGGGCAAAATAGCCACTGAAGATTACAGAAAGGCGCTGGTATTTAAAAAATTCGGACTGGACTTTTGCTGTGGCGGAAAAAGAACGCTGGAGCAGGCAGCCAAAGAAAAAGGAATTGATCCCGAGCCTGTACAGAAAGAGCTGGATGCGCTTGACCAGAAAACAGATACCGGATTTCAGGACTATACCAAATGGGGTATTTCTGAGTTGGTAAGCCATATTATAGAACGCCATCATGGGTATGTAAAAGAAAGAACTCCTGAAATAAAATCCATACTGAACAAGGTAGTCAGTGTGCATTCCGCCGCTCATCCGGAGCTGCTTGATATATTTCAGAACTTCAGCTGGCTGGATCAGGACCTGGCTGATCATATGCTGAGGGAAGAAAACATATTGTTCCCATATATGCAGGACCTTGATCAGACAAGGAGCGTACCTCAGAATGCCGTTATTCAATCTATTACCAGGGCCATGGAAGAGGAGCATGAAACAGTCGGAGAGTATCTGGAGAATCTGAGAAAAATAACCAATGACTACCAGGTTCCCAAAGGCGCCTGCGGCAGCTATCGCTTGCTGTACAGCCTGCTGAATGAATATGAAGATGATCTGCACCTGCATGTGCATTTGGAAAATAATATACTGTTTCCCAAAGCTGCAAAGCTGGAAGAGCAACTCTTAAAATGACACGGGTATGATTATTAACAATCAAACCAGAATCTCTGATATAATTCAGGAAAATGAAAAGGCTATTGACGTTATCGCGTCTATTAATTCTCATTTTCGCAAATTAAAAAATCCGGTTCTGAGAAAACTGCTTGCTTCAAAGGTAACTTTGGGGCAGGCAGCCAGAATTGGCAACGTCAGCAACCAAACCATACTGGATAAGCTGAAAGAGATTGGCTTTGAAGTAGCCGAATCGCTCCCGGAAAAAGAAGCCGATACAGGGAAGGCGGGTTTTGAGATTGATACAAAAAAACTGCGGACTTTGGATGTAAGACCCTATATCGAATCAGGATCAGATCCTTTCCCGATCATCAGCAAAGCGATAAAGAAGCTGTCAGCTAACCAGACTTTATTGATTATAAATACCTTTGAGCCTGTGCCGCTGATCAGGCTTCTGGAATCTCAGGGTATACGCTCCATGGTTCATCAAGAATCGAAGGAATTATACAAAACCTATTTTCAAAAAAGCGAAAAAGCTGAATCAGACGGCCATACCGGGCATACGGAACTTTCGTTTGCTGCATTGCTCGAAAAGCTGGATGGCAGGCTCAAAGAAGTTGATGTGCGGGAAATGGAGATGCCCTACCCTATGATAACAATACTCAATGAGCTGGCTGAGCTTGAGCAAGGTCACGGCTTACTGGTCCATCACAAAAGGGTACCGCAGTTTCTGCTGCCCAGGCTGGATGAGCAAAAATTAAAATACGCCATACAGCAGGCGGAAGATGACTATGTACTGATGATAATAGCTAAAGACTAATACGATGATAACAGGAGTAACACCGCAAAAACTATCTCCGGCCGATATGATAATCCCGTTTTTTGTTCTTTCGGCATTATCCTATCTGGCTCTGACTGTATTGATCTATTTTGCGGCTGACAGCTTCAGCCAGCATTATTTTCATCCCAAGCTGCTGGCTATTACCCATGTGGCAGCATTAGGCTTCATTACTTCAGTAATAATAGGTTCTCTTTACCAGATGTTTCCGGTAATATTTGAAACCGAAATTAAAAACGAAGGCCTGGGAAGGCTTTCATTCTACGCGCTCATGTCCGGGCTGCTGTTTCTGGCACATAGCTTCTGGGTATTTAATGTAGGCTATGCTTTCCATATAGGCGGCTGTCTGACGGTACTGTCGCTGGTACTTTTTTCATACGTATTTTATAGTTCCGTACGAGGCTGCCCAAACTGGAAAATAGAATTTGACTTTATTTCTACTTCAGTGCTTTGGTTATTGCTGACCGGACTGGTCGGATTATTATTAGTGTTCAACTTTACCTATCCCTTTATTCCAAAATCGCATCTGGAAATTCTCAAAATACACGCCCATATGGGACTGGTCGGCTGGATAGTGCTTCTGGTTATAGGAGTTTCGTCACGCCTGCTGCCCATGTTTATCATTGCCAAAAACCCGGATACAACACCGCTAAAGTATTCATACGGTCTGATCAATACAGGTCTGTTCCTATTCTGTGTTACCGTTTATTTTGCCCTACCAGCCTGGCTGATTTACGTCTCGGTTTTCCTCATAGAAGCAGGCATAGCCATCTTTCTGTACTTTATGTATTATGTATTCAGAGAGCGGATACGCAGGAAGCTGGATGCCGGGCTCACGCTGACTTTTATATCTTTTCTGCTGCTGGTAGCTGTATTGCCGCTGGCAATGCTCATACCTTCTGCCGTGCTTCCCGAAAAAAGCATGATGACTCTCCGGATCGTTTACGGAGTAATGATACTCCTGGGGTTTTCCGGCGCACTGATACTTGGACAAGCTCTGAAAATAGTACCATTCATATTGTGGATGTACCGTTTTCAGCAATTTTCCGGAACAAAAAAAATCCCATTGCCCAAAGATATGGTATCCGAAAAAATATCCGGAGCCGTTATGTATTTGTTTCTTGGTGGCTTGCTTATACTGCTTGTTTCGCTTATCTTAAACAGCATACCAGGCAATAAGGCCGCTGCAATCCTGCTGATTGTTTCGGCAATACTATTTAATATCAACATAGGCAAAGCCCTGTTTTTCAAAATAAAATAATCGATATGGAACCCGATAAGCTTACAGACAGCATATATAAAAGCCTGAATGAGGTAATAGATCCTGAACTTGGTATAGGAATTGTGGATCTGGGTCTGATATACGAAGTGAAAGCAGCAACCGGCCGAAAAGAAATTGAAGTAGCTATGACGCTGACTACACCCAATTGTCCGATGTCCGAAATTCTGCCCAACCTGGCCAGGGATACATTAAGATCCCGATATGCCGATCATGCAATAAATGTAAATGTGGTATGGGAACCAGCCTGGTCACCGGAAAGAATATCCCCGAATGGCAGACGAAACCTGGGAATGAAATAAATATGTATTTTTACATTTATACTAAAAAGGTCTATGTTTTCTAAAAGCTGCGAATATGCCATCCGTTCTATTTTCTATATTTCCCTGAAAAGCCAGGAGGGAAGAAAAATAGGTATCAAAGAAATTGCAGAACAGCTGGATATGCCTGCCCCTTTTCTTGCCAAGATCCTGCAATCCCTTGTCAGGAACAAAATCATATCTTCGCTTAAAGGTCCCAACGGAGGCTTTTTCGTATCAAACCCCAAAAAAATATCGCTCATTAAAATAATAGAAGCCATCGACGGAATCGATGTATTCAAAAAATGCACCATAGGCCTCAAAAAATGCTCTGATACAAAACCATGCCCTGTCCATCATCTGATCAAGCCTTACAGAGATGCGCTGAAAGGCACACTGGCAACCAAAACGCTGGACCAGATAATCACAGAGCTGGAAGAGCACAAAACGTTTATCTAGCTTTATATTTAAGAGGACGAAGCTTAAGGCCCAAAGACCGCGATGCGGTCATCAGCGGGAAGCATGATCCCGTTTTTTATAGCGCTGACATGAGAACCATCAATTATTCTTCCAGAAATCAATTAGTTGTCCCCCAGGCGCCGGATCCCGGGTTTAGAAATCTTTACTTCTTACTTTCCGCACAAATAGCCAGAATGGCATACCCATCCAGAAGAAAAAGCTGAACGCTGCGATCGTAATCCCTTTTGCAGTACCCAGGTACTCTTTAAATACAGCCCCGGTATATCCCATAAGCGAGGATATTTCCATTTCAAGCAGGACCATTACTCTGGCAGTATCAATAGGATTGAGCAACGTAAGCCCGACAGTCACACCCTCCAGCGGATAGTCCTGAAACATGATGAGACAAAGGAGAAAAATGCCATCATACAAAACAGCGAAGTACAGCCAGATCAGAATGCCAAAGCCAAAGCCTTTGATCCGGTTTTCATTTAACAATGAAATATAAAAAGAGATCGTAACGAAAATAACTGTCAGAACAATTCCGGTAATAATAAGAATGAGAAAGCTGGCAAGGGCATCACTCAGAAAAACGCCATAAAGGCCAAACGGGATAAGAGTACCTATTGTAAAGCACAAGGTCAGGCTGACAGCCAGAGCAGCAATGAGCCCCAGAAAGACGTGAAACCTTTTCAGAGGCTGGGCCAGCAGAAGCTCTGCAAACTCACGGGAGCTGTAATAATACATAATCCCGAAGAGTATGCTGATCAAAGGAATAACCCCCAGTGCGACACTCATCATGCTGACAATAGCTTTTTCGAATGTATTGGCAAAAAGCAGCATGGCACTGCTGGCAATCAGAAAAAAGGCCATATATATGACAAGCCATAAGCTTCTGAACAGATTGTAGAAGCTATATTTAAATACTTTCAGCATGATTAGTTAAATAAGTTATTATTTTCAAGAATTTTTGCGGCAGCCTTTTCCAGGCTCTCTTCGTTCTGCTCCAGTTTTATTGTATCCAGCGTGCCTTGAAAAAACACTTTTCCTTCCAGAATAAATATGATATTGTCGGACAGCTCTTCGATCTCTGTCATATAGTGAGTGATAAGCAAGATGGTTTTTCCTTTTCGCTTTTCTTCCAGAAGAAGATCTTTAAAAAGCAATCTGGAAATAGGATCCAGCCCGACCGTAGGCTCGTCAAAAATGAGGATAGAGGTATCAAACATAAAAGCCAGAATGGCATTTACCTTCTGTCTCATCCCCCCGGAAAGCTCTTTCAGCTTTTTGTTCAGATGATTTTCAAGCTTGAACAGGCCAATAAGCCGGCCGGCATCGCCGGGCTGCTGCCTTACATCCTGAATCATGCGAATCAGCTCAATGACCGATATATTCTCAGGATAATTGGCAATCTGAGGCATATACCCGATCTCTTTTCTGTAAGCCCAGTCATTGACTGTATTCATATTGTTAATCCGTATTTCACCCGCATCAGGAATAACAAGGCCAAGTATTGCTTTCATGAGGGTAGACTTGCCGGATCCGTTAGGCCCCATGATAGCGGTTACCTCTCCTGATTGTATAGTGGCATTAATTTTCTGAAGCACCGTTCTCTTTCCAAACATCTTGGTCAGATCAGAAATCTCAATATGGCTCATAGGGGTATTCTTTTCATCAAGGGTTTATCATCACTCAGGGTTTCGGGTATAAGCGCCGGCACAGCCTGTTCTATAGAATCCAGCAGATCAACCATGAAGCTCCTGAGCAGCACAATGGAGTGAGGAATTTTTTCTACATAAACAGAAAACAGGCTTACAGGACGATAGGCCTGATCGCCGGTTTCGTTCTTGTCCAGATCGTAGCCTTTGTACTTATCCCAGAAGTTTCCGGAGGTATAGTTCTGTTTTCCTGATTCGAAGGAGTTGGTCGTTATATCAAAAGTATTATTCAGAAAATTATTACGCGAAATAGTATTCTTCAGACAATTTCCCATAAACTTAATCCCCCACCCATTTGAAATAAATTCATTATCGGTCAGTTGAAGGCTGTTTGCTCCTTCCATAAAAACCCCCATGGTATTGTTCTTAAATTTGTTCCGCTTAATAGTGCTTTTGCTGATATCTTTAAGCAATAAGCCATAGGCTGCCGGCCCCCGGTTCTCTTCAAATATATTATCCGTCATTTCAATATTCCGGGTGTACATTACAGCTACTCCGGCGCCATTACTTTTGAAAATATTGCAGGCATACGTATTGCCGTGCGAAAACATAAAATGAAGCCCGTATCGTAAATTATCCTTACTCAGATTGTTGGTAACTTTGCAGTTTTCAGAAAACTCGAGATAAATTCCATCCCGGTGACTGCCGGATTCATTAAACTCTACCTGAACAAATGAGCATTTCCAGAGATGTATTCCATTTCCGGAGCCCGATTCCTTTACAGACTCTCCGTTAAGTATATTATTGCTCACTATACTGTTGCTGACACCGGACAGATAAATGGCAAAGTAACAATGAATAAGCTGATTCCTCTCAATTGTACAATCAGAGGAATTTTCAACCTTTATACCTGCATAGTCCTTTACACTGCTGTATCCGGAGTTCTGAATGGAAAACCCTTCTATTTTTACATTATCAGAGCGAATAATAACAATATCGCCCCCGTTATTCCCATCAATCACAGGTAAGTCTCTGCCTACTAAATGGATCGCTTTGTCAATAATCAGATTGTTTTCCCGGTAATACCCTTTTTCAACAATAATTCTGTCTTTTGCAGAAGCGACCTCCAATGCATCAGCGATCCGGACATATTTCTGAGATGGCCCGACATATATATCTTTCCCCAGAAGAGTAAGAAGGCCTGCATGAAAAAACAATAGAATCAGTGCGGCTTTCATTGTTATTAATTTAAATTCAGAATATGACCGTTCATATTCATGATTAAGACTTTAGCCTCTTCCCAGCTTAAGGGAGTTCCTGCATATTCATTCTCAAACTCATTTCGTTGTATTTCATCGGCATAGGCAGAAATATTGGCGCCCATGGGACTAGGGAAATTTTCACTCTGAAGGTAAACAGCCTGCGATACATGAATCAGCTCGCCCTTCTGGCTGGCATTGGCGACCAGATACAGCTCCACCTTTTGCCTTGCCTGATCGTCCAGCTCGTTCGTAAAATTCACCATACACTCCAGCGCATCGAATTTATAGATTTTACCATATTTTGTAACCAGCTCTGCTCCAAAGCGCTCATCAACAATTTTCATCTTACAATGCGTGCATATATCTTTGCCATATACAATCGGTTCCGGTCCTGAGTTGCAGGAAGAAAACACAAAAGCAATGGCAAAAAACAACACCAGCATAGAGCCAAAAGCCTTATTACTGAATGTCCCCGGTATTTTACAGGACCCGCTTTTGCTGTCAGGAAGACTATTGTACACAAGCAGTAATACGGCAGTCAGACCGGCTATAATAATTATAAATCCTCCGACATCGGGATAGGAATGAGCAGTAAAGTTCAATAGCTGCTTGCTTCCCAGCAGCGGGGGCTGATAAGACATCCCCGGTATCTTTATAGCAGCCGTCGGATCCAGATTATGACCGTAATCATACTCCCACAAGTAAAAATCAACAGCACCCGCAACACCCAGTATGCTAAAAAGAATAACCCAGATATAGAGCATCCATTTTTTTCCGATGACAGCAGTCAGCAGCCCCAGGCCGATAATTGCTCCCAAAAGATATGGCATATACCGGAGTTCAGGGATAGAGGATTCATCAATTTTCTGCATTCCGATATAATGGTTCAACCCGTTGATGGTATTAATATCACCGGCCAGCCGGTTGATCCAGATTTTCATGCCCAGCCCTTCGGGGTATTGCGGCGCTTCCAGATCAATTTCCCAGATCGGAACAAAGTATGCAACAATAAGCGCCAGCGAAAGAAATACAATGATGGTTTTCGAGAATCGTTTCATAACTACAGGATTCTGTTTTTAGAGCAAAAGGAGTCTTTCGACTCCCTTTTGCGTTATTTTCAACAATTAATCGTTTTCGCCTAAGCTGTACGATACCGGTACATTCGAACCTTTGGGCGATACTCTGACATATCCCTGCATTTCCTGGTGAAGCGCCGAGCAGAAATCAGAACAATAGAAAGGAAATACTTCAGCGGTTTTAGGTATCCACTTCAGCGTTGCAGTCTCTCCCGGCATAATCAGAAGCTCGGCATTTTCGGCTCCCTTTACTGCAAAGCCATGAGGTACATCCCAGTCCTGCTCAAGGTTGGTAATATGCCAGTAAACGACATCTCCTACCTGAATCCCTTCGATATTATCCGGAGCGAAATGTGAACGAATGCTGGTGGCATATATATGCACTTCATTGCCTTTTCTTTCAACCCGTGCCTCTTTCTCTGATTTAATGGCGTACGGGTGTTCATTTTCGGACAGCTTGTATATCTTCAGCTGATCCTTTGTGACCAGCTCGGCCGGAATAGCCTGAGCATAATGCGGCTCTCCGATCGTAGGGAAATCAAGCAGCATCTCCATTTTGTTGCCCGAAATATCAATAAGCTGCGCAGATTGTGTCAGCTCAGGACCAGTTGGCAGGTACCGGTCTTTTGTAATCTTGTTGAGTGCGATTACATACTTGCCATATGGTTTTCTGGTATCTCCGCCCGGTATCATCAGGTGTCCGATAGAATAATACGCAGGCACTCTGTCGACTACTTCCCTGGTTTCAATTTTCCACTTTACAATTTCGGAAGAAACAAACATGGATGTATAAGCATATCCCTTGCCGTCAAATTCTGTATGCAACGGACCCAGACCTGGTTTTTCAACCTCGCCGGCCAGCGCCGCTTCATAGTTTATAACCGGGATACCTTCAAAATCGCCGTCAAACTGCTTGTTCTCAATAGCCTTAAGCATCTTTGAGAAAGCAAATACAGGCAAAACCGACGCAAGCTTTCCGGAAGCGACTATGTACTCACCCGTAGGGTCTATATCTACACCATGAGGAGACTTGGGGCACGGAATATAGTAAATCATATCGGGGCAGTCTCTGGAGTCCAGAATCTGTACTGTTTTGATTTTTTCAGAAACAGTCGTATGTCTTTTCTCATCCCAATAGTTATGTATGTGAGCACCCTCACTTATTTTTGCTTTTCCGGCTTTTACATACTCTTCGGCTTTTTTCCAGTTAATAGCCATGATAAAATCCTTGTCTTTCTGACTGGCATACGCTTCCTTGAGCGTCTTGGCCTGCTCGGTATTGTATGTAGTAAAGAAAGTCCAGCCATGAGAAGGCCCTTTGCCGGAATGTGCCAGATCATAATCGAAACCGGGAACAAGAATCTGAAATTCTACATTCATTCTGCCTTCATCAGAGACCTTTATAAAAGACATCATACCTCTGAAGTTTTCCTTATAAGTAGAAATGGACACATCCTTTTCGCTAATGGGTATACTAAAGCGCGTGCCAGCTACCACATATTCGGTATTTTCAGTCAGATAGGGAGATGAGTGGTTGCCACCGGTATTAGGAATCTCGATTATTTCCTCCGTTTTAAAGCTTTTCAGATTTATACGGGCAATACGTGGTGTATTATTTCCATTGATAAACAGCCATCTTCCGTCCTGCTCTCCGTTGGTTTGCGACAATTTGGGGTGATGGGCATCATCCCAGGGGATAAAACCATACGATGTCTCCAGCATAGGTCTGGTTTCTTCGGAATACCCATATCCGTTTTCAGGATTCTGCGAAAATACAGGAATCACTTTGAGCAACCTTCCTGAGGGGATTCCATAAACACTCACCTGTCCGCTAAAACCACCGGACATAAATCCATAAAGTTCATCATGTTTGCCCGGAGCGACATATACTTTTGACGCTGCATCACTGCCAATTACCGAGGCTCCTTTATCCTGCATTTTGTTTTTGCAGGAAAAAAGTACCCCGACTGCAGCAAAGCCAATTAAGACTTTTCGGGCCGTGCTATTTATACAGGATTTCATATTAGTTAGGGTTAATTGTTTGTTTAAAGATTAATTGCCATTAAAAGCTATTGTGCTTTTTCATCTTTATCCCTGAAAAACTCAAGGATAGCTCTTGTTTCTTCTTCAGATACATCCTGATAGGTCATCTGGGTCAGATACTCCTCCAGCAGCTTCTGGCCTATCGGGTCTTTTTGTGTCATTTCAACCGGATTCATAATCATGTTCATAATCCATTCCGGTGTCCTTCTTGATGTTACCCCACCCAGGCTGGGACCTACATATTTGACATCAAACTTGTGACAGGCAGCACATTTGCTTTCAAACACCAGCTGACCCTGCATTACAAGCTCCTGATCGACAGGTCCGATTTCGACAGAACTAAAAGGCCCTATCCCCTTGTTTTTTAAAGGATCAGCTTCTACAGCCTGTACAGCCTTACTGCCTGCTGAGGACGTTTGCTGATCATCTGCCGCCTGCTCATTGTTTCCCGAGCAGCTCACCAATAATGCTGACAGGAAAAAAGGCACGAGAAAAAAAATTCCCCGATACCTGTTGTTTGTTTTGATTTTCATAATGGTCATTTCTTGTTGATCTTTTGATACAAATCTATCTTCAGTCAATACAAACTAAAATGACTTATGCTATTTTTTAAAATGATCGAAATCAATACACTAAATCAATTCATTGTATTACAAATAGTTAACTTTATAAAAAATGCACTTTTGAGTGTAAAAAAAGAAGATATACAGGTCCTTTTATACTTTTTATTAGTATTTTTAAGCATATTTGCAACAATATGAAACCAATTATTTATGCTTGTGCAGGCTGTTCCGGAGCGGGACAAATTGCCTATAAGCTGGCCTTAAAAATGGACCGGGAGCAGGTAGCCGAAATGTCATGCCTGGCAGGGCTTGCTTCCGGCAAAAAAACCTTTACCTCAAAAATCAAAGACCGCCCGGTATGGATTATCGATGGCTGTGCTATTGAATGTGCCAAATCAATTTTAAAAAATATGGGTATCAGGGAAGCAAAACATATACAATTGCATAAATTTGGCATCAAAAAAAATCAGAGCCCCGATGAAGGGGTAGACCTGAACCATTTACAGATACTGGCCAGTCATGAGGAATAATAACCGGAACAGCTACAGTTACCTGATTCCATTAATAAACCTTCTGGTAGCAATGCTACTCGGGCTATTATTGAGGTATATTCCTGTTCAGAGCAGCCTTTCACTAAACTACAAATTCCTCCTGCATGCGCATTCCCATGTAGCTTTTCTGGGCTGGATTTTCATGGCTTTATTTGCCCTGATCCTGAAGGTATTTCTTAATACAACTCCCTTTCAATCCCCGAAATATCGCACCCAGTACTGGATCTCGCAGCTATCAGTTACCGGTATGCTGATTTTTTTCCCGATTCAGGGCTATGCCTTGTTTTCCATATTATTTTCCACCTTACATATATTGGTATCCTGGTGGTTTTCCTATTCCCTGCTCAATGATTTCAAAGCAAACAAACTGATAAAAGACCGGTTTCCCATATCTGTAAAATTTATAAAAGCCTCACTGCTCTTTCTGATACTTTCCTCTGCGGGTCCTTTCGCACTGGGCGCTTTTATGGCAAAAGGGCTTTCATCACATCCGGTATACGATCTTTCTATCTATTTTTATCTGCATTTTCAATACAACGGATGGTTTGCTTTTGCGCTCATAGGGATAATAATTGCCATATACGAGTCAAAATTATCAGTAAAAAATACAAAGAGCCTCCACTATTTTTTCTGGCTGATGTTCCTGTCCTGCATTCCGGGATATTTATTATCGACCCTTTATCTCAATCCCGCAAGACCGGTCTTTCTGGTAGCCTTAGCTTCGGCCCTGGCTCAGATTGCGGCCATATTCTTTGCCAGGAAAGCGCTTCATGATATTAAGCCTGTTGCCAGAAACAGTGCCCTGGCAGCCTTTATGATCCGTTTAGCCTTTGCTTGCTTTATTGGTAAGGTAGTACTTCAGTCAGGCTCTGTATTTATACCGCATTTGCTAATCAGAAACTTTATAATCGGTTATCTGCACCTGACCCTGATAGGTTTTATTTCATTTGCTCTGCTGAGCCTGTTTGTATACTACAGCTGGCTAAAAGAAAGCAACCTTTTCAATCTGTCCATAATACTTATAATCATAGGGTTTGCAGGCAGCGAAATTGTGATCTTCGGGCAGGGTCTTTTGCCTTTCTTCGGTATGCATATCCCTTATTATCTGCCGGTTTTATTTGCCGTCAGCGCATTAATGCCCATAGGTATTGCTTTAATTCTTTTAGACAGATTAAGAGAAAAACCTAGCTCAGCAGCTTCCGGTACGTAGCGTGCCGCATTTCGGGTACTGCCCCCATAGCACGATGAATGGCAATCATTTTCTGATTAAAGTCTCCAACCCATGCAAGCTGTATACAGCTGAAATTCGGCTTGTCCATACAGGCTTTAAAGGCTTTATAAATGAGCGCTGACTCCAGTCCCAGGCATTGAAAATCAGGAACAACACCCATTACCACCACCCGTACTCTGGTAAATCCTTTGAAATATTTAAAGAATAAAAACTTGATCCCGGACAGGAAAGTAAATTTTCCGCCTGTATTTTTTAAAGCTTCATTCAGATCGGGCAACCCGACAAGCAATCCTGCAGGCTTTTCATCTACATAGGCAAACCAGATAAAGGATTCCACCAATACAGGCTTTAGCTGCAATAATGACCGTTCAAGATACTCTTCCGAAATCGGTCTGAAGCCTTCAAATGACGACCAGGCCGCATTATAAATCTCTGCAAAATCTCTGACAAACCTGTCTTTCTCTTTATAGCTGAAATGCTCAAACGTGTATCTGCTGTTGCGGCACACCCTTTCCGAGATCCTGACAAACCTTTCGGGCAGGCTGTTTTTTACCTCTATCTGATTGGTCAGCTGCTCGTACTGCTTTTCAAATCCGTATTTCTCCAAAAAATCCTTATAATAAGGTGGATTATAATTCATGCCATAAGAAGACGATTCAAACCCATCGATCAGCAATCCCCAGTATTTATCATTTTCACCAAAGTTTACAGGGCCGTCAACCGCATCTACCTGATAATAGTCTTTCAGCCACCTGGTAGCAACATCCAGCAGGCTCTTTGCAACATTCTCTTCTTCAACACATTCAAAAAAGCCGATACGGCCAATCTTTTTGCCTGATTCATACATTTTGGTAAAGTCAATAAAAGCGGCTATCCTTCCCAATACATCCTGATGCTGATTAACAACAATCCATCGCCTGGCAGCGCCACGTTTGTAATAGGGATTAAAGTCCGGGTCAAAAATATTCTGAATTTCTGAATGCAAAGGTGAAATCCAGAATGGATTGTTCTGATAAATAATTGCGGGTATCTCCAGAAAAGCCTTCTCATGCGCAGGTTTCAGAACTTCGATAAGCTCGAAGCTTTTTCCGTTTTTCAGCAGCAAAGGGTTTGCTTCAAGAAGTAAATGCCGGGGAGGATTTGTGTGAAAAAGCCAATCCCAAAACATAGTGGTTACACCAAACGCTTTTTCATGGTAACTGCTATGATGCAAAAAATGATTTTTGCTCAGGGGAAACAAAAAGTCGCCTTGCCGGGAGGGCACATAGTGCTGAATATAGTGAAGAACAATAAATAAAGAATAACCAAACAGAAAGCCCGCCAGCGCAGGTACTACAGAAGAGGATAAAACGATAAAGCCGGTAAGGCCGGCAAAAAAAATGCTCATAAGCAAAATGCCCGGGTGAATAACCAGGTATCTGGGATTGTCAGGATCAGAATGATGCCAATGATGGAACCTTGAAAAAGTTTTCACTGAAATTTCATGCAAAAAAAATCGATTCAGAAGGTATTCGTACAACGTCCAGAAAACAAACCCTGATAAGAATAAAAAAGGAATCCGGATACTTGTTGTCAACACAAAAGCATAAACCAGAAGCGCCATGCTGCTCAGCAGGCTGATAGAAAATGTAAAAAGCAGGGCCGGAGTCTGAAAAAATACCTGAAAAGGATGTTTACTCTCTGAAGTCATATCGTCAAATGCTAAGTTCCTGACGAATGTATCCAGAGCAGGCGTACACATCAATGATCTATGTCATTAATCATGCAGATGACTAATTCTAAGCAGCTTATCATAGTCCAGTATTTTAATTTTACTTCCCTGGGTAACCAGGATTTTTTCTTCCTTAAACTCAGACAGCAATCGTATGGCCGTTTCTTTGGCTGTACCCACCAGGTTGCCAAGGTTTTCACGCGATACGGAAAAATATATGCATTTATTCTCGGGGTTATAAACTCTATTCAGCAAAAGCAACGCCTCAGCCAATCTTTCTCTTACAGGCTTCAGGGCCATCGAAGCCATTCTTGCTTCGGCTTCGCCCAAAGCCAGAGACAATATCTTCATGAGCTTTGACTCGACTAAAGGATTGCGTTGAAGCATGTCATTGAAATAGTCTTTGGGAACAAAACATACGATGGCATCTTCCAGAACTACAGCAGAGGCTGAATAGCTCGTTTCGGCGAGCAGAGACCTGTATCCTACAGGATCACCCGGATTCGCTATCCGTATTATCTGCTCTTTGCCTTCTGTATTCTTTTTTATAAGCACCACTTTGCCCGAATTCAGGCAATACAGACCGAGCGGAGTAGCTCCTTCCTGAAATAAAACTTCACCTTTTTTCAGGGCCTGGCCACTTTTTTTCGAATCAAGATCATCCAGTTCATTTACAGTACATAATCCAAAAACAGAGCTGTTCTTGTTCAAACATTCTGAACAACTGGGAGCACGGAACTTCATATCTGAATCGTTAAGCTGGCTCAAATATGCCTGTTTTTTGTAAATATAAAGCTGATAAAAAAGATTTGACTCAATGATATATATCATTGGTTCAATCCTCAGTTTCTGTTTGTGTTTTTTCGTACATTTGAATGTATTGGACTATCTGTTTATTGGACAAAAACACAATGATGCCATCCTATGAGTAAAGCACCGGCAAACAGCGCCCCCGCAACAAAAGAAGAACTGCTGAAATGCATTACCGACCAGAAGCTGCTGAGCAGGGAAGAAATCGATGTGATCATGCAGGCTATCCAGGTGAAAGAGTCTGAAAAAGGAACAATCCTGCTGAAAGAAGGCGAAGTTGCCAAAAGCTGCTACCTGCTGCTGCGGGGATGCGTACGCCAGTACTATCTGATAGACGGAGAGGAAAAAACGACCTTCTTTTTTACCGACGGGCAGGGCTTTTCGTCCTTCAAAAGCACCGCCAGAGGCACTCCTTCCAGTCATTTTCTGGAATGTGTGGAGGACTCTGTGCTGGCCGTAATCCCTGTCAAAACGGAACTGGAGCTATACCGTAAGTTTCCCAATTTTGAATCCATAAGCCGCCTGGGCATGGAGGAGCAGCTGGGCGATTACCAGGAAATGCTGGCCCGCTACCTGATCTCCAAGCCGGAAGAGCGCTACCTGGAGCTGCTCAAACGAAGACCCGATCTGGTCAGCCGGGTACCGCAGTATCAGCTGGCCAGCTATCTGGGTGTCACTCCCGAAACACTGAGCCGCATCCGCAAACGGATCTTTCACAAAGCGCTCTGAGCCGTTCTTGACGATCGTCAATGAGTAGCGGCAGGTAGTCAGGCTAATTTTGCTTCAGCATTAAAGGAAGCAAAATTATGTACAGACCATTTATTATTTCCGTAGTACTAATACTGATATCCATATCCCTCAGAAGCCAGGGACTCACACAGACTGTCCGGGGTACTGTCACCGATGCAGACAGTCAGTCGCCGCTGGCCGGCGTACAGGTTACCCTCGGCGGCTCCAGCCCGCTTATCGGTGTCTATACCAATTCCGACGGTACCTTTGTATTGGAAAACATCCCGATCGGAAGAATCACCCTGCAATTTTCGCTCATAGGCTACCGGACTCAGACAGTCTCCGATCTGCTGGTACAATCGGGCAAAGAAACCATTATTCAGACCAGCATGCAGGAATCCGTTCTGCAGCTGGACGTAATTCTGATCACGCCACCGGACTCCAGAGGCGAAGCCCTCAACGAAATGACCCTGATCAGCGCACGTTCCATATCCTCCAATGCCACCAACCGCTTTGCCGGCGGCTTCAACGATCCGGCCCGCATCCTGTCCAATTTTGCCGGTGTAAATAATTCGCAGGACGGCAGCGCCGACATCATCGTGCGGGGCAATTCGCCCAAATACATTCAGTGGCGGCTCGAGGGAGTACCCATCTCCAACCCGAGCCATTTTGGTGATCCCGCCGGGCTGGGAACCGGAGCTCCCAGCGCCTTAAACAACCACATACTGGCCACTTCCGACTTCCATACCGGTGCGTTCAATGCAGAATTTGGCGATGTGTTGTCGGGTGTTTACGATATACGGCTGCGTACAGGCAATAATCAGCAGCTTGAAGCGATGGCCGGTCTTGGAATACTGGGTACTGACATCACGCTGGAAGGACCCTTCACAAAAAGCTACGGTGGTTCCTATCTGGTCAACTACCGCTATTCGACCATATCCCTCATCGACGGAATCGGTCTGGTCGACATCGGTGGTGTGCCCACTTTTCAGGACGGCGCCTTTAAAGTCGTTTTGCCGGCAGCGAAGCTCGGCACTTTTTCATTATTCGGCCTGTCAGGATACAGCACACTGGATTTTGAAAACGTAGATCCCACTATATTCGCTACTCCCGGCGACAGAGGCCTGCGGGCTGACATACAGGAAGACTACCGCAAAAGAGCGCATCTTTTCAATACAGGCATCAATCACATGCTGTCTCCCGGCCGCAACAGCTATCTTAAAACTACCCTGGCCTGTTCCAGCGAAGGCATCCGGGACAATATTCTGGAGACCAGCACCGTCAACGATTCCGTATTGTATGCCCGGGACAATTTCAAAAGCCGGATCAGCTCTGCCGCCTGGCGTGCCAGTATGCTCTACAATCACAAGCTCAGCACCCGCAATACGGTGCAGCTTGGCGCCAACTATACTCTCTTTACGCATACAATGGATATAAGCCGGCTACGGGACGATACCGATCAGCGGATTTCCCTCACCAATATGGACGCCAACATCGGTACGCTGCGCAACTTTGTGAGCTGGAAGCACCGGATACATGACGACCTGACCATTGTAGCGGGACTGCACAATATGAATGTATTTTTTAACAATAAAAGCACGCTCGAGCCCCGCATAGCAGCCAGCCGGGCAGTCGGCGGCACACATTCCTTCCGTCTCGGCTACGGCATGCACAGCACCATGGAGCGGATCTATCATTACTTTGCCCGGGTAGAGATGCCGGACGGCAGCATCCCGGAACCCAACCGCGACTTGGAGCTGCTCAGAGCACACCACTTCGTAGCAGGATATAAAAAGCAGCTGACCCGCAATCTGAGCGCAAAAATCGAAGCATATTACCAGCACTTATACAATCTGCCTGTCGAAAACAGCGACAGCAGCATCTACGCCACGATCAACGAGACACCGGACATACGCTTCGCAGATCTGGTCAACAAAGGCACGGGGCGAAACTATGGTCTGGAGCTGACGCTGGAACGTTTCTTTGCCAACAATTACTATTATATGATCAATGCTTCGGTTTTTGAGTCAAAATATACTCCGCTGGACGGCATCGAGCGCAATACGGCATTTAACAGCAACTACCTGATCAATATACTTGCCGGAAAGGAGTTCCATAATCTGGGAAGAAATAAAAGCCGGACCTTTAGTGTCAATGGTAAGGTGTTTTTTGGTGGCGGACGAAGAATGATTCCGCTGCTGCGCGACAGTCAGGGGGCATTGGCAGTAGATCCGTCAGCCAACAGCTACTGGGATTACAGCCGGGCTTATCAGTCTGCACTGGGCAATATTTATACGGTTTCGCTGGCGCTGAGCCACAAATGGAACAAGCCGAAGGTATCGCATGAGCTGTTTATCAACCTCGACAACCTGACCAACAATCAGGCAAAGCTGACTGAATACTATGCTCCCGGTGAGCCGGGCGGTATCGGTTACCGCACCACGTTTGGCCTGTTTCCGAATATGATGTACCGCATTTACTTCTGATCAGGCAACACTATCAGCTAGCTACTCTTTTACAAAGACCATACACCCGCTTCGGTACAACCGGTATGCTCTCTTGCAGCCGGTTGTACCGAAGCAACCAATACCGGACACTGACTATTATTCTCAGATATCTGAAATATTCTGCTTTACTGCTTCACCAGCTTCAGCACGCTCGTTTCCGACTGACTCTGTATATGCAGGATATAGGTACCGGACGGCAAGGTCTCTCCTATCGCACAAGAGCCCTCGCATCGGCCGGCTACGATGTGGAGATTTTCCACACTCCGGATCGTATATTCCACCGGCTCCTCAGCACGAATCACAAAGGAGCGCCCAAACGGATTGGGATAAGCCGTAAACCGTTCCTTATTGTAAGCAGCGATATCCGTTATCACCGATTCGCAGTGTCCCCATACATCATTGATCTCATACGTATCCGCATCAGGAATTTCATAGCCCCGGTCGACATTCCACCAGAGGGCACAGGCTGCAGGTACTGTCTCCCTTGCCCCCCAGTCATTGCCGTTGAGATAGTAATACGCTCCGGTCTGCCCCGGCTGCATGGTAAAAGTCCGCGAATAGAGTCCGTTGCCCACAGCAGTCATGGGCAGCAGCTGCCAGTTGCCGTTTACCGAAGTCATTTCACCCGTGATATATACCCCATTCTGCGTGGATTGCCCCGTCATGTCGACGGTAAACGTAGTCTGCACCGCCTCTGTAACCTGACAGTTATACTGGAAACCTTTCATGGCTTCGGTTGCCTGATAGGCATTGGCGCCGGTATTGCCATTCCATGCGACTTTACCATAGCCCCGCCAGTTGTAAGCCTGCGGTTCCCACCAGAATATCCCCAGCCCCCGGTTGCCCGCAATAGATTGCAGATTGCGGATAACCTGCTCTGTAAACTGCCGGGCCGCCTGCGGCTGACTGGTCGGCATACCGATCTCGGATACTATAACATCTTTATTGTACCGGCTGATCATATCCTGCATATTGGCCAGCGCCTGTGTAGCATACTCCGGCCAGTCGGGTGTATTGCCCGCTTCCGGATACATGGACATGGCGATGGCATCAAAACGCGCGTTATTGCTGACCAGACCGCCGATATTCCAGCGAAACAAACCATTGTCATACCCATTGGCCACATGCACCAGCACTCTGGCAGCCGGAAACACCTCTTTGACTGCCTGATAGCCGCTGTCCACAAACCGGGCGTAGTTGACCATATTGGCATTATTATTAGCCGAAGCACGGCCTTCCGGCCACAGCATGCCATCGTTGGTTTCGTTGCCCACCTGTACCCATTCGGGGGTAATACCTTCAGCTTTCAGAGCCGACAATACGTCAAACGTGTGATCATATACCGCCTGTACCAGCTGCTGCATGGTATAGTCTGCCCAGGCAGCCGGCTTGTTTTGCTGGCCGGGATCAGCCCAGGAATCGCTGTAGTGAAAATCGATCATCAGACGATACCCATTGGCAACAGCTCTTTTGGACAGGTTGATCACGTCCTGCCTGCCGCTCCAGCCTCCCTGCGGATTGACCCAGACTCTGAGGCGTATGGAATTGATACAGTAATCCGGCAGTATATCCAGCAGATCCTTTTGTACACCATTGCTGTCCCGCCATACCCTGCCGGAAGCCTCCATCTCCGAAAGCCAGCCTACATCGGCTCCGCGGGCGAGATCCTGGGCGCGAACAGCAGCTGTACAACATAACAAAATCATAGAGAGGAGCGGCAAAAATCGAAACATCATCGTCTGTTTTTTTATGGTAAAAATAATAGCAGCAATCTTTCACGGATTATCCGGCACAATCCATACATAACTTCCGCCCAAAGATACTGACTTTTAAATATATAAATTTTTATCAAAAAGATCCAATACATAAGTAATAGCAGAACTTTCTATCAGAATACTCTTAACAAATACGTGCCAATGCAATCAGGACAAATATGCACTAAGAGCAATACAGAAATAAGTACTTTTCCATTATTCATATAATTTTGCCCATACAAACCGGCTGATTAATTTGCGCTAAAAGTCCGTTACAGGCGTTTCAGAAAAAATCAGCAGACTCAGAAACAACCCATGCAGCTAAAAGCAGATACACCAGAACACTATATCGACCAGCTTCCCGAAGACAGAAAGCCGGTTATTCAGAAGCTCAGAAAAACCATCCTGGATAATCTGCCGGATGGATTTTCCGAAACCATTAGCTACGGCATGATTGGCTATGTAGTGCCGCATTCGGTCTATCCGGCCGGATACCACTGCGACCCGAAACAGCCTCTGCCTTTTATAAGCATCGCTTCACAGAAAAACTTTGTAGCTCTTTACCACATGGGCCTGTATGCCTCTCCGGAGCTATTGAAGTGGTTCACGGAAGAATATCCCAGACATTGCAAGACCAGGCCGGATATGGGCAAGAGCTGTATACGCTTCAAAAAAACGGATCAGATACCCTATGAGCTGATTGCCGGACTTACAGGCAAAATAAGCGCTGATGAATGGATCCGGACCTATGAAACCAGCATAAAACGGAAATGATCATAAAACGAAAATCACGCTTTAAAGATCCGGTAAACGATCGGGCATATTTCAGGAGCTGGGTAAAGCAACTGGAGGAAACAAACGGCAGACAATACGAAGAGCTCGAAGTAAAAACGTCCCTTGGCACAACCCATGTCTGGGGTCTGCATACCAAAGAAACCGGCCTCGATACACTGGTCATATTTCCGGGAGCCAGAACCACCCCCCTGTTCTGGGATTTTGACCGCGGACTGGACAATCTCCGGCATAAGCTGCGGATTTTTATGGTAGAAACCAACGGACTGCCCAACCTGAGCGATGGCGCTACTCCTGACATACAATCCCTGGACTATGGTGTATGGGCTGCGGAGGTATTGGCGGGCCTGAAAGCTGACCAGGCATTTGTAGCGGGCGCTTCTTTTGGCGGACTGATTTGTATGAAACTGGCTATTACAAGCCCTGAAAAAATACGGGCAGTCTTTCTGCTCAACCCCGGCTGCCTGCAGGCATTTTCTCTGAAACCTCAGAATCTTTATTACAACCTGCTGCCGATTGTCCGACCGACAGGTGACCATGTGAAGCTATTTCTTGAAAAAGCGGTTTTTTCAAAACCGGAACATCAATTGTCTCCCACATCAGAAAGACTGATTATTGACTATGAGCTATTCGCAATCAGCCGGTATAAGGACAGAACACAGAAGCCTTACTATATGGACAGGCAGCTTTCAGCAGTCAATACCGATACGTATCTCCTGCTGGGCAGCAAGGATCTGCTGTTTCCGTTTCAAAAATCAGCCGGCAATGCCAGAAAGCATCTGAAACATTTAAAGGAGATTAAAATCTTCAGCAATGTCGGCCACGGAATAGAAACTTATGATAAGGCCATGAACTATATCGGAAATAAAATAAAAACCATGAGCCACCAGGTTGCGGAAAAGCAATAAGCGCTCCGGCAACAGCACATAATGAAATTGCCCCGGGTTTTGCAGATCGTTGGCTTAAAACCATGATCGGCTTTCCAGCCAGGCGGCAGCTTACTTTGGGCTTTCAGCCCGGTACAGGCTGCCGGTAAAAAGATAAAGGGTAATTGACAAGATTTAATATATTCACTGGTATCTGCTCCGGCAAAACGGGGCAGACAGCATCCGCGGCAAAGATCCCGTACCACAATCAAAAAAAATCACCCTTTCTGCGTATTTTCACCGGCCGGCAAAAGGAAAAAGTCCTGTCCGGCTATTACCGGAACGGATATCCGGATCGTTTATGCCCCTTCATTCAAAATTTCTTCAGAATTCATTCGTTAATTTAAGCCAATGAAAATCCTGATCATTGAAGACGAACCGGAGCTTGCCCAAAGTATTGCCGAATACCTGTCGGGCAAAAGCTATTTATGTGAGTTTGCTTCCACGTTTGATCAGGCTCAGAGCAAGATACACAGCTATCACTATGACTGCATCCTGCTGGATATCATGCTGCCCGGCGGCAATGGCCTCAAGCTGCTGGAAGAGCTCAGCAGCATGGACAAGCAGGATGGCGTCATCATCATTTCGGCCAGAGATGCGCTCGACGATAAGATAGCCGGCCTGCAAACCGGAGCGGATGATTATCTGACCAAACCATTTCATCTGGCAGAGCTGGCAGCCCGGATCTATTCCGTGATCCGGAGAAAACAGTTTGGCAATACCAATACCATACAGCACAATGAGCTCCGGATCGACCTGCCGGCCAAGACCGTGTCGGTAAGAGGCCGGAATATAGCGCTGACCCGAAAAGAGTTTGATCTGCTGATTTACTTTATCGGCAACAAAAACAGAGTAATCTCCAAAAGCACGCTGGCGGAGCACTTGTCGGGAGAGTTTGCCGATATGCTCGACAATCATGACTTTGTATACGCGCATATCAAGAATCTGAAAAAAAAGCTCCAGGATTCGGGATGCGCCAGCTACCTGAAAACCATATACGGCACCGGCTACCGCTGGGGATAAGTATATGAAAAACGTCTGACTCTTCTACCCCGTTGAAAAAATCGTTACTTCACAAAACCCTCCTTCCGATCACACTCTACTCGCTTTTTGTACTGAGTGCGAGTGTACCGGCCTATTATTACCTCGTAGACAGCATATGGCTGGAAGAGCTGGACGAGCATAATCTGAGCATTGCCAAGCAGACGGAAAACGAGCTGAACAAACTCAACCTGAGCGATGAAGAGCTTGCCGGAAGCATTCTGCTCTGGAACAAAATACAGCCCGGCACCAACCTGAAGGAGCTGCCCCGGCACATACCGGGACCGGACAGCGTATATACGGTATGGAAGCAGGACCCCTATGAAGAGCATAAGGATATAGACCGTTTCAGAGGCCTGGCCAGACATATTATGATCAATGACAAGCCATATGAGCTGATCATAGAAACCAATATCGAGGAAACAGAAGAAATTGTCCTGGCCATCTCGCTGGTCACGCTCTTCTTTTTTCTGGTGCTGGTAGCAGGCTTCCTGCTGTTGAACCGCAAGCTTTCTGCCCAGCTGTGGAAACCTTTCCGTAATACGCTGGACAGACTGAAGTCATTTAACCTGAGCAGCCAGACCTCTATTGCGTTCGAAAAGACCGATATACTCGAGTTTGAAGAGCTCAATGATGTGCTGCAGAAGCTGATCGCCAAAAACATTTCGGTGTATCGGCTGCAGAAGGAATTTACTGAAAATGCCAGTCATGAGCTGCAGACACCACTGGCTATTATCAAAAACAAGCTGGATCTGCTGCTGCAAAAAGAAACACTGACGGACCGGCAATACCAGATTATCGAAGAAGCCAACAAGGCGCTGACCCGCCTCTCCCGTATCAATAAAAATCTGCTGCTGCTTGCCAAAATCGAAAACCACCAGTTTGATAACAATGAATCCATACCGGTAAGCTCACTGATCAGCCAGTCGCTCGGACAGCTGAAAGAACATTCTGACAACAAAAACCTCGAAGTTGTATTCGATCCGGATGCAGAAGCAACGATCAAAGGCAACAAAACGCTTTGCGAGATTCTGATCAACAACCTGCTGCTGAATGCTATCCGCCATAACAATCCCAATGGCATCATACGGATAAAAGCTGACCAACAGGGGATTTCCATTGCCAACTCGGGCAGCAATGCCCTGGATAGTGAAGCCATGTTCAAGCGGTTTGCCAACGTATCCAGTACCAATGCCGGAAGTGGTCTCGGGCTGGCCATCATCCGCCAGATATGCCTGCGCCACGGCTGGAATATCAGCTATCAGTTCAGCGATCATTTCCATATTTTTCGGATCCGGTTCTGAAATTCAGAATTTCTCCCAAATCACCTGCGATTTTTGACGGATAAGTAAATTACTATCCGCTCATGAGATTATTGAAAATATCCCTCATTGTTTTATATGTCGCCATAGCGGCACTGGCATACGGCCAGGAAAAAGATACCCTTTTGTTCATCAAATCAAAACGCATGTCAGATGCTGATCTGGCTAAAAAAAAGGAAGGAACTTTTTTTACAGGTCTTCCCGATTTTTCATCCGATCCGGTGACAGGCTTTGGCCTGGGCGCCCGGACAAACATATTCTGGAATGGTGAACGTGACAATCCTCTTTTTCCCTACACTCCCTATCTTGCCCGGCTGCGCGCCAATGCCTCCTACTATAGCTCCAATGCCAGAGAGCTCACGCTATCGCTCGACATACCTTATTACAAAGGCTCACGCTGGCGTTTCAGAGTCGATGCCAAAGCCCAGCAGAATCCGGCCAACCTGTATTTTGGCCTCACGGAAAAAACGCTCGGAGCCCTGCATCTGCCATCGGACGACAACACGACCTATGCTACCTACAGGGCATTTGACACAGCCAGAAAGCAGCTGCGTCCGGGGGAAACCGGCGAAGCTGCTTTTGTCAGCGACGTATTATCCAACCGCTTCAGAGATACCGAATTTATGCTCAATCTGAAAGCCGACTACGCGCTGGGCAAAGGCCGCTGGAGAATCATGGGCGGCTATGAGATTCAACACCTGAGCTACAAAACTTTTGAAGGACTGGAAACAGAGGCGCTGGATCCTGCAAACGGTCAGCACACAACTGTGCCTAATGGTCTTTCGCTCCTCAGAAGAGACTATGAGCAGGGGCTTATTTCGGGACTGGAGGGCGGCTGGGTTTCCATCATACAAACCGCCCTGATCTATGATACCAGAGATTTTGAGCCGGATCCGACACGAGGCGCATACTTCGAGGTGGCCAATGAGTACTCAGACACATACACAGGCTCTCAGTTTGCTTTTGACAAGCTGTTTGTCCAGGGACGTGCCTATAAGCAACTCCCCGTAGGTCCACGGACCATACTGGCCGGACGGGTGGGGATTGGCAATATCTTTGGCAATAATGCACCGTTTTTTGAATATCAGGACCAGTGGAGCCCGGAAGGCAGCATCAATGCACTGGGCGGACGCCAGTCTTTGCGCGGCTATCGCTCCAATCGTTTTCTGGCAAGAGCAATGTGGTTCGGCAATATTGAGCTGAGGGTGCGGCTGATCGAATTTCCGGCGGGCAAGCAGCGATTTGCCTTTGTGCTGGCTCCGTTTTTTGACGCGGGCACGGTACGGGACCGCTGGCAGGACCTAAGCTTCCGGGATACCAGAGTGGCCGGTGGCGGCGGATTGCGTATCGCATGGAACCAGTCTACCATCATATCGCTGGACTATGGCCGTTCCCGCGAGGATCGTCTCTTTTTTGTCGGTATAGGACAAACGTTCTGATTGTTTATTTCCTATACTATCAAACCCAGACTGCAAAACAACACACACATAATTAACAACTTAATATATTTATATAATCGAAAAATATGTATATTGGGCCTTTGCAAATTCAATCAGCTAACATATGTTCATTATAATCCCTCAATGAATACAGGCAGTTGTACATTATGATTTTCAAGAAACCCCTGATCAATATTTCCTGAACAAAAAATCACAATGAATCTGTCAGAAAAAATTTGCAAACAGGAGTATTCGAAAATCCTGGCCTTCTGCAAAAGAGTAGACAACCACTAATTTAGTTTACCAATGAAAAAAATCACTTTTTTCTCAATGTGTATCCTGCTCATCGGGATCAGTACATTTTTTGGATGTAAAAAAGAGCTGGATAACATTTCCGGTCCCCACAAATTCTCTTTCAGAGAATCCGCCAGATTTAATGATATCCTGGACAGTATAGGTATTATCCATAATCAGGCACTGAGCTTTTCTTTGGATAAAATAACAACCCAGAACCTGTTTGCCGGACTTGATAGTGCACAGGCTATCGGATTGGTTTCTGACCTTACCAGTGAATATTTAAACAGCTATCTGGCATCTGTTCCGTTTTATTACGATTCTACACTTACAGATTCCATTTTATATTCTGTATTATTTTCGTCTGGTGATCCTGTTACCGAATTCTCATCGATATATCAGGAAAGAATAGCTGAATTCCTCAGCGTATTAGATACTTCAACATCTCCCCATGACTTTAGTAGCTACGCTTCATTCTTTTTAGCATCAACATTGGATTCAATCCCGGCCGGAGAACAGGCAATCTATAAAGCATCTATACTAATTGCCCATAATTCATTCGAATATTGGGCTAATTATCAACAAGACTGGCTCAATGAGTACGCGGATCAGAACAATCTGAACCCTGCTGCTCTTCCAGCTTTTGATGTCGGAAGCTGCGTTGATGCCGATAAAGATGGTGCAATAACAGGCGGCATAGACGGAATAAGAAGAGGGGGCCTCCGAAATATAATAACAAGAGCGCTATGGGGCGCAGTGGTAGGATCCGGAATAAATGCTATCAACCAGCTCTTAAACAATTAAACTGATCATGATACATCAATGCGTATACACCTTCCATTGATGTATCATTTACCAATGACCTCCTGCCGGTGCTTTAGTCCCCAGTAGTGCAGCTCCGCCAGTACCTTTTCCAGCGACATACCATGTTCGGTAATGGCATAGTGCACGGTGGGCGGAAAAGTATCGCAGGCCGATCTGGTGATCAGCTTATTGGCTTCCAGCAGCTTCAGCTCCCCGGACAGAACTTTGTCGGTGATAGCTCCTACTTCCCTGGCGATCTCCTTAAACCGCCTGGGGCCGGAGGACAAGGAAAAAAGAATAAGCAGCTTCCATCTGCCTTCGAGCGCTTCCAGCGCATCGCTGATCGGGCGCATACGTTGAGGACATGTTGCTCTGATGATCACCGCTGCCCTGTTTCATATCATACGGGGAGAAGCAGCGCAAACCGGGATCAATGCATTTTTTGCCCTGATCGCTTTGTTTATTGTATGGGGACGTAGCGTCAAAGCACCTGTACAAACCCGGTAATAAAATCAGGGAAGTCTGGTATCACCTTTTTTTGCATATTTGTAAAGGATAAAAAAATCCGGTCTGCTGAACCGGATAAGGAAAGCTGAACGCCGAAGCCATCAGCCCCGTTGTCCGCAATCGTTTGATTACCAAAAAACAGCTACCAGACATGAGCCTGCTGACCATTCCGCCGTGCAAAGAACTGAAGGGTTTTGTTCATCATTTCTGGGTAGCATCCTGGGAAGAGCAGGATCAGTATACTCCAGCCACCTATTATGCAACGGCAAGCAGCCTGACGGAGATCGTCTTTGCCTTCCGGGGCAGTCAGAAGCATGCAGAGCTGGCCTTCTCTTCCGTGCAGGGACAGACCAGCCTGCCGGGACAGTATCCGGCCGGCGGCTTTTTCAGCATGTTTGGCATCTCCCTGTACCCGCATGCCATACCTGCTTTTTTTAACCTGCCGGCATCGGAGCTCAATGATCAGTTTCTGGATCCGGATATCCTGTGGGGCAAGCAGGGAGACAGCATCACGGAAAAAATCGCGCTTGCTGCCTCCACCCATGAACGAATCCGGATTATCAGCGACTATTTTCTGTCCGGATTGTCCCGGCAGCGGTTTGATGACTCCTGTGCCCTGCGGGCAGCCGACCACATACGGCTAAGCAAGGGCAACGTCAGCATTGCCCGCCTGGCCGATGACTTCTGCCTGTCTCAGAAACAGTTTGAACGGCGTTTCAGAATATACACCGGATTTACGCCCAAGCTTTATGCCCGGATTGTCCGTTTCGAAAATATCCTGAACAACTACAAAGCCTTTACCCACCTTACAGAAGCAGCTCATGCTTTTGGCTACTACGATCAGGCACACTTTATCCATGATTTCAAATCCTTTTCCGGATATAGTCCGGCCCGTTTTTTTGAGCTGAGCGGATACTGAATGTCCATTTTTTACAATTCCTATACCGGTTTCCGGGATAGCTTTGTACCCCGGCACCGTACTGTAAATCTATGGCCCGGATCCTTACATCCGGCAGGAGCCTGCCGGAGAGTGAAACCTACCGGTCCTGCGGAGAAGATGTACATATGGCTTTAACAATTACTTAGTCAACAAATCAAACAACACCCTGAATCATGGACAATAAAATCATCATTGACGTGCTCGAATCACAATACAGAGCAGCGCTCCGGACTCTTCGCACAGTGATCGGCAAAACACCGGAGGAATTGTGGAACGATGCCGGCTACAACAATCCTAACTGGCAGATCACTTACCATATTCTCTGGAGTGCAAAATTTTACCTGTCCGCCAGCCCGGAAAGCTTTCAGCCATGGCCCGATGCCATCATCGGGGCCGAAAGTCTCGGTGGCAGCGAGGATTGGGAAAACCCGGACGAGGGTGTCATAGTAGAGGGCTATCATACACAGGCAGAGATTCTGGCGTTTATCGACGATATCGAAAATAACCTTCTGCAGACAATTGAGTCCCTGCCACTGGAGGAGTACTCCGGATTTGTATGGTACCCCTACTCCCGCATGGAGCTTCATATCAATACCATACGTCATATTCAGCATCATACCGCCCAGCTTATCGAACGGCTCAAAGCAAAGGGTATAAGCGGATTTGCCTGGGTAGCAGACCGAAATCCGCCAATGGCATGGAATGAGGAATAGATAAAGCACGTCCGGATCCGGGATACAAACGGCCGGACCTGATTTGCTCATTTTGAGGGCTGATCCGTACGGCAGCGCTTGTCTGTTTCCGGCATTTTTCCGGCAGCCAGAGCGCTGCACATGCCGTAAGGAATGACAGGTATGGACATTCACTGGCTACCGAAAGCCAGCCGAAGGAATAAGGACTACCAATCTAGTCCAGAATAAAAAGATACGTTCGCTTTCCGGATTTTTTAAATTCTTTACGAATTTCCTCATTGGAATTATAAATAATTGTATCGGAGTCAGTATGAATTTCGAGATAATCAATGATCGGCGAGAAAGTTCTTTCCTGCCCCATAAATACACATCTTCCCGGCAGCAATGTATAATACCCCTGATTCAATGTGCTGTCATACTGGTTGACAATCAAATCCCCATTATTAATGTCGTGACCAAATGTTCCGGGAAAAACAGGTCTCATTAAAAGATTTACAGAGTCTTCTCTGTGATTGCAGAGTTCTCCCGTATCCAGAGGATCACAAGAAGCCAGCGTAAATAATGATACTACAACTGAAAGCCTGATCAATAAGGAATTTATATTATCAAAACTTCTACTAAAACGTAAATAAGGCAGAAAATAAACTAAAATCATTGGCTCGTTTAGTTTGAAATAAAGATCAACAAAATTGTAGCTGCCCGGAATCATTAATTCTATTTGTATTTTTCATATATTCCAGCCCTCTATAACTCGTATCCGTTTCCTTCAGTGTTTTTTCAATAACCTTTACTCTACAGCATCTTAACTTCCCAAACAAAACAGAGCTAATAACCTATATCCCTACCGGCGTATGTTAATTCCATAAAATCTGCTCAGAGGTAGCTGACATTATTTGCCCATCGGATCTTTCTATTTCAATTGTAAACTTATGAGTATTAATAATATCAGGCCTTTGTGACATATACAGATAACCCGAATTTATTTCAGAAGGTAAAAAATCATTGACTTTTCCAAAAACATATTCTCCTTTCAAATTGCGACCATAAACTGAAACCAACTCATTTAAGCTGGAATTGGCCGGGAATTCAGCATTAAAATCAGAATTACTGGTTATTTTTATTCGGGTTAACGGATATTTATCTCCTCCAGAACCTTTATCACAATCAATTTGTGCATGTAGTAAGTTTCCAAAATCAAAATTCATTTCAGATAAAAATCTTGCTCCTTCATAGTTGATTCCCAATAGAAGACTATCACCTTTATCAACAATGGCATTATGAACATTAATTCTAATTCCGTTGTAATCAAAATACCTGAATGACCTGCACTTATTGAAACAGCTTAACAAGCTAAAAAGATTAAAAAAAATAAAAACAATAAGAATTAACCTTTTCATAAATGATCTATTTCTGAAGTACTCCCTGTCATTCGCTTTGCGAAATGACAAGCATTTACAAGCCCTCTGGTCGTTTTTTCACTGGCTACCCAAAGCCAGCCGGAGACCGAAAGAATAAGGATCATCCGGGAAACCCGGGTGATAGCAGAGATCAGTAAAAAACAAATCACCACATCACCCAATTCATACACTCCCCGCTTCTCACGGATACGGAGGATACATCTTCACTCCCGACATCTTTGCATCCGGCGGATAGCTTAGCTTGTAGTCCAGATACTCCAGATCTTCCAGACTCAGGTCGTAGCGTTTCAATATTTTATACCCAGCCTGAACGTCTGCCCAGGTATTATTTTTTAAGGTATCAATGTGAAAGATATAAATAGACAAAGTATCAGCAGGAAGATCCTTAACAATATCACTAATTTTCACACTTCCACCGAACAGATTTTTATTGATACTGGATTCAATAGTCGTTGTATGATTGATCGGCCAAGAATGATCCCCAAGTGTAGTATCAGGATATACAGTTGGAATAAGATAGACATTTTCACCTATCATATACACAATAACATGATTTGTATTATTTTTTAAGTACAAACTATATTTCCTATCCATTGGAAACCTCTCGCACTGAGCAAAGACAAATAGAAGCAGAATAAAAAACAGGTATCTCATTTTATAAAACAAATCACTCAATTACTACATTACCCAATTCATACACTTCTCACGGATATAGCGGATACATCTTCACTCCCGACATCTTTGCGTCCGGAGGATAGCTCAGCTTATAATCCAGATGCTCCAGATCTTCAAGACTAAGGTCGTAGCGCTTCAGAATTTTGTATCCCGATTGGATATCTTCTATTGTATTGTTTTTTAAAGTATCTAGGTGAAAAATATAAATAGACAGAGTATCTGCGGGTAAATCTTTAAAATAATCGCTGATTTTTACACTACTTGATGGAATAATTTCCCCAACCTCTCCAGGTTCAATTATTAAATCAAATGGAATAGCATCTATAGTTAAGCCTGTATCCGGGTAAATATTTGGCCCAATGGGTACATATGTTTTATAAATAAAATTCTGACCTGCAAGATAAGCTATCGAATGATCGCTATTATTCTTTAGCTTTAGATTATATTTCCTATCCATTGCAAACTTCTCACAATGAGTAAAGACAAATAGAAGCAGAATAAAAAACAGGTATCTCATTTTTATAAAACAAATCACTCAATTACCACATCACCCAATTCAAACATTCCCCGCTTCTCACGGATACGGCGGATACATCTTCACTCCCGACATCTTTGCGTCCGGAGGATAGTTCAGTTTGTAATCCAGATGCTCCAGATCTTCCAGACTCAGGTCATAGCGCTGAAGCACTTTATAATCTTCTATAATTTCATTCCATGAATAAGCCTGTAAAGTATCCACTTCAAAAACAAATATCGAAAATGTATCATATGGGACACTAACCTCAAATGTACTTTTCCATGGCGCACTCCCACCAGCAATTGCTTTTCTTTCACCACTATGCACTTCTACACTAAGCCTCATTTTAAAATCAGAAATTGAAGTATCCGGATAAAGAGCCGAATAATTTATATCATCGTTAATATACGCTCTTACAGAACGATTAGAGTTATTCTGAAGATATAAGGGAAAATCCCTATCCATTGCAATTTTCTCACAACCGGACAAACTGAAGATTAAAAAAAATAAAATAAACACTTTCATATAACTATTTCTTTTTTCGTCTTGGATAATATGTCTCGTACACTCCAGATCGATAAGGCGTGTCATTCCAGTCCACCCCATAATACCGCCCAAAGTAGTGTGCTGCATGACGGTTGGCACTCATTTCGTACCAGCGAAAATCATGCGTATCGTTTACCGTGCCAGGTATTCTTTCGGACGTCTCCGCACTATAAGCGCTGAACGCTCCAACCACCGCCAGATAGAGCGGTCCCCAAGCCTGGCTGTCAAACGTATGACCATATTCGTGCATATATAAGGGATCGCTTTTGACATAGTCGGCAAAATTGCCTGTAATAGCACCATCATTGTTGACATTAATAAAATTGCCCAGACTTACTCCATGACCGTCAGCGGCATACTCATTGGTCACAAAGGTAGCGCCCCCCAGAAAATCTACCCGGTCTACATTGCCCATGATATTCTGCCATTGCGAATAGTTGTAGCCCAGACCGGTCTGGGGAGTCTCCAGGGTATTGCGGCTTATACCCTGCCATAGCTCTTCACCTACACCACGATTCTGATCCGTATAAAACTGGCCCAGAAAAATCTCCGCGGCATTGCCCAGCTTGGTCCAGTCGCCGGATCCAATTCCCTTAGCCAAACCTGTTATAAGTCCCACGCTGGTCGTCGTCGTATTCATCGCATCAGAAACTACGTTGGTTGCAATAAATGGTTCGGTGATTGAGCCAACCAGAACCGCTCTCCCCACATCTTTCCAATTATTAATATCGCCCGCTACTATTTTGGATAACAATGACAGAGCAAATTTACCCGAAGGATCCACCATATTCACCGGATTGTTGCCCATACCGTTAAACGGACTGGCGAACTGTCCGGCCGGATCCACCTCATAAAACCTCCCCAGCACCGGATCATAGTTTCTGGCATGGAAGTCATACAGACCGCTGACCGGATCCAGCTCCTTGCCCTGAAACAGATGCCGGTTGCCGGAAGCATAATCATAAGACAATCCCGGCAGACGCATACCAAAGGGATAGTAATGGTCTTCCTGAATTACTCTGGCCGCAGAGGTCAGCGGGTCCTTGTCAAAGGTCAGGCGGGTATTACCCAGATGGTCCTTCAGATCGTATTCGTACTTGAACTGGCCGCCGGAAACCGATACCCGGCCTTCGCCGGTATGCACAAATTTCAATACGCCGTTATCAAACATAAAATTGCCTATATACTCTTGCGATGTCACCTGCACCTGCGGCGGATACCCTGAAAGTCGTACATCCTGCTTTGCCAGTCGTGATCCCGTGCCGCTGTAGATATATGCGCTAAACAGAAAATTTCCACCTGTATTGGGATGCAGCATGGCAATTTTCCCCATATCGTTGTAGCTCATGTTGAAGCCATGCGGACCACTATCCGGATTCCCGTTGGCATCGTAGGTCAGCCCCGTAGTCGATGCCTGCCCGTACCCGTGGATCAGGCTGCCGTCTTCGGTAATGGTCGACAGCCTGTTGCCGGTATAGCTCAGCCCCAGACTGTCGGCAATATCTCCGGCAGCGCCTGTGCGCAGCACCCGCTGTATATTGCCGTTCAGGTCATACGACAGCTTTTCCCGGTACTTGTCAGACGTAGCCCAGGCAGACAGAGGCTTTTCCTTATAATTCGCCTCCAGCAGCTGGCCGGCTCCGTCGTACTGATACGCGTAGCCTTTTTCACCATTAGTTAACGGGAAGGCCGCATTATTGGTTTGCCAGGTCATGGCCGAGACCGCACCATTGTACCTGGCCTGATTGTCCAGCCCGGGTACAGCCGCTTCATAGTGCAGCTGCATGCCGAACAGGTCGTTGTTGTCATTGTTGATGATACCATCATTGCTCAGGGATGAATTGTTGATATGTGTCATAGCTCCCTGAATATTGTATACATAGTCCAGCGACTGGAGAAAGGATACGCCCTCGTCTTCGGAATGAAGATTTTTTTCCGTTACCTGTCCCAGCTCATTGTAGACCAGCTCGGAAAGCAGCACCTCCGGCTCCCCGTTGATCCTGTGATAGGTCCGGAGCAGCCTGCCGCCGTGATCGTATACAAAACGGTTGGCAGTCGTAGTCGCTACACTCTGACTACCAGTTACTTTCTTTCTGGTTTTGAGCAGCTGTCCCGAAAAATCATATACAAAAGACTGATAATCTTCCATGACCGTCAATGCAAGCCGGTTATTTCCCCGGGTCTGGATTACTCTGCCCTGTTTATCGTAAAAAAAGAATTTCCGGATCCATCCGCTGCTGCCGTTCAGTGTTTTCTCCGCGGTCAGCCTTCCGTATACCTGCCGGCTGAACTCCGTCTCTTCATGATCAATGGTATAATCCGGCAGCAAGTCGTCCGTGCCGTTTCTGTCCGTATCATAGGTATCGTAATAATACACATGCCTGATATCCGAAGGACTGACCACCGGCCAGGCTTCGTTGGTATACCCGGGATCGCCCGCGGCCGGCTTTTCATCCGATACCGTTTCCTGATCCGCAATGCTCTGCATGGCCGCCCTGCCGATCGCTCCCGTGTGCGTATACATTCCTCTGTAAAGCGGCCTTCCCAATGCGTCAAACTTTACAAAAGCCCATTTGTTTTCGGCTCTCTGCACACCATCCTGCAACAGGATGCGCCGGTCTTTCCGGTCATATATATGATATACCACTTCCTTTCCCGGTTTTTTCTCCTCTGTCAGGCGGCCTTTTTTGTCATACTGATACCCGTACATATATAAATCATATACCGGCGAGGTATGATCAAAGGTATAATTGCCGGCAAAATATCCCAGCGCGGCAGGCGGTATACTATAGCGCAGGCGACTCAGCTCATCGTATACATAATAGGTATAAGCATAGGTGGTGGCATTTATCCGAACCGATGTCATCACCGTCAGCCCGGCCTTGTCCCGGTAGCTGTATGATTCATTGCCATCCTGATCGATGTACGTATAGCCGAGCAAGGTGCCCTCCGGATAAAACCCGCTGCCTGTCACCTGTCCGTTGGCAGGATTAATCTTCCAGAGGCGGACTTCCTGATTGCCGTTTCTCTCCATACGGTTTCTCACCCGGGTATCGGGAGACTGCTGCCAGGCATCACCGAATCCTGAGGAAGACAGCACTCTGCCCGAAGGCGCGTTTTCAAACTCCGTAAGCGCATAAGGCTTCGCGTCATTTACGATACGGTCCCTATTGTTGCTGGCTGCATTGGTATAAAAAGCGGCCTGCTCACTCAGGTAATCGTCCCGGTAGGCTCCGCAGCCTGTTTCCGCCACATAGGGCAGATAGGTTTTGGGTATACGGTGCAGGTTGTCGTATTCTGTAAACTGCACCAGGTCATTGCCGCGCGGACTCGCTCCGGTTTCCTGCGACTGTGCTACACGTCCGAAGCCGTCTATATAGCTGACTGATTCTGCCTTTTCGATCAGCCGGGTTCCTGCCAGCTGCGGATCCCGTACCGGCTCAAAGAAACTGGTCTCCCGGACATAATTGTGCTGCCGGCTCAGCGCCGGATCGCAGGTATTGGGATCCGGACGGAAGCTGAGCTGATTCATCCATATTCTGGAATACGAAGCGCTGCTTCCGTTAAACTGGCGATAGCATATGGTCGCCTTCCGAGCGATCTGATCATAGCTGAGAAAGCAGCCGGAATAAAAATATACCAGATTCATCGTGCTCAGGCTGGCGTACCCTTCACTGCCAACCACATTAAACCCGGCATCAAAAAGCTGATACTTTACATAAGCCTGGTTATTGGCCGACCAGTAATAAAAGCATATAAGCCCGGAAGTGCGTTCGTCAAACGCGATTCTGGGCGACAGCTGATTGCCCGCATTGCTGATGCTGAGGCTGGTCTCATTCTTTATCTGCCGGTCAAAGCGGTCATAGGCCTTGAAGAAAGCGCCCCAGCCGTTGCCGTCAAGGGCGGTATACATGATCAGATACTGCCCCGTATGCGTGTTGAAAACGATATCCGGCATCTGCTGATCACCGCTCGTGGTGGTATTGACAACCTTCTCAGCCCCGGCGGTATATACTCCTCTGGCCTCTCTCCTGAACTTTCGCAGCACAATATCCAGTCCGCTGACATATCCCTGCGAGTTGCAGACGGTATACAGCTCTCCGCTTACCGGCGATACTTTTACAGCGATGACATGCTGACTGCCGGCAGTAACGGCATTGACGGGAATATCATCGGTTTCAAAAGCAAAATCCGCGTAATTAAGCACTCTGAAATACGAGCCCTGATCGGCAGAATAGACACCCACATCGCGGCCGTCCTGATCCAGCCAGGCCACAATCAGCTCATTGTTCCGCTCATCGAGCGCGAGCTGCGGGTATGTCTGCCGACCCGTCAGGTAGCTGTTTACCCGCTTTTCGCTGCCGGCAGGGCTACCATCCGCAAGGCTGAACTTTCTGATATACACATCGTAGTCTCCGGTATGATTGCTGGACCAGGCTACTACAAAAGTGCCGTCAAACGGATTGATAAGCACATCAATGTACACCTGATCAAACGAAGTGGTATTGGCTACCGGCCCCGAGGCAATCTCTGTCATATCCTTGTCATACAAGGCAAAAAGCACATCGCGCTGCGAGGAGCTGCCCGGAACGATTTCCGACTGATAGTAGGCAACCACCTTTTTGCCGGTACGCTGATCGGTATCAATATCCGCGTATTTCTGATACACAAAGCCCTGGGGCTTTACTTCAAAAGCCTGATTGCCGCCAAACGTATCATGCGTAAGCGACTGGGCACAGAGTGTATACGCAAAACCAGCGTATACAAACAGAAAGAAAAAAACAGTATTACCTGACATGACGGTTCAGTTTACATTCCTTTTCAGCAGCAGCCTTCCGGCTTTTATCTATAGCCCGCATCCGGACACGGGTATCCTGATATATGGCTGTCTCATCCACTTCCATCTCTATAATATACATATTGTCGTGGCCCGGCACGGGATATCTGTATGCCCTGTGCTTTCCGGCCAGCACATAGCCATCACGGGTCTCCTGCACACGGAAAGAGGTATTTTGCCTGCCGGCAGCAGTACCGAAATCAAGCTCCAGCTGATCCAGCAGAGCAACACTGTCGATCTCAAAGGAAATAGTGAGCAGTACCTTTGCAGATGAGTTGTTGGCAGACCGCTGCTGACTGGTTGCGGTAGCGGTGGTATCGTACAAATCCGGCATACCTTCTGCCGGCTGGCTGATCCGCACCTGCAGCGACCTGATATCCTGCGCAAAGCCCGTACAGAAGAAAAAGCAGGACAAGGCAAGAAGCAGGCTTGGTTTTCTCATCGATGTATTTTTCATTTGGTTCATAGATCAGTTATTGAGTGTTTACAGAAACTTCGTCCGGCGTACCGACTATATTGCCCCTGCTGTCTTTTACCGTCAGCTTTACCCTGTATATGGCCGGCGCATCAAAGAAGTGGGTAACTGTGGCGCTGGTTCCCGAATGCGATGTGCCATCTCCGAAATCCCAGTGAAATGTCTTGTCATAGTCGCCGGATCCGGCCGATTGCTGCGCTGTAAATGTCAGGGTTGGCGCCATTCCCGACACCGGCCCGATAATCCACTGACTATTGAGATAGCTGTTGCGGTCATAGTATTCATACTGCCGGAGCATATTGCGGTCATTGTCCCGGATCCGGCTGATCCTGCCCAGATCATCGTATTCGTAAAAAGAGGAACGATAGCGTGCATCTGTGCCGCAGGTAACTCCTATGGCAGGTTCGTACGAAGCTGTTTCGACAACCGCATCGACCGGAGCTATCCGTATTTCATCCAAATACATATGTCCGGGGCTTGCAGACAGGTTGCCCAGCTCCAGCAGGATCCCCAGCCGCTCATTGGAAGGCACCTGACCCAGCTGGCGGATTTCTCCGAGATCAAATTCAAAAACCGCAGGTTTCCATTCGCCTGTATTCTGAACAGAAGACATACGAAATGCTTCGGCAATATTGGGATACAGAGTTGTTACAGGCTCCCCTTCCTTAAAAGCAGACATCCAAACCTGTAAGCTGCTATATGGAATACCTTTGACCATCAGTGAAACTCTATACCGGGCATGCTGCCGGTCCGGTATAAGTCCATTAGTCAGCCGAAGGGCGATACCACTATATCCTGCTTTCAACCTGAGACTATGATCGCCTGCATATACATGACGGGGATTATCACCTGCATCAACTATTTCCGGACTTTGCGACCACCAGATCCATCGGCCATCATCTGACTTATCTGAGAATAATCCGTCTTCAAAACCATAATAAGCCACGTCAGCCCTGCCTGCATTATTGATCCTGGCTACAGGATACCGGCTTTTGTATCCGTAGATCACTGCGCTTGTAATCCGCCCATCTGTCACTTCTTCGGGGCTTCCGAAGTCATCATAACGGTTTACCTGACTCGTGAGGCCATATTTCTCGTCCATTTCAAAGTAATGTGAGGAACTGCTTCCCCCCGGCATGGATCCCTGGCTGGCATTGGAAAATTTAAAACTGGCCAGAGGCACGGGCTGATCGATCTCCAGGCGATAGCTCTCTTTCGGCGCCGGAAACGAATACGGCACATTTTGTTCCGTCTCTTTTTCCTGCAGCTCATAGGTGTTTATGGTACCGTCAAGGATATATTCCATCCCGTTTTTTGTCTTTGCGACCACTTCTTCAATCAGGGTAGTCCGCATATTGGCCTCCCCCAGATGCCAGATAAAGGTTTGCCTGGGTTCCACCCCCGGCCCTCCTATACCTCCAAAACGGGAGTCCGCATAGTCCGTGGCATATATACGGTATCGGGTAATGGTATCACCGGCGCTGTTTACCGAAGTGATCCGGGAGGGTTGCTGATTGGCTCTGTTAAAGGTATACCGTGTCACAGCGGCAATTGCGTTGCCGTTGTCATCATAGGTGTGCTGGCTGGCCGAATCCAGCCGCAGCCATTCTCTCTGAATATAATACAGCCTGCCCTGATAATGATGGTTGGAAACAGAGGGTCCGTTGTGCGGAGCGAGTATATCAAGATAGGTAAGATCGCTGGTCACTCTCAGAGAGTACAGCTTTCCACCCAGCGTTTCCGGCTCATCCAGACTGTAATGATATTCGGTTATGCCTTTTTCATTGCCGGCAGCATCATATTGTGACTCTTTTCTGAGCACTCCCCGAAAAAAATCCTTGTTCACACGCGGTGTGTACTCACTCTCCTGTACCCCTGCGCCTTCTACATACTCGGCATCGTAATACCCCTGCGCTCCCCGCACGACTTTCAGGTCAGGCACATCTTCCCTGGTGGTATATTCATAGACGGTTTTTCCGGAGCTGGTGCCGCCGTTGACCGTCACGGTGACGTACTTATACCCTACATGCCCCTGCGTAGTGCCAAGATCAACCAGAGACCGGTTTGTTCTGACCCGGTATACAAATGTTTTTACAAACCAGCTTACCCCTGTACCGAGATTTACACTGTACCGGTACCTGATCTGACGGTTGTACAGACATTTGGGCAACGCAATCAGGTACCCGCTCGACTGCGTGGTATTGGGAATAGTGTAGGAATAATCGGTCGTGGTCATAGCCGGCGAGTTTTCCTCCCTGTCAATCTTGCGCTTAATCCGCAGCCCGCCAATGGGAAAATCATAATTGCCCGCCGTATGGGCTTCAAACTCAAAGGAAGTTGAAGCTCCCCGGGGATATACAATTTTCTTTAGTGCCAGGGCCCCCATATAGGCAGGATTGCCCTTGCGGTCCATGCCGGTCAGGCCATCCAGCTGCGGGATATTGTTGAATTGTGTAGTGGAGATAATAGTACCCGACTGATCCCGGATGGTAGCATAGCCCATATTTTTGGAATAATACCCCCAGTAATCCTGCTCAAAATTGTAAAAGCGATTGGGAAGCAGCACCGAGTCATCGTATTCGAGCAGATACGGCGAGGTGGCTTCCTCCCCGTTTTCAGTATGCACTCTGGTCAGGAAAAGCCTGTGATTTTCGGGATAGGCCGGAAATGCATTGTACGAATCATTGACTGCCGTATAGTACCTGTATCCCAGATGCACGGTCTTGTATACCCTGCCGGTGTACGTATCGGTAAAAACGACGGATTTAAGCGCATAGTTTCCGGGCAGATCCTTTCTTGCGGTACTCTCCGGAATAAACTCGATCTTATCTGTATATTGCCAGCTGCCACACTCGATTTTAGTCAGTCGTTTGGGATTCAGTATTTTGACCGTATGCCTGACTGCTTCAAGCTTTTCATGCCACATGCCCTCATGCGGCTCATTGTAGGTTCTGTACTCTACGTAGTCATACTCTTCATACGAGTCGGTATAGTCGTAATGATAATGAGTCTGACTAAACGTTTCATTTACGATTTCTGCATCCGTAGCATAGGAAAAATGGATGGTTTCTACCGTATTGAGCTGTACAATCTGAGAGAGATGCCAGGTAGAAACAAACGAATAAGGCGGCCGGTCGGAAGGATCAGCAGAAACTTCACTGGTTTCTGTATAGTAAGAGGTATCGGGAAACAAATACCTGACTCCGTCATGGGTCTGAATCTCCCAGGTGCCGGTTCCTCTCGGACCTATCGCAGGTATTATCCGGATATTGGATGAAGGAATCAGCACCGCATATCCATCCTTGTTCAGGTAAAATGTACCGGAGCTGCCGTTTACATTGAAGTAAAAGATATCCTGCTCCGCATCCAGCTCTTCCTTACTTACCTTTTCATAATACTCATTGACGGGATTACCTTTAAACGTTACGATCGGATTGCCGTTGTTTGTTGCCGTGTAGTAATCCGCCACCTCAGCTCCTCCCCGGGTAGCTGAACCGCAGAATCCGTATGGTGATTCATCCGGCAGCCCGCGCACAACTCTGGTAATGGTTCCTCCGGCGTTGAGCGACCAGTTGGCGCCCACCCAGGATGGCACGTCCTCCACTCTGACCCCGGAAGCATGATACCGGAGATCAATGGGAATGCTTGCATTTCTTGTTTTAAACTCCCCGATCGGTATGCGGATATCCGGAATCCCCGCATAGAGATTGACCGGTACATCTACAAACCTCCCCAATGCGACAGAGTTGGGCGAAGGCTGATAAAACTGCTGCGAAAACGCAGACAGCGCCGGCAGCATACTGAAGAATACGATTACAAAAAGTTGCTTCATTCGGAGTAAATAAAAATCGGATACCGGTCGCAATTTTAATACATTAGTTAATTATAAAAAAAGCCGGTTCAGAAAATTCACGCAAAATTAACATTTAGTTTTCCACACTAAAAAAAGTGTAATACATTCAACTGAAAAACAATAAATTAAATTAAAATCACTCAAAATAAAATCAAAGTGACTTAAAAGTCAATTCAGCGGATTATATATAAAAAACCGCAAAACTACACAATCACATGTTTTAAATATTTATCTCCTTCCAATCGTTCCGCTTTGCGGAATGACAAGCATTGACAAGGGCATCTGGTCGTTTTCACTGGCTACCAAAAGCCGGCCGGCGGGGCGATAGCAGAGATCAGCAAAAACAAATCTCCCTATCACTCAATTCACACATTACCCAATCACCCGATCCGCACAGGCTTTTCTCTTCTCCTATCCTCAAATCTGTCTGCCTTTCAAAACTTTTACCTACTTTTAACGTACCTTTGCCACATTGTCAACCGGCATAACGGGTACCTCTGAGAAAAACCAATGACTGAAAACAACGACAACATCCGGCAATTGCTGGACAAGCTGCACATACTCCAGAAAAAGCAGGAAGACTTCTCAATAGAAATCAGTGATCTGCGCCGGGAGATTTACGCGCTGAAGAGCGCTCCTCAGGAATCTGTCAGGGCAGCAGCTCCCGTCACTCCTCCGGCACCTGTAAAAGAGACCGTTCAGGCGCTCTCAGCAAAGCCTTCCGTCAGTACAGTGCTATCTCCCCCGCCTGTTACAAACATACGCCCGCCGAAGTCAAAATCGGATCTGGAAAAATTTATCGGTGAAAATCTCGCCAACAAAATCGGTATTCTCATCATTGTGATCGGCGTGGCTATAGGCGCCAAATACAGCATCGAGCACCAGCTGATCAATCCCCTCACCCGTATCATACTCGGGTATCTGACGGGTGTAGGTCTGCTGGGCTTTGCCATAAAGCTGAAACAGAAATACCATAATTTCAGCGCTGTGCTGCTCAGCGGCTCCATGTCCATATTCTATTTCATAACGTACTCAGCTTACAGCTTCTATGACCTGATCCCGCAGATTCCGGCCTTCGGGCTGATGATGCTGTTTACTGTTTTCACCGTCCTTGCGGCCTTGCACTACAACCGGCAGATCATCGCGCACATCGGCCTTGTGGGCGCCTACGCGGTTCCCTTTCTGCTCAGCAAAGACTCCGGTCAGGTTGCCGTGCTGTTCAGCTACATGACGCTGATCAACGCGGGCATACTGGCCATAGCCGTCAAAAAGCTCTGGAAGCCGCTCTGGTATTCTTCCTTTGGCATCACCTGGCTGATCGTGGCAGGCTGGACGCTGAGCGATTACCGGCCTAACGAGGACTTTGCTATTGGGATTGGTTTTCTATGCATCTTTTTCGTGCTGTTTTATCTCACGCTTGTTTCCTACCAGCTGCTCCACCGGACAAGACTGGGCAAGGAAGATGTACTGCTATTGCTGGCCAACGCTTTTATATTTTATGGTCTGGGCTATTACATGCTTGAGGAAAAGCAAAACGGGACAGAACTGCTTGGGCTGTTTACACTGGCCAACGCGCTGCCTCATTTTGCACTGGCCATGGTGATCCACAAACGGCAGGCTATTGACAGAAACCTGCTTTATCTGATTGTCGGGCTGGTGCTGGTCTTTATCACGATAGCGATACCAGTACAGCTGGACGGCAACTGGGTCACCCTGCTCTGGTCAGGGGAAGCGGCGCTGCTGTTCTGGCTTGGAAGAACCAAAGCAATTGCCGTCTACGAAAAGCTTGCTTACCCGATGATTTATCTGGCTTTTTTCAGTCTGGTTCACGACTGGTCCGCGTCGTATGATTCCTATTATTATACCATACAACCGGAAAGCAACATTCCATTCCTGTTCAACATCTACCTGCTTACTTCTTTGCTGTTTGTCGCTTCGCTGGCACTCATTAACTATTTCAAACACAGACATCCGGCAGAAACTCCGCCTTTCAAATGGAAGCTGGTGAATGTATTCATTGATTTCTCGCTGCCGGCACTGTTGATTTTCTCACTGTACTATGCTTTCAGAATAGAAATTGCCTCTTATTGGGACCAGCTCTATGCCGCTTCAATGATTGAGACAGACAACCCGAACGGCAACTACAAGGATTATTTCATGAACTATGCGCTGAACAATTTCAAAGCAGTCTGGATCATCAATTATTCCCTGTTTTTTGTATCAGCGCTGGCACTGGTCAATTATACCAGAATACGTCACCACCTGCTGGGCAAACTCAGTCTCCTGCTGATTTTGCTGACACTGCTGGTTTTCCTTACTCAGGGACTTTATGAGCTGAGCGAGCTGCGTGACAGCTGGCTGGAGCCACTCTATCCGGAATATTTTCCCGGCAACTGGTTCTATATCGGCATCCGCTATGTTTCTCTGGCTTTTGCCGGGCTTGGTCTGTATGCCTGCTATCGGTACATACCCCGGAACCTGATAAAGAACTTTCCTCTTTTTTACGACTGCGTATTGCATATCTCTCTGCTCTGGATAGCCAGCAGCGAACTGATCAACTGGATGGATCTGGCCCACTCGTCACAGTCCTACAAGCTCGGTCTGAGCATACTCTGGGGCGCTTATGCTCTGCTGCTGATCGTGCTGGGTATCTGGAAAAAGAAACGGCACCTGCGCCTGGGGGCCATGGCATTGTTCGGCATTACCCTGCTCAAGCTGTTTTTCTACGATATTGCTCATCTCGATACCATTGCCAAAACCATTGTCTTTGTTTCGCTGGGTGTGCTGCTGCTGATTATTTCCTTTTTATACAACAAATACAAAAACAGCATTTCGGATGAAGCTCTCTGATTTTTTACGTTGTCTGCTGATCCTGGCCGGGAGTTTCGGTGCCAGCGCGCAGATGCAGGATTATACCTACAGCAGAGCGCTCGGCGGAGTTTCGGAACAATGGCATCTGCTGCGGCTCCCGGATGATATTTTTGGCAAGGTATCGCCCGGCATGGCCGATATACGCATCATTGGCATCAATGAAGAAGGTGATACTCTTGAAGTCCCTTATCTGATACGAACCACGGCTGAAAAGATCGTCGACAAGGAGGTACCTTTTGTCCTGCTCAACCAGTCATACAATAATACGGGCTATTACTTTACTTTCGAAATCGCGTCTTCCGAGCCGGTCAATCAGATTACACTGGACTTCCGCCAGAAAAATTTTGACTGGAAGATACGTCTCGAAGGCAGTCAGGATCAACAGGAGTGGTTTCGTATTATAGACAATTACCGTATTCTGTCCTTTCAGAATGAATCCACGGAGTTTCAGTTTACCCGCTTGCTTTTCCCCCGTTCCAGATACCGGTACTACCGCCTGTTTGTACCCGGTCAGGAAAAGCCGGAGCTGATCTCGGCCAGCAGCCGCCAGCACGAAATGATCGGAGGAGAGTTCCAGCATTACCCTGCCCGCATCACGCATACGCAGGAGAAAAAAGAAGCCCGCCAGACGGAAACCGACCTTTCGTTGTCCACGCCTATACCGGTATACAGCATACGGATCAGCATCAGAGACACCTTTGACTACTACAGACCGGTTACCATAAAATACCTGAGAGACAGCGTACTTACTCCTCAGGGCTGGAAATACAACTACAGCCTGCTGCGATCAGGTATACTCAAATCCGGCAAACGAAACGAATTTATCACGGACAGCCGCTTTATACAGAAGCTCAGAATTCAGATTCATAATCAGGACAATCAGCCGCTGACAATAGACTCGGTGCATGTATCTGGCTATATCTACGAGCTGGTAGCCCGTTTTCCGGAGCAGGCTGACTATTTTCTGATATATGGCAACCGGGCGGCTTCAGCGCCGCAATACGATCTGAATCATTTTGCGGAACGCATTCCCGACTCACTGACAGTAATCGAACCAGGCACAGAGCAGCGGATCCGGGACGAAGAAGCCAATGCCACTCAGCCTTTGTTTGCAAACAGTATCTGGCTCTGGGTGATCATGATTCTTATCATTGCCGTATTAGGGACTTTTGCCATAAAGATGCTGAAGAGCTGATGGTTTAGGCGAATAGCTTAAGGCTGGAAGCTCAACGATTGGAGTGCTGATTCCCGCAGGCTGAGGCTTCCGAAGTCACCGGGAGCCTCAGGCAACCAGCAGATGCTCGTTTCCGGTTAGGAACATCTCGGACATACCATGAAATATACTCAGGCGTGTCCGTCTTTCCCCTCATTCCAGTAATAGCTGTCGGGATAAATCCGCTGCCCGAAAACAGCGGTACCTACACGAACAATCGTAGCGCCTTCTTCAATGGCGATTTCCAGATCATTGCTCATACCCATAGACAGTTCGCGGACAGAGACATCGGGAATCCGGGCTTCAATAATCTGTTGCTGAACGGATCGGAGCAATTTAAAGCAGGCTCTGACCTTCTCCTGTTCCGCACTGAACAGCCCTATAGTCATCAGACCTTTTACCCTCAGCGTATCCAGCTCTGACACCTGTCTGGCCAGCTCGACAGCCCTGTCCGGATGTACACCAAACTTGCTGGCCTCTCCGGAGGTATTGACCTGAATAAAGACATCCATCGTCTTTCCTTCCATCCTGAGACGCTGGTGCAGCTTTTGCGCCAGTTCTGCTCTGTCAAGCGACTGAATACAGGAAACTCCGCAGGCAATCAGATCATTGATCTTATTGCTTTGCAGATGTCCTATAAAATGTTTCTCGTGAAACACATCTTTCAGCGCTCCATATTTCGACTTTATCTCCTGCACCTTGTTTTCACCGATCAGCGTCTGTCCCGATTGCAGAGCAAGCCGGATGGTATCCGCACCGACGGTTTTCGTAGCCAGCAGAAGCCTCACTTCCGAGGGGTTTCTTCCGCTGTGAGCGCAGGCAGTCTCTATTCTGCCAAGAATCTCATTCAGGTTTTTTATGATCGGGCTAAGCATTTCTGTTGTCTGTCAGCTCTGAACTGTGTACGAAGTCTCAAAAGCAATTTCTTTTTTTTGTAATCACAGATAATCTCCGCGAATAAAGAAACAGGATCAATTTTAAACGAAAAACAGCTAAAATCCCATTTTCTACAGGTATTTATGCATGGTGTCCCTCATAAAAACCAATCTGGCCAAATACCCTGCATGCCCGGGATATAACAAAAACTCCCTGCCCGTTACTTCTGCCAAAAGCAAAACAGGAAGGCAGAGCGCAACATACCTTAAATGAAATTGTTTTTTCATTGTGCGTGCCGGCAAAATTCGGTAAACTTAGGAAGCTTTTAATCAGACATCATGCATATCAAGATATACCAGATAGATGCTTTTGCAGATAAGGTATTTGCAGGCAATCCCGCGGCTGTCTGTCCGCTGGACGAATGGCTGCCCGCAGAAACCATGCAGCAGGTTGCGGGTGAAAACAACCTGTCTGAAACCGTATTTTTCGTCAGGCAGGATGATCATTTCCAGATTCGCTGGTTTACACCCACAATCGAGGTAGAACTATGCGGTCATGCCACGCTGGCGGCCGCCTATGTGCTGTATCACTATCTGCATTATCCGAAAGACCGTATCCGTTTTTACTCTCCGCACAGCGGTATGCTGACCGTAAGACAGCAGGAAGATTTTCTGACACTCGACTTTCCTGCCGATACGATACAGGAAACAGAGCCGACGGAAAAGCTGCTTCAATGTTTTTCCCTGCAGCCTCAAGCCATCTGGAAAGGCAAAACCGACTATCTCTTTGTCTTTGAAAACGAGCAGCAAATCCGTGAGCTTATCCCCCGTCTGCCCGAGATCGCCTGTACCAGCGCCCGGGGTATTATTGTGACCGCCAGAGGTGACCGGGAGGACTTTGTTTCCCGCTTTTTCGCTCCCGGGGCCGGGGTCAATGAAGATCCGGCAACCGGCTCTGCCCATACCACCCTTGCTCCGTTCTGGGCAAAGCAGCTCGGCAAAGCAAGCCTTACTGCCCGGCAGCTTTCCGTACGACAGGGATATCTCCGATGCCGTGTGGCGGGAGACAGAGTCGAAATCAGCGGTCAGTGCGTACCCTATATGACCGGAGAACTATACATCGGCTGAAAATGCTAAAGCAACCACCATTATTATATGTCAACCATTATGATCAATTACTTCAAAGAGCTTTTTGAATACAACCATCACTTCAACCAGAAGCTGGCTGAGGCGCTGAACAGCAATTCCGTATCAGACAAAACAATAAAGCTGTTCAGTCATATTCTGAATTCGAATCATGTATGGAACCATCGCCTGGAAGGTAAAGAACCGGTCTATGGTGTATGGGAAATCCGGCAGACGGATCACTTTGCGGATATTGACCGGGAAAATTACGAAACCAGTATTGGTATTCTTAATACTCTTGATCTGACAAAGGAAATCCGCTATACCAATACACAGGGTGAAAGCTATGTCAACAGTGCGCGGGATATCCTGTTTCACATTATCAATCATTCGACCTATCACCGGGCCCAGATCGCGACAGAGTTCAGGCAGCATGGTCTCGCTCCTCTGGTCACAGATTATGTCTTTTATAAAAGAAGCTAGCATGCATCAGACAGCCAATACCTCTCCGGATATCAACTGGCAGCCTTCCGGCCTTGCCAATGAGCTGATCCGGCTTCAGCCATTGACTGCAGATGATTTCGAAAAGCTCTATACGGTAGCATCCGATCCCCGCATCTGGGAGCAGCATCCCGAAAGCGACCGTTACCTGCGGGAGCGTTTTCTGGTATTTTTTGAGGGAGCCATACGTTCGGGAAGCGCATTCCTGATTATTGACAATACAACCGGACAGCCCATTGGCAGCACGCGTTTTTACCATCACGACCGGGAACAATGCTCCGTTTTTATCGGCTATACATTTCTGTCTGCGGAATACTGGGGTGGCCGTTATAACAAGGCGCTGAAAAAGCTGATGCTGGACTACGCTTTTCGCTTTGTCGACAAGGTCCGTTTTCATACAGGCATCCGCAACCTGCGCTCGCAAAAGGCTGTTGCCCGACTGGGCGCCCAGAAAACCGGAGAGCTCATTGCGGAGCATGAAAAAGACAGTCGCTACGAGTATACGCTCAGCCGGGAAGAGTATGAAAGTGTACAGGAAGGCGGAAACGAATAAATGCTGCTGCTGAAGCAGCAGCAGAATCTCCCCGTTCGTTTCATTATTTCCAAATACTCACATGCTCTGCATTATCCTCAAGCTGTGAGGCAAGTGACCTGATTCTGGCCTGAAGAAGCAGCTGCCGGCCTTCCTTTGTACGGGTAAAAACAAGATCACAGCTGCCAACAAAAGCTCTCCACTGCTCTGAAAAATATTCTGCCTGATTTTTATTACGCCCCAGAAGCTCAGGTACCGAGTGATAATCACGCTGATCAAACACTCTGAGTAAGGTACTTCTTCGGATTATCACATATCTCGGATTATCAATCGGATTAACCATCTCCTGCAAGGCATTAATAAACAAGGATTTTTCGAAGGTAGTACCACCTTCAAGATGACAAAGTACTCCACCCCAATAATCTACGGAAGCTTCGACCTTCAATCCGGACAATTCAGTACGAATTATTCCTTCCTTTACCAATGAGTGCAAGAGCGCCTCTCCCATTTGATGAAGATCTTTAGCAATATCCCTGTACCCCACATAAAGCCGCAGCGCACGCCAGGACAGCCTGCCAAAAATAAGAATGCCCGCGCAGCCCATAATCATCATACCCCTGTACAACTCCTCCGGAGAATAGCCTTTTCTGAGCATCCTCGACAAAATATCCAGCTGTTCAGCACTAAATGCCATCAATGCCGAAGAAAGTGTGGCCAACAGATTGGCCAGTGTTTTCAGAAGATATAGCTTCTTTTCCTTTCGATAGCTTTTCGTGGCAGGAAACGGGATTCTGATTTCTTCTACCAGTCTTTGTCCTGAAGCCAGTGCATCCTGCCACTGCTGCTTGAGCCTATGCCTGTCAGACGCCAGCACCCGGGTATCCCCGTTCTGTTTTTCCTGTACCTTTCTGTCCCGCAGATTCTCCGAAAGATTCAGGCGACCTATACCGTTTTCAATCCCGGTGCGCTTTCCATTGGAAATTCCTACAAAGCTTCTGAAACGTCGTCTAAGCAGAGCAAGATCATCACCGCCGTTGGAATCAGACGGATCGATACAGACCAGATGCCAGATATTGGCTGTCTTTTCAGGATTCCCGTTCTGGGATCTGATCGCCCGCCCCCTCATTTGATTGGATAAAACGAAAGACCCCACAAAACTTGCCAGAATAAGAGAGTTGACAGCCGGTGCATCCCAGCCTTCTCCAAGAAGAGAACGCGTGCCTATCAGCACATCAATCTCCCCCGACTGAAATACCTGAGTAACATAATGCACCATGTCATGCCCGATCTTTCCGGAAGTTATAATCTGAACATAATCCGGATCATATGCCACTTCCTTTATTGTAAAAGATGTCTTCTTTTCTTGCTTATACGTAGCAGCCAGAAGTGAATGCGCCGACCGAGGAATAATAATCAGGGAGCCGCTAAGTATTGCGAGTTTGATACCGCTACCATATTCCCTCCGCAGTTTTTCAAAAACCGGTACAACTCCCAGTTTCTCCAGCGAAGCATTATTCTCCGTATTTTCCGTAAAGTATTCCTTTCGGACATAATCCGCAAGAATAAGCATTCTCAGTTGTTTGCCAAGAGCCTTATGCTCAAGCGCAACAATCTCTGCAATACTCTCAAGCTTGCCGATACTGGAAGTCAGCAAACCGGATATTCGCCTGTTATGTCCAAAGCTCAACTGTCTTCTTTCGAGAACTCCGCTACGCTTAAGACGATTTTCCAGTTGAAGTTTGTGCTCCTCAAAAGCCTTGAAATACTGCTTCTCTCTGTATAAATAAAAATCCAGCAGCACCTCTGCCCAGAAGTAATCAAAAGCAGGAATCTGAACATTATTTTCATCAATAACCGCAAGATGCTGCCGGGGAATTTTTTCACCTCCGGAGTGAAGAAATATAAGACAGGCCGAATAATATTTAAGATTGCTGTATATCCAATCCAGATGATTATCCGGATGCTGCCAGACAGGATGCCGGCGTATCGCTTCAGCCAGCTTAGCATCCTTCGCAATCTCCCGGAAAAGTTTTTCACTACGCTCTCTGAAATCAACAATACGCTGATTTTCACCATCCGTAGGACTTGAAAACCAGATATAGTCCTGATGTGGACACAAATCTCCTTCTGCTACCAGTTCCGGAACAGCAATTTCCGTGTCAACCGGGCCATTCAGCTCTGAATAGCGCTGCCATTCAGCCGCACTCACATCATAAGGCGGAGTCGCTGTCAGAGCAATTATCGCCGGATTCATTTTTTCCTTGACTCTGATCAGTGTTTGCCACCATTCATTTTTCAGATGATGCGCTTCATCTGCCACAATCGTCTCGACATACCTGGCCTGCAATCCTTTCACGATCGCGTCAAGATTTGTATTTCTGCTTCTTTCCTTTTCGACTTTTTCCACAATCTCCGTCTCTTCCTCTTCCGGCTCCTCCTCCTCGCTCTGATCCCTGTTGTTACATGCCGCATAAAGTCCCTGATATGTTACAACCGTCATAAAAGCCGGCTGACGTATATCAGTAGAAATCCAGTCCGGTACAGACGATGATTGCACAAAGAGCGCACAAAACCGTTCTATCCATTGATTACGGATTGCAATGGTGGGTGCAAGAATAAGGACAGGCTTACCCAGCCGGCGAGCCACTTCAAGTCCCAAAACTGTTTTGCCCGAGCCCGGGGGAGCGATAATATGCAAATGGCGGTCAGCCATATACTCCTCCAGCTCATTCAGAACCCGCTGCTGATAGTTACGCCATCTATATTTAAACCGGATATTATCTGAAAAGCCAGTCATATACGTAATTGACACAGGAACATCCCTGCCTTACCTGAAATTATAGTTCACTTTAATGACCGGAAAATACAGCACATTTATTAAAAAAGCCATTCAGATGTAACAATCTTTACTTTGCAAACTCCCTCAAAAAAAATAATTTATTGGCTGATCACCCACTCTATAATATTATTCAGCTTCAGCAACCCTCGCTATATCCCCTGTTTCCAGCATCTGCTTGCCATAGCCATTCTGCGTGACCTGGATCATAACCCTTCCTTTCAGTTCCTGCAATCCCAATGGCAGAAGTTTAAAAGCTTGATGCTTAAAGATTCCGGTGTAGCTAACAATAGCTGAGCTTATTATAATCCACAGGTTTCGAGACCCTCAGCCGCCGGAAATTCTAAAAGTGGTGCCTGAGGCTCTCGAAAGTAAAAGATTATATCTCACAGCCTGTGAAGTATGCTCTCAACTAGATAAGCGGCTTCCACCATTTGTCCCAGCCCCTGTTCATATGGTTCAGGTCTGCTTTTTCGCCAATTCCGGGTGTGGCAATAGCGATATTATTTTCTTCCGCAAGTCTCGTAATCTGCTGCAAGGGCTCATACCAGGGATGCGGTGCCAGCTTGAATTTCGAATTGTGTACCGGCATAAAGCTGTTTGCCCTCAATTCCTGCACCTCTTTGATAACCTCATCGGGCAGCGAATGAATGAGCGGCCACTTCTTATTGTATTGACCGCATTCCAGAATAGCCAGATCAAAAGGGCCGAAACGGTCTCCAATTTCTTTAAAATGCGGTCCATAGCCACTGTCTCCGCCAAGAAACAATCTGAAGGAAGGTGTTTGTAGCACAAAAGAGGTCCAGAGGGTGCTGTTCCTGCTCAGGAGCCGGCCGGAAAAATGCCTGGCCGGTGTAAGGGTAACGCTGATTCCTCCACCCAGGTCCGCGCTTTCGTACCAGTTCTTTTCGATCAGCTTACTCCTTTCCCAGCCCCAGTACTCAAAATGCTGCCCTACTCCCAGACCGCAAACCACCTTGCTGACCTTATGCCTTAGCTTCTGTATTGTTTGATAGTCCAGGTGATCCCAGTGATCATGCGTTATAAGCAAGACGTCTATCGGCGGCATGTCATCCGCCTGATACTGATTGGATCCTGGAAAAACCTTTACCAGTCCGTTTACAGGCGATGCATTGCCGCTGAAAACAGGATCAACCAGCAATTTCCGTCCATCTGCCTGAATAAAATAGGAACTATGCCCAAACCATATCAGTACATTTTCATCCGGTTTCAGGCTTTTCAGATCCGTATGTACAGAGGGTACCGGCTTCCCGGGTCCGGCGCTGGCACGCTTATCCAGAAAACTCCGGAAAATTTTCAATATGCTCCCTCCTTTTACCAGCGTCTGTGTCGGAGTCTCATTCTGAAACTTTCCGTTTTTGTAATTGGCAAGCCTCTTATAAGCGGCTTTCCGCTTCGCACCGGGCACCTGACCGAATTTTTTAAATAAATCCATTTAGCCGTGTTTTATTTTTTCTTCTTCCAGATCGATCTGACGAAGATATCTTCTGATAATTTCCTCATCGATACGCCGCTGCTTTTTGTTGTGCAGCAGCAATTCCCGCTGCCTGTCAAGAACGTCTCTGTAGATCGATTTAATATTTTCGAGATCAATAGCTTTTTCGTCCGATTCCAGCTGATTTCGCCACCGGCTGACCAGCTTTTGCAAATGCACATTGTCTTCCAGCTCTGTGCTGTACTGTTTTTCCACATAGCGCAGCGATTCTCTGGCCAGCTCTTCACGTAGTATTTTATCCGCTTCTTCTTCCGGCATATGATCGTTGAAATCAGGCAGCTTTACTTTTCTGATAATAACCGGAAGTGTCAGTCCCTGCAAAACCAGTGTGATCAGAATCACTGTAAAGGTAATGAACAGGATCAGGTTGCGATGAGGAAAATCTGCTCCGCCGGCAAGTGTGACCGGTACAGACAATGCTGCGGCCAGCGAGACCACACCACGCATACCTGACCAGCCGATTATAAGCGAAGCTTTCATACCCGGATCCTCATCCGCCACGGTAATAAAATGGCTTGCTATCTTTGTCACAAATACCGCTCCGTAGGCAGCAAGCAGCCTGCCCAGAATTAAAACCAGCGTAATTAACAAGCCATAGCCCATTGCCTGATACAAGCCAATGCCTTCCTTTTTCAGCCCCGAAACGATTTCGGGCATGTCCAGCCCGATCATCATAAATACCAGCCCATTGAGCAGGAATACAAAGCTCTGCCAGAAACTATGACCGCTCAGCCGCGAGGAGCTGCTCAGGAAACGATGTCTGTGATAAGATAAAAAAAGTCCGCCGCCAACCACTGCCAGCACACCGGAAGCACTCAACTGCTCCGCTATGATATACATGACAAATGGCGTGACCAGCGTAAGGATGATATCTATATTGACATCGGTCGGAAGCCATTTGTGCGCTTTCAGGAAAAGGAGTCCGACCAGAAGCCCGATACCGACACCTCCGATCACCATCCAGACAAAGCTCAATGCCGCCTGATACCATACAAATTGCCCGGTGGCAACAGCAATCAGCGCAAAACGGAAAATAATAAGGGAAGAAGCATCATTGAGCAGACTTTCACCCTCCAAGATGGAGGATATTCTTTTAGGCACCTGTACAAATTTTAAGATAGCGCCTGCGCTTACCGCATCGGGTGGCGAAACAATTCCTCCCAGCAAAAAGCCCAGGACCAGTGAAAATCCGGGTATAAACCAGTTCGCTATCAGGGCAACCGATACGGCTGTCAGAAAAACCACGACAAAGGCAAAGCTCCCTATGATCCTCCTCCAGTGCCAGAACTCTTTCCATGAACCGGACCAGGCAGCTTCATACAGCAACGGAGGAAGGAATAGGACAAAAATCAGCTCGGGATCTATTTTCAAAGCAGGAATACCGGGAATAAAGCTGGTCAGCAGTCCTGCCAGCACCAGCAATACAGGATGTGCCACCCTGATTTTGCTGCCCAGCATGATCAGCAGCACGATAAGAATAACCAGCCCCAGATAAAAGGGAAAATGTTCCAGCATCGAATCGAATGATTTTCTTTGCTGTAAAACATTACTACACACATTAAGTTTGCCGTATGCTCTTCTGTCTTGCAGCAATACACTCCCTTCCGCAGCCCAACTTCCTGTTGATAATAAAATCGCTCATCAGTCATTTCCTTTTTGTAGCTTAGCCGGACCAGAAATCTCTGCCCCCATGAAAAAAGCCTATACCGCCGACCAGCGTTTCGACAAAATGAACTTTGCCCGGGACCCTCTTCCGCCGGGAGAATACGATAACTGCGAATTTTTACATTGTGATTTCAGTCAGTGCAATCTTTCCGGCTTTATATTCACCGACTGCCTGTTTCATGAATGCAACCTGAGCCTGGCCCGGCTCGACAATACGTCATTGCGCGATGCCCGCTTCAAAGACTGCAAGCTTATGGGGCTCCGCTGGGACAACTGCAATCCCTTCGGACTTTCCTTTTCATTTGAGCAGTGCCTGCTGGACCATTCCTCTTTTTTTCAGGTCAAGGCACGCAAAACCCGCTTCAAAAGCTGCCGGTTGCGGGAATGTGATTTTGTCGAATGCGACCTCACCCAGTCTGTCTTTGACAACTGTGATCTGCTGGGCGCTGTCTTTGAGCGCACACTGCTGGAAAAGACCGATTTTCGCACCGCATTCAACTATACCATACATCCGGAGTCAAACAAGATCAAAAAAGCCCGGTTTTCGCTACAGGGTATACCCGGACTGCTGGCACGATACGATATTGATATCTCACTTTGAACCAGTCATCAGGAAAATACAAACCTTATGAAAGCAAAGACGCATACCACCAATTACTACAATACCTTTATCGAAGTGTCGGAAGACTGCAAGGCCATGCAGGGACAGCAGCCCGTTTCCAAAGGAGACAGCAAAAGCATAGCGGAACGCCAGTACGAGCTCATAAGCCGGCATCCGTATCGCTATACTTCCGACGACGTGCTGTTTCAGGTGTATGCCGACCGGAATGACCTGACCACCGGCGAATACGAAGAAGCACGCCGGACATTTTTCTCCAAAGGGCAGGCCTGCCTCAGAGCCTCTCCCCTGCCCAAGCAGTACGGCTTTGGTATCCACTTCGATCAGGCGGGCAAAATGGCTCTTTATGGCCGTGAAACGGATGAATACCGGAAGCTGCTCGAAGATCCGGATATCAAAAAAGTCAAAGCGATGCGCAGCTCCCGAAAATAATTCTAAAAAACACTACTATAATCCAGTCAATTAGCCAAAACTGCGCTATGACAGAAAATATTTTCCGTAAAACCATTTGCACCTGACTTCAAAAACGCTACCTTTGCAGCGCAAAAAGGGAAAAAGATACACCATCGCTTCCCGAGTGCAAAACCCGGCCCGTTCGTCTAGGGGTTAGGACGCCAGATTTTCATTCTGGAAACAGGGGTTCGATTCCCCTACGGGCTACTAAACCGGACAAATCAGATAAACCATTTGATTGTTCGGTTTTTTTGTTTCGTAT
>JAEVZS010000001.1 GCA_023392125.1 Bacteroidota bacterium
AAATCAAGAATTCAGGAAAGCTGCTTTTTTCGTATCCGGCTAAACGTTTCCGGAGTCATGCCGAGCATGGAGGCGATGTATTGCAATGGCACCTGATTGAACAGTTCGCGGTTGTGCTCGAAGAAAAGCTGGTATCGTTCTTCGGCTGTCATGGATAGGTGGCTGAAAATCCGGTCCTCCAGCATGGTAAAGCAGTGACCGATGAAAAGTTTTTCCAAAACCGGCCACTGAGGTACTGCATTTCCGATCTTCTGATAATCTTTCTTATGGATCGTAAAGATTTCCGTATCGGTCAGCGTCTGAATGGTCCATCGGGCCGGATTGCCAAAAATAAAGCTGGCCAGATCGGTTATGAAATAGCCCTTGGCTGAAATCCACTGGGTAACTTCTCTTTTTTCGGTTTCGACAAAAAATCGCACAAAGCCGGATTGTACAAAACTCAGCCGGTCGCATTGCTTGCCTGTATGTAGAAAGTAATCACCTTTTTTCAGCGTATCCGGCTCAAAGCATGAGGTAATTGCTTTCAGATCTTCGGGAGTTATAACTCCAAAATAGGATTTTATGCTGTTTTCAAGTTCTGTCATGGGGCTGTTGCTTCAGGAGTCTTTACATCTTTTTTTCAGAGTTTGCTTTTGCCATTTACTTGTCCAAATACCTGGATGCTTATGAGAAAAAAGATTGATATGCTTAATGGACTGAGTATTATCTTTTTGATTATAAAACTTTGTCTATTGAATTAAAGAGTAATAGCTTGGGGCAATAATACATATTATTTAAATTCTAAACAGAAGGACAAGAGATTATTGATAATTGATTTATGGAGATAGGTCTATATGCAATTGAAACGATAGTGAATTTCCTGATTAGGAGATGTCTCAAAGTCTCAACTTTCAGTGCTCACTACTCCTTCACCAGCACCTTATCCACCCGCTTGCCGTCCATGTCCACGACTTCGAAGGTAAAATGCCGCCATTGCACTTTCTCACCGGTTTCGGGGATATGTCCCATGAGGTAGAGCAGCATGCCGCCAAGGGTGTAGAAGCCTTTGTCTTCGATATCTTCCGTATTTTCGACCTTGAAGTAGCGGAAAAACTCATCGAGAGAAATCAGGCCGTCGACCAGATAAGAGTTGTCGGAGCGTTTGACGATTTCGAGATTCTCACCGGTACGGTACAGAAGGCCGATCATCACCTTGAAAAGGTCATTGCTGGTCACCACCCCCATGATATGCCCAAACTCGTTGACCGCAATTGCGAAATAGCATTGGGCTTCTTTCATATGGTCCAGCAGCTTGAAGGCCTTGGTGTTTTCCAGCACAAAAAGCGGTTCGCTGAGCAGCGAGCGGAGATCAACCTGCTCATCCTGGAGATATCCCTGTATATAATCTTTCAGGCGCAGTACTCCGATGATATTGTCCGTATTGCCTTCGTATACCGGAAAATGTGTCCGGGTGGATTCAGAAATAAGCTGCTTCTGCTTTTCCCGGTCATCCTCGATATTGAGCATAACCAGATCGTTGCGATGTGTCATCAGGGAGCCTACATCTGTATCACCCAGAAAAAAGACCCTGTCGACCATTTCCTTTTCTTCTTTTGCCACCTCCTGAGTCTGCTGCAGCATGTTGCGGATTTCTTCTTCCGTCACCTGATCGCCCTTGTCTGTTTTAATACGGAATATGAAAATCAGCACTTCGGTCGATTTGTCCAGCAGCCATACTGCCGGTCGCGCGATTACGGACAGCAGGTGCATGGGTATAGCCATGGCAGAGGCGATGCGCTCGGGAGCGCTCATAGCCAGTCTTTTCGGGAAAAGCTCACCAAGTATGAGGGTGAAGAAGGTAATAAGAACAACCACGATGACTCTGGAAAACAGCATGGCATTGGCAGCCAGGAGCGGTACATCATCGAGGACTTTTTCGAGGGAGCGTGCTATGGAAGCGCCTCCGTATACACCGGTAAGGATACCGATCAGGGTGATTCCGATCTGAATGGTGGAGAGAAAACGGCCCGGCTGCTCGGCAAGTTCCGCGGCCTGTCTGGCTCCTTTGTGACCGGCGGCGGCTTTGTTGCTTAACTTGAATTTTTTGGAAGAAAGCAGCGCAATCTCCGACATGGAAAACAGTCCGTTGAGCAATATCAGGGCGAGTATAATCAGCGACTCAATCAGCATGGCTATATGAAGATCCCGTACAGATTAAAAAGTACTGATGTGGATTTTTTACACAGAATAACTCCCTGGTATAGACTGCTCATAGATTTTGCTCTTTAACAATTGCAAACTGCCATGAGGCAATCTTGTTGGTCTGGAAGATTTTTTTTTACGGGAAAAGCGGGAGAGGTGCCTATGTGAAATGTTGCCGGAGCGGTTTAAACCGGCGACGAATCTCTCTCATTCATTCTTATAAAAAAAGCCACCCTTTGAAGAGTGGCTTTTTATGATTTATCCGGTTTACAGCAAACCGGGATTATCCAAGGCTGATCTGCTTCATGGAAGTCATTGCTTCACGAAGCTCTGCACCCACGATTTCGATCGGGTGGTTGCGGATGATCTCGTTTACAAGGATAAGCGTTTTGTTGTCTACACCGTTGTCTTTGCCTTCGTTGTAGTTACGCCCGATTACATCGGTATCGATTTTAGCCATAAAGTCTTTTAGCAAAGGCTTGCAGGCATGGTCAAACAGGTAGCATCCGTACTCGGCAGTATCGGAGATTACTCTGTTCATTTCGTATAACTTCTTACGGGCGATGGTATTGGCGATAAGCGGAGTTTCATGGAGAGACTCGTAGTATGCGGACTCTTCGATGATACCGGCTTCGGTCATGGTTTCGAACGCAAGCTCTACACCAGCTCTTACCATGGCTACCATTAGCAGGCCATTGTCATAGTATTCCTGCTCAGTGATTCTGACATCACCAGCCGGAGTTTTCTCAAACGCAGTCTCAGCGGTAGCGGCTCTCCAGGTAAGCAGGTTTTTGTCATCGTTTGCCCAGTCTTCCATCATGGTCTTGGAAAATTCTCCGCTCATGATATCATCCTGATGCTTCTGAAACAGAGGACGCATGATTTCTTTCAGCTCTTCAGACAGCTCAAGCGCCTTGATTTTTGCAGGATTGCTCAGTCTGTCCATCATGGCAGTGATACCGCCATGCTTCAGCGACTCGGTGATTACTTCCCAGCCGTACTGGATAAGTTTGGCAGCATAACCGGCATTGATACCTTTTTCCACCATTTTGTCAAAGCAAAGGATAGAACCTGTCTGCAACAAACCGCAAAGGATGGTTTGCTCACCCATAAGGTCAGATTTAACCTCTGCCACAAAGGAAGATTTCAATACACCGGCTCTGTCTCCGCCTGTACCTGCGCAGTATGCCATAGCATAATCCCAGCCTTTTCCTTCGGGATCGTTTTCAGGATGCACAGCGATAAGAGTGGGTACGCCGAATCCTCTTTTATATTCTTCTCTTACTTCAGAACCTGGTGATTTCGGAGCCACCATGATTACAGTGATGTCCTTACGGATCTGCATGCCTTCCTCCACGATGTTGAATCCGTGAGAATAGGAAAGCGCAGCACCTTTTTTCATAAGCGGCATTACCGCGTTGATTACAGAAGTATGCTGCTTGTCAGGAGTAAGGTTGATCACAAGGTCGGCAGAAGGAATCAGTTCTTCATACGTTCCTACTTTAAACCCGTTTTCACTGGCGTTTTTCCACGACTGTCTTTTCTCTGCGATAGCCTCTTTTCTCAAGGCATAGGAAATATCGAGTCCTGAATCACGAAGGTTCAGTCCCTGATTCAATCCCTGTGCGCCACAGCCAACGATCACGATTTTCTTTCCTTTTAGTGCGTTTACGCCATCAGCAAACTCGCTGCTGTCCATAAATTCACATACCCCAAGCTGGTTCAGTTTCTCACGAAGAGGAAGTGTATTAAAATAATTAGCCATTATTACTTGTATGTTTATTTTTTTAAACTTTCTGAGTTTTTCAGGATTACAAAGCTGCGAATATTTCTTCAATAAGAAATAAAACTATTGAGATTTATTTAGGTACTTTTTATGGATTTTGACCGGACATGCAATCCTGTACAGATTCCTGTAAAGATTAAAATTTCTTTACTATGAAATGCTTAAAGAATGGTGCTTATCATGGCAGTCCGCTGCATGCTGAAGCTCCCGAAGCCTACAGATCGTACAGGATTCCGCCCCGTATCACAGGCATGTTGTTGGGATTATTCTTGTCCTGGAGCACATCATATAGTATAGAAGCCTGGACGCGGGTCTTGTCATTGAGCCTGGTTTCGTATCCGGCTCCTACAGGCAGTGATATAGTCCAGACTCTGTCGTGTATGCGGGTGCCATCGGCAAATACAGAAGTTGTCTGGGTATTGAGTGTCTGAAACTCGGCATGCAGAAAAGCGTTTTCGATCAGATGATACTGTCCGAATACCCGTGCACCCATCGAAAAAAACTGCTGGTCCGAATTGTCCGGTTTTTTGTAGGAGAAAATAGGAGAAACTCCGCCATTGAATGCCTCGAGCCGGTAACCGACCACAGGAGCGATATCGGCGTATACTCCATTGTCATAACTGACACTGACATTGCCACCGGTGAATACCTGAGCGCTGACACCTGCAGAAAAAGCGAGAGACAGGCAGATGAAAACGAAAATTCTGAAAATAATTTGCACGATTGTTTACTTGATTTTGATGGATATTATTCTGTTTTTGATAGTATGGCTGTACCCAGAGGGCGCAGATCCTTTTTCTGAACAAATTCACTTTCGCCGCTTCCCTGACTGCGTATTGTATAGAGGTGAATATACAATGCCGGGGCCTTGCGGAAGGAAGGATGAAGCTTCTCAAATTTAAAAATAAAATCCTGATCTGTTTTGCCCGAACCGGTAAATATCGGTGCGGATGTCCGTAATTTGAACCAGTAGGGGTCGTTATAGGCTTCCCCGCTTTTTCTGGAGATACAGGATACGACAATGCGGTCGTAAATGAGCCCTTCGGCTGTACCGGAAAAATACTGTCTGAAAGCCTGATTGGTCTGAGAAGCCCGGAGCACTACTTTTTTGTCTACAAACGTGTGAGGCATGGTATTGCCGGCAACCATTCGTACCATAAAATGCCGGAAGTCAAACGACTCTCCTTCCTGAATTTCGTAGACTGTTCTGAACGGAAAAGGAGCCCAGTAACCCCGTACCAGATCCATGCTGGCCAGTCTGTCGGCATAGTACAGAATCAGAATACCGCCGATGACAAGAGAAGCATCGAGTGTCTGATTGGCCATAGAAGGACCGTTTTCCCAGGCCACGATTATGTATTGAAGGATGAGTATGCTGATGAGAGAAAGAGAGACAAACATTTGCAGTTTGCCGGCATGCAGACGTGTCTGATAGGTAAAAGAAGGCGAATTGTTCAGGCAGTTATTGATAATGATGATCCAGATGGAAATGCTCAGTACAAAGACAAACAGAAACAATGGCAGTATTTTGATCACCAGAAAATAATCGTACAGTCCGTGCATGACAGAGCCAAGCAGGAAAGACAGCAGAAACCCGGCTACCGGATGCAGATTCTGATACCGGTATCGGGACAGAGCAAGTCCGTAGGCAACTATGGACGAGTCGATCATATGAGTAGGTACGGCTGTCATTGCCCGGCCGTGAATAATACCGTTGAGCGATCCGCTGAAGTAAAGTAGGTTTTCGATAAAAGCAAAGCCCAACGCTGATACGGCGGCATAGAGTATATAGTCGTATGGCTCATTGACGATCCGCGGAGACCACCACAATATAAGCAGCAAAGGTATGATCTTGACAAATTCTTCGACCGCGCCGACCCTGAAAATATAAAACATCAGCAGGTCCCAAAGATCGTTGCCTTCAGCAAAATTGAAATTGAATTCCAGAAAGTCGGAAATATAAAATGTCAAGAATGAAAATATCATTCCGCCCAGCAGCGTCAGGGCAATATGGAGCTTATGTTCCTTTTCGAAAATATCCAGACCTACAATATAGACGAGCCAGACAATCATAATGCAGAAAGCGGCTATAAATCCGGTTATCTTGAAATTGCGGGCTACTATATTTAATGTGTCAAACAGGTAATGGATCAGGTAGTTGTATTTGAAGAAAAGATGACGGGCCATCTCATTAGGAATAAACGAGCTGGTTTCCGAATTGGTAGCCAGGCTGAGCAGCTTGTCCTCCTGATTGTTCAGGGAATAAAGATGCACCAGCTGCTCCATGCAAGAGGGATATTCCCGGTTTTTGAACCGTGTAGCCAGTTCGAAGTGCCGGATAGCCATACTGGTATCGCCATAGGCCAGATACGATTTGCCCAGATAATTGTGGACATAGGGTATGGAGTCGGTCGTTATGCTTTGAAGATACTGGAGCGCTTTGTCGTATTCTTTCTGGTGATAGCTGATAATGCCCATTCCCAGGTAACCAATATTGACATACAGACTGTCACTGAGAAACAGCTGGTTGAAGTATATATTGGTCATGTCATAATCATCCCGGCTATATTGCCGGTGATTGATCTCCCAGGTATCCGGAATTCTGAAATGGTGATATATATAATCGTACTGGGCTTCTATGTTGGTAATATCCGATTCTGCCAGTATTTTTCTTTTTTCATCTTTCTGCAAAAGGTTCTCTATACCGGGCGGAGGCTGTCCGGGCTGAAAATGATCCCTGTCTGAGAGAAAGATATTCACAAAAAGGAAAGCTGATGTAAATATGGACAGGGTAATACCGGTAGTTCTGGTAAGACTGGAGCGCAAAAAGGATTTTCTGTCTTTGCTGGTGTAATACAGGTAGGCAAAATAAAAACAGAGTGCAACCAGCAGCCAGAAGTAAAAAGACCGTCCGGCAAAGAACGTTCTTTTGGCTGCTTCCTGTGCGGAACAGAGCACCGGCAGCAATAGTAAACAAACCAGCGAAGCAGATTTATGCATCAACACTTGTCAGCGTTTATTCGTTTTTTTGATTAAAAGTTACCTTTTTATCAGAAAATTGTAGAAAGATAATAAACAATAGGGTATTTTTAAGAATAAAAGCAGAGTATTTGTTTGTTCAACAGCCCGGATTATTACTGTGAAAGATTATTATGCCATGTTGGGCGTGTCCAGGCATGCCTCGGAAGATGAAATAAAAAAAGCCTATCGAAGGCTGGCTTTCAGGTATCATCCTGACAAAAATCCCGGAGAAGCTGCCAGGGTAAAAATGCAGGAGATCAATGAGGCATACGATGTGCTGGGTGATATTAATAAAAAGTATAATTACGATTTACGATACGACTATCGAAAGAGCCCTGCTTTCCGGAACCGGTCTGCACAGGGACAGCAGACTTCAACCAAAACGCAGCGCCAGACTCAGACGAGAACACAGGAGCGCAGGCAACCCGCAGGAAAAGCTTCGGGAAGCCCGCGTCCGCCATTTCGTAAAACTCCATATTATAACTATAAGGAACTGGCTCAGAAGGCCCGCTTCATATCTGCATTTTTTCTGTTTTACTGCTGTCTTCTTTCCCTGGATTATTTTATTCCGGCCAGATTTGATCAGGCACAGGTACGGCGTCTGATCAAAACAGGAGCCAAGGAAACGTATCTGGTTATAACAGATCTGGTTGATTTTCATGTCCGCTGTCACGGACTGAGCTTTTCTGCCAATGATCTGGTCAATGTTGAGATCACGCCGATATTCGGCATTGTCACTCAGATGCAGGTCAACGCCACTGCCGGCTATACATACAATGTGAGTGTCAGTTCGGTATACTCTCCGGTCTATTTCTTCGTTTTGATTGTAATGACTCTATCTGTTGGGGCTATTTATACAAAAAATAGTCAGCAGGCCTGCGTATTGACATTTGTTGCGGCCTTCTGCTCTCTTATAACAGTGCTTATCATTTATTAATCCGGGGTTTTCGCATATGAGCAAATGGATCGTGCGTTTTCTGTATCTGCTCCTCAGTCTGCCGGTATGCTATCTGGTACTGGTTCTGATTTTGTCTTCTGTGCCGGTCAATCCGGTGGAGACTGGCCCGATACCGGAAGACGGAGTATTGATTTATGTGCGTAGCAACGGTGCTCATACGGACCTGGTGGTACCGGTCCGAAATGCTATCCGCGACTGGCAGGAGCTGATCGATTTTGATGATTACCGGGAGAGTAATTACCGCTATATAGCATTTGGCTGGGGCGACAAGGGGTTTTATCTCAACACACCGACATGGGCAGATCTGAAAATGTCCACTGCGGTCAATGCGCTGTCCGGAAGAGGGGGGACAGCATTGCACGTAACTTTGTATTCCGGTATGGCAGAATCGGACCATACCCGGGCCGTTTGGCTGACATCGGAACAATATCACAATCTGTCGGCTCACATAGAAGAGGCTTTTTACCGCTCCGAAACGGGAGATCCGGTCCGGATAGATGCCGTTGCGTATACATCTGGCTATGACCATTTTTATGAAGCTTCGGGAACATATTCCTGTTTTTATACATGTAATAGCTGGACCAACGAGGGATTGAAAAAGGCCGGAGTACGAACCGCCTTATGGGCTCCTGTTGAGTGGTCGGTGATGCGTTACCGCTGAATTGATTTATATGATCAGGCGCTTGAGCGGAAGTATACGATTGTGTGTAAAATATCTGATAGTCATTTGGTTGATTTGTATATAAGAATAAGCTACATCAACCACCCTACACCAGCTGTTCATTTTTTCCGTTTCTTTCTTCAGCAGGGTGTCCGGTGCCTCGGTAAGCTCAGTCAGCGTCGCGATCTTTGAGCCCTAAACCTCAAACTTATTTCTATTAACGGGTTAAAATATCTGTAAATCAATAGGTGATTAATTAGTCTTGCGATCCTGCGGATTTATTTTAACTTTCCTGTACTTTCCTTTTAACTTTCTGTGGGCTGCACTGTTTTGATTGGCAAGGAATCGATTTAATTGTGCTTATGGGTAACCCATATATTTCCCTTCTGCGAACGGCCTGGTCTTATGCGGGAAGGGAAAAGAGTCGCTTTGTACGTATTTACATCATGTTTGCCTTATCAAACCTGGTGGTTGCCGTAGCGCCGCTGCTCTATGGCTGGTTTATAGACGGATTGCAGAAAGATGGACTGAAAGCGTTGCGTTTTGCCTGGATTTATGCCGCTGCTTATGTAGGGCTTAAGCTGCTCGAATGGGTTTTTCATGGCCCGGCCAGGGTAATGGAGCGTAAGCTGGCTTTTCATATCAGCAGAAATTTTATGGTGGAGCACTACCATAAAGTAGTGCATATGCCGATGAACTGGCATCAGGACCATCATACCGGATCTACCATCAGTAAGGTAAGGAAAGGCTATGAAGCGCTGAAAGAGTTTTTTCAGAATGGCTTCCTGTACGTTTATGCTTTCGGGCGTTTTCTGTTTTCTTTCGCTGCCATGATATATTTCTCTCCGCTGTTTGGCAGTATTGCTGTAGTGCTGGGAGTTATTACCATCTTTATTATTATTCTGTTTGATAAACCTTTTGTCCGTACTCTGAAAGAAGTCAATGAAAGGCAGCACTCAGTCATGGCATCGCTCTTTGACAGCCTTTCCAATATCATTACTGTGATTACACTGAGGCTGGAGCGTCAGATGGAGATAAGCATGCTGGACAAGATCAACGATGTGTATCCGCCTTTTCGCGAAAATGTGGTTATCAACGAGCTCAAATGGTTTGTTGCCCAGATCATGGTGGCGCTGATCTATGCCGTAGTGGTGCTGGGCTATGTGTATCAGCATATGGAGCCGGGCACTGCTTTTTTTATAGGAGGGCTCGTCACGCTGATTGGTTATGTCAATCAGTTTACGGGCGTCTTTAGCGATATAGCAGCTCAGTATACCAAAGTGCTACAGTTTAATACAGAGGTAGAGGCAGCCAGAATGCTTGTAGGCAATTATAAAATGGAAGTGCTGCCGCCTTCGGCCGGAATTCCGCAAAGCTGGAATGCTGTACGTATCAGCAATCTGAACTTTACCCATGCCTCGTCCCGGAAAGTGGCTGCGCTGACTTCTATTAACATGAAGTTCAGAAGAGGGCAGAAGGTGGCGCTGATCGGGGAGAGTGGCAGTGGCAAAAGTACTGTTCTGGCACTTCTGAGAGGCTTGTATCAGGTGCATGATGGCAGTTCGGTTATTTTTGTGGATAATCAGGAAGTGTCGTTCAGGCAGCTGGCTAATATGGTGAGCCTTTTTCCTCAGGAGCCCGAGATCTTTGAAAATACGATTCGCTATAACATCACCTTGGGGCTGGAAGTGTCTGAAGCAGAAATACTGGAAGCCTGCCACCTGGCCGGGTTCTATGAGGTACTGCAAATGCTTCCCAACGGACTGGATTCGTATATTCAGGAAAAAGGCGTAAACCTGTCGGGTGGACAGAAGCAGCGCCTGGCACTGGCCAGAGGTATTCTTGCGGCTCGTACGAGCCAGATCGTGCTGCTCGATGAGCCGACCAGCAGTGTTGATCCCCGCAACGAGTTATTGATTTATCAGGGACTCTTTGCGCAGTACTCAGACAAGATCATTATTTCATCTCTGCACAGGCTGCACCTGCTGCTCAATTTTGATTATGTGTATATACTTGATCAGGGGCGTATACTGGATGAGGGAACTTTTTCAAGGTTAAAAGCAGAAAGCCCGATATTTCAGGCAATGTGGCAGCATCAGGAAGATGCCAAAAACGATGATCATGAATAAAAAATCCCGTAAACTGACGAGGCTTGTCAAAGCTGGTCAACTTACGGGATACCGTATCAGTTATATTTTTTCAATAATCAGGGTGATTTTGTTGAAATCTGCTGCTGCGTTGATCACCCTGCGGTAATCTTCGTACAGTCTGACCGGGAAATAAAGCTTTTTGTAGTATTCTTCTACTTCAATGATATAATGATTGCCTTCCTGTTTGTAGGAAGAAATGAACGCAATGATTTTATCATCATTTTCTTTGTAGTGGACATCCATATTGAGCGCTTCCGGGTTGGCGATTTTGTATCCGGCAGGCAGCTCAAACCGGATCTGGCGTCTGTAAAGACGCATAAAATCATTTTCAATATCAAGCTTACGTTTTTCTTCCTGGTACATTTCCATTTGCGGGCCTATCAGATCGCCGACTTTGAAGAGGTATTTGTTGCCCGCTTTTTCCACAAGCTGGTCACTGGTCAGACTTGATTTTACAATAAAAGGCTTCTTGCCGAAATATTCCCGGCCGGCATTTTCTGCCTTGACGGAAGTGATTTCTGCATTGGTAATATAGTTGTGAATGATGGCTTCATTGGTTTTCTGAACATCTTCGGGGGACATATAGGAATAATATGGCTGGAAGTAATTGGCGTAATAGCCACCCAGCTGATACTCCAGGTCAACTACCGGATTGAGTATATTGTCGGTAAAGTTGACGGAAACATAGTGATTGCTGAAATTCCGGTCATGGTCAATAGGCGCAATATACTCAATCCGCCCTTCTGCGGATACGGATTTGGCATCGTGCTGGATTTTTTTCATAAACCAGCCGTAGTTGGCTGTATAATTGGCCGGTATATAGCCCAGACTGGACGTGACTTCAGAAGGAGAAAGAAAAACCTTCAGTTCGGGAAAGTAGAATAAGTACGCGGAAAGAAAATTGTATGCTTCAAAGTCCGGATCAAACTTGAGCTTGCTGCGGTCACTGGTGAGCACAAGCTCATAATCGATGCCTGCTTCGTTGAATATGGCTGCATACAGCTTGACCAGCCCATCCTCTGAGCCGACTTTGTTGTCCAGAATTCCGGCAATAGTTCCAAATACAGGATTAGGATTTTCTATTACCATTATGTTGTGTTTGATGTGCTGCTCGATGGCCGAAATTTTTTCTCTGATTCCTGCATATTGTTTCAGCTGCAGTTGCTGAACCAGCTTTTTGACTTTTTTCAATTCATTTTTCCCGGCCGAGTAGCATACATTCTTCACCAGAGGACTTGTGATACCCGCATAAGTGATCAGATTGAATCTGCCAGACAGGCTGTTGCTTTCCAGCTTGTATATTAGTTGCTGCAGACTGGCAGTATAGGCGGATACCGCTTCCTCCTTCAGTGGCTCTATTTCAGCTGACTGAATACGTAATACGTTTTTGTCTTTTCTGGAAGTATCAGCTGTTGCCTGAGGAAGTCCGTTGTAAGATTTAATTTTAAAGGTCAGATATAGGGGAGAGATAAGCTCAAACTCAACATTTTTTCTCAACTCGTCACTTTGGATGATTTCTCTGGTACCGGTATAGTTAACGGGAGTGTTCATCAGGTACAGGTGCTCTATTTCACTGCCTTTTTCCAGCCCTTCCAATGCAAAAAAACGATAGACAGCCCGTGTTTTTTCGTCCGTTGCCTCACGGATATCTGCGTCAGAAAGGGTCCGGATCCTCCCGTCGGGTGTCAGCACGCGTACCTTGTGCGAAACATATTGAAACGATGAGCCGGAAGGAATATAGATACGGTTATTTTCGGCAATGGCCTTGTCTGAGTTGACCCTGATTACGGAGTGATGCAGAATGTACTGCGAAAGTCCGTCCGGAGTTTCATTGAAAAACTCAACAGCCCGTTTGTCTTTCAGTACCACTACTTCCATTGCCGCTTCTTCCGGGGTCAGTTTGTACAGGGAACGGCTGCTCTCCCAGTCGTACGCCTGGTAGTCAGGGGTGTTAGCCAGGCAGAATCCTGCTGTAACTATCCAGATGAAAAGAAATCCAAAAATGTTTGCTTTCATAATCCTTATAATTTGTTCAGTACCACAACTTCCGAGTATGCTTTATTTAATTCTTTAATCATGCTATTCCAGCTTTCAAAGCTATCTGTCTTCAATAGCAGTGTATTGGTATAAATAGTCCGGGTCATTTCAATACCGTTTTTTACTTTCCGGTAAGCTATATCAAATCCGTACCCCTCATTGGCAAATGATATATTGTCCGGAATATACCGAAGGGAGTATCCGTTTGGTATTTCGAGTGTTACGATATTTATATCCTGCTGGGTATTTTCGAGATCCATAGGATATTTACGGTCTTTCTTTATTGAAGAAGTCTGCCATAGTTTGCTCAGATGCATATTGATATACAATTCATTCCCCGCATGTTTGATATAGTCATCGATATTGAATGTGTATTCAATGGACAGAGGCTGGTCCCGGTTATAAAGGTTTTTGATCTCCAGAGAGTCAATCAGGAATTTGTTATTGCCTTTGTTGTAAAAGTCGCGTAGAACTTTGCTCCACTCCCCGGATCGGGTGCTGAGAGTATAGGTCGAATTGATTTTTGCATAACCGCTTAAGCTGCTTTTGCCTTTGCCCAGTATTTTGTTTTGTGCAATCTGTATATTGACAGAGTCTGTAATGCGGCTTTCATCTGCAGGCAGGAGAGGTACTTTGTGTACAATAAATGTATTGCTGTCGATTCCGATCAGGGCTTCCTTCCCCTGGATAAAGGCAGTTGGCATTCCAAACGGAGTATACTGTCCGGTGGCATCCAGAAAATAATACCGGTTTCCGTGGATATAGGTACATATCATATGGTTGTCTACAGAAGGAGTGGCAACTTCAGAGTAGGCGTAAGGTATATCGCGGCTTCCGATCCAGGTCAGGTAGGAAGGAATGCCTGCGTATTCGAGCATTTTTTGTATAATGCTTGACATATCCTTGCAGTCGCCGTAACGTTTTTCGCATACCGCTCTGGCGCTGCGTGGCACAAAACCGCCCATGCCGTCCTCTATAGCTATATACTTTATATTATCCTGAACCCAGTAAAAAACTTTCCGGACTGTTTCAAGATCGGAAGCAGAACCCGCTTTTAATGAATCGGTGATTTTCTTCAATTCTTCGCTATCTTCCTTATTGGCATCCTTTACCAGTGAATGGTACCATGTATACAGCTCCTGAGTACTACCAAGAACAGTCTCGTTTTTACCTCCCGTTTTATATGATTTGATCCAGGTAAGTATGTGCGGTGTATAGTATCTGGCATCGGGAGCATCGGACTCTTTGACCAGTTTTTCAATATCATGCATTGTCCATGTATAGGTGATATTGTTGCTTTTATCTTTCTGTGTAGTAAAGCTTAGCTTTTTCTCATCCATATTGATAAGCTTCCAGTCTATTTCTACATCAGGACATACAGTAATGCTGAACTCGGCTTTCAGTACGGGAATACCACGCTGGAAATAAAAAGATGGAAGAAAGCGGGGCTCTGTAATCTGCTTTTTGTATTTTACGTAGCTTTTGGTGCCCTGTTCCAGTTTGGGAAACAGGAAAGATACAGTTTTGCTTCCGTCGAAAAATACGGATCGGCTTAGTTTTTCCTTATGAGTAAAGTCTTTTACCTTAATCTCCCGGAATTTGTTTTTATCCGGGATCAGTGTGGCAGCCTCTATTGAAACGATATTGTCGAATTCGGAATATTCAATAGAGTGTTCAGAAAACAATCCGGCCATATTGTCAAGGTACATCGTTTCGGAATAGCGGTCATAGCCTATGCTCAGTCTGCCTTCGGTGAGACTGATATGTATATGATCTCTGTCCTGCAGGACAACTGCCCGTTCGCCGGCAAACCTGTCCGATAATGAGCGATAGTCTGCAGACTGTTGTCCGAAACATAGGTGTGATAGGAAGAAAAAGAAAACAATGCAGAAACGAAAATCCGGATTCAAGTCAGATAGTTTAAAGTTTAGAGAAAATAATGTCAGATTTGTCAGCCTGATTTAATGATATAAATATAACAATGAATGTCTTTGAAGCTTGTGTTCCGGCGGAAATTTAATTTTATTTCCCGGTTTTTCTGCTATGCTCCGGATCTGGTTATGTTTCAGAATGCCTGGGTTCTGCTTACCGGTTGCGGCGTACATGCGTCTGCCTTTAAACCGGTCTGACTTGTTACTGATGTTTTTTTGACTTAAGGATAAAATGTTGTTTTTTTATAGTGTTGATTTCTAAAATATTGATTAAGCTATGGAGTTGTTAGGGTATGCAAATTTTAATCAGAAGATGAATGTCCCAGCGTATAAATGAGCTCGAAAAGGAAATTGAACAATTAAAAGCCGAAAATAAGCGTCTCAGTCGGGTGGAGACTGATATTTATAAAATGCTTTTTGATGCTTCACCGGATATTATCATACAGGTTGATACAGATTGCAGGATTCTGAAAATACATTTACCTGACTATTCGGAGGATCAGTTAGTTGATCTAATAGGAAAGGATATTTTTGAAGTTGCTCCGCCGGAGCACCACTTTAAAATAGAAAGGGCGCTGAACAAAGTATTTACAACCGGAGAGCCGGTACACTATGAAACAGAAGGTATGGTTCTGGGTAGTTATAAATATCTGATGAATTATGTGTCTCTTTTGCCAGCCTCGGATGGGAGAGCGCCTTCTGCCTATTTTTTAATCCGGGAGATTACCATGCAAAAACTTTCGGAGAAAAGAAACCGGGAAAATGACAGAAAGCTCAAAGTGCTTTTTGAAAGCTCTAAGCATATCCACATTCTCCTGGATCTGAACGGAGAGATTACATGGTTTAACCAGCAGGCGAATCTCTCCGCCATTACTTTTTATGGTAAAGAACTGAAAAAAGGAAAAAACGTAACCAGATATCTTTCCGGGTATCTTCTCAAGCAGTTTGATGAATATTATGATAGGGCCAGAGAAGGAGAAACTGTCAGTTTCTATCAGAGTCATATAATCGGACCTGAAGAACAGTGCTATCTGGAGGTATTGCTCCAACCTATAAAAGAAAGCGGAAAACTGACACGAATTTCGCTGGTTGGTGTAGATATTACCGAATTGAGAAAAAAAGAAAATAAACTGGTAAAAATTAATGAAGAGCTCATTTTGCAAAATCAGCAGCTAAACCAGTTCTCTTATGTGATTTCTCATAATTTGCGCGGGCCCATAGTCACATTGCTTGGTCTTATTAATGTGATTGAGGAATATAACGATGATATGCATCTCAAGGAGGAGATGTTTATTCACATTAAAAAAACTGCGCTGAATCTTGATACCGTTATTAAGGATTTAAATTTGCTGCTTTCTCAAAACGGAGATCATGCTCAAATAAAAAGTCTGGTTTCTCTGGAAGATGAAATAAAAATGGTAAAGAATTTACTGAAAACGCAGATAGAAGAATCCAATGCAATACTTGTTTATGATTTTGACGAAGTGCCTGTTATTTATTCTGTTACCAATTATATTCGAAGCATATTTATTAATCTTATTTCAAATTCAATTAAATACAGGAAGCCGGATAGTGCAGTTTTCATTGGTGTCCGAAGCCAAAAGGGAGATAATGATAAAACAGAGCTTATTTTTGAAGATAATGGGCTGGGGATTGATCTGGAAGCCAATGCGCACAAAATTTTCGGGATGTATAAGCGATTTCATAATCATGTGGAGGGAAAAGGATTAGGCTTGCATCTTGTGAAAAATCAGGTTAGTATGATGAATGGAACAATTGAAGTACAAAGCAAAGTAAATGAGGGGACATGCTTTCGGATTATACTATAAAAAAAGCCGTTTGAGACAAACGGCTTTCTGAAAGATCTGATTCGGTGCTCGTGTATTATTACAAGCCGAATTAATTCTCAATTATTAATTATACAATTAAAAAATATGACTGAATATTATTTAAATAAACAATATTTTGAATAGTTGACAATATGCAGCAATTAGCCTTTAATTGCTTTTGGTCGTATTGTTCCCTTTTGAGGTTGAAACCTTGAACTGTGAATTGGCAGCTTTTGCTTGTTCCTGCTTTTTCATTCTTTCTTTGTGCTGATAATAATCAGAAATTGGTGTTCTTGATCTCACGGTCATAAAAATTTATACTTTTAGAAATTAAACGAATTATTAAAATAAAAGGTTTTAGGAAAATACCGGTTCTTTCCGGATTTTAACCGATTTATCTCTGGTTGAAAGACCTCTGTTTATATAATTCTTATTAAATGAATTTGTTATAAAACTTCTGATTTATTATTTAAGTTCCGATTTTTATCAGAAAAGGATGAAGTAAAAAAATGAATGATTCAACAGAGAATATGGTGGATGATCAAATAGTAATTGAGGCAGATTTGGACAGTGATCTGCATTCGGAGGCGATCCTGGATCTGATGAACGAATATACGCTGGATATAATGGGTGGCGGGAAGCCTCTGTCTGAGGATGTGGCCATGAGACTATTGCCGGCCTTGAGAAAACGCAGGGATGCATATGTTTTTCTGGCTTTTGTCAATTCGGAGCCTGCCGGTATGGCGATTTGTTTTGAGGGTTTCTCGACTTTTGCTGCAAAGCCATTGATTAATATTCATGATTTTATCGTGAAAAATGAATTCCGGGGGTGGGGGATAGGCAGGAAGATTATGGAAAAGATAGAGGATAAGGCTGTCGAAACAGGCTGCTGCAAAATAACGCTGGAGGTGCTCGAAGGAAATAAGCCGGCTATAAGTTTGTATAAATCAGCTGGTTTTTCAAATTATGAGCTTGATAAATCGATGGGGAAAGCGGTTTTTATGGAAAAAAAGCTGTAGCAGGGTATGCTGCCACAGGGTTATTAAGGAAGATAGCTGCCCGCAAGTCTGGAAAAAGCAGATACTTCCTTTTCAATCCAGTCCGTATCTTTTCCCAGTATTTCTGCCATAATTCGGGCAACTTCCGGAGCTATACTCAGAGCGGCTCTGGTATCCATAAACAAAAGTCTTATACGGCGGGCCAGGAAATCTTCTATACAGACAGCCATTTCCTCTCTGACAGCCCACACAACTTCTGCACAGGTGTAAGGATAATCCGGATGCAATTGCCGCGAAAGCTTGTCGCTGTTTCCGGAAAGCGCAGTAATTTTTTCTGCATCAGATCCATAAGCCTTTAAATGATCAGGGTAGCCCGCACTGACAGATGTATAACCATGTATTTTTAGATCTCTGGTGATACATGCAGCCTTCTGCAGTTTTCCGATGCGTATGGCTTTGTCTACAGTATCTTCAGCCATTTTTCGGTATGTAGTCCATTTACCTCCTGTTATGGTCAGTAATCCGCTTGGAGATACGATAAGTTTGTGTCCTCTGGATATTTCTTTGGTTTTCTGATCGTTGTTGTGAGGAATTGCCAGAGGGCGTAATCCGGAGAACACGGAAAGTATATCGGAGATCTGTGGTTTTTTAGTCAGGTATTTTCCAAGATTGGACAGGATGAAATCAATTTCCTGTTTGCTGGCCACCGGTTCCTCGGAATGTTGATTTACAGGAATATCGGTAGTGCCTGCAAGTACTTTACCATGCCATGGTACGGCAAAAAGAACACGTCCGTCGTCGGTTTTGGGAAGCATCATGGCCTCTTTGCCCGGGAAAAAGGATTGATCGAGTACAATATGAGTGCCCTGACTTGGCCGGATGGTCGGTTTTTTGCCGGGACTGTCCATCTGTAATATGGAATCCGTAAAAACTCCGGTTGCATTGACAACCACTCTTGCTTTGAGAGTATAAGCCATATCGGATATAAGGTCCCTGGCATAAACGGTATCAATAGCTCCCTTGCCTGATTTGGCGAGACCTGTTACTTTCATATAGTTAACCGGAAACCCACCGGCTTCTGAACAGGTTTGTGCGAGGCTGATTGCCAGCCGGGTATCATCAAACTTCCCGTCGTGGTAAACGATTCCGAAACGAAGTCCCTGCTGCTGAATGGCTGGCAGTAATCGTATAGTTTCCTGTCGGTCGATAATTTCTGATTTACCCAGACTTAGATTGCCTGATAACCAGTCATAAAGCTTTAGTCCGAACGCATAGTAAAACATCCGGAAAAATGAATATACCGGAATGACAAAACGTTGATTGGTAGTGAGATGAGGAGCGTTTTTAAGAAGTATTCCCCGTTCTTTCAGAGCTTCCAGAACGAGCTTCAGGTTTCCCTGCTCAAGGTATCTGACACCGCCGTGGACCAGCTTGGTACTGCGGCTTGATGTTCCTTTGGCAAAATCCGACTGCTCGAGCAGCAGAGTCCTGAATCCCCGTGAGGCAGCATCGACAGCAACTCCCAAACCGGTAGCGCCTCCGCCTATTACTATGATATCCCACTGCCCGTTGAAGGATCTTAAATAATTCAGATTTGCCTCTCTGTTCATGTAATGAAAACTTATGGCTATATTACACAGGAAAACGTTTTATTCCAACTATATTCGAAATTCCTGATTGTCTTTGTACCTGAATTGATTAAAGGAAGAATGCTATATGAACGTATTGCCTGCTGATTTGGTAATTGCGCACAGAGGAACTACATTCTGGGCCCCTGAGGAAACAGAAGCTGCCATGCGCTGGGCCAGAAATATCGGAGCTGATTATCTGGAGCTTGATCTGCAGCGAACCAGAGATGGCTACCTGATTGCTCTGCATGACGAAAGCCTGGTGAGAACAACCAATATCGAAGACGTATTTCCGGATCGTATCAATGAGCCTGTTTCTTCTTTTCTGTATGAGGAGCTTCTTTTGCTTGATGCCGGTACCTGGTTTAATAAAGCCTGCCCGGACAGAGCACGGGACAGGTATACCGGACTGGAAATTCTGCTTCTGGAAGATGTTATCAATATTGCAGAAGGGAAAAAGATTAAAAGAGGGCCGGATGGAAAGCGGCTTATGCGTGAGCAGGCCGGAAGCAGGAAAATACCATTGTATGAAGATGATCCTGCTGATAATGGCAACAGACCCGGGATATATGCGGAAACCAAAATACCTCAGCTTTTCCCCGGTATTGAAGATGATCTTGTCAGAGAACTGACGAGGATGGGATGGTACCATGAAAACCCGGAAATGTTGAAATTAATCGAGGTTCCGGGAAAGGTAAAAGTTGCCAATACGATATCCCGTCTTGTTTTGCAGACGTTCTCCAGAGACAGTCTTCAAAAGCTTAATCAGGTTTTCAGCGGTTATGTTCCCAAGTGTTTTTTATTGTGGCGCGGAGATACCGGGGATGATATTCCCGACGACTCATCCGTGAGCTATGAGACCTGGCTGAAATTCGGAGTAAAGCACGGAGCCACAATCGTAGGACCGAGTATCGGAGGCGGTCCTAATAATTATCCGGATCTTCTCACTTTGTGGCACATAGATATAATAAGAAAATACCCTCTGCAGATTCACGGATATTCATTTGATACATGGGAGCAAATGCGTCAATACGGAAATGACTGCCATGGTATGTTTACTAACCGGGCAGAGGAGACGCTGGTTTGGTATGGTAAAGCAAAAGATGAGCAGCAAAGTGGGCAGCGGGCTGTAAAAGCGTTAGCTGATCTGGGGTACTAAAACCGGGTGTATACAGGGAATCTGAACGGTAAATCTGCTGCCCTTGTCTTTTTCGGAGAAAACGTGAATCTGTCCGTTAATTTTCTGTACGGCTTCCTGGACAATATATAATCCGATACCGGAACCGGAGTTCTGAGTGGTGGCTCTGTAAAACATTTTATAGATATCATTCAGATCCTGCTCATCGATTCCAATGCCATTGTCCTCTATTTCAATATAAGCGGTGGAGTTTTCAACCAGCACATTGATACGGATATACTTGTGCGGCTCATTGTGCTTCTGATATTTGATCGCGTTGGACAGAAGATTGTTTATAACTACCCTGATTCGGAATTCGTCCGTTACAAACGGCTCTTTGGCATCTATTGTGCATTGAAAATCAATAGATGACGCGTTGTAATAATTGTTATAGCTTTTAATAGTTTCCCTGATGATTTTTTCAAAATCGATGGTTGTATAGCTGCTGGGAATACGGACATTTTTATAATAACTGATAATGTTCTCAATAAAAATCTCAAGCTGATTGATGCTATTGCTGATCATTGAAAAATATTTGTCCGGATTCCGGTCTATACTTTCGAGACGGGCTACGTTCAGCAAACCTTTTATGGAAAGAATAGGAGCCTTCAGGTCATGAGAGGCACTGTAAATAAACCGATTGAGCTCTTCGTTGATCTTGTGAAGCTCTTTGTTTTTGAGATATAAATTACGTTTGGTACTGTATATTTCGTATGCGTTTTTTATAGCAATACGTATCTCATGGTCATTCCAGGGTTTTTGGATATAACGATAGATATTGCCTTTGTTGATCGAATCAATAATTGTAGAAACATCGGTATATCCGGTCAGCAGAATTCGCACAGGATCCGGGTACTTCTGAGCTACCTGTTCAAACAGCTCTATTCCGGTCATGCCAGGCATGCGCTGGTCTGCAATGATTACGTGTACCTGTTCTTTTTCCAGCAGGCTAAGAGCTTCCTGGCCGGAATTTGCAAGCAGAACTGTAAAGTCCAGCCGGAAGTTTGCCTTAAAACTGGAAAGATTGACAGATTCATCATCAACATACAGTACTTTAATCAGCTCTTCTTCCATCGTTAATTTTTATATTGAGCAAATTAACAAACATTTTTTTGATTTTTAGGAAGAATGAGAATGAATTCTGTTCCTTCACCTTCGGCTGAGTTGACCTGGATATCGCCGCCGTGGCTCTGGATAATACTGTATACAATAGATAAGCCAAGCCCCGTGCCTTCTCCGACATCTTTTGTTGTAAAAAACGGTTCAAAAATTTTGCTTATAACACTCTGAGGAATGCCGGTTCCGTTATCCCTTATACTAATAGTTGCGTAACCATTATCGTCTTCGCCTGTGCTTATGACTATCAGGCCTTCTCCCGGTTTCTTATTGACTGCATGTACCGAGTTGCTTAGTATATTCATGAATACCTGGTTGATTTTTCCGGCATAGCATTCAATATCCTCATGGAGGTTATACTGCTTTACAACTTTTATATTATTTAGTTTATTGTTGAGCAGTATCAGGGTAGAATCAATGCCTTCATGAATATTAACCAGCTTCAGCTCACTTTCATCAAGCCGTGAAAAATTGCGTAATCCTCTTACGATTTCAGTAGTCCGGGAGGCGCCTTCTTCTATTCCTTGCAGAATAGAATCAATTTCTTCTTTCAGGTAGGGCATATCCAGCCGCTTTTCCCAGGCATGTACAGTATCAAACTTTGATTTTATTTCCGGCTCCGATGATATGCCATGGTATTTGTCGAGAAGATCAAGTACAAAATTCATATCTCTTCTCAGGGGAGTTATACTGGAGCTTACAAAATTGATAGGATTATTTATTTCATGCGCGATCCCTGCTGTAAGCTGACCCAGTGATGCCATTTTTTCTGATTCTACGAGCTTGGATTGTGTTTCTTTCAGATGTTTTAAGGCTATGGAAAGCTCACTGTTGGTGCTTTTTAATTCCAGTGTACGTTCATTTACCTTCTTTTCAAGAATAAGATTTTGCTCAAGGATTAGTTTCTCATTTTCCTTAAGTGCATTGAAGGCTGCGGCCTGAGAAGCTTCTTTTTCTTTCTTGAGTACGTTGATCCTGTCGGCAAGGGCAAAGGACAGCAATATGACTTCAAAAGCGGAGCCTGCCTGCATCGTATATGCAGTAAAGTTGTTGTATGGCAGAATGCCCAGATTGGAAAGAACAAAAAAACATATCCCCACAAGAAAGATTGACCATGCTATCAGAAAGATCTTTGCCTGACGATCTCCCCGGATAGTAAGAATAATTCCGACAAAGAGAATGGAAACGGAACCAAAGCTTGCTATAAACTGGATAATCTGCAGACTTAATGTATAATATTCGATGATGCTGATCACCATGCTCAGAATATAGCATCCTATGAAAATATTTAGCAGGAAATTCATCCAGGGCGCCTGCTCTTTTACTCTTAAAAATCGTTTTAGAAATGCAGCAACAGCAATACCGCTGAATGCAGGAGTAAAAAATGTGCTTTGTGTAGCCAGCCACTGTGATTCCGGCCATAAATATTTGAAAGTATATCCCTGAAGACAGGCCTGAGTAAGTCCTACTGTAAAGATATAAATTACATAATAGATGTAATTGGTGTCTTTTACAGTAAAGTACAGAAATATATTGTAAAAGAACATGGCGAGAATAATGCCGAAATAAATTCCGAATACAATATCTTTTGTAGCAATACCCTCCAGAATGGACTTTTGTGTGCCGATTTGTGCCGGAATCTGAAGTTGTTCGGTATTCTTGATTTTTAAGTAATAGGTTTTGGTTTCATTGGGCAAAATGGGAAGATCAAACAGATAATGCGGATGATCATAGTTCCGGTGTCCGTAATTCTGAAATTCACCAAGCAGCTCGGATGTGTAACCTTCTCCGTTGTAGTGAAACAATTCGATACGGTCGATAACCGGATTCTGGACCTCCAGAACCAGCATTTCTTCCCGGGTAAGATTTTGTATAGTGAATTTTACCCAAAAAGTAGATTTGGAAATTCCAAGATTGGGTACTATTTGAGTATTTTCCTTAAAAGCTGGGTTTTTAAGAATGTCGTCCAGAGTCAGATTGTTTTCAAAATCTTCGAGAATATAAAAGTAGGGACTTATGGTTATATTTTTGACAGGGTCAGAATATTGAATGACACTTTGGGGTATTCCTGTCTGGGTATAAAGAAAAAATACCTGAAAAAAGAAAAAGCTTTTTATTAGGTACTTTGGGGTACTATATAGCCTGTTTAAGCTTATTTTTATTAATTGACAGATCATATTCGATGGATAGCGATCCCCGCAATGTCGTTTCGACTTTTAGTTGGTTTGGGGTGTTTCTTAAATCAAGAATAAACTCTCTTTCGGAAGGAAGGGTTTTGGAAAGCCCGATCGGGTCGTTCATAAGAAGAGCAGTGGCGATCAGATCACTTTTGGGATAGTTGAAAGCTCCTCTGTTTCCGAGAGAGCGTTCGATTTCAAAACCGGATTTGAGGCAGTTGCGTAAAGTAGCGGGTGCGCAAAGAGCAAATAAGGAGTTTATGTTGAGCTGGCTAACCACAGCAATGCTCGTCCGGCCCAGAAATATGCTTCCCAATCCGTACCCGGCGACCTCCCTGGAGTTCCACAAGCCGCATAGCTCACCGGTTCCGCCCTGGGATTTTTCGGCTACCAGCTGCGTTACATTGCTGTCAAGCTCGGCAATGGCATCTTCGATCGGCAGGGAGTGAATACCATCAGCAATCTGAATCCGGGCGCCGCCATATACTTTGTCACCGTATAGCGACTCAAGCATGATGATATAGCAGTTGGGGTTATCCAGCCAGACAGGTTTGGCTGAGGTGATATGAGCTATATCAAAGACCTTGAGCACATGTTGATGACCCTCCAGGTATCTTTCGCAGGACAGACGATCGTCGACTGCTCTGAAGGCCCTAAATTTTAAGGCTTTAATTTCGTTAGCTGAGTCCAAAATAATATCCATTTATTGGTTCAAAGATACGTTAATATATGCAAGATAATTTAATTGTGTTAAAAATATTACATTAATATTGCTTATTTATCTCTGATTAAATCTTCAAGATCGATGAAGAATCGCCCCGAAATTTTCAGATTTCCTGTAAAAATACGACGACAAATATCGGCTGAAATACCACCACCAAGTACTACTGCTGATGCAAGCTGAGGCCAGGTGGTAATTGTTTTACCGATCTGATTCAGTGAGTATTTCATTCGATCAGAAAGTGTTTCATAACCAGCAATAGAAAAAATGTAAGGCAAAATTTCCTCTTTTGTTTTTTCTTTTATGAGATCGTAAGTTAATCCCGGAACTTTTCCGTGAAAAAGCGGACGATCAGGCTCAAGATCAAAACGCTCAATATCTATGGTGGCTCGGTCACTCGCTTCCATTAAAACCGGAATTCCATATTGTCTGGCTTTTTCCCGGCATAGGACTTTAATTTCAACTCCATCACACTCATCTATAATGATATCCAGCTTTCCATTGTTTGTTATAAACTGTTCTATATTATCTTCTGTAATTCCTTCCGGGAATACAGTCACTTTCAGAAACGGATCTATTTCTGCGATTTCACGTGCTGTAATTACGACTTTTGACAACCCAAGGTTGTGTATACCGGTACGAATTCGATTCAGATTGCTTAATTCGATCGTATCAAAATCAGCTATGCGTATTTCGCCGAAGGAACGTTCTATTGCCATCGTTACGGCAACAGATTGACCTACAGACATTCCGATTACTCCTACTCTCTTCTGTGAAAGAATGGCTTCTTCTTCCGGCGTAATCTTGAATAGATTTCTCGATGTACGTAATTCTATAAATTCCTGCTCATCAAGTATGTGTACAATATTTGCAGACCAGGGATAATATACCCATACACCGTAATCTTTCGTATCTGTGCCGTTTAGAAGCCCGGCTACGGCTTCTGAAAGCTGGTGACCTGAAAGTTTTTTATCCGGGTTTCTGATCTTGACTAATTCAGAAAGCTGGCTTTTTATCTCGTCGAAGATTCTGATATGTGGATCTTTTTGTAGCAATTCATTGAATAAAAGCCTGTCATCCGGATTGTACAAGCGAAAAAAAGAGGGGTGAATGCAGGCCTCTGCAATTTTGTCAGGGGTAGTAGAGTGTTTATTCATAGCAGACGAATTTACCGAATATTGTCCTAAAAAGTTATGTTATTTTAAGTGATTGTCCTATCTGAAGTAGTTTTTTTGCATTGTTTACATATATTATCTTAATATAATTAAGATTTTTAATAAATTGTACTATTGTTTCAGTCGTTGTATTTTAAAGACGTTTTTCCGTACTCCAGAAAAAAATAAGAAGAAATAATTTATGGATAATATTTTAATCAATGTCCTGTACGTAGATGATGAAATTAATAATCTCAATATGTTCAAGGCAACATTTCGGTTTACTTATAATGTGTTTATTGCCAACTCTCCGGCAGAAGGCGTAAAAATTCTTGATGAGAATGAGATTCATGTTATAATTACCGATCAGCGTATGCCTGAAATGACGGGAGTACAGTTTTTAAAGTCTATTCTTGACAAACATCCTGAACCGATCAGAATATTACTGACTGGCTACAGTGATATTAATGCTGTGATTGATGCTGTTAATCAGGGACAGATTTATCAATATATAAGCAAGCCCTGGGATGAAAACCAGATAAAGCTTGTTATTGAGAAAGCCTTTGAAGTTTTTTCTCTGAGAAAAGAAAATAAGGAATTACTTAAGAAACTGACTCAGGCAAATCAGCAGCTTGAGTTTCTTTTGAGACAGAAGCTGATTTCATAATTCTTTTTTATTCTCAGCCAGATTTCCATGACGTTGTATATCTATATCAGAAATACGACTGTCTGATAACGATTTTTCTGTCTTTATCCTTAATTATGTATGAAGATGGGGCGATTTGAAATAGTCCGGATTATTTGAAACAAAATAGTCCGGATTTTTTTATTGCGATAGAATCTGTATTGGCAGGATCACTATTTGATATATCACTTGTATATCTGATCGTCGGAAAAATGAAATTATATGATTTCATCGCGCTTATTTTTCATATGTATGACTATTTCTTACTGGTATATTTAGCAAAAACTCTTCATTACTTCCTGTATTGTTGTCTGATTAATTAATGTGGCTATGAATTTCTTTTTCTTTGGATTGAAATGCGGGATAGAGTATAAAAAGCTCTGATAATAATTTCTTAGTTTTTTAATAATATTTTGATAATAAATTATTTATTGTAGTTGTTTGTCATGCTAGGGTGATAATAATGTATCCTTCCTTTTCTGCATAGGTCGCTTTTTCATAAATGCATATTGTTGTTTTTGATTTATCAGATGTAATTATTCAGGATAATTCTTGGATATTTTTTCAGTGTTTAAACTTTTTTATTGATTGGGTAAATGGATGGTTGAATTATCTGATTATTTATCATAAAAAAGAGGCTGCCTGATAAGGGCAGCCTCTTTACTTTCAAAAATTAATAATTAAGAAATAATTACTTCTTAATTATTTTTCTGGTCTCAATCTGATCTCCTGAAATAACTTTCAGAATGTATACACCAGAGCTCATTCTTAACTCAGACAAGTTTAGTTCTCTGCTGGATTCGATCGGCATTGATCCGGAGTAATACTCTTTACCGCTCATGTCGGTAATGATTACCTGGGAAGTAGCTGATGCGTCTCCGGAAACATTAATTACTATGTTATTGTCTGCAGGATTCGGATAGGTTTCTATGTTCGAAATCCTTAAGGAGCTGACAATATAGAAAGTAATTTCACTTGTCGGACCAGAGATACCGGTAGCATTCAATTCTGAATATGGAGTTGTTTTCAGAACGTATGTACCAGGAGCCGGGCAGCACCATGGCGTATAATCTCCGTTAATATCAGAGAATAGTGAGAATGGAACCTCATTTTCTATTCTGTCATAATTATTATCGGAGAAATCGAAATATACGCTATGAGTTACGTTATTGGCGTTGGCTCTGATGCTTATCTGACTTGGCAGATTTGCCAGGTTAAGCGTTTGACCATTGACAAGCGGTCCGATATCAGTATTTGTACCTGCATTTACCAGAGTATATGATACTATGGTCGGTATGCGGCTGTCTATGATTTGGAACTCGATTGCCTGGCCTACGCCGGCAGATCCGCTGGCATTGTTGCCAGTATATGGTGTTGCAGACAGGTTATAAGTGCCAACATTGGCACAACACCAGGAGTTGTAGTTGCCATTATTGTCTCCGAAAAGAGCAAATGGCGCACCATTCTCGGTTCTTCCTCCCGGATGAGCAGAGAAGATAAATACAACACTCTTTGTTGTTGCCAGGTCATATACGTTTGCACGGATATTGATTCCTGCCGGCAGAGTTGCCAGATCAAGTATATCACCATCATACAGAGTGGCAATATCTGTGTTGTTGGTAGCATTAACCAGCGTAAACGAGGTTACTGCGTTCTGGCATACCTGAACAGTTACTGAAGCAGAAGATCTCGAAGAACTTGAGCATCCGCCCAATGTAGCTTCTGCATAGTAAGTTGTGCTGGAGGTAAGCACGGGACTTGTAAATGAACTGCCGGTATGGACCGGTGTTCCGCCTGATGCTGCAGTATACCAGTTGATGGTTGCTCCCGGGTCAGCAGTAGCTGTAAAGGAAGCAGTTTCACCAGCGCATATGGTTCTGCTAGAAGGTGTAACTACCGGAGCCGAAGGAGCAGCATTTATGGTAACAACTGCCGGACTTCTTGACACAAGGCTCGTACAGCTTCCTATAGTTGCTTCCGCATAATAGGTAGCCGGAGAGGTCAGAGCAGGAGTTGTAAAACTGCTTCCTGTATGGACAGGCGTACCTCCTGATGCTACAGCATACCAGTTGATGCTTGCTCCAGGCGAAGAAGTAGCACTAAACGTAGCAGTCTGTCCGGAGCAAATGCTCTCTGTCGGAGGAGATACTACAGGCGCACTTGGAGCAGAAGTGATGGTTACACTGGCTGCTGTTCTTGTAGCGCTTGTGCAGGTACCGGAGATTGCTTCAACATAATACGTCGTATTGGCGGTCAGGGCAGGAGTGGTAAATGAGCTGCCTGTAGCAATAGGCGTTCCGCCTGATGCTGCTGTATACCAGCTGAATGTACCTGTACCGCTTGCAGTAAATGTAGCAGTCTGCCCGGAGCATATAGAAGCGCTTGGCGGGGTTACTGTCGGAGCCGAAGGTGCAGTAGTAACTGTAACGTTTACAGCTGTCCTTGTCGCGCTTGAGCAGCTTCCTGAAGTAGCGCTTACATAATACGTGGTATTTGATGTGAGCGCCGGGGTAGTATAGGTACTTCCTGTAAATATGGCAGTGCCACCTGAAGGTACGGTATACCAGCTGAATGTACCTGTTCCACTTGCAGTAAATGTAGCAGTCTGTCCGGAGCAGATAGAAGCACTTGAAGGTGTAACTGTTGGAGCAGACGGTGCAGAATTTACTGTAACATTCACAGCTGTTCTTGTAGCACTGGTACATGTTCCGGAAGTTGCACTTACATAATACGTAGTATTAGATGTCAATGCCGGAGTTGTAAACGTGTTTCCTGTGTAAACAGGTGTTCCGCCTGATGCGACAATATACCAGCTAAATGTGCCGGTTCCGCTTGCAGTAAATGTAGCAGTCTGTCCGGAGCAGATAGAAGCGCTTGACGGTGTTACCGTTGGTGCGGCCGGAGTCGCATTTACTGTAACAGTAACCGCTGTTCTTGTCGCGCTGGCACAGCTTCCTGAAGTGGCACCTGCATAGTAGGTTGTTGTAGCAGTCAGCGCCGGAGTGGTAAATGAGCTGCCCGTAGCAATTGCTGTTCCGCCTGAAGGTACGGTATACCAGCTAAATGTACCGGTACCGCTTGCAGTAAATGTAGCCGTCTGCCCGGAGCAGATAGAAGCGCTTGACGGTGTAACCGTTGGTGCGGCCGGAACCGGATTTACAGTAACGGTAACTGCTCTGCGGTTTGTACTGGAGCATGCGCCGTTGTTGGCTGCTACATAATACGTAGTAGTAGCGGTCAGAGCCGGAGTAGTAAAGGTGTTTCCGGTAAATATCGGACTACCTCCGGATGATGTCGCATACCACCAGCCAGTGCTGCCGGAAGGAGCAGTCATATTGAAGATAGCTGTCTGTCCAGAGCATATAGTTGCGCTGGCAGGAGATACCGTTGGTGTTGCCGGAACACTTCTGACCTGAATGCTTACCGGTGTTCTCGGGCTTGCACAGCTTCCCTGAATCACATCTGCATAGAAAGTAATGTTTGATGTTAAAACAGGTGTGGTATAGGTTGTACCCGTATACAGAGGAGTGCCTCCGGAAGGAACGATATACCATCTGGCAGTACCGGGAGGAGATGTTACTGTAAGTGTAGTAGTCTGTCCGGAACAAATAGTGTCAGCAGCTGGCACTACGATCGGTGCAACCGGAGTCGGATTTACAGTGACAGTAACTGCTGTTCTTGTTACACTAGCACAACTTCCCAACTGGGCTTCTGCATAGTAGGTAGTAGTAGATGTCAGTACCGGAGTGGTAAAACTGTTGCCGGTATGAACAGCGCTTCCTCCTGAGGGAGCTGTATACCAGCTAATATTACCACCACTTACGGAAGATGTAAATGTAGCAGTTCTTCCGGAGCAGATTGTTGCACTAGATGGTGTAACTGTTGGTGCAACCGGAGTTGGATTTACAGTTACAGCAAGCGATGTTCTTGCAGCACTTGCACATGCACCATCATTAGACTCAGCATAGTAAGTAGTAGTGCTTGTCAGTGCAGGGGTTGTGAAGCTGCTTCCTGTAGCGACCGGCGAACCACCGGAAGGGGAAGTAAACCAGCTAAACGAAGCTCCTACCGGAGCCGATGCATTGAATGTAACAGTTTGTCCTGCACAGATGGTGGTATCTGTCGGTGTTACGGTCGGAGCACTTGGTCTTGGCAATACAGTTACCTCCAGCTGGGTACGTGTGCTGCTTGCACATGCACCGTCATTGGACTCGGCATAGTAGGTAGTATTGCTTGTCAGCGCAGGAGTTGTGAAGCTGCTTTCTGTAGCGACCGGCGAACCACCGGAAGGGGAAGTAAACCAGCTAAACGAAGCTCCCGCCGGAGCCGATGCATTGAATGTAACAGTTTGTCCTGCACAGATTGTAGTATCTGTCGGAGTTACAGTCGGAGCAACCGGAGTAGGCAGTACAGTTACCTCCAGCTGGGTACGTGTGCTGCTTGCGCATGCACCGTCATTGGACTCGGCATAGTAGGTAGTATTGCTTGTCAGCGCAGGAGTTGTGAAGCTGCTTCCTGTAGCGACCGGCGAACCACCGGAAGGGGAAGTAAACCAGCTAAACGAAGCTCCCGCCGGAGCCGATGCATTGAACGTAACAGTTTGTCCTGCACAGATGGTAGTATCTGTCGGTGTTACAGTCGGAGCAACCGGAGTAGGCAGTACAGTTACCTCCAGCTGGGTACGTGTGCTGCTTGCACATGAGCCGTCATTGGACTCTGCATAGAAAGTGGTATCGGAAGTCAATACACCTGTGGTGAAATTGTCTCCGATAGCGATCACTGATCCACCTGCAGGCTCAGTATACCAGAAGAATACTGCTCCGGAGGGTGCTGTAGCATTGAACGTAACAGTTTGTCCTGCACAGATGGTAGTATCTGTCGGTGTTACAGTCGGAGCAACCGGAGTAGACAGTACAGTTACCTCCAGCTGAGTACGGCTACCGCTTGCGCATGCACCGTCATTGGATTCAGCATAGAAGGTAGTGTCTGCAGTCAGAGCACCGGTAGTAAAGCTGCTTCCTGTAGCAACCGGAGTGCCACCGATAGCCTCGGTATACCAGTTGAATGAAGCTCCTGCCGGAGCCGATGCATTGAACGTAACAGTTTGTCCTGCGCAGATGGTGGTATCTGTCGGTGTTACGGTTGGGGCAGCCGGAGTAGGCAGTACAGTTACCTCCAACTCGGTACGCGTGCCACTTGGACAGGTTCCGTCATTGGACTCTACATAGAAAGTGGTATCGGAAGTCAATATACCTGTGGTGAAATTGTCTCCGATAGCGATCACCGATCCACCTGCAGGCTCAGTATACCAGAAGAATACTGCTCCCGCCGGTGCTGTAGCATTGAATGTAACAGTTTGTCCTGCACAGATGGTGGTATCCGTTGGAGTTACAGTAGGTGCTGCCGGAGCAGGGTTTACCGTAATATCGAGCTGGGTACGGGTACTGCTTGGACAGGTCCCGTTATTGGATTCTACATAAAAAGTGGTATCGGAAGTTAACGCACCTGTGGTGAAGTTGTCCCCGATAGCGATCACCGATCCGCCTGCAGGCTCAGTATACCAGAAGAATACTGCTCCGGAGGGAGCTGTAGCGTTGAAGCTTACTGTTTCACCAGCGCAAATGGTTGTATCGGTCGGAGATACAGTAGGTGCTGCCGGAGAGTTATTGATAGTAACTTCTACCTGAGTACGGGTACTGCTTGGACAGGTCCCGTCATTGGACTCTACATAAAAAGTGGTATCGGAAGTTAATGCACCTGTGGTGAAGTTGTCTCCGATAGCGATCACCGATCCGCCTGTGGGTTCAGTATACCAGAAGAATGTTGCTCCCGCCGGTGCTGTAGCATTGAATGTAACAGTTTGTCCGGCACAGATTGTCGTATCTGTCGGAGATACGGTAGGTGTTGCCGGAGCAGGGTTTACAGTTACCTCTACCTGGGTACGGGTGTCGCTGGCGCAGGTCCCGTCATTGGACTCTACATAGAAAGTAGTATCGGAAGTTAATGCACCTGTGGTGAAGTTGTCTCCGATAGCGATCACCGATCCGCCTGTGGGTTCAGTATACCAGAAGAATGTTGCTCCCGCCGGTGCCGTAGCATTGAAGGTTACGGTTTCGCCTGCACAAACTGTTGTGTCAGTCGGAGTAACTGTCGGTGCTGCTACTGATTCATTTACGGTTACGTTGACCTGAGTACGAGTGGGACTGGTACAGGTGCCATCGTTTGATTCAGCATAAAAAGCCGTATCACTGTTAAGTGGTCCGGTAGTATAATTGTCCCCGATAGCAATCACGGAACCGCCTGTAGGCTGAGTGTACCAGAAGATGGTACTGCCAGAAGACGGAACATTAAACGTTACGGTCTCACCTGCACAAATCGTTGTGTCGGAAGGAGTAACTATCGGAGCTGCGGGGCCTGCTGACTTGGTTTCAGCATAATAAACCCTGAATCCGTCCAGAAGTCCTACCAATTGCGAGGACAGCGTAATTTTCACTCTGTCAAAATTGTCATCAGGTTTCAGCCGGACAACGATTCTGCTTGCTCCGTCCACAATACGCACTTGCAGTATGGATGAAGTCAGTACAGTGGCATCCGGATTGGGTACAGCTCCATTGAAGGTCTGTACGGTAACACCCTGAAAGATGTTTAGATCGATCAGGGCATTGTCACTTCCGATGCCAATGAGCAGAGAGTCACAGCCATCGCTGGTCGTGACAGAAGGAAAGATTAACGTCTGTTCCACGGATACCCCCAGCAGACCTGCTGTAATGGTAAATGTAGAATAGGTTGATGTAGTGCCATCAACAGCATTATTGGGATTTACTACACCGCATAGCACACATAAACCGTTGACCTGGTTTGTTTGTGTGTTGGCGTATGTCTGTGCATTGCTTCGCTGGCTATAAAAAATCAGCAGCAAAAGCAATATGCTTAACAGGCCAGACCTGGGTATACCGGTCAGCCATCGATAGAGTGTTAAATTAAACATAAGCTGTGTTTTTGGTTGAAAATAAAATTTGGGGTAAGCGCGCTTACTTATTAACTAGTTGTTACAAAACTAAATATGAATAATAGTAAATCCAAGCAAATTTATTTTATTATTTAAGTTACTCGTTTATTACATCGTGAATATACGTTATGTGAAGGCTATGTTCAGCCGGAATATAGTTTTAAGACGAGAAATGGGAGCAGCCTGGGCTGATGTATGATGCCCCAAAATAAAAATTGAATTTTTTCAAGAAAATGACTCCGGTAATCCGGGTGCGTCGGGTTACGGAAAACAGTTGTTTTATTCAGAAATTCACTGAGTATGCCGGAATAATTTTAAAAATGCTGATACAATGTGGTTGTGACCGGGGATGATAGCTTGCTAGGGCAGACACATAAGGGTTATTGTCGGGGAGGATGCGGAAGACCGGTAGAAGATTGCTTTTTTTAGGAAAATTTAGGCTTTTTTTAAGGGATATTTAAGAGGGAGAATGAGTGAATCTATAATAAACATGATAAATTTGAAGAATGAAGATTCGGAATATCTTGTTTTATGTTTTGATATGGCTTGTTTTTTTATCTTCCTGCAGGAGCCTGAAGTCCGTAGATAATCACTTGGCCCGGAGTAATTGTAATCAGCATAACATAAATGAATACTCCAGAGAAAGACTTCCGGAAGCTTTGTCGGTCCGACAACTGGATACTCTTCTGACAAATCGTTTTTCTCTGCAAAGTCTGCATGTTGCCAACGCTATCGGAATTCTCGAACCGCTCAGAAATTTCATTGGTGCCCAGAAGGAATATGAGCATGATCCGTCGATTGAAAACAGAATTCGTCTTCTGGAGATGAATCAATATATTAATCAGCGGATTAATATGGCTTCGCTGGAGGTTTCGGCGGTGGCTTCGGAACTGGATTGTGAAGAAGAACGGACAGCGCAGGTTGCCAATTATCTTAAAAACATGGAAGATGATGCGGAAACACGGCTTACGGTAGGTGTAATTGTTACTGGTGCGGCAGGAGCTATTGTATCTGGCATACTCCTGGTAAGAAATCATGATGAGCAGATGGTGGAATACATCGGACTGGGCACCGGTATTGCAGAAGCCATTCTGGGTGTGGCCATTTTGCTCAACAAGCGTAAAGTATTGTTTGAGCATGAACGAAATGCGTTGAAGGATGTATGGGAAGGCCGCGAAATATCCTCGATTTTTCCTGCGTCCATATGGTTTTATCTGAATAATTATAATCCTTCGTTACAGGACAAACACTCGCTGAGGTATAAGATCATAGAAAAATGGATGGGATTCGGACAAATTGCGGAAGCCGGAAAAAATAATAAGAGAAAACTGCTCAGTCTTTATTTTGGTAATGGTGGTAAATATACGTCTGAACAGCTGAGAAACAGGGCGAATATGTATGACCAGCTGGAATCCTATATTAATCTTATGAAGCAGGATCTGAAAAGACTCGCAGTCGAATTTGAAATCATTACCATTATATCACGATGAAGTTTCTTTTGCTGATTTTTTTCAAATTAATTGTCATATCCGGTATTATAGGACAAGATCTTGCTCCGCGTGATGTACCGGAAAAAGTTCGTAGCGCTTTTGAAAGCAGGTACCCTGATACATATGTATATGAATGGGAATATAAAAGAAAAACAGGCTTCTATGAAGCCGAATTCATGTACAAAGGAATCAGGCATGAAGCCTGTTTTACGGATGAAGGAGTATGGATTGCGACAGAAAAGGAATTGAAAAAAAGTGATCTGCCGGAAGCAGTTCTGAATGCTTTGGAAAAATCAGCATATGGCGACTGGAAAGTTGATGAAGTGACAATGCATGAGTCTGAAAAGATTCCAGTAGTGTATGAGATTGAAATAAAAAAAGGAAAACGTGAACTAGACTTGTATTTTTTTCCGGACGGAAAGCTGATGCAGGTGAAAAAGTGAAAAAACGTACAAACCGGGAGTTGATTTTATTATGCAAATAAATACGTATTTTTGCCGGTAATTATTCTTTATATGATTTTTTTGGACTTTTTTATCATTGCATACCCTGTGTTGGTATCGTGATTTTGTATTCGTAATTTTCAATCTATGAGATTTTTATATTTGCTTATAGCTGCATGTATCGGAGCCGGTGTATTCTGGTTCTATTTTGATGTCCGGATTCTGGATCCTGCCAATGCTGAGTGGCTGTTTGCCAATGGCGGAGACGGTATTCAGCATTATCTGGGGAGTTATGCTTTCAGATCAGACTCCTGGCATTTTCCGATAACAAAAACTACCTGGATCAATTATCCGGAAGGAGTCTCAATTATTTACACAGATTCCAATCCTCTTCTGTCTATACTGGCCAAACTGTTCCGACCTGTATTTCCGCCGGAATATCAGTTTTTCGGGATCTGGTTTCTGTTATGCTGGATATTGCAAAGCGTTTTTGGTTTTTTGCTGGTCAGAAAGCTGACCGGTGATACATTGTACGCTCTTTTGGGCGGAGTTCTGTTCTGCTTACTACCTGCCCTGATCTTTCGTATAGGACATGCCAACCTGGTGGCTTTCTGGCTGATTATATGGGCTGTTTATGTTTGTGTTGACAATGAGCTGAGTGCGGGTAAAAAACTTTTTCTTTTTTTTCTGATCGCTTCGATCGCTTCTATGGTTCATGCCTATCTCTGCAATATGAGTCTGATCATAGCAATATTATGGGGCATACGATATCTGCTGAAGCTATACAAAAACAGAAAAGAAGCAGAAGGAAAAAGAGCGCTGTATGCTTTTATAAGCCGGGGGGGAGTTTATCTTCTGTTTTTTCTGGTGTTTATATGGGGCCTGGGCTATTTTTATAACCGGCCTCAGAGCAGCGGTCTGCTGGGATTTGGCTATTACTCCATGAATATGCTGAGTCCGGTCAATCCGGGGTATCCGAATATATTTAAGCTACCTGTTTTTGCAATTACAGACGGGCAGTATGAAGGGTATAATTACCTTGGGGCAGGTGTGCTGACATTAATTGTCCTGGCTGTTGTGCTTGGCAGCAGAAAAAAAAGACTATGGCCTGTTTCATGGCCGGCCTGGGTAGTACTGCTCGCTGTTGCCGGTTTTGTTCTTTTTTACAAAAATAACTCTCTGAGCTATGGGCTCAAGCTTACGGGCATTGGCATCGTAGCGATCTATATGTATTGTTTTGCCCTTGTCAGGCAAATAGGTGACCGATCGGTTTTCTGGCTGATCCTTCCGGCTACGGTTTGTTTTCTGATAGCGTTGTCTCATATCGGATATATGGGAAGTTATCTGATATACGAAATCAATTTGAACGAAAATGCTTTTTATTCCGGAATCTTCCGGACGATGCGCTCTTCGGGCAGGTTTTTCTGGGTTACTGCACTTATACTACTTTCTGTGGTGTTAGTGCTCGTGTACAAAAATGTACGGTACAAGGCTGTTGCGTATGCAATACTGGTCCTGGCAGTAGTATTGCAGCTTGCGGATATGTCGTATCGGTATAAGTCTGTGAATGCAGGAGACAGGAGGTATGTCAATCCTTTGAATGAAAAGGAAAAAGCGATGATCCGGAGTGCAAAATTTCTGAATTTTCTGGGTGGGGTTGATCTGCATATTGCAGGGTTTGCTTTGCTTAACGGGATAAAAGTAAATAATTTTTATACGGCCCATGCAGAAGGTAAGCTGACCAGGAAAAAAATGGAGCAGTTACGTGAAAACTTTACCGGACTTCGCTCAGATACTATGTTTCTGTTTCATGTGAATGAACTGGCTGTGCATAAGACTTACGGATTGACAGAGCGATTTTACGGTGGTTATTTTGTGTCTCCTTCCGAAGACTATCCTGCAGATGATCCTGCCATGTATGTAACCCGAACTGTAACAGATACCTTGTCATTCCTTATGAAAATGATAAAGAATAGGCCTGTGGTTGTTTTGTGTGTTGCAGATGAGGCGAGTCTTCGGATGAATTCGTTTTTTACACATTGCATGGATAGCGAATTCGGTACTGCCATGCGTCAACTGGGTTACAGAGACTCTTATCTTGCCCTCTTTGTTAATGGACAGCTGTACGAGGAGCTTCGTTCGGAAACGGATCCGGTCAGTATGGCGGACAGTGTTTTAAATCAGGCATTATTTATAAAGAGTTGTGGTGCGGAAAAATCTGAGCCTCAGGGTGTGGTCTGGCGGATAAACGATACCGAGATAATTCAGCAGGCCAGAGGGTTGAATGTATTGGCGCTTGACTCTGTCAGTACTTCAGGGACTCCGTATTATCTGTTTAGCAATCTGGATACTCATGCCTTTGATTATCCTTTTTAGATTATCGCAAAATGTCCGGTGATGAAATATTCGTAGTTACACCGGACATTTCTTTTTGGCTGGAGAATCAGGCGGCTATTTTAAAACACTCTTCAGCGCATCTCTTGCATGCTTCAGCGCATTCCACACAGTGGTTCATGTCTTTGTACCTGCCGCATTCTTCGGCACATTCCGAGCATATTGCAGCGCATAATTTGGTAAGTTCTTTGGCCCGGCTGTTGCCAAGGCTTAATAACTGGGCAGTAGCGTAGCATATGGCTGCACATTGCATATCAAGGCGGATGCATAAAGCCATTTTATTCACATCGGATTCTTCTGTACAGGATGTAGCGCAATGATTGCATATCGCAGCACAACGAAGACAAGCCTCGATACATCGCTGATAATCATGATAACCTTTCATAATGATGTTTGATTTTAAGTACATCATGCAAACAGGCTTATTCATGTTTTGTTTGGCAGTGGCAAGGCATATGGACTACGGATTGAAAAGTGAAATATGTAGAAATTTTACACATGAGCTGACAGGTTGGAAAAGCAGGTTATGTGCTCGTTAGCATAGGCGAGAAAACGTGTTAGTCTCCGGAAACCAGAAAATGGTTTCCGGAGACTGGTTTGCAAACCGGTTTTACTGAACCGGTTTGAAGAAAGAGGGGGCCTGTCCGTAAATCGCTGTTTTACCGTCCCACTTTTCGATAAACTGCTGTTGGATCAACAAGTTATTGAGAGACTGCTTTCGTAATTCGTTGGCCTTGGCTTCGGCCTCGGCCAGTACGATCAGCTTGCGGGCTTCCGCCTGCGCAATTTTTAGCTCATTTTCTACTTTCATGGCCTGCTGAATGGCCGCGTTTTTGGCGTTGATCGCCTGTGTGATGGACTCAGGGTAAACCACACCGGAAGTCATCTGCTCCAACTGGAAGCCTTCTTTATCCAGCAAACGCTGCATATGTTCCTGTACAGCTTCTTCGAATTTTTCCCGGTTGCTGATGATACTGTCAGTGCTGTATTTGTTAAACTCGATCCGGAAAGCATCCCGGATATAATTGAAAAGCGTAGTCTGGGTAATAACCTGTATCTCTTTGCGATATTTTTTGAAAATCTCTGGAGAATGCCCGTCTTTTACCTTAAAGCTAAGGGTAGGATCAACATCGAAGATGGAGCCATCCTTGGCGTTGACGGTAAACTTAGGATAATCTATAGTCTGTACATAGGTAGGAAACTCATAGACGCTTTCGGTAAGCGGGTTGTACCATACGCGTCCGGTGACCAGGTTGACGTCCTGAACCCCTTTGTCGGAACCATAGAGCCGGACAAGAATTCCCTCATGCCCCGCGTCGATACGTTCCGTAAAAACGACAAATGAAACAACAATACCGATTAGAATGGCCACAATGGCCGGTACAATAATGCGCATGATTTGATATTAGATTATAAATTATAGGGGTAAAGATAGAAGAAAATAGTATTGCATACCTGTTTATATAAGTAAAATTGCACATAGAGCCAGATTGCCAAAGAGTACTGACATATATTTAACTAATAGTTGTCTGAATCTGTATATTAGCTGTTGAATTCTTCCTTTTCACTCCACTTCAATGCACCCCCCAATTCCATGCTGTTAAACTCCAGATGTATAACTCTGCGTCTTTTTTGCTGAGTGGATTTGGAAGAAGCGTGAAGCAGCAGTGGTTTCATAATATGTATACCGCCTTCATCTACCTCACAGTTGGTTGCGACGCTTGATTCGGTAATGAGTTTTATTTCCTCATCGTTGTGTATTTTTTTGTGCGAGCCGGGAATGATTTTCAAAGCCCCGTTGTCAACAGAAGTGTTATCCAGATGAATACGAATGGTTACGCCTTTTTTCAGGATTTCTTCCGGCGGTATTACGCTGATTATCCCGTCTTTTTGAGTCCAGCTTTTGTACCCGGGAGTTTCAGTTTTTTCCACGACATTGATGGGAATATCCTGATGCCAGATCACATACCAGTTCGTTTCCGGGGTCTTATCGAAGAATATGGCTTTGGTGAGAAAAAGATCATGTCCAAGGTTGCCAAGAATTTTTTTAAGATTGGAGTTGATGCAATATGCTTTTAGTTCCGGAATTTCCTTAAAGAGCTGCCTGATAGCATACGCTTTATCGCCGCTTCCTGATCGGGAATCCTGATAGTTGCCGATCAGTTTTCTCATCTCCCGGATTGATTTCCGGGAATAAATGTGATTGGCAATGATGTATCCTCTGGCTTCCAGCCTTGCCGCATAATTTTCCAGAGATCGTTCATTAAGCTCTGTATCATATTGACTGATAGCATTCATAAGCCGTTCTTTAATAGTGGTTCTTAATCTGGCCGGTGAAATAACCTTTATCCGGTCCCCAAATGCCAGAATATCTCTCTCCAGTTCATAGTTTAGCTGAACGAAAAGTGCTATGTATACACCTTCGTCTGTGATTTTGAGCTTCTTCTGACTATGATGCAGTGGTTTGGTGAGTACATAAGGAGCATTTTCATGGTAGGCGAGTAAAATGACTTCCTGAGGCTGATCGCCTTCGTTTACGGTGACTCCGATGACATGATCGAAATAGGAGGCGACTTCCTCTTCATTGCATTCCATCAGAGTCCTGTCAGATGTTTTCAGATGCTCGATCCGGTCCAGAGCCAGCAGCATATAGCCGGTATTCTTTTTTCGTTTGCCCAGTACAAACCAGCGATTGCGATGCTCTTTCAGCAGGAACGGGTGAAACACGAAGCTGCTTTCCTGTCTCGCCTTAAATGAACGATAGGTTATTTCAAGGCATTTTTTTGCCAGAATCGCCTGATATGTCGGGTCAATAAACTCCAGCCCCTTGAGATTGTCGTTTTTCTCCAGATCAATAATTGAGCGTTCGTGCGTTTTGGAAGTATAAATCTTGTCTTCGAGCTTCTGCACCATACCGCTAAGTTCTCTGAAATGTGTAAATCCCTTAAACTGTTTCAGAATGCTCACCACCTCGGTTAGTTTGCCCAGGTCCTGGTCGGTCAGCGGGATATTGGTAATGGAATACTCGGGATCTTCGTATGTATAATACTTTTTGTCTATTACCACAACGGGTGCGTTGTACCCCAGTTTTTCGCTGCGCATGATCTGAATATCCATTTGCACTGTTCGTCTGCTTACACCTTTATCAATTCCTTCAAATTCATAGAGCGCTTCCGAGCAGGCCTCAATCAGATCTTCCAGCGTCCATTTGCGGTAGCGGTTGCGCAGGCAGTTATCAATGGTGGTATACCGGATCAGGGCATTGCGGTTTACAGGCATGCAAAACGGATTTCTGAAAATTTTTCAAAAAAATAGTAAAAATAATTTCACTGCGCAAAAAGACTGCGCAGGTGTGCTTCAACTTTGTGTCATCGATCAGGGTAAAGAACCTGATCTGATCGCAGAGATACCCGTCCGGAAATAGGTCCGGACGGGGCTATTGACGGGAATGCGCCAACGACGGCGGGTTGGGTCGGACTGTAAATCCGGTGGCTGATGCCTTAGTAAGTTCGAGTCTTACCATTCCCACGAGAAATAGCGGCAGGAAAGACCTGATGAGAGTTTCTGTATGGCTCCATAGTATTATTCCGGTTGGAAATAATATGCTGCTCAATGTTGGTTGTTTCTCACCACCTTGTGTGTTGAAGGTTCGAATCCTTCTGCTGACGGAAGTCAGTATAGCTTAACCTGGTAGAGCAACAAGCCAAGCGGGTTCGAATCCCGCGCTCCCTGTTAAGGATGGAGATGTTCTGTAAAGAACAATGGAAAATGGGCTCATAATCCATTTTGAAAGAAGCTGATCACTTCTGAAAATGATCAACACAAAAGAAGGTAAAGGTCCGGTAACCATGGGTTTCTATAGAAACAAAGGCAATCGGAGCAAGGCCCTGAATCGGCAGGATACCGTTTTTCAGATCCTGTTTACGTTGAATGAAAAATCGCTTCTGAAAGAGTCATCAGGCTATTTTGAAAGTAAAAGTTCAGTCGACCTGTACAGGATTGGGAAAGCTAAATGTCGATTCCGTTTTGCGACGATGCCGGACCTGAGCTTCTTTTATTCAAAGTAAGAATTTGATTAATAAATAGGATAATTATGAAACGTGTGAGAATTACGGAAGGTATGGTAGGGCTGGTTTTCAGGAACGGAAACTATGAAAGATCGCTTACTCAGGGAGTGTACTGGTTCTGGAAAGGTGAGCGCATTGAACTATATAAAATGTCCCGGCAATTTTGTCCTGCGGCAGAGCTGAATATATTGAAAAAAGATAAAAACCTGATGGATATGCTTTCCATAGTGGAGGTAAATGATGATCAGATCTGTCTGAGGTATGAAGAGGGAATCTTCAGAGAAGTTCTTACGCCCGGAAGGTATTTTTTCTGGAAGGGAATGGCCGAGTATTCATTTGTTTTGTGCGATCTGAATAAAATAGAACTAACGGAAGCCGTATCGCTCAATGTGCTCAGAAAGCCTGAAGTGCTGAAGTATGTCCGGGTATTTCAGGTGGAGTCGTATGAAAAAGGTCTTTTGTATGTGGACGGTAAATTTGTACGTGAACTGGAAAGAGGTACGCATCACTTCTGGGTAAATGCTATTTCTGTAATAGTGCAGAAAGTGGATTTGAGGCAGCAGCGGATGGAAATCTCCGGGCAGGAAATCCTGACCAAAGATAAGGCTGCGCTACGGGTAAATCTGGAAGTGCTGTACAGAGTAAAGGATATTACCAGGGCGCTTGTGGATAACCGTGATTTTGAAAAGCAATTGTATGTGGTGATGCAGCTGGCCGTACGGGAGTTTATCGGGGCCTTTACGCTGGATGAGTTGCTGGAAAACAAGGATAGCATGAATGATGCGGTTCTGAAAGCTTCCGCAAATAAAACTCAAAACCTGGGAGTCGAAGTTGTGGAATGTGGTATCAAGGATATTATATTGCCCGGTGAGATCAAGGAGATTATGAACCAGGTGCTTGTCGCCCAGAAGCAGGCTCAGGCCAATGTGATCATGAGGCGGGAAGAAACAGCTTCAACCAGAAGCCTGCTGAATACGGCTAAGCTGATGGAAGACAACCCGGTATTGCTTACCTTGAAAGAGATGGAGCATGTAGAAAAGATCGCGGAGAAGATTAATAACATCACGCTTTCCGGCGGAGGCCAGATTGTAAGTCAGCTGAGGGAAATTTTTACGTGACAGGGACCCGGGGTGTGTATGCCCCGAAGTTTCCATAAATAGCTATAGTTATGAAAGAGCAGATAATAGAAAAGCTTAAGGATTTAGAAAGAACGAATACTATAAAGATACTGTATGCCTGTGAATCGGGTTCCAGAGCCTGGGGATTTCCTTCGCTTGACAGTGATTATGATGTACGGTTTTTATACATGCACCCTGTTGACTGGTATTTGTCTGTTGAAGATAAAAAAGATTCCATCACCGAAGTGGGAAAAGTACTGGATTTTAGCGGCTGGGAATTGCGGAAAACATTGAAGCTGTTTCGCGGGACAAACTCAGGTCTTTATGAGAAACTCCAGTCTCCGGTCGTATATATGGAAGAAGATGGATTTGCTGCTGCGCTGAAATCATACACTGAGTTGTACTATCGTCCATTGGCGGGCATTCATCATTATCTTTCACATGTTCAGTCATTTATGGAAAATGATTTTACCGGAAAGGATATAAAGCTGAAAAAGTATTTTTATACTATCCGGATGGTATTGGCAGCTGACTGGATATACAGGTATCAGCATGTGCCGCCTATGCAGCTGAAAGATCTCAGAAGTTTGATCACTGATGCTGAAATTCAGCACTGGATTGATGAAACGCTACTATATAAGGCAGGGAGCACGGAAGATGTTAATGTTCCAAGATTTGATCTGCTGGATGAATTTCTGAAGAGTAAATCGGAGGAACTCGCTGTGTTCGTTCAATCGTATCCGGGTAGTAAAAAAGAATCTCCGGATGCTTTAAACCAGTTTTTCAGACAATGGATATCAAAATACTAAAAGACAGAAAACTGATTCTGCTGGAATGTGTAAGCGGAAGTAAGGCCTATGGTCTGGATACCCCTGATTCGGATACAGATATCCGGGGTGTCTTTTATCTGCCCAAAGAAAGCTTTTACGGTTTTTCAACGCTTGATCATGTTCACAATGCAAGCAATGATATCAGTTACTCAGAACTCGGGAAGGTTTTTGATATGCTGGCCAGGAGTAATCCGACTATGATTGAGTTGTTTAATACTCCGGAAGAGGCTGTGTTGTACAAAAGCCCTTTATTGAAACTTCTGAATAGAGACGTATATCTTTCCAGAAAATGCAAGGATACCTTTGCCGGATATGCTTATGCGCAAATAAAAAAAGCGAGGGGTTTAAACAAAAAGGTACTTAATCCTATGGCAGCGGAAAAGAAAACTGTTCTGGATTTCTGCTATGTGCAATACGGTCAGGGCTCGAAGCTTCTGGGAGAGTTTCTTAATGAAAATCAGTTATCTCAGGAGTATTGTGGTTTGGTGAAAATCGCCCACATGCCGGATGTTTACGGATTGTATTATGGTAATGGAAAAGGCTATAAAGGCATATTCAGAAAAACGGATGCCAATGAAGTATCTTTAAGTTCGGTAGAAAAAGGAGAAGTTCCTCTGGGTATTATCTCTTTTAACAAATCCGGATACTCGGCTTATTGCAAAGACTACAAAGAGTATTGGGATTGGGTAAACACTCGAAATGAATCCCGGTATGAACATACAATCGCTCATGGCAAAAACTACGACGCCAAAAATATGATGCATACGTTTCGGCTGATTCATATGGCGGCTGAAATTGCTACATATGGTGAAGTATTTGTGAAACGGCCAGACAGGGATTTTCTGCTGAAAATCAAAAACGGATATTTTGAGTACAATTATCTGCTGGAAATGGCCGAAGAAAAAGTCGCTGAAATGGATGAGTTGTATGCAAAAAGCTCGTTGCCAGAGGCTCCTGACCTGAACGCACTTGAGGCTATGCTCATTCAAATCAGATCGGTATTATACAAATAAAAAATTGAATGAAGAATGGGAATGAAACCAGACGGAACTACCATACGGTCACTTGGATATCCTGAAGGAAAAGTAATCGGGATTGTGCTGGGCACAGTGAAAAAGTATTACAGTGATTCGGATGAATCAGAAGTTTTAGAAACATTGAAAACGGTATTAGAAAATCCTGAAGATTTCAGGAATGATGAAAAACTGAAAGATATAGCATTGGAATTATTAAAACCGAAGGATACAACCATTGAGCTCAGGGAAACAGCCGGAGCTTACAAAGTTTATGGGGCAGAAGCGATTGAGCAGGGAGCATTGGCGCAGATGGAGACTGCGATGCGGCTTCCCATTGCCAAAGCGGGCGCGCTTATGCCGGATGCTCATCAGGGATACGGATTGCCTATCGGCGGGGTACTGGCAACGGAGAATGCGGTGATTCCTTATGGAGTAGGGGTAGACATTGGTTGCAGAATGTGTATGTCAGTCTACGATATTCCGGCTTCTGCCCTGAACGACAGAAAGGAGGAACTGAAGAAGATGCTTATTCGCAATACACAATTTGGAAGAGCGGAATTTAAAAAGCCACAGGATCATGAGATTCTGGCTAGTCCTTTGTTTGACGAGATTGCGGTTTTACGAGATCTGAAAGATCGGGCGCGTCGTCAGATTGGTTCTTCCGGTGGCGGAAACCATTTTGTGGAGTTTGGTACCACAGAGATTCTTGATCCGGACAATGAATTCGGACTCGCTCCGGGCAAATACCTTGCCCTGCTCTCTCACTCCGGGTCACGTGGATTGGGAGTCAGTATTGCCGGTCATTATACCAGACTGGCGATGGAGCGATGCAAGCTTCCTGCGGAGGCAAAGCACCTGGCCTGGCTGGATCTGGATACGGAAGAGGGGCAGGAATACTGGCTGGCTATGACACTGGCCGGAGACTACGCCTCCGCCTGTCATCACCAGATTCATGACCGTATGGCCGTCGGGCTTCGTATCAGTCCGGTAGCTATGATTGAGAACCATCATAACTTTGCCTGGAAGGAAAAGGATGAAAAAGGTAATGAGCTGATTGTACATCGGAAAGGAGCAACACCGGCCGGAAAAGGAATGCTGGGCATTATTCCGGGCAATATGACCGCTCCCGGGTTTATTGTGCGGGGAAAAGGAGAACAACTATCTGTCAACTCCGCCTCTCATGGAGCCGGAAGACTTATGTCCCGTACACAGGCCAAAAAGACCCTGGATCCGAAGATGGTTAAGCTTCATCTGGAAGAAAAAGGTATTGAGCTGATTGGGAGTGGGCTGGATGAGGCGCCTCAGGCGTACAAAGACATTCATATGGTCATGGAGGCTCAGGTTGATCTCGTGGATGTGGTCGGAACGTTCTATCCGAAGATAGTGCGTATGTGCGGAGATGAAAAGTTTAAAGAGGTGGATTAGTTTAACGTGTAAATAAACTGTGCTGGAAAAACGAAAAGAGGCTGTTGATCAAATAGCCTCTTTTCGTTTTTCCAGGGACTTCAACCAGCTACTTTTTATACCGGATCACCGGTTCCGGTTTTCCATTGTCCGGAATGGATTTTACAAAATCACTGTCTACATTCAGATGATCGGCTACGGTCTGTACCGGAGTTACGGAAAGCCATTTGTTCAATGAAATATCCGTGAATCTGGGGTTTTTGAAAAGTTCGACAAAAACCAGTTTCTCATCACCGATATTCTGTACATAGTGTCCTGAGACAATAGGCACTACTCCTACATCCCCGGCTTGAAAGTTGAATGTTCTGGCGGTACCGTCAGAGTTGAAAACGGTCATTTTTGCTTTCCCGTGAATATAATATTGCCATTCAGAAGCTTTGGGATGCCAGTGCAGCTCTCGCATAGCCCCCGGATCGACTTCTACAAATGCGGCAGAAATGGTCTGAGCTGCAGGAAATATCGTAGAGTCCACGATTCTTACCCGGCCGCCTTCGCAATCGATCACCTTTGCTTCTTTCATGTGATAGGTAAAGGGATGCTTGACCGGTCCATTACCGGCGGAACGCTTTACTGCGTCGATGCTGTCTGGTACTTTGCCTTTAAAAATGTATTTTTCGGAAGAAGGCAGGTTTTTTATTTCATCAAGGGTTTTGTTGAAATTGGCCGCTACAATATCCTGTGGGGTGTGTGCCAGCCAGTCGGACAGCAGGAAGGTATTGTTCTCGGAGAAATCCGGTTCACTGAATACCAGAAGAAACTCACAGCCTTTATCCAGCGCCTGAATGGAGTGCGGAATTCCGGCTTCAAAATTCCACAGATCGCCTGCCTCCACATCATCTATAAAAGTACGTCCGTACTCATCAATAGCCGTTACTCTCGCATTGCCGTACAGCATCAGGCCCCACTCGGCTTCCTTATGCCAGTGCATTTCTCGGTAAGATCCGGGCGAAAGGCTCATATTGACACCTGCCACATCTTGTGATGCAGGAAGTTCTCTATTGGTGATTTCCCTTGCCCAGCCACCTTCTTCCAGTCGCTGATGCGCATCGGAAAAGCTAAAACGCAGATTGGGAATCGTACCATAATCAGTCGGAGGTGGTACCAGTATGTCAGGATTCTGTTTGTCCCTGCTACTATTCCTCGGACCATGGTCTTCCCAGCCTTTACCATCCGGTTCACGTAGTGGTTTTCTGTTCTGAAACTCCATATCGTACACTATTTTTAGTTGAATATCGCAAAGGGATAAAATAGAGGATAGGGTTGTTTTGTTTGGAAAGAGCAGAAGAGAAAAGACCGAAATATACAATGCAGCCGGTATATTGATCTCTTCCTCTGATTCAAAAACGATTCAGAGCAGCGACTGGCCGGAAGGTCTGTATCTGATCAAATGTTATGGAGAGAATAACGATTGGTTGGGAGCAGAAAGAATAATGATTCGTAAATAGTATATATACCAATCAGTTTATTGGGAAAAAAGTATTTGTAAGAATCCCGGAGGTTTGCAGTAGCCTCCGGGAGTAATCAGTTTTCGTGCAGCCAGTGCTTTTTGGCGAGAAGTTCTTCGTCCGTTTCCTGATAGTCAGGGTCCGGAACACACGCATCAGTCGGACATACCATGGCGCATGCAGGTTCTTCATGAAAGCCTGTACATTCTGTACATTTTGAGGGAACTATATAGTATAAGCTTTCACCGTCCGCACCGTGAGCACCCCCGGTTACCGGATCAAACCTTTGATGTGCATCGATCACTGCACCATCTTCCAGTTCAACTGTTTGGAGACTTGTTCCGTCCGCGTAGTTCCATTGGGCGCCATTCTCATATATAGCGTTGTTGGGGCATTCCGGTTCGCAGGCGTGGCATAGAATACAGTCATTGGTGATGATAATAGCCATGATTATATTGGTTTAGTAAAACATACTACATTACAGAGTCAGAAGCGGGATTCGAACCCGCGGTGCCGGTTTTGCAGACCGGAGCCTTAACCTCTTGGCTATTCTGACAATAGAGATAAAAAAAGACCCGGCCAATCAGGCCGGGTCCATGTTCAATAATGTATAACAATAGAGCCAGTCCTAATTCGGATTGTGTGGAATATTAGCAGTGCAACAATAAGAGTGAAATCGTTTCATACAAAGCATAAAATAAAAAAGCCCGGGTTAATAGCCCGGGCCTGATAAAGGTTCTATACAAATCAATCAATATACTACCGGGAACTTGAAATGAATACCATCTTAAGTCCGGAACAGCATATTGATATGTAATGTGATTTTCCCATCGAATGTCCAAATGTCGTAATAGTAATTTTTATTTCAAAATATTTTAAATGCTTTTTTGATACGATTGAATGTGCCTGTCAGGTAATAGGATCATCGTCATTTACTATTCGTCAAAAGAGCATCCGTATTTTAGTTGGTTCATTAAAAACGATCCGGATGAAATGGTTTTCCAACTGTAATGATCGGGAAATCAACAATGGCTTCTGCCTGGGATCCGGGTGCTGATGTTTGCAGGGCTATATCCACTGCCACAATCTTATGTGGTTCTCGGATATTATTACCATTTCCGCCATGATTTTTGCTTACTGATCTGGCAAAGTCAGAGTACTTAAAGGAGAAGAACTTCCAACCCTTATGCCCCAGAGGAATTTCCTTTTCCCATGCGTCCTCAGTTTTGTCATCAAACGTTTTATTCCCGTTTTCATCCTCTTTTCCTGCCAGTTTAAGAACACTGGTGGCATCTCCTGTGCCATAGGCATAGATATTGAAATATACGTCACTTGCGTTCTCAGGAAGTTCGGATTTATAAGCCCACCGGATTACTCCCAGATAATAGCTGTTATTCAAATCAGTACCTTTTAATAAATACGCTTTTCTTCCTTGTATGCTTTGATGAGTTATTACTCCGGTTGAAAGATTCTGCTCACCTGGATCAAACCATGGCCCTTGCCATGCTCCAACCTCAAAACCGTTTCCAAGCTTAAGAGCTTCCGGATAACTGACAGGTGCATCAATGATGAACTCGGTATCAGCTGAATAGTCGGTCCCGATAAAGCTTAGTGTAGCCAGAACCTTTTCATTGTTGAAGAAACGTAATTCATCATGTACTCCATTCCATGATGAGTTGCTTTCGTTTATTTCGTCAGAGAGCCCTTCCAGTACTTTTACAGCATTGGATTCCTGACCTCTGAGTGTGATTTTCCAGCTGACACGGTCCGATAAAGTTGCTATGAAATGCTGCTGCTCTTTATTCGCAAAATTGACCCCTGATTTTGCTGCGGCAAAAGTTGTTACTTTAAGTTGGGTATTGGCTACTACGTATTCCGGTCCCACAATTTCTTTTTTCTCCCGGCATCCGGCGGAGGAAAGGAGCAGAGCTGAAAGTAGTGCTGCATTGAATTTTTTAAGCATAACTAAAAAATGATTTACGGTTTGGGTACAATTAAATATTTGTAAATTACAATTAATATAATTGAATTGCAAAAGGTAACCCGGTTTTTAGCTAAAGGTTGCTTGTTTTTAGAGTTTTATAGATTTCGATGAAAGAACGATGGGGAATTATGTTTTACTGCTTCTGACCTGTATCTTTTCTTCCTGCCGGAATGAATGAAAGGAAAGAGAAGTATCTTTGAGTATAGCATATCCGGAGACTCTACGAGCAATATGAAACCTGGCAACTATAGCTGGCGTGGTGAAATCCGATGGTGTACTCCAGGCCTCTATTTTTTCGGCGGCGTCTTCCAAAGAAAGAAACCAGTGAACATTCAGACATTCGTCCCTGAAACTTCCGTAAAGGATTCAATAAAGGCGTTATCCGTTGGTTTTCCAGGTCTTGAATAATCCAAAGTTACATTATTTTCACAAGCCCACCTATCAAATTCCTTACTGATAAATTCGCTTCCGTTATCTACCTGTATACGTTCAGGCTTAATTCCATAGTGCCGTTTTACATCATTCATGACCGATACGACGTCAATACCTTTTATAGATTGTCCTACATGAATCTTAAGGCACTTGCGACTAAAATTATCCACTAAAGTTAACGCCCGTAATTTTCTGCCGTCAAACAGATTGTCAGCTACAAAATCCATTGACCAACATTGATTGATTGTACAAAGTTCTACGCGATCCATGCGATGCGCCGCGCCGCCGATTTACTTCTTCCAGGTCTTTTGCTGCGTAGATTAAGACCTTCTTCCCGATAGATTCTGTAAACTCTTTTATGATTGTCTTGCCAGCCTTCACGTCTGAGCAGAACACAGATCCGTTCATAGCCATATCGGATCCGTGTCATGGCTATTTCTTTTATCCGTATCCGCAAAGGCTGATCCGACCTGCGCCGGGATCTATAATACCATACTGACCTGTGAAGGCATATAACCTTGCAGGCTTTTTGGGTGGATACCCGGTAGTTCTCAATTAAGTATCGCGCCAGTCCCTTCAGTTGAACTGGCTTTAGAACTTTTTTTTCAGTACATCCTGAAGCATTTGCTTGTCCAGTGTGAGATCTGCGACAATCTGCTTTAATTTTGAATTCTCTTCTTCCAGCTGTTTTAAGCGCCTGAGCCCGGCTACACCAATCCGCCATACTTTTTCTTCCAGTTGTAGAATGTTGCTTCGCTAATACCCATTTTTCGGCAAACCTCCTGAACGGAAACTCCGTTCTCTGACTGACGAAGCGCAAATACAATTTGGGCCTCCGTAAATTTTGTCTTTTTCATGGCAATTATCGTTAAAATTAAATTACGATTTATTGCCCAATCTCTCTAATTTTATATTGTACGCTTTTAAGGGAGGACGTCAAATAGGAATCATATCTATCTGGATAAAGAAATTGGGCCATACCAAAAGCATTTGACTGTCTGGAAGGACTGAGCGTTAAGAAATGGATCCTGCAAATCGCAGGTATGGCCAATGTCTGCGGAGGCATTGAAGAGCAATTTTACCACCTTAGTAAATGCAAGATTAGTTACTGTCGCTTCAGTTCTCTTACCAGTAACTAGTTCAGGTACACCTGCACCTGTAAATTTCCTTTACATGGTTGATATGAAATAGTAGGATCAGAATTAAAAATATGATAGTTTCGGGGTTGAATTATTTTTCAAAATTTTAAACTCACTAAATCAAGAATTTAAAATGCAAGTGATCGGCACAATACGTAAGTACTTATTGCTTTGGTGCATAGGCCCAATATTAATGGTAAGCTGCACAGGACAACAAGAAACTAAAGAAACAGAAAACCCTGA
>JAEVZS010000017.1 GCA_023392125.1 Bacteroidota bacterium
ATAGACTTGATAACAAGGTTCAGGCTATGAATGAATCAGGCAAGAAAAGTGTTATCAAAACCTGGTCTAGAAGATCAATGATTTCACCTGATTTTGTTGGACATACTTTTGGAGTTCATAATGGTAATAAATTCATTCCGGTATATGTTACTGAAAACATGGTAGGGCATAAACTTGGCGAATTTGCACCAACCAGAAATTTTAGAGGCCACGTTGCTAAAAAAGATAAAGGTAAGAGATAATTATGGAAGCTGTACAGAAACAAAGAAGGTCAGTCATAAAGAGAAATAAGAAGGAAGCAGCACGTGGTTCTAAAGGAACATCAGTTGTTGCAAAACTTAATGACGTCCCAACATCTACCAGGAAGATGAGGTTGGTCGCTGATCTTATAAGAGGAGAGAAGATAAATAAGGCTTTGAGTATCCTTAAATATCAGCCTCAGTCCGGTGCCAAAAAATTAGAGAAGCTATTATTGTCAGCAATTGCAAATTGGCAGGTTGCTAATGAAGATGCAAAGATTGAAGATGCAGATCTTTACGTGAAAGAGATATTTGTAGATGGTGGCAGAATGCTTAAAAGACTTAGACCTGCTCCTCAGGGAAGGGGCTATAGAATCAGAAAGCGTTCGAATCATGTAACTTTAGTTCTTGATTTGGTTGGTGATTCATCTTTTTCCTCTCTTGCAAACTCCGCAAAAAATGAGGTAGTACCTGAAGAGAAGAAAGAAGCTAAAGAAACTGCGCCTAAAAAAGCTGCGAAGAAAGCGACTGCAAAAAAATCAACTAATAACGATTAAAGAGATTCTACGATGGGACAAAAAGTAAACCCTGTTGGTTTCAGACTTGGAGTAATAAAAGGTTGGGATTCTAACTGGTATGGCGGAAAAAATTTCGCTGATAAATTGATAGAGGACGAGAAAATTAGGAATTACATTTATGCCAGAATTCCTAAGGGTGGAATTTCAAAAATCGTTATCGAAAGAACTCTTAAGAGAATTACTCTTACTGTTAATACAGCACGTCCTGGTGTTGTGATTGGTAAAGGTGGTGCTGAAGTTGACAAGATTAAGGAGGAGCTTAAGAAAATTACTGGTAAAGATGTTCAGATCAATATTTTTGAGATAAAGCGGCCTGAATTGGATGCTAAGTTGGTTGGTGAATCAATCGCACAACAGCTGCAAGCCAGAATTTCATATAGAAGAGCTATGAAGCAGGCCATTGCTTCAACTATGAGGGTAGGGGCTTTAGGTATCAAAGTTAAGGTTTCCGGAAGACTTGGTGGTGCTGAAATGGCGCGCACAGAGCAATATAAAGAAGGTAGAATTCCATTGCATACAATTCGTGCAGATATTGACTATGCTATTTCTGAGGCACATACAGTTTATGGAAAGATCGGAATAAAAGTTTGGATCTTTAAAGGTGAAGTTTTCGGAAAGAGAGACTTATCTCCTAATGTTGGTCTTGCAAGTGCTTCTTCTTCATCTGAGTCAGGTGTAGCTTCTGCTGGAAGAAGAGGAAAGAAGGAAACTGTAAGTAGAAAGAAAAGACGTTAGTATTGCATTTAATCTAAGGTAAAGATGTTACAGCCGAGAAGGACAAAATTTAGAAAGCAGCAGAAAGGAAGAATTAAAGGAATTGCAACTCGTGGAAGTTCAATCGCGTTTGGTTCTTTTGGAATTAAAAGTCTTGAGCCTGCTTATATTACAAGCAGACAGATTGAGGCTGCTCGTATAGCAATAAGCAGGGCAATGAAAAGGGAAGGTCAAATCTGGATCAGAATATTCCCTGATAAACCAATAACGAAGAAGCCTGCTGAAGTTAGGATGGGTAAAGGTAAAGGTGCGCCTGAATATTGGGTAGCTGTTGTTAAACCCGGAACCATTCTTTTTGAATCTGGAGGTGTTTCTAGAGAAATAGCTGAAGAATCACTTCGTTTGGCAGCTCAGAAATTGCCGGTAAGAACAAAGTTTGTGGTAAGGCCTGATTATAAAGGATAAATGCAATGAAGAATTCTGAAATAAATTCACTAAGTCTGGAAGACCTTAAAGAAAGAATTAAGGCAGAAGAGGATAATCTGTTACGTTTAACGTTTGCTCATGGAATTTCTCCGATAGAAAATCCCATGAAAATCAGAGCCTCCAGAAAATTGGTTGCCAGATTAAAAACACGGTTAAATTCCCAATCTGCAAATGCTTAATCTTTAAGGAACATGGAGACAAGAAATTTAAGAAAAGAAAGAATAGGAAGGGTTGTGAGTAATAAAATGACCAAATCAATTACTGTTTTGGTGGAAAGAAAGGTAAAGCACCCTATCTATGGTAAGTTTGTATCCAAATCAAAGAAGTTGATGGCTCATGATGAAAGTAATGATTGTGGTATCGGTGATTTGGTCAAAATAATGGAAACTCGTCCAACCAGTAAGAACAAGCGTTGGAGATTAGTAGAAATTTTAGAAAGGGCTAAATAATATGATTAGGCAGGAATCAAGACTTAATGTTGCTGACAATAGCGGAGCTAAAGAAGTTTTAGTTATTAGAGTTCTTGGTGGAACAGATAGAAAATCTGCTTCCATTGGAGATAAAGTTATTGTAACTGTTAAATCAGCTCTTTCTTCAAGCAATATGAAAAAAGGAACTGTATCTAGAGCAGTTATCGTCAGAACCAAAAAAGAAGTACGTAGAACTGATGGATCCTATATCCGTTTTGGTGATAATGCTGTAGTTCTTCTCAATGCTAATGACGAACCTAGAGGTACGCGTATCTTTGGACCTGTGGCCAGAGAGCTAAGAGAAAAGCAGTTCATGAAAATTGTATCATTGGCCCCTGAAGTTTTGTAAGATTATGGATAGGAAAAATAATAAGCAGCCAAAATTGCATATAAAGAAAGGTGATACTGTTAAAGTAATTTCCGGTGATCATAAAACAAAAACCGGTAAAGTCCTTTCTTTGGATACTGAGAAGAGAAGAGCAATCGTGGAGGGTGTTAATGTTGTCTCAAGACATATTAAGCCTTCAGCTACAAACCCTAATGGGGGAATAAAGCAACAAGAAGCTCCTATTCATATTAGTAATCTTATGTTAGTTGATCCGGCATCCGGTAACCCTACCAGAACTGGTAGAAAGCTGGATTCAAAAGGAAAGTTAACCAGATATTCAAAAAAATCAGGGGAGGTTATAAATAATGGCTAATCCAAGACTTAAAGATAAATATACAAAGGAGATCGTCTCTGCTTTGAAAGATAAGTTTCAGTATAAGTCAGCGATGCAGGTTCCTAAGATAACTAAGATAGTTATCAATAAAGGTATTGGCGCTGCTGTTTCTGATAAGAAACTTGTAGATGTTGGTGTAGATGAGTTAACTCAGATTTCCGGACAAAAAGCGGTCGCTACTATTTCCAAGAAAGCTATTTCTAATTTCAAGTTGCGTGAAAATATGCCAATTGGAGCAAAGGTAACATTGAGAGGAGACAAAATGTATGAATTCTTCGATCGATTGATTACAGTAGCACTACCGAGGGTTAGAGACTTTCGTGGTATTAATGACAAAGGCTTCGATGGAAAAGGTAATTATACTCTTGGTGTTAAAGAACAAATTATCTTCCCTGAAATCAGTATAGAAAAAGTTGCTAAGATTTCCGGTATGGATATTACCTTCGTTACTTCCGCTACCACTGATGAGGAAAGTCTTGAGCTATTAAAGGCATTCGGAATGCCATTTGCAAATCAGAAAAAATCTTAAGTTATGGCTAAGGAATCTGTAAAAGCTAGAGAAAGAAAAAGAATAGCCACAGTTGCTAAGTATGCTGAAAAAAGAGCTGCGCTAAAAGCTGCTGGTGATTATGAAGCATTGGATAAACTTCCAAAAAATGCATCCCCTGTTCGAATTCATAATAGATGTAAGTTAACTGGTAGACCTAAAGGATATATGAGGAAGTTTGGTATATCAAGGGTTACTTTCAGAGAGTTGGCATCTGCCGGGAAAATACCTGGATTGACAAAAGCGAGCTGGTAATTAAATTAGAATTATTTTTTATTTAAAAAATAAGTTCTTATCTTTGCAGCCCGCTTTTGGGCTTTGATTTTGATAAAGACGGTTTAAATAATATAAAAAGATGACGGATCCGGTAGCAGATTTTTTAACAAGGTTAAGGAATGCAATGAAAGCCAATCATAGAATTGTGGAAGTTCCTGCTTCAAATTTGAAAAAGGAAATTACCAAGGTTCTCTTTGATAAAGGATACATTCTTAACTATAAATTTGAGGATTCTGAAAATAATCAGGGAAATATTAAAATTGCTTTAAAATATAACCCTGTTACTAAAGAGTCAGCTATCACGAAACTTGAAAGAGTTAGTTCTCCTGGATTGAGAAAATATGTTCAGGCTGATGCTTTGCCTCGAGTTCTTAACGGTCTTGGAATTGCTATCTTAAGTACATCAAAAGGTGTAATGACAGATAAGGAAGCCAGACAATTGAATATTGGTGGGGAAGTAATGTGTTATGTTTATTAATTAAAGAAGATATCAAAGGGTATGTCAAGAATAGGAAAAAAGCCGATTACCTTACCTTCACAAGTAGAAGTTTCTGTTTCTTCTCGTAATGAGGTAGTTGTAAAGGGTCCTAAAGGGACACTTACACAGGTGGTTGATCCTGATATAAAGGTTTCTGTAGAGGGAAACTCGGTTGTTGTTGAGAGACCTACTGAACAGAAGAGACATAAAGCTCTTCATGGTCTTTACCGTTCATTGATTAACAATATGATTGAAGGAGTTAATCAAGGTTATAAGACTGAGCTTGAATTTGTTGGTGTTGGTTATAAGGCAACAGCAAACGGTCAGGTACTTGAGTTAAGTTTAGGATATTCTCACAATATTTTTGTTGCACTTCCTAAGGAGGTTTCTGTTAGTGCGGTGACTGATAAAGGAAAGAATCCTATTGTTACTCTTGAAGGTATTGATAAACAGCTTGTAGGCCAGGTGGCTGCTAAAATCAGATCGCTTCGTAAAGTTGAGCCTTATAAAGGAAAAGGTGTTCGGTTTGTTAATGAAGTTGTTAGACGTAAAGCAGGTAAAACTGCTGCTAAATAATAGTTGAAAGATGGCAACAAAAAAGGATCTTAGAAGACTTAGAATTAGAAGAGGAATCCGGAATAAAATTTCTGGCTCTACTTCCATACCGAGACTGTCTGTTTTTAGAAGTAATACCGGTATATATGCTCAGTTGATTGATGATTTAAAGGGCTTTACTCTTGTAAGCGCGTCATCTCGTGAGTTGGACTCTGTTACTGGTACAAAGGTAGAATTATCAAAAGTAGTTGGACAAAAGCTGGCAGAGAAAGCGCTTGCAAAAGGAATAAATCAGGTTGTTTTTGATCGTGGTGGCTACTTATATCATGGAAGAGTTAAGGCTTTGGCAGATGGTGCCAGAGAAGGAGGATTAAAGTTTTAATTAATTATGGCTCAGGTAAATATTCGTTCTGTTAAAGCTAGTGAAATCGACTTGAAAGAAAGAGTCGTTGCAATTCAAAGAGTAGCTAAAGTAGTTAAAGGAGGTAGAAGATTTAGTTTTTCTGCTATTGTAGTAGTCGGAGATGGTAATGGAGTAGTTGGTTACGGACTTGGTAAAGCAAATGAAGTTACAGATGCAATTACCAAGGGCGTTGATGATGCCAAGAAAAATCTGATTAAGGTACCTGTTTTAAAAGGAACTTTGCCTCACGAGACTATCGGTAAATACAGCGGTGGACTTGTTTTATTAAAACCAGCAGCTCCTGGAACAGGAGTAATAGCAGGTGGAGCAATGCGTGCTGTATTGGAAAGCGCCGGTGTAAAAGACGTATTGGCAAAGTCTAAAGGTTCTTCTAATCCTCATAACGTTGTTAAGGCTACATTTGATGCACTTATCAGAATGAGAGCTCCGCATACTGTTGCTCAGCAGCGTGGCGTCACTTTATCTAAAGTTTTTAACGGTTAATATAACATGGCTAAAGTAAAAATTACCCAGGTAAGAAGTACAATTGATCGTCCTGAGTCTCAGAAAAGAACGATAGCAGCTCTTGGTTTGGGTAGAATCAATAAAAGTGTTGTAGTAGAGAATACCCCACAAATTGCGGGTATGGTTAAAAAAGTAAATCATTTAGTTGTTTTAACTGAAGCATAAAATGAAATTAAGTAATTTAAAACCGGCAAACGGATCCGTTAAAACCTCAAAGAGAGTTGGTAGAGGACCAGGTTCAGGACTTGGTGGAACCAGTGCTAGAGGACATAAAGGTGCTAAATCAAGATCAGGATATTCCAAAAAAATAGGTTTTGAAGGTGGTCAGATGCCTTTACAAAGACGTATACCAAAATTTGGATTTAAAAATCCTTCAAAGGTTTATTTTAAATCAATTAATCTTGATACTCTGGCTGAGCTTGTTGAAAAGACATCTGCAAAAACCGTAGACAGGGAATTACTTCTTGCTAATGGTCTTATGAGCAAGAATGACAAAGTCAAAGTTCTTGGAAGAGGAGAATTAAAGGTTGGTATTGAAGTTAAGGCAAACGGATTTTCTGATTCTGCTAAGAAGGCAATTGAAGCTGCCGGTGGAAAATTTTCAATAGTATAAGTTGATGAAGAAGTTCGTTCAAACAGTTAAGAATATTTTTTCGATCGAGGATCTGAGAATCCGGATCATTAATACAATTGGTTTTCTTATAATTTTCCGTCTTGGATCTTATATTGTTTTACCAGGAGTTGATCCGAAATCCTTGGAGGAAGGAATAGCAACGCAGGGTATATTAGGATTTATAGATACCTTCGTAGGTGGAGCGTTTAGTAATCTTTCCATTTTTGCGTTGGGTATAATGCCTTATATTTCTGCGTCAATTGTTTTACAACTTCTCACATTTGCCGTACCCTACTTCCAAAAGCTACAAAAGGAAGGAGAGTCAGGCAGGAAAAAGATTAATCAGATTACGCGTTGGTTAACAATTGCTATTACCGCTGCACAATCTATCGGATATATCCAGGGCTTAGTTGATCCGAAAATGCTATTCCCAGGAATTAGTATGAGTACATTTACCGTATGGTCCGTATTTATTCTAACAGCCGGAACTATGTTTACAATGTGGCTTGGTGAAAAGATTACGGAAAAAGGTATAGGAAATGGTATTTCCATGCTAATTATGATCGGTATAATCTCTCGTTTTCCCCAAGCTCTAATTCAGGAGGGACATGATAAGGGATTATCAAATTCCTTGTTTTTCATAATTGAACTTCTTGTTTTATTCTTTATTGTAATGGGAGTTGTAGCACTTACTCAGGCTACAAGACAAATTCCGGTACAATATGCGAAACAAGTTGTTGGAAATAAGGTTTATGGAGGGCAGAGACAATACATACCTCTTAAAGTAATTGCTGCTGGTGTAATGCCTATAATTTTTGCACAGTCCATTATGTTTGTTCCAGCGCTGGCTGCCGGGTTTTTCAAGGATTCCAGTGATTTAGCGAATACAATAGGTACTGTGTTTTCTGATTTTGCATCTTGGCAGTATAATCTTGTGTTTGCTCTGATGATTATAATTTTCACTTTCTTTTATACTGCTCTTACAGTTAATCCCAATCAGATCTCTGATGATATGAAGAGAAACGGGGGATTTATTCCTGGTGTTAGGCCTGGAAAAGATACATCTGAATTTATTGACGGAGTTCTCTCAAAAATAACCTTGCCGGGAGCTATTTTCCTTGCTTTGGTTGCTATTCTTCCTGCGATCGCAAGTAAAGCCGGCATTTCAAGGGAGTTCTCGTATTTCTTCGGTGGTACTTCGTTGCTGATTATGGTTGGTGTTGTCTTGGATACTTTACAGCAGATCAACAGCTATCTGTTGATGAGGCATTACGAAGGAATGATGAAATCGAATAAGCTTCGTGAACGTTCTGGTATACCAATTTCGTAAGGCAGGCAGGTAAGTGAGCAAGATGATTTTTTATAAAACTGATGAAGAAATAGAGACGATCAGAGAAGGTGCAGTAATACTTGGGAGGGCTCATGCAGAGGTTGCCAAGGTTATTAAACCCGGCGTCACAACAAAATTTCTCGATTCAGTAGCATTTGAATATATAAAGAGTAATTTTGCAGAGCCGTCTTTTAAAGGATATAATGAATTTCCTGCATCTTTATGTATTTCAGTTAATGATCAGGTTGTTCATGGTATACCCGGGGATTATACGCTGAAAGATGGTGATATAGTTTCGATCGATTGCGGAGTTTTTTATAAAGGTTTTCATAGTGATAGTGCATATACTTATGCAGTTGGTGAGGTGGAGGAAAAAACCAGGCATTTATTAAAGGTTACAAAGGAATCTTTATACAAAGCGATTGAAAATGCCATTGTAGGAAACAGGATTGGCGATATTGCATATGCTGTTCAAGCACATGCAGAGAATGAAGGTTTTTCAATAGTCAGGGAGTTGGTCGGTCATGGAGTGGGAAAAATGCTTCATGAGGGTCCTGAAGTTCCTAACTATGGCAAACGAGGTAAGGGTGTAAAGCTTGAGGAAGGGATGGTATTGGCGATTGAACCTATGATCAATCTTGGTAGAAAAAATATAGTTCAGGAGGGGGATGGGTGGACTATACGAACTGCTGACAGAAAGCCTTCTGCTCATTTTGAACATACTGTGGCAATCAGGAGAGATAAAGCTGATATTCTTACTACGTTTGAATATATAGAAGAAGTAATTAAAGCATTTTAATGGCAAAACAGTCATCAATTGAACAGGATGGAACCATTCTTGAAGCTTTGTCTAACGCTATGTTTAGGGTTGAGCTAGAGAATGGACATCAGGTAGTTGCGCATATTTCAGGTAAGATGAGAATGAATTATATTAAAATTTTGCCGGGAGATAAGGTCAAACTTGAAATGTCGCCATACGATCTTACTAAGGGAAGGATAGTATACAGATATAAATAATACAACAATGAAAGTTAAAGCTTCCGTTAAAAAAAGAAGTGCTGATTGCAAAGTGATCAGAAGAAAAGGGAAAGTATACGTAATTAACAAAAAGAATCCAAGGTTTAAACAAAGACAAGGATAATATATTATGGCTAGAATTGCAGGTGTAGATATCCCAGACAATAAGCGTGGAGAAGTAGCGCTAACCTATATTTTCGGTATTGGAAGAAAGTCTGCTCAGAAAATACTTTCCAAGGCTGAAATTAATTGGGATAAAAAAGTAAGTGATTGGTCTGAGGATGACTCAATTGCTATACGTAACATTATCAGTAGTGAATTTAAAACCGAAGGAGTTTTAAAATCTGAGATTCAATTGAGTATTAAGCGTCTTCTTGATATCGGTTGTTACAGAGGGTTGAGACATAGAAAAGGTTTACCTGTGAGAGGACAGAGAACCAAAAATAACTCCAGAACCCGTAAAGGAAAGAGAAAGACTGTAGCAAATAAGAAAAAGGCGACTAAGTAATAAATAAATAGTTTAGAAATGGCCCAACAAAGTTCGACTAAGAGAAAAGATAAGGCGAAAAAAAGAATAGTTCATGTAGAACCTGTAGGACAAGCTCATATCAGAGCTTCGTTTAACAACATAATCATCAGTTTGACCAATAGTACAGGACAGGTAATAAGCTGGTCTTCTGCTGGTAAAATGGGGTTCAGAGGATCTAAGAAAAATACTCCTTATGCTGCGCAGGTAGCCGCACAGGACTGTGGAAACGTTGCTTTTGAACTTGGATTGAGAAAAGTAGAAGTTTACGTGAAAGGACCTGGCTCAGGAAGAGAATCTGCGATCAGAACGTTACAAAACGTAGGAATCGAGGTTACGGCTATTAAGGACGTTACTCCATTGCCACACAACGGCTGTAGACCACCTAAGCGTAGAAGAGTTTAAGTCGAACTTTATAATTATACAGATACAATAAAATGGCAAGATATACAGGACCTAAAACCAGAATCTCCAGACGATTTAACGAGCCTATTTTCGGACCAAGCAAAGCGCTTCAGAAAAAAAATTATGCTCCTGGTCAACACGGAAGAGGAAGAAGAAAGAAGCAGTCTGAATATGCTGTTCAGCTTGCAGAAAAGCAAAAGGTTAAATACATCTATGGTGTTTTAGAAAGGCAATTTGCAAACCTGTTTGATAAAGCTGCAAGAAAAGACGGTATTACAGGTGAGAATCTTCTGAAGTTTTTGGAATCACGGATCGATAATGCTGTTTACCGTTTAGGAATTGCTCCAACCAGAAGAGCTGCACGTCAGCTTGTTTTACATAAGCATATTACTGTAAATGGAGAGGTTGTAAATATTCCTTCCTATTCATTACAGCCAGGTGATGTTATTGCTGTACGTGAAAAATCCAAGTCACTTGTTGTGATTGAAGATAGCTTAGCGGCAAGAGGTGGAAAGAGATATAGCTGGTTTGAGTGGGACCAAAGTTCTTTGTCAGGCAAATTTGTCACTTATCCGCAAAGGGATGAGGTTCCTGAGAACATTCAGGAGCACTTGATAGTGGAGCTTTATTCAAAATAATTTTTCTGATCTTTAACGAAGCACAAATTATGTCAATATTAGCATTTCAGATGCCTGAAAAAGTGGTAATGGAAAAGGCCGATGATTTTCACGGACTTTTCGAATTCAAGCCGCTTGAAAAGGGTTACGGAGTAACTATTGGTAATGCTCTCAGAAGAATCCTGCTTTCTTCTTTGGAAGGTTATGCTATTACCGGAATAAAAATTCCCGGTGTTTTGCACGAGTTCTCTACCATTGAAGGAGTGATGGAAGATGTTACCGAAGTCATTCTTAACCTTAAGATGGTAAGATTGAAAAAGGTATCTGATACCAATGACAATAAGATTGTTCTTTCTATAAAAAATCAGGAAGTATTTAAAGCCGGGGATATTAATAAGTATACCAGTGCTTTCCAGGTGCTAAATCCTGATCATATTATATGTCATTTGGATTCATCTGTTAATTTGGAAGTAGAGTTGACTATTGACAAAGGAAGAGGGTATCTTCCTGCAGAAGAGTCAAGACCGGCTGAACAGGTTTTCGGATATATTCCAATTGATGCTATTTTTACTCCGATAAAGAATGTAAAATATAGCGTAGAAAACTTTAGGGTTGAGCAAAAGACTGACTATGAGAAGCTGATTCTCGAAATTCAGACAGATGGTTCAATACATCCTGAAGATGCTTTGAAGGGAGCTGCAAATATTCTAATTAAGCATTTTATGCTTTTCTCCGATCAGACAATGACGTTTGAGACGGCTAAGCCAGAAGAGGAAGAGACTGTAGATGAGGAAATGCTTCATATGAGAAAGCTCCTTAAAACACCAATTGCCGACCTTGATCTGTCTGTCAGAGCTTACAACTGTCTGAAAGCAGCAGATATCAAGAGTCTTGGAGATTTAGCAGCCCTTGATATTTCTGATATGATGAAATTCAGGAATTTCGGAAAAAAATCCCTGGCAGAGTTAGAACAACTGATCGCTGAGAAAGGACTTACATTTGGTATGGATCTTTCTAAGTATAAACTTGATGAAGATTAAGAACAATGAGACACGGTAAGAAAGTAAACCATTTAGGGAGAACTTCTGCACATAGGAAAGCTTTGCTATCCAATCTGGCCTCTTCCCTTATTTTGGAAAAGAGAATTACAACCACTCTTGCAAAGGCTAAGGAGTTGAGAAAATATGTAGAGCCTCTTATTACAAAATCAAAAGATGATTCTACACATCAGAGAAGAACTGTATTCTCCTACCTTCAGAATAAAGAATCTGTAAAAGTTTTGTTTGATGAAGTATCAAGCAAAATTTCAGAAAGACCTGGTGGTTATACAAGAATTATAAAAACTGGTAATAGATTGGGCGATAATGCTGAGACCTGTATTATTGAGTTGGTTGATTATAATGACCTTTATACTCAGGAGAAAGGTAAAGCTGCTTCTAAAAGAACCAGAAGATCAAAAAGAGGTACAGGTAAAGCAACTGATGCAGTTGATGCGAAGTCTGCAGATACTTCTTCTGATGACAAGACAGGTGATGATGAAAGCGGAAAGGAATAATTTCTGTTTCGTCTCTTAAAATTGGAAAGGGTTTGACTTTTGTCAAATCCTTTTTTTATTTTGTATAAATTAGGAATCTTATGAAGTTTAATTCAGGCAAAGAGGCTTTCCTCATTCTGGAAGATGGTTCGGTGTACAAAGGTATTTCAGTTGGCAAGACAGGAACCACTACCGGAGAGATATGTTTCAATACAGGTATGACCGGATATCAGGAAATTTATACTGATCCCTCATACTATGGTCAGATTATCGTCAATACGACATCGCACATTGGCAATTATGGAGTCTTGGATGATGAACAGGAATCAGATGATGTTAAGTTCAGCGGGCTGGTTTGTAAGAATTTCTCAGATGAGTTTTCCAGAAAGTCAGCTATCGAGTCTCTTCAGAAGTATTTTGAAAAACGAAATGTAGTTGGGATCTCTGGTATTGATACCCGGGCTTTAGTTCGCCATATCAGAAGCAAGGGCGGAATGAATGCAATTATTTCCTCGGAGATCCTGGATGTGGAGGAGCTGAAGTCAATGCTGGCTAAAGTGCCTTCTATGCACGGTCTGGAGCTTTCATCCAAAGTATATACATCAAATTCTTATTATGTAGGATCTGAGGATGCGGGTTATAAGGTGGCTGTTCTTGATCTGGGAATAAAGAAGAGTATATTGAAGAACTTTTCAGACCGTAATGTATTCTGCAAAGTTTTCCCCGGAGATACTTCATTTGAGGAGATGAAGGCCTGGAATCCTGATGGCTATTTTATTTCGAACGGCCCCGGAGATCCTGCTGCAACAACATATGCGATTGAAACTGTAAAAAAGATTCTTTCTACAGAAGCTCCTATGTTTGGCATATGTCTCGGCCACCAGATTCTTGCTGAAGCAAACAACATTCCTACCTATAAGATGCATCACGGACATCGGGGTTTGAATCATCCTGTGAAGAATCTTATAACTGGTAAATGCGAAATTACTTCCCAGAATCACGGATTTAGTGTCAGTAAGGAACATGTGGAGAAGAGCGATCTGGTAGAGGTAACACATGTGAATCTTAATGATGATACCATCGAGGGAATCAGAACTAAAAACGGAAAAGCTTTTTCCGTGCAGTACCATCCGGAGTCTTCTCCGGGACCACATGACTCACATTATCTGTTTGATGATTTTGTAAGTCTGCTTAAAAAGTAACATTTGAAAATTTTTATATTTTATGAGCGTAATAGAAGAGATCAAAGCCCGTCAGATTTTCGATTCCAGAGGAAATCCTACTGTAGAAGTAGATGTTATTACTGAAAATGGTATTGTGGGTCGTGCTGCCGTGCCTTCCGGAGCTTCTACCGGAAAACATGAAGCTGTTGAGCTAAGAGACGGTGATAAGTCTTTGTACATGGGTAAAAGTGTACTTAAGGCAGTTGCAAACGTAAATGACATAATCGCGCCTGAGCTTATAGGTATATCAAGTTTTGAGCAGAATGCCATTGACAAATTGATGATCGATCTTGACGGAACTTCCAATAAAGGTAAGCTGGGAGCTAATGCCATCCTTGGTGTTTCCATGGCTGTAGCAAAAGCAGCTGCCCAGGAAGCAATGTTGCCTTTATACAAGTATGTTGGCGGTGTAAGTGCAAATACACTTCCGGTGCCCATGATGAATATCATCAATGGTGGTAGCCATGCTGATAATTCAATCGACTTTCAGGAATTCATGATTATCCCTGCCGGTGCTTCTTCATTCACAGAGGCAATGCGTATGGGGTCAGAAATCTTCCATAACCTTGCCAAGGTATTAAAGTCAAAGGGAATGTCAACGAATGTTGGTGATGAAGGTGGATTTGCACCGAACATTCCTTCTAACGAAGAAGCATTGAAAGTAATTATCCAGGCTATCGAAGCAGCGGGATACAGACCTGGTGAAGATGTCTTTATTGCTCTAGATGCTGCATCTTCCGAGTTTTATGATTCAGAGTCTAAGTTGTATCATTTCAAAAAATCAACAGGCGATAAATTAACATCTTCTGAGATGGCTGGCTTTTGGGCTGATTGGGCAAAAAGATACCCGATTGTGTCTATCGAAGATGGAATGGATGAAGATGACTGGAGTGGCTGGGCTGAATTAACCAACAAGATTGGTAGTTCATGTCAGCTGGTTGGTGATGATCTTTTTGTTACGAATGTAAATCGTTTGAAAGAAGGTATCGAGAAGAAAATCGCTAACTCCATTCTTGTTAAGGTTAATCAGATTGGATCACTTAGTGAGACAATTGCTGCTGTAAACCTGGCAAAAAATAACTCTTATACGAGTGTAATGTCACACCGTTCAGGAGAGACAGAAGATAACACTATTGCAGATCTTGCTGTAGCTCTTAATACCGGTCAGATCAAGACAGGTTCTTGCTCAAGATCTGACAGAATGGCTAAGTACAATCAATTATTAAGGATTGAAGAAGAGCTTGGAGATTCCGCTTATTTCCCTGGAAAATCTGTCTTCAAAAAATAATTAAAGTCCCGAAAGGGACTTTTTTGTTTCTTTTCATAAATTAGCTGCAAACATTCTGATTATGCTTGATAAAATTTTACCTTATCTGAAGAATTTTTATTTTATCTGTGGTATAATTCTGTTGTTCTGGATGCTTTTTTTTGACTCCAACGATCTTATAAGTCAATACAAGATGAGTCGTAAGCTGAAGGAGTTGGAAAATGAGGTTTCCTATTTTGAGAGTAAAATAATGGAGGTCGAGGAAGAGCGTGCTGCCCTCCTGACCAATAAGGAAAAGCTGGAAAGATTTGCCCGTGAAACATACCGTATGAAAAAGCCTGCCGAGGAAGTGTATGTTATTGAATTTGCAGAATAATGTCGGTCTGCTTAATTTCTTCATAAATCATTTTTAGAACATCTAAATAATCTTCAGGTTATAATGAGCTAAAAGCTATTATAATCGATGAGAGCTATCTGGTCTGGTGCAATAAGTTTTGGACTGGTTAATATACCAGTAAAGTTGTATAGTGCGTCCGGAAGAGATAAGCTTCGATTCACCTTGCTTGCCAAGTCTGACTTTTCAAAGGTTCAATACAAAAAAGTAGCCGGATCAGATGGCAGAGAGCTGAGCCAGGATGATATCGTCAAAGGCTATGAGTTTACTAAAGGAAAGTTCGTAGTAATGGATGATGATGACTTTCAGAAAGCTGATCGGTCTGCTACCTCAACTATTGAGATTGTCTGTTTCGTCAAGGAAGACGAAATAGCTCCGCTTTTTTACAAGAAACCATACTATCTCGAGCCAGACACTCCTTCCTCCAAACCTTATTCATTGCTCAGAAAAGCTCTTGCAAAATCCGACAAAGTAGGTCTGGCAAAATTCATACTGCGCAATAAGGAATATATCGGCATACTAAAAGCAGATAATAGTGTTTTAATTCTTAATCAGATGCGTTATAAAGAAGATGTCCGTAATCCTGACGAATTGGATTTGCCGGACACCTCCACTGAATTATCAGAATCAGAATTGAAAATGGCCGGAAAGATAATTGATGAACTGACTACCGAGTTTGATCCGGAGGATTTTAAAGATACCTATACCGCCAAACTGAAAAAGTTGATAGAGAAGAAAGCGGAAGGTAAGGTCGTTGAAACGGAAGGAAAAAAACCTGAAAAAACAGAAACGGATAATCTGATGAAGGCGCTTAAAGAGAGTTTACGAGCTTCAAAATCTAAAGATAGCTCCAAGAAAAAGAACAAAAGCACTGAACATAAAGAATCATGAGTCTTAAAACATATAAGAAAAAGAGAAAATTTTCAAAAACTCCGGAGCCGGAAGCTGTAGGAGGAAAGAAGATTAATGCATTCCGTTTTTATGTTCAGAAACATGATGCCTCCCGTCTTCATTATGATTTTCGTCTCGAGGTAGATGGTGTTTTGAAAAGCTGGGCTATTCCTAAAGGTCCTTCGATGGATTCTAATGTAAAAAGGCTCGCTGTTCAGGTTGAGGATCATCCGCTTGAATACGGTGATTTTGAAGGGGTAATTCCTGAAGGAAACTATGGTGCAGGGACTGTAATGGTTTGGGATAAAGGGACCTATGATATACCTGCTGAATATCTGAAAAAAGAACCGGCGCAAAAAGCTATTGTCAGAATGCTGGAGAATGGTGATATAAAATTAAAACTGAACGGGAAGAAATTGCGGGGAGAATTTGCGCTTGTCAAGCTAAAGAAATCTGATAATAAAAATGAATGGCTGTTTTTAAAGAAAAAGGATAAATTTAGCACGGGTGGTAAGAACATACTAAAAAGTGATCATTCTGTTATCAGTGATTACAGAATCAGAGAAATTAAAAAGAAGTCTTCAGACGACAGGGTAGATTCTGCTATAAGCCTGCTCAAGACAGATACTTATCCTGCTAAAAAGAAACCGACAGATCCGACACCGATGATGGCCTATCTGATTGGTGAACCGTTTGATGATCCTGATTGGCTTTTTGAGCTTAAGTTCGATGGCTATAGATCTATTGCAACGGTTAGCAAAGGTGGCAAAGCAGATTTGCTGTCCAGAAACGGGGAGTCGTTTAATAAGGCATACGAAGCCATAAGGAAGGAGGTTGCTTCCCTAAAACGTGATCTGATTCTTGATGGAGAGATTATAGTGGTGGATGACTCCGGGAAATCTGATTTTCAGCTGCTGCAACAGTACGAACATACCTCAAAAGGAACGTTGTTGTATTATATTTTTGATCTCTTATATATAGACGGACATGATATAACCTCGGCTCCCTTAATTGAAAGAAAGCTGTTGCTGAAAGGAATTCTCGATAAATCCTTTGAACATATACGCTATAGCGATCATGTCCGGGAACATGGTGTTTATTTGTTTAAGGAAACAGATAAACTGTCTATGGAAGGAATCATTGCCAAAAAAGCGGAGAGTGGCTATGTATACCAGACAAGGAGCCATAACTGGCTTAAGATTAAACATGTCAGGCAACAGGAAGTCGTTATTGCCGGGTTTACAAAGCCAGGCGGAAGCCGTAATTATTTCGGATCATTGATTCTGGCAGTAAGGGAGGGAAATAGCTGGAAACATATCGGAGCTGTGGGAACAGGCTTTGATGAGCGTACTCTGAAAGAAGTCTACAATAAGCTGAAACCTTTGAAACAAAAGAAATCAGCATTTGAGGAAGAGGTGAAGTACCAGAAGGATATTGTCTGGGTTAAACCTGAACTGGTTTGTGAAATTAAATTTCAGGAATGGACTGATTCTGATAAAGTACGGCAGGCTGTTTTTCTTGGCCTCAGAGAAGATAAATCAGCCCGGGACGTACATAAAGAAGTTCCGGAGAATGAGTTTGAAGAACGTGCAAAGAAGAAAACACTGACTGTAAACCGATCTCCTGCCAAGCGGGAATCGGAATACAAAAAAGAAAAAAAGCGTAAGACAGTCAATGAGGAATTAATTGATGAAAAGAGCCTGAGAGAGAAGAAAAGTATAAAATGTACTGTCAATGAAATAACGCTTTCTTTTACCAATCTTAATAAAGAGTTCTGGCCGGATCTGGGCATAAAAAAGCTGGATGTAATAAACTATTATTCACGAATAGCAGACTTTATACTTCCACATCTTAAAGACAGACCCCAGTCTCTCCGAAGAAATCCGGATGGAATCAGGAAAAAAGGGTTCTTCCAGAAGAATATGCCCTCTTCAATTCCTGACTGGTTGCATACTGTTCCTGTTGAATCTGAAGATAAAACAATAAATTATCTGCTCTGCAATGATTTGCAAACGTTGCTTTTTATGGCCAACTGGGGTTGTATAGAACTAAATCCCTGGGGATCAGTTGTGGCATCAGAAGATAAACCGACCTATATCGTCATCGATCTTGATCCCAATGAGATCGGCTATGATAAAATTATACATGTTGCTCTTAAAGTCAAAGAGGTGCTGGATGTGGCCGGGATTCCCGGTTATCCAAAAACATCAGGAGCGACAGGAATGCACGTATATGTACCATTGGGCGGAGAGTATACATATGATCAGGCAAAAGATTTCGCAGAGATACTAGTTAATTATGTGCACAGAATCTGTCCGGAATATACGAGTCTGGAACGGAAACCTTCAAAAAGGAAGAACAGGGTATACCTTGATTATCTCCAGAACCGAAAAGGACAGACTATAGCGGTTCCATATTGCATCAGACCAGTCAAGGAGGCAACAGTCGCGACTCCGCTATTCTGGGATGAGCTTAAGTCGGATAAACTGCGTCCTTCGATGTTTACAATGGAGACGATTATTGACCGGCTTGAAAAATATGGTGATATTTTTAAGCCGGTGCTTACAGAGAAAATCAATATGACGAAAGCTCTGAAAAAGCTTTCGCAACACTACGAACAGGATTAAGATTTTACAGGTCTGTCACCTGTCGTATTTTCAATAATGGAAAACGTTCAAAGATGTAATGTACGACAGTTACAATTTCATTCTTGAACTCAACCGGATTGGTAAAGTTCCCCTGGCTCCAGCCCCGCCATATCAGGCTTGAGGATTGCTGATCAATAACATCGATAATTATGGTGCCCTCCTTAAATTCGACCTGCTGGAAGTTACTGCCTGTGACAACCGGACGATAGGCATTGGAGTATGGAAAGTTATAATTCTGGTAATTGTAGGTGTAATTCAGATTGTTCACTCCCGGATAGTAATAGTTTCCCGGTGGACTGTAAAAGCTGTATGAATAATCATACGGATAAGAACTGTAATACGGGTCTATATAAGTTGGAAGATTGGGCTGATTCTGATAAACAGGTACATAATTATATTGGGGAGAGCTTACAATTTGTTGTTTAGGCTCAATAATGATGGTAAACTGTATAAGTAAGTCCGGTACTTCGGATGCAGGAGAAAGGCCACGGCTTATGAGCTCTGAGCTTGTGGCTTCCATAAGTTTTTCCTGTACCATGGGGCTTTCATATAATACGTTGATCTGGCCGGTTGAATCTCTTGGTAACCATGCAAATGTATTGAAAGATGTAAAATCTACGCTGGGATCGACTTCCGAATAGGTGTTTTGAATTGAAGTACAGCCTGCAAGTGCTGTTAGAATAAGAATGCCGACGAACAGATTCCTTTTAAAAAAAGACTTCATTATTGATACCCTCCCGATCTTTATCTATCAGAATAAGCATTTGCTGTTTCAATATGTTATGTCTGCAATGGTTGTAATGGTATAAGATAAGGAATTGTTGGAAAGTTTATATTATACCCTCTGCTAATGACTGATTTTCATCATTTGAAAGAGAATGAAGTGAAATAAATTCTATTTTTTTAAATAACTTTCTAACTTTGGCCATTACATAATGGCAATAGTATGAAACCAGTATTTCTGTTTACATTAAGTTTGTTTGTCTGTCAGATTGCGATGGCTCAGCTGGAGGTCCGTCAGGCAGGGCTTAAAGAGGGAGCAGCTGAAGCTGCTGTTCGTCCTCATTCTTTAAAAAACCACAGAGAGGAAATCCAGAAAGTTATTCTTACAGAGGATATCGGAGTACTGCGCGGATTCTCTTTTGGAACCAGCCTGGAGGCAATCAAAAAGTCAGAGAAGGCCGAATATGTGGCGGATGGTAAGCTTTTTGCGATTTTCAAAGTAGCTCTGAATGAAAATGAATATGCCGAGATTATATATTATCTGGATGATAATCATAAAGTGAACGGTTTTGGCATTGAGTTTCTGGTGCAGGAGGAGGCTTATATGCTGGAAGAAAATATCGTTAAAGATTACCGGGCGTATCTGACCAGCCGGTTTGGCCCTTCAAGAGTTAATGTCAGGGGAGATGAAGTTTGGGATGCAGGCGCCTATGTTGTTGAGATGGGTAATTCGAGCGAAGGAAATACTGCCATGGAAATCGAGATTGAGTTTTTTCCGAAAAATTAATCTTGTCTTCAGATTCTGAATAAAAGTTTTAAGCCGGTTAGTACCGGCTTTTTCTGTTTTATACTGCCGGTAAAAAATTTCCAACAATTCATAGCTGGTCAGGTTTCATGATAGTATAAAAGAATATCAATGAAACCCGGAATTCTTACTAGTTTTTTTTTCACCTTTTTTCTGACAGTTACCTGCGATGTCAGTGGACAGATTGGTCTGGGTGGACGAACCGGTATAGTTTTTAGTACCCTGACAGGTTCGGCCTATATGCCGAAGCCAGGGTTTCATGCGGGGTTATTTTTCAAGGCGCCGGTGTCTGACCGGCTTTCTTTTCAACCGGAGATCATCTTTGTACAACGAGGAGGACATACCTCACTTAAGGATGCCGAACATTTCTACAATCCGTATAACCAGCGAATGTACAGGAGAGAAAAACTGACGCTGGACTATCTGGACTTGTCATTACTTTTCCGATACAATATAACCCGGGGCTTTTATTGGCTGGCAGGTCCCAAGGGTTCTGTGCTTCTGCAAGGTATGCAACGGTTTACTAATGGTTACCGTGAAAGACAGGCCTATCGGTTCAGGGATGCAAGAAATTTTGATCTTGCCCTTGAGCTTGGAATCGGGGTAGAAACAAAAAGTGGTATAGTGTTGGGGTTAAGGGGTGATCTTGGGGTGGTTCCGATCAGCCAGATCAGGCAGTATCATAATCTGAGCTTGCAGGCAACCGTCGGCTATGTTTTTTTGGGAAAAAGACGCCGTTGAGCTAAAGTGCCTTATTCGGATTCAAGATCGTTTTGGGAAAGTGGCTTTACGACATATTTAATGACATTGTCGTAATTTTCGGATTTCTTTTTATCTTGGGAATAGTCGGAAGAAGTCACAATGATAAATTTTGTTCGTTCTTTAATTTCCTTCGAAAGATTGCTGAACCGATCCAAAAATTCAAATCCGGTCATTCCCGGCATTATTATATCAAGCAATATAATTTCAGGAAGTCGGTCAAACTCCTTTGTCTGATCTATTTTCTCGAAAAACTGCATGGCTTTAACCGGGCTGCGGTAGGCCGTGATAATGTCGGAGTAGCTTAAGTTTTCAAGAGTGCGTTGGATGACAAAAAGATCAATTTCATTATCATCAATGATCATTACGGAGGCAGGTTTAGATTTATTGCTAGTCATGTCCGGATTATTGATTTCTGCTCAAAAATGTATTCGGATGGATACGAAAAAGAAATGTATATGTTACAAACGAAAAAACTTTCCACATGATATATGAGAAAAGTTTATTTTCGATAAACGATAATAATTAACAGCAATTATGATAGTTTCCGATGAAATACTCATAGGTGAATTAAAGGATCAGTTGTGCGCTATCAACCCTGAGATTCGAAGCTGGCTCAATGAAAATTGCGCCAGGCTTGTTTCGCCGGGAGAAATTTATCTGACTTTTAGCATGGTTCCCCGCTTTGTTCCGAGAAATAGTTTTCAGGCAGGAGAGGCGGGAAGGTTTCATATGCTTTTGCGCGAGCTTGGGCATAATCCTGATAATTGGACATGTGATCAGGTTGGCAGACTCATTGTCCTTTTATCTGCCGGAAGCTTTGAAGGAGAATCGTTTGTTGCGATTATCCGCCAGCTCCTCGATACGGCAGATATATATGAACAGGTGAGTATCTATAAAAGTCTGATGTTTCTGCCTTTCAAAGACTTATTGGTAGAACGGGTTGTAGACGGTGTAAGAACAAACATCAATGATGTATTTGAAGCTATTGCTTTAGAAAATGCCTATCCAGGTACTTATTTTGAGGAATTGGCCTGGAATCAGCTGGTTTTGAAGGCACTGTTTACATCTAAGCCAATACGAAAGATTATAGGCATCGATAAACGAAATAATCCCCGTCTGGCAAGGATGGCTTTGGGACTGGCGCATGAGCGCCGGGCGGCGGGACGAATGGTGAATCCTGATTTGTGGAGACTGATGAGAGGCTATCTGGATGAAAAAAATATAGAAGAAATAAAGCGATTATTGTCCGGGACTGATATGGAAAAAAAAGCGGCAATACTGTTATGCAGGGAGGCTGTCGAACCAGCTATTGCCGGATTGATAGCTACTGATACAGTAGTAGATTTTACCTGGGACGATATAAATTGAATTGAATCTACGAATATGACAAGAAAGTTAATTGACCCTCATGTACACATGGTTTCCAGAACTACTGATGATTATCAGGCTATGGCTCAGGCCGGCGTAGTGGCTATCATCGAGCCGGCTTTCTGGATCGGACAACCCAGAACAGAAGTAGGATCGTTTAAAGACTATTTCAGCAGCCTGATTGGCTGGGAGCGATTCAGGGCAAGTCAGTTCGGAATAAAGCATTATTGCACTATCGGGCTGAACTCCAAAGAGGCAAATAATGAAGCTCTGGCTGAGGGAGTAATGGAGCTTCTTCCCCTATTCTTATGTAAGGAGGGAGTGGTCGGTGTCGGTGAGATCGGGTATGATGATCAGACAGAAGCAGAAGATAAGTATTTCAGAAAGCAGCTGGAGCTGGCTTTGAAGCTCCGCCTGCCTGTACAGGTGCACACACCGCATCGTGATAAGAAAAGCGGTACCAGCAGGAGTATGGATGTTTGTGATGAAATGGGCGTGGATCCGGATTGGGTAGTTATCGATCATAACAATGAAGAGACAGTAAAAGAGGTATTGGACCGCGGATACTGGGCTGCATTTACCATTTACCCCCATACAAAAATGGGCAATGAGCGAATGGTAGAGATCGTAAGAAAATATGGGACTGACAAAATCATGATAAATAGTGCCGCTGACTGGGGTATCAGTGATCCGCTATCGGTATATAAAACTGCAAAGCTTATGGAAAAATCAGGAATCTCATCCGGTGATATCGATAAGGTAGTTTATCAGAATGCGCTTGATTTTTTTGCACGCAGCGGTCAGATTAAGGAGTCCGACTGGAGCAATCGTCAGATTGATCAGGAAATAAGGTTTCAGGGAAATTCGGTACTAAGAGGAGGACAGCAACCTCATAAGACAGATGAAAATATCATAGTATAATGGCATCTGTTATACCTTATTTACAATTGATGCGTCCAGCTAATATTGTGACAGCAGTGGCAGATATTATGGCAGGATTCGCAATTAGCGGGCTGGTGAGCGGTCTGTTTACGGAGAGTAACTGGATAATGCTTCTGATGCTTGTAATTGCAACAATGGGTTTATACGGAGGCGGGATTGTGCTGAATGATGTGTTTGATGCGGATATTGATAAGCTTGAAAGGCCTGAACGACCGATTCCGAGTGGAAAGGTCTCAATCCGGTCTGCTGTTATACTGGCAGCTGTTCTGTATAGTATCGGAATTACGATGGCGTTTGGGGTTTCCTCGTTGTCTGGCTGTCTGGCTGTATCAATAGTCTTTTTTGCAACTTTTTATGACAAATATGCCAAGCATTTTCTGATCTGGGGACCATTAACTATGGGATTTTGCCGCGCGCTTAATCTGTTTTTGGGCATTTCTGCCGGTGGAATTACCGACCCTGCACTACTATATATCGGCCTGATTCCTTTGTTTTATATTATGGGAATTACGTTACTGAGCAGAGGGGAGGTACATGGGGCAGGCAGATATCTGCTTAACGGTGCCGGGATTGTTTTCGGGCTGGTAGTTGTGCTGCTTTTCGGCCTGATTATGTATCGGGGATTTCATATTTGGATCGCACTGCCCTTTTTAGGTGTCTTTGCTGCTGCCGTATTTTTTCCGTTTAGGCAGGCGCTCCGGACAGGCTTGCCCGCTGATCTGAAGAAAGCAGTAAGGGCAGGGGTTTTGTCTTTGATTCTTATGGATGCAGCCATCGGTGCCGGTTTTGCCGGACCGGTATACGGCCTGATTATAGTATGTCTGCTGCCAGCATCACTGATTTTGTCCAAAACGTTTGCGGTAACATAAGACATTTATCAATTTTATCGTTTATTATCAATAATCAATAAATAATAATGAAGCAGGAATTTCAGGTCAGGTTTAGTTACCCGGTGCATTTTACCGAAGGAGTATTTAAAGCGGAGAATCTACTGTTGAGAAACCTGATTGATTCAGAAGCGGTTCAGCCGGCCAAAGTTCTTGTAGTGATTGATAAGGGATTGATAAATGCGTATCCGGCACTTACGGAAGAAGTGAGCTCTTATTTTCGTTTTCACAAAGATGTGTTAATGGCAGAACCGGCAATTATTGTATTACCGGGCGGAGAGGATGCGAAGAACGATATTGACCTGTTGTTTAAGCTTATTGCTGCCGTACATGATTATGGTATTTGCAGGCATTCTTATCTTATAGCCATTGGCGGAGGAGCTTTGCTTGATCTGGCCGGTTTTGCTGCTGCCATCGCACACCGCGGGGTGCGGCATATCCGAATACCAACTACTGTGCTCTCTCAAAATGATTCAGGAGTAGGGGTAAAGAACGGAATTAATTTTAATGGCAAGAAAAACTTTCTGGGATCGTTCAGCCCGCCGTTAGCAGTTGTCAATGACATAAGCTTTCTTGATTCGCTATCTGACAGGGATTGGATTTCCGGTATATCTGAAGCGATAAAGGTTGCTCTGATCAAGGATAGAAGCTTTTTTTATCAATTGAAAAATAATACATCCAGACTAGTTGCACGTGATAAGGAAGCGATGGCTCATCTGATTATGCGATGCGCAGCATTGCATCTGGAACATATCGGTGGAGCGGATCCGTTTGAAACCGGTTCTTCCAGGCCTCTGGACTTCGGACATTGGGCGGCACATAAAATGGAGCAGCTAAGCCGGCATGCTATCAGACATGGAGAAGCGGTAGCTTCAGGGATTGCAATTGACGTACTTTATTCATGGCTTATTGGTTTACTTGCCTTTGAATCGTGTAAGGAAATACTTGATGTATTGTCCGATACGGGATTTACATTATATCATGATTGTATCGAAGATGGCAAAGAACTACTGGCCGGCCTTGGTGAGTTTCGGGAACATCTCGGAGGCAAGCTGACGATTATGCTTTTGAAGGATATCGGTTCGGGGCTGGAAGTAAATCATATAGAAGAGAATCAGATGCTGCGTGCGATTGAGATTCTCAGAGCGTATCATATGAGTGGCAAACTGGAAATGGTGAACTGATGAAAATTGCCGGAGATATACATTTTTCATATTGTACCAACATTCATCCCGGAGAATCATGGGAAGAAACTTTTCAGACTCTGAAGAATAACCTGCCTCTGGTTAAAGAAAAGATTGTTCCGTTTGAGAAAATGGGTATTGGTCTGAGACTGTCGGCCCGTGCTGCGGGAGAGTTGCTCAGTGGTAATAATCTTTCAGAGTTTAAGTACTGGCTTAGCTGCTACAATCTCTATGTTTTTACGATTAACGGATTTCCGTATGGAGATTTTCATCACATAAGAGTAAAAGATGATGTTCATAAGCCAGACTGGCAGACCGGAGAGCGTCTTTTATATACCAGAAATCTTATTGATATACTGTCAGAGTTGTTACCGGAAAAAGTGGAAGGCAGTATTTCTACTTCGCCTCTTTCTTACAGACCCTGGTATAAAAACAGTGCAGAGACAGAGGAAGCTACTGTTGCAGCAACTAAAAACCTCGTTGAAGTCGCTGTATATCTTAAAAATCTTGAACAGAAAAAAAATATACTGATTCATATTGACATTGAACCTGAACCGGATGGATTTCTTGAAAACTCCGGAGACGTCGCAGCATATTACACTAAATATCTGTTAAAAGAAGGCATAGACTATTTTTCATCCCGTACTGGTATAAGTGGTGGTGATGCCCGAAATGATCTTCTCCGGTATATACGAATCTGTTATGATGTCTGTCATTTTGCCCTGGCTTTTGAGTGTATTCAGGAGGTAATGGAGTGTTGGAGACCTCTGGGTATTCAGGTTGGCAAGATTCAGATCAGTGCGGCTCTGGAGGCCAGATTGTCCGGTGAGCTGATGGAAGATCAGAAGGTTCTGGAGGACTTGTTCCGATTTGATGAGTCGACCTATCTGCATCAGCTGGTGGCTGAAAGAAAGGATCAGAAAAGCCATCTCCGATATCCGGATCTTAGTGGGGTAGATAAATCGGTTTTCACGCAACAGTCTGTAGAGCGGATCAGAGTACACTTTCATGTTCCTGTGTTTATAGAGCAGTATGGATACCTGGCATCTACTCAACAGGAAATTAAAAATACGCTGGCCTGGTTGAAAAAGAACAAAATATCAAATCATTGGGAGGTCGAAACGTATACATGGACTGTGCTGCCGGCTGATCTGCGATTCGATTTGCCTGCTTCTATTGCCAGAGAAATGCAGTGGATTGTTGATTGCTGGGAACAGGTCTAAGCTTGAATGATTACTCTTTGTCTGGTTTTACCAGCTCAAATTCCACACGACGGTTGATGCGCTTATCAGCCTCCGTTTTTTCCTCAACAATTGGTCGTTGGTTTCCATAGCCTTTGGCATCAATTCTTTCTGAAGCTACCTGACCATTTTCCATAATGTATTTTTTTATGGAATCTGCTCTGCGTTGCGAAAGCCGGAGATTCATATCTGCATTACCTTCCTGATCGGTATGTCCCGATATTTTCAGAGACATTGTCGGATGATCCACCAGAAAATTTACCAGCTTATCAAGGTCAGTGTGCATTTCAGGAAGTATTTCCGCACTTCCGTTTTCAAACTCAAGAGAGGCAAACTTCCAGCGATTGTAGTTGATTGAGGGTGTCTGTATATCAAAACTGGTATCGCCGTCAAGGAAAAAGCGTTCTTCGATCCGGAAAAAATCGTCGCCCTGAATTACAAGGAGGTAATTGTTTTTGTCAATCAGATCAAACTCATAGCTTCCGTCTTCTTTCAGATACTTTGGAGCTACTTCGATACCATTGTCCAGGTCAATAATGGATACAATTCCTTTAAATGGTACTCCGGTAAGGGAGTCTGTGAGGCTTCCTTTAAAGCTGGTGAAAGCCAGCGGTTGGGCTTCCATGGGTAGCGGAAAGGAAAACAGATCAAGATTCTTGTCATTTTCTTCTGCTTTCGCATAAAACAGGTTTTTGGAATCGGAATCAATGGTAAAATAATATTCATCCCCTTTGTTGTTAACCAGAGGACCGATGTTTTTGGGTTCAGACCAGTTTTTGCTGACTTTATGCGATTTGAATATATCATAGCTTCCAAAGTTTAGCAGGTGTCCATTGGAGCTAAAATAAAATACATGATGCTGAGGGTGATAAAAGGGGCTCACTTCATTGGCTCTCGTATTGATAACCGGGCCCATATTTTCCGCTTCAGCCCAGGAGCCGTCTGGGAGTTTGTAGGTAAAATAGATGTCTGATAAGCCAAAGCCGCCCAGCCTGTCAGATGCAAAATACAAGGTGTCTTCGGAATGAGACAGTGTCGGCTGTGAGTCCCAGGCTGTGCTATTGACCTTCGGACCCAGATTCTGTGGTTTTGACCATGCAGAGTCACCAATCCGTTGGCTTACGTACAGATCGCAGCTGCCCATACAGTCAGCACAATCGTATTGATAGCCTGCCACCCGGCATCGGGCAAAATACAAGGTTTTGCCGTCTCTGGAGATACAGGCAGAGCCTTCATTACAGCTGCTGTTAATCGGTGTACCGAAGGGCAGGGCCTCGTCCCAGAAACCATCATAATTTATGGTGTACCAGAGATCTTCCTCTTCGTTATAGTCAATTCGTCCGTATTTGAGGTTTTTCTTTCGTTTGGTAAAGATGAGCCTATTGTCACTCATACTCATGGTAGGACCATAGTCCGGATACTTCGTATCATTAACCAGTTCTCCCATATTCAAGAACACACTTCTGGGTGGCACGAGAGTATCGATGTTTCGTCGGTAGCTTACCAGTTCATAATAAGTTTCGAGAGGTACATAATAGCTCTTTTGAATAAAGCGGTCCCAGTTGTTAAAATGCTGCAGAACTTCTTCATTTTGTTTACCGGGAAGATTTTTCAGGACAATATTATATATGGAAATTGCTTTATGTTCCTGATCGAGTACCTCGTATAGCTGACCAAGTTTCCACAGCAATTGTATGTCTTTGGAAAAATTGGCGATACCAAAGCTTTTTACATAATCTTCAAGTCTGGGAAGCAGCTCCTGGAGATTTTCGGCCTGCTCATACTTTTGAATTTCTTTGAGCTTTTTCAGATCGTAATAATAGCCTCTGTTGTAATTGCGAAATTGCAGCTGCCAGTTTTTTTCTTCGGTGGACTCGCCTCTGCGCAAAGGTTTAATAGTGACTTGAGCGTTTTTATCCTGACTGTATCCCCAAATACTTAGCAGTAAAAAATAAATAATAACTATTTGCTTAAACCACATTTGCTCTTTAGCTCAGATTTGAATTGGTGACCTTTCGGATTAATAATCGCTTTTTGAAATAGGAAACCAAACGATTCCCTTACAAATTAGTTACAAACTTATGAAATTTATGGTATAAGTATTGTAAAATGTAATTTATAAGATATTTAAATTAAATTTGCTTTTTGTATCTAATGTAGTACGCCAAAATGGCAATGGAAGGAGTAGCGTGAATGTATAAAAAAGGAGAGACTGACCAGATTTTTTTTCCTCAATTTATTGATGGTGAAAGTGTAGAGACGATACCGCTTCTTTCTCCTGAGGAAGAGGAACTCATGAATAAAGAAGATACTCCTGAGGTATTGCCGATACTTCCTGTACGAAATACGGTTTTATTTCCCGGAGTAGTTATTCCGGTTACAGTAAGTCGCCAGAAATCGATCCGTCTTGTCAAAAAATCATACAGGGGCGATCGTGTCATAGGTGTGGTGGCTCAGGAAAATACGGGTACGCAGGAACCCGGGCTTACTGATTTGTATCAGGTCGGGACTGTGGCTAAGATTCTCAGGATGCTGATTATGCCTGATGGTAATACAACTATTATTATTCAGGGGCAAAAACGTTTCCGGATCAAGGAGCAAGTGCAGGAAGAACCGTTTCTGACTGCTAAAATTGAAGTGTTTGGAGACAGCAATGCTACTGTCAATAAGAAGGAACTGAAGGCGCTGATTCAGTCATTGAAAGATTCGGCGGATAAAATACTGAAGCTGAATCCGGAAATTCCTCAGGATGCCCAGGTAGCTATCAATAATATTGAAAGTCCTGCCTTTTTAACGCATTTTTTATCTTCAAATCTGAATGTTGAGGTAAAGGAAAAGCAAAAACTGCTGGAGATTACTGATCTGGTGAAACGCGGTACTATGCTGCTGGAGTACCTGATGAAAGAGATTCAGATGCTGAAGCTCAAGCAGGAGATTCAGAGCAAAGTACATTCAGATATTGATCAGCAGCAACGTGATTATTATATAAGGCAGCAGATAAAGGTTCTTCAGGATGAGCTGGGAGAGGAATCAACCGATCAGGAAATTGAAAAGCTGAGACAAAAGGCGAAAGGTAAAAACTGGTCCAAAGCGGTCGGAGATCACTTTAGCCGGGAGCTGGTGAAGCTGGAGCGCATGAATCCTATGGCCTCAGAATATCCGCTTAGCTTCAACTATGCAGAGTTTCTGGTTGATCTTCCATGGGGAGAAGAAACAAAGGATAATTTTGATCTGGACAGAGCAAAGAAAATACTTGATGCAGATCATTCGGGCCTTGAAAAAGTCAAAGAGCGTATCCTGGAGTATCTGTCCGTCCTGAAGCTGAAAAAGGATATGAAGGCTCCTATCCTTTGTCTGTACGGACCTCCGGGAGTCGGAAAAACTTCACTGGGGCGTTCGATAGCCAAATCACTCGGACGAAAATATGTCAGAATGTCACTGGGTGGTGTCAAGGATGAAGCTGAGATACGGGGTCATCGTAAAACCTATGTCGGAGCAATGCCGGGTAAAATTATCGGCAATCTCAAGAAAGTAGAAAGCAGCAATCCGGTATTTATTCTGGATGAGATTGATAAACTTGGGTCAGATTTCCGTGGGGATCCTTCTTCTGCTTTGCTGGAAGTGCTTGATCCGGAACAGAACAGCACGTTTGTCGATAACTATCTGGAAGTGGAGTACGATCTCTCCAAGATCCTGTTTATTGCTACAGCCAATAATCTGGATTCTATCCAGCCGGCGCTTATGGACAGGATGGAAGTAATCGAAATCAATGGGTATACGCTGGAGGAAAAGCTTGAAATTGCCAAGAAGCATCTGGTCCCCAAACAGAAGAAAGAGCACGGTCTGAAAGCCGGGGATCTTAAGTTTAGCGATAATGCGCTGGTCAAGCTGATAGAAGATTATACAAGAGAATCCGGTGTCCGGAATCTGGAACGAAAAATCGGTTCTGTCATCCGGAAAGTAGCGCGCCTTGTAGCGACAGATGCCAGCTACCGAAAGACAGTGACTCCGGATGATGTAGTTAAGTATCTCGGTATCGAGGATTTTGAGAAAGAGACCTATCAGGACAATGAGGTGGCCGGAGTAGTAACCGGGCTTGCATGGACTCCTTACGGCGGAGAAATACTTATGATTGAATCCAGTATAAGCAAGGGGAAAGGTCGTCTGACTCTTTCCGGAAAACTGGGAGATGTCATGAAAGAATCTGCACAGGCAGCCTTGTCATACCTTCGGGCGCATGCCGAAGATCTTGAGATAGACTATAAAATCTTTGATCACTTTGATCTTCATGTCCATGTTCCGGCCGGTGCTGTTCCCAAAGATGGACCTTCTGCCGGGATTACGATCTTTACCAGTCTTGCTTCTGTTTTTACGCAGCGAATGGTAAGAGATAAACTGGCAATGACCGGTGAAATAACACTAAGAGGTAAAGTATTGCCGGTCGGGGGAATTAAAGAGAAAATTCTTGCTGCCAGGAGAGCCGGAATCAGGGAAATTATAATGAGTGAAAAAAACAGAAAGGATATTCAGGAGATTAATAGGGATTATATCAAAGACCTGAAAATTCATTTTGTCCAGAACGTAGATCAGGTCCTCGAGCTGGCTCTGCTCAATAAGAAGGTGAAGAAACCGGTTAATCTGTCGGTGGATCACCTCGAAAAAGAAAAGGAAAATGTATAATAGAATTGTCGGGATTTCGTTTTTCAGAAATCCCGTTTTTTTGTATATGATCAGATACCTTTTTCTTTTTTTTATCTGTACTACCGGATTTTGCTCGTATGCCCAGTTGGGTGGTTCCGCTGCCTATCACTATATCAATGTACCGGTCAATGCCAGGGTAAGCGGCATGGGAGGAAAATATGTTTCTTTGAGCGATGATGATATAATTTCCTTTATGCAGAATCCTGCTTCTCTGAATAAGGATATGTCCGGCAGGCTCTCGATCAATTATATGCCTTATCTTACCGGTGTCAATGCAACTACCCTTGCCTACGGATTACAATCCGGTGAAAACAATCTTTATGGCATAGGGTTTACTTTTTTTGATTATGGAAAACTGGATGAGACTGCACCTGACGGCACTATAACAGGGACTTTCCGGGTTAATGAATATGCTATTACCGGAGGCTGCTCACATGTAATAGGTAATTATACGCTCGGGATGAATCTGAAGCTGGCCGGTTCGCATCTCGGACCTTATAGCTCTTATGCCATTATGACAGATGTAGGTGGCTTTTATCAGCATCCTGAAAAAGACTGGACCATTGGGATGGTTTTTAAGAATATAGGTTATGCATTCAAGCGATATACTCCCGGCGTAAATGTCAGAATGCCGTTGGAGGTAATAGTAGGAACAAGCTATAAGCTGGAAAATTTACCTTTCCGGCTTACTATTTCAGCACACAATTTGCAGCGTCCGGATATTGTCTATCTTGATCCGGACAAGAAGGGAAAAGTTGACCTTATGGGCAATGAAATAAAAGAAAAGAAGAAAATAGGTGATCAGATATTCCGGCATTTCATCTTTGGAGGGGAGTTTCTGCTGAGCAAGAATTTTCATATCAGGGTGGCGTATAACCCGCAGCGAAGAAAAGAGATGCGGCTTGAAGAAAGAGCCGGAGTAGCGGGTATGGCCATCGGATGTAATCTTACTGTAAAAAATATCGGACTGGCTTATACCAGATCGTTTTATCATGTGTCGGGTGCTTCCAATCATTTGACATTGACAACCAGCATGGATAGAGTATTTAAGAAAAGGGAATTGCAAAATTAAAATCTGTAAGCGATGATTGATAACGAACAGTACCTGACCCCCCGGCAGATAGTTGAAGAACTGGATAAATATATAATCGGTCAGCATGAGGCTAAACGGAACGTAGCGATAGCTCTGCGTAACAGATGGAGGCGTATGAGTGCTGATGAGGATATGAGAAAAGAGATTGTTCCCAATAATATTCTGATGATCGGAGCGACCGGAGTCGGGAAAACCGAAATTGCCCGCCGGCTGGCAAAAGTAGCGGATGCCCCTTTTACAAAGGTTGAGGCTTCAAAATTTACAGAGGTGGGGTATGTAGGCAGGGATGTGGAAAGTATGGTCAGAGATCTGGTAGAGCAGGCAGTGCATCTGGTTAAAGCCGGCAAGAAAGAAACGGTAAAGGCCAAGGCTGCTCAGGTAGTGGAGGATATCATACTTGATGCGTTGATTCCCCCGGTCAGAAGGCCGGTTTCTTCCGGGCCGACTGTGTTTCCGGATAGTACTGTTCCGGTAAATGAGGATGATGCAGAGCTTAATGAGCGGACACGTGAAAAATTCAGGGAAAAAATCCGGAACGGGGAGCTGGATGATCGTAAAATAGAAATTAACGTGCAGGCTGCTGCTCCTTCCAATGTCGGAGTGATCGGAGGAGGTATGGATGAAGTCTCCATGATGAATATTCAGGAGATGATGAATAATCTGATGCCTAAGAAAAACAAGAAAAGAAAAGTGACCATCGCTGATGCCAAGAAAATTCTTCTCGAAGAAGAGGCTGCAAAGCTTATTGACATGGATGAGGTAAAGGAAGAGGCGATTAAAAAGGCTGAAAATACAGGTATTATTTTTATTGATGAAATAGATAAGATTGCATCGGGGACATCCGGCAAAGGTGGTCCCGATGTGAGCAGAGAAGGTGTTCAGAGAGACTTGCTGCCCATAGTGGAGGGAAGTACGGTCAATACCAAGTATGGGGTAATTTCCACGGATCATATTTTATTTATTGCTGCCGGTGCATTCCATATCAGCAAACCTTCGGATCTTATTCCGGAACTGCAGGGACGTTTTCCTATTCGTGTTGAGCTGAATAATCTGACCAAGGAAGACTTTTTCCAGATTCTGAAAACACCCAAAAACGCTCTTACCAAACAGTATGTAGCCTTATTGCAGGCGGAAAATGTAGGTCTGGAATTCAGTGAAGAGGCACTGGGAGAACTTGCAGAAATAGCTTTTCAGGTCAATTCAGAAGTTGAGAATATCGGAGCCAGAAGGCTTCATACGGTTATGAGCCAGTTGCTTAATGAAATTCTTTTTGATGTGCCGGATAAAATTGGTCCCAATGCCAAAATCGTAGTTTCGGTAGATATGGTCCGCCAGAAACTTTCGAGCCTGGTTAAGAACAAAGATCTGAGTCAGTATATTCTTTAGGCGGCATACTTTACAGGCTTTCTGACGTATAATTAGCTGCTTTGTGTATTATCTGTAAGTTATTATTCCTGCTATTTGTCGGAAATATAAGTCATGCTGGAAACCGTTTTTAGTTCATTTACGGATATTTATACCTTACTTGCCGGCAAGCTGGTAATATGGATCAGGCAGGCAATTCTTCTGATTCCGAATGTAATAACTGCATCGCTGGTTTTTCTGGTTTTTTACCTGGCAGGAAAATTCAGCGAATCGCTTATTCTTCGCTTCACAAGAGGATATACCCTTAGTTCCGAATTTGTCCGGATTATAGCCCGGATAATATACGGAGCGTTTGTGATAGCAGGTGTCTTCTTTGCTCTGGGGATCCTTCATCTGGACAAAACGGTTACCTCACTATTGGCAGGCGCCGGTATTATAGGGCTGGCACTGAGCTTTGCTTTTCAGGATATTGCTACCAATTTTGTTTCAGGATTCATTATTGCCTTGCATAAACCCATAAAAGTCGGGGATATGGTAGAAACAAACGGGCATATGGGATATATCTCCGAGATTACGCTCAGAGCTATCCACCTGAAAACCTTTCAGGGGCAGGATGTAATTATTCCTTCCAAAGATGTATTGCAGAAGGCGATTAAAAATTATACTACGCTTGGTTCGCGCAGAGTGGAGATTGTGGTGCGGGTTGCCTATAAGGAAGATCTGGAGCGGGTGACGGAGATTGCCAGGAAAGCTGTCGAACAGGTGACGGAGCGGGATGAAATTTTTCCGGTGGATGTTTATTTTGAGGAATTGGGGGAATCTTCGGCCAATATGCGCGTAATGTTCTGGATTAATCTGATTCAGAACAGGAATTTTCTCAAAGCACGTCATGAAGCGATTCTTTTGCTCCATAAAGCTTTCCGGAATCATGATGTTACTATTCCGTATCCGGCCAGGATCCTGCATTTTTCAGAAAAGGAACGATCAGCTGAGGATAATCCCCGGTCTTTCTGAATCAAATAATTCGGGATGATAAGGGCGGATTTTCAAGAATTTCTATACACTGATCAATTGCGTCCGGTGCAATTGGTTTCAGACAGGGTTGCCGCTCGGAGAAGTTAATAAAATAGCCATTTTGGATATTTTTAAGCATGTGGATATCATGCGTTATGCAGATGACAGTCTTACTGTTTGCTGTCAGGCGTATGATTTTTTCAAATACCTGACGCTTGTTGTAGAGGTCCAGTTGCTGAGTAGGTTCATCCAGGAGCCATAAGGGGGCGTTGTGCAACTGAAGCTGGGCCAGCCAGACCAGTTGCTGCTCTCCACCGGATAGTGTTCCGAATAACTGATCCGAGAGATAGCCGATGCCATCGGAATGTAGCTGCTGCCTGGCCGTTTCATAATCGGCGCTGGTATAGGTGGACGGAAAACGCTTGTATCGGAACAGGCCCATGACTACCAGATCAATCACTCTGATGTCAAAACTGACCGGGTTTTTCTGGGCCAGGTATGTGATGGTATTGCTGAGCTCTTTTCGGGGATACTGCTGCAGGTTTCTGCCCAGGACATTGATACTCCCCTTAGCGGGAGATGCTTGTCCCGCAAGTGTTCTGAGAAAAGTGGATTTGCCGGAGCCGTTATGGCCTACTATTGCGACAAAAGAAGAGGCAGGTATCAATAAATTAAGGTTGTCAATCAGATCTTTATCGTCGTATTTCAGAGATAAAGATCTGATATCAATTATAGGCAAGGCTGGAATCTGTTTAGTATTCGTCTTCGTTAAAGAAGAAATCATCTTTGGTCGGATAATCAGGCCATATTTCCTCGATACTTTCATATGGCTGTCCGTCATCTTCCAGTTCCTGCAGGTTTTCTACCACTTCCATTGGAGCTCCCGTACGAATTGAATAATCAATCAATTCGTCTTTTGTGGCTGGCCATGGGGCATCTTCCAAATATGAGGCTAATTCAAGTGTCCAGTACATATTAAACAGGTTTTAAATAGTTCCGCAAAAATAGAATTTTATGGCACATTACAAACATCTTTTTTGATCAGTAATTAAGTATGCAAGTGCTGCTTTATGCGCAAAACGTAGATTGTGTTCAAAAAGTTTTCAAAAAGAATCCGGCGGGCCGGCAGATACCGGATATATTTCCTCTCAGACGGAACTATTTCAGGTTTTTTTGGTCATATTTGTACGTTCAATCATAACTAGTAAAATGAGCGCAGAAACCATTATTTTTTCAATGGCCGGGGTGAGTAAAATTCATCCGCCCAATAAGCAGGTACTAAAAAATATTTATCTGTCCTTTTTCTATGGAGCCAAAATCGGGGTTTTGGGTCTCAACGGATCCGGAAAATCATCCTTATTGAAGATTATAGCCGGAGTTGATAAAAACTATCAGGGAGAGGTTGCTTTTTCTCCGGGATATACCGTTGGACTGCTTGAGCAGGAGCCGCTGCTTGATATGAATAAGACAGTACGCGAGGTAGTAGAGGAAGGTGTGCAGGAGGTTGTGGATCTGCTGAAAGAGTTTGAGGAAATCAATCTTAAGTTTGCTGAACCCATGTCTGATGATGAAATGACGAAGCTGATCGAGCGTCAGGGTGTAGTTCAGGAAAAACTGGATCATTATAATGCATGGGAGCTGGACAGTAAGCTTGAGCGGGCTATGGATGCTCTGCGCTGTCCTCCGGGCGAAGCCAGGGTACAGAATCTGTCAGGAGGAGAAAAACGCAGGGTAGCGCTTTGCCGCTTGCTTCTGAAGCAGCCTGATGTGCTTCTGCTTGACGAGCCAACGAACCATCTGGATGCTGAGTCGGTGCACTGGCTGGAGCAGCATCTTCAGAATTATCAGGGGACAGTTATCGCAGTTACGCACGACCGTTATTTCCTGGATAATGTTGCCGGATGGATTCTGGAGCTTGATCGCGGAGAAGGTATTCCATGGAAAGGAAATTATTCTTCCTGGCTTGAGCAGAAGCAAAATCGGCTTTCGCAGGAAGAAAAGACCGAATCCAAGAGGCAGAAAACCTTACAGAGGGAGCTTGAGTGGATCCGGATGGCTCCGAAGGCCAGACAGGCGAAGAGTAAGGCAAGAATCAGCGCTTACGAGAAAATGCTTGGAGAGGAAGCCAGGCAGAAGGAAGAAAAGCTTGAGCTGTTTATTCCGCCGGGGCCAAGGCTGGGTGCCAAGGTGATAGAAGCTACCGACGTTGCTAAAGCATATGGAGACCGGTTGTTGTATGAAAATCTTAATTTTTCGCTGCCCCAGGGAGGTATTGTCGGGATTATCGGACCAAACGGAGCAGGGAAAACAACATTATTCAGACTGATTACCGGGCAGGAAACTCCTGATAACGGTACTTTTGAGGTAGGAGAAACGGTGGTGCTCGGTTATCTTGATCAGGAACATTCTAATCTGGATCCGGAGAAAACAGTGTACCAGACTATATCAGGCGGTACGGATCTTATACAGGTTGGCGGCAAGCAGGTTAATGCGCGGGCATATGTAAGCAAGTTTAACTTTAGCGGTTCTGATCAGGAAAAAAAGGTAAAAGTGCTTTCCGGCGGAGAGCGAAACCGTCTGCATCTTGCCCTGACGCTGAAGTCCGGAGCCAACTTGCTATTGCTGGATGAGCCAACCAATGACCTGGATGTTAATACGATGCGCGCACTGGAAGAAGCATTGGAAAATTTTGCCGGTTGTGCGGTGGTCATCACGCACGACCGCTGGTTCCTGGACAGGGTAGCTACGCATATTCTTGCTTTTGAAGGAGATTCACAGGTGTATTTCTTTGAAGGAAACTTTTCTGATTATGAGGAAAACCGGAGAAAACGACTTGGTGATGCCGATCCTACCCGGATTAAGTATAAAAAACTTGTAAAGGAATAAGTTATAAAAACGGGCGGTCACCGGAACGCCCGTTTTTATTTTACGGGTTTCGGAAGACTGATATAGTTCTGTATTATTTTTAGTTCTACAGTCTGAACAGCGCTTCAAATAACTGGCCATTGCTGATCAGGGCGCCTGCATCAATTACGGCAAAGATCTCTTCTTCCCTTGATTTTATATAGGTTCTTTCTGTTTTGAAATAACTGATTGCTTCATTAAAATTTTCAGGATGTTCGGCGAGTTCCTGAAGACAGGAGGGATTGTTGAAATCAATCTCGAAGTGACTGGCTGCATTTAAACCTACCAGCAATATGCTCTCCTCTGTAAACTTGAAAAGAAGCAGTGTGCCGGCATTCCGCTGTTCGGCATAATCTATCTTTTTAAGTACTTTTTCCATTACTATATCGGAAAACATACTGATCAGCTGGTCTACGCGATGCTGACTCGTTTCTTTTATTTTGACCCATTCATCGGCAGTAATCTGATTGGATGCCAGAAACCGGACAAATTCAGGTTCCAGCTCTTTTAATTCGTCCAGTGTCAGCAGTCGGTATTTCATACAATATTTACAGAAATTATGATGTGTAAATTTAATGATCTCTTCCTTTTGGTCCAATAATCAGGTGGGGCGGGAGGCTTTAATGTATTTGCCATTCAGATTAGCTAAAGGGAACTTTTATTTCTCATTTAATTCTTTAAACTTTTCAAAGAATTTTTATTGAAAAAGAAATAATAGTACCCACACAGCAACCATTGTTTTACATATCAATAATTTATTTTTTTATTTTGCCCTGAAATTGTTATTAAAAATTAAAATTATTTAAATAGATTTGTGCGAAAGTACCCCCTATCAAATTAGTTTGCTCTGATGTAATTTGTCCTGTTCATTTTTTTCATAAATGGTTATGAAATTAAAGAATGAGCGGTGTGCCTTATTCAGAATTGTCTGAGTAAAACAGGCGGATTATGTTTTTTATGAAGAGTAGATGTGCTATTGTTTATATTTTTGGTAATAAGTCCTTTGTCTGTTGGTTTTGACAGATAAAGCTTGTGGTGAAAACGGTTTTTGCAATAATCGGATATAGCTGTTATCAGATTGTTACAGGAATAAAAAAGTAAGTAATCAGGTCAGGCAACGAAGTGAAAAACTGAGCCCTGATCACAGGATTTTATCCTGATATCTTACAATAGCCGGAACTGTAATATGATTATTAATTACTTTTTATAAACAATAAATACTTCTCGTCAGCTATGAGAAAACGAATTTTGGATATAGTATGAATACAGTTTTAAAATAATAAGGCAGACGGTGAAGTTAGGGAATACTTTTTTTGCCGGAGCGAGAATAAGCTTTTTTTCCGTTCGGGTTCTGATTATCGCTCTGATCAGCGGCTCCGTTTTTTTTGATGTACAGGCTCAGGAAAAGACAATTAATAAAGGACTGGAGGTTCTTCGTAGTGTTGACTCTGTCAATCGCAAAGCATCAGAGATTATTGCCTCCATCGATGCGGCATACAGGAAAATTGAAGAGTCTCAGGAATATAAAACCCTGATAGACGGGCAGTCGCTTACACTGCCGTATGCTATTGTGGGAGATGAGCAGGACAAGAAATATGCAATAGTTTTAAAAAGTGTAAAGCTGGACCCGGTGCGGGGAATGCATGCGGAAGTTGTGATGAAAGTTCCTGTTTCGTCCGACAAGTCACTGTATTTTATGGCGGACAATGTGCCGCTTTCCAAGAAGGGGAAATTGCAGGGGGAACTAAACCTGTTTTTGGTCAGGACGGATTCATTTACTGTTGGGGAGGGGTATAAGATCATTTTTAAAGGGCTTGACAACCCTAATAAGGCATATTCATATGTTACTTTTGACTGTCGTGGTTTCAAGCAGATCAATATCAACGGCCGGCTGGCGTTTAGCCAGAATGCGCTGGTAGAATCATCGGAAGAAAAAGGTCCTAAGGTGCCGTTGAAGCTGGATTTTTTTATCAATGCGGATAAGCTTTCCAATATGGTTGTCCAGATTTCAGATGTTCCGGCCTTTGAATTTGCCAGGCTGCCTGGCTTTAAATGCAGGGTGGACCGGATTGTCCTGGATAAAAGCGCTATAAGCAATGCACCGGGTTTTGAGCTTCCGGGCTGGTATCTGGATTCACTGTCGAAAAAAGTATCCGGACTGGATAAAAGTGTATATGGCTCAGTATTGTGGCAGGGCGTATATCTTCCGAAGATTTCCATAGAGATTCCACCCAGGTTTACAGAGGGAAAAAACAGCAAAGAAGCCGTAATTGTCGGAGCTGATAATCTTATTGTCGACCATTACGGAATTACAGCCCTGGCATATGCAGTTAATGTGCTGCAGGGCGGCGATCTCAAGGGATTTAAATATTCCATAGATTCACTTCGTCTCAATGTAATTGCAAACACTCTTTCCCGGGCCGGTTTTTACGGTGGTATGAGCCTGCCGGTTTGTAAAGAGGATTCGAAACTGGATTTCGGACTTACTATTAGCCGAAATATGAAGGATGATGCCGACCTGGAGTATCATGGTTATGCGGCTTTCAGAACCAATCTGAACACAAGCGCTTTCGGACTTGCCCAGATCGGGCTGGAACGTTGCCGGCTCGATTTTTTATACAGGGATAAGCAGTTTTTCCCCAGGGCGACTTTGCAGGGAAGTCTTTATCTGGCATTATCTTCCAAAAGCAGTGATAAGTCTGTCGGAAATCTCGGGGTGGAGTTTGGTGATCTGGTCATTTCCAGCGAAGGGTCCTATATAGAAAGAGGTCCTAATTTTTATATGCGTGTCAAGACAGGAGATTTGTCTTCCAAGCTTGCCAATCTTCCGGTGACCATTAAAGATCCTGTTTTGAAATCCATGAACGGAAAGCAACGGTTCGGGCTTGGTCTGACTCTTGGAATTAATCTGACCAAGTCCGGTGGTGACAGTAATGAAAGTTCCAGCGGTTTTGGGGGAGATGCTACCATTACTATCTGGGCTGAGCGAACTGCTTCCAGCAAACGCTGGAAATACGATTCTTTTGAAGTCAGTGAGGTCAATATCGGAGCGGATCTTGGTGCAGTAAAGCTCAAGGGAAGCCTGTCTATGTTTGATGGTGACAGTATATACGGGCAGGGATACTGTGGCTATCTCAGCCTGGATATTATTGAAAAGATCAAAGTGGAAGGAGCAGCTATTTTCGGGAGAAAAACCGAGCTGGCGGAGGCAAGTGTAATGACTATAACAAATTTGCTGGCCAGTGGTGAAGCAATGGATTTTCCTTCTACAGACGAGGATGTACAGATTTCTTCGGGCAAAACGATGTTTCGATACTGGTTTGTAGATGCAAGAGTATCATTTATGCCAGGTATCCCGATCGGTACGGGTATAGAAATTAACTCCTTTACAGGAGGGCTTTATTATAATATGTCTATGGTGGTGCCTGATCAGGCAGCCTCTCAGAGTACTGGCGTCAGGTGTAAAACGGTTTCGGGAAGGACGTATGAGCCCGAAAAGAATGTAGCCGGGCTGATTGCGGGAATCGGTTTGCAGTCAATGGGAGGAGGTAATGTGTTTAACGGCGATATCAATTTTGGAATTGAATTCAGCCTGAGCGGCATGGGGGTATTGAGGCTGGCTACGTGGGGAGGTGTCAAGTTTGTTACCATGAGTTTCAATCCATCCGGACTTGATGCTGTTGCCTCGAAACTGAAAGGCGGTGAAACACTGGGAGAAAATACAAAATCTAAAACCGAATCAGCACAACCGCCATCGTCAGCAGTAGCGGCTTCCTGGTTTGTGCAGTATGATGTGCCGAATAAAACGCTGATAGGCGATTTTGATATTTATATAAATCTGGCCGATGTGATTTCCGGAAATCAGGGTGGAAACAAGGCAGGGAGAATCTCTGTTTATGCATCCGGAACCGAAAAGAAATGGTATCTGAATATCGGCCGGCCTATCCAGGGTCAGATGATCGGCGTCAATGTGGTCGGACTGGCGGATATCGGTGGCTATTTCTGCGTGGGAAGCGTGCTTCCTGTACCTCCGATTGCTCCGATGCCTCCTGAGATCGGAGCCAATATTGATATAGACTATAACCTGCTTGCTATGGGTGGAGGATTGTCACTGGGGGCCCGACTGGATATCAGAGGTAAACCGGGGATCACTTTGTGGCCATGTAAGCTAAGGGCAGAACTGAGATTTATCCTGCTTGCCGGCTTCGATCTGCTTATTTCCCAGTCCCAAAAGGAAGTATATTGTGCGGGATTTGGTAACCGGGGCATCAACCGCTGGTACGCTACCGGTCAGGCATATATTTACGGAGAAGCTACTCTTGGGGTGAGCTATGATTGCGGAGTCAAATCGGGAAGTCTGGATTTGCTTTCCCTGTATATCAAGGCCTATGTATTTGCCCAGTTGCCCAAACCAACCTATCTGAAAGGTGGTGTTGAGGTCGGGTTTAAGGTGATCGGAAAAACTTTTAAAGCCGGTTTTGAAATAGAGGCAGGAGAGATTTGTGCTTCCAATACGCTGGAAAATGATGTAAACTTTATTGAAGCCATTGATCCTGCTTCGGAAAGCAGCAATGTGTCAGTCAGCAGCTCCGTAAAGGTATATTTCTCCAATCCGATCGAGAAGTTTACCTATTATATCAAAGGCGGCTCCGGCAATACCGTATATCGGGCCCAGATTATCAAGGATTCTATTGTTGTTCGCAGTGATAAGGGGAAGATTGATTTTGATATTGAGCTCAATCCCGAACGCACGCAGATGGTCATAACGCCGGTAAGAGTTTTGCCCGAAAAGAGTACAATTACAATCACGGCAAAGGTTGTTACACAATATAAAGCTGGCAGTGACTGGATAAATGTAAACGGACCGGCAGAATCAAAAACAGTAACATTTACTACCGGAGAGGAACAGAATTACATTCCTGCAACCGATGTATATTATGCGTATCCGCTTCCGGATATGAAAAATTTCTATATCAATGAAGCGCGGAGCGGATTTGTCCGCCTTTCTGTATTGCCGTCAACCGCTGTGAAGCTGGCTCCCGGTTATGAATTTAATCTTGGTATTTTTGAAGGATCAAACGAAATAGACCGGTCCCGTTCCATTACGTATCGTGATAAACAGGGTGAGCATAATTTTGTCTTTGATATTCCGACAGCCAATCTGGAGAAAAGTAAGACGTATTCTCTGAAGATAATGAAATCACCGTTGCCGGATCCATCCAGGCAGTCATATACCCAGAGCGGCAACGTGTCGGCAGGAGCGATCGATAAAGGACTGAGGGATACAGTGATTCTGGAATACAAGTTTACAACCAGTTCCAGTCTTACATTTGTCGCCAAAATGGCCCAGTACAATACGTCGTATGCTGAGATCTTTGCCGGTATCACAGCAGCTAACCTGACTATTCATAAAACCTCATCCGGGGTAAAAACCGAGCCATTGTCTGATGCAGAGATCAAAGGCTATATTAATAAAGGGGTGAAAGCTACCGATCCGCTTATTCAGTTTGGAAAAATACAATACACCAATCAGTCGCTGGATGACCTGGGCAACATAATAAGCGGAATCAAATCGGTTGCTACCAGTCTGAGCAATATCGGAACGGGCTATGCGACAGTAACCTCGCTTCTATCAGATATCAATGATTTTCTGAAAAATGCCAATCTTGAGTGTCTGCTTTCGGGCGGATGCAGTCAGGCGGAAAAGAATCAATTCAGAATACCTAAGGGAAAGTTTGCCCTGCCAATCGGATACTATCTGCCTGGTGAGGACAATCCGACTTCCGTGTACACTATTTCCATTGACTTAGACAAGGATCTCATATTGCCACAGTGATGAAGAAACTATTACTTGTACCGATCTGCTTATTGTCTTTCCTGGCTATGGGACAGTCAGATTCCTTATTGCTGCTGCATTATTTTCAGCCGGAAAAAGGCCTTATGCTGAAATGGCTTCCTGCTTCATATGATGTTTTCGAGCAGGGTTTCCGATCAGGATATAATCTTTACAGAGCTGAAATAGAAATTGTCAACGGAGTGGAAAAAGCCGGTGGTTTTGTCAGACTGAATACGAAACCGTTTACCTATTGGCCCTATGAAAAGCTGGAAGAGGAAATAAAAAGAGATCCGGACCTGGAGTCGGCAAGGATATTCATTGATGGTGCGGAGGAAGTACTGAGCAGAGCTCCGGCGGATAATATGGCATCTGCGGTGGATGAAGCAAAATCCCGTGATTTTATACATGTGCTGGCGTCTTTTGCGGTAATCAGTAAAAACAAGGTGGCGGAAGCTCTGGGGATGTATTATCTGGACAATACCCTCTCTCCCGATAAAAAATATCTCTACAAAGTAGAAGTAGCAGGCAAGCCGGAGCTTCATAATTTCCTGCTGGTATTTCCATTGAAAAATGTGTCTGCCGAGAAGGTTTTCGGGCTGACTGCCAGACTTACCCCGGGAGCTGTTTACCTGGGCTGGTTTAACAACAACAACAAGAATTTTCCATACTACAATATTTATCGTGCCGAAAAGAAAGGTGGTCCTTATATAAAGCTGAATGATATTCCGATGACCGGTACCGCCGGAAATGCGGATTTCTCATCCAATACATCGATGTATGTGGATTCTATAAAGCAGTACAACAAGACTTTCTATTATAAGATAAGTGGTGTAAACGCTTTTGAAAGGGAGGGAGTAGCTTCGGATCCGGTGGAGATAAAAACATTTTACATGCTGAAGACGGCTCCGGTTATTTCAGGATCCTCCAATCCTCAGGGGCAGGACATTGACGTTTCATGGGCAGTGGATCCGGAAGACAAGCCTTATATACGTGGCTTTTCCGTTTTCAGGGCAGCCAAAGCCGAAGGTCCTTATATCAAGGTAAGTAAAGAGCTTATAAAGCCGGAAAAGCAGTCGTTTCTTGATCAGACAGAAAAAAGCAGCTCCAATTATTATGTAATTTCAGCTTATGGTTCCGGAGGAGATTCCCTTCTTTCGCTCATGCATGCTCATTTGCTGGTAGATTCGGTTCCGCCTTCGAAACCTGTGATTGTTTCAGGAATATGTGATTCTAACGGGATTGTTACGATTCACTGGAAACGAAATACGGAAAGAGACATGCTGGGCTACCGGGTTTTTAAATCAGACCGACTCGAAGGCGAACCTCTGCGAGTGATTCCGGGACATACGGCCGATACGATGATCGTGGATACGGTAGATCTCAAAAGACCTTTTAACAAGGTTTACTATCGAATTGCGGCAATCGATCAGCATTTTAACCCTTCTGTCCCTTCAGAATACATCCATGTGGTGCTCCCGGATATCAATCCGCCCGTCAACGGATTTTTTAAAGAATACATGGTTGGTATGAATGGTATAAAACTGACCTGGGAAAACAGCGGTGCTTATGATCTCAAAAGCATGCATCTGCTGAGAAAAAGTGATGAGGAGTTTGAGTACCGGCTGATTAAAAGCTTTGGCGGGGATAGTCTGAAGATTGCAGAATACACAGATACTAATACCAGGGCCTTTGTAACCTACGATTACGTGCTGGATGCGGAAGACTTTGCCGGTCTGCGCTCCGGATATTCGAACGTATTGAGTGTGCAGCAGCTTGATAAGCGAAAGATACAGGCCGTAACAAACCTGCGGGCAGTCGTCAGCAGAGATAACAAAATGATTAAGCTGAGCTGGGACTTTCCCGCCAATGCGAAAGGCTTCAGGATCTATCGTTCCCGAAACGGCGGTCCTCTGGAAGTCTATGAGTTTGTCAAAGGGGATAAGCGTGAGTTTTACGATACCTGGCTAAAGCCCAAATCCAGCTACATTTATCTGATGATAGCCGAACTGGCAGGCGGTTATGAATCAGGCTATAGTAACAAAATTGAAGTGATCTATTAATAATCGCAGTGATGATTATGGTGAGAAATATATTTTTATGCTTGCTGCTTTTTGGTTCCTTTTTTATTCAGGGACAATCGGTTGTCTACGTCAATCAGGCATATGAGGGCGCTGTTTCAAACGGACTGTCATGGCAAACACCTTTTCGTACCATTGAGGAGGCTATTGATTTGGCAGAAGAAGGGGCCGAGATATGGATCGCGAAGGGAGAGTACAGCACACCGTCTGAAAATGAAGAATACCAATATAACTTGTCAAAAAGTCTTGCCTTCATAGGAGGCTTTGAGGGAGATGAAGAGTATGCCTATGAACGAAATACAGAGCTGAATAAAACCATTCTGACCAGCAGGTATAATGACAGTTATAGCCTGTTGTTTATGATAAATGCAGAACTCCATTTAACACTTGACGGACTTTATCTTACAAAGTTTTTGGCGCTTGCCTCTGATGGGGGCTCTGATTACCTAACTACAATTTCCATGAGGAAATGCCATATTTACGATGTTACGTCCTCTTTATTTAACATCACCAATGGTAATCTGTATATGGACAGTGTCTCCTATGCAGGTAACTTCTCCTCAATTTCAGGTACCTATAATATTGTTCGTGTTACAAATTTTAAAGCTTCAGATAATCACAATTCCATCTTTGCGCTGACTTGTCACGAAGAGTTTTATATAGCGGATAGCGAATTCAGAGAAAACAGGGGAAGCATTTTTTATGTGAGCAATGCAAAGAAAAGCACTATAACCAATTGTGTGTTTGACTCCAACACTTCATCTGGATCGGACTGGCTGAATTTTTCTTCCAATCGCCCGGATTCATCTGAGTTCTTATTTACAAATTCAGCTGTCAGCGATTTTACAGGTGCAACAATGCTGAATGTTCAGGGGGCTTTCAAGAGCAAGCTGATCAGAAACTGCCAGTTTCGCGATTATGAATCTTCTTACACTATGGTTAGCATCTCAGGTGGCATTAATTCGCTTGAGCAGCTAACAGTTGAAAACTGTAATGCATATAATCTGATAAATCATAGCGGTTATGGATCTGTCATATTAAGTGATGTTGATTTTTTATCATGCACATCAACCAATATGTTCTTGCTATGTGATAAAGTTCGTTTTAATAATGTACGAATTGACGGATGCGAAAATAATGGAACTAATAATATCAACTCATCAGGATTTTCAGCGAAAAATCTACAGATTCTGAATTCAAAACTTTCCCCTCTTCTTGTTAGCTTAAGTTATAATGGCATAGTGGGGAATGCTTCCCTGACTGACTGCAGGTTCGAAAATGTCCAGGTAACTGATCGCTTGTTTCTTTTTTATGGTGGAAATGAAAGTAAAGCGATTTTCAATAATTGCACGTTTGAATCAGTAAGTGCTGCCGGTGATGGAGGGATTGTATATGGCAGCGCGATGAATCTGGAATTTGACAATTGTATTTTTAGAAAAAATAAAACCAGTGGAAGGGGAAATGTAGGTCTTAGCACTCCGGGCGGGCATTATATCACTGTTATGAAAAGTGTATTTGAGAATAATTATGCGAAAGAAGGAGCGGCAATTCATAGTAATGGAATAATTAATCTTGCTTATTGTAATTTTATTAATAATGAGTCGGAGGAAAACGGAGGTGCGGTCAGGTTTGGAGGTAGTGGTAATATCACTGTAAACAATTGTCTTTTTACAGGAAATCGAGCTGGTAACAATGGGGGTGCAATATCTTCGAATGGTAAAATGCTTGTGGATAATACGCGTTTTACCGAAAATGTATCGGCCAATGGAACAGTCTATATAGAAAATCCTTATACTGCTGATTTTAATAACTGTTCTTTTTACAAAAATATATCCGATAACAATCCTGTTGTTTTACACGGGCATACAACATTAAGAAACTCTGTTGTATATGGTAATATTCAGTTGGCAACTGAGCCGCTTACACTGGGATCGAATATTTACAATTCGATTGTGTGGAATAATGGCTTCAGGCTTGCGGAAATATACCGAAGAGAGGGAATATATGGTAACTCGGAAGTTAACCTTATCTCATTCTCTAATATCCAGGGAGGTTTCGAAGGTGAGGGTAACCTTGATCTTGATCCCGGATTCGTAGATCCGGAAAACGGGGACTTTCGCCTTTCCTGTGAGTCTCCGCTGATTAATATGGGATCCAATCAATACGCTTCGGGCATCCCCGATGCATATGGTACACCACGTATCATGGCTGGCAGGGTTGATATGGGGGCCTATGAGTTTGCCGGTGATCCGGCCGTAGCACGAGCTATACCCCGGCCGGAGTTTAGTTTCAGCAATGCAAGTGCCTGTATAGGAGAATTAGTGGAACTGAAAAATCTGACTCCTGATACAGGTTATTTTACCTATAAGTGGGGCATCGGGGAAAATACATCACTTTTTTCTGCGGTTGATACCTCGTATGTGTACATGAAGAGCGGAATATATCAGGTGCGTCTGATTGCCACCAACGCATGCGGGAAATCAGAGGAGATAACAAAAGAACTGGAGGTTAAACCTTCACTGACGCCGGGTATTCAGTATCCGACGATCGTATTGCACGGGGATACCACGTCTTTCAGAACGAATGCTTTATGTGAACGTCTGGATTGGAAGGTAACCGGCGGAGATATATTGTCAGGAAACGGTACCGGCCATATTTCGGTCAAGTGGGGTGACGGGGCTTCCGGCAACGGAAAAGTGCAGCTCCTGGCCACTGGTTGCGGCAGAGATGAGCTATGTGAGCTTCCGGTCGAAATCGATGTGCCTGTTATGGCGGCTTCCAATCCGTTAACAGGTCCGTCGTTGGTCTGTGCAGGGGTAACAGCTGTATATGAAACTACAAACAAGGCTTTTGTACCGGGATCGGTATATACATGGTCGGTAAAAGGAGGTTCCATTACAGGAGCCTCTGTCGGATACGGTCTTGATTCCGTAGAAGTAGTCTGGAGCACGATATCGGGAAGGGGTGTCGTCTATCTGACTATTACCAATGAGTTTTTGAAGAGCGCAATACTTGATTCTGTTGAGGTGCTGATCCGGTATCCATTTGCCATACATGCACATCCCCGGCATTTCTGTATTGGAGGAGAGCAGACTTTTAACACGGGTCGTCCCGGAGATTTTGTCTGGAAGATCAGCGGCCCGGAAAATGAAATAGATGAAATGACCGGAAAGGCTATGTTCGGAAGCCTTGGCGGAAACTATATAGTGGAAGTAACTTCTGCAGATCCGACGGCCTTCTGTAATCAGGAAGATACATTGATGATTGTTCTGGAGGAAGCTCCGGTTATACAATCAGTGAATGGTCCGGAGGATGTAGTTGCAGATCAGGTATATCAGTACAGCGTGGAATATGCCGGTAGCCAGAGCAGTCCTGTATGGCTGACCAGAAAAAGCAATTATTACATGTCGGGCAACCCTGCTTCTGTCCGGTGGCAGTTCGGTGAGCCCTATGGTTTTGATGTATTCGTCCGGTCCAATATGGCAGGGTGTTTATCTGATACCATTCGTTTTGATGTCAGGCCGGACTTCGTCTATTCGGTTTCAGGGCCTGATGAGCTATGTATTTCTGGGGAACAACTCTTTGTGGTTAATGAGGATCCTGACAATGGGCAGACGTATAGCTGGCAGCTGAACGGAAATCCTTTGTCAGGCGAAACGAACGAACAGCCTGTACGGTTTAACCAGCCTGGATATAATACCCTGAATGTTTTGGTAAACCGGAAGGGCATGATATATCGTGCGTCGAAAAGAGTACTGGTAAAAGCTGCAGAGGGTACTGTATCGGTAAACGGCCCCAATGTAATCAGACCGGAAGGTGGCGGAACGTATACTTATACTATTTCCAACAGAGACGGACTGACTCCGGATATCAGGGTGATAGGGGCCGCAACCTATTCACTGGCCGATAGTGTGCTGACCGTAACCTGGGGTGCAAACGGACCTTATCAGATAGAAGCTGCTGGCATGAAAGGCGGGGAACAATGCTCTTCGGTTCCTTTCAGGTATCAGGTGGGTAAGGCCGCAGCACTTTCGAAAGAAATAACATTGCAGTCAGGCAGTCTGTGCCCCAATACACAGAATGAGTATAAAATAGAGCTGGATGAACTGGCAGAAGATATCCGCTGGATGCTCGATGGCGGTGGAACAGTTGTGTCTTATGATCGGGATCAGGCGATTATTCAGTGGGGAGAAACCCCGGGTGAATATACCATTTCAGTATCCTATAAGCGTTTCGGAGAGCAGATACTGACCCGGAAAATTCGGGTAAATACCAACCCGGCTCCGCAGATAAATGAAACAATTGTATGTGGTGATGAGGCCACTACTCTCCGTACCATGCTGCCTTACAGCGCATATCGCTGGACACTGGAACCGGAGGGGAGATATCTGTCAGATAACGTGTCTCTTCAGATCAGATCAGGAGGTATATATACAGTTCGTGTCACTGATCAGAATGGATGTACAGGGGTGGCTTCCGCCAATATCCTGGCCGTACCTCAGCCAATCGCCAGACTGACTTCATCGGCAGGTGATATTTGTGAAGGTGCCGGAACAAGGCCTGTTACACTGACCGCCATAGAAGGAGCAGATTATACCTACGAATGGTATATGGATGGTCAGAAAATAAACCATAATGCCTCGGTCTATACTTTTGAACAGGATATTGCCACACCGGGCACACATATATATACACTGAAAGTGATCTCTTCCGGAGTCTGTACGGCCGAAGATCAGCTGGAACTTACTGTTCGGACCACTTCTCAGTGCAGTGGCGGGGGAGGTGACAACGATGACAAAACATGCCCGGATGAGGTACGCTTTTCGGTTTCGGGATATCAGCCTTTTACTTTTATCAATACGTCCACGTTGTCTCAGGGATATGCCTGGGATTTCGGAGACGGGAACAGCAGCTCACAGGTGACAAATGTTCAGCATACCTATGCAGCGCTTGGATATTATCAGGTGACCCTGCAAAGCGGTTGTGCCAGTCATAGTGTCCTGGTCAATGTACCTTTGAGCGCGAGATTTGCCGCGCCGCTGGGAGCATGTCAGTTTGAAGAAATTGAGTTTTCTGATTATTCGGTCAATCTTCCTGGTTATACCTACGAGTCCTGGTCCTGGGACTTTGGCAACGGTCAGACAAGCACTCAGCAGAATCCACGGTACAGCTATCCGGAACCAGGCAGCTATACAGTCCGGTTTTCAGTCAGCGTACGGGGCGATGGCGGAGCGTATACCGATAGCTTCGAAAAAGAAATAACCATCTATAAAACACCGGAAGTAGATTTTACTGTTCAGTTGCCGGAATGCAATTCTGACCTGGTCCTTTTTACAGATCGTTCATTGGTTACTACATCGGAGGCAATATATAGCTGGGATCTGGGCAACGGAGTAAAATCAGGCCATGTGAATCCCAAAGCACGATACGCTCCGGGTGCCAAAACTGTACAGCTGCGTATTACCGATTATATCGGCTGTTCAGCCACTTCGTCCAGGGCTTTCAATATCCTTCAGCCGGTAGAAAGCAGTCCCGTTGAGGTTCTTGGCAATCTTAATCTTTGCTATGGTGACAGTGTGCTACTCAGAGCGCCGGAGAGCAGTGATTCCTACATCTGGAAAAACGGTCTTACAGCCATTGCTCAAAACAGCAGAGAACTTTATATCAAAGAAAGCGGAAACTATTCGGTTGACTATATGGAGTCTGATTGCAGACTTACGACCAGAGAAGTCCCGGTCCGGGTTTTTGAGCTCAGCGATGCTTTTGTTTCGTTTGAGCAGCCGGGTTGCGAGGGACTTATGCTTAAAGTCAGAGCCAATAATGTAGATACACAAAAGCACTCCATAACATGGAAGCTGAATGAGGATGCCCTGGATTATTCCGGAAGTGAGTTTACCATTAGTACCTTGAGTCAGCAAGACGCGGGCATATATGCAGCTATAGCCGAAGATAACGGGACTGGCTGTTACTATCAGCTTCCGGTTAAAGAACTTGTCGTAAATTCTCTGCCTGCAAAGCCTGTTCTTGGCAGTCTGCAAAGTCAGCTATGTGGCGGAGATACCATAAAAGTGTATAATACAGTTGAGTATTCGTTCGGTTATGCTTCCGTATGGTCTCTGAACAATGTGGTGCTCGAAGGGGAGCTTTCCGATACGCTGGCTGTCTCGGGAGTCAATATTCATCCGGATGTGCAATTGAGAATAACGGATAACGCGACCGGATGCAGTATTGAGTCAGATCCGTACACAGTACTATTTGGCAAGATCGTACAGCCTGTTTTATCAGCGGATATCGATGCCTGTGAGCATGCATACGCTTCAATAGGAGTTGGCGGCATTGTCCCGGAAGAATATGATTTTGCCTGGTATAAGGATGGCATACTTTTATCCAATACCATGCCCCGGATGGATTTTGCGAGTTTACGTCCTGCTGATGCCGGATGGTATCAAGCGATTCTGACCAGCAAAACGGTCAACGGAAATGTTAAAGACTGTATTTTCCGCACGGATACTACCAGCGTATCTGTAAAGCCGGCGCCCCCTCAACCTGTTATTTCCGGTATACAGGAGTTTTGTGCGGGAGATAGGGTTGTACTGACCAGCTCGGTGCAGGAGCATATAGTCTGGAATACGGGAGATGATCAGTCATCTATTACCGTCTATGAGCCAGGGGCCTATAGCGTGGTAGTTACCAACCCGGCAAATCAGTGCCGGACCCAGGCCAGTTTTCCGGTTACACAAAACCCGTTGCCTGATTTCAGGTTTCTGGGGACAGGAGTATATGATTTCTGCGGTTCAGAACCTCTGCGACTGAAAGGATTAGACAGCTATCCGCATTTTCAGTGGAAGCTCAACGGAGAAGATTACGGAAAAGCCAACAGGGATCTGTATCCCAGAAAATCCGGCAATTATACCGTTGTGGCGGTCACGGACAAGAATTGTACTGCTGAGTCCGATACGCTGCGGCTGAAGTCTCTGCCATGTGCCTGTACGGTAGTGACTGCGGAAGACGGGCTTGACATAGGATCATTGAGAGACGCTATTCTCTGTGCCAATACCAAAGCCGGTCCGGATATGATCAGCTTCGAGATAGAAGGACCCGGACCACATATTATCGTGCTGGATTCTGCCCTGCCGGTAATAAAGGAGACCGTGGCCATCGATGGCTTTACACAGGCAGGGGAAGGTGCTTATGACATTATTATTCGCAGCGGATCATATGCAGTCAGTGCTTTTGTTCAGTCAGACTACGCCGAGGAGTCCGAGTTCCGCGGATTGCAATTTGAAAATTTTGACCATGCCATTGTTCCCGGCTTTGGTAATAACGGAATCGTTATTGAGAAAAACCGTTTCCTTGGCAGAACCAGGCAAAGCCTGAAATTTTCTGCATTGACAACCGGTGCGGAAATAAAAAATAACTTTTTTGAAGGAGAAGGAACAGGCGCTGCTCTGGCATGGCGCTATGTCACCGGATCAGTCGTTCGCGAAAACCGGTTTCGCCGGCTGGAATCCGCGGTTTTACTGATGCAATCCGACCGTAATACGATCCGTGATAATATATTTGAGGATATCGCCGGTGATGCCTTGACGCTTACTCTTCAATCGGCAGAAAATACTGTTTCAGGCAATACCTTTGTCCGGATAGACAGCAACGCTGTCGCCGTATTATCGTCCGGCAAAAACACTATACGGGACAACCGGATCGGAACGGACCAGGATGGAGAGCCGGGGCTGGTCGGGCTTAATGGTATAAAAACAGTAGCCTCGGCAGGTACCCGACTGAGCGGAAATAGTATTTCCGGAGTTGGCAGACACGGAATAGTTACGGATTCACTGACTGTAATTGAAAACAACCAGATCCGTTATGCAGGTTTATTCGGAATATCTGCGCAGGATTCGGTAGTAATTCATAGGAACGTGCTGGACAATAATGCCGGTGGTGGTGTTTTTGTACATACTAACCGGGTACGTATCAGCGAAAACCGGATTACGGCTATTCAGCCGGCAATCAAAGCGATCGATCTCGACGGGGCAGGTAATGGTAATAAGCTTCCGGCTGATTTTACAGGTTATGAGTATACTACGGAGTCTATCACTATTTCAGGGACGTCTCTGCCGGGCGATGTCGTAGAGCTGTTTACTTCCGAAGCCAGACCCCAGCAGGCGTTGCAGTACGCAGGTAAAACCACGACCGGATCAGACGGCAGGTGGAGCATGGCTATTGCCAAAGGTCCGCATTTTGATATCCAGCGCAAAAACTATTATGTCAATACCGCTTCGGCAGGAAGCAATACCTCAGAGCTGTCAGGAAGCTACCAGACACCCTGCGTAGCCTGCGTTTGTCTGGTAACCAACAATCACGATCAGGGAGAAAACTCCCTGCGGGCTGCGGTCGACAGCGCTCATGCAGGTGCATGTACAACGATCGGTTTTGCTATTTCAAATACCACTATTCATCTGGAATCTGAGCTGAGACCGATCGAAGTGCCGGTCCGGATTACCGGAAAGCCCGGAATTGTACTGGAGGGAAATGGAAGCGGTAAAGCATTTACGGTAGAGGCTGATCATTTCAATCTGACAGGGCTTGCTTTCAGTAACTGGGAAACGGCTTTGGCTCTCAATGGAAATAAGGCGCTGCTTACGGATATCCAGATCGATCGTGCTGCTGTGCCGGTTAGTATCAATGGTGATCACAACAGGACCGGTGGTGTATGTATCAATTGTCAGTCACCGGCATCTGCTGCTCAGACTACTTCCGGAATAATCATAACGGGAAATAATAACGAAACCGGATTTGCAGAAAATCCCAATCGCATCTTTCATGCGAAGGACAATGGGGTTCTGGTCATTGGAGGAACCGGCAACCGTATTCTGTATACGACCATCGAAGGGTCATCCAAAGGGATAAAGCACCAGCAGGATGGCAATAATAATCATGCCGCGCCTGCTGGCTTGTCGGGCAGCCTGAATGAAAACAATACAGGCATAATCAGCGGAAAGGTGCAAATTGGGGACCGGGTTCAGTTTTTTGTTTCAGACTTTACCGGAAAACCGGCTTCCGAATTTGTGCTTGAGTTTGTAGCAAGTCAGGAAGAGTTTTCTGTCACATTGCCTGCTCAGTATATACAGGAAGGCAAAAACGCGTTTTTTGTTCTTACGGCAACCGATGCTGATGGCAACACTTCTGAGTTTTCCAGGGTAGTAAAGGTCGGCGACAATACAGTCTATTGTGTCGTTTCCAACACGCAAAATTCCGGAGAGGGATCATTGCGATCAGCCGTTGATTGTGTAAATGAGGCGGGAGCAGTTCTGCAAGCCAGCGCGGCCATTCTTTTTGATCTTCCTGCTTCGGCGGAGAATACTATCTCAGTAGAAGGAAGCGGCTTTGAAATTACCAATAGCTATGGAGTGGTAATCGATCCTAAGCAGATCAGTATAAAAGTTGCTTCCGGTGCGGACAAGCTTCCCTATGCTTTTGCCTGGTCGGTCAGCAATGTGGAAATGAAGAATCTTTTCCTGCATGGTTTTGTCCACGGGATAAAAATACATACCGGAAGCGCAAACCGGATTGTCGCCAATACATTTACCGGCAATGATACGGCTGTCTATATCCGGAATGCCGGCAGAAATACACTATCGGACAATACATTCTCTTCCGGTGGTCTGGGCTTGTATGCCCAAAATACTTCACTGGAACTGGTTTCCAATGTTTTCGGTGGCGGGGCTTTAGGTGCAGGGGCGCATCTTTCCGGTATCAGCAATACCTCTGTTGCCTGGAACAGATTTCTGGATCTGAGCAACCATACTCCGGGTTGGGGGCTTCTTAGCGAAAATTCATCCGGCCTGACGATCCGAAACAACGAAGTTTCGTTCAGCGATGGTACCCATACAGGTTTCCTTCTGAAAGAGACAAGACTTTCCCATATTACTCAAAATACTTTTGCAGGTGGAAAAAACTCTGTGGAAATTGTGCAGTCGGAGTTTGTGAAGATTGCGGAGAACCGGCTGGATAATCCAGCTTTTGCGGGATTGTCGCTGGATGCATCGGATTATATAGACATATCACGGAATACAGCTGCCGGGCTTGCGGAAGGTACAAAACCGATCCATCTCAATTATGGACAGCCTGCCCAGTCCAACAAGGGACTCAGAGCTCCGGAATTTATCAGTGTAACCTATCTGAAAGGAAAGGTCATATACAGAGGTAAGGCGGCAGAGGAAAGTATCGTAGAGATTTTTGAAACTTCTGCGGAAGGCCGCGATCTTGTCCGCTATATGGGACAGACGGAAGCAGACCGTTTTGGAAATTTTGAGTTTGCCATTGCTGTCTCTCCGGTTGATATCAACCGGTATACCTTGAGGGCTACTTCCACCTTTAGTCCGCATTATTCTCCCAATCCGAATTTCTCCTATACCTCGGAAGCGTCAGAAGCGTTCAATCCAAATCTTAAGCTGTGCTTCGTCATTAAAGATACCGATGAGGATCAGGAAGGAACGCTGCGTTATAATATCAACCTGGCCAACAGAGGAGAGTGCAGCCTGATGCTTTTTGATGTGCCGGTATCCGGACAGGTTTCTATCCGGCCGGATAGTGAGCTGCCGGTTATTACATCCGACAAGCTGATTATTGATGCTACTTCGCAACCGGGCTATGCGGATCGTCCGGTGGTCAATATACTCGCTGCAAACGGTATTATGGCAGCTTTCCATGCAGAGACTTCCGGAGATCTTTCCATACATGGTATCAGAACCAGAGGGTATGCAAGTCCGGTGGTAATTTCCCGGGCTTCCGTTGTCGAAAACTCCTATTGTGAGTTTGTTGATTTCACCAGAGAGGGAATTGAGATTCTCAGTCAGGATCATCGCAGCATACGTCTTCAGAACAATCTGTACCGGTCCGAAGAAGCTGATTATATCTGGAATATTGACAAGCCCAATCTGTATGCTGAAAACGACTCACTGATCGGAGGTAAAAAAGCTGTTGCAAAGCTTGCCGGGGATTCACTTGTGCTTGTCAACAATGTATTCTATGCGCCTGAGGGAGGCGAGGGCTATACCTTTACCGCTAACGGTATTGACTCCTTGTACGCCAGAGGAAACCGTATTGCGGGTTTCCGTAATGGTGCATCCCTCAAAGAAATCTCCCGGTTGTATTTTATCGAAAATGATTTTACTACCGCAAACGGTTCAGAGTCCTTGATCAAGGGTATGTATGTAGAAGGCTGCGCTGAAGGTATTGTACTGCTCAATACAATAACAGGAGCAGATACAGCCATCAGCATAACGGATTCGGAGAAGCTTACCTGTAATTCAAACATGCTCAGGGAAAGCGCTTCTGTCGGAATTTACCTTGCCGGATCCAAAGAAGCGCTGGTTTCTTCCAATATGATCACACAGGCGCGTATTGGTATTGTGGTACGTTCATCCGAACAGTCTTCTCTTGTTTCCAATACGATCTATGGGCATGACTCAACCGGTATACTGGCAGAGCCGGGGTCGGGCAGGCTGCTTATTGCTTCCAATCTGATAGGTTCTGAAAGCATCACGCTGGGCAATACAAGTCCTGGTTCTGGCATGGAAATATACTCTTCCGGCAACTGTATCGGAGGAGCGGATACGCTTGCCAACCGTGTCCTGCGCAATGAACGGGGAGGAGTACTAATAAACGGGGGCACAGGCAACCGGATTACCTATAATATATTCCTTGATAATGATACAACAGATGCTGAACCCGGGCATTTTGCGATCTGGCATAAGGAAAATGGTAATGAATCGAAAGCCAGCCCTGTTATTACCCATTTTGAAGAAGTCAGCAGAAACTGGCAATACAGAGTCTACGGTACCTCTGAACCGTATGATACCATTCACCTGTACCGGTCAGACGGGCATTATCAGAATGCGCGTTTCTTTGCCGGAAAAGGAGTAGCAGACGCCTCAGGAAAGTGGGCAGTGCTGGCAGATACCACTTATTTCGGTCAGCAGCTCAGACATGCCACGCTCACGCTGGTCGCTACTGCTACTGATGCACGGGACAATACTTCGCAGTTTTCAAACATCATCTATATAGGCACCTGCTATACCAAGGTGTCGGACGACAACGGAGACAACAGATATCCGGTGCCGAACTCATTCCGGCAGGCGGTGCTGTGTGCCAATCAGCAGCCGGACAAAGCCTTGCTTCTGTTTAGCCTGAACTCTGATCAGACCTTGCAGATACCTCTTCGGAGAGAAATGCTCCGTCTGGACAACCCCGGAGGTGCTTATCTCAATGGTCTTAATCTTCAGGCTACGGATGTAGTCAATGCTGATGGAAGTATCGGGGTGACCGGAACGAGAGACAGCATTTTAATTACCAAAGGGTTTTATCCGGCATTTTCGGATACTACCGTTTTCTGGCGGATTTCCGGCAATTCGGACAGAACCCGTCTGGTCAACCTGCACGTCCAGCTGTTTGATACGGCGCTGGTGCTGCAATCTCCCGAGACTGTTGAAATCAGCAAGATGAAATTTGCAGGCATACGCAGATTTGCGATTGTACTGGAAAATCATACTACCGGAGCACATCTGGACAGTCTTCAGATGATGAGTTCCCCTGCCGGAGCACTGCTGAGTGCAGGCAAAGGAGCTAAGGATATTGTGCTGAAAAACTCGATCATCATGTCGGCAAAAAGCGGAGTGGTAGCGGAGGGAGCTTCGGGGTTACGGATTACCGGTAACAGGTTCCGGGAGCTTCCGGTAGCGGTTCAGCTATCGGAAATCGATACCCTCCATATAGAAGCCAATACCTTTACCGGAGGCCCTGCTACCCGGCGGGGGCTTGGAATAGAGCGATCAGCTGTAGCGACAATTACGGGAAACATTTTTGAGAAGTTTGAGAAGGGTATTCCTGTGCGGGTTTCCACCTCTGAGAAATTTGTCATAAAAGAAAATACCTTTTCCGATAAGATGGATACCACCATGGCTTTGTATAGTCTCTCTGCATCGGAGATTCGCACCAACCGCCTGAAAGAAACTGTAAAAGTGAGCTTCTTTGCAGAATCCTGCGATTCAGTTCTGTTTGCGGAGAATATCGTTGAGCGGACTCAGGGCGCCGGATTTGATATTGTGCGCTCGGAAAAAATGAAGCTCAGCAAAAATCTGATTCAGTCGAAACCTGAAAAAGCAGGAGATTTGCCATTGATCGATATACATAAAGGACAAAACGGAGTGGCTTCCAACCGTTCTAAAAACGAACCGGTGATTGAAGGCTATATGGTCACCCGTCAGAAGGATTGCGGAGAGGAGGGGCTTGGTATATATCTGTACGGTCAGGCTGAACCCGGCGATTATATAGAAATCTTTGCCTCAGATACTGCGATGACGCTGTTCAAAGAGTTTATCGTCTCAGATACTGCTGATGCAGGTGGAAAATGGATGATCCGGATTCCAAAGGAAAAATATGAGCGCGATCCGGACTACATATTCAGCTTTTCGGCGACAGCGACCGGAGCTTACAACAATACTTCCGGAGAGTCCGAAACCTACAGCTTTGACAATGTAATCAACAGAGTAGTGGTCACAAATACGGCCGATAGTGGTCCTGGCTCTCTGCGAAACGCGGTGGATGAGATCAACTGTTCGGACCTGCATACAGTGGTCTATTTTGAGATTGACGAACTGGCTCCCTACGTGATTGTCCTGGAGGATACGCTGCCTGAAATAGAGGCTTACCTGGGCTTTACCATGGATGGCGCCACCCAGAAGGAATACAATGATTCATTGAAGAAAGAGGGTGACCCGACTGTTACCATTGACGGTTCCGGACTGGCAGCCGGTATGTCCCTGTTTGTCCTGACCAGGGACTGTGATAGTTCTGTCATAGCCGGACTTACGCTGCTCAATACGCCGGTTCCGGTTCGTTTGTACAACGGAGGTGACCGGCTTGAGAAGCTCGTGATCCAGAGCCGTCTTATGAGAAGGGATACTGCTGTGCTTGTTCAGGGAAATGCGAATACGATTTCCGGCTCAACGATTTCCGGTTATGAAAGAGGTATTTATATTGCGGGCAATGCGAACAGGGTTTCCGGAAATATACTGAAAGATATTTCCCTGACACTGGAAATAGAAGGCAACCGGAAAGATAATACGATCTCGGAAAATACCATTGTACCGGATTCAGTGGCTATTGCCATCAACGGAGCACAGGTCCCCAATTTTATCAGTAAGAATAAAATCGGTGAATGGCACAAGCCATTGAGATATCCGGCTATCAGGCTTCACAATGCTTCGTATCAGTCTATTTCCGGCAGTGTTATTCCATATGGAGCAGCGTATGCCGGCGATACCCTATCGGCCTTTATTCTTATCGGGGACTCGTCCAATTACAATACCCTTTCCAAAAACAGAATCGGGATGGACGATACTGCGGCAGTTACTCTAAAGGGCAATATGCCGGGGATCCGGATCAGTACCTTCCTGCCGGGGCAGAAGCTTTTCGGCAACAACCTTACAGGAAATGAAGTAGCAGGACTGACCGTGCCCGCGCTGGTGATCAACAACGCGGAGAGCGGAATTATAGCCGATAATTATTTCGGAGTAGATTCGGCCTATGTGCAGCGGGATTTTCTGCCCCATTTCAAAGCAGTTGCCGGTATCGATACTACAGCGATACTGGTGATGAACTCCTCGCTTCTGACGTTTGCGGGCAATGATCTGGTCAATTTCCGGGATTATGGCATCGATGTGCGATCTTCTGACCGTATCATGATCCGTCAGAATAAGATCTACTCCGAATACTCGGAGCTGAAAGGAATACAGCTTAACCATGGCACAGACCGGGCATCCAATGGCAATGTGCAGGCGCCGGTTATTGATACCAATGATATAGTAAGTCAGGACAGGATTCTCCTGACCGGTACTTCCGGATATCCGCAGTCGGAAATTCAGGTATTTGCAGGATTCACTCCGGATGCTCAGGATACTGTTGCCCATTCGCTCAGGTATATAGCCTCTACGTTTACCCAAAGTGACGGAAGCTGGAGGATCGAATTGCCATCGTCTGATTTTGGCTTCAACAAGTACAACCGTTACATAGCCCAGGTAAATGACGGGCTCAACTCATCCGAGTTCAGCGATATATACACCGTACGGTCGCTGCTTTGCCTGCTCAGGGAACGGGGTATCGATCTGCTGGGGGACCTGTATGAGCCATGTCCGGAATCACAGTTTACACTGGATGCGCAGCTGGCGGGTCTGCATTACGAATGGACCTCGGATGCTTATGCCGATACCATTCGCAGCAAGATCGCGGCAATTGATACATCTGGCTATATGACCTTAACCCTCAAAGATGATTTTGGCTGTGAGTGGCAGGAAGACTTTGAGGTACGCTATAAAGAGCGTCCGGCAGATCCGCTCTTTATCGTATCGTCCAACAATTTTGTCAGTGATACGATTGTGCTTGTGGATGTGTATACCGGACATCTGCAGGAATATAAATGGGACTATACGGACGGGCTTGAGCTGGTTTCTCTTACCGAGCTTACGAGCTATGCAGGACCCGATAGTATCGTGTATGCCAAAGGGATGGAAGTACGCTTTATCGCTCCGGATACGGGTATGTATACCATTACCCAGCATTCCATCCGGGATGGCTGCTTTGTCAAACTGGACAAAGACATCCGGGTAGTGCACAAAACCCCGGGTCAGCCCGATCCATACATTCTTGATCCGGGCAAAAGCAGTCTGCTGGTTTATCCTTCGCCTTATCCGGCAGGAGAGGGCGGCAATGCCTTCATAACAACGCCTGGTACGGCGGAAACAGAAATACAGGTGCTGGATGAGCTGGGCAGGGTATATTACTCTGCAACCGTCTCCGGCAAAAAATCATACAATATACCTCTGAGGGGAAATACGTTGCCGGCAGGGCATACCTATATTATAAAAATGAATACCGGCAGCACTTCCCTGAGCTACAAATTCTCAGTGCAGTAAAGGCAGGATTGAAAACGTCGTATCTTTTGAATACATTTTTTAGTGAATACAATAGTTAATTATCTGCAGGGCAACGCCTGGCTGCCCTGCAAGCTCTGGTGGCTTCCGGTACTAGCCGGCCTGTGGGCGCTATCTGCTCAGGGACAGCAGCTGGATCAGCTGGGCAAAAAGCAGGGGATTAAGATCTCCGGAGGGCTTGGTCTCAATCAGAGCCTGTATCTTGCCGATGGCGTTGAGAATCGTTTTAATCCTTACAATTATGTTGTATCGGGCAACGTATCAATGAATCTCTACGGCATTATGGTTCCGCTGTCATTTACCTACAGCAACCGGAACTTTGGCTATAGCCAGCCATTCAATATTGTAGGCCTGAGCCCGTCCTACAAGTCGTTGCGGCTGCACGCAGGCTATCGGACTATGTCATTTTCTCCGTATACACTTGCCGGACACAATTTTCTGGGAGGCGGACTGGAGTGGAGCCATCAGGGCTTTAAAGTAGCGGCTATGGGAGGCCGGTTGCTGAGAGGAGTAGAATATGATTCGGCCAATGTGCTGGCCAGACCCGGGTATGAGCGATGGGGTACCGGCATTATGCTGGGATATGGCAAAGGAGGCGATGAGATTACCTTTACGACCTTTTACGCTGTAGATCAGGTAAATTCAATCGGACCCGTTCCGGAAAATCTGGGCCTGCGCCCTATGGAAAATCAGATCTACAGCCTGGGATTCAGGAAAAAGCTCAGTGAGCAGCTCAGCGTTTATTTTGAGGGAGCCCGTTCCGGACTCACGCGGGATATACGGGATACATCCGAAAGCCAGCTTTCCGGTCTGAACAAGACAGCTTATTTTCTTTCGAGATATCAGAATTACAATACCGAATTCAGCAATGCTTTCAAGACAGGTTTCAGTTTTAGCTTTAAGCCATTTCAGCTGGGATTGAACTTTGAACGGGTAGATCCCGGCTACAATAGTCTGGGCGCCTATTATGTCAACTCGGATTTTCAGAATGTGACGGCGTCGCTGGCTACCAAAATCTATAAGGATAAGCTCGCTTTGTCAGCAAGCGGCGGTTTTCAGCGGGACGATATCGCCAATCAGAAAATATCGCGGATGAAGCGATTTGTCGGAAGCCTTAATCTGAGCATGAACCTGAGCAAGCGATTCAATGCTTCGGCCATGTATTCCAATTTTAACAACCACATCAATATCAAGCCGGTCGATCAGGCTTTTGTGCAGAATACCATATATGATCGTATCGATACGCTTATTTTCATTCAGATCAATCAGTCGGTTTCGGCCAATATCAATTATATTCCGCTTGACAACAGCCGGATCAGCCACAGGGTTTCGCTGGGCGGCAACTACAATTCGGCCGTCAGCAGAAATTCCGGCGACCGCACACAAAACGCCATGTCCGGGGGACGTATCGGCTATATGGTGACCTGGAAGGAAACAGGACTCAATACAGGGATCAACGCCAGCTCCAATACCAATTTCTATGCGGACGGGCAGGCTTCGTTTTACGGGCTGGGACTTCTGCTCAGCAAGCCGGTCTGGAAGCAGAAGCTTCGTATATCGCTGAACGGAAATGCTTCCAACAACTATGAAAACGGAAAACTGACAGCCATGCTGTACTCCGTAACCAACTCGTATGCGCTCAGACTGGGCAGGCATCATGCGCTGAGCATGAGCCTCCGGTATTCGGGAAGACAGTCAAAGAGTCCGGCAGAACTGAGCTTCTATAAGACGACTTTCAACGAGTTTATGGGCAATCTGGGTTATAATTTTACTTTTTAATGCGTCGCGGCGGAAATAGGATGCTGACTAAGACAATCACCGAATTTTACAGAAAAAAAATTATGATTGCTACACAATCAGGCAGGTTTACTTCATATCTTTCTTATCTTGTTTTTGCCTTTGGCCTGCTGATGCTGAAGGCAGGGAATACTTACGGGCAGCAGTATTATCCGGTACAGGTCCGGTCGTTTATCCAGTCGCCTTCTGTTTATGTGGAAGATTATTACAATCCGGACAATTTTCGGGTACAGGTTACGCTGACTGACCTGATGATGCCAAGCCTGGATGTACTGCTGAAGGTTACCATTCAGTCACCTTCCGGGGGGCAGTTTGTTTCAGGACAGGGCGTGCGCCTCACCCTGAGCGGAGGACTTACCTATACACTCACCACAGAGGATCTGAAAGAGCTGCTTTCGTCCCGCAATTTACCGGGTCTTCCGTCTTCATTGCAGGAAGGTACCTATGTGTTTAATTTCAGCGTATTCGATGCGGCTACCATGTTTCCGGTATCCAATCCGCAGACCGATTTTGCCAGCGCCATCGTTTTGCTCAATGATCCGCCGCTGCTTACTAGCCCGGCCAACGGGGAAGTGCTGGATCCGGAACTAAGTGGTCAGAATTATATGTTTTCCTGGACGCCGAGGAGCTTCTCTCTCAATCCTCAGGAGCAGGTCAGATACAGGCTGGTGATCGCCCGGATACCTGCCGGCCGCAATCCGTACGATGCTTTTCTGACCAATGCTTTTGTTATAAACCAGCCTTTTGAAGACATCGCTTTCAACAGCTTTTTCTATAGTCCGGATTTTCTTCCTTTACAACCGGGAGCTACCTATGCATGGCAGATAACGGCCTATGAAGAAAGACTCATCGGCAATGTGCCGGAGAAAGTATCCATGCGTTTCCGGAATCAGGGGCGTTCGGATGTATTTACCTTTACTGTCAAAGAACATTGCCCGGCCTTGTTTCTGCGCTCACCGGAACTGCGCCAGCATCCCCAGTCTGGTACAAATTCTGTACTGCTGGGCTGGAACTATGATCCGGCGCATAATCTGTATGAAATCCGGTATCGTCCGGCAGGAAGCAATCAGACCTGGACGGTGCAGCAGCAGAGCGCCACAGAGCTCTTTCTGGGCTCTGATCAGCTGGTACGTGGCAAAACCTATGAATATACAGTTGCCTGCCTTTGCAATACCTGGCAGGAACCGGTATTTGGCGGAACTTTTCAGCTGCCCGGCGGAGAGTGTGAAGCTCCTTATCCCGTACTCGTAAGCTCCAACGATGCCAATGGCATAACGCTGAACTGGGAGCCTGTGGCAGCAGCAGGATCGTATAAAGTAACCTATACGGATCTGCTAAGCGGTCAAAGCAGCCAGACAGATGATCTTCAGGCAACCACTGTTACGCTTCCGCCGCTCACAGCCGGCGGCTATACCATTCGTATTGATGCAGTCTGCGGAAGTACGACCGCGCAAGGCGAAGAGCTTCGTCTCGATTATGATGAAAAGCATATTGCCGGCAGCTGTCCGTTGCCCCGGCCTTTTACATTTCTGGCACTTCGTCCGGAAGCAGGAACCGTCCATCATGAGGCCCGGCTCAGCTGGCCTACGCTCAGCATACATGAATCCTGGCAGCTGACTTACTGGCACAAGGACTCTGTCGATTATCCTCATACCGCCACGGCCGGTTCCCCGGAGCTGCTAGTGTCCTATATCGCAGATAATGAATTTTATCATTACCGGCTGCAATATACCTGCAAAGGAGGGAAAACTGTTACGACACCCAATGGCGGATTCAGAGTGGATGCGGTCGATGGGCTGACTACGGTGACACCTGGTACCGCCGATTGTTTTCCACCGGCCGTGCATAGTGCGGAAGCCCGTAGCGAAAGCAGTGCCCGTATAGACTGGCAGGGAGTAAAAGGCGCGGAGGAATATGTTGTTGCCTATCAGCCGGCTGACGGCAGCGGGCAGGAGAAAACATTTATTACTTCGGCTGCCAATGCCCGTCTGACCGGGCTTACTCCGGGTATTGTCTATCAATATGAGATTCGTTGCCGCTGTGGAGGACAATACAGCATAGCATCTGTTCCCGGAGAGTTTGATCTGTCACAGCTATACAGCAACAACAAATGCGATACAATAGCTCAGCTTGCCATAAATCAGATTACCGAGACCGAAATCCAGCTTGCCTGGACCTGGCCCCAGTCCGTCAGATCAGGTTATGATGCGCATACAAGCTATACCATCCGGTATAAGGAAAACGGACAGGACTGGAATCAGGCCTATACCATTGACTATCATCCTGACCAGGATATGCTCGCACAGTATGAGGCTCAGAGCACATTCAAAAAAACCATTGATCAGCTGTCTCCGGGAACAACGTATGACATCGAAGTACGTGCCCGCTGCGGTACGGAGGCTGCCCGGACTAATGATATCATCAGCGGTACGACCAAAGAGCCGGAAGCGCCTGATTGCTCTAAGGGAGGAAGCTGTGACCGGACTTCCCTGACTCCTGTCGAAAAGCTGGAAGCCGGAGATACCATTCAGATAGCGGATTATAGTGTGCTTCTGAAAACGATCGAAAAAGACAGCCGGGGAGATAATCTCTGGAAAGGTACCGGTCTGGCAGAGGCGCCGCTGATTGGCTTTTCCGAACATGTCCGTTTCGATGTAGACTTTGATTCCCTTTTTGTCAATGACCAGATTTGTGTGGTTGGTGGCCGTATCGATCTCAATGTAAACGTTCAGCTGCTGGATGAAGCTACGAGGGAGAAGATACAAGATCTGATGGCAAAAACCGGAGAGCTGATCGATAAGGCCCGGGAAGTGTCCGATGCAGTGGGCGATGGCATAAAAACGGCTCAGGAATATGGTGATAAGGCTTTTGAATATTTCCACGGTGGCGGTGATGTAGGCCGGGTAAAAAGTGGTGGACTTGGCGATATACCTGTATCAGGAGATGTTTCCGGCATAGTCACACACGATGGATATTTTACAATTGATGGAACCCAATATCCGGTAGAGCGCTATCCTGTGCTGGTAAAAGATCAGAACGGTCAGGTATACACGGTCGATAAAGGCAAGTCGCCTGTCAATATCGGGCATTATGACGAGAGCCTCAAAGGATTTCAGGATTCGCTGGCATCCAGTGACTATATCGTTACATTTAGTCCGAGCAAGAAAGCCCGTTATGCTTTTGATGTCTGGCAGGATGCTTACCTCAAATCGGTCGCTATGGTGCCGCATTACCTCAGCCTGGGTGGTAAGTATCATTCTGCCAAGGCGATTTTACCTGCCGAAGTGGATCCCGTCACTTTTGATCTTTCCGGAGGCAATAAGAACAAGCTAGTGTTTGTAAACCGGGATGGCTTTGTTTTCAAGACCGACGGCAATACGCTTAACCTGGTCGGAGGACCGGCCAAAGATGCGCAGGAGGTACTGGCTCTGTATGATGACGGAACTAAGAAGATACTGGCGGGAGCGCTTCTTCTGGCATCGTATCCCCGTGTAGAAAAGAAGGTGGTGATTGTTCCTGTTCTGCCGGGCAGGAAAATCACCAGAGATGCAAAGGCCATAGAAGAGCAGCTCAATAAAGCCTACAATCCGGTGGGCGTGCATTATATCGTGGAGTTTGACCTCAGCTTTGCGGAAAACCGTGACTGGTGCGAAAACGGTAATTGTGATTTTGCCACCGGCGGTTCGGGGCTGCTGAGCAACAACTATACCGGCGTCGAGGCCCGTGTCATTGACGCATATATCGAGGCCAAAGGCGCCGATAGTCTGGATGAAGCAACTGCGTATCTTTTTGCAATCAATATCACCAAGGCGGGCAAGGAGGATGAAGCGCTGGAAGGTAAAATGAATTTTGAAAAGCAGTTTGGCTTTCTCTATGCCTTTGAGGGACAGAGCAACGTCGCTATAGGCCGCACGCTGGCCCATGAGCTGGGCCATGGCAACTACAAGCTGCACCACATCTTTGATGGTATGTACCTGGGCGATGCGGCCCGTACCTCAGACAACCTGATGAGCTACAGTACCCGTACCGATGCCCTGGCCCTCAACAAGCTCCAGTGGGATGTCATTCATGACCCGGGTGTGACCTGGGGCGTGTTTAAGAAGGATAGGGATCAGGAACATACAGGAGTTTTCTCATTTAATTTTTTAGATCCATCGGGTCGGGTCTTTTCTTCTAAAACAGCTGATTACCCGGATGGTAAAGATATTCAGATTGCAATGGCTATTGAATATGGCCCTGTATTAGCTTTTAGTTATAATGATGGGAAGGGGATTTTATACGAAGCCCAGTTCGAAAATGATAAGTTTTTAGGATACAAATCATCAGACGGGATATGGTTTAAACAGCAATTTGTGGGAGATGATGATCCATTTGTTAGTGTCATTGTAAAATCTCAGGATAACCTAGGTCAACTGGTGTATAAATGGAAACGACTTGAAGGAAAATCATTTGATGATCCATTAAGTGAGTCGTTGAAAATTATTTGTGATCATTGTTCTTCTGAAGAAGGGAACAGCTCACCGCAAATCGGTGCTTATTCTAAAACCTCTGGTTTTTATAAATTACAAAGTCAGGTTTTTCTTTGGGATTATTCTCAAATAGCCTCTGGAAATTATATAAATTATAAAGAGACCGGATTTGTTTCATCAGATTTAAGCAAAGTAAAATATGAATCTTTTGAATTTGGAGGACAAAATGTAAAATTAATCAAGTGCGAAGCAGACAAGTATGATTTTTCAGAATTTAAATATCCAAGTCTGAGCACTAGACAAATTAGTGTACCGTCATCAATAAAAGATCAGGTTAAACAATGTTCGACGACTATTAAATCTAATAGTAATATTTCTATTGTTACAAAAGAAAGTTATGTAATTGATTATAATGTCGAAACACAAACTTTTGCTTCCAGGACTTTAACTCCTTTTGATAAGATACCGACCCTTACACAAGTAGCCGGTAAAAACACGAATTCCTTTTTAGTAATTCAAAAAGAGGATAATACATATGAATTTAGAGTTTCTAATAAGGCAAAAGAACAGCTCGCTGTAAAATACCTGAATTCAAAAGAGCCTTCAGCTATTACTAAAATTGGTAATTTTTTAACTGCCTATGGTGAAGGATTAATATTCGCAGGAAATGAATACCATAAGGCTTGGAATGAAATTGCCGAACTAATAGGTCAAGCAACTGAAGAGTATGTAAAGGTAAACTTAACGGATTACAAATGCCCTACCATTACTCAATATGGTGAAGAACACTACACTAAGTATACGTTGTTTTTGCTACTTGCAAAATCAGGTCAGAATCAAAGTAATAAAGATGATGTTAGCTGTGCGCAAGGAATGGGTATGTGGAATGGAATTGCCAGTGTGCCCAGTGATTTGGTGAGCGGTGTTGCGGGAATATCAAGTGTGTTTTCTTCAGATCAATGGAATAAAGGATCTGAGTGGGTAACTAAATATTATAATCAGCCTGAAAAAATTGATCAGATCATAGATTGGACGAGTAAGACATACAAAGGTGTAAAAGCTAAAATTGCAGATGCGGATGATTGTGAAATGGCTTTTTATGGCGGCCAGTTAGCCTCTATTATAGTATCAGCAGTCTTAGTTCCGGAGGGATTGCCTGAGAAGTTGACCGGAATGGCCTTGAAAGCCTCAGGTAAGCTAATAGGGCTTACCATAAAGACAGTAGGAAACTCGATTGAGTATATTAATAAGTTTGGTAGAAAAGTTCTTGAGATCTATCCTGAAGGTTTTAAGATAAAATGGAAAAATCAAATTCTGGATATTAAAGATGAAAAGCTGCTTGAAGAGGTTACAAATGCATTAGATAATGATAAAATATCCCTAAATGATGCAGGTGAGCTTATCATTGGTGATGATGCTTTAGCACGTAAGCTAGATGGTTTTTTAGGCAATGGAGGAAAGCTTGCGTTGTTGGGTAAATTAAAGGATTACCAAAATTTAAATAAGTGGGTTAACCTATTTGATGAAGCCAGTGATCTGGAAAAATTAAGCAATATTGATGATGCGTTTTCCGGATTAACTCAAGCCCAATTAACCAGCTTGAATCTGGCAATAAAAAAAGGAACAACGGGTGATATACGTACTGGTTTTGGAGAATTACTGGTTAAGCTTTCAGAAGGTAATACTGAAGTATTAAGCAGGATTTCCGGAGGGGGTTGGACTAGCTCTTTAGGAAAATTTGCAATGGATCTCGAGAATGTGACATTTAGAGATGCAATTTTGGGAAGGATAGAGCTGGTAGACGCGTGGCAAGTAGTGAATATAGATGAGACTATTCGAAAGAGTATTTCTGATTTAGAAAAAATTTCGAATTATCTTAAAATTAACCCTAATTCATTAGATGAATTAAAAGATGGGTTTTATAAAGCTACTGATAAAAGGAAGTGGGTTGATGATTTAGACAAGGTCGTAAATTTAGTCGCATTTCTTAAATCCAGTGTATTAGCTAAAATTTCAAAGAATTCAAAATATTCTTTGAAGCTAACAGATGGAGAATTAAGTCAGTTAGCTAGTCTAGGGAGAGAATTAAAGCTTACTGAAGATGAAATTGAGGCTTTTATTTTGGCTCATTGTAGAAGATCTGAAAAAGCTATTTTAAATGACATGAAGGAGGTAATGGAAAGTATAGCTAAGAAAAATTTAAATAACGATATTGGATGGAAGCCTGGTTATTCAATGTTGAGGGCTTATAAAGAAGCTCAAAATGCTATGGTTAACGGAAGTATATTAGATCCAAGTGTATATTTAACTTCAGCTTATATTAACAATCATTTAAAAAAGTTTTATGGAGAAGCTACTTATTTTGTAAACAAATACTCACATGAGAATTATGTCTTACCTTTGCCTAAGCTGGGGATAGCAGATGATAATTCTCTATATATAACTACTGCTAGTCTTTCTGATGATGTAGTGGTTATTGCCGGAAAGGATTTATCAGTTTATGAAAAACAATTGGGGTATTCTTCTGGGTATTTTACAAATGGGAAGGAAGTATGGAGAATAAATATTAAAAATCCTGAAAATTTTAATTTGCGAATTCCAACAGGGAGTGAAATTGGTGCAAATCATTGGTGGCATCCTGGTGGTTTTACTAGTGGAGGGGTTATAGAAGCTGTTACAGATTTAATCCCGAAAGAAATAAATGGAGAAAAAATTGTTGAAATAATTCCTATACATTAATAAAGTTCAAATGGATAATGCATTTAAACTAGTAAAAGATGCCTACATGAATGATAATCTATATGATTTGCTTTCAGGTAAATCGTCAATAGTTGTTTCTGAATATGCATCTGTACCTACTGATTCTGAATATTTGTTTAATGGATGGATCAGTTTTATTGAACGCAATGAAAAAGATAAGGATATGCTGTGGAAAAAGTTCGTAGATGTTGTTTGTAGGATATCCAATGATATAGATTTAAGTTGGTTTAGCATAATGTATTTATATTCTTTTCTTGAATATGATAAACAGAAAGATATTTCTGTTATAAATAAGCAAATGTTTATTGATACACTTATTTTCAATATAAGTAAGTATAAAGATAAACTTAAAATGGATAAACGTTGGATTGGAGGGAATATGGACAAAAATGGTCTTTGGGAATATTTTCAAAGACGTATGGAGCTCTTAAGCTCTAAATATCAATATGATTTTCATTTAAAAGATCTCAATACGTAAGAATTTTCAGCCGCTGCTGGTGTTTCGTATCCCGCCGTTGCTGCGTCTTATGACCAGCAACTCAAAAGCGATATGCTGGTTCGGATTTGCAATCCGGACTTTTTTATTATAAGCATTTACAATGCACTAACAAATATATAAATTCTTCTTGCTGTGTTGATTAAGAATAAAGCCAATGAGGGATATATCTATTTTTTAACCTGTTGTAGATTGGGTAGACGTTTTTACTCGTCCTGTATACAAGCGTACACTAATAGGTTCATTAAAACATTGCCAGAATGAAAAAAAAGCGGATTGCAAATCCTGATAGTAAAGCTTTCGGATTGCAAATCCGAAAGAGCAAGGTTGTCCAGTGTGAGATCAACGACAATCTGTTTTAATTTTGAATTCTCTTCTTCCAGCTGTTTTAAGCGCCTGAGCCCGGCTACACCCACCCCACTTTTTCTTCCAGTTGTAGAATGTTGCTTCGCTAATACCCATTTTTCGGCAAATCTCCTGAACGGAAGCTCCGTTCTCTGACTGACGAAGCGCAAATACAATTTGGGCCTCGGCAAATTTTGTCTTTTTCATGGAAATTATCGTTAAAGTTAAATTACGATTTATTGCCCAATCTCTTTATATTGTACGACTTTAAGGGAGAAGGTCAAAAATGCTTCACCAGATAGTGCATAAATAAATTTGTCCTAGTTACTGTAGAAAAACTCTAAAACTTATCGTGACCAATAATTATTCCCTTAATTAAATAGCATTGATCATAAGACACAGCAATGGCGAGGAGCTGCGAAACACTAAATAGCGGAAAGTATTGGCATATCCCGAACAGCGAGTATATTTTGTATTTATTTATATAAATCAATATTTAAATGAAGTTAGACGGTCTGTTGTTTCGGAAACTGGTATCTTCTTTTCAGGAGTTTGGTAATCTTTCGCAGCGTGCTTTAGGTAGGGCTGATACGCTCAATAAGAAAAATGAATTTGACCTGAATGAATATCTACGGGTGTTTCACACTTTTGATAGTTACTTCTACAGTTTGGCAGATATTTCGTCATTAAAGGTGATAGATGCAGGAGGTCCTGTAGAGCAGTGTACCGGATACACCCGGGAAGATGTAATTAACAAAGGATACCGCCTGATGCTGAAAGTACATCACTTGCAGGATACGATTCGCTCGGCCCGCGGTGGTTCACAATATTTTAAGTATTTATATCGGCAGCCTGCACAGCACAGACCATATATTAAAGTAAACCGTACATTGGATTTGTTTTGCAAAAATGGCAGACAAATACACGTGCTTGCCCAAAGTATCCCCGTACTGTTCAATGATCTGATGGAACCTATCTATATGCTCAATATTTTTTCTGACATTACAGATATTAAATCAGACAGGCGGTATACTCATTATATAATAGATAGCAGTAACCCCAATGAACCCAAACGTATAGATCTGTATAATAAGGATGAATTGCCCCCATATATTGGAATCAATGTCATATCTCCCGCAGAGAAGAGGGTTCTGGCTTTAATGGCAGAAGGGAAATCCAGCCAGGAAATTGCAGATGAACTATTCCTGAGTTTGCATACGGTAAAAACCCATCGAAAAAATATGCTGGAGAAATTCAGTTGCGAGAATTCTGTACAGTTGATTAAAAAGGCCATCTTGTCTGGCTGGATTTAGTGCATAATACCTCTTTAGAGGTATTGATCCTATGGGATTTCCCCCTCTATTTTTGTTTTTAAAACACAAGAGTAAAAAAGTATTAATATAACTATGTGTATGATTAATAGATATTTATATAAATCATCAAATGGTGTTTCTGATATAGACTATAACACCACTAAGCCAATGATTGCAGAAGAACAGTCTATTGAAGCCCAATTTAGAACTGGCTTTGACAGAAACCTGAACAGGGTGAAAAGCCTCCTATGCTTAGTTATAGCTTTCTCTCTATTGTGTTTATGGAATAAAGCACAGGCACAAACCGAAGGTGTTTTTGTCAAAAAACAGCCCCTTGGCAATCAGTTTAATGCCCGTTCCAATGCAGGAATGGTAGCCACGGAAACAGATCTATATATATACGGAGGCTATACCGGTGCAAATCATCAGGATTTTGCCAGGTACAATCTGGAAACAGGTACATTGACAAAATTAGAGCAAATGAACATTTCTACTAACCAAAAAGGCGAAGCTACGTTCAAGGTGGGCGATTTTATGTACCATTTTGATGCTTACGGGACCGGTGTTACCCGCTACAATTTGCTTGACAATGTTTGGGAGCGTGTTGGCAGTTTGCCTTCTACTAACCCAATAAACCCCAAAAGAGGTTTTGTTATTGGGAGTACAATTTATCTTATAGGGGACAATCCTTCATATAGCTATTTTTATGCTTTTGATACCGAAACGCTTACTTTTACTCAAAAGGCAGATAGTCCTGTAAGTGATAAAATGGGTACGTTTGCTTTTTCTATCAATGGCAAAGGTTATGCAGGCGGTGGCCGCAGTTATGGAATGAGTAATTGCAGTTTCGGTAATGTTGGTTGTTTTCACAATTCCTTTTATGAGTATGATCCAGAGGCTGATATCTGGACACAAAAAGCCAATATCCCTACAGCGGTTGTGGGTGCTGTGGCAGTTGCGGTAAATGGCAAAGGTTACGTAGGTTTGGGTAGCCGTTCAAATGCAACATACCCTGATGTTTGCTCTGTTTTGTGGCATGAATATGACCCTGAAACCGATACCTGGGCAGCCAGGCAAAATTTTATGAATCTGGAAGATGCTGTTTCAAGCTATTCGGGTTATTTTTCGGCAGTTACAGAAGCTTCGGCTGTAGCGGTAGGTACTGATATTTATGTTTTTGGCGGACACATTAAATTATACGGAAACTCCGTTTCTCTGTCAAAAGACGATTTACGCAAATACAATACCCTTACCGATACCTGGGCTACCATTAGTACAGAACTTGGCGGTAACCGCAAAGAAGCATTGGGAGTATTCCTTGATGGTAAAGTTTATGCAGGTGGCGGAAGTGACGGAGAACCCACACAAGACTTCCATGAATATGACCCTGCTACTGATACCTGGACGCAAAAAGCAGACATTCCCTTACCCTACACCACTCGCATAGCAAGTGCAACCGCAGGTGGGAAAGCCTATTTTGTAGGAGGATATGCGCCAAATTTATTAAATTCATCGAATATTATCTCTTCTAAAATTCACGAGTATGACCCTGTAACCAATGTGTGGACAGAGAAAGCCAGCTATCCGGGTGGTGCAAGATATTCCATGATTGCACAAGGGTATAATGGCGAAATCTATGCAGGTTTTGGGTTCAATGGGAGTGGTGGCTATGCTATGAACTTTTATAAATACACACCGGCAGCCAATACATGGACACCACTTGCCGTACCAGCTTATCAAGGTTCGATTTCAAGTGGTTTTCACGCAAGTAGTTTTGTGATAGGTGATTACCTTTATGTGCTCAATCACGATCATTACACCAGCCCGGATGCTTTTCAACGTTATTCGTTTGCAGATGATACCTGGTCGGTTGTAAGCCATAGTTTAAATGGTGTTCCTTATACTCATGCATACATTAACAATGCTTTTGCCTACAACGGAAAAGGCTATTTTATTGCTGATCAGTCGTCAGGTAGTATGAAAAAGCTAATGGAGTTTGATCCGGTAACCAATACCTTTACTGATGCAGGTAATATTCCGTTTTATTCGAGCAATCAAACCAAAATTGTAGCAGATGACGGCGTGTATTTCGCCTTTGGACAAACTATTTCGGGAGAGGATATTGTAGCCGGTTTTACGAGCAGTAATCAATTATGGAAGTGGGTTCCCAACCCTGCAATTTCAACACAAGCAGGCATTTATAGTAATCAAAATAATTCTGCAAGTTGCGGGTTTTCGCTTTCACAAAATCAGCATCAACTTATATCTGACAACGATGGTGCAATTTTCCTAAAAGTGCAGGCAGGTTCTTACCAAAGTAATATTTGTATTGAGGTTAATTCTATAAGCGAAGACTATCGGGAAACAACAGGAAACTTTGGAGACGGAGAAGCTGTTGCACTGTTTGCCAACAAAAGTTTTTTGGTAAAAGGTGGAGAGTTGATGCCACAAACTGCTGTGCGTTTATATTTTACCAATGATGAACTTTCTGGTTTTGTAAATGCATTCAATACAGCCTATAACGAAACCGCTACTATTGATGACATAAAAATAGTAAATCATTACAACTCCCAGGATCAGGCAAGTGCAGACCACGATCCATTGAACAATGTGTTTATGAATCCTAGTAATCCAACAGCTTCATTTTACCGCATAAGCACACCTGTTATGGGCGATTATTCAAACGGTAAATATTTTGAAGTTGTATCAACCAATGACAATAGATTAAACAGAGAGGTATATGTGGTGGTGTTTACAAAAAAACCATTAATCATAACTTCTTTTCATGAAAGCACAGCTTCTTTCATTGAAAACAAAATTTCTCTTTATCCAAACCCGACAAATAGCGTGTTGAACGTTGAGGCAAAAGAAAACACCAACATAAAAATAGTAAATATGTTGGGAGCTGCTGTTGTTACGCAAAAACTAAGTGAAGGTAACAATAGCATTAACGTAAGCAATTTGACAAACGGGGTTTACTTCATCAGCAATGACAAAGGCGGGGTTGCTAAGTTTGTAAAAGAATAGTTTTGCTTTTCAAAGTCTCTTTGACCCATCGTATTATCACTGGTATTTTTGTTTTTTTTAACACAGATAGAAAAGTATGAAAAAGTTGATTATATCATTCTTTGTTTGCCTGAACCTTGGCTTAGGTGTGACCAAGGCACAGGTGCCTGCATTAGTTAAAGATATTAAACCGGGAAGCCATTCGGGTTCTTTTCCTACCCGTTTAACAGATGTGAATGGCACATTATTTTTTGTAGCAGATGACGATGTTCACGGAAACGAGCTATGGAAAAGCGATGGCACGGAAACAGGTACTGTAATGGTGAAAGATATTTTACCACCTGATAGTTACGCTACTTATGATTATCTGACTGATGTAGCAGGTACTTTATTTTTCACTGTTGATGATGGAATACATGGAAAAGAGTTATGGAAAAGTGACGGTACTGAGGCGGGGACTCTTATGGTGAAAGACATCAACCCGAATACATATAACCCGAACCCTCCTGGCAATTTTATAGTGATAGGTAACACCTTGTATTTTACCGCTAATGACGGTACGCATGGCAATGAGCTATGGAAAAGTGACGGTACAGCCGCAGGTACAACGATGGTCGTTGATCTTTATCCTGGCTCTTATTCCGGCTTTTATGGGGGCGGGTATGACTATGAAAGTCGGGAGCAAACGAGTTTATACCTGGCAAACTTAAATGGCACATTATACTTCTTGGCAGATGATGGAAATAACCTGCGTGGTTTGTGGAAAAGTGACGGTACAGCTGTAGGTACCACTTTTGTGAAAGGAATTGAAGATTATGGTGCATACCTGTCTGGTACCAATGATGCATTATATTTTATTGGAGGTGATTTTGGACAAACGTTTGGCGGAGAACTATGGAAAAGTGATGGTACCACTGCAGGAACAGCCATGATAAAAGATATTAATCAAGGTGCCGGCTCATCAAAAAGTACCTCTCATAATTATGCGGGAGGTAGTTTGCGTGTATTTGCTGTCGGAAATACGGTATATTTTGCAGCAGACAGTGATGGAGATCGCAAAGAAGAACTATGGAAAACAGATGGTACAGAAGCCGGAACTGTGTTGGTGAAAAATATCAATTCAGGTTATCCTATTCTTTATTGTACAAATATTGATAATACCTTATTCTTTGCCGCATTCGATGGTAGTGACAATTATGGGTATGAGCTGTGGAGAAGTGATGGTACAGAAACCGGAACAGTTATGGTGAAAGATATTTATCCCGGTACTTCTTCTTCAAACCCCAGATTTCTTGTCAACTACAATGATTTACTGTATTTTAATGCGTATAACAATGAAAAAAACTATGGACAGACATTATGGGAAAGTGATGGAACAGAAGCCGGTACAGTAGCATTTACACCATATAATAATTTTACAGGTGCCAGGGATTTAACTATTTCAAACGGCAGACTTTATTTTGTGGGAGATGCAAAAGATGATTCTGGTACCTACACTGGCAGCGAGTTATATTACTTAGACTTGACAAGCCTAATCAATGGGGTAAGTGATATAACTAAAAACGTAACGCTGAATATTTATCCAAACCCGACAAATAGCGTGCTGAACGTTGAGGCAAAAGAAAACACCAACATAACAATAGTAAATATGTTGGGAGCTGCTGTTGTTACGCAAAAACTAAGCGAAGGTAACAATAGCATTAACGTAAGTGATTTGACAAACGGAGTTTACTTTATCAGCAATGACAAAGGTGGAGTTGCTAAGTTTGTAAAAGAATAGTAATTTTTCTGTCCGTAGAGTTTAACGCAGTGGCTCTACGGACTTTCTAATGATATACTCAGTATTTCTTTTTAACGTAATCTACAGCTAGCAAACCCTTGTTAGTTCAGGCATCATATAAAAACGTCCTTTTCCCGCAAAGGGCACAAAGATTGCGCAAAGTTCGCCAAGGTTTTCATCGCACGTTTTGCCTTTGAGGTAATGAACTTAAAAAGCGATACCTGTAAAATTACAAGACATTGCTGCCTGACGCTTTCTATAGCCATTCCGCTGCTTAATTACTCATAGCAGTCTTTGTTCCTTCTGAATTTGTCTGAAAATTCTAACTTGACGACATAGGGCCTTGTCGGGTGACTCATATTTAGCAGGCCTCTGGCCGGGTTTGGAATCTATTGATGTCGCCCACAAAAAGCCTTACAATTATTAGTGCCGTTTCAGAGTTCATAGTACGACTTCTTCCGCCTAGCTTTCATCCGCCTGATCCTCCTTGTCTTCCTTCGTTTCCTCTTCTTCGTTTTTCTCTTTATCCTCACCCTTGTCCTCATCTTCCTCATCCTCTTCCTCGTTGTCTTCTGCCAGCCGTTGGGTTGCCCAGGCTCCCAGCAGCTTATCATCGTCCATGATACCGGTAATATTGGTTCGAAGCTTTAGCTGTTTGCCGTCCTTGTCGGAATGGCAGGTCAGGTGGTTTTCGAGCTTATAGCCCGCCGAGATAAAATCCTGAATGATCCTTGCTTTGTCCTCTTCCGGCATATCAAGATACTCTCCGATGGGAGTTCCGATCAGCGCATCAGGTTTGTCATATCCGTGTATTTTTGCCAGTTTCTTGTTGGCTTCCGCAATGTATACATGCTTTACGATTGTTTTTATCTGCTCTTCCGTCGAAAGGTCTGTATCCAGGCCATCTATATCCTTGAATCCGTACCGGAGAATACCTTCAAAGCTGTTTTCAAAAAAATCTTTACAGGCTCTCTCGCTTTCTTTGAGCTCTTCCAGCTGCTTTTTTACTTCTTCTTTCAGATTGTTTTGCAGCTTTTCCAGGCGCTTGTTGACTTTGTTCAGCTCCTTGTTATTTTCCTCGATTTCCTTGTTTTTCTTTTTCAGCTCTTCCTTGAGCTCCATCTGGCGGGTAATATTCAGGGTACTTGCTATGACCTGCCGAACCTCGCCGTTCCGGTATTTGATACCAATAGCTCTGGAAAATATCCAGGTAACATTGCCATCCTTGTCATATATGCGGTAGGTCAGCTCATTGTGTTCACCTTTTTTTAATTTCTTAAAGGCATCAAAGCGCTCTATGGCTTTCTGCCGGTCATCCTTATGGACAACAGCTTTGATGACATCATTGTATTTCTGTCCCTTAATGCTTTTGCCTTTTATCCGGATTGTATCCTGAGTCGAGTGGTTTACATAGGTAAACTTGCTTGTCTTAATATCTACTATGGAGATCAGGGTAGGAGACTGATCGAGTATCTTTTTCAGTCTTTCCCAGTCTTTCTTGATCTGATCTTCATTCTGGATATTTACTTTTTTCAATTTATGCTGCACATTGGATTTCCATCCCAGCAGCGACATGGAAATGGCAAAAGTTGTTGCTGCATACAAAGCAGTACCAAACTCCTTGTTGAACCAGTTATTGCTTTCTCCGTACAGTTTTATGCCACCAAGTATGAGCGGTATAAAAAAAGCCAGGAAACGCAACAGCACGATCTGTGTTGAATTTTCCCCTACAAGGGTTGCCATAGATCCTTTGTGTGGTCTCAGAAACAGCGTGCCTGATGCCAGCAGGAAGGCCGACAGGGCAGAATGGACCGATATCGGCACAAACTTATTGCTATCGTACAATCCTTCGATCTGATAGACATAAATGTATATGGAAAGCAGGGAGAAAAAGGTGACAAGGTAGCACAGAAACTGGGCCACCTTGTAGACAGCATCATTTTCCAGGTTTATAAGAAATACAGATGCCCCGATGCTTACCAGCAAGAGGCCGGTAATCGGTGACATCAGATTCTGATTGATTCCCGCCTTGAAATTTTCGAAGTGCAGCACCTGCTGTGAAAATAAGGCTTCATCCAGCACGAAGCCGGCGCCCAGCATGGCGGTGATCAGCCTGCCTGCACCCACCAGTATCACCAGGATACAGAGAATGTCCGAAACGATCATATACTTGTTGGTCCCTTTTTCTTCTTTCCGGACAAGCCATACAGCAACTGATAAAAGCATAAAGCTAATGGCAGAAACCGGATTGATCGCTATAAGCTGGTCGTAGCTTATCAGTTTCAGAAGCTCGTAATCGACTATTCGCAGAATGAGCGTAGAAAAAGGTATTATAAAAGCTATAATGATCGATACCTTACCGATCGCTACCAGAGTAGATACTGTATCTTTATTTTCAAGCTTAGCAGACATGCTGATTACTGTTTTTTTAAAATTTCTAAAAACATATGCCGGACGGATCAGGCTGCAATTATTTCAGTATCTTCCATACCGGTTTGATTTAAACTTTGGCTCTGGTTTGAAGCTCCCAGCCGCCTGCAAGCTTCTCGTTTTTTATTCTGCCCAGCACATTTATATACACTTGTATTGACTTATTACCTTCCCTCAACTGGGTCGGTTCTACGCCATGGAGCCGATAGTCGCTTTCAATAAACTGTTTAAAAAATGCCTCTATCTGTTCATCAGGCATTTTTCTCAGAAAATCCACCAGTTTCATTCCCCGGAGATCATCCGCTTTTTTGTACCCGTGCGTTTCGAGAATCACCTTGTTTACATCCTTTATTACAGTGGTTTCCTTTAACAGGCGGATCTGTTCCTTTGCGGGCAGATTTATGTCAATTCCTCCATCTTTATGTTCGTATTCTATTATGCCTTCAAAACTGTTCCGGATATAATCGTGATACTTTTTTTCGCTCTGGTACAGGTCTTCCGATTGCCTGCGTACTTCGGCTTTCAGCTTTTTATTGGCCTCTTTCAGCTTTTTCCCGGCTTCTTCGAGCTCCTGCTGTTTTTCTTTCAGGTGTTTCTGTTTCTTTCTCAGCTCTTCTTCTTCCTCTTTTTCTTCGGTAATGTCAACAGAGTTGTTGAGAAACTGTGCTATATGTCCGTTTTTCCTTTTATAGACAATCATTCTTGACAGCAGCCACATAACACTTTTATCGCTGCCCAGAGCTCTGAAAACAACATCGTCAAACTCCCCGTCTTTCAGCTCCGGCAGGCGCTCATTCCGTTTTTCAATCAGCGGCATATCGTCCGGGTGTACTCCTTCTTTTATGATCTCCGACAGCTTCTTTTCTTCCAGCTCTTTGCCTGTTTTAAAGCTTCCTTCCCCGGCTTCGTTGGAGAAAATTATATTGTTCTTTTCGAGATCAATAATCTGAATAAAAGTCTGGGAGTTATTGAGTATTCGTTCCAGCCTTTTCCGATCCTTCCGGATGATTCTGAGCTTTCGCTGCTTTGCTTTCTCCAGGCTGACCTGAATGGATGATTTCCAGCCGAGCAGTGCCATAGAGATCAGGTAAGTAGATGCAGCCATGACCGCTGTACCGGAGTTCTGGTCAAATATCCGGTTTTCCTCTCCCTTAATCTTGGCAAATCCGATCAGCAGCGGTACAAAAAAGGCCAGGAAGCGCATGAGAAATACATCCGTCGGGCTTTGTCCGATGAGGTATACCATAGTACCTTTGTAGGGTCTCAGAAAAAGTGTGGCCGAGGAGAGAAACAGCAGGCAGATCGCACTCTGAAAGGTCATAAACAGGTTTCTTATGGCGTTATATATATCATCGAGGGAGTATATGTATACATATATGGTAAGAAAGGCTATAAAGATGATAAAGTAATTGAGTGTCTGAGGATGTGAGTATATTTTTCGGTTTCTGACATCGATAAACAGTATGGAAACAGCCAGCAATAAAGTGCAGAATGAAAAGCTGAGATCCATTCTTCGGTATATATGCTCGATGTTTTCTGACTGCGGAATGGTAAGCGTTCCTCCAAAGATCAGCCTGTCCAGGTCTATATTGATATCGAACATGAATCCGGTCAGCCGGCTTGTGCTTATCAGCAGCACGATAATACAAAGTATGTTTGAAATCCTTCTGAATGGTGGTCCCGGATCTTCGTTTCGTTTGCACCATAGTGCGATACATAATAAGATAATGGTGATAGAGGCAAGCGGATTCATCACCACCAGCCCAGGGGCCAGCTTTGTCAGAAACTGGTAATGCGTATACCGGATAACGAGTGTGGCAATAGGAATAAGCGCACTGATCACGCAGAACCATTTTCCCATACGGATCAATGATGCTACGGTATCCTTGTTGGCAAGCCTGCTGTCTGTTTTTCCCATTTTTTATACTATCGTTATACTCACGAGGCCGATTGAAATCAGGTACCGTATCCGGCTGTTTAATTGTGTTGTTTTATCAATACCGCAAATCGCTGATGATCGCCTCATGCCCGCCTGATCGGGTGTTTTGTCTGGACCTCCCAGTATTTGACCAGCTTTTTTTCCTTGATGATTCCGATCACATTTATAAATACCTTGATTGGATCACCCTTGTGCCTTATCTGCATAGGCTCGGCTCCGATCAGCCGGTAGCCGGATCTGACAAACTGTGTAAAGAAACCGATCATCTCTTTTTCCGGAACTTTCAGAAATTCGGTCAGCTTCATACCCTTTAGCTGATCCGGACTCTCGTATCCATGAGTGCGGACTATGACGTCGTTTACTTCTTCGATCACGATCCGGTCCTTAAAAAGCTCGATCATCTCTTCCGGCGAAAGTCCGGTATCAATATCGCCTCCTTTGTTCCTGAACTGGATTATACCTTCAAAGCTTGTCCGGATATAGTCGTGATACTTTTTTTCGCTCTGGTACAGGTCTTCCGATTGCTTGCGTACTTCGGCATGCAGCTTCTCATTGACCTCTTTCAGCTTTTTCCCGGCTTCTTCGAGCTCCTGCTGCTTTTTTTTCAGTTGTTTCTGCTTTTTTTTCAGCTCCTCTTCTTCCAGCTTTTCTTCGGTAATGTCAATAGCATTGCTAAGATATTGTGCGATACGTCCGTTTTCTTCCCTTTTGTAGACGATCACTCTTGACAGCAGCCAGATTACATTTTTATCCTCGTCCACATTTCTGAAGACTTCATCATCGACTTCATTGTCTTTCAGCTTTGCCAGCCGCTCGAATCGCTTCTCTACTATTGGCATATCCTCCGGATGGACTGATTTTTTTACTCTGTCTGATATTTTTGTCCCTTCGATATTTTTGCTTCCTTTAAAGCTTCCTTTTCCGGTTGCGTTGGAAAAAACTACATTGTCCTTTTCGAGATCGATAATCTGAATATAGGTCTGTGAGTTGTTGAGTATCCGTTCCAGCCTTTTCCGATCCTTCCGGATGATTCTGAGCTTTCGCTGTTTTGCTTTCTCCAGGCTGACCTGAATGGATGATTTCCAGCCGAGCAGAGCCATGGAAATCAGGTAGGTAGATGCAGCCATGACTGCTGTACCGGAGTTCTGGTCAAATATCCGGTTTTCCTCTCCCTTGATTTTGGCATATCCGATCAGCAGGGGTACAAAAAAGGCCAGGAAACGCATGAGAAACACATCCGTCGGGCTTTGTCCGATGAGGTATACCATAGTGCCTTTGTAGGGTCTCAGAAAGAGTATGGCCGAGGAGAGAAACAGCAGGCAGACCGCGCTCTGCAGGGACATCAGCACATGCCTGAGCGCTGTAGGGAGATCGTGGAGAGAATATATGTATACATATATGGTAAGAAAGGCTATAAAGATGATAAAGTAATTGAGTGTCTGCGGATGTGAGTATATTTTCCGGTTTTTGACATCAATAAATAATATGGAGACAGCCAGAAGCAAGGTACAAAAAGAAAAGCTGAGGTCCATTCTGCGGTATATATTCTCAATATTGTCCATCTCCGGCACGGAAAGGCTTTGCCGGAAGACTATCCGGTCCAGATCAATATTGATGTCAAAAATAAATCCGATAAACCGGCTTATGCATATCAGCAGTACGATGATACAAAGAGTGTTTGAGATCTTTCTGAACGTTGGTTCGGGATCTTCATTTCGTTTGCACCACAGCGCGATACACAGCAGTATGGTGGTAATAGAGGCAAGTGGATTCATCACCACCAGTCCCGGAGCCAGATTTGTCAGAAACTGATAGTGTGTATACCGGATCAAGAATATAGCGACGGGAATAAGCACACTGATCACGCAAAACCACTTTCCCATACGGATCAGTGAAGCTACGGTATCCTTGTTGGCAAGTCTGCTGTCTTTTTTTCCCATCGTTAAAAAAAATAATTTCAGCATTATAACCGGACTATAAACAAATGGTTGAAAATCGCCGGCAGAAAAGAAGATGTCTTTTGACGATTGATTGCAGTGTAATAAACGTTTGCATTGATATTTACAAGGTTAAATACGTTATTCAATGTGTTTAATTTCTGGTTTTTATATATCATTTTTGTGCCGTACCATCTGCTATCTTCAGTCAGTTGATAAAATAGACAGGCCCCGCTTTAAAGAAATTGGCTTTGGGTTTTGAAGCTTCCGATATCCCCGGTTTTTCCGGTTGGATGTGCACAGCAAGAGCATAAGGTAGGACCGTTGCCGGTGCTTTCCTGACGTTTGTGTGAGCACAAACCCAAACCGGGGATAATTAGCACCAGCTGTAAATTACCGTTTCGCAAAAAAATACGTAGGTAAAAATACGTAAATATTGAAATATATTTCTTAGGTTTGCATCCGTACAGTTACAGAGATGTTTTTAGCAAACCATTTATAGCCCATGCTTTCTAACCAAAAGGCAACCAGAATAAACCTGCTTGATTTTAAGAGTGTACCCATGAGGGCTTTTCACAATGCCTGGTTTGCATTCTTTTTGTGCTTTTTCGGCTGGTTCGGTATTGCGCCGCTCATGCCTGTCATTCGGGAAGAGTTGCAGCTTAGTCAGGCGCAGATTGCAAACAGCATCATCGCATCAGTGGCCATTACTGTTATAGCCAGGCTTCTTATCGGCTATCTTTGTGATAAATATGGTCCGAGGATAACATATACTTTTTTACTGATCGGCGGTTCGCTGCCGGTCATGTGCATCGGGCTTGCCGACAGCTACGAAACCTTTTTGCTGTTCAGGCTGAGTATAGGAATAATCGGCGCTTCTTTTGTCATTACCCAGTTTCATACCTCGGTGATGTTTGCTCCCAATATTGTCGGAACTGCCAATGCTACTTCGGCAGGCTGGGGCAATCTCGGCGGCGGAGTAACCCAGATGGTGATGCCGCTGATCTTTTCCGTACTGATCGGATTTGGTCTGGCCGAATCGCAGGCATGGAGGGTAGCGATGATTTTTCCGGGGGCGGCCTTGCTGCTGATGGGGATCCTGTATTACAGATATACCCTGGATACACCCGCCGGAAATTTTTCCGATCTGAAAAAAGAAGACCTCAGTCTTGCCAGAAAGCCTGCCGGAAACTTCTTTGATGCGGTAAAAGACAGGAGAGTATGGATCTTGTTTGTCCTGTACGGAGCCTGCTTTGGAGTCGAGCTGACAATAAATAATGTCGCTGCCATTTATTTTATGGACAGCTTCTCGCTGGATCTGAAAACAGCCGGAATAATTGCAGGCTTGTTTGGCTCGATGAACATCTTTGCCAGAAGCTTGGGCGGTATATTCGGTGACCGCTACGGTGTGTGGTATGGCCTGAAAGGCAGAGTATATTTTCTGGGACTGGTGCTGTTGCTGGAAGGTATTATGCTGGTGCTGTTTTCCAGAATGAACCTGTTTGCCCCGGCGGTTTGCATATATATCGTTTTCAGCCTCTTTGTGAATATGTCGGCAGGGGCAACCTATTCGGTAGTGCCGTTTGTCAACAAAAAAGCGCTTGGCGCTATATCCGGGATCGTAGGAGCCGGCGGAAATCTCGGGGCTGTTGCAGCGGGTTTCCTTTTCAAATCATATCCTTACGGCCAGGCGCTGTTTTATCTGGGATTGATCGTTACAGCCGTTTCCGTGCTGACGTTGCTGATAAAGTTTAGTGTGACAGACGAAGCAGAAGCTAAAAAAGATCTGGATGCCCTGTATATCGAACCTGGAGTAAAACGAACTGATAAGACCTTACAAACAGCCTAATGGCTGAGAAGATTAGTTTTTGTGTTTTTTATTTTGAGATGCGAGGCTGCTGTAAAAAGCAGCCTCTTTTTTTTCATGCAGGCAAAACGGAAGAGTCAGCATAATACAGCCGATCAGTGTGCGGCAATTCAGGTTGATTTTTCCGGGATACCTCGTACTTCAGTTTAAAGACACCAGATTATTTCCATTTTGCCGGGCAGCCTCTACATTTGTAGTTTTGAAAGTTTGGTACAGTTCGCCGCGACTGTTCAGAATCTGCTTATCGAAACAGGCCACCAGGATTCAAACAAACCTCGAGCAGTCCAAAATGCCATAACAGCAGAGCTATAATGCCTGCAATTGTTATAAGATAAAGAGCTTTAAGCCAGAGGGGTAATCCTTTCTTCGCAAAAGGATCTCTCATGTCCAGCTTCGAATTTTTCGGCAGTCGCACCAGATGTGTCAATGTATTTCCAAAGGTAATATTGACCAGCGCTCTGGCATTGATTGCCCAGCCGTTGGCATCCAGCAGAGGCGCCAGATTGCGTTTACGCAGCTTGAGCCAGGCGATAAACATGGATGGTCCCGAAACAACCAGCAATAAGCCGATGATCGCCAAAGGCATTTTCCAGATGGACAGACCCAGAAATCCTGCAATAAAGGAGGCCAATACCGTACCGATGGCTCCCAATGCCATTCCGATTGCGGCGAATATTCCTACAAACTTGCCAATGTCAAAAGGCTGAGCCGGGGATTTTGGCGCTTCGGGAGCAGCGGCCGGAGTGGCTATTAAGGATTGAGACTCAGCGGCTGCTGTAGTCTGTTCGATTTTACCTGTAGCCTCGCTGGTAATCTGGTCTTCCTTGGACGACGCAAATTTATTGGCCTGCGTTTCGATAAACTGTATAAGCTTACGGTACGGAGACCAGAAAGCCTGGCGGATGCTGATCGGGTTTTCTACAATTTTTGTAATGGTAGCATCCCAGTCATTGCCCTGGCGGTCATAGAACAGCGCGTTTCTGCCCACCATCAGATTGTCGATATCTCCATTGGTGACAGCAGCGACTATAGTCATTTTTTTATTCAGGGTTTTGGAGGAGCAATCGCAATACAACAGGTACATGCCGCTTTGTCCCGCCATCAGATTGTGCTTCGCCATATCGTTTACCTCAATGCACAGGTCGCAGCTGCGCTGGTCGATATAGAGTCGTCCGGCTTCAAAAACAGCGCGGGCATCGGGATCGTAAAAATCATGAAAAGTTACAAAGTTTCTGAGCAGCGTATACAAGTCCCGCTTGTATCGGAGAAGCTTGTCTACGGCAAATATATTGCTGGCTTCTGCCTCCAGCGCTTGGTCTTTTTCGATGAGTTGAAAAATAGCTTCTTTATGGTTCTGGGTCAGAATATTTCTGATGGTTTCCAGTCCGAGCGGCTCGACGATGGCTCCGGCTTTTTGTTCTTTCCAGGCGGTATAAGCGGAGAACATATCAGCGACTTTATTCCAGTCATCTTCTGTCAGCGCCTGCTTTTCAGGGAAAACCGAAGCTACAACGTCCTTATGGAACCGGAGAATACGTTTTTCCCAGGCCGGATTCAGTCCGTTTTTCAGAGACAGAGGTTTTCCAGCCTCTATTTTTGCCAGCGGGTAGCCCGCGATTTCGTCTAGGCAGGTCGTGACGTCTTTGCTGCTGATAGCCGCCAGTCGCTCGGTAAGCGCGTTGAGCACAATAGTGGATTCGGGATCAAAACCTGCCAGCCGGCAGCGCAGAAAATAATCATCTACCTTTGACCGTATGGCGATAAACTGCTCAAACATCGCTTCGGTACTGTCACCAAAGGGCAAAACAGTATCCTTGTCGCTTTCGGCCAGCGCATGCCAGGAAGAGTAGTTCGCACACTCGGTGTAAAAGGTTTCGGTCAGCTCCTGGTTGATGCCGGGAGCGCCGCTTCGGTCTTCAGCCGAACCTACAGTAGTGATACAGGCTTCAATCGTTGCTTTTATCTGATCATCATCGCTGGATTCAGGAGTAATGATTCCGTCCCCGTTAAATTTTGTCTGGGAAAAGATCGCGATGGTATCTGCTGTATCGCTGGCAGATATGAATTCTGCATCGTGTTTGAGCAGGTTGGTCAGTATCTGCTTTGCAGAAGACAGCATTCGTACGCCCTCTTCGCTGTTGGTCTGAATAAGATTTAGCGGTAGCTCGGGAGTGTTTTGCAGCAGTACATCCGGATTGGTTACCATGGCGCAGGCCCATTCCACTGCCTGAAGAATTTCGGGTACGCGTACTCTTCCATCGTTGTCCGTATCGAGTAGCCGCAAGGTTGCTTCATCGATTTCCAGCCCCTGTACCGGACAGCTCAGAGCAGTCCACAGTTTCTGATCCAGGTCTCGCAGGTGAAGAAGATCTGCTCCGGACTCCAGGTTGACCCTGTTGACACCGCCTACACGGGAGAACTTCCATCTATGTTGTTGGGATGGCTTTTCCATTGGGATTGTATTAATTTGAGGCGCAATTTATCAAAAATACCATAGGGGAGCAATGGCACGGAGCGCAGCCGTTCCGGTATTTTTCTGGTTTCTGATGTTCGTGGAAAGAAAGGATGGATTCGTCATGGTTTTATTTATGATGAGGAGACTGACCGAAACGAACCATTGTTCTTTAATATAGAAAAATACAGTTACCGAACCATTTTTTTATAATCTGCCCGGAGAACTTCCGGATAGAGGTTTCATTGGTAAAAAATGCAGATCAGATGACGTCTTCCGCGATATTTCTCGTTTTCGACATTTTTTTGTTATTAACTTTTAACAACTGTTTCTGTAAAATACTACATTTGTGATTGTTTTGCGGTCCGTTTATTATAATAATCATTAATGCTTCTTGTGGACGGGCTCATGAAGCGATCAGATAAGATCCTGAGAATAATTTGAAACATATTAATATGAGAAAGGCAGTATTTTTTTTCGCATGGTGGCTGGGTTGTTTTTCCCTGATGGGGCAAAATATCGTGTATGTTAATCCGGAGGCTCAGGGCATCAATAATGGCACCAGCTGGGAAGATGCGTATACAGATCTGAACAAAGCGATCGAGAACGCGGCTCCCGGCGCGGAATTGTGGCTGGCCAGGCCATTCAATGGTTTTCAGGTATCAGAAAGAAATAATCCGGAAGATTATATTGTGATTGATAAGCCATTGGTGCTTCGTGGTGGTTTCCTGGGAAATGAAAGAAACTTGCAGGAAAGGGATGTATATAACAAAGGTTATACTACGCTGGAAGGAGATATTGGCCAAAAGTATGATTGGTCGGACAATTCCCGGAATGCGTTTATTATCCGGGCCGATGTTGTGCTGGACAGGATACATTTTAAAAACTTTAACTCCGGCCATGACAAGCTTGATTATTATGGGGCTGTCTGCGTGGATACAAATACGACAGTGACAATACAGGAATGCATCTTTACCGGCAATGATGGGCGTTCGCAGGGGATTTGTGTTTCTGCTGCCAAAGACGCGGCTGTGACCATACGCGGAGCGAGATTCGAATCAAACAATCAGAATAGCTATGGCGCGCTGATAGGACGGAATGAGAATGCGGTCATTGATATAGCTGATTCCGATTTTTTAAATAACGGACAAGGCAATGGTGGCAGCTATATTTTTTATTCCCTAAGGGCATGGGATAGTAAGGTCGGAACAGAAGAAAATAAAAAAACACTGCTGTCCGTCAGCTCCTGCAATTTTGCAGGCAACAGTATGGACATCTCCTATAGCTATTTTGGCGGAAGCCGGTTTGTCAGTTGTCAGTTTATCCTCGGCAAAGTACAGGGCTATACATTTAACCATTTTGGCGATAGCGCCTCTGTGTATTTTGATAGTTGCCGGTTTATGGGGTCCTATCAGACATATTTGTTTTACGCTTCCGGTCTAAAGGAGTTTGTATTTAATAATACCGTTATTGAAAACCCGGCCGGAAGTGAGGCAAGTCTTTTTTATGTGCAGGCCGGCTCAGTCACGATCGATGGATCAGAATTCAATAATATAAGGGGATCAGCCTGTTTTCAGTTTCAAGTCGCAAATGGAAGACTGACGTTGAAAAATTCCAGGTTTAAGGGCGGTAAGGCATCCAGTTATTATTTATATGCAGTGGCCCGGAGCATGCATACCCTCAATACCGAATTCACAGACGTAGAGGCAAGTCTGGGAAATTACTTTACTCTGGATTCGCTATATATAAAGAACAGTATTTTTACGGGTATCAGAGCCAATGGATGGCTTGATCTCGCCTATATAAAAAACGTCCTTATCGATTCATCCAGGTTTTCCGATATTGTTCAGTTTGAAACACTATTCAGAATAAGCATGGAGTTTGTCCTGAAAAACAGCATAATTGAGAATATCCGGATGGCTAATGTCAACCCGGGAAGGCCGCTGCTTTTTCACAATTGGAGCAATACGGCAACAATTGAAAATACATGGTTTGCCAATGTTGCTTCGGCTGGTCCGATCATTTCGAACGTTGGCGGGTTACGTTGGCTTGGCAGTGAAATAGACGGAATTGATTCCCCCAAAGGCTTTCTTGACAATGCGGGCGATGTCCTGATCTACAACTCAAACTTTCATGGCCTTCAGGGTCCCTGGATTATTAGCCAGGATGACTATTATAAGTCTGCCGGAAAAAGTGTAACACTGTTGAATAATATTATTTTTTCCGACAACGACACCATGGTTTGCAATAAGGTGACCGAAGCCGGTTATCATGAATACATAGCAAACTGTGTCACCAATCGCCCGCTTCCTTCGGGGAGCAACAATGTCATGGAGACCGTGCTGGACTATTATGAGCTGTACGAGCCCTATGGGATACATTTGCTGCAGGACAAAGGCATGCCGCTCGCGGATACCTTGTATGTGCCGGAAAAAGATCTTGCAGGCAATCCCCGTATTGTTTCCGGCAAAATCGATATTGGCGCCTATGAACGGGACGTGCTTGTGACGGCGGCGCGGGTGTCTGACGATCGCGCAAGCGACCTGTGCTTCCCAAATCCTTTCAGCGATATGCTCACTCTTCAGCTGACGGAAGAGTCGGAGGTAGAGATTCTGAGCCTTCGCGGAGAGCTGCTCCATGGTGGCCGTTATACTGCCGGATCTCCTGTGATCCGTACCGGGTGGCTGGACCCGGGAGTCTATATTCTGGGGATTCGTACCGCAAAGGGGATGGAGCAGATGAGAATCGTCAAAAATTGATGATGAATGTGCGAGCCGGTTTTTTATAGTTTTTTGTTCAGCATGAAAACCGCATAGACTTTACGCCTGATGGTTATGTCGGTGGATGGCGAGCTGGTGAGACAAAAAATAAAGATACAGTAAGCATATTTCCGATGAACGTGATAATAAGATCAGAGAATATATTCTGTGGCAGATCCGAAATATCTGTATTATTCGCAAAATCAGCGCAGATGAGAGGTAAGTGACCCGATAAGAAATTGTTTGGATGATTGTAACGTTCAAACAAGACCTAAGCAGACGATGATATGGAGCTGATACCGGTATCAGGTTAAATAACGTGAAGAAAGTTTGCTTTTAGGATTATTGTATATAGCTTTGTAGTAACTAGTTAAATCAGTAAGCTCGCTTACCCCTAATTTATTTTTCAACTTAAACTACAGCTATGTTCAATTTCAGAATCTGTCGAAGACCGATGGGGATTTCTCTGTCAGGTCTGTTATGTATGGTTTTTCTGCTGATTTTTCAAGTCCGGCAGACTTTTGCGCAGACCTTTGCCAATTCCCAGACCAATGCCGTCAATGGTCTATGTCTGCTTTGTGGTGTCGCAAATCCCAGCAATGCCGTCAATGGCAATGTAACGGATTATTCCACCTTCAACATTACAGCAGGGCTGCTCGGTGTATCGGTGGAGCAGACCCTGATTTTCCCTTCGGCTACCACCAGCAACGGATGTGATTCTCTGTTTATCGGGGTGGGGAGCGCCAATCTCCCGATTGATCTGACACTCTTCCAGGCGGTCACTGTGCAGACTTTTAACGGAGCCACGGCTCATACACCCGTAGTCTTGTCTTCTTCCATTCTGGAGATTCGTATTCTGGGCGGAGCGCCGGTTGTTGTGGCGCGGTTAAAGCCATCCCAGGACTTCGACCGGGTTAAAATAACCCTGTCATCCCAGCTGCTGGGTTTGCTGAATGCGTTCAGAGTATACTTTGCAGCGCATCAGTCTGCCGGGCCTGTGGCGCCGACTGTAAGTCCTCTGAGTGCTACAATCTGCTCAGGACAGTCCGCCGAATTTGAGGCAACTGCTCCGGCCGGAGCCGGTTTTGCCTGGTATACTGCTGCATCCGGTGGCACTGCTGTTGCTACAGGCGCTGTTTTTAATACAGGTGCATTGAGCAGCTCAACAACATTTTATGCTGAGTCTGACAACGGAACTTGTCCGAGTGCGGGCAGAACCCCCGTGACTGTAACGGTTAATCCAACGCCGTCTGCACCTACAGTTACGCCTTCCGGCGCGACTATCTGTTCCGGCGCGACTGCTACCCTTAATTCGTCCGTAAGCGGTGGTACCATCAGCTGGTATACCTCATCAAGCGGTGGCAGCGCGGTACATACAGGCAATAGCTTTACCACGCCAGCCCTGTCTTCTTCAACTACTTATTATGCGGAAGCAAAGGTGGGTGATTGTATCAGCGCCAGAACGGCCGTTGCCGTTACCGTCAATCCTACACCGGTTGCACCAACAGTGACGCCCGCCGATACAACGGTATGTTCCGGTACGACAGCTACGTTCAATGTTACTGCTCCTTCCGGCACACCGCGCTGGTATCTTGTACCGACCGGTGGAGTCAGCCTGCACAGCGGTACTCCGTATACGACTCCTGCGCTTACATCCAGTATATCCTTTTATGTAGATGTTACTCAGGGTTCATGCACAGGTCCCAGAACAAGAGTGCCTGTTACCGTAGTTTCCTGTCCGTAAATTCGGATTGCTGATTATTACCGGGCAACACCAATAGCTGTCTTACAGGCAGCTATTGGTGTTTATGCCGGTGTTCCGGCAATAGCAGAGAACCGAAATCAGCAGATCTTGGCAGGAAAGCGCTTCCTTCTTTATCCATATCCTCTTGTTTTTCGTATCCATACCCTGTCAGAACCTTATTCGGGGGCAAAGGCTGAACATTGCGCCTCTGTCCTGATTTAGTCTGAATGGTTTTTTCTTAGTCAGTAACATAGTATGAAGAAGGTCGGAACGTTTTTTTTATTGTTTGCAGGACTGGTTATCCTCGTTTTACTTGGGCTGCTTGTCAGGAGCCTGACTATGGCTTCCCGGCAGATCAGTGTGGCGGAGAATACCTGGCGAGCTCCGGATGATGCCGTGACGCGGCTTTCAGAAGCCATTACCTACAGGACCATTACCCATGCGGATCCGGCAGATATGGATACCCTGGCTTTTTTGCGTTTTCAGGCATTTCTGGAACAACGGTTTCCCTTGATTACCAGCCGGCTTGTCCGGGAGCGTATAGGGCTTAGCCTCCTGTATACCTGGCGGGGAAGCAATCCATCGCTCAGGCCCGCTTTGCTGATGGCCCACCAGGATGTGGTACCAGCCGATGACAGCCTTAGCTGGTCTGCCCCGCCTTTTTCCGGAGAGGTAAAAGACGGGTACATATATGGTCGTGGCAGTCTCGATATTAAAAGCGGTATACTGGGTATTATGGAAGCAGTAGAAGCGCTGTTGGCCGAAGGCTTTGTGCCGGAGCAGACTATTTACCTGGCATTCGGGCACGATGAGGAGAGTGGAGTGGGAACCGGAGCGGATGAAATTGTCACCTTGCTCAAAAACAGGTCCATACGGCTTGACTATGTGCTGGATGAAGGCGGGCTGATTCTGAAAGAGGCACTTCCGGGACTGAAAGAGCCCGTAGCGCTGATCGGAATTGCGGAGAAAGGCTATATGAATATCCGGATCACCGCCAAAGCCGATGGCGGGCATAGTTCCATGCCCGGAAAAACCTCAGCGGTAACCCGTCTTTCCGAAGCGATCGTGAATATGCAGAAGCAGCCCTTTCCGGCCCGGCTCGAAGGTCCCCTCAGAGAGCTGTTTGCTTTCACCTCTCCCGAAATGAGCTATCCTTTCCGCCTCCTGTTTGCCAATCCGGAAGTTTTTGGCGGACTGATCAAAAGCCAGATGGAGGCAAGCCCTTCAGGCAATGCAATTTTGCGGACGACTACTGCCGTGACCATGCTTCAGGGCAGCAGCAAGGAAAATGTCATTCCCGCTGCTGCTTCTGCCATCGCTAATCTGCGTCTGCTTCCCGGTACCACTGCGGACGATGTGATACGTTATCTCAATCAGGTAATAGGAGATACTACTGTACAGCTGGAGATACTGTCGTATCAGGCCGCATCTCCTGTATCGTCTTCCGCATCAGCTGCCTTCGAAAATATAAGACGTTCTGTAAAAGCAGTCTTTCCCAATACCGTATCGGGGCCATATCTGCTGGTAGCCCTGACCGACAGCCGGCATTTTGCAGATATTGCCGACAATGTATACCGTTTTCATCCGGCCGTATACGACAAAGCGGATCTGAAGCGTCTTCATGGCCGGGATGAACGGATCAGCGTTGAAAACTACCTGCAGAGCATTGCGTTTTACCGTCTCCTCCTGCTGGATTCCGGGAGCAAATGATCCACACCTGCACCATTGTATCTGATTTTTGGCTAAATTGGCCACATGGACAAGCATCGCCGCAGGCTGAGAAATAATCCGGACAGCAGTCGTACAGGAAGGCTATGGATAGTATCCCTGCTGCTGGTTTGTCTGGTTGCCGTATCAGGCAGCGCTGCTGTCGTATCTGACACCCTGCATGGCAGACAGAGCCTGCTGCGAGAAGCTCTGTTCCTGTCCGATAAGGAGGGGACAAAAAAATGGCGGGAAATACTGGCAATACCCGATTCATCCTTTATGCCTGTGCCGTCTTCAGGGCTTCATTTCCAATACGACACCTCTGTCAACTGGGTAAAAATACCGCTTATCACCAATCGTCCGGGTCCGCTGGTGCTGGAAGTACCCCGAAGCAATCTGCACAAGGTCAATATGTATGTGTACGATACGGAACAGAAGCAGCTGCTGGCTTCCAAAGCAAACGGCTATGCTTCACAGATCTTTCTGGTCAACACTCTGGATCGTACCTTTACCCTCACATTTGAGGTGGAAAAGGGAAAAGAGTACATTGTGCTGATTGAGGCGCAGAGTCTGCTCTCGTCCTATACCCTGCCGGTTGCTCTATGGGAAATTTCCGACTTCCGGTATGCCCGTGCAAGAGATTACCTGTTCTGGTGCGTATTTGCCGGCTGTTTTCTTTTTATGGCCTGTTTCGGTGTTTTTCTTTATATCAGTCATACAGAAAGCATCTATCTCTTTTACAGCGCCTATGTGCTGAGCTTTCTTTTGTGGCAGCTCAATTTTCTGGGTTTTCTGCCTTTGCGCTGGACTTTTCTGCCCGGTTTTGCCGGTCTGGACAGCGGCATTCTGTACGGTTATCTGCTGTTTCTGGCCTTCGTGTTTTTTTCATCCCGCTATCTCGAGAGAGGCATTCGCGATTCTGAGAAGAAGTTTATACGGGTCTATGCTGCTTTCCTGTTCATTTCGTTTTTTCTCAGCCTGTTCTACCGGACAGACCAGAGCACTGTTCGTACACTGCTGATTGTCATTTACAATATCACCTTTCTTACAGGTTTTGTCTATATACTGTTTCTGCTCGTCAGAACCATCCGTCGTGGTTCCGGAGCAGCCCTTTATTATCTGATAGCAATTTCGCCCCTTGTTCTGCTTTTCATTCTGCACAGGCTTTCCAAGATCTTTCCGGACATTCCTCTGGCGCATACCGACTATCTGTATGCCGTTGTCACCCTTTTCGAAATGATGGTCATGATGTTCGGACTCACCCTGCGGTTTAAGGAATACCGTGACCGGCACGAAGTGCTTTTGCTCGAAAATGCCCGTAAGAAAGAAGAAGTGATTCGCATTTCCCATGACCTTCACGATACGGTAGGAGCGCAGTTTACCATATTGAAAGCCCTGGCCGAGCAGGCCATGCAGCCGCTGCCGGTATCAGAAAAAGAGCAGAAGCTGGCCAGCCTCCGGGCTTTTGCAGAAAAATCGATCCGGGAGCTGCGCAATTCCATATGGGCACTGAATCAGGGATCCATTCCCCTGGAAAAAATCAGGTTCCGGCTGCTCGACTATATGGCTGTAGTCCGCGAGGCCTATCCGGCCGTAAAGCTTCGTCTGTATTGTAACGAAGGGCTGGAAAGAGAGGCTGATATCCTTTTTGTCATGCATCTGCTGAGTGTCGTTCAGGAAGCCACTCACAACGCACTCAAATACGCAGAATGCTCCGTGATGGAAATTCGTTTCTCGTTTGAGGGAGCTGTGCTGCTCGTCACGATTGCCGATGATGGAAAAGGTTTTGAATGCAGAGAAGAAAGTGAGGAACAGTACGGACTGATCAGTATGAAAAAACGTATGCAGGATTCGGGAGCCCGGCTGTGCATTGAGTCCGGTCCGTCCGGAACCACTATTACCATAAAAAAACAACTGATATGAAGATAAAGGTTGCTGTCGCTGATGACAATCCGGGAATAATCAGGCTGGTGCAGGAGCAGCTGCATACCTCGGCCCGGCTGGAGTGTGTCTGTACCGCCGGCAACGGAGCCGGGCTGCTGGAGCATATTGCCGAGATTGCTCCGGATGTAGCGCTGATTGATCTGCAGATGCCGGTCATGGATGGTATCACCTGCATCGGCAGGCTCCGGATACTCTGTCCGCAGGCCCGTATCATTGTGCTGAGCGTATTTGACGATGAGGAAAAAATATTTCAGGCCATACAGGCGGGAGCCAACGGCTATCTGCTCAAGGAAGACCTGACCAACAAGCTGATTACAGGTATTATGGAAATTATGGAAGGCGGAGCTCCCATGTCGCCTTCTATTGCCAACAAAGCGCTGAAGCTTCTGCGCGGCGCACATATTGACAGGCCGAAATCAAGTGAGGAAGTACCCCTTACAGCCAGAGAAACCGAAGTGCTCGAAGGACTGAGTCAGGGCTGGTATCTGAAGGAAATAGCCGGAAACCTCAATATCAGCACCGGTACAGTGCGCAAGCATATCGAAAATATCTATACCAAGCTGCAGGTACATAATAAAGTGGAGGCGGTGCAGAAAGCCAACCGCCTCCGGTTACTGTGACCAGCAGTTTATTTCTTAATAATCTTTCTTGTTTCGGTCAGCTGCGTTCCCTCATAAAGGTGCAGCAGGTATAATCCGGGGGCAAGTCCGGATACATCCAGCATTCCGGCAGAAGGCTCGGACAGCTGTTCGCCCCGGGCTGAGTACAGGCGGATCGTAGCGGACTGTCTGCTTTCGGGCAGACCGATGTGCAGCATGTCGGTGCAGGGATTGGGATATGCCTCCAGACGATATTCGGCCGTTCTCTCTGTATGAGCAGTCGTGACCGACAGATCTTTCCGGTATACATCCGTAAAGTTTAGTGCCATATACAGCTTGCCGCTGAGCGCTACAAACCTCTTTGCTGCAATGCCAGCTACTGTGCTGGTCGGCAGCCCGTCAGTGTCCGGGGCAAAGCTCTGCCCGCCGTCGCGGCTTATCAGCACATTGGCTGTTGCGCTTTCCTGCGCCTTGTCCAGACCAAGGATGATCAGGTCTCCCTGACTGTATATCCGCTGGATCTTCTGCCTGATCTGGAAATTGTTCAATTGCAGATACCGGCTGACCGCCAGGCTATCCCAGCTTGCCCCTTCGTCGTCGCTGTACAGAAAGGCATACTTGTTTGTAACCATGCTGCTGCCGGCTATATAGATTCTGCCGGTAGATTCATCCGTATGGATTACCGTCGGGTTAAACCAGGAGGGGAGCCGGTCGCCCGCTGCCTGGGTCCAGCTCTGTCCGTAATCATCAGAAATGTATAAATAGGAAAGGCCGCCCCATGTATAGAATTTTCCGTTATGAAAGGCAAAAAGCTGCGAATAATCCGTATTGGTCTCCTTGTTTTGCTCCCAGGTTCCGGAATCCTCCTGCTTGTGCCAGTTGCCGATATTGTTGAAAACAATCACCAGATGCCCCTGATGGTAATGGATCGAGTTGATCGCCACCAGCTCATTATTGCCCGTATTTTTTGGCAGGCCCACCGTATCGGTTTCAAAGGTTTCGCCGCCATCCAGCGATTTGTATACCATAGAGGAAGCGTAGTACGGATTGAAAGTGACCGCGTACAGCGCGTCTCCGGCATCGGCCAGCAGATCGATACGCAGGCTCGTGGGATTGGTTGTAAATGCATTGTGCTCTACCTTGGTCCAGGACTGTCCTTCGTCTGTGGACTTTTGCAGACCGTTGGTATTGCCCGACACATACAGAATGCCTTTGTGGCTGACCAGATCCCAGACGTTTTCAATAGAGCCGGTAGAAAGGCCCGTCGCCTGCCACTGGCCGTAGCTGTGCAGGACAGAAAAAAGGCTGAGCAGGGTAAGAAGTATTGATTGTTTCATAGGGTAGAATAGTTATTGTACAAGCAAAGCTATGATCTGCCTGCCTTCCGGAAAATACGTAAAACAGCGTATCCCCCGTTTCGGCCAACGGATCTCCGGATGCAGTATGGCTGCTTTCTACGGATAGAAACAGATCCGGGAATATAACCGGGCAATCCCGAAGCAACGTGCGATGTGGAGTTTTTACACATTACCCCGGCAGCTCACAACCGTATCATGAGATTCAGAAACAAGACCAGGGCCAGTGAAGGCTGATTGAGCCCCCGGGGACGGCTGATGCAGACAAAACCCGGATCGATTCTGATATGCCTGCTGATTGTATAGTCTGCCTGTACCATCAGCCGGTTCTGATCCATGATATCAGTGCGGAAAAGATGCAAAAACGTTTCCCCGGCCAGAGACAGCCGCAGATCTTTGCCGAACGCATAGCTGAGTCCCGTGCGGTAGCGAAGGCGGACCGCAGGACTGGTGGCGCCGGACATAAAGCAGTATTCTGCCGCGCTCCGGTATACGATATGTATTTTGGAGCCCACCGGCTGGCGCCACTCCGTGGCAGCCGACACACGAAACTCCCGGCGGAGACCTGGCAGGGTATCGGCCGGCTGATCGATGCTTTTATAATGCGTAAACCAGGCCAGGGGCGACAAAGACAGCGACAGCTGCTCATCGCAGCGGTAGGTCAGCCATTGCCGGAACGAGTACATCAGGCTTTTGTCCGGTATGTAGCCATTGTCAGAGCCGCTCTGTCGCCTGTATTGTACTTCCGAATCCGCACGCAGGCGGGTGCTCAGAGGATAGCTGAGTGTCGTTCTGAACCAGGCCTGCAGATGTGTCTGAGCCTGCAGCATGCCTGAGGTAAAGCACCAGAAGGCTATCGTAACAAGAAATCGAACCATGCCAGAGAGTATTTCCGCACCGGCAATCCGGTGCTGCTGTTTCCGGCAAAAATACAATTCCGGCAAGGCCCGGTCCGCTACTTAGGTTACAGAGTTCCGGGCTACGACAGCCTCAGAGCAGGGAAATCCTGTTCCGGCTCAGCCTTACCATGTCATTGTCTTCCAGCTGGCGGAGCAGCCGGGATACCACCACCCGGGCCGTGCCCAGTTCATTGGCCAGTTGCTCATGTGTCACATAGATGGTTCGCGCTCCGCTGAGCTCCGATTTTTTGCTCAGCAGGTCCAGCAGACGCTCATCCACCTTCCGGAAAGCGATGGCATTGACCATGTCCAGCAATTCCTCAAAACGCTTGTGATAGAGCCGGAAGATATAATTGAGCCATTCGGGATATTCCCGGATGAATAGTGTCACGTTGTCCAGCGGCAGAAAAAGTATTTCGGCGGTTTCCTCTACCTCGGCTCTTACCTTGCTCGTATCGTTGTGCAGTCCGCCCAGAAAAGACATGATGCAGCTTTCTCCCGCCTTGATATAGTACAGCAGGATCTCCCGTCCGTCTTCTTCTGTCCGGATCACCCTTACTGCTCCGCTGACCACAATCGGTATGGAGCGTATATGGGCATTTTCGCTCAGAATGACGCTTCCCGTCTCGTAGCGCTTCTTCCGGCTACAGGCATAGAGCTTCTCAATAAGTTCCGGAGAGGATTTAAACTCATTGACCAGGTCCAGATCTTCCATAGAGGCAAAGGTAGCTGATTTGCTGCTATAAGCGAAGGGCAAGGTATTGTGTTGGGGAGGGAGGAGTATATTGTTTACAGTTGTGCCGCGCTGCGGCATGACTACTATTCATCAGGCCTCCGGCCGTTTTGATTATTCACCAATCGAAATTTAGAATACGCATGTCAAACGGACATCCGGAACTTGCAGAGAGATAATTTGGCCGGAGGCCATTAGGGAGAATAGTTACTCGGGGAGCCCGGGGGGATGGGGGAGTGTTTTTATATTAGTAGAACCATTAAAAATAACTGGATCGTTTACTCAATCAGATGATTTAATAGTAAGCTAGCCTTTGGCTTAAGTTATGTAGATCTCCGTTCATCACTAAACTTTCCAGATATCTTGATAGAATATACTAGGTTTGATAAAGAAAATAATGAATTCCATTTTGCAACTTGATCGAGCGATCCCCGGGAAAATTTATAGCTATTTCTTTATTAACTAGTTGTATGTGTTTTGCTTATTGTGTGAGAGAGGGAAGTTTAGGTGCTAATTTTTTTAGTATATGTTTTTTTTAAAAGCTTTTTTTTATTACTTAGAGCCAAAATGGCAAAAATAATCCCAGAAAGATGACTGAACTTGCAGAAATACTGGAAAAATTGGGTATCTCTCCACAGGAAGCATCCAGAAAAATAGGTGTTCCTGAAAGAACCCTGTACAGATGGACACAGAAGGCTACCGAAACATCTGCATATTCACTGGCTTTGAAAGAACTGAAGACAATGGTTAAGCTTTCTCATGAGACAGTTCATCTGAATAATCAAAAAGAATTCAGGTACATTGACCTATTTGCAGGAATTGGCGGTTTTAGAAAAGCTTTTGATAAAATTGGGGGTGAATGTGTTTTTACTAGTGAATGGGACAAGGCATGCAGATTGACCTATCAGGCAAACAATGATTGTAACCATCCGGTAGTGGGAGATATAAAAGATTTTACCCGTAATGAGGAAACACTGTCAAGAATTCCTGCGCATGATTTACTAGTCGCAGGATTTCCCTGTCAGCCATTTTCTATTGCGGGAGTTTCAAAAAAGAATTCACTAGGAAGGTCTCATGGTTTCAAGTGTGATACTCAGGGAACATTATTTTTTGACGTTGCTCAAATAATAGAATACCATAAACCGCCTGCCATACTTCTGGAAAATGTAAAAAATCTGGTAAGTCATGATAAGAAAAACACTTTCAGGATTATAAGAAGAACTTTAGAAGACGAGTTAGAATATAAGATTGACTTTAGGGTTATTGATGGGAGAAGCTGGGTTCCACAGCATAGGGAAAGAATATTTATTGTAGGATTTCGAGAGGATGTTGGGTTTGACTTTGACAAATTTTTAACCCCTGAAAATAATCCTACTCTTGGTAATATCTTGCATAATGAGCTGGATGGCGAAGAAGAGGGGGTGTTTACTAACGGGGAAGTGGATCCGAAATATACCTTGACTCCTAGATTGTGGGAATATCTTCAGGAATATAAAAAGAAACATCAGGCTAAAGGTAATGGATTCGGATTCAGTCTCTTTGGTCCTGATGATGTGGCTAGAACCTTATCTGCGAGATATTATAAGGATGGGTCTGAAATACTTATTAATCAGGGAAATAATAGAAGGCCAAGAAGATTGACACCGAGGGAATGTTCGAGACTAATGGGGTTTGATGGACCTAATGAATCCAACTTCAAAATTCCGGTTTCCGATACGCAGGCTTATCGTCAGTTTGGTAATTCGGTGATTGTTCCATTAGCATCCGCAATAGCCGGCTTCATGAAACCTTATATAATGGATATGATTAAACGAAATAATCGACACATTGATAAAGAGTTTTTTAAATGTAAAAAACAGGTAGAAAATGTCTGATATCGTTTCAAAAGAAAAAAGAAGTCAGATGATGGCTGGTATTAAAGGAAAAGATACAAAGCCTGAGATTATAGTAAGAACTTTGCTTCATAAGAAAGGATTCCGATATCGTCTTCATGATAAAAAACTTCCAGGAAGGCCAGACTTGGTTTTTTCCAAATACTCTGCTGTTATATTTATTAACGGATGTTTCTGGCATGGTCATTCCTGTTCTTTGTTTAAATTGCCAAAATCAAATCAGGAATTCTGGAAGGAAAAGATAAATGGCAACATAGCCAGAGATAAAAGAAATTATAATAAATTGGATATATTAAAATGGAAAATTCTGATTATCTGGGAATGTTCTCTACGGGGAAAAGGAAAGGAACACATAGAAGAGGTGATATTCAGAGTTGAAAACTGGATAAGATCGGGGGAAGAAAATCTTGAAATTGCTGGAATATGAGAAATGGTTATTTGTCCCAATACTTTGAAGCGATTGCAGTAAAAAGGTTAAGTGCGGTAGAGGTTACCCCGGCTAAATCCCATCAACACGAGTTTAATGGTTCCAAAGAACTAAAGGCAGTAATCAGGTCCGATGAAAGAAAACAATTTACTACGAAGTTTCTATGGATTGAAGAACAAAATGAAGGTCTGTCTGATGATGGAGTCATGACTTGGTACGATGCTAGGGAGAATCACCCTAGCAGGTCTGAGTTCAGATTGTATTTTCCTGATAATATGGTAATGAGCATGGCAAGAGAGGGTGATACAATGTTTATTGCCAAGAGAACAGATGGAACTTTGTTAGTCATTTTAACATCACCGGAAAGTACGATGGAAAGCCAGCTATATTGGCTTTTTGGCTTGCCATGTCCTTCATATCAAAAATTCGAATATTCAGAAATAGAGAAAAACAAGGATACAAAAATTGATTTTACTATCAGGTTTATTCTCGATGAAATAGGAGTCGAAGTCGAAGAGCCCGACAATGATTTTCTGGATAATTTGTTACTGCCTTTTAATGGCAAGTTTCCTGTCACAAGAGATTTTTCAAAATATGCAAGAGAAACCAATCCTTCAGAATTTGATCCAATTGAAGATCCTGATGGTGCACTGATCTGTTTAATGGAATGGGAAGAAAAGTTATTTAGAAGGCTGGAAAGACATGTTGTGGCTGAGAAGATGAAGGATGGCTTTATTAGTAATAATGGAGAGCAGGATGTGGATGGTTTTATTAGTTTTTCTTTAAGCGTTCAGAATAGACGAAAGTCAAGGGCTGGGTATGCATTTGAAGATCATGTATCTTTTCTTTTTCAGAAAAATCAGATATTATTTTCTGCAAGATCTGAAACTGAAAACAAGACAAAACCGGATTTTATTTTTCCTGGTATTCTTTCATATAGAAATAGTTTATTCCCAAGTAGTTTGTTGACAATGTTAGGGGTAAAAACGACTTGTAAGGACAGATGGAGGCAAGTTCTGGCTGAAGCAAAAAGAATTAAAGAAATAAAGCATTTGATGACTCTGGAACCCGGGATAAGCGAAAATCAGACCAATGAAATGAAAGCAAATAATCTTCAACTGGTTCTACCAGAATCCATACACTCATCCTATAAAGATGAACAACAAGCATGGCTAATGAACATAAGAGAATTTATTGCATTAGTTGCAGACAAGCAAAAAAAAGCTCGAGAAACAGGATTTCTGTGATATTAACTTTTTTACCAGGTAGCATAAGCAAACTTATCGGGATAAAGGAGGTGTGTCTTTATAGAAAGGTGCTCTTTACTTGGTATGATCTTGATTGCTAATATTGTATTGAAGTATAAATAATATCGTATCATTTTATTTTCATCCAGAATATCGGTAAAAACGGCATTCCAGAGTACATCATCTTCTTTTATCTGCAAATACCGTTGTACATCCGGGATATTCTCCGGGGTTATTCTGTAATTATATTTTGCCTGTGAAAAACTCAGTGAATCAATCAGACAATCCAGCAAGGAATATAGGATGACAGGATTATTTATTTTCTCGGCAGATAACATAGTGTTAACACCTTGCTCAAAAGTCAGGGATCTTTCCGGGTTGCCTGGATTCTGATAGAATAAATGGTCATTGTCCGGGATAAAAAATACCCTATCGTTTTTTTCTACAACATTGATAGCGTATTTGGATGTTCCACCCAGATCAGGGATTAGTTCATGCCGGATTATTTTATATGCTCCGGATCGGGTAAGGCAAAGATTTTGATCTTTAAGTAGTTTCTCTTTCCAGTTAGCTGTCGTGGCAATCATAGGACTACTGGCAGAATCAGCGAGAACAACGGAAGTGAGTGAATCAGAATAATCTGTTTCTTTTTTACAGCTACAGAATAGTCCGAACAAAGATACTATTAAAACCCATAAGCCTTTCATAACCATTGTGCTATCTTGCAATCTTCACTGAGCTATTTCGAAGTACTCCCAAATTTGAACTGGATTTTCGTGTTGGCATGTCGCAGCTTGATTGCCGTGCTGTCTACCGGATTGTCGGTCAAGTCTACATAGACGAGATTGGGGAGCCTCGTCAGATCAACATCCTGAATCTGATTGTTGCTCAGAAAAAGCTTTTCCAATTCCTTGAGCTTATTGATGCTCGGATTCAAGCTGGTTAGCTTATTGTTGAACAGACCCAGATTGATTATGTTCATTGTGTCTTCAAACCGTACATCAGATATTTCATTGGAGCCAAGACTTAACATTGCTAGTTGCTGAAGGGAAGCAGGTATTGTTACAACACCTTCGATATGATTGGCGTACAGGTCAAGTGTGATTAGGTTGGTTAGAGAATCAATATAGGGTATGGACTGCAATGAAGTACTATTGATCGTCAGTACATGTAAATTTTTTAGATTATTAATTTCTTCGGGAACTTTCCAAAGACACCCGCCATCTGCAGTGATTTCCAAATCAGAAACCTTTCCATCATTACTTATTATGACCATCCTGGGATAATGGTTACATTCGGAAAGATAATTGTTGATTTTGTTCAGAGCGACAAATTCCGGATAATGTTCCGGTATGTCTGTTTTGTCACGGCATGAAAACAGGATAGCGAGCATACCTGTTACAAACAACGCAGTTCTTATCATGTGAATATAATTATCAATAGGAGTTTGTAGTATAGCAAAAACATATTCGGACAAGCCAATGATTATTCATATCTGTTATACCGAATATTAGTTTGACATCCCAAGTGTATCAGTACTTATCCAGGTCGAGCCACTTTTTTCATCTCAATCCATGTAAATAGTATTAGTTGGAAAAACCAATGGTGTCTAGTATTGCGAGAGAATTATCTTCATTTTTCATTATTAGAGCTAGTCCACCTCCGCAAAACATGCCAGTTATACATGTATCAGGAGTTTTGTATACACAGTCGCTATAAATTCTGAAAATAACCGTATCAGTTGCTATTTGGGGCTTCTTCAGTATAAGATAATGATCTCCATTATTTAATGAACAAATTTCAAGACTGTCTAATATTCTGAAGTTATATTTGTTAAATTCTTTAGAGCTTAACTCATGATTCAGACCAGCAAGGGGGTAAACCAGGAATCTTCCAAGACTGTCTTTGGTTTTTTCCCAATCGGTCAGTATGGAATCTTTCAAAGCGATGTCAAAACCAAGCTTCAGGGCTTCCCGGACAGATGGCTCTTCAATTGGCGCATTGGTATGACAGCCATAAGCCAGCATCAGGAAAAGCAGGTAGCATAGTAGTGAAAATGCTTTATTTATTGAGTTTATAATCATGTTTCTGATATGAATGCCTAATCAGACCAGCCAATACTTTCTTCCAGTAACCATTCCTCATCCTTTTTTATGTAGGTGAGATGCATGCCGCCGCCACATAGCATTCCGATGATACAGGTGTCATTATCATTGTATACACATGTTGAATAAATTCGTACCCGGCCGGTGTCTTTGCTGATCTCCGGGTTTTTAATTTCAATAAAAAACTCATGTATCGTTAAGCTGCAAAGCTGGGATTTCTCCATGAGTGCCATTGTTTCCTGATCTTTGGCGAGGAGTTCTCTGATTGTCGGGTCCTCAGTATATATTCTGTATTTTCCTTTTTCATCCTTTGCTTTTTCAGAATCAGTAGATTATTTTCAATTAAGGAATACTCGATTACTTTTCTGAGCAATCGATTCTCTGCCTGCTTATGCTCTATATCTGAAGTGTCAGAACATGATAAACATAGGAGAGAGAATATAATTAAAGTTAATCGCATCAATAGGCTGATTATATGATATTGGAATTTCATAATATCAGGCAAAGAGTGACTGATTATGTCAATTAAATATAAATATTAAACCGGGGTTTAATGCCTTTATACTAATAGTATCCTCCAAGGGATTTAACCTCAAGTCAACTATGGTACCTTCTTTAAAAGGTAGCCTATGAACCCGTTGAATTTTATTTTTTGCTAGATTTAATGATTCGATATGTTCAATATTTTCTGTTAATGTATCGATGTTTTCAATTTGTGCATCAACTATAGCTAATTTTCGCAATTTATTTTCAGGAGCAATAGAAATTACTTGAACAGGAAATCCGTGATTAGAAATAAGAAGTCTGTCAATATTCTTAAGGTATTGGTTCCCGGAATTAAAATTCAAAGCTTCCACACCACCAGATAAAATGAGTTCCCGAATGTTAGAGTTATTGATCATTGGCAGATCTGGCATGCGACAATTTATTTCTACCTTATTCAGATATTCAAAATTGGATACAATTTTATCAGCATCCTTAGGAAATCCATTATACAGATCTTCAAAATAGAAACTCAGTTCGTTACATTTATCTCCATGAAACTTAGCACTTACCTGCCAAAGATCATTTTTCTTTTTTACCGTATTGTATAAATTAGTATATGTTTGAATATCATTGTCAGTTGAATTATTTGCTGGGTTTTTTCCGCAGGAGGAGAAAAGGAGAAAGCTAAAAATGATATAATTCTGAATTTTCATTTGGTTAATCTATTTTTGTTCGAACGGGTCTTTTTCCAACGGCTTTGAATGTAGAAGCTTTATTTGTAGAATATCTGTTATCCCATGCTTTTCTATCATCTCCTTTTATTTCTGCATAATGAGTGGCATGTGTGCCATTCCTAATTCCTTCTTGCATACTTGCACCTTCAACCATGATGTTATAAGTATGTCCTATTTGTGCAGCATGTCCAGATGCATGAATTATTGCTAATCCCACAATAATATGAGGGTCATTTTTCTGAATGTTGCGCTCAACTTCCGCTAATTTATCAGGAGGATAAAGTATTGCGGCACCTAGTAGTCCCTTTTGAAGATCATCTACGTCTACTACACCCCCAATTTTATCGAGAGAAATCCTATTATTACCTTTCTCTGGATTTGAAGGATCATTAGCATTGACCCAATCTTCAATTTCTTGGCTATTGGCAAATCCAGGTGAATAATTGGCCATTTCTTTTTGAATATTATTTCTATTTATTCCTATTGTAACTACATTATCTGTTTCTTCAAGAATTGTTCCTTCCTCCATTAGAACTAAACGTGTATTAAGTCCCATTGTAGTTTTTAATAATTCGTTAGTTTTTTGGATCATGGATTTAGCATCGTTTATATCAATTTCTGGCCTACCTTCCTTGTCTTTTGCAATAGCAAGATATATAATATTCTCCCTGCCGTCCTCATCTACATACAGGATCGGGTTATTGGCAAAAGCATGGTAGGGGCTGAGAGAGGGATACTTGTGCGCCAGCGGGTCGATCTGCCAGGCAAATACCACCGGGTCAAAGAAGTAGTCGTTGAAAAATACAGAGTCCGCAAAGCCTGTGATTGTCCCGCTCCGGGCGTCAAACAGAGTACGGCCGTAGCGCTCTGCAGGCTTATCAGCGTGCATTTCCTCCAGTCGGCCCCACGACAGGCTGGCATAGGGTATCGGCTCCGGACTGATCTCCCGGAAAGGCCGGGGTGTATGATCCGTGGCCCCGATCCGGATGGCAGTGCTGTCTTTTCTGAGCCGGCCTATGATGATTTCTTTCATAGACAGGGGCATCTGCCGGTAGCCCAGCTGATACAGCCGGCGGGTAAGGGACTCCAGCGCTGCAAAGTCCTTATTGTCACCCTGTAGGTCAGGTGAATGAGGGGTACGGAGCAGGCGGTTTTCCAGCGCTTCCGCCTTGAGCAGCAGGGCGCTCAGGCAGAGGCTGTCGTAGCGCAGGGCCAGTTCGGCACAATCCATGGCAAAGGTGTCGTCGGGTGCAGGCTGGCCGTACAGATAGCCCTTGGCCAGATAGACCAGGCACAAAGCTACCGATTGTTTCGTATCGAGCGCACGCAGAGCAATCCCGCTGCTTATCGCCTCGTCGCTTGTATAGGTCAGGGTGGCGATGCTGCCGGTGCCGGGAAAAGACCGGGTAGCAGCTTCTACATTGTAGTATATCCCTTTGTGGTCCGCATGCCGGATATAGATATGACCGGGCGCTGTACAGAGAGCAGCTTCGGAATCCAGCCGCTCCGAAAAGATACGGAACAGCGAAGCCAGGGCAAAACAGTTGCCCGTACCGCGGCTGAGCAGCGCCGTAACCTGCGTATGTGTCCAGTCGAGCGTGCCGAGCGGATCCTGAAACGAATAGCTGAAAGGCAGGTGAGCATATTGCCCGCCGATATACGTGGTATCGGTCATATAGGTAAAAATGGCCCAGTTGGCCAGCGCTTTTTCATAGCGGTTCTGCTGCAGCGCCATGCTTTCGGAGAGACCGGGGCGGAAGTGCTGCGGTACAGCATCGCGGTTGGCTTCCATCAGCCCACGGATACGCCGGGTATGTCTGTCCAGCGTGTGCCGGTAGTGCAGGCTGTCCAGTCCGTTGCTATGAAAAGCGTTTTCGATACAGAACAGCGCCCGCTCATAGCTCAGCGGCGCGTTGCCCGCCAGCATACGGGTCAGCTCCTGTCGGGCTGCATGGTACCATCCGGTACGTACATCCGTGGAGTCATGCGCTGTGGCAAAACCGGACAGAAGGAATGACAGAGCGGTGAAAAAAAATAGTAAAGGCTTCATTCTATGTAAATTTAGTGATTATTTTTTCAAAATGACTGAATAAACCGGGTCCGTTTCTGCTGACCTGACTGCTCTTGCCGGCTGCCTTTGAATTCGTGCTGCCGCATCAGGCTTTCGTACAGCGCCTCGGGCAAAGGCTGATAGCCCAGCCGGGAAATCGTCGCTTCGTTTTGCAGGAGCGCGTCCCGCAGCTGCCGGGCTTCCGGCAGCTGGTCGATCCGGGATACATCCGTGATGCCCTGCTGCCGTAGCAGCTGCTCCAGCTGTCCGGCCAGCAGGCTGCTTCTGAGCAGGTAGGCCTGCAGGGCATTCCGGCGGGGAAAAGCCGTCATGGCTACATCGATGCATTGATTGATGAAGCTGCCGTCGGCTATGCCGAACTTCTGCATATAGCCCAGCGCCAGATCCAGCAGGCAGTTGGCTACGATCTGCTTCCGGCTGAGCGTATCGAGGTATATGCCGCTGCGCTTTGCTTCGGGGCTTATAAACAGGTTGTCTTCGTACCAGCGGTTTGATATATGCCAGCCCGTGGTAGCCTCGTAGTTGTGCAGGCGGCCCTGCGCATCGGAGTATTTGACCAGTGCATGATGCGGAGCCAGCGAAAGGTAGGCCGTAGCGCCCAGGCGCTCGGCCAGTACGCAATATACCGCCGGCATGCTGTTGCACTGCCCGCCGCCGGTAGCCAGGCATTTGGTTAGAAAATAGCTGCGGAAATCCTTTTCTCCCCGAAAATCGACATAGTCATAGAAAAAGGGCAGATGTGTGGTCCGCACATAGCGGCCGGGCTGGTCAGGATGCGGACTGAGCACGGACAGCGTATCCCGCATAAATTTCTGTATCCCGAAGTGCAGCTCCGGCTGATTATGCGGACTGAGATTCTGTGATCTGAGCCAGGCGCGGATAAATCCTGCCGAATGATCCAGTATATGCTCGTATTCATCTCTGCTCAGATAGCTCTCGCCCCAGGCGTTTTCGAGCACAAAATAGGCTTCGGAAACCGAGAGGGGCCTGCTGCCGGCCAGCTGGGCGCTCAGCAGGCCGAGCGCATCCGCATAGGAGCGGGTCCGGGCGGCAAACTCCGGTGAGTGGTACCAGGCAGACTCCGCTGTACCGTGCCGGTCTCCTTCCGTCCGTGCTTCGTTGAGCAGTCCGGCAATTATGCTGTGTTGCTCCTGCCGGTGGAGGCTTTGCTGGTGCTGTTGCTGCCTGAGGTATTCCTGCATGGCCTGCCGGTTTTCTTCGGCGGTGCGGTAGGGGCGGTTGATATACATACCCATTCGCTGTTCGGTCGCCCGGTAGCCTTGTTCCTCAATATCCCGGGCCGTAGCCCCCATAGGATAAGATCGCTCTGTCTGCTGCTCCTGCCGGAGTCCCGGAGGGGTGATCTGTGCCGGCAGCCGGACAGTAATTATCAGCAGACAGGCAGCGCTTAGCAGGATACGACAGCGTGTTTTCGAAGATATAAAAATAGTGTACATGAGATACAAACCGATAGCAGTCAGTGAATTTGTGCGCTGAAAATGAGGGGAGCAAGTATACGTTTTTTGCTAAAAACATCAAAATTAATCACACTTTAATTAGTGTTATATCTGAATGGCACTTACAGAGAATAACAATTACCCGGAAAATCCGGACGATGGTGAGACATTAATACCTGCCTGTACAGACTGTCCCGCAGATCATGCAGCTCTTTTTGGATTTTCAGCAGTGTTTCTCCGGTATTTCTGTCAAATTCGTTCCGGGTGAGCATCGCCATTTCCAGCTTTATCCGGTCATTATGAATACGTATCAGGCAGGTCTGGATATAGGTCAGCGCTGTGCCCAGACCACAGTACCACCCGGCCGGATGGAGTGTGCAGGCTTCTGCCGGCCACCCGCCAGCCTGTGCAGTTTCAAAAAAAATCATAGCGTTGTTTTTTAAACAATCAATTTGTTTATTGCCAAAAATAATTGGCTGACAGGGAATAAAATATTCCTGCTCTTTCTAATATATTCTGACTATCAACGATATGACAACACTGGGAACCAAGATCAAAAAGATACGGGAGCTGAGAAACCTCACACAGGACTATATGGCTGACAAGCTGGGTATAAGTCAGTCGGCCTATTCCAAGCTGGAAACCGACGAAACCACTATAAGCCAGGAAAGGCTGGTGCAGATTGCCAAAGCGCTTGATATCACCGTACAGGACATTCTTTCCTTTGACGAAAAAATGTTCTTTAATCTGACTAACAATCAAGACCACGCCTCCTTTGGTTATATCATTCATAATAATATTCAGCTATCTGACAATGAACGCAAGCTGTATGAGGACAAAATCCGTCTGATGGAGGAGCTTATTGACCAGCTGAAGAAAGAGGTTGCCCGGCTCAGCACCGGAAAATAAGGTACTGGCAGCCGGATGGATTGTCTCTGTCGTTCCGCTTTGCGGGATGGCGATTAGTTAGAAGGCCTTCGGACACAGGGATAGTAATCGCCCGGGGAATCGGAGCGATGGCGGATAGAGATTATTCGGGAAACCCGGGCAATAATGGGATTTTGTATCGGTTAATGTCTGATCCCATAAAAGCAGCGAATAGCCTGATTATGTATATACTGTCCGCTTATTGGTAAGATAATTATATTTTTCTGCGGCAAATTCCATGCTTATAAACCAGCTTCTCATATCTGACATAAAAGCCATCATTGCTCAGTCAAAAGACAGAGCTATTCGTGCTGTTGACCATCAGCGAACACTCATGTACTGGCATATCGGTAGGCGTATTTTTGAAGAAGAACAAGAGGGAAAAGATCGGGCCGATTATGGTACCTATCTTATAAAATACCTTTCCGGACAGCTGCAACCAGAGTTTGGAAGCGGATTTTCGGTTAGGCAACTGGAGCGATACAGGCAGTTTTACCGTACATTTCCAATTGCGTCTACACTGTGGACGCAATTGAGCTGGAGCCAGTACAAGCTACTGGTAAGCCTCGATACGGAAGATCAAAGAGCGTTTTATATCGCCGAAACCATAAAGAATAACTGGACAGTTCGCCAGTTGGAAAGGCAGATCAATAGCAGCTTGTACGAACGTCTTCTGATGAGCAATGATAAGGAAAGTGTATTGGCCATAGCAAGAAACGAAAAGCTTCCTTCTGATGCCAAAGAAATTATAAAGGACCCGATGTTTCTGGAATTTCTTGATCTGAAAAGGGAGGCATCCTACTACGAAAAAGATCTGGAAGCCGCCATTATTACTCCACAGTCGCTCGCTTTTAGCGAGTGACTATTATTCTCAGGCCTCCGGCCATTTTTATTTATTCATCAGCTGAAAATTAAGATAAGCGCCTCAAGCGGACTCCGGAGTTGGCAGAGAGCCAATTGGCCGGAGGCCACAGTGATAATCATCACTCGGGAAACCCGAGCGATAGCGGTGAAAGAGGTTGCCCGGCTCAGCACCGGAAAATAAGGTACTGGCAGCCGGATGGATTGTCTCTGTCGCTCCGCTTTGCGGAATGACTATTATTCTCAGGCCTCCGGCCGTTTTTTTTGTTCATCAGCTGAAAATTAAGATAAGCGCCTCAAGCGGACCCCGGTGCTGGCAGAGAGAGTCAATTGGCCGAAGGCCACAGAGATAGTAATCACTCGGGAAACCCGGGCGATGGTAGTAGATCGGGCAGTGCGTATGCTGATAGTTCCAATGTTACCGATCTTACGCAGTTTAATTTAAGCTTACATTGTGTATCTTAGGGTTATTTTTTATGAATCAGCAGCTATTATGTCCGAACTTCGAAAAGCCCGAACCGATATGCCCTATTTTGTAACACTTACGGTTGCTGGCTGGATTGATGTATTTAACAGAAGGGAGTATATAGAAATATTGATTGAAAGCCTGAAATATTGTCAAAGGATAAAGGGCTTAAAAATCTATGCTTATGTTGTCATGAGCAGTCATTTGCATCTGATCGTCCGGCATGAGGATGCCCGTTTAGGAGAAATCCTCAGAGACTTTAAAAGCTATACAGCCAAAGTGCTATTGAAGTGTATTCTTGAAAATCCATACGAAAGCCGCAGAGAATGGATGATGTACTTATTTAGATATTACGCAAAGCCATTGCGGCAGAATAAAGAGTATATGTTCTGGCAAAAAACGAATCATCCCATTGAGTTGGCAAACACAGGGATGTTTGAACAAAAAATGTCCTATATTCACAACAATCCGGTCAAAGCCGGTATAGTGGATCAGGCAGAGAACTATATGTATAGCAGCGCTTATCCTTTTTCAGAAATAAAAGTAGAAGAGTAATCCGGCCTCCGCCCGCAGGGATGATCATCCACTCCGAAAACCCGGGCGATGGCAGTAAATACAAACGATATGAATGCATTTGAGATTGATTTTACCGGAGAGGCAATGGTTATAAACGGAGCGCTTACTGCATTTCCGATAGCCATAGCTACGCTCAATGATTGGCTGGGTATGCCGGATGTGTCGGGCAGCAATGATGCAGAAAGACGTTATGTCTGGAAGAATACAGGCGTTGACGGATTTTCGTCAGATGATATGGAGATATTTGAACTGAGAATTCAGATCAATGATAAAAAATATCCCGAAGACAACTTTAATGGCAGCATTAAAATCGAAGGAACCGATTATCAGGACTATGTCACCATTACAAAGGAAGATTATATTTACAAAAGCTACATAGTAGGGGATCTGGAGGTGGAAATCCGGTTTGAAGCCGGAGAGCCGAAAGAGATCTGCGAGATTACAGTCCTGAAAGCTGAAAAGAAAGCACCACCGAAAAAGAAAGGTGATATGTATAAAATTGAAAAAAGTAAAGGTGACAAAATTGAGTTTTCGGACTTCAATTTCAAGCTCCTGGTTATCGAGGAGCTGATGTACAATCAGAAGCTGCTGAAGCCGGAATTTGATGTATATGAGTTTGCAGAGCTGTATGATAAGCGGGAAATTGATATGGAAGAGGAGGGATACGAGCCTATTCCCGAGGTCGTTGACTATTTCAGGAATCTGGAGATTGACAGAAAGTTTGCAGATAAGATTACCAGGCTGTACCAGGATGGCGGAAACAATGTATATATGAATATTATTCCTTTCTGGGATGGGGAGGATGATGTATTTGATATAGCATCATATGATGATGTAAAGCACTTTCCCAATCTGAAGAATATGGTTCTGTTTTGCAATGATCAGAGGGTTTTTGATGAGCTCAGGGCAAAAGGAATAGACGCGGAACCATTATAATGAAACCTCTTTTAGGTTTTGAAAAGTTATATAACCGTCTCATACATAGGTGTTATATGCTATAGTGCAGTTATAAAAAAGATCAATCCGGTTATGGAAGCTAAAAAAACGATTTTTGAAGAAAAGCAATATTTTCGCCAGATCTGGCTTTGGATCATGGTGCTGGCAGTCAATGGAGTATTTCTGTACGGATTATTCAGGCAGCTGGTGCAGCAGCAGGATTTTGGCAATGACCCCCTGCCGGATATGGCGCTGATCCTGCTCAATCTGTTTAACCTGACACTTACGGCCTTTCTCCTGTTTGTCAGGCTGGAAACAAAGATCACTGAAGAGGGCGTATACTATCGCTACTATCCGCTGCAACACTTCAGAAAAATCATCTGGGACCGCATCGGACAGGCCTATGTACGTCGCTATAGCCCGCTCAGGGAGTTTGGCGGCTGGGGCTTGCGTATAGGCTGGAAAAAAGGCATGGCCTATAATGTATCCGGCAGGCATGGGCTGCAGCTGGTATATGATCAGGGCAGGCATCTGCTGCTGGGCACTGCCAGGCCGGACGAGCTGGAAGCGGTACTGAAAAAGCTGGATCGATGGAAACCTGCCGGAGACTGAATTAAATAATCTTCAGGTTATTTCAGCAGGAAATGTTTTTCTGCCTTCTGTTGGTAGCCCGGAGGCTTTCGAAGCCTGCGGGTTTCGGTAAGCCCGGTATTCACCGATCCCTATCTGTACAATCGTTGAGCTTTAAGCCCTGAACTTTTAATATCAGCTGCAAACCAATATATAGCGAAGCAAGTGCCCTGTCCTGTTTCGTGCATCTCTGTCACACACTCCGCCTATAGCAGGGGAAGCAGTTTTTCCAGTCCCATGCCCCGGCTTCCCTTGATGAGTATCTGTGCTCCCGTAAAAGACACAGTACTCAGGTAGTTTTCCAGCGCCGGGCGATCGGTAAAATAGAGCGCTTCCGGACAGGTTTGCAGCGTGCGGGCCATGTGTGTACCGCATAGCAGTACCGTATCAAACTTTTTTTCACAGATCAGTCTGCCGAGGCGCTCATGTTCTGCTTCCGACTCTTCCCCCAGCTCAAACATATCGCCCAGAATAACCACTTTGCCGGAGCCGGGCAGAGAGGCAAAGTTTTCGAGCGCAGCCTGCATACTCGAAGGATTGGCATTGTATGCATCGAGCAGCACCGTATTGGTGCCCTGCCGGATCACCTGGCTGCGGTTATTGTCCGGTACATAAGCACTGATGGCACGGTTGGCTGCCGCATCCGGTACATCGAAATACCGGGCGATGCATAGTGCTGCGGCAATATTGTCAAAGTTGTACCGGCCGATCAGCTGTGTCTGTATCTGGTCTCCGTTGGCAGCTCTGAAACGTATGTACGGATTGGTTTCCGTGAGTGTACAGGAGTAAAAATCGTTCTCCTGCGGATAGAAAACAGCCTGCTCCGGCCGTGCTATATCCATAAGAAGAGGATTGGCCGAGTTGATAAAAGCAGTGCCGCCGCTGGATTTCAGATAGGCATAGAGCTCACCCTTGCCTTTTTTTACGCCTTCCAGCCCGCCAAAACCCTCCAGATGGGCTTTGCCGATATTGGTAATGATGCCGTGCGTAGGCTCGGCGATCCGGCAGTAGCCTTCGATTTCTTTCTGATGATTGGCCCCCATTTCGATGATGGCCATTTCTGCATCTTCTTTTATGGAAAGCAGGGTCAGCGGTATGCCGATATGGTTGTTGAGATTGCCTTTGGTGGCATAGGTTTTATAGGTAGTGGAGAGTACGCTGTGGATAAGCTCTTTGGTAGTAGTCTTGCCATTGGAGCCCGTGACGGCGATAAAGGGTATCGTAAAGCGGCGCCGGTGAAAACGGGCCAGCTCCTGCAGGCAGCTCAGAACATCTTGTACCAGTAAGCACCGATTGCTAACTTTGCAGCTTTCGTCATCAATGATGGCATAGGAGGCACCCTGCTCCAGCGCTGCAGCGGCAAAGAGGTTGCCGTTGTAGCTGGCTCCCCGGAGGGCAAAAAACAATACGCCCGGACGAATCTGTCTGGTGTCTGTACAAACGCCTTCTGAGGCCGAAAAGAGCTGGTAGATTGCTTCGATAGACATACCGGTAGTGATTTCTTGCGATTGTGTTTAAAACAGAAAAATACGAATTGGGGTTTTAATTTTAGTATGAAAGCGATAATTAATTTTCAGGTCATCGAGGATTTCAGGAGCTATTCTTTTGGCGGCCCCTTTACCCCTTTTATTCAGGAAAACTTCTGCGATTTCTCCTTTTATGACCTGGACCAGTTTTCCGATCAGGAGCTGTTTGAATATGGCCGTACCATGATCGATGCGGCAGACAGGGTACTCCTGATTATCGGGGGCAGCGAAAATATCAGACCTGACAAGCTTTATCTGCTTCAGAATCTGATTATGGCGGGCAGGGGCAAATGCTTTGTGCTTTCTACCATACACAATGAGGAGGTTGATGAGTACTTCAGGGATCTCGGGGAGCAGTACTGCACCCGTAAAGAGGAAGAGCAGCAGAAACAGTTTATTATAGCCGCACTGTCAGACCAAAGGTAAATGCCGCAAAGGGGCCCATGCCGCCTTCTGCATACAAGCCAATATTTTCAAAAAACATGTAGCGTAAACCGGCCATAGCTATAGCGCTCAGTCGCCCGTTGGCGCGGTTGTACGGGTCATTGACAAAAAATGTACCCTTGTAGCCGGCCCCGAATACCATGTAAATATCGAAATGCTCGCTGTCAAGATTGGTCACCAGATGCTTTTCAAGAAAGGGAGCAAAATGAAAAGAAGCTCTTCCACCCACAAAATACCGGTTTGCTTCGAATATAAAGGTTTCTGCGGGCGTATCGTATTTGTACCTGCGGGCATAATAGGAGACAATAGGACCTACGCTCAGCTCATCGGCTATGGCATATTCACCGACCAGAGAGATCTCCGGAAATACGCCTGTCCGGGATGAGTTCGCATAATTGACTGTTTTGAAATGTGCCAATGAAACACCGGCGCTGATCAGAAAATCACCTTTTTGCAGAGAATACGGATAGTAGGGCTGCGCATGCTGCGCAGAAGAAAGTATGGATATTAGAAAAAATAAGGCAAGGAAAAAGTTCCGAATCTTCATTTAAGTTAACAGCTCTTTGCTAATCAACCCCGATCGGATTAATATGTTATGATGGAGGAAGGTGGTTTTTACCTGGAGAAGGCAGAACGCTTTCCGGGCCATCCGGTCCTGTGATTGTCTCGGTAGTATCGCAAAATACGGCCTGTCTGCTGAAAATAGCCGGACGATAAAAGACGATAGACAAATAAAGTAAAAGCAACGAGGCCGGTTTTGCCGGCCTCGTTGCTTTTATGAAGATAGCTCCCGTATCAGAAGCTGAATGCCAGTCCGAATGCGCCAAACTGAGCACTGTTGCGGTGCCCGGCCCAGCCTATGCCCAGCTCGGTAAATACAATACGCCCACGTGATCGGAGAAAAGATACCTTGCACCGATAAAAGGTCCGCCGAAAGGTTCCAGATCGGAAGCTGTCGGATAGCCTTTGTACTCGTTTTCTTTGCTCTGACGGTAATGGTCCAGTCCCAGGTGCACACCGGTAAAGAGATGCAGGTTTTCAGGAATGCTGGTATTAGCGACTTCGTTGAGAAAAGAAGTGATCAGAAACGTCCCTCTGGCTCCGACACTCAGATAGTTTTCCCTGATACGCCAGTCGGAAGCATATTCATATCCGGGAATACGGCTGTTGTACACTTCTCCTTCCCTGCGGTAGGTCTTGGAAAAGTAATGTGCCATAAGTCCTATAGCGACATAATCATGAATGCCGATATCTATCGTGCCGTATAAAGGCAACAGGGTAGAGCTTACCCATTCGTGGCTGTTGTAGTCAGACAGGGTAAAGCCCAGCTGAAAAGCAACATTTCCTTTCCGGAACTCCTGAGCCATACCATTTGCGGATAAGCCCAGAATAATGATGCAGGAGAATAGTATTCGACCAATGACGGGCATAATTTCGCAGTTCCGGGATTAAAATTTTATGGAAAATCCGGTATTGAACAGACTGGTATAACCGAACGGATATATTTCCAGGTAAACCCCGACGTTTTCTGCGAACATATAGCGTGCGCCTGCAGCAAGCAGAGAAGCATGACCGTCGGTAGTTGTTAAGGTATAATCATTTACACCGTCAACAGCAGACCGGGTTCTTTTATGATACAGATTTATTCCGGCAAGCACTCCGGCATACAGATCCAGATTTTCAGGAATATTGGTATTGGCAACCTCGTTCAGGAAAGGAGTGATCTGAAAAGTGGCTCTTGCTCCGAAATAGTACCATGATTCATTTACTTTGTCGCTAAGACGTCCGTCGATCCAGTTTGGATCACCGCCTTTGAAAAATCTGGTTTTGTAGCTCAGATAAGGTCCTACGGTAATCCACTTATGGATTCCGATGTCGACACTGGCATTGAAAGCCGGTAATCCTACTTTGTTGTTCAGAGGAAAAGAGTATCCGTTGCCGACATGGTCCAGCAGACCGACACCCAGGTTAAGATGAACATCCCCTTTTTCAAAACCCTGGGCAAATGATGAAAATGTGGCTGTTAGAAACAGCGATGTAATCAAAATAATCCTTTTCATATTTTTTAAATGGTTTTTAAACGGGTAAAAATACTTTTTAATAGTGAATAATTGAATGTTAAGAATCTAAAAAATATTACCTGCCGGTCTGATGGATGGAAAAACGGTCACTGTCCCGGAAAGCCGGAAACGCTGAGCGGAAGGACTGTAGTTTGGCCATGTCAAGAGATCCGGTCTGAATAACTTCGGCATGACCCGAATCGTTTATTTTTTCTCCCAGAAAATTCCATATTCCGGAGCTGCCTTCGTAAACAATGGCTTTACCGTCAGTTCCCGTTCTGTTGACGCCGGTTATATAGCACTGATTCTCAATAGCTCTGGCCGGTAAAAGTGTGTTCCATGCTAATGTTCTGGCAGCAGGCCAGCTGGCAATATAGATTGCCAGGTCATAGCTTTCTGCTTCCGTGTTTCTGGACCAGACGGGAAAACGCAGATCGTAGCAGATAAAAGGAGCAATCTTCCAGCCTTTCAGCTCTTTTATAAGACGTTTTTCACCGGCGGAGAAAACCAGATGCTCATCGGCCATGCGGAACAGATGCCTTTTGTCATAAAAGTCGATTCGTCCATCCGGTTCGACCCAAAGCATGCGGTTGTAATACCGGCTGTTTTCCCGGATGATGATACTTCCGGTTAGTACAGCCCCGGTCTGGGCTGCCATTTGCTTCATCCACCGGCAGGTTGTCAGATTCATCGGTTCGGCCAGAGCCGGAGCATTCATGGTAAAACCTGTAGTAAACATCTCAGGCAATACAATCAGGTCACCGATTGATCCGGCATTCCATATTTTCTCTTCGAGCATGGCCAGGTTGGCACCCGGGTTTTCCCAGTACAAAGAGGTTTGTACGGTCGTTATGGTCAGATTCTGCATAGCTTTTCTGCGGCTTTTTCCAGCGTAATGGTTTCTTTGGCAAAACAGAAGCGGAGAACTTTCTCGTCTTTTCCGGAATGGTAGAATACAGATATGGGGATTGAGGCTACTCCGGCTTCGCGGGTGAGCCATTCTGCCATCTCGGTATCCCGTATATCAGAAATGTTTTTGTAGGAAAACAGCTGAAAATAAGTGCCGGCGGATGGTACGCAGGTAAAGCGGGATGACTGCATAAGCCCGATAAAATGATCCCGTTTGGACTGGTAGAAGGCAGACAGAGAAAGATATTCATCTCTGTTATCCAGAAAATCAGCTATGGCATATTGCAAAGGCGTGGCAGCAGCAAAAGTAATGTACTGATGTACCTTGCGAAACTCTTTCATAAGTTCAGCCTGGGCTATGCAGTATCCTATACGCCAGCCGGTAGTATGAAACGTCTTGCCAAAGGAAAAGACAGACAGCAGGCGTTCCCGAAGACTTTCATAACGCAGCAGACTTACGTGCTCTGCTCCGTCAAAGACGATATGCTCGTATACTTCATCACTCAGAATAAGAATATCGGTGTCCTGAACCAGCTTTTCCAGAGCCGCTATGTCAGAAGCTTTCAGTATGCTTCCGGTAGGATTATGCGGTGAGTTGATGATAATCATCCTGGTTCTGGAGCTGATTTTTGCGCTGACTTCTTCCCAGGGGATCTCAAAATCGGGATAGCTGAGCTCTACAAATACAGGTACGCCGCCATGGAGCCGGACTGCGGGCACATAGCTGTCAAATGCCGGTTCGAAAATAATGACTTCATCGCCCTCTCCCACAAATGCGCCTATGGCGGTATAGCAGGCTTCCGTGGCGCCGCAGGTTACGGTAACCTCCGTACCGGGATCGGGCAGATACTGATAGAGCTCCCGGGTTTTCTGAGCAATTTTTTCCCGCAGAGGCAGTACACCAGGCATGGGCGCATACTGATTCCATCCGTGGTGCATGTGTTTTTTTGCCAGATCAATCAGCTGCTGGGAACAGGCAAAATCAGGAAAGCCCTGGGCCAGGTTGATGGCTTTGTGTTCTGCGGCAAGCTGCGACATAACAGAAAAAATGGTCGTTTCTATATCCGGTAATTTACTACGGTACTTCATGCAGCAAATATCATAATCTTTGCAGATAGTTTGACAAAGGACTAAACATTATATTTTGCAGGAAGTTCTTATAATAGAAGGGTTGAGGTTTGGAAGTTGAGTAGTTTAGGTTGACAGGGATTACTTTTGATTGATAATCTGTCCGGGCCGGCAAAGCCGGTCCGGACGGGTAAATAAAAAAACCGCATCAAGCGGTTTTTTTATTTATGGAATGAATGCGGATTATTCCTTACAATATCATGCCTGCTCCGACAGTCTCGTTTGTGAACTCATCGATCAGGATAAGGCTTCCGGTAGTTCTGTTTTTATTGTAATTGTCGCAGAAAAGAGGGTTGGTGGTCCTTAGCAGAATCCGGCCGATATCGTTCAGACCTATGGTTTTATCATCCTCGATTCTGTGCAGTGTATTGATATTTACTTTATAGCGTATTTCTTTTACAATGCAGCGACACTCCTTGCTGGTATGCTTCAGAATATATTTTCCGTTAGCCTGCAGCGGTTTTTCATTCAGCCAGCATATCATAACCTCAACATCTTGTGTGGCATTGGGCTGATTGTTTGGTTTTACAATCATATCACCCCGGCTGATATCAATCTCGTCTTCCAGTGTTATAGTGACCGACATAGGAGCAAAAGCCTCGCTCAATGGCCCGTCCATGGTCTCAATGGATTTGATTTTGGTAGTGAAGCCGGAAGGTAGCGCCAGTACTTCATCGCCGGGTTTGAAAACCCCGCCCGCGATCCGGCCTGCGTATCCTCTGAAATCATGGTATTCATCGCTTTGCGGACGAATAACACACTGTACAGGGAAACGACTGTTGACATAATCAAGATCGCTTGCTATATGAACGGTTTCGAGAGTGTACAGAAGTGTGCTTCCCTGATACCATGGCATATGTTGGGAGCGATCCACAATATTGTCGCCATTGAGGGCGCTGATCGGAATAAAGCGTATATCCGGAATATTCAGCTTGGAAGAGAAGTCTTCATAATCGCTTTTTATTTTTTCGAATACATCCTGGCTGTAATCTACCAGGTCCATTTTATTGACACAGATTACTACGTGCTTAATCTGTAATAAGGAAGCAATAAAGGAATGACGACAGGTCTGCTCAACAATACCGTTTCGGGCATCAACCAGAATGATTGCCAGATTGGCAGTAGAGGCTCCGGTAACCATATTGCGTGTATATTGAATATGTCCCGGAGTATCGGCTATGATAAATTTGCGTTTCGGAGTAGCGAAATACCTGTAAGCGACATCGATAGTAATACCCTGCTCTCTCTCGGAACGAAGCCCGTCGGTCAGAAGCGCCAGGTTGACATGTCCGTCTCCTCTCTGTGTGCTGGACTGCTCAATGGCTTCAAGCTGATCCTGAAAGATGGCTTTGGAATCATAGAGTAAACGGCCGATTAATGTACTTTTTCCATCATCTACGCTGCCGGCGGTGGTAAAGCGCAGCAGGTCCATATCCAGATATCCGTTATTTTCAGTTTTCATCAGAAGTAGTGTGTAAAAGTTTTTTGTGATGTAAAGATTATCAGATCAAAGTTTTTAAGCTTATGATAGTAAAGTTTAATGTTCAGAGACTTTTAAGCATTTACTTTTTAAACCTTTACTTAAAAATATCCTTGTTTTTTGCGGTCCTCCATGGCAGCCTCAGACCGCTTGTCATCGGTACGGGTTCCGCGCTCGGTCAATCTTGCAGAAGCAACCTCCTCGATTATTTCCTGGAGATTGGAAGCCTGAGATTCTACTGCTCCCGTACAGGTCATATCGCCTACAGTCCGGAAACGAACAATCCGGTCTTCTATCGTTTCGTTTTTCAGAAGGGTAACAAAAGGCGACTCGGCCAGCAGCGTACCTCCTCTGTTGATGATTTTTCTTGTGTGTGAGAAATAGATGCTTGGGATCTCCAGTTTTTCCAGCGCTATGTATTGCCATACATCCATCTCTGTCCAGTTGCTGATCGGGAACACCCTGAAATGCTCGCCTATGTGTTTGCGGCCATTGTACAGGCTCCACAGCTCGGGGCGCTGATTTTTCGGATCCCACTGTCCGAACTCATCTCTGTGAGAGAAAAAGCGTTCTTTGGCCCGTGCTTTTTCTTCGTCTCTGCGCGCTCCGCCAAAGCATGCGTCAAATTTAAATTCTTCAATGGTATCAAGCAGTGTAATGGTCTGAAGACCATTACGGCTCGGGTTAGCGCCTTTTTCCTCTACTGCTCTGCCGCTTTTGATAGAGTCACCTACGGAACGTACAATCAGACGGGCTCCGAGTTTTTCAACCAGTTCGTCTCTGAAGGTGATGGTTTCAGGAAAATTGTGCTCTGTATCTATATGCACAAGAGGGAAAGGCAGTTTGCCGGGCCAGAATGCCTTTTGAGCCAGTCTGACCATTACAATGCTGTCTTTTCCGCCGGAAAATAACAAGGCAGGTTTTTCAAATTGAGCAACAACTTCTCGCATAACGAAGATTGCTTCGGCCTCAAGTTGTTTCAGATGGGTTAAGTTATAATCCATGGTACTAATTATATCAGGTCCTTTTGCTCCTGTTAATAGTTGATTTTAGTTAGAACTGTATCAAATAGATTTTTTCTGCAATCCTCCAGAGGTTCCAGATCGGTTCGTATCTCTATGTCCGGACGGACCGGGCCTTCAAACGGTGAATCGATACCGGTAAAATTTTTAATTTCCCCGTTCCGTACTTTTTTATAAAGCCCTTTGACATCTCTTTGTTCACATATTTCGATCGGGCAGTTGATATAAACCTCCATAAACCCCTCACCGATAATCTCACGGGCCATGCTCCGGATCTCTTCGGTCGGGCTGATAAAAGAGCATATAGTGACAATGCCGCAATTCATAAACAGCTTGGATACTTCTGCAGCCCGGCGGATATTCTCAAGTCTGTCTGCTTCCGAAAAACCGAGATTATTGTTCAGACCGGTGCGGAGATTATCCCCGTCCAGAAGCTGGGTAAGAAAACCAGCCTGATGCAGATCTTTTTCCAGCGCCCTGGCAAGCGTGCTTTTGCCGGAGCCGGATAAGCCTACCATCCAGAGAACAATGCCCCGCTGTCTGAGTAATCTTTCTTTGTCACTCTGTTTTAAAATCGTGTCAAAGATGGGATGTATATTGTTCGAAGTATTCATAGTCAAAAAGCAAAAATAGCATTATTTTATAATAAAACTCAGGAATGTGTTAAACTTCTATTAATTTGAGCGATTTAATAGACTACTTTCTGTAAAACAAGTTGAATTGAAAAACTGCATATATGAAAAACATTGAAATAGAGAAAATTGATTGTCAGATCCTGAAAAATATTGCTGTAAAGGCCGGTGAAAAGATCATGGAGATTTATCAGAGGGAAGATTTTTCTGCAATCACTGATTTTAAAGCCGACGATTCTCCGCTGACTCTGGCAGACAAAGAGTCGCACAAAATCATTGCTTCCGGGCTTGAAGCATCGTTTATCGGTATTCCGGTATTGTCGGAGGAAGGCAGGGATATCTCTTACGATGAACGGAAGGAATGGAAGAAATTCTGGCTGGTAGATCCTCTGGACGGGACCAAAGAGTTTATAAAAAGAAATGGCCAGTTTACAGTAAATATCGCGCTTATAGAAGACGGAGCGCCGGTACTTGGCGTAATTTACATTCCGGCAACTAAGGCTTTTTACTTCGGACAGAAAGGAGTGATGGCATTCAAAGAAGACGAGCTGGGCAGAAGTGAATTGCGTACCGGGCTGCGGACCTCAGACCTGGTAGCTGTCGGAAGTCAGTCGCACTCATCGCCCGAGGAGCAGACCGTATTGAATAAGCTCGGTGTAAAAGAGATGCTTTCCAGGGGAAGCTCCCTGAAGTTCTGTATGGTTGCAGAAGGCAAAGCAGATGTTTATTACAGACACGGACCGACTATGGAATGGGATACTGCTGCCGGACAGGCAATTGTGGAAGCTGCCGGAGGACTGGTGCTGGATATGGAAAAAAATCCTTTCAGATACAATAAACAAAATCTCCTGAATGATAGTTTTTATTGCCTTAGCAATAAGAACCTTATAAGTTTATTGTAAATTTGTGAATGATTTCATTTGTTTTTGCTGTATATCTGATTATTACGGTATTTTTACTTCTTGTTATCGGCTGGATGTATCTGGGCTATGTAAAACCGCTCAGGCACCTCCGCAGGTCCTTGCAGGCTATTATTGACAAAAAAGCAGATGCCTTGTTGTTTGTACCCAACCCGAGAAGTGAAACAGGAAAAACGGTTGTCCTGATCAATCAGCTGCTCGGACAGGATTCTGATAGGCGGTACCAGCTTGAAGAAAAGCAAAAAGAAATAGACCGGACAACCCGCTCACTGGACAATTTTGCCTATGTGGTTTCCCATGATCTGAAAGGTCCTTTTAACTCCATCAAGTCGATCGCCGAGCTGCTGAGGCTGGAATATGATGATAAGTTTGATGAAAGCGGCAAAGAGCTGCTGGGTTTTATCGATATCAAAGTCAATGAAATGGACAAGCTCCTTATGGGAGTGCTGATGTATTCCAGGGTCAGGCAGGATATATCGAGAGTGGAGGAAGTAAATCTGAATACAATGCTTCGTGAGCTGGCAGAAAATCTTCAGGATACCGGCGATATGGAAATCGTTATTAACGATGAATTGCCCGTTCTGACTATTGAGCCGGACCTGATTCGGAGGATTTTTCAGGAATTGCTTGACAATGCAGCAGCTTTTATAAAACGGGAGTACGGCAAAATAGAAATCGGAGTAGCTTCTGACAGTGCCGCACATATTTTTTATGTCAGGGATAACGGCCCCGGCATCGATACCAAATACTTTGAAAAGATTTTTAATATCTTTTATACCATACGGGAACAAAGCCAGGAAGAAAATTCCGGTAAAGGAGTAGGATTGGCTATAGTACGGAAAATAGTTGAATTTAAAGGTGGCAATGTCTGGGTCGAATCTCAAAAAGGACTGGGGTCTACCTTTTACTTTTCCCTGCCGGTATTAGGGGCAAAATAGATTTTTCAGGGTTTAAGTGTTAGGGAACAGGTTGCTGATTTGCCTTTCGGGAGCCACAGGCGGCTGAGTTTCTCAAAGCAGCCTTTCTGGTTATAATCTTTGAGCCCTTAAGCTTTAAACTGCTCTTTGGCGAATGGTATACAGTTCCTGTAAAATCAGTTGCTTAAAAAGAAAATATCTGCCCGTTATATTTACAGGCTAAGGTGTAATTTTTCAAATATTTCCGGGTATATGTAGCTTTTTCGCAGCTGATCCTGATCTGTACAATTGTTGCTTTGCAAAAGAAGATGCCTTGCCCGCTCCTTTTCAGATTCACTGACTGCATCAAAATCCTTAAACTCTGGTCTCGATATCGGAAAAGGTTCTTGTATATGGTAATATCTGTTTTCCTTCCATTGATTCAGGGTCATATGACATGAGTATCCGAGTGCCTGCATTTCCGGAAAACAAAGCTGCTCAATATATTGCTCCAGCTCTGAATCAAGTGTATAGCGGTGCTGGTTGACCGAGTTGGTAAAAACTCCTTCTGCATCCTGAGTAAAGGATGAATTATGTCTGAGCCGGGCAGGAAGGGTGTCGGGAATATCTGTAACCGGCCTTTCCAGAAATCGGAACACTTTGCTTATGGTTTCATCAAACTGACAAACGAGGTCTTCATAATGAAGCAGTAAAAACCCGGGATGCCGGCGTGCATAAATGGCAAAAGCGGCTGATTTTCTCCAGTTTCTGATGTCAAACAGTACAGGTCGGTGTGAGCCGGAATATTGTTCAAAATTGCCATAATGCATGCTGCTTATGACGTCTTTGGGGTTGCGAATCACCAGAATAACCCTGAGGTATCGGAGCAGATAGGGAATAAACTCTTCCATCAGCACTTCTTTATACCCCTGAATAGAACCGGAAGGATGATCTGAAATCAGTTGTTTTATAAAATCCTGCTGATGAAGATAAGCAGCAAGCTGTTCCGGATGAGGGTCTGCCGGAAAAAGCGTTGAGAGGATATGATACGGCTGGAGGTTCTGGGTTTTCAGAAAGTCACTTTTGATACGGGTAAATAATCCGGTGCTGTCCTGATAGCTGCATTGCGTGTCCGGACAGGCATTCAGAGCCTGCTGAAGCAATGTAGTGCCTGAACGCAGCATGCCGGTAATTATGAAGAATCTAGCGGAGCTCATTACTGTCCTCCTTTATAAAGTAGGCCGGACGTTTTTCAATGCCGGTAAGAATACGTGCCAGAAATTCACCGATAATTCCAAGCCCGCCCAGCAGAAGCCCTCCGATACCGGCCATTAACACAAAAAGAGAAGTCCAGCCGGGGACATTGATGGCAAAGACTATTTTTTTGAACAGAAACCAGAACATGGTCAGCAGACACAGGGTGGCTGTGGAAAAGCCGGCTACGGCCATCCAGCGAAGCAATATGGTTGAGTTATTGAACAGAAGGTTAAACGCCAGCCGGATTATTCTGGACCAGGTATAGCCGCTTTTGCCACTGCTGCGACGACGATGAGTAACGGGAACATTAACAATATCGCCGGTAACAAGAAGCATCAGGGAGGGCAGGTAAGGATAGGGAGTCTGTATGCTGAGCATAGACCGGGCAATTTCTCTTTTGAGAAGCCTGAAGGAAGAGAACCGGAGCCCGTGCGGCTTTTTCAAAAGAATTTCATCCAGCTTATTCTTGATCCAGCTTAGTATGCGCTGACTGAAAGACTGTATCTTAACATTAAAGCCGGCAATTACTATATCATGATCTTTTTTCTCCATGAGCAGACGAATATCTCCCGGATCATGCTGCAGATCATCATCCATAGTGATCAGCCGGTGGCCCCGGCTATGCTCCAGACCACAGAGTGTAGCGGCATGCTGTCCGTAGTTTCTTCGTAAATGAATAACCCGTACAGCCGGATTTCGTCCGGAAGCAATCTGCAAGGCCATTGCAGTGTCAGGGTTGGAAGATCCATCATTGATCAGCAGTATTTCGTAGCGGAGATTTTCGGATTCGAAAAACTCTCTGATAGCATCCGTAATTTCTATGATGGAACCGGAGGAATTAAATACGGGTATGATAACAGAATAATCAATCATGGATTTGAAAAACTTTTCATAAACATTGAGGCATCCGGTCCGGTCCGGAAAAGCAGATCCAATATACTCACGTAATGTGAAAAAGAAGAAGACTGCCGGGGATATTCCGGGTATCCTTCATAATTCATCCATTCGACTGTAATGTTTTCCTCTTCAAAACGAGACAGACGAAGATAGTTCCTGGCAGCAGGACCTGTCAGATAATGCGTAGCCTTCCGGGACCGGCATATATGTAGTAGTTTTTCGGTAGGATCATCAATAGCTGTAAGATCCTGGGCGAAAGATAGCGGGGTGCTGATATTCAATTGGCGGCAGATGAAATGCAGAAAACGAACGTTAACTGCTGAAAGATAGGGTTCTGTCGCATTGTCCTCATACAGATCTGTCAGCGAAGGAGCGAAGAGCCGGAAATACGGCGCTTTGCCATAAATGGCTTTCAGCGTTTTCCAGTGCCTGGCGGCCCAGCGGAAATCATGTATCCGTATTTCGTTTACAGGCTGGTTAAGGTAATCGACTTTTACAGGAATAGTTAGCCATTGCAGACCATTAGGGCCTGGAATCCGGTTCCGGTTTCGCCAGCTGTTTTTTGAGTATCCTGCCGTATCATACACGACAAATTCATCCACGGAATTGATGATATCGAAATATCCTTTCCAGGGAATATATGATGATTGTACGATGGCTATTTTTTTACTCAATAAATAAAGATCTCTTTTTGTGAATCAAAGGATAATCGTCTTATTTCGGATAAAATATACGCTTTTCAATAGAAAGAAACTGAAGTATTTTGATTTCATTTATTTCCCGACAACATTAATTTTGCATATCCGGATATTTACAGTATGAATATAGAAATTGTTTCATCAGCAGATGGTTCGCATACTCTGTTCCTGCCCGAAATGAATGAAACGTATCATTCTCTTCACGGAGCTGTTACAGAATCGCAGTATGTCTTTATTGAAAAAGGTTTAAAAGAAGCTGCAGAGTCAGAAAATGATCTGCATATTCTGGAGGTGGGATTCGGCACAGGTCTTAATGCGCTGCTTACGCTGGCCTTTGCGGAACAGCATCAGCATCGGGTGGTTTACCATACACTGGAGCCTTGTCCGCTTCCGGCTGAGATCTGGCAAAAGCTGAACTATAAGGACAGGCTGCCGGAACCGGCCGGACATTTTTATGAAATTATGCACCAGCTGGAATGGGGAAAGGAGACGGAGCTCACACCGTACTTTGTGATTAAAAAGAATATGTGCCGGCTTGAGGACTGGCAGAGTACGGCAAACTATGATCTGGTGTATTTTGATGCATTTGCTCCGGGAAAGCAGGCGGAAGTCTGGGATCTCTCCAATATAGAAAAGTGTTATAATTATATAAAAGCACCCGGGTTGCTTGTTTCCTATTGCGCTCAGGGACAGTTCAGGCGCAATCTGCAATCAGCCGGGTTTGAAGTAGAAAGACTGCCCGGTCCTCCCGGTAAAAAGGAAATGATCAGAGCGCTGAAGCGATAAAACAGACGATGAAAATTATTAAAAACAAACTATCTTAAATTGTGAAAAATCCAATCGATAAACTGGTTGTGGTGGGTGACAGAGTATTGGTAAAGCCCAGCACGGTTTCTGATCGTACAAAAACGGGGCTGTTTCTGCCACCCGGAGTACAGGAAAAGGAACGGATACAAAGCGGTTATGTGCTGAAAGTAGGTCCGGGATATCCGATACCCTTGCCGGTAGAAGAAAATGAGCCATGGAAAGAGAAAGATGAAAAGGTAAAATATATACCCCTTCAGGCAAAGGCCGGAGATCTGGCTATATATGTTCAGAGCGGATCCTATGAAATTAACTATGAAAATGAAAAGTATTTTATAGTTCCGCAAAGCTCTATTCTTCTGCTGGTAAGAGATGAAGATCTTTTCAGCTAGAAACGAACGGGAGATCTGGCAAGCCGGGAAGCTTTTAAGACCGGACACTGTACCAATCCGGACAGTGTCCGGTCTTTTTAATGAGCCTGGTAGATAAATTCTTTTTCCCAGGTAATACCGCTGATATCTGTCAGGGTAAGAGAATAGCTTCCCGGAGCCAGCCCGGAAAGCCTGTTATCGGTCAATGTTATGGTAGCTTTAGCCCCCAGAGGAATTACAAGACTGTGTTTCCCTGGTTTGATCCTGGCAACATAGTGATTTTTAATGTTCCGGGCAGGCAAGGAAGCCAGCGATTCGGAGTTAAGGTCAATAATGGTATCTCCCTCAGCAGAATGCAGCGTAATCCCGATAAGAAAGGAGCCATATACATCGGCTCCTTCGGTTCTGAATACGTCAAATGAGAGATCCGTTTTGTTGAGCCGAATCCTCTCCATCTCGAGTTTTGGGCTTACTGACTTGTTGTGCAGAACTCCCCATACTCCTCCATGAAAATACTGATTGGTAAACAGCGTGATAAATAATGCAAACAGCGCTCCGGCAAAAGCGGTCTTTTTTAGTGTGCCGGGGTACCAGGGTAGCTCACCGGAAGCCAGCCATTGTACAGTCCGGTGCCTGCCCCAGGCATAACGCTTCAGATACTGATCAAGCGAATAGCTGCCGCCACCACTAAAGAATATGGCAAGTCCGGCTGCGAATCCGAGCACGCCGATCTGCCACTCATCGAGACAGGTCGTGCCAAGCCAGCCGGCTCCGAATAGTATTCCCAGTGCCAGAAATATAACGCTGATACTCATAAGGCGGGTCATAAAGCCCAGCATGAGCAGAAGGCCTGTTGCAGCTTCGATTATCGTAAACAGGAGCATGGCCCACCACAAAGACTCCGGATTGCTTACCAGGTATTCGATAATCGGTTTAATACCCAGAGCGTTGGGAAGAAAATGATTGAACTTTTCGCCTATATACCCGGTAGTATCAGGATCAAGTTTGTTGGTAAGAATCATTCTCCGCCAGAAAGCGGAAAAATAGGTCCAGCCGACAACCAGGCGTAAAGACATAGTATAAAGTCCCGCAATCATGGAAGATGCGGAGGTCGGATGATTTTGCATACAATGCTGATTTTAATGATTGATCGATTTTAGAAAACAAAGATTGAATCGTGGATGGAAAGAAAAATCAGCCCTGTATACGGAGACATTTGTATAAAATATAAAGAGGAATCAGATGTCGTAACCGATATGGGTTATCGGTCTGATGCAAAAAAACGGAAAGTTGTTTACCTGTGGTCCGGCTACAGGTAGCTTCTGCCGGGAGTCGTTGCCTGTTCTGTCGGGAAAGTGATTTTCCGGCTGATCTGACAAGGAAGCTGCCGGTCACATCACAAGATGATTGCAGAGGAAGCACAGCCCGGTGTTTGTTGGAGACGTCTGTGTGTTCTGCGCCAAAGTGTTCTTGTATAAAATGGCGAACCGGACATGGAGCCGAAAGAAGTAAGATACCCGCAAGGAGTATATACCATAGCTTTTTGTAATTTGCAGTATGAATGGCAAATGAATGCATTGTATCCGTTCCGGTGATCTTACAGCGTAATTTTAACAGATTAATGCTGCAATTATTGTTCCTCTTTGAGCCTGCATGCGTATAAGGGAAACAAATGGATTGGTTTTGACTCCTAATAATGTGAAAAGAATTCCTCTCATACTGATGCTGGCAATGGTGGTCCTGACCGGACTGGCGCAGAAGAAAGTGCATATTCCCTCTGATTTTACCAGTCAGGGATCGACTTATTCGGCAGACCGGAGCATTCAGACCGCTAATCTTATTTTTTTCTGGGAGGAGGGAGTCGGAGTGGATACCAATGAAATGAAAACCTGTGAGGCGATATATGATAATTATCTGCAGAGACTGGATTTTGCTTCCCGGAATCCGGAAGCCAATATTCATCAGTACAAGTTTGCGATAATGATCCGTCAGGACAATGATGGTATGGCATATGGAGGCGGAGTAGACAATATAACCGGGGCAATGTGGATCGAAGCTGCAATGGTTAATAAATTTATGTTTGCCTATGAGCTTGGGCATGCTTTTTCATATATGGCCCGAATTGACGGTATTCCCGGCTATGGGTTTGGTGAACGCCCGCATAATAATGGAAGCCGGATTTATGTGGGGCCTTTCTGGCCGATGACAGCAGGCTTTATGGCATGTCAGAATGCCGGTTTTGTACAGGATGCTACAAAAGATCTCGCATTGTATGTGCGAACAAATCATTATTATTTTACCAATGCGCGTAACAGGAATCAGGGATGGCCTATGCTGGAGGCGCTAAAATCGGAGCTGGGTCTGACATACCTTGGCCGCGTATGGCTGGAGGCGGAAGATCCGGAGCATCCGACAGAGACTATCCGACGGCTTTTTACAGGCAATGATCAGGAACAGCTGAATGATTTGTTCGGACGCTGTGCCATGCGAATAGCACAGTGGGATTTTGAAGCGCCCCTGGGGCCGGTTATCCGCGATTACATCCGTACCAGTCCATCTCCGTATATTCCGACAGATTTCCAGACAATTCTCAATCCCTTGTCTGTTGAAAAAGGCCGTTTTGCTATTCCGGATCATCTTGCCCCGCAAGAGCATGGTTTTAATGTAATCAAGCTGTTTCCAGTCAGGGATGCAACAGGAAACTCGCTTGTCAGTCTTCGGTTCAGAGGGCTTGCATGCAATGATAATGCAGGCTGGCGCTATGGTTTTGTGGCTTTGGGAGAGGACCATAGTCCGCGTTATAGTCCGCTCTATGCTGCGCCGGATACACTGGTCGAATTTGAGGTGTTGCCGGGAGACCGGGAAGTAGCTCTGGTGGTTATGGGGGCGCCCCGGAGGCATGCAAATTATCGTTGGGAAGCTGGTTTCCCCAAAGTATACAGATATCCTTATGAAATTGCTTTAAAGAATGCATTTCCGGAAGGATATCAGGATGAGGGTGCTCCTCAGGTGGAGGGAGCTCTGCACAGCAACGGCGGAGGTTTCGTGGCCCGGACTGCTCAGGTAGATGCTACAGCATATGTAGGTCCTGAGGCCAGAGTGCTCGGCACAGCCAGGGTGCTGGATCATGCACGCGTTGAGGGTCGTGCTGTGGTTGCTGATCGGGCAGAAATCCGGGATCGGGTGGTTGTGAAGGGGCATGCCCGGGTAGGAGAATCGGCAAAGATATCTGGTAATGTGGTTATTGCAGATGCTGCAAAGGTGTTTGGCAGTGAAGGTTCCATATCCGGTAATGTTCAGATCCTGGGAAATGCGGTAGTTGTGGGAGGAGCAATTAACGGTGATGCCATAATTAAAGATAATGCCTTCCAGTGGGGGCAGACCATCGGAGGATCAGCGGTGATGGGTGGAGATAATGAGAATACCTCGGCGTCTTCAGGAGTGTATTTACAAAAGCCTGACCCTACCAATAATCTGCGCGCTGCAGGAGATGGTAAAGGTGCAGATGATCCTTCCAATATAGATATCAATAATAGTGAGTGTGCCTATGCGGCTGATGAGTATATGGCTGTGGGGCTGGAAACCGGAAAGAAAACGAAGCAGATGCTGCTCTTTCCCAATCCGTGTGCTGATATGCTGACAATAACCGGAATTGACCGGATAACTTTGGTCGAGATTCTGGATCTGAGAGGAGAGCTTGTTTGCGTATATGCTGCTCCTGGAACCGGCGGTATGGATCTGACCGGCTTGTCTGAAGGAATGTATTTTGTAAGGGTACATGCTGCTGACGGAGTCCGGACGGAACGGGTGACTGTGAGCAGAAATACAGGTAGAAAACCAGAGTAGTTTCCGGGTTTTACATAATATATTCCCCATCGATACTTTGTACCGGCAATGGAATATCTTTTTCTCCCAGCATTTCAAGTATATTGATTTCTATAGTCCTGGTGATCTGATCGAGAGGTATGCCGGTGGGAATTGCCTCGAAAGGATTGAGGAGTATCTGACCAATTTCCTGTATGGTAAAAAACACGTAACCGAGAAGGGAGCCTAATATGATCGACCATATTCCGGTAGAATGACTCATCGCTATGGTCGTACAGTATATAAAGATCCAGATAAAATTTTTGGAATAGTAGTTATAGGTTGTAGGGAATATGGTATTCTTTATTCGTTCGGATTTACCCATATCATCGCAAAAGGAGGTAAGTATTTTATTTATCTCGATAAACCTGAACCCATCGATAAACTGGTGCCGGTACAGCCATTCCAGATCTTCTGTCTGAAGTGACAGAATCGCGTTGGGTTTATTGGTCTGCTCTGATACTTTTTGTATTTCTTCTCTGGTCAGATAGCTGGTCCAGTTTTCATGATCACTGTCGCGAAGATTGTTTTTCAGGGCATATAGAAAAGCGATATGTCTTTTCGCAAGCTGCTCTTTCTTTTTTTCAGCTTCATATTCCAGATTCGTATCCGGTACATGTATATAATATATGACTTGCCGGGTCCATGTTCTGGAATTATTGACGATTGCTCCCCATATTTTACGGGCTTCCCACCAGCGGTCGTAGGCCTGATTGTTGTTGAAACCGATAAAAAATGCCAAGGCAGTACCAAGTATGGTGGGAACAAACACGGGAAAGGAGAAGAAATTACTCAGCCATAGCTCATTTATACAGAATGCTATGAAACAGGTAAGACCGGAAAAAAACATGTTTTTCCATGTGCCGGTTACTATTCTGGAAATACGTATATTTTCTGTTAAGATCATATGGACTGGTGTCGGCCGAAATAGTATAATTTCAATAAAAAACAGCAAACGTGTCAGGAAGTTTGCAGAAAGAGACTGCCCCGGAAAAAGGCATATAAAAAGAAACCCCCGGATGTCTCCGGGGGGTTCTTTTTATCATCTCGAGAGCAATGCAAACTCTTTGGCAAAGTAGCTCAGTATGATTTTAGCCCCCGATCGTTTGATGGATAGCAGGGTTTCCTGCATGGCTTTTTCTCCGTCAAGCCAGCCGTTTTGAGCCGCAGCCTTAATCATGGCATATTCACCGCTTACATTATAGGCAGCGATCGGCAGATCAAACTCATCATATAGTGTCTTGATCACATCCAGATAGGGTAGCGCAGGTTTGACCATTAGAAAATCCGCGCCTTCCAGCACATCAAGCTCGCCCTCCACCAATGCTTCGGTAACGTTGGCCGGATCCATCTGATAGGTTTTCTTGTCTCCGAACTTTGGCGCTGAATTAAGAGCATCTCTGAATGGCCCGTAAAAAGCACTGGCATACTTCGCAGTATAGGACATGATCGATACATCGGTAAACTCTTCATCGTCCAGCAATGAGCGGATATATCCGACTCGACCGTCCATCATATCGGAAGGCCCTATGATATCGGCTCCGGCTCTGGCCTGTGCCAGAGCCATCTTACCCAATACTTCAAGGGTTTCATCATTAAGAATAGTACCGTTGGCATCCACAAGTCCGTCGTGACCTGTCGTGCTATAAGGATCCATCGCTACATCGCTGATGATACAGGCTTCAGGAAACTCCTTCTTGATACTTCTTATTGTATTAAGGTAAAGTCCTTTATCATTCCAGCTTTCCGAAGCCCTGGCATCTTTCAGTTCTTCCGGAATATTGGGGAAAAGGGCAAAGGCCTTTATCCCCAGGCTCATGCAGGTATCTATTTCCTTTAGCAAAAGATCGGTGGAGAACCGGAAAATCCCGGGCATGGAGGCAACCTCGTTTTTGGTATTATTACCTGGTATCAGAAACATCGGGAATACCAGATCATCTACAGAAACGCTGTGCTCTCTTACGAGATTCCGGATAGTCTGTGACTTACGATTTCTTCTGGGTCTTCTGCTTAACTCCATAATCAGGCAAAGTTCAATATGGTTTTTTCAATAATAGAACAACATTCATCAAGCTGCTCTTCAGTGATTACCAACGGAGGAGCGAAACGTATAATATCACCGTGTGTTGGCTTGGCAAGCAGGCCGTTTTCTTTCAGCGCTTCGCAAACGTCCCAGGCAGTTTTACCCTCGCTGGTTGGCTTTATAACAACAGCATTGAGCAATCCTTTGCCACGTACAAGTGTAATCAGATCTGTTTTGGATTGCAGAGCCTGCATACGACTTCTGAACAATTCTCCCATTCTGAAAGCATTATCCGCCAGTTTCTCATCTGTAATGATCTGAAGAGCTTCCATTGCTACCGCGCAAGCCAACGGGTTGCCGCCAAAGGTGGAACCATGCTCGCCTGGTTTTATGGTCAGCATGATCTCATCACTGGTTAGTACAGCGGAAACAGGATATACACCACCTGATAAGGCTTTGCCTATGATCAGCAGATCCGGATGCACTTCATCATACTGGGTTGCCAGGAGCTTCCCGGTACGTGCTATACCTGTCTGAATCTCATCGGCCATCAGAATGACATTGTAACGGTGACACAGTTCCTGGGCCTTCTTGATATAGCCTTCCTGAGGAACATACACTCCGGCTTCTCCCTGTATCGGTTCTACAAGGAATCCGCAAACATTGGGATTTTGCAAAGCCTTTTCAAGCTCTGCAATATTGTCATAGTCAATTACGTGATAACCGGGCATAAAAGGGCCGAAATTATTTCTGCAATCAGGATCGGTAGACGCGGAAATAATACCCATGGTACGGCCGTGGAAATTACGGCGGGCAGCAACAATGACGGCCTGATCTGCCGGTATTTTTTTATTCTGGTAACCCCACTTACGGGCTAGCTTGATTGCTGTTTCCACTGCTTCCGCTCCGGAATTCATCATCAACACTTTGTCGTATCCAAAGTACTCACAGATATATTTTTCGCATTCGCCGAGCTTGTTATTATAAAAAGCCCTGGAAGTAAGTGTTAGTGTCTGAGCTTGCTCGATAAGTTTATTAATAATCCGCGGGTGGCAATGTCCCTGATTTACGGCGCTGTATGCTGACAGGAAGTCGTAATAATGCTTTCCTTCAACATCCCATAAATGGACTCCTTCTCCTTTGGCCAGTACAACAGGCAGAGGATGATAATTATGGGCTCCATATTTATCTTCCAGGCTTATTGCCTGCTGGGTGGCAGTAACTGTTTCCAACATAATGCAGATTATTAAATGATTAAAATAAACTAAGGTATACAAAGGTAATAAATTACCGTTACCTCTGTGCAAGAATATACGGCTATAAATTATCCTTTTTTACCGGTTCCGGTTTTATCGGAGTAAAAATCAGGCTAATGTCATGTACTTTGAGCGCATCGACTTTGGTCAGCGACAACGTCAGGTTGTCCAGTTCACTCTTCCACTGAATAGTATCCTGACCGGTATGCTGGCCGGGACCGTAGCGACTGTTATAAAAACCGGTTAGCTGCTCGTATAGTGCTTTCTGGGATTTTTTGCTTTGGGGATATACAACGGTTTCTATTCCGGAGACACGTTTTCTGCTGTCGAGGTGATAGATGATCTCTGCGGTTTCCAGTTCCTCAAAGTTATAGCTGATCAGATAGTCCAGATAGTGATCTGTTTCTTCATCCAGTGCGACAGAATCTTCCAGTACCTTGACTTTTTCAGCTGGCATACCAAAAGTTACTCCGCGAAAAACTCCAACATCTGTTTTTATCAGTTCATTAACAGCAAGAGGAAAAGCGACTGTGTCGGAACTGACCGGCTGGTTTATGTAGGGAGGTGTGGTTTCTTTGGAGTCGGTGCTTTCATTGCAGGAAGCAAATGCAAGCAGCAGCAATGCGAATCCGAACAGCAGTATTTTTTTCATTAAAAAGAGCTCGTTTATACAAAAACAGAATTTATATTTCTTTAGGTTCCTTCCAATCCTTAACGAAACTTCCTTCTGAATTATATATCGACTGTCCGGCAGATTCTGTATTAGAGGAAAAGGTTAGCTAACCCCGGTTTTTTCATCTTCAAGATTAAACAAATCATTTAGCACATCAATAAGCGTTTCTGCCTCGCCCCGCTTACAGGCGGCTTTGAGTTGCAGAACAGGGAGCTTAATGATTTTCTGCATGATATTTCTGGTGATAGTATCCACCTTTCTGGATTCTTCATCATTGAGCTGCTTCATGTAGCGGGCAAGTTCTTCCTGCCTGATTTGCTCAAAAGCATTTTTAAGCTTGTTGATGGTAGGAGATACCATCATTTCTTTTGACCAGTTGTTAAATTCGGCAATTGAATCACTGACAATGGCCCGTACCTGTGGAATCGCGTTGATTCTGTTTTCCAATGCTTCGGTTGCCCGGTTGCGGATGTTGTCTATGTGATAGACAATAGCTCCCGGCAATTCATCAACAGAAGCTTCAACACTTCTCGGCACAGAGATATCTATAAAATATTTAAAGGAGAGAATCTGCATGGTCTGAACCATGGCTCTGGTGATAAAAGGCTCTTCTCTGGCGATGGAGCAGATGATCACATCTGCCTGGGCTATTATTTTCCAGGTGTCTTCGAAAGGAACAACAACTGCCCGGGTCCCTTCAGCCAGCTCGGTTGCTTTGCTCTGTGTCCGGTTGGTAACATAGATATTGGGTATAGAGGTATCAAGAAGGTTTTTGAACACGTCTTTGCCCATCTCGCCCAGACCAATTACCAGTACGGTAGGATTAACGATCTCGGCGCTCAGTTCTTCTGCAAGTTCAACTGTTGCATAGGAAACAGATGCCGCACCATCACGGAAACAGGTTTCCTGAACTATTTTTTTATTGGTAAAAAAGGTAGTATGCATAAGCCGGTGTAGAAAAGGACCGGCCATATTTATATCTGCTGCCCACTGATAGGCATGCTTTACCTGACTGGCGATCTGCATATCACCTATCACCTGTGCATCCAGTCCGACAGCGACGTCAAACAGGTGTGCAATGGCTTCTGAGTGATCCTGTATGCAATGGAAATAGGACTCATAGGAAGATGCGTCAAAGTTTCCTTTGACGATGCCGATCATTCGGATGATCTCGCTGCTACAGTCTTTTTCGGACAGGTAGTATATCTCGGTGCGATTGCATGTGGATATTACCAGACACTCAGCCATGCCTGCTACCTCCTTCAGGCTAAGCATCAGCTTTTTGCATCCTGTTTCATCGAGGGAGAACATTTCCCGGATGTCAACCGGAGCTGTTTTGTAGGTAAGACTAACCGCTTTAAAATTCTCTTCCATAGTTAAACCAGATACAAAAATAATGGAATCATTTGAAAAGGTAAAGCTATATGTAATAAATTGCCATTATTAGTGATTTAAATACAAGGTCACTCGTGTTTTTGTTCCTATGAGGTTGTATAATTTAAAGTCCTGGGATTTATATCAGAATAAATCGCGCTACAAAACGCTGATTGTAATAGTCGCGCTGGTAATCGGAAGCGCTTCTATTTTTTACACTCAGACACTGGTGGATACGCTGGCAGACCGGGAAAAAAAGCTTATTGATTTGTATGCAAAAGGATTGATTAATGCTGTAGAAGCGCCAAGTAACGGGAATATGACTTTTCTTTTTCAGGAAATCATCGAAGCAAATAATTCCATTCCTGTTATTCTGACGGACGAAAATTTTTTTCCTCTCAGTGAACGGAATGTAAGGATGCCTGTAAATTTCAGTGAGGAAGAGCGGGAAAATTTTTTGCGTGAAGAGATTGGCAGGATGCGGGAGGAGCGAAGTCCTATTATTGTGCAGCTTGGTCCCGGGTTGAAAAATTATATTTTTTATCGCAATTCATTTCTGCTCAGACAGCTTATGTATTATCCATACCTGCAGCTTACCATTATCGCGATCTTTGCAGTTCTGGCTTATGTTGCCTTCAGCTATAGCCGAAATGCAGAACAGAATCGTGTATGGGTAGGACTTGCCAAGGAAACAGCTCATCAGCTGGGTACGCCTATTTCGTCGCTTATGGCCTGGGTGGAGCTGCTCAGGAGCGATCCGGGATTTCCCAAAGAAGCTTTTCTGCCGGAACTGGAAAAAGATGTGGGGCGTCTGAATATGGTCGCCTCCAGGTTCTCGAATATCGGTTCTGCGCCGAGCCTGCAAAAAGAAGATGTGGATGCCGTAATCAGGCATACGGTGGAATATATGAAATCACGTATTTCCGGGAGAATAGAGCTGAGGGTAGAGACGCAGGAAGAGCAAAATTTGCAGGCACCGATTAATGTGTCTCTTTTTGAATGGGTAATCGAAAATCTGGTGAAGAACGCAGTCGATGCAATGACCGGCAGCGGTACAATTACGATCCGGCTCAGGTATATAGCTCATTATCTGGCGGTGGATGTAACAGATACAGGCAAAGGTATATCCAAATCAAATTTCAGAAATGTTTTTAAGCCGGGTTATACGACCAGAAAGCGCGGCTGGGGACTAGGGCTTACACTGGTAAAACGTATTGTCGAGAATTACCATGGCGGAAAGATTTTTATCCTTAGATCAGAGCTTGGAGAAGGTACAACCTTCAGAATATTACTGAAAAAATAGAAACGGGGCAGGAATAAACTTTCCTGCCCCGTTTCTATTTTTCCTTTTTTAGAGAAGAATCCCGGATTAATTCGTTTTTGCCAAAGGATTTTTCGTTTCCTGAGGTTAGAACACAGTTGTATAAAAATAACAGTATATCCTTCTTACTTTATGAAAGCGTATGACTAGTTGTTTTTTATCAGTCGTTTAAAAAGCCTTCCGTCTTTGGTATGGACTATGCAAATATAGGATCCGGCTGATAAGTCCTCTGTTGGAAATGTTTGCAGATTATCGATAAGAGATGAGATGATTCTTGTTCCCGATTGGTTGAAAACTTCAAGCAATACAGGTGAATAGCTTCCTGTGGCTATAGTGATTGTATTGTTGAACGGGTTGGGGTAAATATCAAAAGAACGATATTGACTTGTTGTCTGTAAATCGGTTACAGGGTTATTTACTTCACTGTAGTATGGTATAGTTGTATCTGTTAGAATCCACTGGCCTGTTGATCTTTGATATTCCATATTCGTCATTTTTGTCAGCTTATGATTGAAAGGAAAACCGATGTCCATAATCAGCATGTCTTTTGTGACTGTCAGATCATATTTCAGAAAGGTTTTCCTATAGGGAATCAATTCATCACCGGCATATTGCTCTCGATGGAAAAATAATTGTTCGACGGGGTTTTCGTAATCATCATATGTATACAGGATCTGATGAATGTGCATCCAGCCGTCGGAAGACCATTCATAGGTGTTTTCCCCCGTAAGAAGATTATTTTGATATATATACTCAATCCTGAAAGCCGGTTCATTATCCGGTTTCCTGTAAATAATTTCACTTTCTGGTATTCCGGCTGGGTTGTAGGTAAATTCTCTTTGCAAATAGAGGTACCAGTCAGGAGCCAGGTGGCTTTGAATTTTTGTCAATGCTCCTGTATTGTTATAATAGTATACTTCTTTAGTCAGTGTATCCCATTTTTGCTGCTCCGGCAGCCATTCCATATAATACTGGGTACTTAGCATTTGATCGTGATCATAGATTTTACCTCTCTTACCTGCCGGAGTACGGGTGTGACCATCTTTATAATTGAAAAGTATCCGTTTAGACGGGATAATATCATCGGAATATATCCATTGATACAATGAAAGAATCTGGTCTGAGGGAGTGTAGGTGATCATTGAGTCAAGGCGAAAGAGATTATAGCTTTTAAGACGGCTTCTTATGTGAGGATTGTCAGACGGAAGCTGATAAAAGAAACTTATTCCTTGATCTTCGGCTGGTGATAGTAAAAAGGGGCTTTCCGGTTTATGAAGTAACGTTTGAGAATAGCCGGAATTTAAGATTAGCAAGACTAATAGACAGATGATAGAATGTTTCATATGTGCTATGTTTATGGACATTCCTTAATAGAGGAATAGTATTATCACTCTATTTTGGGGAATCTTACAAGATACTAAATGTACATTGCATTTTGTAAGAATAACTAAGCCTGTATCTGATATCCAGTGGCAGGCTTAGTTTGCTTTAGCATCATTAGGTTACAATACCGCAGGCTCCTGCTGACTCAGGCAATGCCAGCTTCCCAGCCCCCAGATGATATCTCCGGAGTTGACTCCGACAACCTTTCTGTCTTTGAAAAGTCCTGATAGTATGCTAAGGGCTTTATCATCATTTGGGTCATTATACACCGGAACAATCACCGCTGAGTTGGCGATATAGAAGTTCGCATACGATGCAGGCATACGTTCCCCTTTTATGTATAGTGGCGCCGGCATAGGAAGCTCCACTATATTGAGCCCATTGCCGTTTTCCAGCTTCATTTTTTCGAGGGCTTCTATATTTTCTTTCAATGGCTGATAGTTGGCATCAGAAGTATTATGCTCGACAACTGTTACTACGGTGTCTTCATTCACAAATCTGGTTATATCATCAATATGCCCGTCTGTATCATCTCCGACGATCCCGTCACCAAGCCATAATACATTACTTACTCCATAATAATTGATCAGATATTGTTCAATGTCGCCTTTGCCCAAATGTGGATTTCTGTTTTTATTCAAAAGGCAGTTGGTAGTTGTCAGTATAGTTCCCTTGCCATTAAACTCAACAGAACCTCCCTCCATGATAATACCGGGATGTATGACCGGAATAGAATACTTTTCTCCGATTTTTGACGGAATGATATCATCATCTTCAAACGGAGGGTATTTGCCCCCCCAGGCATTGTACCCCCAGTCAAGGATGATTTTCTTCTTTTCTGCCTGAGGATTGATCAGAAAACCAGGCCCGTGGTCTCTGCACCAGGCATCATTGGTCGCAAATCTGTGAAACCGGATCATATCCATGTTGACTCCGGCTTTTTCCAGCTGTTTTCCAGCCAGAAGTTCCAGCTGCTCTGTGCCGACACTGATATTAACTGTTTCACCTTCAGAGATTATTCTGATAAACTCGCAATAGGAAGGGTAAATAGCAGACAGCATTTCTCCAGGCCAGGTACTTTGGTTATGTGGCCAGCTCAGCCAGGTAGACTCGTGAGGTGCCCATTCTGCAGGAAAATAATAGCCAAGATCTTTTGGAAGTTTTTTCATTTCAAGTAATTAATCCTCGTCAATATAGCGTTTACAGATTGGCTGATAGGTCTCTATGCGGCGGTCCCGCAAAAACGGCCAGGTTGTCCTGTATCGGTCAGACTGGCTTATGTTGATCTCCTGTACATATACAGTTTCAGTGTAATGATCAGCCTTGTACAACAGAGTTCCGAACGGATTGGAAACAAATGAGCCACCCCAGAATTGCTGGCCCGCTTCTTTTCCGACCCGGTTTACACTTACCACATGCACACCATTTGCGATTGCATGGCTTCGCTGCATGGTTTCCCATGCGCTGTGCTGTTCCTTATTGGTTTCTTCCTTTTCAGTGATATCCCAGCCTATAGCTGTAGGATAAAACAGGATTTCTGCTCCCATAAGCCCGGTAATGCGTGCCGGTTCGGGATACCATTGATCCCAGCAGATCAGCACACCGATGGTTGCAAAGCGGGTTTTAAATACCTTATATCCCAGGTCGCCGGGAGTAAAGTAAAATTTCTCATAATAACCAGGATCATCCGGTATATGCATTTTACGGTATTTTCCGAGATAACTGCCATCGGCATCGATTACAGCGGTGGTATTATGATATAGCCCTTCTGCTCTTTTCTCAAAAAGAGAGGCGACAATGACCACTCCGGTTTCGGCAGCCACTTTAGAAAGCTCTTCCGTTGAAGGGCCGGGCACCGGTTCAGCAAGAGAGAAGTTTTCATGAAGCTCCTCATCACAAAAGTAAAGTGAACGAAAAAGCTCCTGAAGACATACAATCTGTGCACCTTTGGCAGCAGCCTCACGGATACCTGCTATATTCTTTGCCATATTGATGGCAGGATCCTTATCACAGGCAAGCTGAACCAAACCTATTTTTACTTTTTTTTCAGACACTGCTATTTTTCTTTTTAGTCAGGTTCAAAATTAAGATATTTTATATTTATAACTTTACTTCCATTCTTGAATGTAGTTCATATGGCAGGTAAAATTAGCTCAACGATCATTTTATATTTTCTTCTTCTTCTGCTATTCCCGGCTGTTCCCATCTTTTTTACAGCATTTCTTTCGCAGGATTCTATTGTAGCTACTCTGGTGAAGAAAATGGTATTTGTCATCTGGGGTCTTTCATTCTTTGCATTTTTTATACTTATACTGCGTCCGCGTCTTTTGTTATTCCTTTCCATACCTTTGGTGCTTCTGGCATGTCTCGAGGTATATATTATTTTTATTACCGGTGCTGCTTCGGAAGAAGGAATTATCCTTTCCGTACTGGGAACAAACCCGGGAGAGGCGTTTGAAATTCTTTCTGCGAATAGTATGTATTTGCTTTTTTCGATTCTGTATACTGCTGTTTACATGTATTTGCTTTCTAAAGTTCCTGCATCCTTCAGGCTTCCGGTTAAAATGAAGGTAAGGCTTATTATCCTTGTTCTGCTTGCACAAGCAGCTGTGGTAGCAAGAGATTTACAAGTGGCTTTAAATACCCCGGATGGAAAAGCGCCATGGAAGTATATTGAATATGCATATTCGGAGAAGATGAAGAAGACATTTCCGATAAACTGGCTCTATAATACCGTATCATATGCCGGTAAGCAAAAAAAGATTGCCAGGTATGAGGGAAAGATTAAGGATTTCAGATTCTATATAAGCAATGAAGATTCTATATATCGAAGAAGAGTTGTTGCAATCGTGATAGGAGAAACTGCCCGAAAACATAATTTTTCTTTATACGGATATGAGCGGAAGACAAACCCGCGGCTGGAAAAAGAACCAGGTCTGATCATAATGAATAAGGCAGAAACAGTGTTCAATAATACATTTAAGGCTTACACAGTTTTTCTGTCAAGGACTACTCCCGACAATTTTGATTTATATCTGGAGGAACCATCACTTATCAAAGCTTTTTCGGAAGCAGGCTTTCAGACAGTCTATATCAGTAATCAGGGATTACCTTACGGGTCAATTTATAAGGCATATTCGGAGCAGGCTGATACGCTTGTCAATCTGTATACCTCAATGAACAGGCATGCTACGGATGAACGCATTATTCCTGTTTTCAAAGAAATTTTGCAAAATTCCGAAAATCAGGACTTATGTGTAATCATTCATAGTATCGGAAGCCATTTTCGCTATAACATGAGATATCCTGAACGATTTGAGCATTTTGCTCCTGCAATCGGAGATGATCTGGATCTGGCATTTGTCAGTGAAAAACAAAGACAAGAGTTGATAAACGCATATGACAATTCTATTTTGTTTACGGATTATTTTTTGTCCGAACTTATTACCGGATTACATAGAGATACATCCTCCGCAAGTCTCCTTTTTTATGCCTCCGACCATGGAGAAAATATTTTTGATACAGAAGAAAAGAAGTTTGCGCACGGCGGCCCGGAACCTTCCCGTTTTGAAAAGGAAATTCCACTTTTGATATGGAGATCGGAGCAGTATGATAAAATGTTTTCCGAAAAGATTGCCAATGTGCAGGCTAATCAGGATAAGCCGGTCAACACAACCCATTTCTTTCCGACTATACTGGATTTGTCAGGTATAGTCATTGAATCGGAAGGCAGGGCAAAAAGCTTTGCAAAAGAAGATTTCTGAATCATCTCAGACAAGATAGTCTTTGAGTAATTCGTCGGCTTCAGCTATCCTGCTCCTGGGTATGGCAAGCTGAAATTCACAAAGATCTGTATAACTGGACGAAATGACTTCGGCATCAACTTTTGAGAGTAGAGACTGAAGAAGACTCGTTTTTTCATAAGTAAAACGGATAGTACGTATTTCCGTTTCTGTTTTTTCAATAGGAGTAGCATTTTTCAGACAGTCATGGGCGGCTTCTCTGTAGGCAGTGATCAGCCCGCTTTTGCCAAGTTTGGTACCGCCAAAATAGCGTACCACAATAAGCAGAATGTTTGTAAAACCGGAGGATCTGATTTCGTTCAGAATAGGATCTCCTGCTGTATGAGCCGGCTCACCGGCATCGCTTGAGTTGTAAATTGTCCGGTCCTTGCCAAGAATATATGCGTAACAGACATGTCGGGCATCATAATATTCTTTACGATACTGTTGCAAAATTTCCCGTATTTCGGATTCCGACCGTACCGGAAGGGCATAGGCCAGAAACTTGCTGCCTTTTTCTTTATACAAACCTTCTGATTTGCTGCCAATAGTAAGATAGCGGTCGTCAGTCATGCTTGCTGAGATAGTCTTTGGCTTCCCGCATCAGGGACAGATAATCGGTTTCATCCAGACACTTTTTATACGCTTCAATGGCTTTTTCCTTTTCCCCCGATGAGTGATATACTCTGCCCAGACCGGCATAGCACTGTCCTGTAAAATCCTGCACAGGGAACTCGCAGTTTCGGGCGAGCTGAAGCGCCTGATTGTAATAATTTCTGGCTTTATCCGGATGCTTAAAATATTTTTCATTAAGTAGTCCGTAATACGTATAAGCAGCAATTTTTCCTGCCGGAACTTCCGATTTGTAGAGGTCATATGCGATAAACTCGGCTTCCTTATATTGTTGATTGCCGATAAGCGCTTCGCAATAATTTATTTTAAAGTAAATATTGTTCGGAAATTCTTTGACAAGCCTGGCTCCGTATGGAATAGATTTGGCATAATCCTCTTCATACCGCAGATAGATATGAGATAAATAATAGGTTGCTTCAGTCCGGCTCAGGATACCTTTCCGGCTGCACTTATCCATCAGTTCAAGGCCTCTGGCTTTGTCTCCTTTCATAAAGAAGAACATAAATGGCTTAAATACAGGATGGTTTTCCGGATACTGCACCACATAGTAATTGTATAATCCTACCGGCAGGTTGAAATCCATAAGCCGGTCCTTCCATGCATCTGCTTTTTTGATAAGGTAGTATGCTTTGCGGGCTTCATTGACAGATTTAAGCGTTTCGTTTGTCTGCGCATAGTATAAGGCAATCGATGCGCGACCGGCAAGTGTAAAAAAGATTCCTTCCGGATCATTGTTGTCTTTCTCAAGCAGCTTTGCCGCCTTCTTTACAGCTTCTTCAAGATAATTCAGATTCTCTTTGCCTCTTTTTTTGAAGGAATTATTATACTGCATTTCCCAGCTAAGACTCATAGAATTCAGAAGCTCATAAGCAGGATGATCCGGATATTTCTGCTTTACTTTTAAGAAATATTTTTCGGCTTCCTCAAACTCCAGATTGTACATTTTTTCAAGTCCTTTGCTGACAACGTCCTGCATTTCTTTGTCGTCAAGCATGGTTGCCTGTGAAAATCCCGGATTATAGCTCAGGATCAGAAGAAATAATGAAAATACAAAAACAACTCTGGTGCGCATGTAAATCAGACATAAATCAATACTAAGGATGTACCCGCCAATGCCATGCCAAGCCAGCAGATCATGGTATGTTTTTCGTTGAGTACCCGGGCTGCAAAGATCGGAGTTACCATGATAATTCCAATGTTTACAGTGAAAACCCTTGCTTCGTTAGTTGCCGGACGAAAGCAGGCCAATAATGCCGATTATATAGTTGAAAACAATAGCCTGAAAAGAATTAATTCCGTGTTTACCGAATAAATGGAAAAGGACAAAGAAGGGCGAAACAAGAACAATCGTAATGAGTATATATATCATATAATAAATCCCTTCTGAGAATCTGCGTATGATTAATATACTATTAATAAGGGACAGATTCTCATGTCACTTGTTCATAATTCATTAATTTCGCTTCTATGAATATCCCCGGTTTGATTGATTTCCCGGTATTTGGTGCCGGTCCTGATGGCAGCCTCTCTTTTGCAGAAGCTGAAGGATTAATTCCCTTTCCCATAAAGCGTGTTTATTGGATTTATGGCGCTGCTGAGAATACAATAAGGGGCGATCATGCACATAAAGCAGGTATGCAGGTTTTGCTTGCGTTAGGCGGAAAAGTAGAGGTCGAGCTGACGGACAGACAGGGGAAACGCAGTGGCTATAGACTTGAAAAGCCGGATACCGGGTTGTTTGTTCCGTGTCATTACTGGCGTAAAGTAATTATGGACGAAAATAGTATTTTGGTGAGCTTTGCATCTGAATCGTATGATAGCCAAAATTATATTACCGATTATGAGACGTTTATAAATGGAGTTTGAGGTAGTTTCCAGTCTTTCTGAAAATATTGAGAGAGGGTATGATCCTTTTTTGTTCAACCGGGAGGAGTATCATGCTCTCAGGCCCCAATGTCGCCGGGTGTCCTGTTTGCTTAAAAACAAGGCATCAGATAATGTGGTAGCCGAGATTCACTTTATTCTTGAAGGAGCAGAGGCGGTTTCTCTCTCACGCGCTTCATATGGCTCCTTCCAGTTTTCTGAACAGCTTTCTGATGAATGGCTGGCCTGGTTTATCAATCAGACAGAACACTATCTACATAGTCTTGGAGCAGATCATCTGAGTATCCGAACCTATCCGGTAATATATGCTCCGGAATGCGCAGTACGGCAATACAGGCTTTTGACGAATCACGGATATCGGCTGGCTTATACAGATAGCAACTTTCATCTGGATCTGTCAGAAGATTTTCATGCAGGACTGAAAGAGTCTGCCCGGTCCCGTCTGAGATCGCTCCGGAATAAAGCAATTCTATCGGAGCCGTGGGCTCAGCCGTCTCTGGAAGAAGTGTATCAATTGCTAAAGATATCGAGGAGAGAAAGAGGCTATCCGCTGACAATGTCGTGGGAAGATTTTATGAAAATGTTTGAACAATTACCTGCCGTGTACCGTGTTTTCAGAACGATTGCAGATAACCGCATGGTCGCGGTGGCAGTAACGGTGCATATTAACCAGGACGTACTTTATAATTTTTATGTCGGAGAGCTGCCTGAGTATCGGAAATACAGCCCTGTGGCCGGATTAATTGAAGCAATGGCAACATACGGTCGCACAAATGGCTATCAGCTGCTGGATCTTGGTATTGCCACGGACAAAGGAGTGCTTAATGAAGGGCTGGCCCGGTTTAAAGCCAATATGGGCGGCAAGTATAGTGAGAAATACATGTTCAGTAAAAAATTGGCAACCTGATGAAGCCGCTGGTAACTGTTATTGCGCTTTGCTACAATCATAAAGCGTATCTTCGGGAGGCATTGCAGTCCGTTTTCCGGCAGACCTATCCTGCTATTGAGATTATCGTGTCGGATGATTGCAGTCAGGATGGGAGCGTAGAGCTGATCCGGGACGTAATCCGGGAATATCCGGGAGATATCCGTTTTTTACAATCCGGGCAGAATCTTGGCAATTGCCGGTCATTTAACAAGGCATTAAAGTTGGCAAGAGGTAAATACATAATCGATTTTGCAACGGATGATCTCATGTTGCCGGATATGGTTGAGCAAATGGTCGCTGCGTTTGAGGAGCATCCTGATACGTATGGAGTGCTTTTTTCAGATGCCGTGTATGTGAATGCGGAGGGGAAGTTTCTGAAACAACATTTCAAAGCGGGTGATCATATACCGGATGGCGATGTATATAAAGATGTTGTACAGCGCTATTTCATTGCTCCACCAGCCGTTATGATGCGGAAATCTATGCTGGAAGCCCTGGGTGGTTATGATGAAACACTGACCTATGAAGACTTTGATTTATGGGTACGGGCATCAAGGAATTTTTATTTCCGCTTTCTGAACCGGGTTACTGTTAAAAAACGTGTGCATGCGAGCGCCTTGTCCAATAGTTTTTATCTTAAAACTTCCGGTCTGCAGGAGTCAACCTGTCGGGTCTGTGAGAAGATCCGATGGCTGAATAAAAATGATGCAGAGCACAGGGCTTTGCAGACACGGATTCGCTACGAAATGAAAGTGGCCTGCCTGACCGGCAACTTTAAGCTATATAGATTGTATCAGAGTCTTCTGCCATTCAAAGATACGTCAGCAACAGGCTATATGCTGAGTTTACTGGCAGTGCTAAGATTGGATCTGAGTAGCTTTTACCGTTTATTCAGACGTTTGGCATAGTGTTATTTCTTTTTGTGAAGCCGAAAGGATATCTCTTTTCGTAAAAGCATCCAGTCCTGTCTATTGGGTAGAAACCGGGCAGGAGATTCTTTCTCTACAACTAGGAAGATAACCAATAGAATAAATGATGAGAAGAAATAAGACAGACTGGCGGTCAGCCCTGAACCGCTGAGCGGCGATAGCGGTATCAGCCAGAAGCCCGCTGCCATGGTGACCATCAATCCGGCAAAAGCTCCGATCATATTGTACTGATACCGGCCGGTGCCTGAAAAATAATGACTGAGTATTTTGGAGAAGTTATACAGCAGAATACCGGGGGCCAGAGCTTTTACAGCGTAAGTCATCGAGCCGAACTCCTCTCCGAATATTACTTCATATGCCTGAGCCGGAAGAATATACAGAATGATTACAGGAATTACCGTAATCAGAAAGGTGACTTTGCACAAGCCTATGGTAAGGGTTTTATTGTACGAATTATTTTCAGAATTGGCAATAGAAGCATACTGCACCAGATTGATGCTGTTTGTAACTATCCATACCGATTCAGCGATAGATGCGCTGTTTGAGTAAATGCCGATTTCGGCTGCCGTCCAGTATATGCCCAGAATATAGTAGCTGGCACGATAATTCAGAAATTGGGCAATATTGGCAAACTGGTTCAGGCTCCCCAGTTTTAGCATAGTCCGGATGGGTATGCCCGACATTCTTTTTTCAGGCAGTATACTATTTCGGGGTAGCCATATGGTGCTCAGAAATAGGACAAGCGCACTGGATATATATAAGCCGGTGATGTATGCATATACGGACTTATAGTTAGCAAAATACAGAATAAAAGCCACTATGATGATGCAGCTGGCTATCTGAATCAGTTTTCCCAGGTTAAACAGCTGTATCTTTTCACCGGATAGCAGAATGAAAAGATGTATACCGGACAATGATTGTATAAAAGCAATCAGGACGGTATGCAGGATATACTGCTCCGGCAGAATCGGATATATATACAGGATAAGAAAAGCCAGTAATGATATCAGAATGGTCCAGAGGTAGGAGGCTATCAGCAACTGGCCGGGATCGTGTCTGGGAGCAAGATAAACCAGTGCTGAACCACCTGCAAAATCACAGAAAAGAATAATTATGGAAATGGTTGTCAGAATCAGGCTCGCTTCTCCTTTGCCTTCTGCTCCTAGATTCTGCGACAGAAGTATAATCAGGGCGAAGCTAAGCAGCGCCGTAAGCAGCTTGGTGGAAAATGTGCCTAGAATGCTCCTTTTCATTCAGTTTTCTTCAATATTCCGAATATGCACCATACAGGAGAGATATTATCGGTGCGTGTCTTTTTCTTCGAGCATACCCAGATAATTATAGTACCTGCTTTCATGAATGGTTCCGTCATTTACGCTGCTTTTTACCGCACAGCCCGGCTCATTTACATGCAGGCAATTGTGAAACCGGCAGTTACCCAGCAGTGCACGCATTTCAGGAAAATAATGGGCGATTTCTTCCTTCTCCATATCGATCAGGCCAAGCTCCTTTATTCCCGGAGTATCGATTATAAACGTATCGTTGGCCAGCTCAAACATCTGGGCAAAAGTAGTGGTATGTGTCCCCTTCTCAGAGAAGTTGGAAATTTCTCCGGTTCGGAGATCTAAGTCTGGAGCAATTCGGTTGATTACCGTACTTTTCCCTACCCCGGAATGACCGGAAAGTAATGTCTTTTTGCCATGCAGAAGGTTCTGCAGCTGATCCGTATTTTCCCCTGTCAGGGCCGAACAATGCACGATCTCTTCACATACCGGCTGATATAATAAGGTCAGGGCATCTCTGAGTTCCAGATCATCGTCATTCAGCAGATCTGTTTTATTAAAAACAAGAATCACCGGGATACGAAATGCTTCCGCTGAAATAAGAAAGCGATCAATAAAACCGGTAGAAGTTCTGGGTCTGGCAATAGTAACTACCAGTACCGCCTGGTCAATATTGGCAGCCAGAAGATGTGCATGAGCGGTTTTGTGCGGAGATTTGCGCAGTATGTAATTCTGTCTGGGCAAAATGGAAGTGATGCTTACAGTGCCATCACCGACCAGCTCAAACTCAACATTATCCCCCACCGCGATAGGATTGGTAACTTTAAGCTCGTGTGTCTTAAACTTGCCGCGCAGTCTTCCCTGATACATCTGGCGGTCTTCACCAAGCAGATCGTACCAGGAACCGGTTGATTTCGTAACGATTCCTTTCATTTTGAATTCAGCAATGCCTGAGAGCAGGCTATAATTTTATCGCTTGCTCCGGTATTTTCATTGACATAACGGGAAGCCCGGGTAGCAAGCTTTATCCGAAGCTCCTCATTATTATATACAGATTCAAACTTTTTACGGAAATCCTCCTGATTATGTATGCTAAATGCCACTTCAATCTTTCTGAGATCCAGCGCTTCCTTAAATTTCCGGTGATTGGGGCCGAAAAACAAGGGCATTCCATACACAGCTGCTTCGAGCGTATTATGCAGGCCACTGCCAAAAGCTCCCCCGATCGCTGCATAATCAGCATAAGCATAAAGCGATGAAAGCATCCCTATGTTATCAATAATAAGAACTCTCTGATCAGCAATTGTGTTGTCATTGGCTTTCGAGTACCGGATACTTGATGTGGTCATCCGTTCGATAAGCAAAAGTGTCTTTTCTTTAATTTCATGCGGTGCGATAATGATTTTGAGATCAGGAACAGCCAGCAGCACAGGAAAAAAAATGCGAATATCTTCTTCCCAGGCGCTTCCGATGATAAAGCAGGGAGATTGTCCTTTAAACCGGGCAGCTAACGGGATTTCATTACGCTGAGTCGCAATTTCCGTAACCCGGTCAAATCGGGTATCACCTGTGATTTCCGCGTTTTTAAACCCATGTTCTTCAAGCAGCTCGAGAGAAGCCCGATCCTGAACAAAGATATGCTTAAAAGATTGCAGGAGATCTTTATAGGGCTTGGCAATCGGCTTAAAGTACAATTGATTGTGCCGGAAAATAGCCGAAAAGGAGATTGCCGGAATTGATTTTTTATGCAGCTCATTCAGGTAGTGAAACCAGAATTCATATTTAACAAAATAAGCGATCGCCGGCGATACGATGTGTACAAACTTTTGAGCATTGCTTTTTGTATCCGGTGGCAGATAAAAAACATAATCGGCTCCCGGGTAATTTTTCCGGATCTCATATCCTGAAGGGCTGAAAAAGGTAAGGACAATTGTATGCTGTGGAAAGGAGTCTCTGAAACGCTCTATGACCGGACGGGCCTGCTCAAATTCTCCGAGCGATGCACAATGAAACCAGGCTCTGGGGGAAGTATCTCCGTTTAGCCGGCGCCGAATTTCACCGAAAATATCCTTGCGGCCATTCAGCCATAGACGTGCCTTAGAATTGAAGGGGGCAGCAAGGTTCAGCAGGAGATAATACAGACCTATAGATAAGGAATAGAATAATTGGAATAACACAGTTAGCTCTTGATAATAGTGAGATTCCCCAATATTACATCTTATTTTTCTAATAAAAAGCGACTTTTATTGTTTAAATCCCGATAGCTATAATAAAAACATTTGAAGATTGTAATAAACGAGAGTGGGCTAACATAGAGGGATAATAGAGTGGAAAAATAGAAAGCTCCTGTTTTCGAGTAAACAGGAGCTGGAATTGCTAAGTACTTTACAAGCTTAATTAGTAATAAGTTGCCATAAGCATATTACTTGTACTACCATAATAAAGTGTATATTTAGCTCTGGGATTGAATGCGCCTTTGCAGTCCTGCATTCTGATAAAATCAGCATTGCTCAGGCAGTAGGATGTGCTATTCGGTAATGGTGCAGCATTGGGAAAGACAAGATCAGATCTGTGTGTGTTGAACCATAAACGTTGTCCGCAATAAGCAGTTAATTGAGGTGTCTGCCATTCTATATGGGCACCGGTTGTTGCGCCTGGCCATAAAGTAAGAGTCATGCATTGATATGCTTCATCAAAATATACATAGGCTGTAGCTGAGCCTGCAATGCGAAAATTGTTTGTGTTAGATTCTATTTTTATGGAGTAATTATTTACCGGATTGATTTGTTGAATCGAGTCTATCAAAATGTGAACCCCATCGTCTTCTGAGTCATCTTTGTTTGAATCGTTGTCAATAGATTCACCTTGACGGTTGATGTCTTCATTGTCTTGTATTTCCGTATTGGTGACTACAGAAATACTGTTATTTGTGATAAATGCATCTAATTGTTCTTCTGAGGGAGATTCGATGCTCAGAAATAGCCTGATATTGCCTTCCTGGTCATTAAGTTCTATTTTGCGAAAAGCATACGCTGAGTTTATGGAAGGTGTCTGTTGGAGGTGCTCTATTTTGCCTTGACTATTCGGTGCAGGTTCATTTTTCTTAGAACAAGATAAAACAAAGAATAAAAATACTAAGCTGATTGTCGGAATGAAATAAAAAGTTTTTTTCATAAAAAAATAGTTGTTTGTTTTTTAATATATTGTTATGCAAACATATGAATGTATTTTATATAACAAAATGTATTTTGAAGTATGTTTTTTTAATGAATGCCGTAATATAGGTCATAGTGATGTATAATATATTTTGATGATTTCTATAATAAAAAAATGCAACAAAATACGGTGATTAACGTATTGGGTTGCATTTTTATGTATTATATAGTTTGTTTAATAAAAATTCCTTTTTTCTTGCAATGTATTTTTTTTAATATAATATTTGCCGTCACAAAATCCTGTAAGGTATTTTGTTAATGAATAGGAAAATATAATCAATTTTAAACTTTATTTTAAATTAAACCGAGTATGAAAAAGGTATTTTCTATCGTAATGGGACTTGCTCTTGTAGCTTCTCTTGCTTCTTGCAAAAAAGATCACACTTGTGCTTGCAAAGATGCTGATGGTGACTCTGAAAATTTCAAGTATACTAAGACTTCTAAGAAAGATGCTAAGAAGGCTTGCGATGTTCAAAGTACAGCTTTCTCCTTAGTCGGTGGTTCTTGCGAACTGAAGTAAGGAGTATCCTCATTTTACTAAAAAAAATAGTAATGACCAATAATTATTGGTCATTACTATTTTAATTTAAGTCTTTGTTGGTCGATTTTTGGATCGTTTATTAATCACGTTTGCCGCATGGCAAAAACTATTCATATTCTTGTTTCGATTCTTTGCGGCCTTGTTTTTTTCGTTTCCGCATTCGCCAAGCTCTATCCTATAGAGCTTTTTGAGTTCACCTTTGTTGAACTGAATATAGCATCCTGGAGCACTGCGCCATTTCTTTCCCGCTTACTGATTGGTCTGGAGCTTTTTATCGGCTTTACCCTTATCGGGAATCTTCTTCCGGCCCGATGGTTTTATAATGGAGTTATCCTTTTACTTAGTTTTTTTTCCTTTTACCTTCTTGCTCTCTGGTATATGCAGGGTAATGAGGGCAATTGCGGGTGCTTTGGTTCGTTATTACCCATGACGCCACTACAGGCAATCGTTAAAAATATTGTAATGATAGGCCTGGTTCTTTTTTTAATCAAAAGGCCGGTAGTCTGGAATTTTAAATACAGGACAGTCATACTGGTTGCCGGGTTTATTCTTTCTTTCAGTCTGCCATTTATACTCAATCCGGTCACGCTGGCCAATTCTGAGACCTTTGACAATGAAACAACCGGGTATGAGCTGGAAGTCAGTATTATTTATACAGAGAAAAAGGATAATGAAGCTGTCAGGGAGAATCTCGCGGAAGATAAATGGATAATAGGGTTCTTCAGTATGACATGTCCGCATTGTAAATTGGCTGCATACAAATTTCGTATACTTAAGGAGAAGTTTCCGGATCTTAAGATTTTTATGGTGTTAAACGGGGATGATCAGGAGCAGACCGAATTTTTTAAGGAAACTAAATCCGAAGATATTCCTCATACCCGCTTAAAGGGTAGTGATTTCATAAAGCTGAGCGGACCGGAACTGCCAAAAGTGTTTTTTATTAACAACAAGATTGTTGTTAAAAAACCTTCTTATTATCAGATTGATGATACGATGGTCAGCGAATGGCTGCGGTAGAAATCGTTCCCCGTAATCGTAATTATCCCTCATCGTCGTGCTTCGATAAACGTTGTTCCTGTTAACTGTTACGCTGCAATCTTTGAGCCTTAAGCTCCTTTCTGCTACAATGAAATAAATCTGTAAATCAGTGCGTAGTGAAGTAAGCGTCTCGTCCTGATTAAGGAGTCACCACAACAAACTGATATAACAGATAAAGCCTTTTTATTCATAGTTGTACAACCTGTAACTTTCTTTTATTTTCGCATCTTAAAATATGATATATGGTTGATAAACCGGTAAAAATAAACGTTCGGGATGTGCTCAATATAACAGTCATAGTGGCGGCATTGGGCTATTTTGTAGATATCTATGACCTGGTACTGTTTCTGATAATTGGGCGGGATAGTTTGCTTGCCCTGGGTATCGAGCAGGGAAATGTGCTGAAAGAGTTTCAGTTCCTGCTTAATGTGCAGATGATCGGGATGCTTATAGGAGGAATTCTGTGGGGGATCATGGGAGATAAGAAAGGAAGACTTTCTGTGCTGTTTGGTTCCATACTGATGTATTCCGTAGCCAATGCTCTTAATGGAATGGTTGGCATATTCGGAGAATATTCTATGACAGCCTACGCAGTGCTTCGTTTTGTAGCAGGTCTTGGGCTTGCCGGAGAGCTTGGGGCCGGCATTACTCTGGTTTCTGAAATTATGAGCAAGGAGACCAGAGGGTATGGTACCATGATTGTGGCATCAGTAGGAGTATGCGGAGCAGTTGTCGCGGCAGTTGTTGCGAACAACTTTGGCTGGGAAGTTGCCTATTTCCTGGGTGGTGGTCTTGGAATATCTCTGCTTCTGTTGCGTATTAGTGTGTTTGAATCCGGAATCTTCAAAAAGCTGGAAAGCAGAAAAGTATCAAGAGGCAACTTTTTTATGCTTTTTGCCAATAATCGCCGTTTCATGCGTTATCTGCACTGCATTCTAATCGGGCTGCCTATCTGGTATGTGATTGGTATACTGGTGGGCAGAGCCCCTGAAATTTCGGCTATTCTGAATGTTGAAGGAAAAGTCGAGCCTTCCATTAGTGTTATGCTCTGCTATACCGGATTGATTTTCGGTGACATTGCAAGTGGTGTATTAAGCCAGCTGATACATAGCCGGAAAAAAGTAATAGGTCTTTTTTATGTTGCCCTGATTATTGTTATCGGTTTATATCTGTCTCTTACCGGAATCACTGCCACCTTATTCTATACACTGGTTTTTCTGCTTGGTTTTTCTGTAGGCTTCTGGGCGATATTTGTCACCGTAGCGGCAGAGCATTTCGGAACAAATCTGCGGGCGACAGTTGCTACTACCGTTCCTAATTTCGTCAGAGGGTCGCTGGTGCCTATTTCGCTGGTTTTTGACGGGATTTTTTCAGCCTTTTTGTCAAGTTCAAATCCGGTTCTGAATGAAAATGCATTAATATATACAGCATATATTGTTACTCCTGCTCTGATGCTGATTTCGTTCTGGTCATTATCCAAGCTCAGAGAAACATTCGGAGAGGATCTGGATTATCTTGAAGAAGACAGAATACAGCCACAGGCAAATTATCCGCATATGTGACCGAACGGTTGACTTCTGTGTCCGGGCTTTTTATATTGTACAATGTCTGGACACAGATGCTCATTCAACTAACTTATTTAACAGGAATCAAAATGAAAAAAGATAGTCTGAAATTTCTAGAAAAATACGTCAATAACCCTTCACCGACCGGTTTTGAATCTTCCGGTCAGCTTCTTTGGCTGAACTATATCAGACCATATATTGATGAGTATTTCTCAGATACATATGGCACAGTAGTGGGAGTGATTAATCCCGGTAAAAAATACAAAGTGGTTATTGAAGCCCATGCCGATGAAATCTCCTGGTTTGTCAATTACATTACCAAGGATGGCTATGTATATCTTCGTAAAAACGGGGGTTCGGATCATATGATTGCTCCTTCCAAAAGAGTCAATATACATACCGATAAAGGGATTGTGCAGGGTGTGTTTGGCTGGCCTGCCATTCATGTTCGGGAGTCGTCCGACGAGAAAGTGCCTACTATGAAGACGCTTTTCCTGGACCTGGGCTGCAGCTCAAAAGAAGAAGTAGAAAAGCTTGGGGTGCATGTCGGATGTGTGGTTACTTTTCAGGATGATTTTATGGTTCTGAACAAAAAATGGTATTGCGGCAGAGCGCTGGATAACAGGGTGGGAGGCTTTATGATTGCAGAAATTGCCCGTATGCTGAAGGAAAACAAGAAAAAGCTGCCATTTACTTTATATATAGTCAATGCGGTGCAGGAAGAAATCGGGCTTAAAGGCGCTGAAATGATCGCACATCGTATACAGCCGGATCTGGCCATTATTACAGATGTTTGTCATGATACGCAGTCACCGGCTTACAATAAGGTGCAGAGTGGTGATCTGAGCAGTGGCAGCGGCCCTGTGCTGACCTATGGACCTGCTGTACAAAATAACCTGCTGAAAATGCTCATTGAAGTAGCTGAAAAGAAAAAAATACCGTTTCAAAGGGCTGCAGCGACCCGGGCTACCGGAACGGATACTGACGCATTTGCCTATTCCAATGCAGGAGTAGCCTCAGCGCTTATCAGTCTTCCTCTGAAATATATGCATACCACCGTCGAAATGGTGCATGAAGATGATGTAGAGAACGTTATTCACCTGATGTACGAGTTTCTTATACAACTCAAGGCAGGGTACAATTTTAGTTATATTCAGTAATTTACCGGAGTTTCAGGCCGGAGATGGTGCAGAACGTGCGATCTCCGGCTTTTGCCTGATGCTTCGGAGTTTTACAGTCCCATAATTCGTGCTGCTTTTAATAGCCCCGCAATACTTATGGAGTCCGTTATGGTATTCGACATAACCATTTCGACGGCTTGGCTGAGAGGTAATTTTTTAATGGACAGAACCTCCGTTTCATCAAATTCGGTAGCTCCTTCGGTCAGTCCTGTAGCGATAAAAATAAATCCTTCTTCATCCGTTACTGAGTTTGAAGTATGAATCCTTCCTATTTCCATCCACTTTCTGGCGCTCAGCCCGGTTTCTTCTTTTAGCTCTCTTTGAGCGGACAGCAAAATATCTTCTTCCAGAGGCCCCCCGCCCATTGGAATTTCCCAGGAATATTCATCAAGAGGATAACGATATTGTCCTACAAGCCATGTGTTTCTGTCTTCATCAATCGGGACAATACCAATAGCCCGGTTTTTGAAGCTGACTACACCATAAGGATTTTCTTTTCCGGCGGGATTGATTACACGGTCCTCCCGGACATGTATCCAGGGGTTCTCATATACAGTTCGTTCGCTTAATTTTTTCCAGGGGTTGATTGTATGGTCCATATCTGATATAAATAATTCAGGTAAGCAAAAATATGTTTTTGATTTTATGCTCCATCCTTATTTTGTTAAATTTAATGCAGAATGGCAAAATTACAATCTTGTTTACATCCTGAGCTTATTGAAGCCGGCCTTGATGAAGCCGGAAGAGGATGCTATGCGGGGCCGGTTGTTGCAGCTTTTGTAATCTTGCCGGAAGATTATTTTCATCCGGTTTTAAATGATTCAAAGCAGCTGAATCCCAGGATAAGAGAAGAGCTGCGCAAGGAAATAGAAAAAGAAGCTGTTGATTTTGCAGTTGCGGAAGTATGCAATGAAACGATCGATAAGATTAATATACTGAATGCTTCCTTTCTGGCTATGCATAAGGCATTGGACAGACGGAGAAGCAACCCGGATTTTTTGCTTATTGATGGAAACCGCTTCCGTCCTTATAACAATATCCCCTATGAATGTGTAGTGGAAGGAGATGGAAAGTTTTATAGTATTGCCGCAGCCTCGATTCTGGCTAAGACCTATAGGGATGATCTGATGAGGAAACTTGCATTGAATCACCCGGAATATGATTGGGAAAACAATATGGGTTATGGTACACCCAAGCACCGTGAAGCAATTCTACGCTTTGGTCTTACTCCGTATCATCGCCGGTCTTTTAATTTAGTTAATAATCAATTAGAACTTTTTTGACGGAGATTTAATGGAACAGTCTGTAGATGTGAAGAAAATTCCTTTAAACGATCTGCATATAGAGCTCGGGGCAAAAATGGCTCCGTTTGCAGGTTTTCAGATGCCTGTACGATATAGCGGAGATCTTGAAGAGCACCTGACAGTACGCGGGGGAGTGGGGGTTTTTGATGTTTCTCATATGGGAGAATTTCTGATTGAAGGAGAGAAAGCCCTCGATCTGATCCAGAAGATCTGTACGAATGATGCCTCAGTATTGGAACCAGGTAAGGTACAATATTCCTGTTTTACCAATAGTACCGGCGGTATAATAGACGATCTCCTTGTGTATTGTCTGGAGAAAGACCGGTATATGCTGGTCGTGAATGCGGGAAATATTGACAAAGACTGGCAGTGGGTGCGTGATAATAATACAGAAAATGTCAGGTTGAGCAATATTTCAGATGATACCGCTTTATTTGCCGTACAGGGGCCCAAAGCCGCCGGAGTGGTACAAAAGCTGACATCGGCAGATCTGGCCAAAATCCCCTATTATTCTTTTGTGAAAGGTGAAGTTGCCGGCATAAAGGAGGTTTTGATTTCTGCTACAGGCTATACAGGAGCAGGAGGATTTGAATTATATGTAGACAAAGGATACGCACTCAGGTTGTGGACGGAACTTTTTAAGGCCGGAGAGAGTGATGATATTAAGCCGATTGGACTGGGTGCCAGAGATACCCTGCGCCTCGAAATGGGATTTTGTCTTTATGGCAATGACATAGATGATACTATTACTCCCCTGGAGGCTGGTTTGGGTTGGATAACCAAATTTTCAAAAGAGTTTACGGCCTCAAAGAAACTGCAGGAGCAAAAAATGAAGGGGGTGGAGAAAAAGCTGATCGGGTTTGAGCTTGAGGAGCGGGGAGTGCCAAGAAGTCATTATGATATTGTTGATGCTCAGGGGCAAAAAATAGGATATGTTACAAGCGGAACACTGTCACCATCCCTTAATAAGGGAATAGGGCTTGGGTATATAGCAACTGCTTATGCCAATCCCGGAGAGAAAATCTACATTTTAGTACGAAATAAGTCACTTTCGGCAAAAATTATTAAATTGCCATTCTTTAAACGCTAATTTATGAGGCAAATTGATGTTTGTCTTACTCCGGAACTGCTGCATCTGTATCCGATAGAAGGAAAAAATGTAGTAGTAGTGGATATTCTGAGAGCTACTTCATGTATGACTACCGGAATAGCCAATGGAGTAAGTAAAATAATTCCTGTGGCAAGCCTGGAGGAATGTAGTGAACTGAAGAAAAAGGGTTATATCGCTGCCGCAGAACGGGACGGGAAAAAAGCGGAGGGCTTTGACATCGGTAACTCGCCTTTTAGCTATATGGATGAAGCGCTGGTAGGAAAAACGATCGCGGTAACTACAACGAATGGAACATATGCAATCACAAAATGCAGGAAAGCCGCTGCTGTTGTAGCCGGTAGCTTTCTAAACAGAGCAGCTATTGCTCACTACCTCCGCGAACAGCCCAATGATGTCCTGATTGTATGTGCCGGCTGGAAAGGAAAGGTAAACCTGGAAGATACGTTATTTGCCGGAGCTATTGTTGAAGCGTTGAAAGATGATTTTTTTATTGACAATGATGCTGCTCTTGCTGCTCTTGCCTTGTTTCGGCAGGCCAAAGGTAATCTTAAAGGTTTTCTGGGCAATTGCTCTCATGTTCGCCGTCTGAGGCATCTCGATATTGATAAAGATATCGATTTCTGCCTCACAATGGATAAGTTTGATGTGGTGCCTATTCTGAAGGATGGTGCAATAGTTATGAAAGAACCGGTTCTAGAGTCCAATGGAGTTGTAAGGCATTAAATGTCCGGAGACAGGTGAGTTTACATTGTCTCACAAGGGGTTTATTTCCGATAGATAAATATAGCGGGTTTCAGTTGTGTTCTCGTAGATAGTTGAACAATGTGATCCTAAAGCCAGTCCATATCATAGGAAAAGAATCAGATGAAAATAAATGATATAACTGAATGGAAATAAAAAAACCTCCCTGTTAAGGAGGTTTTTTTATTGTTATACTTTTACCTTATATACCCAGCCGAACTTATCTTCAGAATGTCCAAGCTTTATTTCGTTGAGAGCAGCAGAGATTCGTTCAGATAAGGATCTTTTTTCTCCTCCGGGTAATGCATAATCGGTTCCATTATAATGGATAACATCTATATGGGTAATTACTGCAGCTGTTCCGGTTCCGAATGCATCTTCGAGCTTACCGGCCTTAAGGGCTTCAATTACCTCATCAATGCCAATTTTTCTTTCTTCAACAGTAATCCCCCAGTCTCTGGCGAGAGTAACGATGCTATCGCGTGTAATACCGGCAAGAATAGAAGTTCCGGTTGGTGGTGTTATTAATTTCCCGTCAATCTGGAACATAATATTCATTGTTCCGGATTCTTCAAAATATTTGTGTTCTTTGCTATCCGTCCATAGAAGCTGCTGATAGCCCTTTTCTCCGGCAAGTTTTGCAGGAAGAAGGGATGCCGCATAGTTGCCTCCGGATTTTGCAAATCCTATACCGCCTTCCGCTGCACGGACATAATTGGTTTCAACCAATACGTTGACATTGCCTTTGTAATAGCCGGCTACAGGGCCGGTAAAAATGATAAATTTGTATGTTTTAGACGGTCTTACACCGATAAATTCATCCGAAGCATACATGAAAGGCCTTATATACAAGGAGTTGCCTGGTTTCGGTGGAATCCAGGCCTCATCGATCTTTAAGAGAAGGCTAAGACCTTCCATAAACAGATCTTCAGGAAATTCCGGCATACAAAGTCTTTCCCCGGAACGATTCAGACGTTTAGCATGTGCTTCCGGACGGAAGATAAGAATTTCATTTTTTTCATTTTTATAAGCCTTCATTCCTTCAAAGATCGATTGTCCGTAATGAAGAACTGATGTAGCCGGGCTCATCGACAGGTTTTGAAAGGGGACGACACGGGGATTGACCCATTCATCGTTTTTATAATCAGCGACAAACATGTGATCGGCATATACCGATCCAAACTCCAATTCATCAAAATTAGTCTCGGAGATTTTGGAATTTTTGGTTTTCTCAACCAGTATATTATACTTCCCGGCCATAAAAAGTATTTTATTATTTAATTAGTAAGTTAGTATATCTAATATATGAATTTAAGCTAAGACGAGTCAGGTTGCTGTCCGGACTATCTGTTACGTGACTGATTTATTCGATGATAGTCAGACCGAATTGCTGACGCGCACTATTGCCGTCACCACAGAAACACTTCCCGGCAGAATTATGTTTCTCACGATCACAGACAGGGAGACAGGAAAAATAAGAATAGCTGATTCAATGACAGATATTGATGCAGACAATTGTCTGAGCCCGTAAGTAACAGGACATGCTCCGGAAAGCTGTCTTGCAGGGTTTTTTAAGGTAAAAATGAAAAGTCTGAACTTTTCCATAGATCAATTAATTCTTATGCCCCTAATATAGTATTTATATTTATAATATGACAGAGCTGACATACTGCCAACACAAAAAATATACAATAAGGGTCGTTGTTCCCGAATTTTTATCTGAGTTTCGGGTTGCTTTTATGTCTGTTGAGATCCCGTCCGGTTTTTTTCTCAAGATTTTTGGCCAGCGCCTCCGTAAGATCGACTCCTGTCTGATTGGCCAGACAGATCAGTACAAACAAAACATCAGCCAGCTCATCGCCCAGGTTTTTGTCTTTGTCACTTTCCTTGAAGGATTGTTCTCCGTATTGTCTGGAGATAATACGGGCTACTTCACCTACTTCTTCCGTCAAAATAGCCATATTGGTGAGCTCATTGAAATATCGGACTCCGACTTCTTTGATCCATTGATCTACAATTTTTTGTGCTTCTTCTATCGTCATCGTCATTATTGCTTGTTCTTGGTATCGATAATTATGGTTACGGGACCATCATTCAGGAGATTTATCTGCATGTCAGCACCAAACTCTCCGGTTTGAACCGGTTTCCCCATTTCAAGGGAAGCTTCTTTAATAAAAGCTTCGTACAATGGAACCGCTACTTGTGGTGGTGCCGCCTGAATAAAAGAAGGGCGGTTCCCTTTTTTGGCAGAAGCAAGCAATGTAAACTGGCTTACTACTAAAAGATTACCCCCGATATCTTTTACCGAAAGATTCATCTTGCCTTCTTCGTCTGAAAAGATACGCAGATTACAGATTTTTTTGATAAGCCAGCTTATATCTTCCTGCTGGTCTTCATTGCCTATGCCGAGTAAAATAAGCAGGCCCTGTTCAATAGCGCTATATTTTTTATCATCAATATATACCGATGCATTTTGTACTCTTTGGATTACTGATATCATTGATTTTACCACCTTTGCTCAGTATAAAGCAATTATTTTTCGAATAAATAATCAAATATTCATCTTTTTATTTTTTCTTCCGAAGGGATACCTTAATTTGTAGCGAGCGGTAAAGTCAGGCATAACATTATAGGCTACCGGCTGTTTGCAATGATATATAAAGCCAAAGGAGGTTCATATGCTGGATATTAATGTACTCACCGCAAAAGCAAATATTGGCGATCCTGTCAAAAATAAGGATGACCAGTATCTGGGAGAAATAGCGGATATTTTGTATGATCCTGAGAGTCGGATTGTTGAATATGCGGTTGTTGATTATTCAGACGGAAATAAATCGTTTGCTATCCCGTTTGACCGGTTAAAGTTTAACGGTGAAGAAGGTTTCTTTCTCTGGGATGTACAGAAAGAATTGCTTGACAGAGTCAGCAGCAGACTGGATTATCAGGGCAATATCTATTATACTGTTGAGTAGATGTTAGCAGTATAGAGTCTGTCAGACAGATTGTTCCCGATGTTTTCCTGGTTTTCAGAAAATATCTGTTGATTAAATTTCTGCTTTGGCAATTCGTCTTTTTATAATTTTTTATAAGTTTGGTTAACTAATCTATAACCATCGGATGGAGGCAGAAAAGGCATATAAAGAATTTGTGGAAAAGGCCAAGTATTACTTGCTGGAAGTTGATTATTATGGTCGTTATCAGTTTACCCTGCATCCGGTTGCTAATAAAATTTCAGTCGGACAGCTTTATGATCTCCTGATTCATGGTGTTACCGCGTATCATCTGAAGCATATACAGGATTGTCTTGCGCAGAGAAATGGTGAAGTAAATGGCCGGAAGACCTTTTCGGGGAAACTAATCCTGAACTTTCCCAAGCTTGGTCTGCGATTGAAAGGCTATGATTTTATTGACTATACCCCTATACAACCGGAAGGACCTCATAAAATCAAGGATGATCTGTATAAGTTTCTGAAGGTTATGAATAAGGTAGCGAAAGAAATTGATGAAGCAGGATCTCTTAATTATACAACCCGGCATCCTTACTTGGGCATGCTGAACGCGCTGGAATGGTATAAACTGATTATTATTCACTACAAACACTATGTACAGCTAAAACGGAAGCTTGACCCCAAAGTCAGAAGTTTTAGTAAAGAACTCGCATCGGAGGAGGCGGAGTAAAAAAGAATACAATACGCTCTGAAAGAGTAGAAAAACCAAATTCCGGCCCGCTTGTTCTTTCTCTTTTCTAGCCTTTCAAAACGTATTGTACGGCAATATGCTTAACGGATTTCCAAAAGAAGTTATATCTTTTTTACATCCACTGCATTTTTGCCTTTTTTACCGTCAACAACGGTAAATGATACTTTATCGTCTTTCTGAACTTTATCGATAAGACCGGTTGCGTGAACAAAATATTCCTGGTTGGAGATGTCTTCCTTAATGAAACCATATCCTTTGCTCTCATTAAAGAACTTGATTGTACCTGAATTCATAAAAGTGTAATTAATATTATCTAACTAAATATAGTAAAATAATGACATTAATATGCTGATTTTAAAGTTTTTTTTAAAAGAGCCTGTTATGAAGACTTATAAGGCTACCATGACTTCTTTGTGGAGAAACTCTATGAGCTCTATTGAAAAAATAAAGGCTGTCAACAGAGACAGCCTTTATGATTGTATGAAGTACTATTTTCAGTCTATTTCAAAAGGAAGTTTTTCAGAGCCGCCAGGTTTGGTTCGAGCGGGTATGAAGTTTTCTTTTTTTCGAACGCTTCTTTCAGCGCATCGGGAAGCTCAATCTTCCGGTCAATAACCTCTTCTACAACTTCAATAAACTTTGCAGGATGCGCGGTTGCCAGAAAAATCCCGTGTGCTCCGGATCCTGATTCCGCAAGATAATCAGACAGGCCAAGGAAAGCTACAGCTCCATGAGGATCCATAATGTAGCCGGTCCTTTCAAATATGGATTTTATGGCCGTCCTCGTTTCTTCATCTGAATAGGTACGTCCATCGATTTCAGATTTTATTTTTTCCAGGTCATTTTCATACAAGGCCATTAATCTTGCAAAGTTGCTGGGATTGCCAACGTCCATGGCATTGGAGATGGTCTTAATACTTGGACGCGGACTGAACTTTCCTGTACGCAGATAGGCTGGTACGATATCATTGGCATTGGTTGCTGCTACGAATTTTTCGATGGGTAATCCCATTCTTTTGGCAATCAGACCGCCGCAGAGATTACCAAAATTGCCGCTGGGAGTCGCAAATACCACTGGCAGTTTATCCGCTTTCTTGAGCTGGGCATAGGCATAGAAGTAATAGAAAGACTGGGGAATAAGCCGGCTGATGTTAATAGAGTTGGCAGAACTCAGGTTCATCCGGGTTTTTAGCTCCTGATCCAGAAACGCTTCCTTCACAAGGCGCTGACAGTCGTCAAATGTCCCATTTACCTCGAGCGCCGTAATGTTGTTTCCGAGTGTTGTAAGCTGCTTTTCCTGAATTTCACTAACCTTGCCACTAGGGTAAAGGATAGTAACCCGTATTCCGGACATACCAAGAAAGCCCTGGGCTACTGCGCTTCCCGTATCACCGGAAGTCGCAACAAGAATATTGATTTCTTTTTGCTCTTTTTCCAGAAAATAGGCCATTAATCTGGCCATAAACCGGGCGCCAAAATCTTTGAAAGCAAAAGATGGTCCGTGGAACAGCTCTAATACGGAAGTGTTGTCAGTAACAGAAACAACCGGAGCATCGAAGGAAAGTACATCTTCGGTAATTTTCTTCAGGGCAGCTTCCGCCACATCATCACCGATCAGGGCCTTGCAGACTTCAAAGGCAATCTCCTGAAAGGAAAGCTTGTCAATGTTTTCAAAAAAAGAATCCGGCAATGTGGGAATATGAGTAGGCATGTAGAGACCATTGTCGTCAGGAAGACCTTTGAAAACGGCTTCTTTCAGATTGACTTCATCAACGGACCTGTTTGTGCTGTATAGTTTCATCAGTATGTAGAAATCTAAGTAATTAGGAATTTTGTATTGTTAATCAAGGATAATCGGACCATTGTGATTGATTTTGGACACAAAAATATCACTTCCGATATTAATTGCGTCAAAAGCTCTGGTCATCGCCTGAGCAACATTGTGTGCCGTAGCTTCCGACGTGCTTAGTGCAAAAAGTGAAGGACCTGAGCCTGATATCCCGCATCCCAGTGCGCCGGCATCAAGAGCGCTCTGCTTGACTTCCTCAAAGCCCGGAATCAGTATAGAACGTACCGGCTCGACGATTACATCCTGCATGGATCTCCCGATGAGTCCGTAATCAGATAGCATTAAACCGGCAATCAGGCCGCCGACATTGCCCCATTGTATAACAGCATCCTTCAATTGAATCTGTTTCTTCAGAATACTGCGGGCATCTTTGGTCTGGACTTCTATATGGGGGTGAATGAGTGCTGCATAGAGGTCTGAAGGAGTTGGTATTTTGACTACGTCCAGCGGAGAATAGCTCCGGATCAGAACAAAACCTCCGATTAATGAAGGAGCTACGTTGTCGGCATGAGCCGAGCCGCATGCGATACGCTCACCTTCCATGGCAAAAGGAAGTAGTTCTTCCTGTGTCAGGGGGCGTCCCAATAGCTCATTGACAGCAAATACACCCGCTACCGAACTGGCAGCGCTACTGCCAAGTCCGCTTCCCAGCGGCATTTTTTTGTTGAGCTCAATCTCAATTCCCTGATCAGATCCTATTTTGTACAGGAAATTACTGATGGAAACACCTACTGTATTTTTTAAAGGATCTTTGGTCAGGCGCCCTTCATCTCCGGTGATGGATTTTATCTTCAATCCGGAACCCGGTGTTTTTCTCAATATTACCTCATCTCCGGGAGCATCTACAGCAAATCCCAGAACATCAAATCCACAGGAGACATTTGCGACCGTAGCCGGAGCAAACACCTTTATACTTTCTTTCATTGCAACGATTATGATTTAAGGTAATTACTGATGCTGATTATTTCAGCAAAAACCCCGGCTGCGGTAACCTCTGCTCCGGCTCCGGGACCTTTAATTACCAGTGGTCTTTCCTTATAGCGCTCAGTCGTAAACGAGATCATATTATCACTTCCCGACAGACTGTAGAAGGGATGTTCCGGTCCGACAGACTCCAGATTGACAGTGGCTTTCCCGTTCTCAAGCTTTGCAATAAAGCGTAATACTTTTTTGTTTTTTTCTGCTTTGAGCAGTTGTTCTTCAAAAACAGCGTTATGCTTGTCAAGCTGAGCAAAGAAATCATCTACTGATTTAGCCTTCAGGCAAGGTTCCGGCAGTATATTCTCAACTTTTACATCGGATGGCTCCAGGTCAAAGCCAGCTTCACGGGCCAGGATCAGTATTTTTCTGGCTACGTCCATACCATTCAGATCATCGCGCGGATCAGGTTCGGTAAATCCTCTTTCTTTCGCTTCTTTTACGATATCGACAAATCTGGCTCCAGGCTTGAAATTGTTAAATATATAGGAAAGAGTGCCTGATAAAATACCTTCAATTTTAATAATCTTGTCCCCGCTGTATTTTAAATCCCTCAATGTGTTGATTACCGGAAGTCCGGCGCCAACGTTGGTCTCATAAAGGAATCTGGCCTTGTATTTCTGACAGGCTCTTTGCAGCTTTTCGTAATCTTTGTATTTGCCGGAGTTCGCAAGCTTATTTGGTGTAACAATGGAAATGCTGCTTTTTAATATTTCTTCATAATGAACAATGACATCCTTGCTGGATGTATTGTCAACAAAAACAGAATTTTCCAGATTAAGACGCTTCATTTCGCGTATAAACTGCTCTATATCCATATCCTGCCCGTCTTTCAGGAGCTTGTCCTTGCAGGTTTTAAGATCGATACCGTTTTCATTAAACAACATTTTTTTGCTGTTTGAAACGGCAATGACATTAATCTTTAAGGACTTTTCTTTCAGGAGATATTCTGCGGCTTTTCGGATTTGTTGCATTAGCGTACTGCCGATAAGGCCTAGTCCGACAGCAAAAAGATTGAGTGTTTTGATATCAGAAAGGAAAAATGCTTCATGGAGAGCATTTAAAGCCTTGGATAAGTCATTTTTAGGAATTACTACACTGATATTCAGCTCTGAAGATCCCTGGGCGATAGCGATAACATTGATCCCGTTTTTACCGAGAGCAGTAAACATTCTTCCGGCAATACCGGGAGTTTTTTTCATGTTTTCACCGATCAGGGCAACGATAGACAGATCAGTCTCTACATGGACTTTCTCTATTTTCTTTGAAGCCATTTCCGCTTCAAACTCGGCTTCGATCAGAAGCCTGGCTTTTTCAGCATCTTCCGGAGCTACTGCAAAACAAATAGAATATTCTGAGGAGGCCTGAGTGATCAATATAACATTGACACCTTTGCGGGCAAGGGCGCTGAATACTCGCGAGGAAACGCCGGGTACACCAACCATCCCGCTTCCCTGAAGATTGATAAGCGCAATATTACCAATAGAGGAGATGCCTTTGATAAGAAAATCATTGGCTTTTGTTTTCTCACTGATAAGAGTACCTTCAAATTCAGGATTGAAGGTGTTTTTTATCCAAATAGGAATCTTTTTATTAAATGCGGGCTGAAGAGTAGGAGGATAGATGACCTTGGCTCCGAAGTGTGAGAGCTCCATTGCTTCTACATAAGAAATTGCCGGTAGCGTAAAAGTCCTTTTTACAGCCCTCGGATCGGCAGTCATCACTCCGTTTACATCTGTCCATATTTCAACGCAATCGGCAGATAAGGCGGCAGCGACCAGTGATGCTGTATAATCCGAACCGCCGCGGCCAAGCGTGGTGGTTTCGGCTTTTTCGGTTGATGCAATAAAACCTGTTAAAACCTGAACATCGCGGGCAGCATCGAAATGCTCTTTTATGTTTTGATTAGTATGCTTTACGTTTACTCTTGCGTTACCAAAGTTGTCATCAGTACGAATCAGGCTGCGTGCATCCACATAGGTGCATTTGATGCCCGATTGCAGCATATATTCAGCCATGATGTAGGATGACATGCGCTCCCCGAAGCTTGAAACAAGATCCAGGGTCCTGGGGGAAAGTTCCTTTAAAAGAAATACACCGTGAAGGAGATCCTCCAGTTCATTAATAAGCATGCGGATATGGGCTACTACCTTGCTCTGGGTTTTAATATCCAATAGCTTTTTGATTGTGTCGAAGTGCCTCTTTTCAATTTCCTTGAGTGCTTTCTGATATGACTCATCGCTCTCAGAGGCTTTTTTGCCGGCCTCAACCAATAGATTGGTAACTCCGGACATTGCTGAAAATACTACCGTGTATGCCTCTTTTTTCTTTTTGTACGACAATAATATATCAACAACTTTCGAGATACTGTCGGCATTACCAACGGAAGTTCCGCCAAACTTTAATACTTTCATTGCTTATCTATGACTTTTCAAAAAAATTAGACAACCCACCCTTTTCCCGGCCCGATTATAATATTCTGGTAAAATTACATTTTCCGCAGGGGCTTTCAATAAAAAGTTTAAGAAATTATTGTAAAAGCAGGAGACCATTGTGCTGACACAAACATTCGCCGATGTGCGGGGGTTACATTTTGGAGTAGTAGGGTGAATTGAAATTTTTGTGGGGTATGTGGAGAAGGAGATATTTCAATTGGATTTGTGGCGTGGCATCCTGTTTTTTGTTGCAGGCCTGTGCGGATAGCCCTGAAGATGTGGTGAGCAGCTATCTGGAGCACACCTTTCTGGATAATAACGGAATTAAGGCATATGATTTACTTTCGTCCGAAGATAAGCTATATACAGACAGAAATGAGTTTGTGAAAAATCTGAAGAGGGAGAATGTGCTTAATAAGAAAATACTGGAAAAATATGAATCACATTTTTCCTATGAAATCATTGATACGCAAATAAACGAAGATACGAGTTTTGTTACCGTGGCTATCAGTAAGCCCAATGCAATCAATGTATTGGGAGAGCTGGTAGGATATGCGATGTATTCGGCTTTTGCTACATTGCCTGAAAATCAGCAGGCTCTGGCAATTGCCCGTAAGTTTGATGCTATTATGATGAGTAAGGATCGCCTACAGGTTACAGAGGAAAAGGTTTTCAGGCTGATAAAAGAAAAAGATGAATACCGGTTGTTTCTGGATCTTGGTCGGCCATATAAGCAGCAGCTATTGCATAAAGAAGCAGAAAATTTACGTAAGAAAGCAGAGTTGAAAGAACAAAATGGTGACTTTGAGGCTGCTTTGCAGATGTATAATGAATCCCTGGCTTTGAAGCATGATCAGGTGGTGCTCAGCCGGGCAATACTTATAAAAAGGCGGCTGGAGCATACACTTTATCCGGGACAGCAAAAGGACTTTGGTATGCTCCGTTTCAGACCCGAAACTATTGAAATACGAAAAGTTCGTATAAGGCGAAACCCGCAGGGACTGCCTGCTTATACAGAATATACTGCAAATGAATATATGGTTATGACTTATCAGGTGCAGAATATCTCCGAAGGACAGGTTTTTGCGATCGAAGAAGATAATATTTTCAGGACAAAGAGTCGTCTGACAGACAATTACGGGAATATAATGAGAGAGCTTCGGCCGGATATTTATACAGATGAGATCGAGGGAATGGAGTTCAGATTATTAAAGCCAGGGGAAAAAGCCGTGTTTAAAGTGGTATGTGAAGTCCCGTTAAACAATAAGGCAGGAAAATTTACATGGAAAATTCTGCTAAAAACCGATAATGAGGGTGCTCAGACAGAAGCCTTTGTCGATTTTTGCAGTGATCAGATCCAGAATATATCCCGTATGGTTAAAGCATAGAGTGTAATACACCTTCTTTAAGAGCATAGGATGATACTCTGATATCCTCAAGCTGCAGACGTTTTCTGATAAAATTTATCAGCAGGCAGGCAACTACCACCATATCGACTCTTATGTCAATCATACCTGGTATACCAAGCCGTTCTTCCCGTGATTTGCAAACAATGTCTTCAGAAATAGAGATATAATCCATCGAGGAAAGCAGATATTCTGTAGGTGTATTACCATTAAGAGGACCGCCTTTTTTTATCCAGTCAATCTCGGCAAGTGTGTCAAATGTCCCCGAAGATCCAATCAGAGTTGTGGGCTTGTAAAGTATTGAAGCATTAATGAGAGGATGGAGCTGGCTTTCAAGATAATTGTTCAGAGCAATTATTTGTTCCGGAGGAATAGGATCAGAAGTATGAAACAGGTCATAAAGCCTTTGAGCGCCTATTTCAAAGCTCTGACTCCAGAGAATTTGCTGATGATTACCGACTATACATTCTACACTGCCACCGCCGATATCGATAATAAGATTGGTATCTGTACCAAGATGCAGCGCTGCCCGGACTCCCTGATAGATCAGATTGGCTTCTTCAAGTCCTGTAATGACTCTTATTTGTATGCCGGTGTGTGCAAATATGTCGGATACAAGCTGCTGTCCGTTTGCAGCGTTTCTGACAGCGCTGGTTGCTATGGCAACGATCAGGTCAGTGTTATGCTGAACAGCTTTTTCCTTAAAATAGGTCATGGTCCGGATGGCCCGACTATAAGCCTCGTCTGTAATAATACCTTTATTAATACCATCTTTACCGAGTCTGACCGCGATTTTTTCGTTAAATATCCGCTGACCGTTCCCATCGGCAATGAGCATATTGAAGGTATTTGTTCCCAGGTCGATTACACATAGGTTCTTCATCATACTAAATATACTATAAACAAGATATAGTTGTGCAGGTCTGAAAATAAAAATAGCCGGCTTTACTAAAAGCCGGCTATTTAAGTCTTTGAAAGAGGAATTGTTATTTGGATGACAAATAATCTTTTACGCCTTCTTGTGTTGCTTTCATTGCAGCTTCACCTTCAGACCAGTTGGCAGGGCATACTTCACCAAATTTTTCGTGATGATGAAGAGCGTCAACCATACGAATTGCTTCGTCAATATTTCTTCCCAGAGGAAGATCATTTACCAGCTGATGTCTGACGATTCCGTTTTTGTCAATAAGGAAAGTAGCACGATAAGCAATCGGGAGACCAACACATTCCATCATGCCGTTTTCATCGTATTCATACTCACCGGCAAGCACACCGTAGTTGATAGAGATGGTTTTTGCAACATCAGCAACTACAGGATAGGTAACACCCTGAATACCGCCTTGGTTTTTGGGGGTATTCAGCCACGCAAGATGAGAGTTTTCAGTGTCAGTAGAGCAACCTACTACTGCAACGTTTCTTTTTTCAAATTCAGAAAGTTTTTCCTGAAATGCCAGAATTTCTGTAGGGCATACGAAGGTAAAATCTTTAGGATAGAAGAAGAAAATAACATCTTTTTTCCCTACATACTGTTCCAGCGAGAAGTTCTCAACGATTTCATCACCGTTGATTACTGCCGGAGCAGCGAATTTGGGAGCTTTTTTTCCTACTAGTGACATATTTATAAATTTTAGAATAATAAAAATTTGTTAAGTAATCTGTATTTCAAGTTTAGGATCAATCTTTTCCGCATTGATTTGAAGCCGGATATCTGTGATCCGGAGATTCTTTTTCGTTTTTCGGTTGAAGTAATCAGCTAAAAGCTCCTTTAGCTCATTGTCTTCATAATCGATGATCTCATCGGTATTGGTACAATATATATGACTATGCGATGAGGTATTGCAGTCATAGCGGAAATTGCCTGAGTCGGTAAGAACTTTTGAAGCAAGATTATTTTGTACCAGCGTGTCAAGTGTTTTATACACTGTGCCAAGAGAAAGTCCGGGCAGACGGACTGTGACATAGTCAAAAATTTTTTCTGCCGATGGATGCTTCAGGTTATATAGGGACTCCAGTATAATCAGACGTTGGGGGGTAGACTTAAGCCCCATGTTTTTCAGGATCTCCTGTAATTGCTGATATGATAGTATAGCTGTCAATGATTCCTAAATAAGAATTATTATCTCTTAATAATCTCTCCAAAGTTAGGAATGAATACGCAGGCCTGAAAGTCTGGCTGTAGAAAGTTTTCAACAAAAAAAGAGCCTCCGGTGAAAGAGACTCTTAAATTAACAGGTATCGGTTATGAATTGTAATGTGTTATTGTCTGTATATACTTCACAGAACAAAATGGTAACCATAAAAGAATGAAAAAAATTCTTTTTTTGAACAAAATTAAAAAGTGAAAATGTTATTTGGGGCTTAAAAAGCGCAGCAGTAGCTCTATTTCATTATAATCCTTTTAAAAATAAAAGGAACACGATCGGCTTTGTCAAGCAGATTTTCAAAAGTAAGCTGTGTTGAATCTGAAAGCTGATTTTGTGTACTGAATTCCTCAGGATTAATAAGTCCAAGCAGCATAATTCCAAACAGAATCAGGATTTTTACAGCGAATTTGAGGTTTGAATCAGCGTGTGCCATAATGGTAATGGGGTAAAAACAGGCAACCTTCAATTTTTTCTTCAAATATTGTAATAATATTTCTTATTTATACTTTGAAAGAGAGTGGAGGGTTAGGAACTTCGATTATTTTTTTAAAATTTGCTTTATATAACATGCTGAATCGGATAAAAATGGTGAAAGTTTTATTTGTTTGCCTTGGGAACATATGCCGCTCTCCTATGGCAGAAGGACTTTTTAAAAAACATGTAGAAGAAAAAGGCCTTTCTGAAATGATTCATATAGATTCTGCAGGGACATCGAATTACCATATTGGCAAACAGCCTGACAGCCGAATGTGTAAAACGGCCCTGAAAAGGGGAATTACACTTGATCATAAGGGAAGACAGCTTGGTGTTTCCGATCTGGATGAGTATGATTATATTCTGGCGATGGATCAGTATAACTTCATGGATATCAAGTATCTGTATAAGGACGGTCAGATAAAGGCTTCTGTCATAATGATGAGAGATTATGATAGCGAGAAAAGCCAGATTGATGTGCCTGATCCGTATTATGGTGGTGAGGAGGGCTTTACCGAGGTTTATGATATTCTGGACAGATGTACCCGCAATTTTCTGAAGTTTCTTTGTGAAAAACACAGGCTTTGAAATGGAATTTCAGAAAATATGGATGCAGTTTCCGGAAATGGCTGGCATTGATCTCCGGAAGGTGGAATTGCTTTCCGGTGGCGATATCTGTAAAGCTGCAAAGCTTGAAACCGGCAATGGGGTATTTTTTGTAAAATGGAACAAAGATGAAGGACTGTTACGAACGGAGCAAAAGAACCTTGACAAACTGAGAGAAACAGGGATTTTTCGTATCCCGGAATGTTATGGTTGTATTGCCTTCGAAGGCAATACCTATCTGCTTTTGGAGTATATCAGGAGCCGCAGCCCAATCGAATGCAACTGGCAGAAGTTTGGTGAACAGCTCCGGGCTTTGCACCAGGTAAGCCAGGATAGATACGGGTTGGAATATAACAACTATATAGGGACTCTTCCTCAGGATAATAGCTTGTGTACAGACTGGACTGATTTTTATATTGAGCAAAGACTGGGATGTCAGTTGAAAATAGCGGGAAACATGCTGAATACTTCCATACACCGGAGTTTTGAGGCTTTGTTCATGAAGCTGGCTGATTTACTACCGGAAGGAAAACCTGAGCTGATTCATGGAGATCTGTGGAGTGGAAATTTTATAGTGGATGATGCGGGAGAAATTGTGCTTATTGATCCTGCTGCATACTACGGAAGAGGAGAGGCTGATCTTGCGATGAGCAGTTTGTTCGGTGGATTTGATATGGATTTTTATAGAGCTTATGCCGGATGTCAGGCAGCTGATAAAGATATGGAAAGGCGTTTGGATATTTACAAGCTATATCCTCTGCTTGCTCATCTTAATATGTTTGGGACTTCGTATACCAGTCCCATAGTATCCATTCTGAACTCATTTAAATAGATACTCAGCTTTTGCCTGAGTACTTTCTTCTGATTTCGATTTTCTGCATTTGTCTTTCGATAACCAGCTGTGCTATTTGGTCAGCAATTTCCTCTTCAGATATGCACTTGAACGCATTTTTTACTTTGTGTTCAGCTACATCAACCCGGTAAAGGATACGCAATAGTTCGTTAAGGTTTGATTTAAGCAGTTCGGTTATCCGGGCAGTAAGAATATTTTTCAGATTGTGATAATCCGCTATTTCCTGTTGAAATTCACTATTGCTGAACAGGTCTTTTGAAATCAGTCTGGATGTTTCCCTCAGAAGTTCTAAATTTGACATGATATTTTAAATTTAACCCGAAATGCGTTACATTTTTCCCTTACTTACCGTTTTTTTTATTTCTGTTCAATCAGTCTGCGCTCAGTCATTTGAGGCTGAGGTATCAGCGGGCCTTACTGCCAGTCAGGTTTCAGGTGATAACCTGGCCGGTTTTAATAAAGCCGGTTTTGTTGGCGGAGCAGGTGTTGGATTTCCTGTTGGAGAGCGCTGGATGTTGAAATCAGAAGTTTTTTTTGTACAGAAAGGAAGCCGGGCAACAGAAAAGGATCCGATCTTCTTTAAATGGAGTATAGCCTATCTGGAGATTCCTTTGCTGATGTCATTTCGTCTGAACGAACGTTTTTTTATCGATGGCGGACTTGCTGCTGATTTGCTGGTTTCTTCAAGAGTCGATTATGGGGCCGGATGGCAAAAGACCAATAGCGCTATGTATGCATTAAATCCGGTCTGGATTTTGGGACTAGGCTACAAGTTGTCGGACAAGATTGCATTTAAGGCAAGGCACTCCTATTCGCTGACGCGTACAAATCCTGCTCAAAATCATTATAACAATACTGTAGCAGTATATTTGTCATTAATGCTCAAGTAACCTTGAAGCATTAATGACAAATATAGACAACTGGCTATTATTTGGCAGATGATTTCTTTGTGCCGGTTTTTTTACTGCCGGATGGAGTGGCTGAAGTATCTTGCTCTGCTTCTGCAAGATCTTTTTTGGCAGCTTTCTTTTTGGTTTCGGTCTTTGCCGGGGCTTCTTCTGTCATAGCGGCTGTTTCGGTAACAGATGCAGAAGCCGTACTTTTTTGAAGAACTTCCGGGGCAAACTTTGCCAATATATTATACCAGGAAATCAATTTCTTTATATCTGAAGGATATACCTTTGACTGATCGTAATCGGGAATTGACTTACCAAGAAATGCGTACAAATCTCTATTATCGGATTTTCCGGTTACAGGCAGTGTATCACCATACTCTTTATAAAGTTTGTCCAGCAGATCTTCAAGTGGAAAAGAACCTTCCTTTGAAGTTGTGTAAATAGAGATTTCCTTTAACAGGGATACCCGTTGGCTGGCTCCTGCAATGAATTTAGACCTGGTTTCATCAATTGCCTCAAGAATAACTCCGGTACGAGTCGGTTTTAAAACCTTAAAAAGTCCTCCTTTTCCACTGATAGAGGCAATGTCTTTTAATTCCATATATAAAATTTATAGTTTGAAAATTACTGGTACGCTTGTCTGCAATTTATAACCAATAGCATCAAATTTCAATAGTTTAACAACTCTGAGGGCTTCTTCTCCGGTACCACCACCAATATTTTTCGTAACGCGGGCATTAGAGACAGAGCCATCTTCATTGATAGTCAGGGTTATGATGCATTCTCCCTGCATCCTGTTTCGTTTGGCTGTGGGAGGATATATAAGTTTGCTGTTAATAAATTCATACATTGCTTCCTGACCACCGGGGTAATTCTCTGCCGCAGGCACCGACTTTGATGGAACTCCCTGACCAAAGGCAGTTGCTGCGAAAAATATGATCATGCCGAAAATAACTAATAACTTTTTCATAGTTTTTGTTGCTTTTGTGAGAATACTGATCAAAAATACATTCTTCTTTGAAGTATATCAAGAAAATATTTTACATTCCCTGGATTTGCTGATTAATGTCAGCGATGTAATCGAGCAGTTCCTCTCTTCCGCGGTTATCAACAGACGAGCTGACAAAGTATGCCGGCATACTTTCCCAGTTTTTCAGCATTGTCTTTTTGTATGTGGCAATGTTGGATTGTAGCTGATTGAGAGAAATCCGGTCGCTTTTCGTAAAAACCATGGCAAATGGGACTCCATTTTCCCCCAGCCATTGCAAAAAATCCAGATCTTTGTTTTGAGGAGGAATGTTCGAATCGATTAAAACAAAAACACAATAAAGGTTTTCCCTGTTTAAAAGATATTGTCTGATCATGACATCCCATTTTTCCCGTTGGGTGATACTGGTTTTTGCGTAGCCATATCCGGGAAGATCAACCAGATACCAGGACTTGTTGATGAGAAAATGGTTGATTAATATGGTTTTTCCGGGCTTTGATGAGGTCTTTGCCAGTTTGCTGTGATTGGTCAGCATATTTATGAGTGAGGATTTGCCAACGTTGGAACGGCCAATAAATGCATATTCAGGTTTGTCCGGCTTGGGACATTGGTCCACTGAGGGACAACTTAGCAAGTATTGAGCTTCCGTAATTTTCATGAATCCAGCAATTTTTAATTAAAGAGGAAATGTAAGAATTTACTCTTTAATTTGTATCTTTATATACTGCAAAATTACTGAATAATAATGAATACCAAAGGCTGTTTAACAATTCTCCTTGGTTTGATATTGCTGGTAACCTCTGTTCAGGCACAAAGTCTTAAATCAATCGAGAAAGAAGCGAAAGAATTATTTAAATACGAAGACTACAGAGATGCGCTGCCTTTATATAAGAAGCTACTGGATGCGCAGCCGGAAAATCCTGAGTATCTGACAAGATATGGAATATGTTGCCTGGCCTCTGACAATAAAAGAGATGCTATCCCTTTTTTACTGAGAGCAAGAGATAAAGACTACAACAAGGACAGGCTGAACTATTTTCTGGGCAGGGCATTTCACCTGAATCATGATTTTGAGCAGGCTATATCGTATTTTGAATTGTATAAAAAAGAACTGAATCCGATAAAGGATGTTGCTAAGATTGCCTCTGTCAATAAGGAAATTCAGGCATGTCTTTATGGAATGGAGCTGGTCAAAGCGCCGGTACCGGTAAAAATTGAAAATCTTGGCCCGGAGGTCAACAGTCCTTATCCGGAATTTGTACCGATTGTGTCCGGAGATGAGCGCATATTATTCTTTACTTCCAGGCGGCCCAATACAACAGGTGGAGAGATTGAGACTGCCACACAACATTTTTATGAAGACATATATGTTACGGAAAAAAATAATGATGGCAGCTGGAATGAACCAACATTGTTTCAGCATAATACAGCGGGACATGACGCCTGTGTCAGTCTCTCGCCGGGTGGTGATAAGCTGTTTTTATATCGTCATGAAAATAACGGGGATTTTTATGTTAGTACATTAAAGGGAAATAACTGGTCTGTTCCGGTAAGACTGGAAGACGGTATTAATACAAAATATAGTGAGACGAGTCTTGCAGTATCACCGGATGGTAAAATAATATTTTTCTCAAGTGACCGACCTGGTGGGTATGGCGGGCTGGATTTGTATTATTCTGTATGGGAGAATGGGCGATGGTCGTTGCCCGTAAATGCCGGTTCTACCATTAATACTCCGGACAATGAGGATGCCCCGTTTCTTCATGCAGACGGAAAAACTCTTTACTTTAGCTCACAAGGTCACAACAGTATGGGGGGATATGACATTTTTTCATCTCAGTTAGATATCAGAAAAAATTATTTTTCCCCTCCCGTTAATATCGGTTATCCAATCAATACGGCTGATGATGATATTTTCTTTGTCTGGTCTCCGGACGGTACAAGGGCATATTTTTCTTCTTTCAGAGAAAACGGGTTTGGAGAAAAAGACTTGTATATGCTGACTCGTGAAACACCTAAAGTTTCTATGATGGTGCTGAAAGGTCAGGTATATTCTGAAATGAACGAAGTGCCTTTGGGAGCAAAAATCATTGTTCTGGACAGAGAAACAGGGGAGGTGGTTCAGCAATTCGAAAGTAATTCTATGTCGGGGCGTTATCTTGCACTGTTGCATCCGGGAAGAAAATATAGAATTGTTGTTGAGCAGCCGGGATATGTACCATTTTTTGAGAATTTTGAAATGGATGAAACAGGTTCTTTTTTCGAGCATGAAAAAGATTTTCGTCTGAAACGCTTGAATATGGGTATTATAGCTAGTGTTCAGAACAATTTTTATGAAGCGGGACTCCGCAAAGGACAGCTTGATGCTTTGGAAAAAGTATTAAAGTTTATGCAGGATAATCCTGATTTGTACTTTGAAATTGCAGGTCATACCGATTCTGTTGGCTCGGAGGAGGTTAACTACAGATTGTCTGATAAAAGGGCGGAAGAAGTGATAAAGTACCTGACTGCTAACGGGGTGGACCGGGACAGACTGTTTCCTGTCGGTTATGGTAAGGAATATTATATAGCGGATAATGACACAGAAGAAGGAAGAATGTTAAATTGCAGAACAGAGATAATTATTATCAATAAGCCTTCTTCCGGGATATATAATCGTCGTTCCGGTTTTTATAATAAAGAGTATTAGTAGAATAGATAATTTAATCCCCGGATATTTGGACTACTCTATCCGGGGATTATTATTTTTTATTGAAGAGCCTGATTCAGATCTTCGATGAGATCTTCTGCATCTTCGACTCCTATACTAAGACGTATCAGAGAATCTTTAAGACCTGCTTTTTCACGTTCTTCCTTTGGTATACTGGCATGGGTCATTGACGCGGGATGCCCGCAAAGGGATTCCACACCACCCAGCGATTCAGCCAGAGAAAAGAGTTTCACCTTTTCCAGAAACCTCTTCACATCCTCCACGTTGTCTCCTTTGATCTGGAATGAAAGCATTCCGCCAAAGGAGCTCATTTGCTTTCTTGCAATATCATGTGATTTATGTGTGGGTAATCCCGGATAATACACTTTTTCTATCCGTGGATGTGTTTCCAGGAAACCAGCGATATCCATTGCATTAGAACAATGCCTTTCCATACGGAGATGCAGGGTTTTTATCCCTCTTAAAACAAGAAAACAATCCTGCGGACCGGGTACCGCTCCGCAGCTGTTTTGGATAAAAGCCAGATTGCCGGCAAGATCTGCATCATTCACTACAATGGCTCCCATAACTACATCAGAGTGCCCTGCAAGATACTTGGTCACAGAATGCATAGTTATATCTGCCCCCAGCCCGAGTGGTTGCTGGAGATAAGGTGTGGCAAATGTATTGTCAACAGCTACAAGTATGGCAGAGTTTCTTTTTTTTACCTGGCGGCATATTTCCTGAATATCAATAATGCTCAAAAGAGGATTCGTAGGAGTTTCAATCCATATAAGCCTGGTATTACTGTTTATTTTCTCAATTATGTTTTCTGGCTTATCCATAGGGACAAAATGGAATTTTATCCCAAGCGGCTCAAATATTTTAGTAAATAATCTGTAAGAGCCACCGTACAAGTCATTGGTTGAAATAACTTCATCGCCTGGTTTTAGAAGCTTGATTATGGCATCAATAGCAGCCATGCCTGAAGAAAAGCATAGTCCGAATTTGCCGTTTTCGAGAGCTGCAATACTGTTCTGAAGACTTGTTCGGGTTGGATTATGAGTTCGGGAGTATTCGTAGCCTTTATGATCTCCCGGCGATCGTTGGACATAAGTGGATGTTTGATAGATGGGAGTCATTATTGATCCGGTCGAAGGATCTGGTACCACTCCGGCGTGTATTGCTTTAGTTCCGAATTTCATACATTAATTTGTTTTATTTACGCTGCAATAAAAATAGGATAAGTTTGTTTATAAATCGAACAATACTATTCAACGTTATTATATATAATTCTGATATGCTGTATTAAGCAATCACAAGCCTTTGGTAAAAGAATCTTTCTGTTTTCTTATTGAAAAAAAACTTCGTTCTTTGATAGAATGGTAATAAATAAAGAGAAAAAGCGGGTATATCTCTCCCTTTTGTATTTTCTTTTCCTGTTTGTAAATCCTGTGATTTTCAGCAGCGGGATTATTTTCTATCTGATTCACCAGGCGGCGCTTCTGGTAAATATAGAGCCATTTTACTGGATTGTTTTTTTTGCCGGATCAGTTGTATCAATGGCTTTTGCTCTCACTCCGACTACATTTATCGCGTTGCTCAGTGGGTATTTTCTGCAATGGAATGCTGTTTTGGGGGTTGTCCCTGCTTACCTGCTGGCGAGTATATTGGGTTTTTTTATAGCAGGTTTTATTGATCAGGGGGCATTGATCCATTATGTATCCGGAAGAAAGAAGGTTGCGATTTTTTTACAACGTTTGAAACAGAGAGAATTTTCATTCATTATTTTATCGAGATTATCGCCTGTTTTACCATTTGCTATGATGAATTTTGTCTTATCAGCAATGAAAGTCCGTCTGAAGACATACATGATTGCCGGATTTCTGGGGATGCTCCCCCGGACTCTTTTGTTTATCTGGGTAGGAAGCATGGCGCATGATATTCAGGAGGCCATGGCTTCATCCAGAGAAAATGCATTGGTTCATGCTTTCGCTGTTTCCCTTGTTATTTTGTCTATAGCCGGTATTATTTATCTGATTGGCCGTAGTCTGCAAAAAGATGCAGATCAGAGTAATTCAGTTAATGATTTAAGCGGAGGTTTAAAATCTTCGCCAAATAGTTCAAAGTAAACTTTATCCTTTATTTTTTCACGCACTCCTGATTCATTAATAACATCCTGAAAAGTAGTATAAAAATCCAGTGATTGATGGAGTGCTTTTCGGTCATCAGCGTCCAGTTCGATTTCAACGTCGATATATTTGTTGAGTGATCGGTTCACCTTGTAATTTCCGCCTTTACTTTCGTCATCTTCTTCCTCTCTGGGGAGAGTCAGAAACGCGAGCCGCTTTAGATTTGTTTGTTCATCCTGCTTTAGTTTAATATATAGGTGTTTTACTACAAAATGAGTTGTCAGGTGATCGTGATGTCCGCTAATTCCGTGTACCGGATAGGTAATCAGAACATCCGGATTTATTGCTTGTACATAATCAGAAATCACTTTTTCCAATACTATCGGGTCGTAGTGAGCAAGCTGGCCATCTTCAAAGTCAAGTATTGTAAGGCTTTTTAGTTTAAGAAACTTTCCGACATTACTAAGCTCCTGGTATCTTACTGCAGCCATTTGACTTTCATCATACCCAAGTTTGTATCGTACTTTGGTTGCTTCACCCCTTGTCAGGGTCAATAAATGAACTTCATTACCCTCCTTTATCTGTTTGTGAATTACTGCGGAAGGTCCAAAGGATTCATCGTCCGGATGAGGGAAAATGTATAATAATTTCATGAATATTAGTTGATAGGTGGCTATTGCTTAGTTAATTCGAAAATGGGGTATAAAGTTTTTAAATCCTTTAGTACATTTATTACGTTATGAAAAAATGATCACGTATCACTAATTTTTACTATTAACTTTAAACAACGATTGTGATGAAGACTATACCAGAACAGGCAAAGACAGATCCGGAAGGGTTGAGAAAAGAAGCTCGGGAAGAGGAGTATTTTTTGGAGGGACCGAAGTCCAGAAAAAGGGAATTCTTTTTTGTAGTCAAGATACTGATTGAATTTATAAGGGGATTTAGAGCGTTGCACTTTGTCGGCCCCTGTATTACAGTTTTTGGTTCAGCCCGTTTTAAAGAGGATCATCCATATTACCAGTTAGCAATGGAAGTCGGGAGAGGGCTGTCCAAACTTGGTTTTACTGTGATGACTGGCGGTGGCCCGGGTATTATGGAAGCTGCGAACAGGGGGGCAAAGGAAGCCGGTGGAAGGTCTGTGGGCTGTAATATTGTATTGCCATTTGAGCAAAGTGCGAATCCTTATCTTGATGCCTGGGTAAATATTCGCTATTTCTTTGTTCGTAAGGTGCTTTTGACTAAATACTCTTATGGTTTTGTGGTGATGCCCGGTGGTTTTGGTACGTTGGATGAGTATTTCGAAGCCCTAACACTCGTGCAAACAGTAAAAGTCAGAAAATTTCCTTTGGTGCTGATGGGAAAGGATTATCATAAGCATTTGGATGCTCACATTGAGCTGATGATTCAGGAAAAAACGATCAATCCGGAGGATAGAAATCTGTTCTTATTTACCGATTCAGTGGAGGAAGCAATGGCCCATATTGAAAAATACTCCATTGAGCATTTTGGATTGAGAAAAAGAAAGAAGATAAAAAGATATTTCTGGCTTGGAGAGGAAAAGTAATAATTCTGTCCGAAGAAGTATAAATAAAAGAGGCTGTTGCAAAACAGCCTCTTTTATTATTTCTTATTGAGCATCCAGAATTTTAAATAATTCATCAAGTTTTGGTGTCAGGATGATTTCAGTACGACGGTTTTTCTGGCGGCCTTCTTTTGTCTTTGCCTCATCAACAGGCATATACTCGCCTCTGCCGCTTGCAACAAGCTTAACGGGTTGTACACCGGATTCAGTAAGAATTCGCACAATGGAAGTTGCCCGAAGAACGCTCAGATCCCAGTTGTCTTTTATGCCGTTTGTTCCCTTGGAGATCGGTACATCGTCTGTATGACCTTCAACCATTACACTCAGGTCGTCCTGATCTTTCAGTACGCCAGCTAGTTTTTTTAGAGCGTCCACACCTTTTGCATCAACATTGATGCTGCCGGATTTAAATAGCAATTGTTCGGAAAGAGATACGAAAACTTTTCCATTCTTTACTTCAACTTTCAGGTCATTGTCCTTGAAACCAAGTAAAGCTCCTGAAACTTTGTTTTTTAAATCATTAACTGCTTTTTCTTTATCTGCGAGTACTTTTTCAAGTTCCTGAACTCTTGCTTCCCTTGCCTGCAAATCTGCGTTCAGATTATTGATTCGTTGTTGGGAGTCAAGAAGCTCTTTCTCTCTTCGTGACAAATCAGAGGATAGTTTTGAAGTTTCTGAAGCACTATTTTGCCTCAATCGTTCATGATTCTGTAACAACCGTTCATAGGAAGTATTCAGTGCGTCATAATTATTGAGCGTTTTTCTGAGTATAATTCCGGTTTGAGTAGTATCGAGCTCAAGTTTGGCGATATTGCGCTGGAGGTTTTCGATATTTGCCTTAAAGTTACTAAGATCCTTTTCAAGCTGCTCATTGGCAGCCAGAGCATTTTGCAGGTTCTCATCGCAAATTGCTTTGTCAGCCTCCAGCATCGTTTTACGGGCATTGAGGTCATCAAATTTTTTCTGAGTAACACAAGAAGTAAGAGCCAGACTTATTAAGCTGCCATAAATAATTCTTTTTCCGTTTAACATTTGTAGCTTCATTTTAAATGGGGCATATTTCATTAGTTGTTCCAAAAATAGCTTCCTCAAAAATAATCTTTTTTATATTAATTCAGCTTCCTGTTCATAAAATTGCCGGATTATGTCAGATATAAACGTAACTTCATCTGAAGTAAGCTCGTAAAAAAGAGGTAATCGGATCAGGCGTGCAGCTACGGATTCGGTTACCGGCAGCCGGATCTGAGGATTGTTTTTAATATACCAGGGGCTTTGATGAAGCGGAAGATAATGAAAGACAGCCTTTATTGAATATTGCCCCAGAGAGGAGATCAAACGGTTTCTTTGCTCTTCATTGGCACAAAGAAACGAAAACTGCTGGCCATTGATGGAAGCATATGGAGGAATAACCGGCAGCTTTATTTTTCTTTTTTCATGTAAATCGGAAAGAAGAGTAGAATATTGAGTATAAAGAGCTCTTCTTTGGGAAGTAATTGTTTGATAATTCTCAAGCTGGGCATACAAAAATGCAGCGTTGATGTCACTTGGAAGAAACGAGGAACCAAGGGACTGCCAGCTATATTTATCTACTTCACCCCGGAATAATTTGCTCCGGTCTGTGCCTTTTTCACGTATGATTTCGGCGCTTTCGACATATTTATCCCGGTTTATAATCAGCGCTCCGCCTTCACCGCAAATAATACTTTTGGTTTCGTGAAATGAAAAAGTGGCCAGATCTCCCAATGAACCAAGTATATGTTTTTGATTTTCTGAATAAGTGTACCAGGAATCAAAGGAAAGAGCTGCATCTTCAATAAGAGGGATATTACGGGGCCGGACAGTGGAAATAATTTCTTCCATCGGGCATGCAATACCTGCATAGTGTACGATTACTACTGCTTTCGTTTGGGGAGATATCAGGCGTCTTATTTCTTCCGGGTTAATATTAAAGGTGTCCGGGTCAATGTCTCCGAATATAATACGGGCTCCGCGAAGAGCAAAGGCATTTGCTGCTGATACGAAGTTGAAGGAAGGCATAATTACTTCATCACCTGGCTGTATATCCAGTAGCAATGCGCACATTTCCAGGGCATCTGTGCAGGATGTGGTTAAAAGGACTTTGTGAAATCCAAAGGATTCCTCCATAAACTGCTGGCATAGTCTGGTAAACCGCCCGTCGCCGGATATCTTGCCTGAATCAACCGCCTGGCGAATATAATGCAGTTCATTACCTATTATGAAGGGCTTGTTAAAGGGTATAATAATACGGATAGTTTAAATTAACTTTTCTTTGTGCTGGCGAACCAGGTCTTTTTGTAAATATAAGCATAATAGGACAAATCATTGTTTGCCCTATTATGCTGAGATTACAGGATATACCTGTGATGAAGCAAGAATAAACGCCATCGGGATATCAGGCAGTTTGTCTCGAACTTTCTTTTTTAGAGATTACATATACCTCAGTGACCGATATTTCTGTTACAAAAACTTTGTATCCGTTTTTATTTTCATAGCTGCGGCTGACAAGGCGCCCTTCGATAGCAACTTCTACGCCTTTCCGGATAGTGTTGTTGGCATATTCTGCCTGCTTGCCCCAAAGAACTATATTATGCCAGTTCGTTTCTTCGATGCGGGTTCCGCTTTTTGTAGTATAGTAGTCATTGGTTGCAACAGAAAACCGGGCCATAACACTGTTGTTTAATTGACGGATTTCCGGGTCTCTTCCTACAAATCCGATAAGCTGTACTTTGTTTTTTAGTTTACTCATAATAATGTTATTGGTTGAATTATAATTGATTTATAAGATGCTTTTGAGCTTCTGATGTCAAAGGTATAATTCAAAAAATGCTATATTCGTGTTTTACACATGTATATCTGTTTATACCCGTTTATAAACGCTTATACACGGATATCTTACTTTTTTTCAATGCTATGGAAGGAAAAGAATGTCTTGAGTGCTCTGTTATTTTTTATGGAAGGAGCGACAAAAAGTTTTGTGGCGACTTATGCAGAAATGTTTATAATAATCGCTTGAAATGCGAAGAAAATCAGGCTATAAGTCAGGTTAATCAGATTCTTCGAAAAAACAGAAAGATTCTTGCGGAGCTGTTAAATGGAAAGCAGTTCGTAATATTTCGAAAGGACAAACTGCTCTCGAAGGGGTTTAATTTTACCTACTTTACCAATACGTTTAGTACCAATCAGGGATTAATCTATTTTTACTGTTATGATCTGGGTTATTTGTATGAAGATAATGACATGATCAAAATAATGTTGAAAAAGGAGTATGTGGGGTAGCTTCGGAAAGGTATTGTCAGCTTGCGTATCTAATTTCCTGTCGGACCTTTTTGCTTAGATATGTACAATAATAAATCAAAGTGTGTTTTCCGATATTTTATTGATATACTTCTGCTGTTCGGCTCTAAAAATAGCTATACAAGTTAGATGAATGTTTTGTTTGTAAATAATGCTTATAAAAATATTTAGCCGGATATACTAGTCAATCATGGAAATAGTTATATTTAGTGAAAATATAAACATTCATTACAATTTCCAGTATTAAGGCAAAACGTTTATTTACTTTTTAGAGTTAAATAATGATACATCCCGATTTAGAATTACGGTTTATCAATGATTCCATAGGATATGGGGTCTTTGCAAAGAGATTTATTCCTGCAGGTACAATTACGTATGTGAAGGATTCTCTGGAAATTGAGATTACGCCGGAAGACTTTTTCCGGCACTCTCCGGCTATGCAGGCGGTTATTGACAAATACTCATATAAGGATGAGCGGGGAGTCAAAATCGTGAGTTGGGATATTGCCAAGTTTGTTAACCATAGTTGTAATTGTAATACTATGAGCACAGGCTATGGTTTTGAAATCGCGATCAGGGATATTCTTCCGGATGAAGAAGTAACGGATGAATACGGACTTTTTAATATTGAAGAGGATATGGTTCTTGATTGCAAGGATGAATATTGCAGAAAGTTTGTCCGTAAAGACGATATTGACAGATTTCATATGGAGTGGGATCGTAAAATCCAAAAAATCCTGCCTCGTTTGTTTGTGGAGCATCAGCCTCTGATGCCATTCCTGGATGAAAAGACCAGAGAAATGCTGACAGCTTATTTGGAAAACCCTTCTGAATACCGGTCAGTACTGCATCTGAAATATATTCCGGTTACCGTTTCGTAAAACCTCCGAAAAATAGCAAGCATTAAAAAGGGCAGCCATCTGGCTGCCCTTTCCCTTTTTCTGAGATATTATTGCTTTACGATATTCGCCCTTTCAATAATCTGTTCATTCTGATAGTAAATCAGATGATAAAGACCAGAAGGAAGCTGGCTTCCGAATGAACTAACTTTTGCAGGAGAAAACTCGTCGATGAGTATTCCCAATTCATTATAGATCCGTACATTATCCGTCGTATTCGTATTGTTATACCGGAAATGAAAATCTCCTGATGAAGGATTCGGGTAAACGACCAGCTTGTACGAATTTACCGGAGTATCCCAGATAGAAGTGACAGGAGAGCAATCCGGATCACCGGAATCAATGGATACTACAACAGGAGTTCTTTCACAACCCGAGCCTGACTGAATCTGCATATCAAATATGGCAGGGAAAGAGCTTGGTCTGTCTGTTCGGGTGTCGTTGGTAATGGTAATAATACCTTCAACTCCGTACTGGGCATAATTGGCTCCGGATTCAAACCATGCCAGCTGATTGCCGCCTGAAGGCTGCAGAATATACTCTCCGGGTTCGGATACTACGACAGGTTCCTCAAATACTAAAACATATGGCGTAAAAGGAGCATTGGTCTGTGCTCCCTGACATGCCACCTGCTGAGTAGAGTATGTGCCGGCAGGACTTCCGTTTTTTGTTAATGTAAAGGTTACAATAACCTGATCATTAGGGTCGCATGAATATATAAATGGCATCACTGTCAGACCTGTGATGTTAAATGCTTTCTGAGCTGTAAAAGCAATACCTACGGTACCCTGATTGCTTGGAGAAGACAGGGTGTGTCCGGAGATAGAGGGTCCTGCGGTAACACTTATTGAACCGCCATCCCGTACATAAAAAACAGAAGAACTGCTAACTGTCGGTTTGTATGCGTTGCCGGTAGCCAGCACTGTAGAACTGCCGGAGCTGCCATACCATTCATACGGTCCGCCGTTGTCCAGAACGGTTAGGGTTGCTGTGCCGGGTTCACACAGGACAGCGTGCGCAACATTTACCAGGCGATCTGCGCTTACAGTAACTTCATCCGTTTTAGAAGGACAACCTGATGCGCTGATAGTCAAAGCATATGTTCCGCCTTTATATACAGTGTACGAGTTGCCGGTTGCACCGGAGATAATTTCACCGTTTCGTTTCCATTCAAACGTAATTCCCTGACCGGCAATGTCTGCTTCGAGCGTTGCGGATGAAGGACTGCATAGTTCAATGTCATTCCCCAGATCAACATCCGGTAAAACACCAAGAACATTTATGCTTGCCTGAGTGCTCCATTCACCGAGAGAGTCAAGGATGCAGGTATATTTTCCCGCGCTTGTTACAGTAATTTTGTTTCTGGAATTGGATGCAGCAAACAAAACATTGTCATCTTTCAGCCAGGTAAACGTTTTTACTCCGTCCGTTGGGATCTTTGAGTCAAGCTCTATACCCGTAGTACCGCAGATAGACACATCAGGTCCCAGTTCGGGAGCAACATTGCCAAACTTATTCGTATCTACAGGTGACAGTTTGGAACGGATATACGCGATGGCGCCTACAAGACAGGCGTTATAGTCTATACCACCTTCTGTATGGGTGTAATTTACCAGATCATCGGAATAAGATCCGGGATTACGTGTTCCTCCAACCATAAGTCCGAATTGCTTGTTTTTTTCCGGGATAGCTAAACCTCGCTTGATATTATCGCTCGGATTGTCATCCCGAAGGAAAACATTGCGATGATGGGGAAACTTTGGAGATTTACTGCCAAATCCAACTACAAATGATTGATTGGCCGAGTTTTTTCCGAGGATATAATCAATATTATCATAAATAAACTGATGAACAGTGTTATCAGTACCATTTAGCTTTTGCCATAGTGCTACATGAAAGGCTGTATTGGCATTGTAGCGCATAGGTCCCCAGCTTACATTTCCACCACTAAACTGACCATCCGCCTGAGTTTTGGCCAGTATATTATTAATGCATTGATTGTATACTGTTGTAGCATTGGCTTTGCCAAGCAGAGCAAGATTATATATCGCAATTTCTCCGTTGTTGGAATAATCAACCCAATCACTTTTGCCATATATTTCTGCCTGTCCGGCTGAAGCAGAAATAGAAAAACTCAACGCCTCGGTTTTATACGATTCAGTGCCGGTTGCCCAATATAGTTCAGCACACATTGTAGCATAATCATCTTTCCAGTTATCGTTTGCAGAATAGAATCCGCCATCTCCGGTACCAGCTACGCCCGGATGAGCTTTGGCGTAATCGTATGCATAGCGGGCGTGCTGTAAGCAAAGATCTGCGTATGCAGGATCATATTTACGATACATCCTTGACATCAGGGCAAGTGTAGCACCACAGAATGATGCCATTGAAGCATCGTTGGGGTTTTTATACACCTCTCTGGGCTGCCCGCCATCGCTTTTAGGCAGTGTCTGCATCATAACCGCAGTAACCCATTTTTGATGGTCCGGCCCGCCCTGACCTACCTGATAATAAAAAGTACTGGAATTGCGGGCGCATTTAATAAAGAAGTCTGTTGCATGCTTTACCTCATCCAGTACATCGGGAATTCCGTTAGGAGAATGGCTGTTGTCTTCCCAGTGCCATTTACCGCTGGTTTTGTATCCTGTATATTCATAATCATAATAATCGTCATAGCCCTGAGGAAACTCTGCAAAACCTTTTAAAAGCATGTAGGCTGAGTAAAATTCCGTCTGTCCGAATTTGACATGGTCTCCGCAATCATGCCAGCCACCGGAAAGGTCATAACCATTGTCATTGTCGTTGATGAAGGCTGTTCCACGGTATTGCGTCGGAACGCCGGACGGAAGGTGGTTATGCAAAAGCCAGTTGTGCTCACCCGAGCGCTGTCCTCCATAAAATCTTGTGGTCATCCATAACGCTTTTTCATAGTCCCCGGCTGAAAAATATTGGGCCCATACAGGGGAGCAAAACAGGCTGATTACTAAAGCAATACTTAACGTAAATCTGCGATTCATTTAGTCAAAAATTTATACGATTTCTATGATTAATACTGTTTGATGCTATTAGGAAACCTGAAAATAGAATTTTTATTACTTTTTTTTGGATCAATAAGTAGTAAAAACTTACAGAATAATTATGTTTTGGGTTTCTGAAAAAAAAAGATTTTAAAACGTTTATTTCTGGTCCAAACCAGAAGATTTTAGTTAATTTTCCGGTTTGGACCGGGTAATCACAGACAGTTTTGCATATATGTCTGAAGCTGCGAAAACCAGGAACAATGAGGAGAAGGAAAGGTTTTATAGAGTAAGTTTTAGCCAGGAAAAAATACCCGGATGCAAATTTTAAAATTGACTTTGTTCGTAAGTGTGATTCTTGCCATGGCTGGTATGTCGGAAAAACCAGTTAGTAATGCGTGGGCGCTGAAGAAAGAAAAAGATGGGATAAAAGTTTTTGTCCGGAACAGAAAAGGATCATCACTCAAGGATATCAGGGTAACATGTACATTGAAATCGACATTGGGAGGGATTGTGCATATTCTTACATCCAAAGATGAATATAAGGAATGGATTTATGCCTGTAGTGAGTCCTATCTGATAAAGGATGATGGGGTTTTTGAAAGTTATCATTATCAGGTAACTGATGCTCCCTGGCCAGTCGAGGACAGAGATCTGGTCTTGCATTCAGTGGTGAAGCAAAACAAGACAACCAGACAGGTTGAAATTGTAGTAAAGAATGTAACAGATATTTTGCCGGATTATAGCGGCAAGGTACGTGTTCCTTATTATGATGCCTGTTGGAAAATCACACCTTTGGGAGAAAATCTGGTAGAAGTAGACTACACGATCAGCCTTGATCCGGGAGGTAATGTCCCGCTTTGGGTGATAAATCTTGCTGTTTCAGAAGGACCGTTGAAAACGATGCAGAATTTCCGGGATCGTCTGGAAATGTATAAGGATAAAAGATTGTCAATGATTGCTGAGACAGATCAGTAATCTTAAAGGTTAATGTCTGATTTTTTGAAAGCGTACAATGGTAAACAATTATTTTTCTTAGATTCATTTTTTGAAAGTATTATTTGATTACTATGAAATTAAACTTAACTGTTGTATTTCTTTTGTGTATTGCCGTAGCTTGGGGGCAAATACCGGCGATAACTCAGACAGGGGATGAAGTGATTCTATATGATGATGGGACTTGGGAATATGCAGAAGTAAGTAGTGCCGATACAGTAGCATTACCTATTAACCCGAAGAAATTTACAAGGAGTTCCGGTGGCTATCTTGTCAAAAGCGGCCGGACAAACATCGGGATCTATATTGACAAAAAATGGCAACAGGTTAAGGGGAAAGCAGATGCAGAATATACCTTCAGGCTAAAAGATCAGGAAGCCTACGGAATTCTGATAACAGAACGAATTCATGTACCTGTGGAGCAGTTGGCTGATCTGGCTTTTGTGAATGCACGGAATGTTGCCGGTGATGCGAAAATTGTAGAAAAAGAATACCGGTTTGTAAATGACAAGCAAGTGATTTATATGAGAATGAATGCCAGAATTCAGGGGATTGATTTTGTTTATCTCGGGTATTATTACTCTGATGAAAGCGGTTCAACCCAATTGCTTATGTATACGGGACAGAGCCTGTTTGACGAATACCGGAGTAAGATGGAAGAGTTTATGAATGGGTTCGTTGTCAATCCATAATCTGAGACTACTTGTAATATCCTATGGTTTTACCTGCAAAGCCGGGCTTGGGGAAAGGATATAAACAATTCATATATACATGATTTTATTCGTTATTTGTTACTATTCCGGCTAAGTTTTAAATTAAGGGCGGAAAATTAAAAAAATCAGAAACTGTATTACTAAAATGGGAAGAGCATTTGAGTTTAGAAAAGCCAGGAAAATGAAGCGTTGGGGGCATATGGCAAAGACATTTACCCGCATAGGAAAGGATATTGTGATTGCTGTAAAAGCAGGTGGTCCTGACCCTGTCACCAATGCAAGACTCAGAGCTATTATTCAGAATGCGAAGGCGGCCAACATGCCCAAAGACAATGTGGAGCGGGCGATAAAGAAGGCATCTTCCAAAGAACAGGAAGATTACAAGGAAGTAGTATATGAAGGCTATGGTCCGCATGGTATCGCGATTGTTGTTGAGACTGCAACGGACAACCCTACAAGAACAGTAGCCAATGTAAGAAGTTACTTTACTCGCTCAGGCGGAAGTCTCGGTACTTCGGGATCTCTTGATTTTCTCTTTGAAAGAAAATGTATATTTAAAGTTCGTAAGAAAGATGATATTGATGTGGAGGAACTGGAACTAGAGCTGATTGATTTCGGGGCTGATGAGGTTGGAGTTCTGGAGGATGAAATAATCATATATGGAGATTTTGAGGCATTTGGTAAAATTCAGCAATATCTTGAAGATAACTCCTTCGAGGTGATTAGTAGTGATTTTGAGCGTATCCCTATGGATACAAAAGAGTTATCTCCGGAAGCAGAAGAGGAGGTTGAAAAGTTGCTGGCCAAGTTTGAGGAAGATGATGATGTTCAGAATGTGTTCCATAATATGAGATAAAAAATATATCCTGAATCCGTTCAGAAACTTTTAATAGTTAAGAGTGGATTCAGGATTTTTTTCTGCGTTGTGCTCCGGAAGAGGCTCTTCTTTGAAGACGATTTTCAAAATCAGGGAGACAATGAGCGCTATTCCGGGTATGAATAAAAGACCTGCATACCATTTTTTAGTATCATACCAGTATTCGCGATAAGCATAAAAACCGCCATACAGATCTTTGTCATTATTTGTATATACTCTGATGTATATGGCATTTAGTCCTTTACCGTTGAAATTTGTCAAACGGACGGGCAATGTCATAAGACCATATTGGTCTTTCAATATTTTGTGGTAGGGAAAAAACAGTATCAGCAACACTATCGGAGTAATTATAAACTCGATTTTCATAAAAATCAGGTTGAAAAGATGGAAACAGATGGTACCGAAACCTATCCAGAAGAATAAGGGTAGTCGTATGGTTGACAGGAAGCTGTTTAATTGGAGCGTAAGCATCACCAGAAACATGGCGGGCCACAAATAAGGAATGGTGAAAATCTGCACAGTAAAACTATCCAGTGGAATGTCCCAGCTCATATGTCCGACAATAGAGTTGTATAAAGATGCATTTGAGTTCAGCCAGCTTATTCCCATCGGTGAAAAGGTAAATTTTGCTATCAGGCCCGATACCTTCCAAAGACCTGCAATGGAATACGATGCCATAAAGCCGACATAAGCCCATTGTACACTTATTGCAGTTTCCTTGTCGGGACCGGGGGGGGTAACCGGCTTCCGTACCGGAACAAAAATGGTGAAAAAATGTACCAGCACAAATAAATGTCCGACATGGCTGAAAAAACCATAATTCCAGTTAAGACTGTTCAGGTATAAAATGCAAAAGAAAAGAATTAGTCTTACCGGCACATTCTGTCTTTTTATAATACATAAAGTATTGGATATAAGAGCGAATATAATGATTGTCGCAAATATTGATAATGAGGGAAACTCAGGCATGAATGTTCTGCCAAACCAGTTCATGGGAGTAAAGAGTATAGAAGGACGGTCACTTAGTACCAGATATAAGTATGTCTGATAGATCAGCCAGCCATAGGTGAAAAAGCGAAGCATCTTATCAGCGTAGTGATATTGGAAATGCAGAAAAGCAATTCTGTTATGTATATAGGTTGAGGAACGTTCGGAGCGGAGTTTGAAGACACTATGGTATTTTTGTAACAAGTATTGTGTCATAATTGTCAGGATTTCTTAAAATGTCGAGTGGAGCATATTCTTCTTTGTATATATGGTATTCTCTGAATTCCGGGTATAAATAACGGCACAATGCCCGGAGTTTTTCTTTACCATATAATGTATCAGAAACAAAATAAGCCAGAGAATACATTATGTCATCTTTGGTATAAGTTGCTTTATGCTCTATAGGCAGTCTTTTTAATATTGAATCAGAATCCGGGACATAAATTCTGTATACATGATCCTGGTGGTGGCTGCCATTAGGTTGGCTGAACAACTTCCAATAAAAAAAAGGATATATTTCTCCCCAGCCTCTTGCAGTTGTGATTAGTGAGGTGCACGAAAGAACAATGCTCAGAAATACCAGAGCTTTTGTTAGCATACTTCTTTTAAACATCGTGACTTTTTAAATCTTCATATCGGAACCGGGTCATTCTGTGGCAAATTTAGGAAAATACCGCATATCTGCCTTTAATATTGTATCCTGACTGAAAATTGTATCTTTACCAATGGATATGGTTGTACATAATTGAATCATGCGGTTGTCTGGTCATTTAAATAAGCCCGTTTATAATGGTAATCTGGAGCTGTTTCGGATTGCATTTGGTATTGTGGCATTTGCTGAAGGAGCCGGAGCATTGGTTCTGGGCTGGGTCAAAGAAACCTTTGTAGATGTTGCTTATAATTTTACATTCATAGGCTTTGAATGGCTGAATCATCTGAATGGGCCGTATATGTATTTTCATTATGCTCTGATAGCTTTATTCGGACTGGGTATTGCAACCGGTGCATTTTACAGAATATCAGCTACCGGATTTCTGTTTTTCTGGACGATCTCCTATCTGATGCAAAAGCATCACTACAACAATCATTACTATCTTATGATCCTTCTGGGGTGTTGGATGTGTGTACTCCCTGTTGGTAAAAGGTTCTCGGTTGATGTGTTTCTGGGGCGTACTGCAAAAGAAAACCTTGTTCCTGCCTGGACATTGTATGCACTGATCTTTCAATTGGGCATCGTATACTTTTATGCGGCATTGGCCAAGCTCTATCCGGATTGGCTGCAAGGTCTTCCGTTGACTATATGGCTTACCAATATTTCAAAGACACATATTTTTGGAGAGATGCTTGCTGACCGGAGCCTTATTGTATTTCTGGCATATACCGGTATTGGCTATGATCTTTTGGTGGTGCCGGCTCTTTTATTCAGTAAGACACGATGGTTTGCTGTTGCTGCTTCACTTGTTTTTCACCTTTTCAATTCGATAGTATTTCAGATCGGCACATTCCCTTATATGATGATCGGAGCGCTGATTCTCTTTTTCCCGCCTGCACAGGTTGAGCATTGGCTGACCGGAAAGGGGCAAAAGATGCTCCCTGAGAAAAAATATGCAATATCCTCAACAGGAAAGCTTCTGCTGATTGTTTTTTTTATTATTCAGATTGTATTACCGGTCAGACATCTGTTTTATAAGGATTCGGTCAACTGGACTGAAGAGGGACATAGAATGAGCTGGAGGATGATGTTGCGAACAAAATCAGGTATTATATCTTTTCAATGTAAAAATCCTGAAACTGGTGAAGTCTGGACAGTGGACCCGGCAAAGTTCGGTATTACACAGGAGCAAAAATCTGTTATGGCCAAATCACCGGATATGATATGGCAGTTTGCTCGAAAACTGAAACAGTATTATGAAAAGCATGAGCATATACATGTTGAAGTTTATGTGCAATGCATGGTCAGTCTGAACGGAAGACCCTATAAGCAGTTTATAGACCCTGCCATCAACATTGCCGAACAACCATGGAAAATGTTTGCACATTCAGACTGGATATTGCCATATTCAGATTATTAATTTTTTCAGATTATTGTTTTAACAAAAGATGCAGTTGCCAGGTTAAAGTATTATTTTTATCAATGGCTGTATAGGATCAGTCGTTTGTTTTTTTGTGTTTATGAGAAATGATCAGAATGCTGGTTTTTCCGAATGATTATCCTTGGATAGGATTATAGCTATTCCGGACTTTTCTTCGTAACTATTCCTTGATTATGTTCCGTATATGGAAGAAATGGATTAAAATAGACGTTTATTTTTAATCGTTTAGGTATAAATGATTTTTTAATTTTAAAATTGATAGGTATGAGCAATTATCCCTGGTTTAAGCATTATCCGAAGGAAGTTAATCGGGAAATCAATCCTGATGAATTTTCAAATCTGATTGAGTTTTATGAATACTATAGCAGCAAGTATCATGATATGCCTGGTTATACCAATATGGGCAAAACACTTACTTTTGGGGAAGTAAATGAGCTTTCTACCCACTTTGCCGCTTTCATTCAGCATCATACCAAGCTGAAACCAGGAGACAGGATTGCCATTCAGGTTCCAAATTTGTTGCAGGTTCCGGTTGTTCTTTTTGGAGCCTTAAAAGCTGGTCTGGTGATTGTTAATACGAATCCTTTGTATACTGAGCATGAAATGCAGCATCAGTTTAATGATTCCGGTGCAAAAGCAATCGTTATTCTGGCAAATTTTGCGGATAAGCTTGAGAAAATCCTTCCTAAGACTTCTATTGAGACAGTCATTGTTACTCAGATCGGAGATATGCTGGGTGGGTTGAAAGGCTCCATTGTTAATTTTGTTGTGAAGCGTCTCAAAAAGATGGTTCCGGACTACACTATTCCGACAGCGATACCTTTTAAAACAGCGCTTAAGGATGGGCGTCTCCATTCCTGGACGAAACCTGAGCGCAAAGGTTCCGATATCTGTTTTCTTCAATACACAGGCGGTACAACCGGAGTATCTAAAGGAGCTATGCTTACTCACAGGAATATGTATTCCAACATGGCTCAAAGTTATGAATGGTTTAAGCCTGTATTAAGAGAAGGTGAAGAAGTGGTGGTTACTGCATTACCTCTGTATCACATATTTGCTCTGACCTGTAATCTTCTGTTGATGTTGAAATATGGAGCCCGTAATTTATTAATCACGAATCCAAGGGATATGAAGGCCTTTATAAAGGATCTGAAAAGTCACCGATTTACCCTTATAACCGGTGTAAACACTCTGTTTAACGGTTTAATGAATCAGGAGGCTTTTACTTCGATCGATTTTTCATCGCTTAAAGTAGCTGTAGGCGGAGGAATGGCGGTTCAGCAATCAGTAGCGGACCGGTGGAAAAAACTGACCGGAACAATGATCGCAGAAGGGTATGGGCTTACGGAGACATCTCCGGTATTGTGCTGTAATCTTGTCGATGGAAGAGCTAAGCTGGGCTCGATCGGGCTTCCTTTTCCCTCAACAGAAGTCCGGCTGCTGGATGATGACGGAAATGAGGTTTCTGTTAATCAGCCTGGAGAATTGTGTGCCAAAGGTCCTCAGATTATGGCTGGTTACTGGAACAGACCGGAAGAAACCGAAAAGGTCCTGAAAGATGGCTGGTTAAAAACAGGAGATGTTGCTGTAATGGATGAGGATGGCTTTTTCAGGATTGTGGACAGAAAGAAGGAAATGATTCTGGTCTCTGGCTTTAATGTTTATCCGAGTGAAATTGAAGATGTAATTGCGCTGCATTCCAAAGTTCTTGAGGCCGGAGTGAAGGGCGTTCCGGATCCGGTAACGAATGAGGCTGTTCAGGCATTTGTAGTGCCCAAAGATCCATCACTGACAGCAGATGAGTTGAAAGAACATTGCAAAAAGTATCTGACGAACTATAAAGTACCTAAATATATTGAGTTTCGCACAGAACTGCCCAAAAGTAATGTAGGGAAGATATTAAGAAGACTAATGCAATAGAATAGAGGGAAGACTATTTTGAAGAGGCTGTCTCAAAAGAGGCAGCCTCTTTTATTTACAACTATTAGCGCCTGCTATTAATTGGAGAATGATCAGATTTCTCCGCTTTCTGCAGCAGTTCACAGGTTTGCTGGCTACTAAAAGATTTTGAGACAGCCTTCTTTATTTTTGAAGAGGGGGATACGTACTCCGATTTCCTTCATCCACCTTCATTGGAGCTTTTCCCGATAGCTGTATGGTAAAATAAAGTTCGAAATATGATATACAGTATGGGTATTCGTCCGTTTCTTAGGGCTTTTGTCAGGTAAGGAAGCGTAACAAAAAGTATATAATTATTGTATAGATCCTTGTAAAACAGTGAAATAAGTAGAGGTTTGAATTGGTATACCTTGTTATATGATGTAGCTTTGTTCGATCTGAATACCTAACAATAATACAATTATTAATTTATGAGAAAGATTTTTGTTTACTTTCTTCTGATGGGAGCAATGGTTGTTAGCTCCTGTGAGAAAAAGTCGCCGGATGAAAAGAAATCAAAAGGCGCAAAAAGCAAGACAGAATTTCCCAAAGAAGTGAAAGACTTGCTTGCTAAAATGAGTGTTGAAGAAAAAGCCGGTCAGATGACGCAGATCGACATCAGAAATCTGCTTAATGATGGTTATGGCAACACGGATCAGAAGATAAATGCGGAGAAGCTTGCTGAAGCTATCCAGAAGTATCACGTAGGATCACTTCTTAACTGTATTCATGCCTATACTCCTGAAAAGTGGATCGAGCTGATTACCCAGATACAGGACGAGGCAATGAAGACTCCAAACAAAATTCCTATCCTATATGGAACAGATGCTGTACACGGTGTCGGTTTTATTTCCGGAGCAACTTTGTTCCCTCACAACATCGGGCTTGCTGCAACCCGTAACGATGCGTTGGTTAAAGAAGCCGGCCATATTACAGCGATTGAAGCCAGATCAGTTGGATTTACCTGGAATTTTGCACCCGTACTTGACGTAGGAAGAGAACCTTACTGGTCAAGATTAGAGGAGACGTTTGGTGAAGATGTTTACCTTTGTAAGCAAATGGGTAACGCAGCTATTATCGGAATGGAAAGTCCCGGACTTAATTCTAATCAGGGTGTTGCGGCTTGTATGAAGCATTTCATTGGTTATTCTGCCCCAAAGAATGGTATTGACCGTACACAGGCCCATCTTCCTGAAATTGTATTGAGAGAGTATTACCTTCCTCCGTTTGCGGAAGCTGTTCGTAATGGTGTTGCTACAGTAATGATCAACTCTGCGGAGATCAATGGTATCCCGACTCATGGCAATAAGAGCTTATTGACAGATCTTCTTAGAGATGAACTTGGCTTTGAAGGAATGGCTTGCTCTGACTGGGAAGATATCATTCGTCTTCATACCTGGCACAAAGTAGCTGCAACTCCTAAAGAGGCCGTAGCCATGGCAGTTAATGCAGGTGTTGATATGAGCATGGTTCCTAATGATTTTTCATTTCCTCAATATGTAGTTGAGCTGGTAAACGAAGGTAAAATCAGCAAAGAGCGTCTTGATGAGGCTGTAGGAAGAATTCTTACGCTTAAGCATAAGCTGGGACTTTTTGCAAACCCGATGCCTGATACAGCTCATATCAAAACAATTGGTAGTGAGAAGCATCAGCAGGTTGCTTTGGAAGCAGCGCGTGAATCAATCGTGTTGCTTGAGAATAAAAACTCTTTGTTGCCTCTAAAGTCAAATGCCAGAATCCTTGTTGCAGGACCTTGTGCAAACAGTGTGACTGCTCTTAACAGCTCCTGGTCTTATACCTGGCAGGGAGATGTTGCTTCTCTGTATCCAGAGGAGGCAACTACAGTAGTAAGTTCTCTTGAAGCGAAATTCGGTAAAGGTAATGTGATCAGCAACGCGGTAGCGGATTTTGACGCTGCGGCTAACTATGACGCTGCTTTTATCCGTAAGAATGCAGGAAGCAGTGATGTAATCGTGCTTTGTCTTGGAGAACCTGCTTATGCAGAGCAGCCGGGTGTAATTAAGGATTTGAATCTTCCTGCAGAGCAAAAAGAACTGGTTCGTGCTGCAAAGCAGACTGGTAAGCCTGTTGTTCTTCTTTTGATTGAAGGTCGTCCGAGGTTATTACCGGAAGTGGCTGATCTTGCAGATGCTGTTTTGCTGTGTTTCAGACCTGGTAATACCGGTGGTACAGCTATCACTGAAATACTTGCCGGAGATGTAAATCCATCCGCAAGAATGCCATTTACATATCCACGTTATAACGGAGATATTATTCTATATGATCACAAGTGGAAAGAAATCGAGCAGCAGCTGAAAGCTGGTGTTGCTGACACACTTGCGTTTAATCCTCAGTGGGAATTTGGTCGCGGACTTAGCTATACAACATTTGAATTCTCTAATCTGAAAACAGATAAGCAGGAGTTTTCAAAATCTGATTCTGTGAAGGTAGATGTAACTGTGAAAAATACCGGTGATCGTGCAGGAAAAGTAAGTGTTGAGCTATACAGCAGAGATCATTTTGCATCAATCACTCCAAATGTTCGCAGACTGAGAAAATACTCAAAAATTGAACTTAATCCGGGAGAAAGTAAGGAAGTTACCTTCTATGTAAATGCAGAAGATCTAGCTTTTGTTTCTAAGGAGCATGTTCGTATCACCGAGCCAGGTAAGTTTGACCTGATGGTAGAGGGACAAAAGACTGTAATCGAACTGAAGTAAGCCTTAGCGTATTATTTCAGAAAGAAATCAGAGAAATTTTCTTAAAAGAAACCCACCTTTAACAAAAGGTGGGTTTCTTTTTTATAGGATTGGAGGTTAAGTAGCAAGTAATTCTTAAAAAGAGCTAATCAGCATTCCTTATGCTAAAGATATAACGAGAGTATGCTCACTGACTCAGTACGATAAACGTTCATCGTTCTGTTTTTTTCGACTAAGTGTTTCCGGCTTCGATAAACTCAGCCTTCACTGGACAGCTGCGTCGAAATCTTTGAGCCTTAAGCTTTAAATCTTATTCTGTCTGTAAATCAGTATGTATAAAAGGTGGTATCTAATCTGGCCCTTTTATTATTTTCCATACAAATATAATTTGGCATATTTGTGCGTTTTTAGGGAAAACTGGTGTTTCTGGGACCGGATGTTTATTCGGAATTAACGTTTGTTATTTGAATTTTGCTGCGTTTCATTTTTATACTGCTTACCATTATTATTCTTTCTGTTTCAGGAAGGGCTCAGCTACTAATCAGTCAGGATGTTGATAATGTCGCCTTGTCTCCGGCAAATGCACTCTTTGATGTGAGTGCACCGTTAGAAGAGAGTAGAAGCCACTCTAGGTATTGGATACAGGCGAGTCTTGTTAAAAACACCCAAGGGCTATGGTTTCTTGAATGTCTTTCGCCAAACCTGGCAGACATTATCGTGTTGATAAAGGACGAAAACGCGGAAAGTCAAAGATATCAAACCGGTAGCAGATATCCTTTTCATCTGCGTTATCTCAGACATAAGAATTTTGTTTTTCCGTTACCCCAGGATACCGGGACGTATACCTTGTACATCGGACTGAACCAGTTTCATGAGCATGATCTTGATTTCAGAATACGTTCATACACTTTCTTTACGGAATATGCCATTGCCGAATATTATTACCTCGGTTTTTATTATGGTATACTTTTAATCGTTCTTCTGTACAACATTTTTCTTTTCCTTAAAAGCAGAATGCGTATACACCTGCTTTATTCATTATATATCATATCCTGCATTCTTGTTTCGGTCAAAGAAGATGGTACAGCCTTTCAGTTTTTATGGCCCTATTGGCCTCAGTGGAACCTGGTAGTCATTGACTATCTGGCCCGACCATTTTTTCTGATCAGTTTTATACTATATTCATTTACCTTTCTGAATATAGCCTCAATTTTGAAAGGTATACAACGGCTGATCGTTGTCCTGCTTGCTGTTTTTCTTATTTGTTTTGGATTATCAGCATTCTCGGACTTCTGGATGCTGATAGCGGAATGGCTTTATTTCGGCATCTTTAGCGTTATTTATGTATCATCCTGGTTTATAGCCAGGAGAGGCAATCGTTTTGCTTACTATTTCTTTGCCGGATTCTCTGTGATCGTACTGAGTGTCCTTATCTATATTTTCAGGATTCTGGAGATATTGCCTTCCAATATTCTTACAGTTTATATAATTAATTATGGAATCGTTTTAGAAGTAGTTATTTTTTCTATTGCCCTGGCAGAGCGTATCCGCCTGATTGAAAATGAAAAGGAAAAAAATAAGCTCGATCTGATTGCCGAGCTGGATAAAAACAATCAGTTGCAGAATCTGCTTATCAGGGAACTGCAGGAGAAGAAAGAATTGCAGGATAAAGTAAACCGGGAACTGGAACAAAAAGTGCGGGAGAGAACAGCGGAGCTGGAAGTTGCGAATAAAGCGCTGGAAGAAACGGTCTGTGAGCGGGACCGGCTTAATTCAGAACTTGACAAGTACAACTATAATCTGAAGAATGAGATTCGGAAAGAAAAGATTTCCCGCATATTTCACCAGGATATTTCCTATGAACAATTTTTGCAGATTCATCCTGATGATGATTCCTGTCTTCGGTTAATCAGAGACCTGAAGTGGCCTCAGGGCTTTTTGTGTCGCCAGTGTGGTTATGATAAAGCCTCTCAGACAAAGGTATGGTATCGCTGCAAATGTAATAAATGCGGTTATATTGAATCGGTAACGGCACATACGCTTTTTCATCATCTTAAGTTTCCGCTTAATAAGGCCTTTTATCTGACCTATGTAGAGGTGGCTGGTATAGGAATGACTAATGAGGAACTGTCGAATCTGATCAGTTTGCGGAAGCCTACTGTTTGGGCCTTCAGGAATAAAGTACGTGAACGTATTAGCGACAAAAAATTTCAGAAAATCAGCACCTGGAAAGATATGATTCTGGATGCATAGAAGTATTATGAAAGTAGAAAAGTCATATCCAGCGGGAGTATATAGGCGATTGTTTTTACAATAGGCAAAAAGAAAGTACATTTGTTTTACAAAATAGAGGAGTTGCACATGTCAAGATTATTTTTGGTCACTTTCTGGATACCGGTATATTTTTGCCTGAGTGGATGTAAGAAGGATAATGATGGAATAAACAGCGGTTATTCGGGAAGATGCGAGACTGCAAATATAGTGGTAAATGCAGTAGTAAATGCAGATACGATAAATGTAGAAGCTTATGGCGGACAAGGACCATATACCTATTCTGTAGATGGGAAGTATTTTTCTTTTTTAAATAAGTTTATCAATCTTTCATTGGGCGAATACCGCGTGTTTGTTCAGGATGCCAACAGGTGTTACGGGATTGCTAAAGCTACAGTCGAATATAAGGCCGAATTTTACGATTCACGCTCAGAAACAACATACCCTGTGGTAAAAAAAGGAAAACAGATATGGCTAGGCAGTAACCTTCGCCATACAGTGCAGGATAGTACCTGGTGCTACGATGATTTGTCTGAGAAGTGTGAAAAAAACGGAGCGCTGTATGTGTGGAAAATCGCTCGTAATGTGTGTCCTTCAGGCTGGCGTCTTCCAACGGCAGCTGACTTTGCTGAACTGACAGATTCGCTTGCCAGACAGGGAGATGTCTATGCGCTTTTGACGGAGGAAGGCAGGAGCGGATTTAATTTGCAGCTGGCGGGACAGAAATCTTCCGGTGCTTACAACGATGAAGGGAAGATTGCCTCTTTGTGGACATCTGATTTTACAGTTAAAGGCTCTGATACGACATATACTGCATTTGAAGTAAGTAATACGGGTAGTGTGATAATCAATACAGGGCATGATAACCAAAGTGCTTTGAGTGTCCGGTGTATAAGGCAGTAATGATTTTGGTTAGTTGGTAGTAATAGATTATTTTGGGAAGTCTTTTTATTTAATATTTTTTAACATGCGGCTGGAAGACGAAATCAAGCAGAAAAACTTTAAGAATGAGTACGAGAAAGGAATTATCAATCTGATATATACCTACAATTGGATGGATACCGGGATGAAGGCTTTTTTTAAAGTATATGATATTACTCCTCAGCAGTTTAATATCCTGAGAATTCTGAGAGGCCAGCATCCCAAGCCCTGTACGGTAAATCTTCTGAAAGATCGTATGCTGGATAAAATGTCTGATGCGTCACGTATAGTTGAACGTTTACGAATAAAAAAACTGCTTGTCCGGAATGTAAGCAGTACAGACCGGCGTTCAGTCGATATTATGATCTCCCAAGCCGGACTTGACCTGCTTGGGAAACTTGATGTTGATATTGACTTGGTACACAAAGAACTTTTTGCCAATTTAACAAAAGAAGAAGCATTTCAACTGAATGCTCTCCTTGATAAATTAAGGGGCTAATTTTTGACTTCCGGCTCCTCTTTCAAAAGATTGTGATTGTTTCTATTCAGACTTGCTTTAAGAAAGTCTGAATAGAAACAATCTTTTCAAACCTGCCTCATAATGGTTTTACCGCAAGTATTGTTATTTATATAAAAGTATGCTTTGGTTAGAACCTGTCAGATAATATACTTTTTGTTGTAAAAAGAATCTGTTTTCTGTGTAAGGAAAGACTGTATTGAGGAAGTATGAGTGTTTTTTTAAAAGAAAATCATGCCTTTTCATTGACTATGTATGTTGTTTTATATAGATAATCAAATAATTATGGTTGATCGGTTTTAATTGTGTATACTTGCCTTTTTTTCAGAAAGTGATGTAATATTTCAATAAAATAATGTAAAAATTTGGAGTGTATGTTTTTGAATGCTATCTTCAAATACTTTTTAATCAGTAGTTTTAAAACCCGGATCTTTTTGCCTGCTATGGTCCTCCGAGGGTGACCTCCTCAGCAATGAGGAGGCTTTTTTTATCTGATTGTTTATACTTTTAGCGAAAACTTATACGTTCAGATTCCGGAAGTGCATTTCCGGTTAACGGGAAGGGTATAATTAAACTTCAATTTTATAGTTAAGTTTAACCCTTTTTGCTAATTTTAGGGCGTTGTTATGTATGAAGCGTTTAAAAGTTTCGTTTTAGTTTCTCAAATGAAAAGTTTTCTCTGCTTTTGTATTCGTAAAATACAATTTCAACTGTAATTGGTATAATCCTTATAGGGGTAGAATGTTTTGATTTACGTTTTCAGTATAAATAATAAATGTATAGAATAGTTCTTCTGGGGGTGTTTTTGGCGAGTTTGGTGTCCTGTGTTCCCCATAAAAAAATCATTTATTTTCAGGATTCAGGTATTCGTGGTGATACTATACATAGGGAAAAGTTTAACTATCGCATACAGGCTCGTGACCGACTTATAATACGAGTATCTAGTTATGATACAAGACTAACTGAATTTTTTAATTTAATTCCAAGTAGCGGCGGGGCGGCTATGGGACAGGCAGCCAGAGCTGCGTATTCTCCTTTGTTTAATTATTTGGTCAGTGATTCCGGATTTGTAGATATTCCCATGTTTGGGGAAGTGGATGTGGTTGGGTTGACTCTGGAGGAATGTAGAGTTAAGATTCAAAACTTGATGCGTTCACAATCACCTGATGCTTATGTAGTGGTTCGGTTGGGAAATTTTCGAGTTGTAGTTATGGGAGAGATAGGAGCGAAAGTGGTTGAAACTGAGAATGATTTTTTGACTATCTATGAGGCATTAGCAGAAGCTGGAGATATTAGGGAGTTTGGAAAGAGAGATATGGTCAAGCTTGTACGTAATGCTGGAGACAGTTCTCAGATTTTTACCCTGGACCTTACTGGTAAAGAGGTTTTGGCTTCTAATTTATATTATCTACAACCCAATGATATTGTATATGTAGAACGTATGCCGGTAAAGACCTTTATTACCAATTTGAATACCGTAACTAAAATATTTGGAATTACAACCTTTATTTTCCTGGCAGAGCGATTATTGAATACTTTTGCCTATTAATTTACAACTACAGAAAACCCCATTGATTGAATGTTGCCATTAGTTTCTTCTGCTGAAGATACCATTGATATCAAAGCTTATTTGGCCAAATTCTGGTCCAAATGGTATTGGTTTTTGATCGCCTGGGCAGTTGCTTTTGCGATTGCGAAGGTATATTTGCGCTATCAGCGTCCGGTATACTATGTACATGGAGCTGTTTTGGTCAATAGTCAAAACTCTTATGAGAGGAATTTGGGTGGTTTGGGCTTATTCACAGGGGGAACTAATTTAATTGACCAGATTAGTATTGTTAAATCTTATGATCTGATTCTCAAGACATTGGTTTCAATTCCTGAGTTTGGTATCGCTTATATGCATAAGGGGGATGTAAATACCATCGAGTGGTATAAAGATACTCCTATTAGGGTGGAACTGGATTCTTCCAATTTTCAGCTAGTCGATGTTCCTTTTTTTGTAACAATCTTACCGGGAAATAAATATCGTATCCAGCTGGAAGCACCTCGGGCTAATCTATATGATGTGCGGTTAAACTCTATTGAGGGAGTCAGATATGGAGTTAAGATCAGCGAAGTAGGGGAATTTGGGAGGCCACACAAGGGAGAATATTTTTCCTTTACGTTGTATTTGAAAAATCCTTCCTATAGGGATGAAGAAAACCGTTTCTATTTTTCTATAATCAACCGTGTCGATCAGGCTCAATGGTATAAAAATCGTCTGCTCGTATCCCCTTTGGCAGAAAATGCTTCCATATTAAAAATGGCTCTTTCTGGTGAAGTGCTTCGGAAAGATATTGACTTTATCAACGCACATATGGGAACATATGTAGCCTACGAACTGGAGGCTAAGAACCGGATTGCAGAAAGTACACTTGATTTTATAAACCAGCAATTGTTGGAAATATCGGGTATGCTCGAAAAAACAGAAAATGCTATGGAAAAACTCCGTTCTCAGGCGGGGGTCGTGGATTTCGGTTCTGCAGCGGGTACCGTTGTAACCAAACTTCAAATGCTGGAAGAAACCAAAGGTAATATACAATTGAGACTTTCTTATTATGCATATATACGGGAGTATATTGAAGCTAATAAAGAGTTGGCTGATATGGCTGTTCCATCTGCCATTGGTATTGCTGACCCCGTTTTTTCTAATTTGCTGTCTCAGCTGGTATCTTTAAAAAGCGAGCGCATGTTGGCTATTGCCAAGACAAATGAGAATAATCCTTATGTCCGGGAACTGGATGCAAAAGTCCGCTTGGCCACCAGTTCATTGCTTGAGAGTATTGCTAATGTGATCAAAGGAGAAGAACTAACTTTACGAGATCTTAATAAACGTATTGCAGAAGCAGAAAGCAAGCTGGGACATCTGACGGGAAGTGAAAGAGATTTTCTGGATATACAGAGAAACCTTAATCTGAACAATCACTTGTACAATTTTCTGTTAGAGAAAAGGGCTGAAGCAGGTATAACCAAAGCCAGTAACCGGCCTTCACACTCCATTATTGATGAAGCACGTACTCTGAGTGCTGTTCAGATAGGGCCTAATGTCAAATTGTATTATAATATCGCATTAATGTTAGGCCTGTTTTTGCCTATCGGCATTATTTTGCTCATAGACTTTCTTAATGATAAAATCAAATCGAAAGAAGATTTGAGAAAAGCCTCACCTCTACCTGTTCTTGGTGTTGTAGGACATTCAATGGATAAAACGGGGATGGGCAATTTGGTCGTAGCTGAGAAACCTAAGAGTAATATAGCGGAGGCCATGCGGGCCATCCGTATGGATATTGCCTATTTGAGTCCGGATAAGGACCATAAGATTATCACGGTGACTTCTTCCATTAGCGGAGAAGGGAAGACTTTCTTATCCATGAATTTGGCGACCATATACGCTATTTCTGGAAAAAAGACCCTTTTGATCGGGGCGGATCTGCGTAAACCTAAAATTTATGATGATTTTGATCTGGATAATTCTGTTGGATTGACTTCTTATCTATCTGGTCGGTTTACTTTAGATAAAGTGATTCGTAAAACACGGGTAGATAATTTGGATTTGCTAGTAGCCGGACCTGTGCCGCCCAACCCGGCAGAATTGTTAGCGGGAGAAAAAATGATGGATCTGCTTGGCAGAGTAAGTAAGGAGTATGAGGTTGTCATTATTGATACCCCACCCGTTGGTTTGGTGGCTGATGCTTATGTACTTATGATTGCATCGGATATTAATTTGTATGTGGTTCGTCATAATCGTACGCGACGGGGGATGCTGGATAAAGTGAATGAGCTGTATCAATCTGGCAAGTTGAAGAATATGAGCCTAGTGATTAACGATTTTAAAGGTGGGCGAGAATCCGGCTATGCATATGGTTATGTATACGGTTATGGTTATGATAATAATGATACGGATGAGAGTAAAGGTTTTTGGAGGAGAAAAATTACAAATATGTTCTTAAAACGCTCATGAAAGAATTACTAGTAGAAAGGGAAACTATGGAATCAAATGAGTTGCCGGCTGTGCCAAGTAATAACTTATTTGATGCAAGCGATTCTTGGGATATTGTTATTACCGGTAAGCATTCCTTATTGGACTTTGGAATTGGGGAGCTGTGGAGGTATAGAGATTTGCTTTTAATGTTTATTAAGCGGGATGTCGTAACTGTATACAAACAGACCATATTAGGCCCCATATGGTTTGTGGTGCAGCCTATATTAACATCGCTGACTTATATCATTATCTTTGGCAAGATTGCCGGTATCTCTACAGATGGTATCCCGCCCTTGTTGTTTTATCTGTCAGGAATCACTTTGTGGACTTTTTTTTCGGATAGTTTTAACAATACCTCTAAGACTTTTAAAGACAATGAAGCGATTTTTGGTAAAGTATATTTCCCCAGACTGATTGTCCCTTTGTCCAAGATTGCATCTGGTTTAATCAAGTTTGGCATCCAGTTTCTTCTGTTTCTCTTGGTTTACTTATATTATATGCAGACAGATTATGCCGTAGTACCGAATTGGACTATAGCGTTTATACCTTTGTTACTGATTTTGATGGCAGGTATGGGATTGGGAGCTGGTATTATTTTTACGGCTCTGACCAACAAGTACAGAGACTTGACTTTTTTGATCCAGTTTGGTGTGCAGTTATTTATGTATGCTACACCGGTTATTTATCCAGTATCGACTATACCGGAACAATATAAAAAATTGATTCTGCTTAATCCGATCAGCCCCATTATGGAAGCTTTCAAATACAGTTTGCTTGGGGCAGGAAGTTTTGATTGGTTCTATTTGGGGTATAGTTCTTTGTTTACTATAGTCTTGCTGTTAGTTGGAATAGTTGTTTTTAATAAGACAGAAAAGACCTTTATGGATACTGTATAATAATGCTGTTTTAAATTAGAATTGTTCATGTCTGATATAGTTTTAAAAGTAGAAAACCTGTCCAAATTGTACCGTCTGGGTGAAGTTGGCACCGGTACGCTCTCTCACGATCTCAATCGCTGGTGGGCCAAGATAAGAGGAAAGGAGGATCCTTTTAGCAAAGTTGGAGAAGTCAACGATCGCACATCTGGCACGAATAGTAGAAACGGTTATGTCTGGTCATTGAAGGATATAAACTTTGAGGTAAGGCGCGGTGATGTGTTGGGTGTTATCGGGAAAAATGGAGCCGGGAAATCCACTTTGTTAAAACTGATTTCCCAGATTACAGCCCCGACTACAGGAAGTATTAAGGCGAAAGGACGTATAGCTTCTTTGTTAGAGGTGGGTACCGGTATGCATCCTGAAATGACAGGACGTGAGAATATTTATTTGAATGGTACCATATTGGGAATGCGTAAATGGGAAATTGACCGGAAGTTTGATGCAATTGTTGATTTTGCAGGCTGTGCAAAGTATGTAGATACTCCGGTAAAGCGATATTCTTCGGGGATGAAAGTTCGCTTGGGATTTGCAGTTGCAGCATTCTTAGAGCCGGAAATCCTTATTGTTGACGAAGTTTTGGCTGTAGGAGATGCGGATTTTCAGAAAAAAGCTATTGGAAAGATGCAAGAGGTCAGCAGAGAGAGCGGAAGGACAGTACTCTTTGTTAGTCATAACATGGCGAGTATTCAGAATTTGTGCAATAAAGGACTGCTATTGAATAATGGAGAAAAGGTTTTGGAGAGTAATATTAACCTGGCCGTTGATAAATATAGTGAGTTGGTACTTCATAATATTCATAATATTCAACTTGATAAACGTCGTGATAGAGAGGGTATTGGCTCTTTCCGTTTTACAAAAGTTGAGTTCGCAAATTCGTTAAATAACACGTCTATACAAAGAGTTATTTCGGGGAGCAATATCTCCGTGAAACTATATTTTGAAAAGAAGCATAATGATTTTGTGTCAGACAAGGTGGTATTTGCAATCGGTTTCTTTACAAAGAATGAAACCTTGTTGTTTTCATGTAGAAGTGATGTGACCAATAAAATGTTTGATATTGATCATCTTAATGGTGTTGCTACATGCGTGATTCCAAAGTTTCCTTTAAACAATGGAGAATATTTTTACAATGTAATCGCATATAATAATAATGAAATAGTTGATTGGGTTAAGAATGCGGGAATGATAGAAGTGGAGTATGGGGATTTCTTTGGTTCCGGAAGAGTTAATTCTTCCAAGTATAATGGAGTTTTTGTAGAACATTCATGGAAATAGTTGATGAAATATAATGAAGCGTATAATTTATAAAATGCTGAAAGGGGTCATAATAATGCTGATAAAAGCATTTTCCAAAGATCCTGATATTCATAATAGTTTGATTGATAGTAATAATGAGAGAATTACAAAAGGCATTCTGTCTCGTCTGAAAGTAAAGGGGGATGGTATTAAGATTAATTCTCATGTTTATATATCAGATCCCCGTTTTTGTCTTATCGGCAATAATGTTCATATTGGAGATAATTGTTTTTTTTCGTCTGTAGGCGGGATTGTGATTGGGGATAATACGCATATAAGTAGAAATGTTGTGATTTATACAAACAATCATGAATATGAGGGAAACGCATTGCCTTTTGATGAAAAAATACGCTACAAAGAAGTTGTAATTGGTAAAAATGTATGGATAGGAATGAATGTGTGCATATTACCAGGTGTAACTATTGGAGAGGGAGCTATTGTTGGTATGGGTAGTGTTGTTTATAAAGATGTGCCTGCGTTTGCGATTGTTGGTAACAAATCTCAGGAACTTATTAAACATAGAAACAGAGAAAATTATGATCGGTTGACTTTAAGAGGCTCCTACTCTGGTGTTAATGGTAAGATTCTGGATATTAATTTATTAGAAAGATTTAAGGCGAATTATTACGAGAAAAATCAGCAGAGGAAGCTTTTTTTCGTATTAAGTACTGGCAGGTCCGGAAGCACAACTATTGCGAATGTTTTATCACAGCATCCGGATATTTCCTGCAAACATGAACCTAATAACCTGCTGATAAGAACTGCTACCCAATATTCTTATGGAGAAATATCAAGAGATTCGATGCTTGAATTGTTGAATATGATATATTCTGTTGGTTGTATAGAAAAAAATATTTGGTATGGTGAATCTGACCAAAAATTAGTTCCAGTTATTGAATTAATAAATGAATTGTTGCCAAATGCGAAATTCATCTGGCTAGTCAGAAATGGTGCTGATGTAGTAAACTCGACATATTCGAGAGGATGGTATGATGAGAGTGAAAATATGAGAGCCCTTAATTCTTGTAATAATGAAATTAGGCATTGGTTATTGCATCGGTTAAATGGGAATAGAGTGGGGGATATTGAAATTCAGAAGTGGAATTCTTTTTCAAAATTTGAGAAAAATTGCTGGTATTGGGAGTATTATAATCGTCTAATCCGAGATGGACTTCAAAAACTACCTAAAGAGAAGTGGATGAAGGTTAAGCTGGAAGAATTAAATGAATGTATTCCAAATATTATTTCCTTCCTTGACATCGAAACAAGTCCCGGCAGTTTTAGTGTTACGAAGGATAATATTGCGAAGCAGCCTTTGATTAGTGTTAATTCATGGAGTAAAGATGAAAGGAAGCAATTTGAAAATATCTGCGGAGAAATGATGACAGAATTGAATTATGAATTTCATACAGCTAATCTTAAAACTTCTGTCAAACTTGTTTGATTTATTTTAATTGATTTATTATCAGATATTTCTTTCATGAGAATGAAATTGGCTCCCATTGTACTTTTCGTATATAATCGTCCCTGGCATACTGAACAAACGTTGAATGCACTGAGTTTAAATCAATTGTCTGATCAGTCTGTACTGTATGTTTTTGCGGATGGGCCTAAGGCTGGAGCGAGTGATGAAGAGTTGCAGGCTTTGAAAGAAACGAGAAATATTGTTCGCTCAAAGAAGTGGTGTGGAGAAGTTTTTCTTATTGAAAGAGATAGTAACTGGGGGCTGGCAAAAAGCATTATTGCGGGTGTAACTCAAATCGTTAATGAGTCCGGCAAAGTTATTGTCTTGGAGGATGATATAGTCACTTCTGTAGGTTTTCTGAAATATATGAATGATGCATTATCAATGTATGAATATGAGGAAAGGGTAATGCATGTTTCTGGTTATAATTATATCTCGAGAAGCAGTTCTGCACAAGAGACTTTCTTTGTAAATATCCTATCATGTTGGGGATGGGGTACTTGGAGGCGAGCTTGGGATAAGTATGAACATGATGTTGATAGTCATCTGAGTAAGTTGAATTCTTCTGCAAAAATAAAAAAATTTAATATCGAAGGACATGCTGATTTCTATTCTCAGCTAATTCTAAATAAGGAGGGCAAGATATTTTCATGGGCTGTGCGTTGGTATGCCTCATGGTTAAACTCTGGTGGATATTCCCTTTTTCCCAAGGTGTCATTGGTTAGAAATATAGGTCATGATGGTTCAGGAGTTCATTGTGGTATTAGTGACACCTTTGACTCTTATGTAACGGATTATATTGATGTTTGCAAAATTCCTATACTTGAAGCGAAGTCAGTAAGAAAAGAGATTGATCGTTATTACAAGAAAAGAATCGGATTGAATAAAAGAAAAGATTCAAGCTATAAAATAATTAAAAAGGTATTCTTACGTATAGGTTTTATTCGTTGGTTAACCAGTTGTGTGAGGCGACTGGCAAAGAAGATTGTTTTCTTTATTATTCCTGAATTGAGGTCGGTTGTTTCTGCAAGGGATGAAGTAAGCCAACTTCGGTCTGTGAGTCCTCTCAGTAAAATATCTGAGAATGTTAAGCTTTACAAGCCATATCGGATAATTAGATCTCATGTTGGTGAATATACTTATATAGCTGAGAATGCTTACATCCAATATTCAAGAATTGGTAAGTTTTGTTCTATAGGTCCTAATTTTTATTGCGGCAGGGGAATTCATCCCTTAAATGGAATATCAACTGCTCCTATGTTTTACTCAACGATGAGTCAGAATGGTGTTACTTTAAGTCCTAATAATAAAATTACCGAAATTAAAGATATTAAGATAGGTAATGATGTATTCATTGGTATGAATGTTTCTGTACTTGATGGTGTCACCATCGGTGATGGGGCTGTCATTGGGGCCGGGGCAGTTGTGGTAAATAATATTCCACCATACGCTATTGCTGTCGGTGTACCTGCCAGAGTGATTAGATATAGATTTCCACCTGATATAATTGAGGCTTTAATGCGAATTAAGTGGTGGGATTTTCCCAAAGAAGATTTAAAGGAAGTTGAAAATAGTTTTTTTGATATTGAGAGGTTCGTCAATAAATATGATAGGTAGATTATCGTTGATTTGGGATCTGAATGTTTGTTTATAGTATAATTTATGGGATCTGTTGTTTATGAAGATTAGCGTTCTTACTCCATCATTTAATTCGGGTTTGTATCTGGAACGTGCTATTCAAAGTGTGCTGATTCAGAATTATCATAATTTTGAACATATAGTTGTTGATGGGGGATCAAATGATAATACTGTTGAAATATTAAAGAAATACCCCCACTTGGTTTGGATATCTGAACCCGATCAAGGGCAATCTGATGCTATGAATAAAGCATTTAGAATGTCGACTGGTGATATAGTTGTTTATTTGAATGCCGATGATTGCTTTAATCCTGGTATATTTGAAGAAGTAATCAGAACGTTCAGAACCAATAGTAATATGGATTTTGTTGTAGGTGATTTGAGAGTCGTCCGTTCTGATGCAGAGTTTTATATATCACCTTCTATAGCATATAAGGAAATCATTTTGCATTTTAAGTATAGATTTCCTCTTAATCCTGTGAGTTATTTTTACAAACGTCATGTTCAGGATTTTTTCGGGCTTTTTCCGATAAATAATCACTACTCAATGGATTATTTTTTCCTGCTGAGGACTTTTAAGATTTTTAAAGCCGTTAAAGTTAATCAAGAGTTTGGAATATTTTACGAGTTAGGCTCTAGTAAGACTGCAAATACGAATCCCCGAAAAACCAGCAGAAAAACGGTATTGAAGTACGCACTCCAGTTTGATCTTTGGGTTTTCTTCTATTATTTAAGATATTACATTCCAGTTGTTTTGTTTGAGGGCTATATATATTTAAGGAATTTAATCAAGAAACTTATTTTTCATTTGTTTTTTTCAAAAAGAATGAAGTATTCGGAATATTCTGCACTTGGATTGAAGAGAGTTTTAAAGCTCAAATTTAGCAAAAAAGGAAATTGACTCTTCCATGAACTCTTTAATGAGCAAAGGCTTTTCTATTTTGGTATGTACCTACAATCCGGGGCGGAGACTTCAAAAATTGTTGGAAAGTTTGTCCTTACTTGAAGTTTCGGACTTTTCAGTAGAAATTGTTTTGGTGAGTAATAATTCATCTGATAATACTATTAGCAACGCGAGAACAATATGGGATAATTTAAAAAGTGATATTCCTCTCCATATATATGATGAACCAAAGCCTGGGAAACTGTATGCCCAGTTGCTTGGAATGGAGAAAGTCTCTTATGAATACGTTGTTATATGTGATGATGACAATTTTTTGTTTAAAGATTACCTTGTCGTTGCCTATGATATTTTTACCTCAAATAGAGATATTTCTATGGTTGGCGGGCATGGCATTGCTTTGGCTGATCAAGAAGTGCCTGAGTGGTTTGATAAATACTCCATATTCTATGCTGCTGATAAACAAATGCCAGAGTCGGGATATGCAGATTTCTTATTTGGAGCTGGTATGATTTATAGGAAGAGTTCATGGGAGTTTATTCATTCAAAGAATTTTAAGGCTTTGTTGAGGGACCGAACTGGTAAAAAACTGCTTTCAGGTGGCGATATGGAGTTGTGTCATGCTTTTAAAATCGCAGGTTATAAGTTATGGTATGATGGGCGTCTCAAGTTTCTGCATTATATGCCGGCAAACAGATTGAATTGGGAATATTTCTTGAAAATGAGTGTATGTATGGGGGAAGCAAGATGTGTACGAATTGCTTATGCGTATATTATTGAAGGGAAAGAATTTAATTTGAGTGATTGGCACCGTAAGTTCTTTATTTACTTGAAAAGAATGGTCAAGCTTATGCCTTATCTTTTTGGGGAGAGAGTAGGAAATCCGAAAAAGGTTGAATTGTATCTGACTATGGGAATGTTAAAACAGTTTTTAAGGGGGAGGAAAGTATATTATGAAAATTATAAGAAGGTTTTATTGTTTTCGAAATCAGTTTCTTCCGTTAGTAAATAGTACAATATTTTGAACAGTATAGTCAATATAGCTTTAGCGGCAGATTCCAGATATTATACTGGTATGGTTACTACTGTGAGTAGTATTTTGCTAAACTCCAGCACCGAATATTTATATAGGTTTTATATCCTGCATAATGGTATTATGCAGGACGAAATTAAGAGATTTGAATTAGTTGTTAGTAAGATTGATACAAAGGCTGAGTTTTTTTTCATAAAACCGGATTTGTCTCAGTTTAGTGATTTCCCCCCTTTTTTTTATGATTCTGTATTGAATTACTCTAGGGTACTCTTGCCGCTTGTTCTTGATGTAGAGAGGGTTATATATACGGATGTTGATATTTTGCATATCAAAGATATTTCAAGTTTTTGGGCAATTGATTTGAAAGATAAGGCTCTGGGTGCTGTTCGTGATATAACTGTGAATAATCTTGGGAATGACATCAAGGATTGTGAAGTTTTTAATATTGACCCCCAGGAACCATATTTTAATAATGGGTTAATGTTGATGAATCTCTCGCGATTCCGGGAGAAATCATATTCACAGAAGATAACTGAATTTATCATTAAATACCCTCATTTGTGCAGGTTTCATGAACAGTCTGCAATGAATATTATTTTACATGATGAGATTTTACTCTTGGATCCATCTTTTAATGCTTTACTTACCTTTAATTGTGACTATGAAGAACGTTTTATGGCTATTGAAGGTATGAATTCTAATCTCCATTTCATTACCTCCTTTAAACCTTGGTTATTTTATAATGAGGATTTGCCGAATCTTATGTACTATTCCCTTATTGACAAACTTTCTTTGGAATTGAATGCACCTTCCTTTCTCTTGTCTAAGGGAAAGTTTGCACGAAATAAAAGAATAGCAAGTCTTTTACCATGCTGGTTTTTACTGAAAGGGTTTATTATGCACACAATAGGAAACAAAGATAGTGCAGCGAGATCATTTCGTGTTGGTGAGTTTTGGAAAGAAAAGATAAAATATTTTCATTTCATGAATATGAATACTCACCGTATTCAAACTGTGCTGGAAAAATGGCAGCATCAAATTGATAAAAGATTGATTAACTAATTATTCAATGAGTAATAAGGAAAAAGTGTTTTGCATAGGATTGTCGCGTACCGGAACAACTTCACTTTGTGCTGCACTGGAGGAGCTTGGATATAAAACGGTTCATTTTTCACTAGGCCTATTTTTGAACCCCCAGGTTATACAGCCTGGTTTGAGTTTTACTCCCAGGCAGAAGCTAAACTGGTATTGGAAGAGGAGATTAAATTCGGAGATCAGATATCAGAACAATATTTTTCCCATTAATTTTTTTGATAAGTATGATGCTTTCGGGGATTTACCCATACCCTTGTATTATAAACAATTGAATGAATTGTATCCCAATGCAAAGTTTATTTATACATATAGAGATGAAGAGAATTGGCTAAGAAGCATGGAGTGGCTATATGGGGATGGAGCAGTAATGTGGAAGCATGGCCTGCTGGACGATGAAATTAAATTCTCTATGTATAAAAGTTTTAAGTACGACAGGGAGAAATTGATTCAGAGCTATCGTCAGCATCATAAGGAAGTTCTTCATTATTTCAAGGACAAAGAAAATAAGTGTCTTGTCATTAATATTGATGAAACTAACTTAAATTTCGAACTATTGGGGAAATTTTTAAACGTTCAATGGGAGGAAAAAACGTTCCCTCATGTAAATTCAGGACTTCATCAGACTTACCTGAAAAGAGCTGATTATTGGTTGGGCAAAGAATGGGTGATCTATTCTCTGGTTAAGGTTATACTGAGCAAACTTTTCTAAAATGAATATTTTTGTTTCATATGCGTCAGATTGTTTAACTGATTATCTGCCTCATGGTGAGGGTTTATTAAGTTATTCATGGTTAGAAACTTTGGCGGACAGAGGGCATAAAATATTTGCTTATTCTCCTCAGGGTGATGTCAAGAATCTGCATCCCAATATTGAGTTGTTTAAAAGTAAAAAACATTTTTTCTTACCAAGCTTTTCCTACGTGTATCATGCTTATAAGGCACAAAAAATACTTAGGAGTTTGCATGAGAAAAATGCTATTGATATCGTTTGGCGAATGTATCCTTATCATTTTTGTTCCCCGGGCTTTAATACAATGGGAATTAAATATGTGATCGGGCCTTTATACAGCTCATTTGATCTGGCAAGTCTCAATTATATTCCGATGTTGAAAATACGTCCATCGAGTTGGGCGAAGCATTATGGGGGCCGGAGTTGGAAGAAATTTCTTAGCAATGCTTCCGGGCTCCTGACTGATGATCTAAAGCTGCAGAATGCTTTGGCAGAGCGATATGGTAATGCGCATATTATGCAGCTTCCAGCTATTGTTGAGTCACCATTTTCGTGTGAGTTGAGAAATGAGCCTGAATGGGAACATGGATTGACCATTGCGTTTGTCGGGCACTTTCACCCATCAAAGCGCTTACTCGATTTTTGTAGAATCGTTAGTTTGTTGATTAAAGAGGGAATAAAAGTAAAAGGGATTGTAGTTGGAACAGGAGAGGATTTCGTGCCTGCTTCGAAATATGTCCAGGACAACTCTTTGGAAGAAAATATAGAATTTCGAGGAGCTTTGCCCAATAGTGAAGTCTTTAAGGTTTTGCATAGAAGCCATTTCCTAATTAACCTTCGAGAGGAGACATATGGTAGAAATATGGTAGAAGCAATGTCGGTTGGGACTCCCAATATTTGTGTTAATAAATTGGCGGCAAGAGAGTTTGTGGGTAAAGATAATGGCTGGCTGATGGATAATGTTTCTCCGGAAGCATATGTTGAGCAAATTGTATATATCATAAACAACAGGGGAAGATGGAAGCAGGCCTCGGATTCATGTTTTCATAATTCGAAGAACTTTTCTAGAGAGGTTGTAGGAGAACGGTTGGAAGCTTTTTTTAATACCATCTTAAAATCGAAGTAATGCTAAAGATTTTATTTGTTGCACAAGCCGAGCTACGATATGAGCTGGGTGGCCCCAAGGTTGTTCTGGAGTTGGCAGATACATTGAAAGAAATGGGATGTGTGGTTTCTGTTGTTGGCCCTGATGAAGTCCGTCTGTACCTTGAGAAGAAAAATGTGAAAACTTCTTCGAGTTATAGTTATAACCTGAAAGAGTTTCTTAAATATGAAGCAGCTAATTATGATATTGTTGACTATGATGCTGGATATTTACCATTCGACAGAAGCTTATTTCCCAGTGAAACTTTAATGGTTGCACGTTCTGTACTAATGATTCTGCATTTAAGAAAAATTGCTTTCCCTCGCAAAAAGGATATCTGGACTATAGTTAAGAAAATATTGACTGCAAACAAGTATAGAAGATACTTGAATAGAAAGATGAATGATTTTTCTACTACTTTACACAATGCAGATTTAATTAATGTAAGTAACTATAAGGATGTTGATTATTTGCGGAGTCAGGCTATTGCCGGCGAGATTGTTGATATCCCATATGGGCTTACAAAAATTAGAATGGCTGAACTAAATCGTATTGCTCAAAGAGAAAAAACGTTTAGTCCTAATATCGTTTTTGTGGGAACTTATGATTACAGAAAAGGTGGTCTTGATATCCCCCAAATATTTAAATATGTGAAGGAGGCTATTCCATCAGCAAAGCTATATTTGCTTGGAGCAAAGGGACTTTTTACAAAATCTGAGGATATTTATTCTTTTTTCCCTAACCACCTTCATAGAGACATTGATATAGTGATGACTTATAAGTCAGAGAGCTTGTCTGATTATTTGACAGATATGACGATTGGAATATTCCCGTCTTATTTAGAAGGATTTGGATTTGCAGTTCTTGAGAAGATGGCTGCTGGTATTCCTGTATTTGCATATGATGTACCTGGTCCATGTTGTGTTGTGGAAAAAGATTATTTGGTTCAGAGTGGAAATTGGAGGGAAATTGCTCGAAGGGTTGTTGAATCCTTAAATGATAAGGATAAACTTCAGACAATGAGTATGAAGGTCCGCGAACGGGCAGAAAGATTTACCTGGGATAGTATTGCTCATAAAACATTGGAAGTATATACAGAAAAGCTTGCTCAGCAAAGAGCAGAAGCAACAAAGATATAGTTGGGGGTAATACTGTCTGGAGTTATGATTGAAGATATGAAGAGAATTTTGTTTGTATGTGGCACTTTGGATCCGGGAAAGGATGGAGTTGGAGATTATACTCGGAAATTGGTTGATTCTCTGAATAAACTCGGATGTCAATGTGGAATACTTGCTCTAAATGATCGTTTTGTTAAAGATTCTTTTGAAGAAAAAAACACAGCAGATTGTTATACATTGCGTTGTTCAAATAAACTTTCATGGAAGGAACGTATTGAGTTTTGTCAGATTTGGATTGCGCGATATAATCCCACTCAGCTATTTCTACAGTATGTTCCGTTTTCGTTCCAGTCTAAGGGGTTACATTATGGATTAGAGTCGTATCTGATGAAAATCGGGAAAAATATGAAGTGGAATATTATGTTTCATGAACTTTCAGTAGGCTTGGATAAAGAAGCACCTTTGAAAATAAAGCTATGGGGAATTGTGCAGCGCGTATTAATTACACGATTAGTGAGCAAATTGAATCCGGAAAATGTTTACACTCAATCATCCCTGTATAAAAATATATTAGAGTCGAAGGGGATCAAAGCAAAATTAATGCCTTTGTTTTCCAATATTCCTCAGCTATCAGTAAGAAAAGAACAAGTAACGGACAATATTATTTTTGTGTTATTTGGGAGTATTCATCCCGGAGCACCGGTTGGGGGCTTTCTGAAAGAGTTGAAAAGTGTTTGTGATGAATTAAATAAGAAACCTGAATTTATTTTTATAGGACGAAATGGTGCGGAACTAAAAACGTGGACTAATTATCTGGACAATTTTGGTATTGATTATGAAATATTGGGAGACCAATCGGAAGAGGAAGTATCATGGATCTTGAATAAGGCGAGCTATGGTATTTCTACAACGCCATATTTTCAATCTGAGAAAAGCGGGGTGGTCGCGGCAATGAAAGAACATGGATTGTCAATAATCTGTGTGGCCCGTTCCTGGACCCCGGCAGCAAAGTATTTACCAGCATTGATAAGCAATAGTATACGGTTGTATAAGATGGGCGTATTGAAAGATAATCTCTGCCCAGCCGATACGGAGGTATGTAGTGCTGACACTATTGCCTTGCAGTTGCTGAGTGATCTGGGTTTGTCAATGAGTAATAAACATTTGAGATGATTGTAGTAGTCAGCAATCCAGGTAAGCAGCACACTCATCAACTTTTGGAAGGTATACAAAGGTGTGCGGAGCCGGTGTTCGCCACTTCGTATTGGTGGCAACCTGGGAAATTACGGTACCGTGCACTTAGATTTTTACCTCGCATTTTACGTACCCGTATATTGACTCAGCTGAAAAAAAGATATCATGAGCCTATCAGGACTATTGCTGTTTTGGAGTTTCCGGGACCAGAGTTGAAGCGTTTATTGCGTTTGATCATATGGGGAAAGAAAAGGTTGGGAGGAATGACTTTTGTCAGAGAGAGAGAGTTCGACTATCGGGTTGCACATCGCTTGTCTCGTCTTAGCCCCCATATTGTGGTGGGGTATGAGATGGCTTGCCTGGAGACGTTTAAAGAAGCTAAGCGGCTGGGTGCAGTAACAGTACTGGACCTTGCACAAATACATTACAGAGAAATAGATGCTTTGGGAAAGCGCTTTCCTGTGTTTGGGACCTTGTTCGAAAATCGGAAACTACGGGAGACAATCAATCGGGTAAAAGAAAAAGAATTACAACTGGCCGATTATGTCTTGTGTTTGTCTGATTTTGCTTTTGACTCCCTCCGTAAGAACGGGATTCCGGAGCAAAAAATCTTTAAATTGAATTTAGGTTTTGCACCACATACTTTTCAGGCAAAAAGAGCATACAGAAAAGAGGGCCTTTTTCGTTTTGTTTTTGCTGGAACCATAACACGGCGAAAAGGTATTGATTTGTTGATTCGGGCTTTTCAGGAACTTGATCTGTCTGCTTCAGAATTGTTGCTAATTGGGCCCTTGACGGACGCAGAGGACATGTTACCCAAGAATGATCAGAGGATCCATCATGTGGATCATGTCCCTCAGGAACAGCTTAATGGCCTATTTAATGATTCCGACTTGTTTGTTTTCCCGTCTTATCTGGATAGTTGGGGTATGGTAGTCGTAGAGGCCATGGCTTGTGGGCTTCCAGTGGTTGTGTCAAAGTATACAGGTGCTTCGGATGCTGTCAGTCGGGGAGGCGGCTTTATAATCGAACCGACACTGAAGTCGTTGAAAGAAATAATGTCTTATTTATATGAAAACAGGGAGAAAGTAGAGCAATTAGGAAAGGAAGCGAGGCGAGTTGCTGAGCAGTATACCTGGTCGGTCTATCATGAACGCGTAGAGGAAGTATTTGAAATAATTGCGGCGGAGGCTAAATAACCGAAATTTGGAAACAAGCGGATATATATTAACGGAGCGGCAGTTGCGGGTTTTGTTTTGGATAAAGCGCCTGATTATGCTCGTGTTTCTCCTGATTATTTTTGAGGGAGCCTTACGTAAGTGGGTACTCCCTTCATTGAGTGGTCCTTTATTTTTTATAAAAGACCCTATTGTATTATTAATTTATCTGCTGGCTTTCAAGTATAGGCTTGGGCCACGTTCCCGTTTGTATAAAGGAAGTTTATTATTGGTTGCTTTATTTTTCTTTGCAGGGCTACTTCAATTGACGCTTAGCGTTTTTAATCCTTTAGTTTTGCTAATAGGTTTGCGTAACTATTTCTTGTTACTACCCCTTACTTTTATTATTGCGGAATATTTTAATAAGGAAGATTTGTTTCGTTTTGCCAGAGTTACCTGTTGGATTGCTTTGCCCACTTGTATACTTGTATACATGCAATATCATTCTGCACCAGATGCCTATATTAATAAGAATGTGGGAGAGGGAGAAGGAACAAGAATATTTACCGTTGCGCAAGATATTGTACGTACAAGCGGTTTTTTCCCCTTTACGAGCGGTCATGCCCAATACGTTTTGTTTTTTGTTGGGTTTCTGTTTTTAAATTATTTTCTTCCAAGGCGGGAACGTTTTCTCTTTCCGCTGCTTTATGCAGTATTATTGCTCATAGCGCCCGTATTGGTGGTATATGCTGGCTCTCGGGGACTGATTGCTAATATACTTGTGTTGAGTTCTTTCATTATGCTGGCTGCTTTGTTTTCCTTGTATAGGAAGAGCAGTTTCCGGGTTTGGGGCTTATTTATAATGGGAGGCGTATTGATTTATTTTTTTGGAACAATTTTTTTATCAGAGAATATAGCCGTATTGGAAGAACGCTTCGAAAGCGCTTCGAAAAGTGAAGACACTATCTATCGATTTTTTAGTCCTTATATCGAAGTTTTCCATGTATTAGGATACGACGCACCATTTTTTGGGACTGGATTAGGTACTGGTTCCAATGCCGGAGCATTTTTGATGACAGGTGAAAGAAGATTTATGACTGCAGAAGTGGAATGGGTCAGTATAATGATTGAGGTTGGGCCGATATTAGGAAGCTTGTTTATAATTTATAGGGTGTTTTTAAGCCTAGGCGTTCTTTACTCTTCATTTTTGGTCTTTAGAAAAAAAGGTGTAATTATCCCTGTAGTTTTCTCTGCGATGGTGTTTATGAGTTTTTTGAGTGGGCAAATGACTAAGCAGGGTACAGAAATGTACTTTGCATGGTTTTTTATGGGTTTGGCTTTAGCTGCTAATAGAATATATGCAACCTCGGAGGTATACAAAGGAGAGAGTGCAGTAGAAGTACCTTTGTGCTCTGGATAGTTGTTGATTAATAGTTAATTAAATAAGAATATTGATGAATAATAACGATAGGGTATTTATACTTATTTCTAATTATCTTCCCGATAAACAGGAAAGTATGCGTCGTTATGCAGAGGCTTTGAAGTCTGGTCTGGCGGAATTTGGTTATGATGTTGAACTATGGACACCGCCTGTTATTTTTTCTTGCTTATTTAGGAACACGGGAAATGGACTTGGAAAGTGGCTGGGATATTTGGATAAATGGATCATATATCCTTTGATTTTAAAGCTCACTCTATGTGCTCCGCGCTATCGAAAGAATAATGTATGCTTTCATGTTTGTGATCATTCGAATGCTCCATATTTGGCGGTACTCCCCAAAAACCGAAGTGGAATCACTTGTCATGATGTGCTAGCTATACAAGCAGCATTAGGCTATGAAGACACATATTGTGAAGCCTCTAAAACTGGACGGATTTTACAGTCTTGGATATTGCGAAATTTGATGAAAGCTGAGCGATTAGTGGCGGTTTCTCAGTATACTATGGATCAGTTGTTAATGCTTTCTGGTTCTCAGCTTACAAAAAGAAAATGGACGGTAGTGCATAATTTCTATAATGCAGAATTTTATCATATGCCGTCTGAGGAGTACAGATATTACCTAAAAAGATTAGGTATACCCGAAGGACAAGAATTTATCTTGCATATAGGGTCTTCTCTTCCCCGAAAAAACAGAAGATTGCTGATTAAATTATTAGTAGAGCTTGGAAACAGTTGGAATGGAAAGGTTTGTTTTACTGGGCAGCCTATAGATTCGCAATTAGCAGCAGAAATAGAGAAGTATGGATTGAAAGAACGTGTAATTTCGGTAGTTAAACCTACACACTTAGAACTCATAGCACTGTACTCTGCTTGTGTCGCTTTTGTATTTCCTTCATATTCCGAAGGATTTGGTTGGCCTGTGATTGAAGCTCAGGCATGTGGCGCCCCGGTATTAGCCAGCAATATCTCTCCAATTAAAGAGATAGGCGGGGAAGGAGCTTTGTTATATGCCCCTGATGATGTTCAAGGATTTGCTTCTGGTTTAAAAGAGATATTGAACACCGATTACAGACAGGAGATAGTTCAAAAAGGCTTTCAAAATACTAGGCGTTTTGAAAGAAGAAAACTGATTGCGAAAATTATTGAATTATATAATTAACTATAGATATGGACTTTATAAAAAAGATATTTTCTTTTTTTTTGCCTTGGCCTTTGAGACGAAGATACTTGAACTGGGTGTTTGGCTATGAAATAGACCCTTCGGCTAATATCGGATGGGCTTGGGTCTTTCCTAAGAAGTTAATAATGAAAGAGAAATCATGCATACGACATTTGACAATAGCCATTCATTTAGACATAATCAATATCGGAGCTTATTCATCCATAGGGCGAAGTAATTGGATTACCGGATTTCCGAGTAATATTTCTTCCGGACATTTTGCCCATCAGCATAATCGGAAACCTGAGTTGCATATTGGCAAACACTCAGCAATCACAAAAAATCACCATTTAGATTGTACGGATATGATTCAATTGGGTGATTTTGTCACAGTAGCGGGATATCAATCTCAGTTACTTACCCATTCTATCAATTTAACCGATAATAGACAGGACAGTCGCCCAATCTTTATTGGAGATTACTCTTTTGTATCTACTAATGTAGTCATTCTGGGTGGAGCATCTTTACCAGCTTATTCCGTCTTGGGAGCAAAGTCTCTCCTAAATAAGGAATATGAAACTCCTTGGATGTTGTATGCCGGAAGTCCGGCTAGGCCAGTTAAAGAGATCTCAAAAGATGCTAAATATTTTCAAAGAACTATTGGTTATGTTATTTAAGTTTGAGGGATACGAAGTATATTGATTTTTGTAAATATATAATTTTGAGAATCTTACGAATAATTAGATCCATGGACCCTTCTTATGGTGGACCGTGTCAGGGCATACGTAATATTGTTCCGGAATTGGAGAAGTTAGGAGTCAGTAACGAAGTGGTATGTCTAAATAGTCCTGAAGCTCCATATTTAGCCAATGATCCGTTTCGTATACATGCACTTGGAGATTCTTCAGGCCCATGGGGATATCACAAAAACTTGGAGCCATGGCTTCATGATAATATGAATCGGTTTGACATAGTGGTGATCCACGGATTGTGGCAGTATTATGGATATGTCACCTATAAAGTATGGAAAAGTTTAGAAAGGAATAAAGAAAGGCCATATTTATTGGTTATGCCACATGGAATGCTGGATCCTTATTTCCAAAAAGCTGTAGGGCGAAAGTTAAAAGCGATTAGAAACTGGTTATATTGGAAAATTATAGAAGGAAGGATTATTAATAAATCAGATGGGCTTTTATTTACCTGCCAAGCTGAGTTGGAACTGGCACGTTTGACTTTTTCTCCATATAAGCCTTCACAGCAATTTAATGTGGGATATGGAATACTGACACCACCGGTATATGAAGATGATTTTCGCATGGCATTTAAGGCCTATTGTATACTCCCTGAGAATGAATCATATTGGTTGTTTCTAAGTAGAATTCATAAAAAAAAGGGAATTGACCTTTTAGTTAATGCTTATCTAACGTTGCAAAAGCAAGGACGAAAATTACCACATCTTGTGATAGCCGGGCCAGGAGAAGAAACGGAATATGGACAAGAAGTTAGAATGCTGGCTTCTAAGGGGCAAAATATACATTTTCCAGGGATGCTGAGGGGAGCGGCAAAATGGGGGGCTTTTTATGGAGCAGAGGCTTTTATTCTCCCAAGCCATCAGGAAAACTTTGGTATTGCTGTGGTGGAAGCACTAGCTTGCGGTAAGCCGGTACTAATTAGTGATCAGGTGAATATATGGAGGGAAATACTGGATGAAGGTGCTGGTTTGGTGGGGAAAGATACAGAGGAAGGAGTTGTCAAGCTTTTGACTTCTTGGTTGTTATTGGAGAGTTCAGCTAAACTAACAATGGCATCGAGAGCCTTAGCTACTTACCGCAAGTACTATTCAGTGGTGGAAGCAGCAAAGAAAATGAAGAGTGTATTGGAAGAAGTGTATGATGAACGATATTGAACTGATCAAAAAACAAGACTTGGCAAAGTTTACTATGCCGCGGGAGTTCCGTGGTCGTCCCGGCTGGTATGTGCAGCTGTGGTGGCTGGTACAAGCGCTTTTTTTTCGTACCTCCCCTCAGGTCCTTTATGGTTGGCGGCGTTTTTTGCTACGTTTGTTTGGGGCCAGAGTCGGTAAGGGCGTTATCCTCCGTCCTTCTATACAAGTAACCTACCCATGGAAAGTGCAGATCGGTGATTATGCCTGGATCGGTGATGATGTGACCTTGTATTCGCTCGGAGAAATAATAATAGGCGCTAATGCAGTTATTAGTCAGAAATGTTATATATGTACAGGTAGTCATGATTATGCCAAGCCGGCATTTGACATATATTCCAAGCCGATACATATTGAAGATGAGGCCTGGCTGGCAACAGACGTGTTTGTAGCTCCGGGGGTTACGATTGGCAGGGGAGCAGTAGTTGGTGCCAGAAGCAGTGTGTTTAAAGATCTGGCCGGAGGCTATCTTTACGCAGGTAACCCGCTCAGAATGCTTCGCCCTCGTTGATTAGGATTATAACCGGAAGATATTGGATACAATGTATTTTATTGTCAGTCTCTCCCTGTGATTGTAACGTACAAATCTATATTATTTTTACCTCTAAACAGTTTTACCTATCTTGCGGGTGATTTAAACCGCCCATGAGAATACTCGTATATGGAATCAATTATCATCCGGAACTGACTGGTATAGGTAAATATACCGGTGAGTTGTGTGTCTGGTTCGCCGAAAGAGGGCACCATGTTGAGGTGGTGACTGCCATGCCATATTATCCGGGTTGGGAAGTAGAAAGGGAGTATAAAGGCAGAAAATGGTTTACTGAAGAAATCAGCGGTGTCCGTGTCAGGCGCTCACCTTTGTATGTCAGTACCAGAATTAACGCGAAAAAGCGTATTGTACACGAGTTTTCCTTCCTCTTGAGTTCACTGGTGCAATGGATCCGGCCATTATGGACCAGGTATGATGTTGTAATCAGTATATATCCTCCGCTTGTTATCGGATTGTATCCGTACATCTATAAGCTTATTCACAAGAGACCATGGGTGTTTCACATACAGGACTTACAAGTTGATGCGGCCAAAGAGCTTGGAATGATAAAAAACTCTTTCGTGCTGAATTGTCTTTTCTCCATTGAGCGATTTTTTCTAAACCGGGCCACCAGGGTAGGAAGCATTAGCCCTGGCATGAAGCAGAAAATACTCAATAAAGGGGTTGCTGAAAAAAAATATGTCGATCTGCCGAACTGGGTTGATACCGGATTCATTTATCCGACAGCCAAAGATGAGCGGCTGAAAAAAGAGCTAGGTTTCGGGCCAGAAGACCGATTGATATTGTATTCCGGAAATATGGGTGAAAAGCAGGGACTTGAGCTGGTAATTGAAGTGGCAGAGCAGATGCGTGCAATTCCTCATTTACATTTTCTGATGGCCGGAGAAGGAGCTTCCAGGGAACGCCTGGAAGAGCAGGTGAAAAAAATACAGCTAACCAATGTTCACTTTCTGCCTCTGATGCCGTATTCAGAGTTGACAAGATTTATGAATATTGCCGATGCCCATTTGGTGCTTCAGAAAAGAGAGGCCTCGGATCTTGTACTCCCTTCTAAGTTAAATACAATTTTGTCTGCTGGAGGACTGGCCATTGTCTCGGCCGTCAAAGATACAACGTTATATAATTTAGTAAGGGAACATAACGTTGGAATTGTAATTGAACCGGAATCAGCGGCAGCACTTAGGGATGCAATTGAAGAGGCTATTGGGCATCCACATACTGAGATTAGAAGCAATGCCCGGAATTATGCACTGGAAAACCTTAATATCGACAAGATTCTTGGTAGATTTGAAACACAACTAAAAGAACTACTGTAATTAGTACCGCCACAATCAACACATTAAATGATACGAAGAGGATATAGCAAATTTCTTGTATTAATCCATATCCTGGGAGACATATCATTGTTAAACTGTGCGTTTGTTTTCGCTTATTTTTTAGTGAATCGATTCGCCCCCTATGACGAAGTTTCCGATGAGTATGTCTTACTGCATATATTATACAATATCACCTGGATACTGGTGATATCCTGGTATAGGGGGACGGATATCCGCCGTAATACAAGGCTGGAAAATATTCTCAGCTCAACGATAAAATCGGTTCTGGTCCATGCTCTGATCACCCTGGCGGCCATTGCAGCAGTGAAGGGAGAATTCTTTTCCCGTGCACATCTCTTGTTTGCCTATGTTTTATTTTTGGGGGGGATTATAATATGGCGGCTTGTCTTTTATTATACCTTGCGAAGATATAGAAAAGCAGGGGCGAATTACCGCAATGTCATTATTGTGGGAGCGGGCGTGGTAGGAAATGATATGTTTCATCACCTTAATTCCGATACGGGATATGGCTATAAAGTATTAGGCTTCTTTGATGACAATCCGGAAAAATCCCAGCATCCGGATAAAATTCTGGGTGGCTTAAGTGATTTTGCCGGGTATGTAAAAAATGTCCGGGTAGACTTGGTATTTATTGCTATTCCTTTATCACACCGCAAACGTATACGTGAAATTGTCAGTATTGCGGATAATAACCTGATAAGGGTAAAAATTGTTCCTGATTTCAGGGGATTTCTGAATAAAAAGGTCAATATTGACTTTTATGAGCTTATTCCTGTTCTGACTATACGGCCGGAACCCCTTGAAACAGCTTTAAACAGAGTGGCCAAAAGAACGTTCGATATAGCTTTTTCCGGAATGGTTTTATTATTCATATTTCCTTGGTTATTTCCTGTTTTGGCATTGTTGATAAAGCTTTCATCACCCGGTCCTGTCTTTTTTGTTCAGAAGCGATCGGGGCGAAAAAATGAAGTTTTTTCCTGCCTGAAATTCAGAAGTATGGCAGTTAATTCCGATGCTGATAAGCTACAGGCGACAGAAACTGATCCCAGAGTAACCTGGGTAGGAAGAATGCTTCGTAAGACAAATCTGGATGAATTGCCACAGTTTATAAATGTATTTCTGGGTAATATGTCAGTTGTTGGCCCGCGGCCACATATGTTAAAGCATACCGAAGACTATTCCAGAATGATTGATAAATTTATGGTCAGGCATCTGGTAAAGCCGGGCATAACCGGATTGGCTCAGGTTAACGGATACAGAGGGCCTACCACTGACCAGCGCCGTATGTATAAAAGAGTCATGTATGATGTGTGGTATATTGAAAACTGGAGCTTTGCACTGGATTTGAAAATAATTTTCCTGACAGTGTTTAATATGTTCAGAGGCGAAAAAAACGCGTTCTGAGTATGATTGAGCTTTGATGTGGGATTATTTAATAGGCAGATGTACAAAATATTAGTTATAGACGATGAGCCCGATATTCTTGATTTGTTAAAATACAATCTGGAAAAGGAAGGCTATGAGGTTTTGACGGCATCTGATGGGAAAGAGGGAGTAGAGACAGCCGCAAAGTTTCAGCCTCATGTTATTCTGATGGATATAATGATGCCCGGTCTGGATGGTATAGAGGCATGCAGAAGAATTCGGCAGATACCGGCTCTTGGCGATACATTTATAATATTTCTTACGGCCCGCTCTGAAGAATATTCCGAAATTGCAGCCTTTGACTCCGGAGCTAATGACTTTATTACGAAGCCGGTCAAGCCGAGAGCATTGGTAAGTCGTATTTCTGCTTTTTTTCGCCGTGAGTCTGTGACTGTGAAAGATGCAGTATTACAGCATAACGATCTGGTTATCGATAAGGAAAGTCATACTGTAACCAAAGGAAATCAAAAAATTCTCTTACCCAGAAAAGAGTTTGAATTATTGTTTTTTTTGATGCAGCATCCGAATGTGGTTTATACCAGAGATGACCTGCTTAGAAATATATGGGGAACTGATGTATACGTGGTTGTACGCACTATAGATGTGCATATTAGAAAGTTGCGTGAAAAGATAGGGGAGGATACTATTAAAACAGTAAAAGGAATCGGATATAAATTTGATACCAGCTCAGACTAAATTGTATCCAAAGAAGCAGATACTTTCTCCAAATCTGTAACTAAATTATGTTCTTCAAGCCCTCTTACATAGCTTTTTTGCTCGGCCTGCTCTTTTCGTTATTGATGGGGTTAGTTTTGTTTTTTGGAAAAGAGCTTCCCATAAAAGAAGGCTGGCTAATCATAGCTGTTTTTGTATGTGGTTATCTGATCAGCTTTTGGATCTTGAAGAAAATAATCTTTGATGAGATTGAGGGTATTGGCCGGCTGCTTGAAAATATAAAGCAGGAAGATTATCGTTTGGAGGGAAAGCGATTTAGTGATGAAAGTAACTCCCTGAATCTGATAAAGAAGGAAATCTTTGAATTTGCCGGCAAAAAACAGCAGGAGATCGATGAGCTTAAAAAGCTTGAAACATTCAGGCGTGAGTTTCTGGCCGATGTGTCACATGAGCTTAAAACGCCTATATTTTCGGCACAGGGCTTTGTCCATACCCTGATTGACGGAGCAGTTGATGATCTGAAAGTCAGAGACCGATTTTTGGAGAAAGCAGCCAACAGCCTTGATGCACTTAATGTCCTGGTAGGAGATCTGATAACGATTTCGCAGCTGGAGATCGGCGAAATTACTATGCATTACTCCAATTTTGACCTTCGCCGTTTGTGTGAAATGGTGACAGGACAACTGGAGGATGCAGCCGCGCATCGTAATGTGAAAATATATATACACCGTTATGCTCCGAAATCCTGTTATGTACATGCCGATAAACATCGGATTGGTCAGGTGCTGACAAACCTGATTACGAATGCTATTAAGTATGGTAAAGAAAATGGCAGTGTTATTGTCAAAATACAGCCCGAAGGTCGGGAGGTCCTGATAAGTGTTACAGATAATGGCCCGGGAATACCGTCTGTTTATCTGAAAAGAATCTTCGAGCGTTTTTACCGGATTGATAAAAGCAGGTCAAGAGATTCCGGTGGAACAGGACTTGGGCTCTCGATTGTAAAACATATACTGGAAGCGCATGATTCGAAGATTCATGTAGACAGTATATTGGGAAAAGGAACCACGTTTTATTTTAAATTAAAATTGGGAAGAGTTATTAATGAAAATGGATAAGCTGGATGATATGATTCTCTTTGAGAATGAGAATTATATTGTTGTAAATAAACCACCATATCTTTCATCTCTGGATGAGCGGGAAATTGTGATGAATTCATTGAAGGATCTTGTAAAAGCTTACAACCCGGAAGCTGCATTGTGCCACCGTCTGGATAAAGAAACATCCGGTGCACTGGCTATTTCTAAAAATGCCGAGGCATATCGCCATCTTGCCATACAGTTTGAAAACAGAGATGTGAGTAAAGTATACCATGCTGTGTGCGAAGGATTGCATGAGTTCGAGAACCTTTCGGTTGATCTTCCCATTTACAAACTCTCAAACGGAAGTGTTAAGATCGACAGGCAAAAAGGAAAAGAAGCGTTAACCCGTTTTCAGACGATCAGGGCTTATAAGAAGCATACATTAGTGGAATGTAAGCCTGTTACCGGTCGTTTGCATCAGATAAGAATTCATATGGCATCGGTCAGTGCACCGATAGCCGGAGATGAGCGTTATGGAGGAGCTCCTGTTTTTCTCAGCTCTGTCAAGCGTAACTTTAATCTGAAAAAGGATACAGAAGAACAACCACTGATGAAGCGGGTTGCCCTTCATGCCTACTCTCTGACATTCAGAGATCTTGACGATACGGTGATTTCTGTAATGGCTGAGTACCCAAAGGATTTTAATGTGCTTGTAAAACAGCTCGAAAAAAACAGTTAGAATACTATATTAGGAACAGGATTATTGTTTTTTTGAATTTAATCAGATATCTTTGTCCGCTCTAAACAAGACTGTACAATTAAGAGTCTCCTGCTATTTTAATAGTAAAAATATTGGCATCCACAGAGTTGTCAATAAAAGGAGGCCGAAGATTTATCGAAAGAATATCTTTCTGAAAAAACTTTGCAGGTAATTTTTGTATTTTGTTTTGTGAGTATTTATCTTTGTGTCCCTTTTTAAGGGCATAGTGTTTATATAGTATCAGGAATTAAAGAGAAGACTATAAATGGATAGCTTAAGTTACAAGACCGTTTTCGCTAACAGCGAAACAGTTAACAAGGAGTGGGTGGTGATTGATGCGGATTCCAAAGTACTTGGTAGACTTGCGAGTGAAGTAGCAAGTATCATCCGGGGAAAGAGAAAAGGTAATTATACTCCCAACGTTGATTGCGGAGATAATGTTATCGTGATTAACTCTGATAAAATCAGGTTAACAGGTAAAAAATGGACGGATAAAGAGTATGTTCGTCATACCGGATATCCCGGAGGTCAGCGTTTCGCTACTCCCAAGCTTATCAAAAACAAAAAATCGTCAAAGTTTCTTATTGAAATGGCTGTGAAGGGCATGCTTCCTAAAAACAGACTCGGAAGAAGACTTTTTGGTAACCTTTATGTATACGAAGGAGCGGAACACCCGCATGTAGCTCAGAGTCCCAAAGAAGTAAAAATATAATTTGCATTAATGGAAGTAATTAACACAATAGGTAGAAGGAAAACCGCTGTTGCCAGGATATATATTAAGCCAGGAAATGGTAATATTCAGGTTAATGGTAAGGATTATAAGGTATACTTTCCTACGGAAACTCTTCAGACTATCATTAATCAGCCTTTTGCCATAATTGGTGAGCTGGATAAATATGATATAAATGCAAACCTTGTAGGTGGGGGAATTTCCGGTCAGGCAGAGGCATTAAGGCTGGCGATTTCAAGAGCCCTGGTTGAATCCAATCCGGAAAGCAAGCCACCAATTAAGAAAGAAGGATTTCTTACCAGGGATCCGAGAATGGTGGAAAGAAAGAAATACGGTAGAAGAAAAGCAAGAAGAAGATTCCAGTTCAGCAAACGTTAATCGAATATTATGGCAAAACTTACATATAAAGATCTGTTGGATGCCGGTGTTCACTTTGGACACCTTACGAGAAAATGGAACCCTAAAATGGCTCCGTATATTTTCATGGAAAACAATGGCATTCACATTATTGACCTGAATAAAACGCTTGCGAGTCTTGATGAGGCTTCTGCAGTTCTAAAAAATATAGTGAAGTCCGGCAGAAAGGTTCTTTTTGTTGCTACTAAAAAACAGGCGAAAGAGGTTGTGGCTGAGGAAGCAAGAAGGCTAAAGATGCCTTATGCTACTGAAAGATGGCTCGGTGGTATGCTGACCAACTTTGCAACAGTGAGAAAATCCCTGAAGAAAATGTCATCAATTGACAAGCTTATGAAAGACGAAGCCTATGTCAATCTGGCAAAGAGGGAGAAGCTGATGATTACCCGTGAGAGAGAAAAACTGGAAAAAGTATTGGGTGGTATTGCTGAGCTTACTCGTCTTCCGGCTGCTCTCTTTATTGTAGACGCAAAGAAAGAGCATATTGCAGTAAAAGAAGCAAAGAAATTGAATATTCCGGTGTTTGCTTTGGTGGATACCAATACTGATCCTACATCAGTAGACTATCCGATTCCGGCTAACGATGATGCTTATAAGTCAATCTCTATCTTAACTTCTGCTATCGGTAAGGCTATCGAAGAAGGTCTGAACGAAAGAAAGAGAGAGAAGGAAGATACAAAGCTTAAGGACGAGGAAGAGAGCAAGAAAGCGGCAGACAGAGCGGAGATTGAGGAATAATCCTTTTAATAAAGAGTGCATTAACTAATCTAAAATTGAACATTGCCTAAAAAACAGTGTTCATTTTTTTTTAAATAGAAGTACCAGCCCGGACAGTAAATTTTCTGTCTTATTTAATGAATTAATCATTTTCAAAACAAATCATATAGAACAATGAGCATTTCAGCGCAAGATGTAAACAAGTTACGTCAGATGACTGGTGCAGGGATGATGGATTGCAAAAAAGCCCTGACTGAAGCCAATGGTGATTTTGATACAGCTATTGATATCCTTAGAAAAAAAGGACAAAAGGTTTCTGCTGCCCGTTCAGACAGAGAGACTTCTGAAGGAGCTGTTTTTGTGAAAACTTTAAACAGCGGTAAAGAAGGAATCATTATCGCACTTGGCTGCGAGACTGATTTCGTAGCAAAGAATGAAGAATTTCAATCTCTTGGAAATGCTATTATTGAAGTGGCTGCCAAATCCAAACCGTCTTCTAAGGAAGATCTGAAAGCTTCCAAAATTGATGAGAGAACTGTTGAAGAGCATATTGTTGAACTGGTTGGTAAGATCGGAGAAAAAATCGATATCGTTGCTTATGATATATTAACCGGTGATCAGGTTGTTCCCTATATCCATGCCGGCGCGAAACTTGGTGTTTTAGTTGCTCTAAAAGGGATAAATGGTGCTGATGTAAGTGAAGTTGGCAGAGATGTTGCAATGCAGATAGCTGCCATGAAGCCTGTCGCAGTAGATAAGGATGGTGTAGATCCGTCACTTATCGAAAGAGAAATTGAAATTGGTAAAGAGCAGGCTAGAGCAGAAGGTAAGCCGGAAGCTATGCTGGAAAAAATTGCTCAGGGTAAACTTGCCAAGTTTTATAAGGAAAATACGCTATTGAATCAGCAGTTTGTAAAGGATCCTGCATTAACAATTTCCCAATTGCTGGATGGTGTTACCAAAGGGTTGACTGTTTCTGAATTCAAGCGAGTGTCAGTAAACTAGTCCTGTTTAAAGATATATCTGATTAAAGGCTGCTGAAAGGCAGCCTTTCTTTGTTTTTTCAGGGCTGCTATTTTTTTAAATAAAAGTGTCAACTTTCCCGCCGGCAGCATAGTTATTACTGTAAGCAGAATAATAAAGTTGGGATGGCTATGGACAGAAATGGAAAGAACAGGGAAAAGGTTGAAAAGTCAGATCTGGTTGTTAATACGAATGGTCAGTTATGCGAGGTGCTTGATTTAGGAAGTGCGACCTTTGTACATGTTTTTAACTCTTTGAGAGATGATCCGTGGGTTGGTATTAGTTTTAGCTTTAATCCCAGGTTCATATCCAGAAGTGTTGGCTGGTAGCAAATACTCAGAATATACTGATATATTAAGAGAATTAGGTAAGGGGAACCAGCTGCAGCAATGTGGTTGGTTTTCTATTAATTAAAATGTACGTCTAAACAATTTGTACGGGACGTTTCATGTCATCAACCGCTACCAGAGTAAAGATCCCTTCTACGGCTTTTTGACGGGTTTCGCAATACATCTCTTCCACATAGATGGATACATTGATTTTGATGCTGCTATTCCCGACATGAGCTACTTCACCTACAATTTCAATAATCGTTCCGGAGGGAATAGGGCATTTGAAATCAATTTTGTCCGATGAAACCGTAACATATTTTTGTCTGCTATAACGTGTGGCAGTTATGAAGGCAACTTCGTCCATATACGAAAGGGCCATACCCCCAAAGAGCGTATCATAATGATTGACAAGATTGGGGAAAATCGCTTTGAATTGGGAAGTCTGGGCCAATTTTATTCGTTCTTGTGGAGAGTGCATACATTCCGGCATAATTGCGGGCAAGTTAGCGGATATTTTTCAAAAATCCTTCAGACCGGGACTATGGTTTGAGGGATATCGTTGACCAATATCCCTCTATGATCCATGTATTGGTTTATTTTTTCTGTTTGTTAAGCTTTCTTTCTTTTTTTGCCAGCTTTTGTTGCTGTTTGTTGAGCTTTTCCTTTTCATTGGCCAGCTTCATTTCCTTGCGCAACATCTTCTGTTCTTTTTTCAGATCCTGCGCCTGCTTGTCCAAGCGCTTTTGCTTACGCTTCATTTCTTTACTATCACCCAGGTTACCGGGGTTGGTCAGAATCTCTTTATGGCTGGTTAGCAGATCGGAGGAAAAATGTTCTGCTCTGATCGTGTTAGCTGACACAAATGATAAAACAGTGACCAGCATAAGGATTGAAAGTTTTTTCATGATTAAATAAGTTTATTTTGACTTATCAATCAATAATATTCTCTGAAAGTTCTTTGGAGCTTGGGGATGGTAACTGAAAGGATGTAATATTTTGAATGGGATTATCAGCTTAAGAATGATTTCAGATTATTAAAAGTTTGCTGATTATTGGTTTCATCATTGATGAGATCATTCAGGCGAAATGCGGCGCTTATTAAGCCTAAATGACTGAATGCCTGTGGGTAATTTCCCAGGTGTTCGCCTTGGGCTCCAATCTGCTCAGAATAAAGTCCGACATGGTTAGCATATCCAAGCATTTTTTCAAAAATAAATCTGGCCTTTTGAAGCTCACCGGCCAGTGCCAGGTTTTCTACGTACCAGAATGTGCACATTGAGAATGTGCCTTCATTGCCCTTCATTCCATCAGGGGCTGCGTCTTCCTGGCTATATCTGTATACAAGGGAATCGCTGACCAGTTCTTTTTCTACCCTTTCCAGCGTAGAGAGCCATTTAGGATCTTTAGGGCCTATAAAGTGAACGAGAGGCATTAACAATACAGAGGCGTCTACCGCGACTCCGCCTTTATATTGCACAAAAGATTTTTTATCCTCACTCCAGAAATTGTCATGTATGTCATGGAAAATTTTGTTACGCTCATGCCACCAGCGGGAATTGAGCGGAAAAGATCTGTTCTGCGATAACTTTATTCCCCGGTCGAATGCGACCCAGCACATTAACCGTGAGAACAGGAACTCCTGTTTACCCGCTCTGACTTCCCAGATACTCTCATCTTTCTGTTCCCAGTTATCACACAGCCAGTTCAGGTGTTCGGTAAGTTTTAGCCAGAAATTGTAGGAAATAGCTTCTGCATATTTATCATATAGGTATACACAGTTCATCAGCTCTCCATATATATCCAGCTGACATTGTTTATGAGCTTTATTGCCTATGCGAACAGGTTTGCTGCCCCGGTAACCTTCGAAATGGCTGAGGGTGGCTTCTTCAAGATCGTCTTTCCCGGATATTGAATACATCAGGTGCAACTTATCTGAATTGGGATGTTGAAGACATTTATATTCAATCCATTCAATAAACTTCGTTGCCTCTTTTCTATAGCCCAGTTTTAGCAAAACATACATTGAAAAGGCCGAATCTCTTATCCAGGTATATCTGTAGTCCCAGTTTCGTTCTCCTCCGTGAAGTTCAGGAAGGCCGAAAGTAGGAGAGGCAACCATTGAACCATGATTTACTGAGGTTAATAGCTTAAGTATTAATGCTGACCGGTTTACGCTTTCCCGCCAGCGCCCGAAATAATTGCATGAATCGAGCCAGTGCCGCCAGTAATTTATATCATCAACCAGCGTGTCGTTAACAAATGTTTCAATATCGGAGATCTCTTTATCACCTGGATATAACTGAAGAATAAAATGAACGCTTTCCCCGGCGTTCAGAGTGAATGTGGCAACAGCGTCTTTATCTTCAGTTTCAATAGAGACCTCACTTAAAAGATCAATTTTAAGAGCATGTTTTTCGTCCCGGCAGATAAAGCGTATACCTTTATCTACCTTTTTGATTTCGTGGGAAGTCTGGCCATAATGGAATCTTGGCTTACATTCCATTTTAAACTCAATTTTTCCCCTGATAGCACTTACTCTTCGAACCAGATTTTTGCCTTTATCCAGGTCTTCAACAGGCATATAGTCTATAACTTCTCCAACACTATGCTTCCCCAGAAACCTGGTTAAAAGAACATTGGTATCAGGGAAATACATTTGCCTGTGGTTATTGTTTTCAGTAGTCGGGGATATTTTGAAATAACCTCCTTTTTCTCTGTCCAGAAGGGCAGCAAATATAGAGGGTGAGTCAAATTCAGGAAAGCAAAGGAAGTCGATTGAGCCGCATATGGAGACTAGCGCCACTGTAACCAGATCTCCTATGACTCCATAGTTTTCAAGGGGTTGGTATGAGTTTTTCACGTTATCAGCAGGCTCTTAGTACAGCTCTGGCCGGAGCGCCGTCGGCTCCGAGTATGTTTAGCGGAAGACAGTAAAGTTCATAATTCCCGGCAATAGCTTCTGAGAGATTTAATCCCTCAATTATACATATGCCTGCTTCGTACAAAATTGAATGTACCAGTTTATAATTACCGCGATTTCCGGTGCTTATATAGTCAATACCGACTGTTTTTACTCCCAGAGCTGCCAGATATTGAGCAGCCTGGGTGCTTAAATAGATAAAATCCCGCTTGAAATTTTTACTCGTCCAGTCTACAGCAGAGTTTGAGGTTTTAAAGATAATTCTTTCGCCTTCGCCAATCTTGTAAGTCTCAAGCTGTTCTTTTCGGATACTTTTCTGACCGCTTAGTTCAATAACCCTGCAAGGACCTATAACACAGTCAAAGTCCAGAGCGCTGATATCGTTGCCATTTTTAAATATATGTCTGGGAGCGTCGATATGTGTACCTGAATGTACCGGCATGGAAAAGGTAGTGACGTTGACGTCATCCCCTTTGTGTAAATCCTGAAACTTATGTACGGATACATGAGGCAAGCCGGGCCATCCGGTCATACTATCATGAATCGGGGCTGAAATATCTATATATTTTGTCTTGGATGGTTGCGCTAATGCTTCATTATAAATAGTCCCTGGTTGCTGCATGATTAGTAACCTCCCATGGATAAAAGTGAAATGGACAAGTTGCGAAAGTTGATGGTGTAAGGTTAATTGACTTTGAGCGTGCGTTTTGGGCCACCTGATTGTTTCGGATCGGCTTTTACAGTATTATTAGTTGCCGGAGGTTTGACACCGGGTCTGTGTGGTCTTGAGTTGCCATATGTGCCTTTGGCTATTTTACCTCTGGTGGTTTTTATATCTCCTTTTCCCATATCTGATTTAGTTAAATAGTAGATTTTATATAAATTAATAATCAATATATTGGCAAAATGTTTGCCCGGGTGTTCTGACATATTTCCGGACTTTTCATACTGAACTTCCTATATTTGTATATGCATTTTAAAAATCGGGAAATATGGCCTGGGTCTTTCCTGATTGTAAACTGATGCAGATATAGCAATGATAAAAGAGGTTGATATTGAGGTTGAACCGTCTATAGGGTTTGACGAAGAAAAATTCAGAACATATGTATTGAACAAGCTGTCTCTGCCTGATCAGCCTTCTATTGTTGTAGAGATGCTCAGAAGATCCGTGGATGCCAGAGGACGTCAGGTAAAAATTGTGATAAAGGCAAGGATAGCCGTAGACGAACTGCTACCTGATCAGCAGTTGAAACTGAACTATCAGTTTGTTGGTAACAGACCTTCTGTGGTGGTGGTAGGGGCAGGCCCTGCCGGCTTATTTGCAGCTTTGAGGCTTATCGAACTAGGATATAAGCCCATTGTTTTGGAAAGGGGCAAAGATGTTCAGACCCGGCGCAGAGATCTGGCAGCAATTAATAAAGATCACATTGTTAACCCTGAATCAAATTATTGTTTTGGAGAAGGAGGAGCAGGAACATATTCGGATGGGAAGCTCTATACACGATCTAAGAAAAGAGGAGATGTTAACCGGATTCTGGAGATACTGGTAGCTCATGGTGCAGGTCGTGAAATTCTTGTCGATGCACATCCGCACATTGGAACAAACAAGTTGCCCAAAATTGTAGCTGCTTTGAGGAGCCGGATTACAGATTGCGGAGGCGAAGTCCATTTTAATACCAAAGTAACAGATCTGATTATTGACAGAGGGGAACTCCTCGGAGTGCATATTCAGAATGGAGATCAGATCAGAGGAATGGGGGTGATTCTGGCAACTGGTCATTCTGCCAGAGATATTTTTTATTTATTACACAATAAGAATGTCAGAATTGAAGCTAAGCCATTTGCTATGGGAGTCAGGATAGAGCACCAGCAGACATTAATCGATAAAATACAGTACAAATGTGAGGACAGAGGAGAATTTTTACCGGCCTCGTCTTATTCACTTGTTAGTCAGGTGGATTATAAAGGGGTAGAAAGAGGGGTTTTTTCATTCTGTATGTGTCCTGGCGGTTTTATAGTTCCAGCTGCAACTGCTCAGGAGGAAGTGGTTGTAAACGGGATGTCTCCGAGCCGAAGGGATAGCAAATTCTCCAATTCGGGAATTGTAGTGGCAATTAATCTGGAAGATTTGGGAGATTATCATAGATACGGAGTTTTTGCCGGGTTGGAATTGCAGAAAACAATCGAACGAAATGCATGGATTGCAGGAGGAAAAACGCAGAAGGCCCCTGCCCAGCGTATGCTGGATTTTGTAAACAGGAAAACTTCCGGAACCCTACCTGAAACTTCTTATCAGCCGGGACTCGCTTCTGTAAGTATGGATGAGGTCCTTGTACCTTCTATAGCCAGTCGCCTGAGGGAGGGATTCAGGCTTTTCGGAGCTAAAATGAAAGGGTATCTTACAAATGATGCGCAGATCGTCGGAGTGGAAAGCAGAACCTCCAGCCCGGTTACTATACCAAGAAACAAAGAAACACTGGAGCATGTGGAAATAAAACGTCTGTTTCCCTGCGGAGAAGGAGCGGGTTACGCCGGAGGAATTGTATCAGCAGCAATTGACGGAGAAAAATGTGCCGAAGCTTTTGCCCGGCTATATAAGGGGAATTAATAACATTTATTCATTGTTGTTTGTTTAATGAAGAAGACAATAATACTTGGAGCAACACCAGACTCCTCCAGATATGCATACAAAGCGGCCCATATGCTTGTGAGGCATGGCCATGATATCGTTCCGGTAGGATTGAAGAAAGGAGAAGTAGCCGGAAAACCGATCCGGAATGATTTTCCGCTGGAGGATAATATCGATACTGTCACTTTGTATGTCGGGGCACAAAACCTGCCGCCGTTGTTTGATTATATTATGAAGGTAAAGCCTAAGCGCATCATTTTTAATCCGGGTACAGAAAATCAGGATCTGATCGAGCTTGCTATGGAAAACGGTATCGAACCAGTGCTTGGCTGTACGCTTGTTATGCTTGCCTCCGGGGAGTACTAGCGCATCTTTGTTGAGATTATAGCAGGTGCTTTGTGGCAGTTTCTGATACTGGTCATGGAGCCGGATGAATACATTAAAAAGCTATCGAAAGAGCTTTTTTTTTTGTAGCTTTACCATTTCCAACCATAAAACAATGACAGACATAAAAGAGAAGCTAAATGCTGATTATTCAGCGGATAATATTCAGATTTTAGAAGGATTAGAAGCGGTTAGGAAAAGGCCTGCAATGTATATTGGCGATATAGGAATAAAAGGCCTGCATCACTTGGTTTGGGAAGTTGTTGATAACTCCATTGATGAGGCACTGGCAGGGTATTGTACAGAAATTCATGTGACTGTCCATCCGGATAATTCGATAACCGTATCGGATAACGGAAGGGGAATTCCTACTGGAGTTCATTCTAAAGAGAAACGCTCTGCTCTGGAGGTTGTTATGACAGTTTTGCATGCGGGTGGGAAATTTGATAAAGATACCTATAAGGTTTCCGGTGGGTTGCACGGTGTGGGGGTGAGTTGTGTGAATGCACTTTCTTCCGACATGAAAGTAACAGTGCACCGGGAAGGAAAAATATGGCAGCAGGAATATAAAATCGGAGTACCGCAATATCCTGTCAAAATTGTAGGAGATAGTGAGCGGACAGGTACAACCGTACATTTTGTTCCGGATGGTTCGATCTTTACAGTCACCGAATATAAATTCGAAACAATAGCCACCCGTCTGCGGGAACTGGCATATCTCAACAAGGGGATCAGAATTTATCTGGCTGATGAGCGTGAGGCCGACGAGAACGGAAAATACAGAACCGATTCTTTTTATTCCGAAGGAGGTCTGAAAGAATTTGTCGCATATCTTGACTCTACAAGAGAAAAACTGATTCCGGAACCGATCTATATGGAAGGTGAAAAAGGCGGAGTACCTGTAGAACTGGCTATTCTGTATAATACCAGTTATACGGAAAACGTGTTTTCCTATGTAAATAATATTAATACAATCGAGGGGGGAACACATGTTGCCGGATTCCGTCGCGGACTGACGAGGACTCTGAAGAGCTATGCAGATAAGTCCGGAATGCTTGAAAAAGTGAAAATTGAGGTAAATGGGGACGATTTCAGAGAAGGGCTAACGGCTATTATTTCTGTTAAGGTCGCTGAGCCGCAATTTGAGGGGCAGACCAAAACAAAGCTTGGTAATAGTGAAGTAATGGGAGCTGTGGATCAGTGTGTGGGAGAAGTGCTCGGAAATTTTCTTGAAGAAAACCCGAAAGAAGCACGTCAGATTATTCAGAAAGTCATTTTGGCAGCTCAGGCAAGACATGCGGCAAGAAAAGCCCGGGAAATGGTTCAGAGAAAGAATGTTCTCTCCGGAACAGGACTTCCTGGTAAACTGGCCGATTGCTCAGAAAAGGATCCGGCAGAATGTGAGTTGTACCTGGTTGAGGGAGACTCGGCCGGCGGTTCTGCAAAACAGGGAAGAAATAGAAGGTTTCAGGCAATCCTGCCGCTTAGAGGAAAAATTCTGAATGTTGAAAAAGCCCAGGAGCATAGGATTTATGAAAGTGATGAGATAAAAAATATGATTACGGCGCTTGGCGTATCCTTTGGGGTAGACGGAGATGACAAAGCTCTGAATTTAACAAAGCTTCGTTATCATAAAATCATTATCATGACGGATGCCGATGTCGACGGAAGCCACATCCGGACACTTATTCTTACATTCTTTTTCCGGTATATGCGTCCCCTGATTGAAAATGGATATCTGTATATAGCATTACCACCTCTTTATCTGGTAAAGAAAGGAAAAGAAAGCCGGTATTGCTGGACAGAGCAGCAGAGAGAAGAAGCAATAAAGGAGCTTGCCAAAGATGGGAAGGAAGACTCGGTTAATGTTCAGAGATACAAGGGACTTGGGGAAATGAACCCGGAGCAGTTGTGGGAAACAACCATGGATCCTGTTACAAGGAGTCTTAAGCAGGTGACTATAGAATCCGCCGCAGAAGCAGATCATCTGTTTTCGATGCTTATGGGAGATGAAGTAGCACCCAGAAGGGATTTTATTGAGAAAAATGCGAAATATGCCAAAATAGATATATAAAGTCTTAGAACAAGGGAATAGGGAGAGGACAATTTTGTGAACTCATTTGTTAATTTTTTTCAAAGATTGGGCTCCCCTTTCGGAATGAAAGGTGGTAATACCAGGAAGAGTATGCTTATGTTGTTTAAGCCTAAAAAAGCGATAAAACACAGTGATTATATTTCCAGAGATCTGAGCTGGGTCAAATTTAATTACCGGGTGCTTGATCAGGCAAAGAATCCTAAAAGGACTATTTTTGACCGCCTGAAATTTCTGGCCATTACCAGCTCGAACCTGGATGAATTTTTCCAGATAAGAGTTGGAAGCTTGTATAACTATATTGATTACGGCAAAGAACGATTTGATTTTTCCGGCCTGAGGGAAGTGCCTTTTCGTAAAAACCTGCTGAAAGAAGTTCAGCGGTTTTTTAAAGATCAGGAAGATTGCTTTATGAACGAACTGGAACCTGATTTTGAGCATAACGGGTTTCAGATTGCTGATATTGAGGGACTGGATGATAAGGAGTTGAAAAAAGTTGAGGAGTATTTTGAGGATACTATATTCCCGATGCTTACTCCGATGGTCTATGACAGCTACCATTCTTTTCCGATGCTTATGAATAAGCTGCTTATATTTGGAGTAGTTACTCATATGCCGGAAGCCGGAAAAGACTCGAAAAGGTTGAGCTTTGTCCAGATTCCCCAAAATCTTCCCCGGTTTTTTGAAATTCGCAGAAATGAGCAGATTCTTTTTGTTCCGATCGAACAGATTATTCGCTGGAAGATAAATGAGCTATACAGAAATATAGAAATTCTGTCTGTCAATTTATTCCGTATTACCCGTAATGGAGATTTTTCCCTCGATGAAACCGAGGAAATGGATGTGAAATTTGTGGAGGAGGTACAGCGGAAATTGAAATCCAGAAAGTCTGGCAGAGTGGTCAGGGTTGAAATAGAAGCAAATTATTCCAGCTGGATGATGAAAGTTCTGGTTGATCGCTGGGATATAGACCATAATAACATATTTGTTATTTCGCGTCTCATTGATTATACCGCGTTATGGCAGATTGTAAGAAACAAGGAGTTCCGTCAGGCCATTCCGGCTCTTCCGCAACCCGTCAATCCTCTGGTATTTCCAGAGAGTGAAGAAGTCGACATGTTTGCTTTTCTGAAACATAATGATATTCTTCTTCATCAGCCATATAATCGTCTTGATCCGGTAATTGATCTGCTGGAAAAAGCAGCAGCAGACCCGTCAGTGCTTGCCATCAAAATCACTATTTACCGGCTTGCAAAGGATTCCCGTATTACTTCTGCCTTATTTAAGGCCGCGGAAAACGGCAAGCATGTGTCTGTTCTTTTTGAGGTAAAGGCACGTTTTGATGAAGAGAATAATATTAACGAAGCGCTGAGACTACAGAAAGCCGGGTGTTTTGTAATATATGGCATCAGTAATCTGAAAACTCATACCAAGTTGCTGATGATTGTGCGTAAGGAGGAAGATAAGGTTACACGATATGTGCATATGTCCAGTGGTAACTATAATGAAGATACTGCAAAACTATATACAGATATCAGCCTTTTAAGTTCCAATGAAGCTTATGCAACCGATATAAATGAGTTTTTCAATGTAATTACCGGGCACTCAATGCCAAGAGTATATACCAATCTGATTACTGCTCCCGGTGATATGCGTAAACAACTTATTGAGCTTATCGACCGGGAAGCTGAAAATGCCCAAGAAGGCAAGCCGTCGGGAATCGTGATAAAGCTCAATTCACTCCAGGATAAGGAAATTATTGATGCATTTTATCGTGCATCAAAGGCAGGCGTTCCCATAAAAATGATTGTGCGGGGCATCTGCTGTCTGAAAGCCGGAAAAGCAGGCCTGAGTGAGAATATCATGGTAAAATCTATTGTCGGAGATTTTCTGGAGCACTCCCGGATTTTTTATTTTCACAATGCCGGAGATCCCAAAGTATACGGTGGAAGTGCGGATCTGATGATGCGTAGCTTTGACCGGAGAATTGAATCATTGTTTCTGATACTGGATCCTTTGCTTAAAAAGCAAGTCATCAATATTCTTGTATACAATCTGAGGGATAATGTAAACAGTTATGTTATGAATGAGGATGGAGAATATGTGAAAATATCACCGGAAAACGGGCAGAAATTATTCAATATTCATAAAGAGTTCTTTAAAATCTCCCGGGAGATAGTGGAAAAAGCCAGATTATTCTGATTGCACCTGTCGTGAAGTAGCCACTTCGTCAAAGTTTAACCCGGTAACACCCCCTGAAACGATAAATTTCATAATTTCTGAGCTCGGGGCTTTTATGATGGTTATATGCTCTTTTGGAACGATTACCAGGTTACCGGAAATATTGTAAGAGTGTGGAAAATAAACCGCAGCTTTGTCCTGCAGATGCAAAATATCAAGATCATTCTGGGTAATAAATCCTAAGCGCTGGATATTAAAGTCCTTATTGATTTTCACAAGGACGGGCTGATTAAATTTTTTCTTTTCCCCGATAAAAGCATTGATTACATCTTTTGAAGATGAATATATGAGATTGATCAGGGGAATTTTGTAAAGAGAGTTTTCTATTAGAGAGAATGCCGGTTTAGCAATTAAAGTTGAGCCAAGATAGCCTACTAAAACAGTTATCCCGATAAAAATGAGTAAACCGATACCGGGATAAAGATCAAGATTAAACAGATCGGGTATCAGATTATCAATCGCTTTCACAATTATGTAAATTGTATATGCTGTAATTCCAAAAGGAATTACGAAAAGCAGCCCGTTGAAAAAGAATCTCAGGAATTGTTTCATAGTATTGGCTTCGAAGCGATGAAATACAAATTTATACGTATTTTCCATCTAATAGGGCAAAATCAATGGAAAAATATTGAAATCGTCCGGATACGCAGCTGCTGTTATTTAAGTGGTTATGTTGCTTATTTTTCAGTAATACAGTCTGTTGTATTTTATTGATAACAAATGAGAATTTGGCAGGGTTAGTTTTTATATCGACCAGATTTTACTATGAGACTACCTTCCCTGATTCCGATGCTGCTGATTATATTATTATCCTGTAGCATCTCGATGACTCCTGAGTATTATAATGAAATAAAAAGACATCGTTCTCTTGCTATTTTGCCTTTTGATGTTGGTCTTTACCAGATAGATGAATTACGATATCTTACTCCGCAGCAGTTAAAAGAAAGAGAAACAGCACTAGGGTATTTTTTTCAGAAGCAGGCATACTGTTATTTTGACCAGAGGAGGGCCAGGTCTAAACAGATATATGTGGCAGTACAGGATGTGGCAGAAACTAATCGTAAACTGAAAGAGCTCGGAATATCGGTAAAGCAGGCCCGGCTTCTCGGGCAAAGAGAACTTGCAAAATTTTTGGGAGTTGATGCGTTTATTTTCGGCAGTATAGATATCCGGAGAGATTTCGATGCGGCCAGTAATGCATATGCCGCGGCATACTCGCCGTATGGGGCGGTTACGGACATGCTGGCAGTAATTGATATTCGTATAGCAGATTCTAAAACAAGTTCTGTCATATGGCAATATCGTGAGCCCAATAAGGGATACTCCGCCATTGAAATAACGAATGATACATTATTATTTAATAATCTCTTCTTGTACCCTCTGAGTCGTCTTTCCTATAAAGCTTTTGAAAAACCATAAAATCAATAACAATAACAGAAAACCTCAGGTTTTACAGTAAACGTGGTGTTGGATGGGGGTTAGAAATGAAAAAGCAACGAGTACATTTATGGATAATAGTCTGGGTGCTGATAATCTATTCTTTGGTATCCGGTTGCCGGTCTGCAAGAGTTTTTTCGGATTATGTAGAAGGTGTTGATTACGGTAAGTTCAGAACTTTTGCCTGGTTACCTGCTGATGATAGCACAGACGGGTCTTTGTTTAAAAATCCTATTGTTTTTCAAAACCTTAGGAATAATATTAACAAGGAATTGTTTGCCAGAGGCTATGAAATAGATACGCGATTTCCGGATCTTCTGATATTGGTACATGCCAATTTCAGGGAGGTACAGGAGCTTGTACAGACACCTGTTTACGGAAGCTATGGGTATTATTACCCGGGGTTTTATGCTGGTACGGGATCTCCTTACAATTATACGTATTATAATACGATCCCAAACATCGCCGGCTATAATATACAATCAGTTGAGTTTACTCAGGGTACTGTAGTAATTGACGTGATCGAAACAGAAGCCAATGAGCTAATCTGGCGGGGATGGGCACAGACTGATATTACGGATCCGGATGATTTCAGAAAAGTGATGCGAAAAGTTGTCGAAGATATTTTTGACAGGTATCCGGTAAAAAGAAAGTAGATTTTTGCAATAAGGTATATACATAAGTGCCTGTTGATTTGGCGGGCACTTAGTATATTTTTACATCTGTATTACTTATCCTGTAAAATAATTTTCAGACTACAATTAATTAAGAATGTCTGCAGTATAGACTTTCTCTTCTGAAACAGCCACGAAGGAAATAAGTCTGGCTAATGTATTAAGGTATAATAATTGCTGAAAATAATTGTTGATATTAAATGATTCTTAAATTTGTAATTTCAATTCTGTAGATATATTGATCCTTATGAAAAATAAGATACTACTTTTTCTGATTATCACGTCTTTTGTTCATGCTTTTAGTGCTTTTGCCCAGACCAAGACCAAAGGTTATGCTATTACCGTAAAAATTGAAGGATTAAAAGATACGGTATGCTATATGGCTTATCATTATGGAGATAAGCAGTATCTGAAGGATACGGCACAGGTAAATTCAAAAGGGGTAATGGTATTTAAAGGTGATGAGGAGTTACCCGGAGGAATTTATATGATTGTACTTCCTTCCAAAAACTACTTTGAATTTATTGTTAATCAGCAGACTTTTTCAATGGAAACAGATTCGCTCGATCTGGTCGGAAAAATGAAAGTAAAGGGCTCTGAGGATAATATTCTTTTTTATGAATATCTGAACTATGTTGCAAATAAAGGTAAGCAGATAGAAGACTGGAAGAAAAAACTTGAACAGGCATCAACAAAGCAGGATTCTGCAAAGATCAGGGAAGAGGTCGTAAAGCTTGATAAGGAAGTGAATGAATATCGCAATCAGTATGCGGAGAAATACCCTGCCACCTTACTTGCAAAAGTGTTTAATGCAATGAAAGATCCGGTTGTTCCGGAGTCTGTAGACTCAACACAAAAGTATACCTGGTATAAGAATCACTATTTTGACAATATAGATTTTTCGGATGATCGCATTGTACGTACTCCTATATTTCATACGAAGCTAAAACAGTATTTTGAAACTTTGACATTGCAAATTCCGGATTCGGTGATTAAAGCCGCCGATTTTATGATAGCCAAGGCAAGGGCCAGTAAGGAACTGTTCAAGTATACTACTTTCTATTGCACATACACCATCGAGACTTCCAATATTATGTGTATGGATCAGGCCTTTGTCCATATGGCTGATAAGTATTACAAAACCGGAGAAGCCTTCTGGCTGAATGAAAAACAGACGAAAAGAATTAATGAAAAAGCCGACAAGCTAAGAAATATTCTTTGTGGTAAGACGGCCCCAAATCTTATCATGCCGGATGATAATGGCAAAAATCAGGTGCTGCACAATCTTAAATCGGATTATACTGTCATTGTATTCTGGGATCCTAACTGTGGACACTGTAAAAAAGCAATTCCAAAGCTGAATGAGCAGCTTTCCGGATTTACGAAAGATAAGGTAGAGGTTTTTGCTGTATGTCTGGAAAATAATGAAGCAGACTGGAAAAAATTCATCAAGGATAATAATCTGAATTTTATCAATGTATGGGATCCTTATAATCAGACAAACTTCAGGAAACTATATGATATATCGAGTACACCTTCTATTTTCTTAATTGATAAAAACAAAGAGATTGTGGCCAAGCAGCTGGGTGTTGAGCAGATTGCTGATTTTATCAACCGGCACTCTGAAATGACGAAGGAAAAAGAAAAAAATAAAAAGTAAGCGATTTGCGAACTCAACAGGTAAGTTCGGGTGTTGTTTTTGGGTATGCCTAAGAAGAAGACGCCCGCAATAAAAGTTTTTTATATTGTAAAATCCCTGCAGGGTTGGAAAATAGAAGAGGAGGGTAAGATGTTCTCTCTTTTTCGCTTTCCGCTGAAAAAAGAAGCTGTTGCCAAGGCTCTGGAGCTGGTGCGGAAAGAAAAAGAAAGCCGACTGATTATTTACAATGAGGATGGTACGATTGCTCAGGAACGGTCATTTTCCTGTCGTCCCCGATAAATCAGCTCTGCCTTCCCAATCTTCTTCTTCAAATAGCAGGAATATTAGCTGGAAGGTGGAATATCGATTTTTTTTCTCTGAATAGAAGCAGACAAGAGACTGGTAATTGTTCCGAAAATCAGTATTGTTATAAACTCAGATTGGGCCATTACAAAGGGTTGCAGGTTATGTTTATATTTCTGCATAGTAGAAGGAATGTCTTCTTTGGGAAAACTAGGATTATTTTGTAAAACTTCCAGAGCCCGAGCTAAGAATTCCTCTTTAAACGCAGGATTTCCAAAAGGGAATACAAAATAGAACATAAGGGAATATACTATCGCAGTACATAACATGATGGCAAGGCCGTTCAGGCTGGCATCCTTATAGCTGATTTCCCCATCGTATTTTTTCTTTTTGAGTTCATATATACCTGTGTAAATAAATAAGCCGATGATGAGAAAGTAGGGAAGAATATTTATCAGCGCGCTTCCTGTTTTCCACAAATAGTTATAAACCAAAAAATCCTTGCCAAGTAAAACTGCAGTTAAAGCGAGGGTATATTTGATGATAATCTTCATGCAGGTATATTTTCATGCAAAGCTACATAAAAATATATGCTAAACCGGCAAAAAGTATAAAGAAACCGGGAGATTATTCGAAATGATTGCTATGATAATGAGCTGTGAGAAGTTCCCGCTCTTCTCTGATACGTAGCTGAACTTTCTTGAATCTATTCAGTGCAAATGCGAAAAGGAAGGCTCCTATCGGAATAAAAATAGCGCCGATGATACCCAGATAAAGAGATTTTGTAAGATGTAAAAACGATAATCCGGCAACGATAAGCGCCATAGAGGTGCGTGTATAAGATAGAAATGTTCGCTCATTAGCCATGACAGTTCGCTCTATGGCCATTTTTTGCTGCAGAAACTGAATTGACGGACTTTCCTTCTTCATTATTTATATAACGGCTGAGAAATTTTTTTGTCTTTACAAATGGCAATAAAAAGACCCTCAACTTTGAGGGTCTTTTCGGAAACTATTATTAATAAACTAAATAAAGGTGCAAATTATTGGAAAGTAGGCTCCTCAGAAGGATAAGAATGAGCTCATATCTGCTTTTATAGCCTCTTTGCTGAGGTTATTGCTTAACCCCATAGCAATTTTATTTACAATAACCCCGGAAAAAGCTTTGCTGAAACCAAGTCCCTGAGCCACATTGATGCAAAAGTCCATTTCACTGTCAGTAACTTTGCCATCTGCAAGCATAACCGTTACCAGATCAAAAAGCTGATCAAAACGCTCGGTGTCGGTAGAAGGAGCTGTTTGTATCGCTTTTTCCTTTGTTTTATGTTCGAATAGTTCGTCAATTTCATCTTCCTTCAATCCTCTGAGGAGACCTATTTTATAGATGACTTCACATTCTGCCTGAGAAAGATTCCCATCGGCCATCGCTAACAAAATCAGATTTCTTAAATGTGATTTTTCTTCCCTGGTTTTTTTCGGTTCAAAAATAGTAAGTAAAAACATAGTTGTATCTTTTTGTTTTTTTACTCTGAGATTATGACTCAAATGTATGTCTGTTTAAGGGAAAATCAAACAAAAAAGTTATATTTTTTACTAAGAGAATGATTTGATTTGTTAAAGTTATATTTTCACTTTTAGTATTTAAATATCTTATTTAAAGTAATTTATATTTAATTTTTATTTGTTTTCTTATTTTTTATATCGGTAAAATTATATTTTAAAAATTTATATTTTCTTTATAAAATGCAATTGTTTTATTTTTTCATTTTATATGAAAATATTGAATTATTCCATGTTTTGTCTTTTTGGGGTAGATTGTAATGGAAATTAATGACCAGGAAGGGAAAGGTTGAAAAAAGCGGGTACGAAGAAACTTATATTTGAAGCTGGCTTTTGACAAGTGTGATTTCTTCCTGACAGGAAATGTGCTGATTGAGATAGCTTAGCTGTTCAAGAAGCTTGCGCAGGAACTTTTGGTGCTCCTCTGAAAGAGTGTTAAATGGTTTATGACTCAGGGACTTTTTGATATGCTGCCACTGGTTAAGCAATTCAAGGGTCTCTGCAGGGCAATAACAATGGATAAATTTATCCCAGATATATTTTTCGGCTAATGAATTGGGGTGGATCATATCCTCTTTATAAAAACGATAGTCGCGGAGATCGTCCATCAGGATTTCGAAAGACGGAAAATATTCAACGAAGGGTAACAGGCTGACCAGTTGATGGCAGACTATGCGAAGTGTTGCTTTGCTTACACTATTAAGAGGTATGCTGTCTTTTGTATGGCGTACCGGGCTTACGGTGATGATTACTTTCAGTCCCGGATTGATGTCCTGCAGGGATTGGAGCGATTGTTTGACCGGTTCAATAATTTCTTCCGGACTCAAAAGTCTCTTGGTAAACAGAGCTGAAGGCTGCTTATGACAATTGCTTACAGTGTGATGATGGCCATTTAGCTCATATACATAGGCAGTGCCAAGAGTCAGGATCAGAAAATCACAGGATAATAAGCGGGTATGTATATCATGGGTTATATGTATGAATTTTTCTTCCAGCTCCTGTCTGGAGTTGCCATAGAGAGAGGAATGAAGATAATAGTTAAACCAGGCACCTCTGGTCTGGATATAGGAATGCTCGGGCAGTGGGGTCTTATTGACGCAGCAATTGAGCAGGTAAGCAATTGATAACGGATTAAAAAGAGTGCCGAAGGGATTGGCAGAAACGGTAAATTTATTATTGCGCAATTGCTCTCCGATAACCTCGGAGAAGCAGGAACCCAGGGTAATGACCGATGAGGAATGAGAAAGTTTATGTCTGGATTCTTTAATGTGAAGGGTTGTTTTAAGCTCCATTTGTTGTGCAACAAGTAGTGTGAGATTCTCTTTTGGCTATAAACAAAAAAAGTCCCCTGAGGGACTTTTGTATGGTAGTATATTTTGCCTTTATGCAGCTACAACTGTGAATTTTAGTTCAGCTTTTACTTCTTTATGAAGATCAACCTGAGCTGTGTATTCGCCAACTTCCTTCACTTCGCTATTGAAGCTTATTTTCTTTCTGTCTACTTCAATACCTTTTTCTTTCAGGGAATCAGCAAGCTGTAGTACTGTTACTGCACCGAATATTTTCCCGCTTTCTCCTACTTTTGCAGGAATCGTCAGAGAAATGTTATTGATTTTCACAGCAAGCGCTTCGGCATCTTTTTTAAGCTTTTCAGCTTTATGCGCAGCCTGGCGTATGTTTTCGTTCGTAGCCTTTTTATTGGATTCGTTAGCTATGATTGCATAGCCTCTTGGGATTAGATAATTTCTTCCGTATCCGGGTTTGACATTAACTATATCGTTCTTATATCCAAGTCCTTTGATGTCTTCTTTTAGAATTACTTCCATTGGTACGGTTATTTTAATGAGTCTGTAACATATGGTAACAAAGACAAATGTCTGGCTCTTTTCACAGCCTGAGCAACTTTTCTTTGGAATTTAAGTGAGGTACCGGTTAGCCTTCTTGGAAGGATCTTTCCCTGCTCGTTAACAAACTTCAGAAGGAAGTTTGCATCTTTGTAATCGATATATTTAATGCCATTCTTTTTGAAACGGCAGTATTTCTTTTTGTTTTCGGGTCTGTTTACCGGTTCATTTACAAGTGTCATGCTTTTTCCTCCTGTTTTTCAGCTTTTTTAAATTCGCCCTTTTTTCTCTTTAGGTTATACTCTACCGCATGTTTGTCAAGTACGGTAGTCAAGAAACGCATTACCCTTTCATCTCTTTTGAATTCGATTTCAAGAGTATTTACAATGGTTGTCGGAGCTTTGAACTCAAACAGGGTGTAAAAGCCGGTGCTTTTTTTCTGAATGGGATAAGCCAGTTTTCTCAGGCCCCAGTTTTCTTCATTGACAATTTCAGCGCCATTGTCTTTTAAAACGGCTCTGAATTTTTCTACGGTATCCTTCATCTGTTGCTCAGACAAAACGGGAGTTAAAATGAATACCGTCTCGTAGTTTTTCAGTTGCATACTTAAATGACCAATTTGATTTTAGCCCGCAAATGTAGATAAATTATTGATTCGAATCAAGTCTTTTCTACTCTACAATAAAATTACCTTCGCCGATTTTAAATCCTTCGGCGTATAACTCTACCGTATGTCTGCCGGTCCTAAATGGATTTCCTTTCAGATAGGTGTAGCCCACCTGCTGATTATTATTTTCAAAAAGAATATTTTGCTGAAGGGTATACGGGATTTCCTTGCCTTCGATTACAAACAGACCACCACCCATAGATGTATTGAACAGGGCGGAACCATCCGGCTCTATAATCCGGAGATAGATGTCTTTTCCTCCTACCTGGGCCACTTCATTTGGCAGAAGTTGAAACAGGATGCGAAGCTTGTGAATATGTCTTGATTTCAGTACCGGTCCTTCCTTTAGCTTGCCGCGATCTGTAAGAGCATTTATCTGAATCGGTCCGGCCCGGAGAGCTGAGGCAACGTTGATTTTTTGCTCAAGCTCTTTCTGGTTGTAGACCATAAGGCGGAGAGAATCGTTGTTTTGCTCGATTTTCTTTTCCAGTCTCTGGTTAAATTTAAATAATGAGTCTCTTTGCGAAGTTAGCTGCGAGATCTTAGAATCAGAGAGGCTGAGCTGAAGCATCAGAACTTCAACTTTTGCTTTATATTTTTCCAGGTCGGCGAGAGCAAAGTTTTTTTCCTTTTTTAATTGTTCTTTATCTTTTTGGACCTGCTTGAGCAAGAGGTCCATTTCATCCACTTTGCCACCCAGCTTCATTATCTCAGCTCTTTTATGGCCAAGTTCGGTTTCAACTGAATCCAATTGAGCCATCATGTCGGAAATATCCAGTTCCTGAGTTTTAATTGTCTGATGCTGGACCTCGATGGTCTGGTTTTTATCGAGGTTCATAAAGAACTGTACTGCATTTATAGCCAGTAAAATGGCGATAAAAACAATAACAATCCCTTTTTTGCTCTGGCTGTTTTTGCTGTCGTTGCTATCGGTCATTGGCGAAAAAGTGAGCTTTTATAATAGATTTTGCGAAATTAGTGTTATTAAGGCGTTATTTCAATTAACGACTAGAAAAAGAACAAGAAATAAATTTTATAGTTCCTATGCCTGATAAATTATTCTGGGATAACAAGTACCTGACCGGTGAGACCGGCTGGGATGCCGGGTCTGTAACTACTCCGTTAAAAGAGTTTTTCGACACACTGAAGGATACAAATTGCAAGATCCTCATTCCGGGGGCGGGTAATGCCTACGAAGCGGAATATTTGCACCGGCAGGGATTTAAAAATGTATATATAATTGATATTTCTGAGTTTCCGCTGCATAATTTTCAGAAACGGGTGCCTGATTTCCCCCGCGAGCATTTATTGCATGGCGATTTTTTTGGGCTGGAAGATACTTTTGATCTTATTGTGGAGCAGACTTTCTTTTGTGCGCTTGCTCCGGCTTTGCGTGAAAACTATGCCCGGCAGATGTATCGGTTGCTGAAAAAAGACGGGGTACTGGCAGGTTTGCTGTTTGATATACCGCTCAATAATGATAAACCTCCTTACGGCGGCAATAAAGAAGATTATATTCCGTATTTTCGTCCGTATTTTGCATTCAGGAAATTTGAAAAAGCATACAATTCAATTCCGCCCCGCGCCGGAAACGAACTGTTTATATATCTGGTAAAGAAATAAGAAAGCACGTAATATAGATAATGAATAATATACCAAAAATCAAGCATAGCAGTTCTGGTAACTTTTTTCTGATGGCCGGACCCTGTGTAGTAGAAGGCAGGGATATGGCCTTGCAGATTGCCGAGAAAATTGTTTCAATAACGGATAAGCTGCAAATCCCCTATATCTTTAAAGCATCTTATCGTAAAGCGAACCGGTCCAGTCTGAACTCTTTTACAGGAATTGGAGATGAAAAAGCCTTGAAGGTTCTGGAAGAGGTAGGAAAGGCGTTTGATATACCAGTTGTTACAGATATCCATGAGACCCATGAGGCAGAGATGACAGCCGCTTATGTTGATGTCCTTCAGATTCCTGCTTTTCTTTGCCGGCAGACAGAACTGCTGATAGCCGCCGCTCAGACAGGCAAGGTAGTGAATATCAAAAAAGGACAATTTTTATCCGGTCACTCCATGCGGTTTGCAGTAGAGAAAGTGATTGCAGCGGGCAACAACTCTGTAATTCTGACCGAAAGAGGAAACAGTTTCGGATATGGAGATCTTGTGGTTGACTTTAGAAACTTCCCGGATATGCAGGCAATCGGAGTGCCTGTAGTGATGGACGTTACCCATTCGCTGCAGCAGCCTAATCAGGCATCAGGTGTTACCGGTGGGAAGCCTGCAATGATTGAAACGATTGCTAAAGCGGCGATTGCAGTAGGAGCTGACGGACTGTTCATTGAAACACATCCGGAACCGGCTGTTGCCAAATCGGACGGAGCAAATATGCTGCAATTGGATAAGCTGGAAGATCTGCTGCAAAAGCTGGTAAAAATTCGCCAGGCCTTATAAGCCTTTATTGATTAATTTTTCAAGTATCTTCTGATGGAAAAAAACAATCCAAAAGTAATCAGAGCCTGGTGTATGTACGACTGGGCCAATTCTGTGTTTTCACTTACCATTACAACAGCAATTTTTCCTGATTATTTCCTGGCAATGACCGAGAATCCTGCAACGAACAATGAGGTCAATTTTCTGGGGTTCAATATTGTTAACTCGGCTCTGTTTAGTTATGCCGTTTCGTTTTCTTTTCTGATAGCAGCTTTCATGAGTCCGTTTTTGTCCTCGGTTGCGGACTATAGCGGCAGAAAAAAGACCTTTATGAAAGTATTCTGTTATCTCGGTGCCATCTCATGCGCCTCTCTTTATTTCTTTACCAGAGATACTGTTGTGTTTTCGACATTTGCTTTTATACTGGCAGGTATAGGGTTTAGCAGCAGCATCGTTTTTTATAATTCCTTTTTGCCGGAAATTACTACGGAAGATATGACAGATAAGGTTAGCGCCCGGGGATTTTCTTACGGTTATGTGGGAAGTGTAATCCTGCTTATCTTTAACCTGGTTATGATTATGAAGCCGGAATGGTTCGGAGGGATTTCCAAGGTAAGGGCTATTCAGATCTCGTTTCTTTCTGTCGGAATATGGTGGTTTGTGTTTGCCCAATACAGCTTTTATTATCTTCCCGGCAATGTGTATAAGCGTAGCGGACGGGGCAACTGGATATTTAACGGGTGGCGGGAGCTTGGCAATGTCTGGCAGGAATTAAAGTGGCAAAAGGCGCTTAAGCGTTTTCTGCTGGCTTTTTTCTTTTATAATATGGGAGTGCAGACTATTATGTACATATCGCCGGTTTTTGCAAAAGAAGTAGTGAAGCTGGAAACCGAAAACCTGATCACAATTATTCTGCTTATCCAGCTGGTAGCCATACCAGGTTCTTTGTTTTTTGCATGGCTTTCGGGTAAGTATGGTAATATAAAAGGACTGATGATTGCAGTATTTGTATGGATTGGTGTTTGTATAGGTGCTTATCTGATTCGTGGAGCAGGTGATTTTTATATGATAGCAGTGGTTGTAGGGTTCGTGATGGGAGGCATACAGGCGCTTAGTCGTTCGACTTATGCCAAGATTATTCCTGAAACCAGCATTGAGCATGCCTCTTATTTCAGCTTTTATGATGTAGTTGATAAAGTAGCTATTTCGCTCGGAAGTTTTGTGTTTGGTCTGATACGGATCTTGACCGGGGATATGCGATTGTCCATTATTTTTCTCGGAGTATATTTTATCATTGGCCTGATTTTTCTGAGCAGAGTCATAATGCCTGAGAGAAGAGTTGGACATATTTGAAAGAATTATTTAGTAAAATACTTTCTCAATAAGAAAAAACATGTAATTTCGCCTTCCACAAGTATGGGATATTAGCTCAGCTGGTTTAGAGCACTACCTCGACAAGGTAGGGGTCGCTGGTTCGAATCCGGCATGTCCCACTTATTTTTTAATCTTTTAATTTTGTTTTTAGCTATGGATCTGATTGGCCTTGGACCTGATTTGATGTACTTGCTCGGAACGATAGCAGGTATTTTTTTCTGTATGATACTTTTTATTGGAAGAATTGTTTAAACTATGTAATGTAAAGCTTTGCTTTTCTGATGCTTCCCTTTTCTGCAATAAGTTTCCGGTAAAGACGATCCGATTCAGATTATTTTTGAATGGTTTTCAGGTAAGTTTCTTGTTTATAGTTGGTTGTGTTGGTTTTTAAACACTTTTCATTTCGGCAGGTTTTGAAATTGTACGCCTTAATTTTTGGATATGAAAAGTTGTTATGTAAGCTTATGCGGGTGGTTAATTTTCATTCTCAATTTTAATGTTATTGCGCTGCCACCGGATTCCCTGGAAATACAACGCGAGATATTTGTCAATTTCAGACAGGCAGCTTCCAGGTCAACGCCGGCAGTCGTACATATAAAAACATATTCGGATCAGGCCGTCAAGCAGCCAGCCGGATCCCTCGAAGACTTCTTCAGAGACTATTATGGAGATAATGGAAGGGGATATCGTGGCTTTGAAGATAAGGATTCCAGGCTTCTGGCTTCTGGTTCCGGGGTCATTATCTCAAGAGAAGGACTCATTATCACCAACAATCATATTGTGGAGAATTCAAAAATTATAGAGGTTGTTCTGAATGACAAGCGAAGTTATCATGCAATACTCATTGGAGCAGATCCGGCTACGGATATAGCGCTGATAAAAGTCTCAGCAGATGATCTTATTCCTATTAGTTACGGAAACTCGGACAGTATATCTGTAGGTGACTGGGTTATGGCGGTAGGTAATCCTTTCAATCTTACATCGACCGTTACTGCTGGAATTGTCAGTGCCAAAGGCCGGAACCTGAATATACTCGGAGGAAACAATCAAATGGCTATTGAGTCATTTATTCAGACCGATGCTGCTGTTAATCCTGGCAATAGCGGCGGTGCTCTGGTAGATCTCAATGGCTGTCTTGTGGGGATTAATACAGCTATTGCCAGTCCGACCGGGGCGTATGCAGGATATTCGTTTGCCGTGCCGGTTAATCTTGTCAAAAAAGTGGTTTCCGATCTGCAAACATACCGTAAAGTGCAGCGTGGGTTGCTCGGGGTGCTTATTCGTGACCTGAATGCAGAGCTCGCCAAAGAAAAGGGATTGAGTAATCTGAATGGGGTATATGTTCAGGATGTCAATGATAATAGCGCTGCTCAGGTTGCGGGTATCCGATCAGGAGATATCATTACTTCAGTAAATGGTGTCAGAGTAAATACGCCGGCTCAACTTCAGGAAATAGTCGCATTGTTCAGACCGGGGGATTCTATTCAGATTGAGATACGCAGAGCAAACGGAGCGCAGCAGACAAATGCAGTGCTGAGAAGCGCTAACGGAACGACCATGATGGTACCGTATGGTCTGGATATTCTGGAAAACAGTATAGGAGCTTCTATTGGTAATCTTGAGAAAGATGAACTGAAGAAACTAAAGCTGAATGCCGGAGTTAAGGTTCTGGATCTGCGTACCGGAAAATTTGCCGAAGCAGGAATGCGTAAAGGGTTTATAATTACCCATGTTGATAAAAGGATGATAAAAACAGTGGATGAGCTGATTGCTATGCTGGAGGAAGTCACCGGAAACGGAATAATGGTCGAGGGGTTTTATCCGGGTGGAGAGAAAGCTTTCTATGCCATTTCTTTGCCGGAGTGATTTTGAAAACTGGTTGGACAATGAAAAGTTAAGTGATGTTTAACTAAATGAGTATGTATAATTTCACTATTTCGCAGGAAGAAGAGAGAATGGTACAAAGCCTTGAAGGGTATGTGTTGCTACAGAACCTGCAGCAGCTTGCTCCTTTTGGAAATTCGATGCGGGTGTTTGATACTCATTATTTGCTTGTTCTGGATCTGTGCAGATCGGTTAGCGGACAGGGGCTGCAGATGCAGATTAAAAAGAGAAAGCAGCGGTTTTTTGTTGAGTTTTATAGTATGAATCTCAAGGGACAAAATCATTATCTTTTTCGTAGTGTGATACTTCCGACTGATTGCAGACAAAAAGGGATAAAGTATAAAGTTGTTGACAATGTTTTGTTTGTGTCAATGAGAAGGTATGGAAGAAGGTGGTATTCTGTCTGCAGAATATTGGCTTTGTATCGTAATATTCTGAATAAGATTATAAGAAGCGGGAATTGAAAACTAGAAAATTATAGGAATTGGTAAAATATTATTAATTAAGGAAGGGTAGGACATGAAGATTGCACAAATTTCTCCTTTATATGAAAGCGTTCCGCCACAGATGTACGGGGGAACAGAAAGGGTAGTAAGTTATCTTACAGATGAGCTTGTCAGACAAGGACATAATGTATCGCTGTTTGCATCCGGAGATTCAGTTACCAAAGCAAAGCTCATTCCGGTTTGCTCCTCAGCGCTCCGTTTAAATAAAGAATGTGTGGATCCGATTACGCATCATGTTATTCAAATGGAATATGTGCGGGAAATGATTAACGATTTTGATATCCTGCACTATCATACCGATTATCTGCATTTTGCCTTTAGTCAGAGCAATTCAAGGCCACATATTACAACATTGCACGGGAGACTCGATTTGCCGGATCTTAAGTTTGTCTATGATAAGTTTTCCCATATACCGGTAGTTTCGATATCCAATTCCCAGCGCTTCCCGCTGCCTATGGCAAACTGGGTGCGTACTGTATATCATGGTTTACCGGAAGATTTGTATACTCTGGGAAGTGGCAAAGGTGGTTATGCAGCTTTTATAGGCCGTATATCTCCGGAAAAGAGAGTAGACAGAGCGATTGAAATAGCCTTGAAAGCAGGAATTCCCCTGAAAATTGCCGCAAAAATTGATAAAGTGGACCAGGTCTATTTTGAAAAAGAAATCAGGCATTTGTTGGATCATCCGCTTATTGAATTTGTAGGTGAAATTGGTGATTCACAAAAAAATGAATTCCTTGGTAATGCGCAATGTCTTCTTTTTCCGATTGACTGGCCGGAGCCTTTTGGTATGGTTATGATCGAAGCAATGGCGTGTGGCACTCCGGTAATTGCTTTTAAAAACGGATCAGTTCCGGAAGTTATTGATGAGGAGTTTACCGGATATATTGTTTCCGATATTGAAGAGGCAGTTACGGCTGTCAACAATCTGCATAAAATAAGCAGGGAAAAATGCCGGAAGTTCTTTGCCGAGCGTTTTAGTGCAAGAAGAATGGCAGAAGATTATGTTGAGACCTACCTGAGAGTAATTGATAATAATAAATCTCAGGGAAAAACATATATGGTGGCAAGTTAGGAAAACTACGTATGGATTGTAAGCACCGGGCCGGATTCCGACCCGGTTTTTTTATTTATATGCTCAGATATTTCAGAAATTCCTGTTTTACAGATTCTGTATTAAACTGACCTCCATAATGAGAAGTAGTGGTTTTGCTGTCATAATCTTTGATGCCTCGTGATGATACGCACATATGTCTGGCATCAAGAATAACAGCAACATCTTCAGTTTGCAGAATATCCTTCAGTTCGTTGGCAATCTGCACGGTAAGTCTTTCCTGTACCTGAGGACGTCTTGCATAGTATTGTACTATTCTGTTTATTTTGGAAAGACCTATTACCTTTCCTGCCGATATATAGGCAATGTGCGCTTTGCCAAATATAGGTACAAAATGATGCTCGCAATTGGAATAAAAGGTAATATCTTTTTCCACCAGCATCTCATTATAGTTGAATTTGTTTTCAAACAGCTTTACAGCCGGCTTGTTTTTGGGATTTAAACCGCCGAAAATCTCCTGCACATACATTTTCGCAACCCGGTATGGAGTTCCTTTAAGACTGTCATCGTTCAGGTCGAGCCCCAGAATATGCATGATTTCCTTAAAGTGCTTGGCAATCAGTTCCATTTTCAACTGATCATCCATCTCGAATGCGTCAGGTCTCAATGGTGTTTCTGCTGAAGAGCCGGCATGCTCATCACCCATTTCATCTGCATTGACAAAATCAAGATTAGTTAACCGGGTATTCAACAAAGTTTCTTTCTGTTTCATAAAGAAGAATCTTAAGCTCGTATTCTGAATCTATTTCCTCTCTGAGGATATTGTATATGATCATGGCAATGTTTTCTGCAGTAGGATTAAGGTTTTTAAATTCATCTACATCCAGATTCAGGTTTTTATGATCAAAGCGTTTCAGAATTTTATCTTTAACGAGGCTGCTCAATCTTTTCATGTCATACACATAGCCTGTAGCAGGATTTATTTCTCCGGTGAGTTTTACAACCAGCTCATAATTATGGCCATGAAAATTGGGATTATTGCATTTCCCGAAATATTCCCGGTTTTGTTCCGGCTCCCATAAGGGGTTGTTCAGACGGTGTGCCGCATTAAAGTGTTCTTTTCGGAATACCGATGCTTTCATTCATTAAAACTTTCAACAATTAGCCAGGAAAATAAGTTTTTTCGCTATTTTAGAAAGCTAAAGATAGCGCTTTTTTACAGGAAATCCATATTCAATTTATGCAACGTACAAACAGTAGGCAGGAATATATTTTGAGAGAAATCGGTTTCCTGCGTGTTTGTCAGAGTGTTGAGATTTAGACTTCGCTTCCTGAAGGGTCTGTAGAATTTTTTTCTGCAAAGATTAAAAAAACTTAAATAAAATTCGTTGTGGCTGTCTAAATTTATATATTTACAAAATAAAATTCTGGAATATGACTTTTGACGAATTAAATAAGAAGATAGGGGAGTATAACAACAGAGGGTTGAAGCTTTTTACAACTTGTTCGTTTCAGACGCATTCTCTGGTATTGCTGCATATGCTGAGCCGGATTGACAAATCCATTCCGGTCTATTTTATAAATACAGGCTATCATTTTCCGGAGACACTGGCCTTTAGGGATAAGGTGGTCGATTTGTTCGGTATCAATCTGAAAGAGACTTTCTCTTTTACTCCGCGCAATATGCAAAAGGATGCAGAGGGAAAACTGCTGTTTACTTCCGATCCTGATTTTTGCTGCTATCTGAACAAAGTACAGCCTTTGGAACCCATTCTGGCCGAAAATGATGTCTGGATTAACGGGGTCAGAGCCGACCAGAGCTCTGTCCGTAAAAATTTTAAGGTGGAGGAAAGTGCTCCGCATGATGTTATTCGCTTTCATCCTATGCTTGACTGGAACTCCAAAATGATTCATATTTATCAGAAAGAATATAATCTCCCTAAACATCCGCTCGAGGAAAAAGGCTATTTCAGCATAGGCTGCGAACCTTGTACCAGAAAGTTTGATCTCGAGTGGAGTGAAAGAGAAGGCCGCTGGTTTGGTCTTAAAAAAACGGAATGTGGTTTAAATACGGACTTAGTTAAGAAATAAAAGATGAATGTTTTAGTTACGGGTGGAGCAGGATACATTGGCGCCGAATTGGTTTACAAGCTTTCTCTTCTGGAAGATGTTAAAAAGGTTATTGTTTATGATAATCTGACAAGAGATAATTTTAATCTCTTTATCAGTAACAGAAACCGGATTCCCAATAATAAGGTAAAGTTCGAACTGGGAGATATTCTGGATTCCAGGAAAATACGGAAAGTATTGAAAGATGTAGACGTTGTCTATCATCTGGCAGCCAGAGTTGATACTCCGTTTTCCAATATAGATTCACATTCTTTTGAGCAGATAAACAACTGGGGAACCGCCGAGCTTCTTTATGCAGTCGAAGAAACAAAATCGGTAAAGAAGCTGGTATATGTAAGCAGCACTTCGGTATATGGGGCTGGCAAAAAGATAGTGGATGAAACAACTCTTCCGAATCCGAGGACCTTCTACAGTATTTCCAAAATGAGAGGAGAAGAGCATGTGAAGCGTCTTCTGGAAAGAGGCAATATTCAGGCTTCCATTGTACGGTGCGGTAATGTATACGGATATACTCCGACTATCCGGTTCGATTCGGTAATTAACAAATTTCTTTTTGATGCAAACTTTAACAACCGGATTTCGATTCATGGTAGCGGAAAACAGGCAAGATCATTTATCCATATCAATAAGGTCGTGGATGCGCTGGTTGCGTTCCTGATCAAAGATATTCCGCCTGCTATTTACAACCTGGTGGATAAAACAATTGAAATTCTTGATATTGTCGATGTAATGAAGGAAATATTTCCGGATCTTGAGTTTATTTTTATCAATCAGCATCTTGTGCTCAGAGAGCTGAAGGTTAAAGCGGACGAAAGGCTTGCTCAATATTATCAGTTACCTGAAAGTGATTTCAAGCAAGAGTTGATGGAATTTAAAGACTGTTTTGCGTTTAACTCGCTGATTGAATAGTTAAATACCTCTGTTTTAATTGATATAGTTAAATCAGTATCAGGTTATTGTCTCATAAGAATTTCTTACTGGTGCAGGTAATCTGATGCTGATTTTTTATTTACTACAGGCTTATTTGTGCCGCCAGCGTTGTTGTTTAAAACTGTTTTCGGATTATATCGTTGATAGTTGATATGAAATAAAAGAATATCTTCATTTGGAATCTATCGAATATATCAGCCTCACACCTCCTTCAGATCAGATATTCCAAAATATTGACAGATCATGGAACAGAGAAGTTATTTATTTTCTTCTGGTAGACCGGTTTTCTGACGGAAAAGAACGGACAATTGCCCATGGCGGGAAGATGCATGGATTCCAGCCGGAACAGCTTGAGCTGGTTTGTGGCGGAAAACTTGAAGGAATCCGAAAGAATCTGATGTATCTGAAACAGCTGGGGATAACAGCTTTATGGCTATCGCCGATATTCGGGAATAATCCGGAAAGTTATCATGGATATGCAATTCAGGATTTTCTGAACGTTGATCCGCGTTTTGGTACGCTTGATGAACTGAAGCAACTGATAAGAGAGGCGCATGAGCTGGATCTGAAAGTCATACTGGATATTGTGATTAATCATACCGGTAATAACTGGCATTATTCAGAGCATAAGCACCCTGTTTATTATCGGGGGCGCCGGTATGATTTTGGTGGATGGCGTTTTCCTGACAAGCCTGTTCCCCTTGAGTTGAGAGATGAAAAGTGTTACAGAAAACAGGGACAGATAAGTAACTGGGATAAATTTCCGGAGACATGTGAAGGCGATTTTTTTTCATTAAAAAAGCTTTTGCTCGATGAATCAGCAGAAGGACTCAGCGTACAGGATGTATTGCTTAAAATATATTCGTACTGGATTAAGGAAACGGATTGCGATGGCTTTCGGATTGATACGGTAAAACATGCCGGTATGCTCCCTGTTAGCCGTTTTTGTAAAGGAATAAGAGCCTATTGTGCATCTATTGGCAAAAAGAATTTTATACTGTTTGGAGAATTGACGGGCGGTGATGCATTACTGAAATCTTCTCTTGAAGGGACAAAGGATACTGGCGGGCAGTTTTTTAAAGGCCCGGATTCACTGCTTGATTTTCCCTTGCATTTCGTCCTTCCTGAAGTCATAAAAGGGCACGTACCAGTCAAATTGCTTAAAAAGCGCTTTAAATCAAGAGAAAAGTACGGACTGGGAATGGGCGGGAACGAGTTGGTAACTTTTCTTGATAATCATGATCAGATCGGTACGTTGGTAAAGAAACGCATCGGGGCAGACAGTTCGGAACAGGAAGTTGTGGCTTCATTGGCTATCTTGTTGTTTTTACCTGGTATTCCGTGTATTTATTATGGTACGGAGCAGCATTTGAAAGGAAGGGGAAGAGCTGATAGCTGTATCCGGGAGCCCATGTTTTCATCCGATGGCAGATTTTCTTTTATGGACACCAGACACTGGATTTATCAGCAATTTGCCCGTTTATGCGCTATCCGGAATGAGGTCAGGATTTTCGATCTGCCAAAGCTGATCTTTAACCGGCAGTTTCTATCTGCTGATTGTGATATAAAAATACCAGGTAGGGAAAAGATAATTGTATTTACAAGGAAATCCGAAGATGAACAAGTGATTTTCGTGTATAACCAGCAAAACATTCAGAAGACTGCATACGTAGAAATACCAAGACCATTGACACAAATCAATTACATTTACTCGTTAGGAAATCCCCGTACCGAAATGGTCAATTCTGTGCCAGGATCAAATAAGTTTGATCTGATTAAGGCCGTATTAGCACCCGGTGAGTTGGTAATTATAAAATAAGCAGTTAACTTTATCATCCTATTCTGGATCCGATGAGAAATAAAGACAATAGTCAGAGTCATTCCGATCTTTCGGAAGCAAAGAGCTTGAGAATATTCACTTTTAGTGTGATGTTTTTCATGTGGGGACTGATTACTGTCCTGAATTCCATATTGTCAGATCATCTGGTATTCATCTTTAATGTTGATTATTCATTGTCAACACTGATGAATCTTACTTTCTTCGGGGCGTATCTGATTGTATCAATACCGGCTGGAACACTGCTTAATAAGGTTGGTTATAAAAAAGGAATTCTGATTGGCTGGATCGCAGCTACAGTGGGATGCTTTATCTTTAATGCAGCTGTATTAAGCCGGTCTTATTATGTTTTCCTTTTTGCGTTATTTATTCTGGCCAGCGGCATTACCATTTTACAGGTAAGCGCCAATCTATATGTCATACTCTATGGACGGGATGATAATAGCGCCAGCCGCTTAAACTTCGTTCAGGCTTTTAACTCGCTTGGCACACTGGTTGCACCTTTTCTTGCTTCGTATCTGCTTACTTCCATTATCAGATTGCCTAAAGAGATTCTGACAGGTATGGATACGCAGACGAGAATGGAAACAATGGCAGCCTATGTGCATCTTCCTTATCTGCTTTTGGGTACTTTGATGGCTTTTCTTGCAATATTCCTTTATAAAACCAATATAAGTCATATTGACACGGAAAGTATAAAGCCGCTCAACAAAATCACTTCCCTGAGAAGACGACATGTAATGCACTTCCCGCAATTGCGCCTGGGAGCTTTTGCGATCTTTGCTTATGTAGGAGCGGAAGTTGCGCTTGCTACTTATCTGGGTGATTTTGCGAATGAGCTCAATGTGAAAATATATTGGGGACTTGCTATGATCGGACGCTTTATCGGCGCATTGGCGTTAATAAAGTTTAGTCCGCATAAAGCAGTTGGCTTTTCTGCTATTTCAGCAATGTGTCTGGTTATACTGTCTGTCTTCACCGAAGGTAATATTTCTATCTGGACAATTACAATTATCGGGCTATTTAACTCTATTTTATTCCCTACCATCTTTGCACTTGGAGTTCACGGACTTGGAAAATTTTCAGAAGAGGGTTCCGCTATTCTGATCATGTTTATTGTTGGGGGAGCGGTTTTACCTTTTATGGTAAAGAATTTCTCTTACGTAGATTATCACGTGGCTTTCATTATTCCGATTATCTGCTATTTTTATATTGCGTTATATGGGTTAAAGCTTTCCAGGTATGAAAAAGAGGAGATTGTAGAGAATGAAAATAAAGAAATAGAGCCGGTGGAGACGAAAGCCTGAATTAAGAGAAGAAAATAGTATTGCTAATATATTATAAAAAAAAGCCCGTTTTCGGGCTTTTTTTTATAATAATATGCGGAGAGAATATTAGTTGTATTCTTCAAATACATTGATCAGATGTTCACCAATCATTGTTGCGTTTCTACCTTCAATATGATGTCTTTCGATAAAATGTACAAGTTCACCGTCTTTAAAAAAGGCGATTGAGGGAGAGGACGGTGGATACGGAAGTGTATACTCTCGTGCTTTAGCGACAGCCTCTTTGTCGACTCCGGCAAATACTGTGGCCAGATTGTCAGGTTTACGGACACTCTTCTCTATTGCGTATTTTACTCCGGGTCTGGCAGCTCCGGCTGCACAGCCACATACCGAGTTTATCACGAGAAGGGTAGTACCCTTTGCATTATCAAGATAATCTGAAACTTCCTGAGCCGTTTTTAGCTCACGGAATCCCGCGTCAGTAAGATCTGCGCGCATTGGGGCAACTAATTGTTCAGGATACATAGTATCGTATTTTATAGTGTTTAGATCTGGTTAATTAAATTAATTACTTTAAAGTATTATGCGTGTGCTTATAAAAAGCCGAGTTCCAGTTTGGCTGCTTCTGACATCATATCCTGATGGTACGGAGGGTCAAATGTTAATTCGACCGCTACTTCATTCACACGAGCTAACGCTTTTACTTTGCTCTCCACTTCGCTTGGAATTTCCTGAGCGCTCGGACAGGAGGGCGAGGTAAGCGTCATCTGGATGTATACATTGTTTACCGGGTATATATTGACTTCGTAAATAAGGCCAAGATCAAATATGTTTACCGGTATTTCAGGGTCGTATACGGTTTTTATAGCTTCCAGAACCTGCTCTCTGAGTTCTTCAGCACTTAATTCTGTATTTTCCTGAGTTGTATTATTATCCATGGGATCAGTCTTTAGTTACTTTTAGCCTTGTAGGCAAGTGCATGCAACTTGATTTGCTTAGCCATTGAAGCCAGACCATTTGATCTGGTAGGAGAAAGATGCTTCATCATGCCTATTTTTTCCAGAAAGAATAAATCAGCGCTAAGAATTTCATCAGGAGTATGTCCTGAAAAAACCCGTATAAGGAGACTTACCAGGCCTTTTACAATGATCGCATCGCTGTCAGCATAGTAAAAGACTTTCCCGTCTTTATATTCGGAGACCATCCACACCTGCGACTGGCACCCTTTTATGATATTCTCCGGTGTTTTATCTTCGTCTGCAACAGGGGAGAGTTTTTTGCCAAGCTCAATTATATAGCTGTATTTCTCATCCCATTCATCAAAGAACTCAAATTCATTTATTATATCTTCCTGAACAGATGCTATCGAGGCTTCTTTATCCATTTCTATTTTAACATTTTTACGGCACGTTTAATTCCTGCAGCGAGTCGTTCGACCTCTTCATGTGTATTGTATACTGCAAATGAAGCACGCGATGTGCCGGCTATACAGAACCGGTTCATTAAAGGCTGGGTACAGTGGTGTCCTGTCCGTACTGCAATGCCTTCCTGATCCAGCAGGATACCCAAGTCCTGGTGATGAATCCCCTCAATAACAAAGGAAAGCACACTCACTTTTTCCTTGGCAGTGCCAATGAGCTTTAGCCCTTCTATATCTTTTACGAGGTCTGCTGCGTACTGATAAAGAGATTGTTCGTGTTCTCTGATTGTTGCTTTTCCGAGTCTATTGATAAAGTCGATCGCAGTCTTTAAAGCAATAGTATCTGCAATATTGGGAGTTCCCGCTTCAAACTTATAAGGTAACTCGTTGAAGGTACATCCTTCATAGGTCACTTCACTAATCATTTCCCCACCGCCCTGATAAGGAGGCATGGATTCAAGCAGACTTTTTTTCCCGTAGAGAACTCCTATTCCTGTTGGGCCATACATTTTGTGTCCGGAAAAAGCATAGAAATCCACGTCCAGTTCCTGCACATCCACATCAAGATGGGAGATAGCCTGGGCACCATCAGCCAGAATAATGGCACCTGCTTTTTTTGCAAGCAATATGATCTGCTTAAGAGGGTTGATGGTTCCCAATGTATTGCTGACGTGATTGACAGCAACCAGCTTTACATTATCCTGTAGTAGTTTCGGCAGACATTCCATGTCCAGTTCTCCTGCATCATTGAGCGGGATGTAACGAACCACGGCGCCTTTTTCCTGTGCCAGCATTTGCCATGGTACCATATTGGAATGGTGTTCCATTCCGGAAAGAAGGATGACATCGCCTGCCTGTATATTTTGTCTGCCCCAGGTTGATGCTACCAGGTTTATACTCTCGGTAGTACCTTTGGTAAAGATTATTTCCTCATTATGGGCAGCATTAATAAACGAAGCTACGGATTTTCTGGATTCTTCAAAAGCTGTGGTAGCAGCTTCACTTAAGGTATGTATTCCCCTGTGTATATTCGCATTGATGCTTGTGTAATATTTTACGAGAGCATCAATAACTACTTTAGGTTTCTGGGTGCTTGCTGCATTATCCAGATAGACCAGTGGTTTACCATTGACTTCCTGATGAAGAATTGGGAATTCTTCACGTAGTTTTTGGATGTCGATATGTTTGGAAGTTGTTTGTAAACTCATTATAACGAATGCTTTATTAAGAAAGCCGCTGTTCGATAGCTTTGCTTAAATACTCTTTCAGAGCGTCAATTTTAATATGATCAATGATGTCCTGGGCAAATGCTATTAACAGCAGAGCCCGGGCGCTGTCTTCTCCGATACCTCTTGAACGGAGATAAAACAATGGTTCTTCTTCCAGCTGACCTATAGTAGCTCCGTGCGAACACTTTACATCATCAGCAAATATTTCGAGCTGAGGTTTTGTATTCATTGTTGCATCTTTGGTCAAAAGTATATTTTTGTTTGACTGGAAGGCATTTGTTTTTTGTGCATCCTGCTTTACAAAGATTTTCCCGTTAAATACTCCTGTAGAGAAACCATCCAGGATGCCTTTGTATAGCTCATTACTTTCACAGTTTGGCACGGCATGGTCTACCATGGTATGATTATCCACAACCTGGCGGTCACCGGTAAAATACAATCCATAGAAATGCGCTTCGCTGTATTCTGCTTTCAGGATCACATTCAGATTGTTTCTGACCATAGCTCCACTTAGGGTAATGGTAGCCGAATTAAAAGTGCTTTTTCCCTCAAGTGTCACAATCGTATTGCCGACATGAACAGATGAAGCGCTATCATTTTGTAATTTATAATAATCGACAATTGCATCTGTATGCAAAATGATTTCAGTTACAGCATTGGTGAAGCTTATGTTTGTTCCGGAAGTATGGAATGTCTCCAGAAGGCTTACCTGTGCATTGGTTTCAGCAAGAAGCATTACTCTTGGCTGAACAAAGACATCGGCCTGATTCGCATCTGCAATGAAATGAATCAGTACAGGGTGTTCTACAACTTTATTTTTGGGAACCTGAATAAGGATACCATTCTGTACCGATGCTGTATTTAATTCGGCAAACGGGTCATTGGCGGAATAGACTTCCTGCCCAAAATACTTTTCAACTATATTCTGATCCGCATCCTGTAATGTTGAAACGGTCAATTCATTTCCGGAAGAAACAATGGTTGAATGTTCAGGTGCATAGATACCGTTAATAAAGACCAGCCGGTTTGCTTTGAGATCTTCAAACAGAAATGACTTAGTGTCTTCGGCAGCGTTAGCTGAAGAGACCGGAAACGTGTATTCCGTTTTAAGTACTTTGTTTAGATTAAAGTACTTGTACTCCTCATGTTTGTTGGTTGGAAAACCTGAGCGCTGAAAGCTTTCAAGCGCTTGTGCTTTTCTGTTCTCTACTTTGTTTGAAAAGAGCTGCTTTGTTACTGACGCATTTTGTTGTAATTGGGCCAGTATTGCCTCTTTTAAATCAACTGTTTTAGCCAAATCCATAATTACGCCTCTGTACTTTCGTTTACTTCGCTTTTAATCCAGTCATACCCTTTTTCTTCCAGTTCAAGAGCGAGTTCTTTACTGCCGGATTTTACAATTCTGCCTTTGTAAAGAACATGTACAAAATCCGGAATGATGTAATCAAGTAAGCGTTGATAGTGAGTAACAACAATAACTGCATTGTCTTTGGTCTTTAGCTTGTTTACGCCGTTTGCGACAATTCTGAGGGCATCTATGTCAAGACCGGAGTCGGTTTCATCGAGAATAGCAAGCTTTGGCTCAAGCATGGCCATTTGAAATATCTCATTACGTTTTTTCTCTCCACCGGAGAATCCTTCATTGAGGGAGCGTTTTAGCAGCGACTGATCAATTTCGACCAGTTTCATCTTTTCTTTCATTATATTGAGGAAAGACACCGCGTCAAGAGGCTCTAGTCCTTTGTATTGCCTGACCTGATTGACCGCTGCTTTTAGAAAATTGGTTGTAGTGACTCCCGGAATTTCAACAGGATATTGAAATGCCAGAAATACTCCTTCGCGTGCACGGTCTTCCGGAGACAATTCAAGAAGCTCTTTTCCATCAAACAGCACAGATCCACCAGTTACTTCATATTGCTCACGTCCTGCCAGTACTGAGGCTAAAGTGGATTTACCGGAACCATTTGGTCCCATAATAGCATGCACTTCGCCTGGTTTTATCTCCAGATTAATGCCTTTTAATATATCTTTTCCTTCTACTTTTGCTTTTAAATCTTTGATCGATAGCATATCCAGTTCTCGTTCTTGCCTCAAAAAGGCGATTTTCAGTTTGTATTATTCTTATAGTAAATCCGGGGAGTGTTGTTTATCCAACGCTTCCTTCCAGTGATATAGCAAGAAGCTTTTGAGCCTCAACAGCAAACTCCATTGGAAGCTGATTAAGAACTTCCTTGCAGTAACCGTTTACAATGAGGGCTACTGCCTCTTCCGTATCAATACCTCTCTGGTTGCAATAGAAAATCTGGTCTTCACCTATCTTCGAAGTAGTAGCTTCGTGTTCGACCGTAGCGCTGTTATTCTCAACTGTGATATAAGGGAACGTGTGGGCGCCGCAACGATCTCCCATCAATAATGAATCACACTGGGAATAGTTACGTGCATTGTCGGCTCTCTTCATTACGTGTACCAGACCACGGTAGCTGTTGTGGGATTTTCCGGCTGATATTCCTTTGGATACAATACGGCTTTTCGTGTTTTTGCCGATATGAATCATTTTTGTACCGGTGTCAGCCTGCTGCATATTGTTGGTAACTGCTACGGAATAGAATTCTCCGATTGAATTATTACCTTTTAATATGACACTGGGGTATTTCCACGTAATAGAGGAGCCGGTTTCAACCTGCGTCCAGCTGATTTTGGAATTATCACCCATACAGATTCCCCGTTTGGTTACGAAATTATAGATTCCGCCTTTACCGTTTTTATCCCCGGGATACCAGTTTTGGACAGTAGAGTATTTGATTTCTGCGTTTTCCATGGCAACCAGCTCTACCACGGCTGCATGAAGCTGATTCTCATCCCGCATCGGAGCAGTACAGCCTTCAAGGTAGCTGACATAGCTGCCGGCTTCCGCAATGATTAACGTACGCTCAAACTGTCCGGTTCCGGCAGCATTGATTCTAAAGTACGTTGACAGCTCCATAGGGCATCTGACTCCTTGGGGAATATAGCAGAAGGAACCATCGCTGAAAACGGCAGAGTTTAAGGCAGAAAAGAAATTGTCTGTTTGCGGCACAACAGAACCGATATATTTTTTTACCAGCTCGGGATGTTCCTGTACCGCTTCGCTCATGGAACAGAAGATAATGCCCAGCTCGGCAAGCTTGTCTTTAAAGGTCGTTTTAACAGAGATGCTGTCGATGACAGCATCTACGGCAACCCCCGTAAGACGCTTCTGCTCTTCCAGAGAGATACCCAGTTTTTTGAAAGTTTCTCTAAGCTCGGGATCTACTTCATCCAGGCTGTTTAATACTTTCTTCTGTTTGGGGGCAGAATAATATATAATATCCTGATAGTCGATTACAGGGTAGCTTACATTAGGCCAGTGAGGTTCTTTTAGCGTAAGCCAATGTCTGTATGCTTTAAGACGCCACTCAAGCATCCATTCAGGTTCATTTTTTTTCCGGGAAATAAAACGAACAATATCCTCACTAAGGCCTTTGGGAGCTTCATCCGTCTCAAATTTGGACTCAAATCCATATTTGTATTCCGATGTGGTTAACTCCTCAAGTATTTTCATGTTCTCACTCATATAACCAACTATTAAGACTAGTTCCAGTTTTAAGTATACAAATTTAAAACAAAAGGATTACCATATGGTTCCTTAGCATTCTTTTTTCACAAATACATATAAAAATACAATAATAAAGCTAATTAATGAAATAAAAGGGCTATTAGATTCGGGAGGGTTGTGCTTGGAAATGGTAATAAGGTCTTTAAAAGAGCTGCGGAAAAAGATTGCTGTAGGAGGGGGATTCGAACCACCCACGGAGCGGTTAGCCATAGCTCAAGAATGATTAATTGTGGTCAACCCGATAAGCTACGTTTATTCCGAACTCTCCACCCCCGAGACAGGAGGGCATGTCTGCCAGTTTCAACATCCTACATTTTGGTTAATGAAGCATCCGTCTGATGCTTGCTGGTAAACAGGTTAGTGCTGTAGGAGGGGGATTCGAACCACCCACGGAGCGGTTAGCCATAGCTCAGAATGATTAATTTGTGGTCAACCCGATAAGCTACGTTTATTCCGGACTCTCCACCCCCGAGACAGGAGGGTATGTCTGCCAGTTTCATCACCCTACAGTGTGATTTTGATGAAACAAAGTTAATAATAGTTTAATTAACTTGAAAATATTTTAATAAAATTGCTTAAAATATACAAAGTTTGCAATTTTATGTCGATTTAATTAAAATAAATATAATTCATGGCTGAAAAAAACGATAAAAATTATCAAGTTGATAACGTGGATTTGCAAATACTTTCCATTTTGATGGAGAATGCCAATATGCCGTATACAGAAGTAGCAAAAAAAGTCTTTGTTTCGACGGGTACGGTTCATGTTCGCATGAAGAAGATGGAAGAGCTGGGAATCGTGAAGGGAGCCCAACTGAAGATTGATTATGCAAGACTTGGCTATGATATTACGGCCTTTCTGGGAGTATATCTTCAACAGAGCTCTTTATATAATCAGGCGGCAGCGGGACTTTTATCAATACCGGAAGTAGTAAGTCTGCATTATACCACCGGCAATTACAGCATGTTTGTCAAAATACTCTGTAAGGATACGCAGCATCTGAGGGAAGTGCTGCATGACAAAATTCAGAAAGTTGCGGGGATTGAGCGGACAGAAACACTCATTTCGCTGGAAGAGACTATCTCCCGAAATATTGACTTTAGTATAAAAAATAAAAAGCCCGGTTAATTCCGGGCTTTCTTTTTTATTTTACGATCAGTTTTTGGGTTTCAATCGTTGAGCCATTTTTGTAATATACAATATACAACCCTTTATCGAGGTGGCTTATATCAAGCCGTTGGGTAGCTGATGTTAACGGCCAGTCAGCGATCGTTCGTGAGTATTGATCCAGAATCTGAATAGAGCTTGTAGCTTCCGGTTGTCCGTTAAGCTGAACGGTAAGCTCTTTATGAGCCGGATTAGGGAATAGTCTGAATTGGCCTGATTTAGCATTAAAATCAACTATGGAAGTAACGAGTTCAGGATAAATAACCTGTAAAGTAGGGATACTCTTACCCGATTCTTTTGAGTCAATAACAACCCAGTTTATATTCTCTTCACCTTCTATTTGCAGGATAACTGTAACAAGATCCGCATCGGTAGCGACTTTTCCTTTAATAAAATCTGAAATATCAATAGTGTAATTCTGTGCTTGATAGTTCGTGATAGTAAAGGATGTTATTAGATTATCTGCAGCAGGTTTGTTGTTCCAAGTAATGGTATTTTCACTCCAAGCTTCCGACAATGACTCAAATATGTTTATTGTCATATTGCCTGTACCGCCGTCATTATCGTCAACATATGCTCTCATCTGAAGGTTGGCAGATATAAGTTCGCTGGTATTGCCATTGAGTTTTCCCAAATCAAACTGAATATAGGTTTCTCTGTCGGGATCGTTTGTATAATTTTTTATCAGAAGTACTGTATCTCTTACTGAACCAAAAGCAATATTCACGTCCTCTTCCCGCCACCATGTTCTCTGCACAAAAGCATCATTGTCAGGAATGAGTATTTCTTCAGTGAGAGGCACTTCTTTAAAGGTAATAATATATTGAGTATCCTCTTCCGGAGTGCTGACAGGATGATTACGGACTTTGCCTGTGGACCAGGACTCAAACGCCCAGCCCTTACCTGAATGATTCTGTGGGGAAGGCACTCCGAATGTACGTAGTACACCAACGACACCTTCGACAGAAAGCGGAGTTGTAAATGGCTGACCATCGATGGTAATTGTCAATCCGGGAGGAACGGTTTCAAAGGTCATCGTGGATTTTTGAGGATGCAATTCTATGTACGTGGTATCTGTAAGGCCACCCGCATCTGTTACGATCAGGTATACTCTGTACCATATACTGGTTTCTGTATGACCGTATGGGGACATGGTATAAAGATATGTGTCAGATCCCTCAAAAAACTGTCCGTCATGCACATGCTCATCATGATGCAGATCGACTTTCCATTTAAAGTGGCTTACCGGAATAGCGCCATCTTCCGGATCAGTACCGGTACCTTTAAATGTAAATTGCTGTCCGCCGTGAAACAAGACCCCGTTTTCATGTGAAGTAATGCTCGCTGTTGGTCGGGAGTTGAATTCTGTTACAGTGAGTGTGGCAGTTTCACTGCTTACTTCGTTGTAGGTATTGCTAACCATGACAGAATATTCACCGGCATGCTCAGGTAGCACGTAAGCAATCGAATAGGTCGCGCTGGTCGCGCCGTTTATGGCCTGCCCGTCTTTGTACCACTGATAGTTCAGAGGAACAGCACCGGTAGCCTGTACACTGAAAGAAACAGGCTGGCTTTCGGCAATCTGCTGACTTTCCGGGTGGCGATGTATTTCAGGCTCCAGGTTTCCGGAATACACAATTCTATACACAGAGCCAATACCTGTCCCATCATAAGAACCCCGATTCAGATAGTAAAGATTACCATCCGGGTGAACATCGATTCCGATAGGAGAACTGGCTACATTGCTTGAAAATACCTCCGTTTTTGCTCCGGTCGCCGGGTCAAGTACAGCAATCCAGTTGGCGCAGTAATCCATAAAGAAATACTTGCCTTGATATTTTGACGGATAGTTTGTCGCTTCCGGCTCAAAGAAACATCCTCCGGTTATAGCGCATTCAGATTGCCCCATAATAGGATAGGTGAAAACCGGATTGACATATACACTGCCCATGCCTTCTTCAGTGGGCCAGCCAAAGTTCTGTCCTGCTGTTGTTGCGTCATTGATTTCTTCCCATCTTTCCTGCCCGACATCATTGATATAAATTTTTCCGGTACTTTCCTGTATGTCAAATGTAAATGGATTACGTAAGCCGTATACCCAGATCATTTTTTTCTGATCGCTTCCGGAAGTAAACGGATTACCGTCAGGGATGCTTCCATCCGGGTTTAGTCTGAGTATTTTCCCGTGGGTATTATCCAGATTTTGTGAATTTGCCGGAGTAGCATTATCTCCGGTAGCAATATACAATTTTCCGTCCTGGCCAAAATGCAGTCCACCGCCATTATGATTATGCGCTTCTGATAGCGGGTCAAGATCAATGATGGTCTGGGCGCTTGCCGTAATCGCTGTATTACCATTGAGTGTATAGCGTACAACACGGCTCCTTACCGGATCATTTGGAGTAGTATAAAATATATACATATAGTTATTCGTGGCAAAATCCGGGTCAAGGGTAATACCAATTAAGCCTCTTTCCGAAAAACCTTGCGGGCCTGCCTGATTTACAGAAATGCTTAGTACTGGTTCACTCAGCAGCTGACCGTTTTCTATGACACGTACCCGGCCGGCTTGTTCAGCTATAAAGATTCTTCCGTCTTTAGCTATAGTAAAGGCAGTCGGGTGAGCAAGACCGGTAGCGATCCGCACATGGGTAAACTGTGGTGCAATATCTTCTACCAGAGTAACTTTCCCAAAAACATCAGCATCCTGATAGGCAACATTCTTATTATCCCGGTTTATAACTTCAGACCCGATAAAATTCTGTCTGGTAGCTCCGCCATCATTGTCGCAGTATGCCATGGCAAAACCCATTATTTTACCTTCTGTCAGCGTAACCTTGGGATTATTGGTGCTGCCATGTACAAATGCATCAGTGTACACATCAAAAGCTGCTTCCCAGATGTAGGTATTGTTGCCGACAGAGGTTCTTTGCACTTCTACGTGATCATTAAAAAGCTTTGGTCTTCTGTCTGTATCCATATCGACCTTATCATACGTCAGCGATATGTGGTAAGCAAAGGCATTGTGAGAAAATTCATGTTGTCCGCCTGATGCGTCTTCATCAAGAAATATTTCCCACGTGTCGTCTTCCCAGTAGTTGCTCAAGGGATCAGAATGATAATCATTGAGTACATCATCAACGATTTCTGCCAGAACATAAAGTTTGTCTGCATCCCAGGCCAGCTTAAATCTGCCTGAAAAGTCTCCCGGAGCCATGGCGTTTCCCAGCCAGATCTGATCAACCTCATACCACGGACTATTGGCCCAGCAGGCGTCATTGGCAACACCATCGATAACCGGAGCCGTTTTCGCTCTTGGTGCCTGATACTTGGTTTGCGAAAACACCACATTCAGTTGGCATACAGAAAGCAAAAGCGCACATGTAAAAGCTTTGATGTGAAAAGACATATTAATGTTTAATTTAATGTAACCACAGAGAACAAATTTATCATTGTTTTTGGATAAAACCAAGTGGAGATTGGACTGTAAATAGTACGAATAAAGATTGATAAAGAAAACAAAAAACCTGATTAATTCGCATATACGGAATTAATCAGGTGACAATTAGTTGATTATTTTTTGATGGAAACTATACGTCCAGAGAGTCATCAATTTCTTCCTGCCAGGCCAGAATTCCCCCACTCAGATTCAGCAAATTCGTATAGCCATAGTTTTGTTCAAGAAATGTAATGGCGTTTGCGCTTCTTTTTCCGCTTCTGCAGTGCACGACTACTTTTTTATCCTTGCTTATCTTATCAATATTATTGGGTATGGTCTGCAAAGGAATTAACTCTCCGCCAAGATTAGCCTGGTCATACTCGGCAGACTCTCTAACGTCAACCAGTTGAAAGTCTTCTTTGTTGTCTATTAGTTCCTTAAGTTCCTGAACACTGATTTCCTGCATGGTATTATTAGTTTTTTTTGTTGGTAAATATCGATGTTAGTTCGTTCATTTTTTGAACTTTATATTCGAAGTCTCCTTTCAGACGATCCCGTATCGATCTGAGATTATGTAATAAATCGTCTATCGAGTCAGGGATGACCTCTTCAAGCAACTCTCTTACGCGCTTGGTAATAGTGGGAGACAATCCGTTGGAAGATATACCGATTTTGAGATCTCCTTTTTTTACTACAGAGCACATATAGAAATCACAAAGTTCAGGAGTATCCGCCACATTCACAATAATCCGTTGAGATTTGGCATCCGACCATATCTGATGGTTGAGGGATCGGATACAGGTAGCTGCAATCACAATATCCGCATTGGCCAGATCATCCCGCTGGTATTCTTTATAAGACAATTTCAAAAAATCCGGATTTTGAAGGGCAAGTTGCTCTATTTCCGGATCTATTTCCGGGGCAACAAGCCTGATGGAGGCATTGGGGCTATTGGTCCATAGACTGGATATTTTTTCCAGGCCGACCTTACCACCACCCACAATGAGAATATGCAGCCGGTCCAAACGTAAAAAAACGGGAAAGAGCATATTGCCTTGCATTGCAGTGATCAGGGTTTACAGATGACCGTTTGTATCAATGATATTGATTTGCTCGAGAATAGTTTTGACGTTGAAAGAAGTATGCAGTCTGACAACTTCCCCGATTACAATCACTGCCGGGGAGCCAAGCCCTTCTTCCTTTACAACATCAGTAATGGTAGAGATAGTACCGAATCCAATTCTTTCATTATCTCTGGTGCCATTCTGAATAATTGCAACGGGCGTATCTTTTTTATTGCATGATTTAAAAATTCCGGTAATCCGTTCCAGATTATTCATGCCCATAAGAATCACTACGGTGGCTGAGGAACGGGCTGCAAACTCTATATCAGCTGAGAATTGCCCGGATTGAGTTGTACCCGTAATTACCCAGAAACTCTCATTGACATGTCTTCTGGTAAGAGGGATTCCCTGCATTTCGGGCACGGCTATTGCACTCGAAATGCCTGGTATGACCACAGTCTCCAGGCCGGCTTCTCTGGCAGCTGTCATCTCCTCATGTCCTCTGCCAAAGATGAATGGATCTCCACCCTTTAGTCTGACGACATGACCGAAATGTTTTGCATAATCGATAATGAGTTTGTTTATGTCGTCCTGACAAAACGCACACTTCCCGGCTCTTTTTCCAACATACACCTTTTCGGACCGGGATGGTGCATATTTGAGTAAGTCCGGATGAACCAGGGCATCGTACAGTACGACATCTGCTTCAGCAAGGGCTTTCAAACCTTTTACACTGATTAAATCTGGATCTCCGGGGCCTGCGCCAAGAAGTGTAAGTCTGGGTTTTTTCATGCAATAGAACTTTGAACAAGCTGACCTTGACGGTATTTGTGTACTGTTTCAAGAAAGCGGGCAGCCTGTGCAGTGTATAACAGGGCAAAATCCCTGCTTGGTTCATTTTTATTGATTTGTAATACCAGTTCTTCAAAAGATTCACCGCCAGTGAAGCTGTCCTTGTTAGCAAGGTGGCTGTCAAAATCCTGAAGAATCTTTATTTGTGTATTACAATTGATGTTTTCGCTTATGAGCAACGCTTTTGCTCCGGTTATAAATGTATTGTAGGCATGGTAAATTGCATCTGCGAATGCCCCGTTTTCCAACGCTTTTTGTGCCCAGCCAAATTTTTCATCGGTATCCTGAATCAGTGTAGCGACAAGGTCAACCATGGCTCCGGCGCATTCACCGACACCGATTGCTTTAATATATTGTTCGTTATGTCCCCAGTCAACAAAATCTTCCTCCGAAATGGTTTCCAGATCTGTAAAAGGCTTTAGCAGCTTAAAGAAGTATAGCTTATCGCTCTCAATCTGTCTGCGGTAGTAGTTGTGGTAGTACTCGTTGTCTTCCGCATGGTTTTCATAATCCCGGATTAATTCGCGAAAAGCGTCAGGAACTCTTTTGGAAGGGAGCTTGATTATCTTATCGGCTATAAGTCCGTTTCCGTCATGGCCGATACCACCGCCCAGCATTAGCTGCATGGCTGGCAGTACATGGTTGCCTTTTTTGATAGACATGCCATGAAAGCCGATGCTGGCAATGGAATGCTGTCCGCAGCCGTTCATACAGCCGCTGATTTTGATTTTTATATCATTGTTGTATATAAGATCTGGAAATTCTTCCTTGATGATCCGCTCCAGTTCTATGGCAAGCCCGGTGCTGCTGGCTATGCCCAGGTTACAGGTATCGGTTCCCGGACAGGCTGTGATATCAGCCGTGCTGTCAAAACCTGGTTCGGCTAAGCCGATTTCATACAGTTCGTTATACAAGGCTGGTAATGCTTCCGGGTGCACAAACCGGAGCAATAAGCCCTGATTGATGGTAATACGGATGTCACTTGATGCATATTTTTTGGCAATCTGCGCAAAGAGGCGGATTTTGTCAGTTGGTATATCCCCCAGCAGGATTCTCAGCTGAACAGCATAAAAGCCTTTTTGCTTTTGCTCGAATACGTTAGTTTTTCTGAATCTTTCATAAGCTTCCTGATCAATTGGAGCAACGTATTCAAAGGTGTTCTGAGGAATCTGATATTCGCCCAGAATATCTCTGTCAATCTGGTAGCTTTTTGATTTCAGAGCTACACGCTCCTGTTCAACAAGGCGTATAAACTCTTCCAGTCCAAGGCTGTTAATGAGATACTTCATACGGGCTTTATTCCGCCGCGTGCGTTCTCCGTAGCGGTCAAAAACTCTCAGAACCGCCTCATTATATGGTATGGTTTGATCTTCAGGCAGAAATTCATGGGCAAGATAAGCATGGAACTCCTGTGCTCCGAGTCCGCCGCCAAGCAGCACTTTGAATCCGCGAACTTCTTTGCCGTTTTCTATCCGGACTTTGGGGATAAAACCAAGGTCATTGATAAATGAGAAGGCGGAATCCTGATCACTGGAAGAAAAAGATACTTTGAACTTACGCCCCATCTCCTGACAAACCGGATTTCTAAGGAAATAGCGGAAGTGTTCATACACGTACGGGCTCACATCAAATGGCTCCAGCGGATCAATGCCGGCCATAGGAGATCCGGTCATATTTCGGACGGTATTGCCGCAGGCCTCTCTGGTTGTAACTCCGAGCTCTTCCAGCTTAGCCCATACTTTAGGTGCATTTTCCAGTTTGACATAGTGAATCTGTATATCCTGTCTGGTCGTAAGATGAAGATTGCCGGAAGCATATTCATCCGAAATATCAGCAATGCGAACCAGCTGTTCAGGAGTTACTTTGCCGAATGGCAGCTTGATCCGTACCATCTGTACTCCTTCCTGGCGCTGCCCATAGATTCCTCTGGCAAGACGGAAAGCCCGGAACTTTTCACTGTCAATCAGACCGAGGCGGAATGAATTGATTTTGGATTGTAGTTCGACAATATCATGCCGGGCTGCTGATGAGATGCTGTCTGATAATTCTAGCTGATTTGTTATCTTATTACTCATAAGTAGATAATGATTTCTCAGTTCGTTTAACAAAAAAGCCTTTCTTTATCCTGAAAGGCCTTGTTACATTCTAATATTTTGAATTTATTATATAGCCTTCCTCACAGGTAACTCATACTGCAACAAGGGCTGTCGGAAACGGAATAAAAAGGCATATAAGTCATTTCTGTAAATATGTCAACTAGAACAAATATATGAAAATTTTTTATTTAAAACAATTGTCAAAATTAAATTTCGGATATTTTTAATATTGCTCCCTTGTTCAAAATTAAATTCTGTATTTGTTTCTCAGGAAAAATTTTTTGCCGTAAATTTGATTACTGAGCGTATTATATTTTAACTTTTCTTTAAGTAAAGTTGAATAGATTTGCTCAGGTAAACTATTTTAAGCATGCAAATTAAACTTCAGCAAGACGGTAACAGCTTTCATTTTGTGGCTCAAAATGAGCAGAGTAATGAGGTGCATATAGATGCCTCCCCGGCAATCGGCGGTAAAAATATGGGTGCCCGGCCTATGGAATTACTGATCATGGGACTGGGCGGATGCAGCGCCATTGATGTAATCAGTATCCTGAAAAAACAAAAGATAGAAGTTGAAGGAATGCAGATTGAAATTGATGCAGAGAGGGAGCCGGATGCCATACCTTCTTTATTCCGGAAGATTCATGTCGTTTTCATTTTTAAGGGGGCAATAGATACAGCTAAAGCTGAAAGAGCCGTTGCTCTTTCTATGGACAAATATTGTTCGGTTGCCAAGACCCTGGAGAAGACTGCTGTGATTACGAGCAGTATACGGATAGAAGCATAAATTAGTAACATGGGAAAGTATTCAAACTTTGAAACCAACGCCATCAGGCTGCAGACCGATAAGACCGGCAACAGAGAGCATACGGTGCCTTTATATATGACTTCCAGTTTTGTGTTTGAGGACGCGGAACAGGCAAGAGCGTTATTTGCAGATGAAATACAAGGCAACATTTATACACGGTTCTCCAATCCGAATACAACGGAGTTTATCGAAAAAATGTGCGCGCTCGAGGGAGCTGAGGATGGCTTTGCGTCAGCCTCGGGAATGTCTGCTGTATTTTGCAGCATGGCCGCTTTTCTGAAAGCAGGTGATCATCTGATTGTGTGTAAATCCGTTTTTGGATCGACAATTCAGATTGTTGCGCAGATTTTACCAAAGTGGGGGATAACGTATTCCTTTGCAGATATCGCCCGGCCTGAAAACTGGGAAGGATTGATTCAGGACAATACAAAAATGTTTCTGGTAGAGACGCCTTCCAATCCTACACTGGATCTGATTGATCTGGAGTGGCTGGCTAAGCTGTGCAAAAAAAGAAATATTCTTTTAAATGTGGATAATTGTTTTGCCACACCTTATTTACAGCAGCCGCTCAAATTCGGAGCAGATCTGGTAAGTCATTCAGCCACGAAGTTTATTGATGGACAAGGACGTGCTATAGGCGGTATTATACTTGGCTCAAAGGAATTAATAAAAGAAGTTCGTTTCTTTAGCCGCCATACCGGTCCGGCGATGTCTCCGTTTAATGCCTGGATTTTTTCCAAAAGTCTGGAGACACTGGCCGTAAGAATGGACCGACATTGTGATAATGCATTGAAGCTTGCACAATATCTTGAGAGTCATGAAGAAATAGAATTGGTAAAATATCCTTTTCTGCCTTCTTTCCCTCAATATGAGCTTGCAAAAAAACAAATGAAAGCAGGCGGGGCTATTGTAACCTTTTATGTAAAAGGCGGCCTGGAAAGAGGAAGAAAGCTATTGAACTCTGTCAGAATGATTTCGCACAGCGCCAACCTTGGTGATTCCAGAACGATTATTACTCACCCTGCCTCTACCACACACTCCAAACTTACAGAGGAAGACAGAACATCTGTCGGGATTCTTCCCGGGCTTATAAGAGTGTCTGCCGGGCTTGAGCATATTGATGATATTATCAGTGATATCGAGCAGGCCCTGAAGGTATCAAAAAACTAAAAATTTCAGAATATCTTAAAAAGAGCTATTTTTGGCTTCTTTTGACAGAACACTTAAAAGTAGAAATATGGCATATAATCTTCTTAAAGGAAAGAAAGGTATCATTTTCGGGGCATTGGATGAGAATTCAATTGCATGGAAAGTCGCTCTTCAGGCGAAAGAAGAAGGTGCAGAGTTTACCCTTACCAATGCACCGATCGCTATGAGAATGGGGGAAATCAACAAGCTTGCAGAACAGTGCGGCTCTGTGGTAATTCCTGCTGATGCAACTTCGATAGAAGATCTTGAAAGCTTATTTGATAAATCTCTGGAAGCGCTCGGCGGAAAAATCGACTTTGTGCTGCATTCCATAGGAATGAGTCCGAATGTCCGAAAAGGTCGTGAATACGGAGATCTTAACTACGAATGGTTTTTGAAAACGCTTGATATTTCTGCTTTGTCTTTCCATAAAGTCATGCAGGTGGCAGAGAAGAAAGATGCTATGAATGAGTGGGGTTCAATTGTAGCGCTTACTTATATCGCAGCTCAGAGAAGCTTCCCTGATTATTCTGATATGGCAGAGGCCAAAGCTACTCTTGAATCTATTGCAAGAAGTTATGGTTATCGTTTTGCCAGAACGAAAAAAGTACGTGTGAATACTATTTCGCAAAGCCCGACAGTGACAACCGCAGGAAAAGGTATTACCGGATTTAACGCGTTTATGGACTTTGCTGAGAAAATGTCACCGCTTGGAAATGCTTCAGCTGAAGAGTGTGCATCATATGTGATTAGTCTGTTCTCGGATTTTACGAGAAAAGTTACTATGCAGAACCTATACCATGATGGCGGGTTCTCTTCAACCGGTATTACTCAGGAGTTAATTGAAAGTTTATCCCGTTAAGCAGCATATGTATTATAAAGTCTTTTTGAAACTGATCTGTTTTTTTTGCCTGCCTCTGATAGCCGGAGCTCAGGTGGTTACGCTTGAAGGGGAAGGGATATCTGACGGAAATTATAAAGCTCCTGCAACGACTAATAAGATCGTTGTAGATGGGATAGGGGATGAGAAAAGCTGGCAGCGCGCCCCCTGGAAAACGATTCATCAGGTCTGGTTGGGTGATGCACCTGATCCTGACGATTTTCAGGGACGTTATAAAATGGTCTGGGATAAGGAGTTCTTATACTTTCTTGTAGAAGTTATAGATGATAGTCTGTCTGACCAGGAACCGGACCCGTTTGTTAACTGGTGGGAAGATGATTGTCTGGAACTTTTTATTGATGAAGATCGCTCCAAAGGTAATCATCAGTTTTCGCATAATGCTTTTGCTTATCATATTACTCTCGACTACGATGTAATTGATATCGGACCCGATAAAAAACCTCACAATTATAAGGATTATATGCAGGTGAAGCGTACCGGAACAGGTAACAGGTATGTCTGGGAAGTCGCTATGCGTATTTTCCCTGATACGTATTCGGATACCAGAACGGATAACAAGCCGGTTGTACTAAAAGCAGGTAAGAAGATGGGGTTCGCTGTTTCGTACAATGACAACGATGGAAATCATGTCAGGGAAAACTTTATTGGGTCTGTTTATGTTGAAGGAGAAGATAAAAATCAGGGTTGGATTGATGCGGGAATATTCGGGGAAGTTGAACTGATAAAATAGAAACGGATTATATATTCATTAAAGATGGACACAAAAGAGGTTGCTGTAAAACAGCAGCCTCTTTTGTTTTATAAGCGTTCCGTCTTCAAATAGCGTTACGCAAAAAAGATCTTAGAAAGGAGAAAACCAGAAGACGTATTTTTGTTGTAAATGACGATAAAGGATATCCACTTTGTGGATATCTTGGTTTACTTTTTATAATGAAATGTTTTTATGTTTTATTATTGCTTAATAATAAGTTGTTTATTGATATAAATTAATATTTTATACTTTAAACTTACATGTGTAATTTATTTGTATAATTATTGCCGTCTGATTGCGCTTGTTTGATTTAAGTATCAGATAATAAGATTATTGAGTTGTTTGGTAAATCTGCTTGTCAAGGCTTGTTTTTCGTCCAAGGAAAAGGCCGCTTAGTCTATTTTTTTAGGATGATTGGAATTTTATTTTAAATATAAAATGCCCGATAATGCTGATGATTTTATAGAGTTTGCTGTGGGCTAACTGTTGGTAAGTATAAGTTATCAACATTGTTGTTCACAAAAAAATATTCTGAACATTACATCGGTGTGAAAATCTATCGCCGGTAAATAATTTTCATGTTTGTATTTTATAAATAAAATATTGGCTTTTTTTATGTTTTTTAAAAGGGGTATTTTGGCTATTCAATGATGCTTTGTGGGGATCATAAAACTCAAGTCTTTTCCTGATTTTTTTTAAAATTTTTTTTTTGACAAATTTGTTCCCCTCGCGATTCAGGAGGACAAACTTTTTCATTAATCACCAAATTATGTTCGTTGTAAGAGACTGTAAAACGGTATGGAAGAACTGTCTGCACATTATTCGGGATAATGTGGGAGAACAGGCATTTAAGACATGGTTTGAACCGATTGTTCCTGTTCTGTTGAATAATGATGTTTTAACTATCCAGGTGCCCAGTCAGTTTTTTTATGAGTGGCTCGAGGAGCATTATGTACACGTATTGAGAAAAGCAATTGATGCGGAGCTGGGAGCTAAAGGACGTCTTGAATATGCTATTCATGTTGAGCAGGAAGTGCAGGTTGTTACAAAGCCTTATGCAATGAATGTCGGTAACATTTCCCGAAACCAGGCCCCAAAAGGAGGAAATAACATAGTGAAAGCGGAAATTAAAAATCCATTTGAGAACAAGCCTCTGGATATAGGAACATTTAATTCGCAACTTAATCCGTTATATTCTTTTGATAATTTCATTGAAGGAGACTGCAATCGCCTTGCACGCTCTGCCGGTCTTGCAGTTGCCAATAAGCCGGGAGTAACTTCTTTCAACCCTCTGATGATATACGGAGGATTCGGTTTTGGAAAGTCTCACCTTGTTCAGGCAATAGGAAATCAGATAAAAAGAAATCACGAGGATAAGATTGTACTCTTTGTTACTTCCGAAAAGTTTTCGAATCAGTATATTGAAGCCCTGAAGAATAATAATATACAGGAATTCAATAGTTTCTATGCGATGGTAGATGTACTGATACTGGATGATGTACAGTTTTTTGCCGGGAAAGAAAAAACACAGGAGATCTTTTTTCAGATTTTCAATCATTTGCACCAATCCGGCAAGCAGATAATAATGACCAGCGATTGCGCGCCTAAAGATCTTAAAGGTATGCAGGAGCGTCTTTTATCCAGATTCAAATGGGGGCTGACTGCAGACATCCAATTGCCGGATTTTGAGACAAGAATGGCTATAATCCAGAAAAAACTGGAAACCGAAGGAATTACAATTAGCGCTGACGTCATAGAGTATCTGGCTTACAGTATTGATACCAATGTCAGAGAGCTGGAAGGGGTAGTTATTTCTCTGATAGCTCAGTCATCTCTCAACCAGAAAGCAATTGATCTTGAACTTGCGAGGCAGACGCTAAAATCAATAGTACAGGATATCCAATGCGAAGTTGGTATTGACTATATCCAGAAATTTGTCGCTGAAAACTTTAATGTATCGGTTGATGCGATGAAGGATAAAACCAGAAAAAGAGAGATTGTTGTAGCAAGACAGGTCGCAATGTACTTTGCTAAGAACTATACGAATCTATCGCTGAAATCCATTGGATATCATTTTGGAAACAGAGACCACAGCACAGTGATTCATGCACTGACCTCTGTGAATGATTTAATGGATACAGACAGGAAGTTTAATGCCCAAATGCAGGAGCTGATAAAAAAGCTTAAAATAAAGAATATCTGATTTTGTTTTTTGATAACACGGATAAATAAAAAAGAGACCATTTGAGGTCTCTTTTTTATTTATCCGGAGCTTTGATTAGTAATAGTAGGAGTAATAGCCTTTAGTTCCATTTGCGTTAATACCTTCAATGACAACACGCCCTCTGGTATTCTCAATGATATTGGCTATTTCCTCCGGATTCTGTATCTTTTTCCCATTAATTGCAGTAATGATAAAGCCTTCGTCAATGCCAAGACGACGGAATAAGCCGCCCTTGACCTGAAGAATTCTGACACCATAGTCAACACCCAGCTTGGTTTTTTCAACTTTGGATAACTTCTCAAGATTTGCACCTAAGGTCTGAGAGGTAAATATCTCGCGCTTGAGAAACTCGGTGGTTCCTTCCCTGTTTGTTAATGTCACATATGTCTCGCTGACTTTGCCCTCCCGTGTATAGAGAATTTTTACTTTATCTCCCGGATTCTGATAGCTGATTGCTTCATCAAAGTGGCTTTTGTTGTCTACCGGAAGATTATTTATTTTTAGAATTACATCACCGGTTTTTAATCCCGCTTTTTCGGCAGCTCCTTCTTTGGCAATCTGATTAAGAACAACACCATTAAAGTCTTTGAGCTTAAAACGGGCTGCTACGTCGGTATTGATTTCTGTGACAGAAGCACCGATGAAAGCTTTCTGAACTTCACCGAAATGAATGATATCATTAACAACTTTTACAACAATATCGGCCGGGACCGCAAATCCATATCCTGTATAGGAGCCTGTTTTGGAAAGTATGGCAGTGTTAATACCTACAAGCTCGCCTTTAAGATTTACAAGTGCACCTCCGCTATTACCCGGATTGATAGCGGCATCTGTTTGTATGAAAGACTCAATGGGAAACTGACTGTTTACAACGTTGAGACTTCTTGCCTTGGCACTTACGATTCCGGCGGTTACAGTAGAGTTCAGATTAAAAGGATTTCCAACCGCCAGAACCCATTCTCCTATTCGCAAAGTTCTTGAGCTCCCTATTTTTATTGCCGGAAGATTGCCGGATGTAACTTTTAAAACAGCAAGATCAGTTGAAGGATCTGTGCCGACGACTGTTGCCTCAAAACTTTGCTTTTCGTGTACAACTTCTATTTTGCTGGCATTCTCAATAACATGGTTATTGGTGATGATATAACCATCTTCGCTGAAAATAACACCGGAACCATTACTGATATTCTGGCCACTGCGTCCGTGAAAATAAAAGTCAAACCAGTTGTACTGATTGTACTGGGTGGGAGAAGTTGTTTTAATATATACTACCGAGCGTGTGCTAAGCTCAGATGCATTCGAAAAATCTTCATTAATGGCAGGGAAGTTATTTTGATTTTTCGTATGAAAAGCTTCCTGTGTACCGGTAGTTGCGTAAGAAGGAATATAATCATTTTGGATAATTATCTTCTCCTGGACCGGAGACAACAGCTGGAATAAGCCTGAACCTGCCAGCCCTGCTGTAAGTCCGAGAAATGTTGTCGTCAGATATTTTTTCATAATGGTGTTTTTTCCGGGTTTTGCAAAAACTATACCTGTATTTAATGATTACAGTCAGCAGGATGCTCTTGTAATGGAGAATCAGAAGCTTTTTTTCGTTGCCTGTATGTGCTATCCGAGAGATCGGGCATGCCCGCATCAACCCAGCAGGTATACCAGAAACTGGCAGTGAGTATAATAGAATTCCGTAGTTGTTTTTCGACCATGCCGGCAAGACGCTGATGATAAAGCTGGCAATATTCATAAGAAAATACTTTGCTAATGCCGGTTCCCCGTTCTTCATAGCTGTATTTACTGACTAAGGGGAACAGCTCGGACAGGCTTCGTTCAATTGTAAGGACACTGTCAGTACAGGCATTGGCAGTCAGAATAGTTGTCCAGATAGTGGAAGGCAAATCATCAATATAGCTGCATTTGCCGACAAGCAGATTATAATCAGACAAAAAGAGCTCCGGTAGCCGGGATTCCCACAGACCATGAATTCCATGCTGGTTGGTTTTTTGTCCGTTATAATTCGATGTAGTATGGAGGGGAACATTGGCATCTGCAAGATAATGCCCGACGTCGGCGGATAAGCGAAGTATTCTGGCTGCATTCTTTTCTTTGAATGCATCAGTCAATTGTTTTTTTAAGAGTAGAATATTCCAGGGAAGTATTCCATTTTTTCTTAGATTTTCTTCGCCATACTTTGCTGTTGCGTGGTGCCAGGACATAATCGGAAGGCTGTCAAAAAGATCCAGATCGATATAATGTCTGCTGCCTTCATTAGGAGAGGAGTAACGTCTTCTGTCAGGAGTTACAGACTCATGCTCAATAAATGAGATGTGCTTTTTATAAAAGGCAATCAGGGGAGCGGGGAGGCTATAGACTGCGTGCCTGTTGATGGCCCGGTGGGCAACAAAACCCCAGCCATAACTTAAATAGCTGATTGATAGAAAGAATATCAGTAAATAAAAATGCATAGCAGATTGAAAGTTGAAAAAACGAATATACGTATTTGAATGGAAACAGAAATCAAGAAAAAAGTATGGTATATTTTGTATTGTTTTAGAAATAGTTTAGTTTTGCATTCCGTTGTGAAATAGAAGAAAGAATTTAAATCTATGGCGAACCATAAATCAGCAATTAAGAGAATCAGAGCTAACAAGGCTAAATATTTAAGAAACAGATATCAGTCTAAAACTACCAGGACTTTTGTAAGAAGACTGAAAGAAACTACTGATAAGAAAGAAGCAGAAGAACTGTTGAAAACAGTTTCAGGAATGATTGATAAGCTGGCAAAGAAAAATATTATTCATAAAAACAAGGCGGCTCACAAGAAGTCTCAGCTTGCTTTGTACGTGAATGGTCTGTAATTAATTTACAGCCAAAATATAATTCAGGGTCTTATGTAAAACATAAGACCTTTTTTATTTTTGTATCTGATATTTAACTTTTTAGCTATGGAATATACAAAGCAATTACTATCAGGTATTCATTTGTGGCCAGAAGAAGACCGTCCCAGAGAAAAGCTCGTTCTTAAAGGCAAGTATGCGCTTTCAGATGCAGAGCTTATCGCGATTCTGATTGGGTCAGGTACAGTTGCCGTCTCGGCTGTCGAACTCGGTCGGAAAATATTAAGCGAAGCAAATAATGATCTGAATCAGCTGGCTACTCTTTCGGTAAAGGATCTGGAGCGTTTTAAAGGTATTGGCAGAGCTAAGGCCATTACCATTGTCAGTGCCCTTGAGTTAGGGAGAAGGAGAAAAGAGACTCCCCGTAAAAGACGGCACCGGATAGGAGCTGCGGCGGACGTGCATGAAATCATGAAAGAACATTTAGGGGATCTTGATCATGAACAGTTTTGGGCTATTTTGCTCAACCGGGCAAACGAAGTTATACGGAAAGTTCTTGTAAGTCAGGGTGGTGTCAGTGGTACCTATGTTGATCCTAAACTTATTTTTAAACCAGCGCTTGAAAGTCTGGCTTGCGCTGTTATATTAGTGCATAATCATCCTTCCGGAAATCAGAATCCGAGTCCGGCCGATCACATGCTGACAAAAAAGCTGAAGGATGCAGGTAAAATGCTGGATGTTTCTGTTTTAGATCATATTATCTTTACCGATCAGGGTTTTTATAGTTTTGCAGATGAAGGAAAAATCTGAAGAAAAGAAAATTTCGCCTATGACGCTGGTCGCCTGGCTGGCAATGTTCTTTGTATTAATCATTATGGGTTCCGTCTTTTTTATGGGCGATGATGATGGTCCGCCGGAGGATTATGTAAAACAGATTCAACTTTATCGCAGTGAGAAGGATATTGCTTTTAAAATCGGAGAAAGTTCTCCGATTGAAAATAAAAATGTATTCGATGGGTTAAGCTATTTCTTCCCTGACAAAAAATATGTGGTGAAAGCACGTTTTGAACCTGTCAGTGATTCTGCTCAGATTGTAATCATGCGAAGCGACGGGGGCTCGGATATATATTACAGATACGGGAGAGCGATATTTGAATTAAATAAAAGAGAGCATAAGGTAATTCTTTTGAGAAATCTTGCACCTGATGTCAAGGGGCATCTCTTTTTGCCATTTTCAGATCTTACGGCAGGGCGAGAGACGTATGCGGGCGGGCGCTATCTGGATGTGAAAGTGCCGTCTGACAATTTTGTAACACTTGATTTTAATATGGCTTACAATCCGTATTGTGTATACAATTACCGCTATAGCTGTCCGTTGCCACCCCGGGAAAATTTTATAGATACAGAGGTTCGTGCAGGTGAAAGGATGTATAAAGAATAATATTTTACCTTTTTAAATAAAGTTGTGATTAGGCGCTGAAATCCGTTATTTTTGGATTTTAAGTATTGAAGCAATGAAGATTTCATATAGTTGGTTAAAAGATTTTATTGATTTGGAGGAAAGTCCTTCTGAAATCGGGGCTTTGCTCACCGGATCCGGACTTGAGGTTGAAGGTATAGAAAAACACGAATTGATCGAAGGGGGATTGGAAGGGCTCGTGATCGGGCAGGTCCTGACCTGTGAAAAACATCCGGATGCAGATAAGCTCAGTAAGACTACTGTAGATTTGGGTGGAGGTATAATTGTGCCGATTGTGTGCGGTGCGCCCAATGTAGCCGCAGGACAGAAGGTTGTAGTGGCAACAGTCGGTGCAACGTTGTATCCTAAGGGACACGAACCGTTTAAAATTAAAAAGGCGAAGATCAGAGGAGAGGCATCCGAGGGAATGATCTGTGCGGAGGATGAGATCGGATTGGGAGAAGGTCATGATGGTATAATGGTGCTTTCTACGGATTTGCCTGCAGGTACACCTGCTGCCCGCTATTTTGAACTGGAACCTGATTATATATTCGAAATAGGCCTGACGCCAAACAGAGGCGATGCTGCTTCGCATTATGGAGTAGCCAGAGATCTGAAAGCATTGCTTAAGAGAAATCTCCGGAAACCGGATTACACGGTTGCTGCTCCGGAAGCAACAACCCCTTTTTCTGTAGAAGTTAGCAATAATGAATCTTGTATTCGCTATAGCGGAGTTGTTATTTCCGGAATAAACGTTGCACCATCTCCCGAATGGCTGCAAAAAAGAATACGGGCTATCGGTCTTGCACCAATTAACAACATAGTAGATATCACCAATTATATATTGCATGATCTTGGACAGCCACTTCATGCATTTGATCTCAAAAAAATTACCGGTGAGAAAATTGTGGTACGGAATGCAAAACAGGGAGAAAAACTTGTAACCCTGGATGGTGTAAGCAGAACGTTGAATACCAGGGATCTGGTAATAGCCAATGAGAAAGAGCCGATGTGTATTGCCGGAGTTTTTGGCGGACAGGATTCGGGTGTTTCTGATACTACTACTGCAATATTTCTGGAAAGCGCTTGTTTTTTCCCGGACAGTGTCCGAAAGACCAGTATGGATCATGGTTTGAAAACGGATTCATCTTTCCGGTTTGAGCGGGGAACGGATCCGGAGATGCCGGTATATGCTCTGGAAAAAGCGGTAATGATGATTTTGCAGATTGCCGGCGGCAATGTGGCTTCATCGGTATATGATATTTATCCTTCAAAAGTTTCAGAAGCTGTTGTTTTGACAAGTTATGACAGGATATCCATGCTGGTAGGTAAGGAAATTCCACGTGAAGAAATCAGAACGATTCTGATGAATCTGGATATCCGCATATGCAGTGAACAGGGAGACAGGCTTGAGCTGGCAGTGCCTGCTTACCGGACTGATGTAAAAAGAGAAGCTGATGTCATAGAAGAAATAATTCGTATTTATGGTTATGACAATATAGAGATATCCGGAAAAATCAGCGCTGGATTTTTGGCTGATTTCCCTGCTCAGGATACAGGTAAGATTAAAGCAATATTAGGTGAGACGCTGGCTTCTTGCGGATTTAATGAGATAATCACCAACTCGCTCACGAAGCCGGAATATGCACCGCTGCTTGATATCAATGAAGGACAGATAGAAGTACTGAATAAACTGAGTGAGGATCTCGGAGTTTTAAGGCAAAGTCTTTTATTTTCCGGATTAGAGGTTGTACAGTATAATATCAACAGGAAGCAAAAAGATATGAAGCTGTTTGAGTTCGGAAAAACGTATTTTAGAACCGAACAGGGATATCGGGAATACGAGAAACTTGCTCTTTTCATAACTGGTTCGGCTCATAGTGAGTCCTGGGTGGAGAAGCAGACACCAGTTGGCTTTTACAATCTGAAATCAGAAGTGTATAAGATTCTGGATAAAATGAATATCCGGGGATATTCATCAGAAGTTGTACAGAATCATGTAATGAAATACGGATTGTCGTATAAGCTTAATGGAAAAGAGCTGGTTAGCTTTGGTCTGGTTAATGACAAGGTAACCAAAACCGTAGATACACGGCAGGCTGTCTGGTATGCTGAATTTGATGCAGAGCTTTTGTACAAGTTATACAATGCAGGTGTTGTGTATTCGGAAGTATCCAAGTTTCCGGAAGTACGCAGAGATCTTTCCCTTGTAATAGACCGGAGTATAACTTTTGCACAGATTAAAGCGCTGGCAGAACAAAAGGAACGGAAACTTTTGCAGGCAGTCAATGCGTTTGATGTGTATGAAGGAGCCAATATCGGAGAAGGAAAAAAGTCGTATTCTATCAGTTTTGTTTTACTGGATAAAGAAAAGACACTAACAGATCCGGTGATTGACAAAACTATGGAAAAGCTGATCGCAGCTTTCGAAACAGAACTGGGAGCAATGATCCGGAAGTAAGCAACTCGTAAATATGGCAGCAGAATCATTTGATCAGCGTTTGACAAGAATAGAGGCATTGGCTGCTAATCTCGTCGATGAGCATTTTCGTCTGAAGGAAATGCTCGGAGCGGTGATTGAGGAGCGTGATCAGTTGCTACAATTGCTTGCGGATAAAGAGGAAGAAATTAAAAACTTTCAAAATCAACAGAAAATTACTAAAATTGTAACGTCAATATCAGAAGATGCTTTTAGTCATACGGATTTGAAACTTATGATTAATGAGTATATAAGGGAAATTGACAAATGTATAGCACATTTAAGTGAATAAGATAATCTTCCGGTATGGAAGAACTTTCAATAAAGATTAAAATTGCTGACAGGGAATATCCGATGAGGGTATCGCCTGCAGAAGAAGAGAGACTAAGACTTGCTGGTCGTCTGGTCAATGAGCGGTATAAATTTTATCGTGATCAGTTTGGTATAGATGATAAACAGGACCTTTTGGCAATGGTTGCTTTTGATTGTCTTGTCGAAAAACTGAAGCTGGAGAAGGAAGAAATGATTCGGAATAATTCTGTAGCGAACAGGATGGACAATCTCGAGAATCTGTTATCTTCTGCTTTTATGAAAGAGTAACTTATTTTTTTGGCTATATACTTGTTCTGTTTCCCGTCTGAGTAACATAAAACATTGTTTAAAAAAAAAGATGGGTGATCCGATGTACATTATACTTACTGCAATTATATCCCTGGGGATAGGGATAGCTATAGGCAGACTTTTGTTTCAGAAAGTAATAACAAAAATTGAAGCAGAAGCCCGCGATAAAGCCAAGTTGATTATAACTGAGGCTGAACTTAAAGCCGAGTCTATTAAAAAAGACAGAATACTCGAGGCAAAAGAAAAGTTTCTGAAAATGAAGGCAGAGTTTGAGGAGGATGCCAATAAGAAAAAAAATCTCATTATTCAGAATGAGCAAAAGGTAAAGCAGAGGGAGACTACTACGGCAAAGCTTATGGAGCAGAACTCCAGAAAAGAGGCAGAGCTTGAGAGTATGAAGGAAAATCTGAATGCTCAGCTGGAGATTGTCAACAAGAAAAAAGATGAGCTTGAAAAGCTGCGTCTGAGTCAGGTTTCCAAACTGGAAAAAATTGCTAACCTGTCGGCCGAAGAGGCTAAGCAGCAGATTGTGGAAGCGCTTCAGGAAGAAGCAAAATCCAAAGCGTCTTCAATGATTAAAGATATTGTAGAGCAGGCAAAGCTGACGGCTAATAAAGAATCTAAAAAGGTAGTGCTGGAAACATTGCAGCGTACTGCAACGGAGCATGCTATTGAAAACTGTGTTTCTATCTTCAATATTGAAAGTGACGATATCAAGGGTAAAATAATCGGCCGGGAAGGACGAAATATCAGAGCCCTTGAAGCTGCTACAGGTGTAGAAATTATCGTGGATGATACTCCTGAGGCTATTATTATTTCCGGTTTTGATCCGGTGCGCAGAGAAGTAGCACGTTTGTCTCTGCACCGCCTGGTACAGGATGGACGTATTCATCCGGCCCGAATCGAGGAGGTAGTGGCAAAGACATTTAAGAATATTGAAGAAGAAATTATTGAAATAGGAGAAAAGACTGCTATTGATCTTGGTATTCATGGTTTGCATCCTGAGTTAATCAGAATGGTTGGAAGAATGCGCTTCCGTTCATCTTATGGACAGAACCTGTTGCAACATTCCAGAGAAGTCGCCAAGCTTGCTGCTACCATGGCAGCAGAATTGGGACTTAATGCCAAACTGGCGAAGAGAGCTGCTTTGCTGCATGATATAGGAAAAGTATCTACGGAAGAACCGGAATTGCCACATGCCATATTGGGTATGGAGCTTGCCAAAAAATATAAGGAGAATGCAGAAGTTTGCAATGCTATAGGTGCGCACCATGATGAAATAGAGATGACCTCGCTTATTTCTCCGATTATACAGATATGTGATGCGATTTCCGGTTCCAGACCGGGAGCACGGAGAGAGGTAATGGAGTCGTATATTAAGAGATTAAAAGAACTGGAGGAACTGGCTCTTTCCTTCGATGGTGTTAATAAATGTTATGCAATACAGGCTGGTAGAGAACTCAGGGTACTGGTAGATGCAGATAATGTGAATGACGAAAGAGCTGGATTGTTATCATTCGAAATTTCCAAGAAAATCGAAGAAGATATGCAATATCCCGGACAGATAAAAGTAACAGTAATCAGAGAAATGAGAGCTGTGAGCTTCGCAAAATAAGAAAACACAACATAGTAGAAATAGAAAATCCCGCTGCAAACGGGATTTTTTTATGTCTAAAAACTAAAGCTGTCGTGCGGTCTTATTCACTTTCAACCTCTTCTGCTGCCGCAGCCTTTTTTGCTTTTTGGGGCTTATCCTGTGAGGTTTCTAACCCTTCCTCTCCGTTTATCTTTGCGCGGATTTTTGCTTCAATATCTTCTGCCAGCTCAGGATTATCTGCCAGTATATCTTTTACTGCATCGCGTCCCTGTCCCAGCTTGTTGTTCTCATAAGAGAACCAGGAGCCTGATTTCTGAACGATATTAAGCTCAACTCCCAGATCCAGAATTTCTCCGATTTTGGATATACCCTCACCATACATAATATCAAATTCAACTACTTTAAAAGGAGGGGCAACCTTGTTTTTGACAACTTTAACTTTGGTTCTGTTTCCAAGAATATTATCAGCTCCCTCTTTGATTTGCCCTACCCGTCTGATATCAAGTCTGACAGAAGCATAAAACTTAAGGGCATTCCCACCGGTGGTGGTTTCCGGGTTGCCGAACATCACTCCGATTTTCTCCCTGAGCTGGTTGATAAAGATACAGGCACAGCCGGTTTTATTGATTGCTCCGGTTAGCTTTCTCAGAGCCTGTGACATTAAGCGGGCCTGTAGTCCCATTTTACTGTCTCCCATTTCGCCTTCAAGTTCTCCCTTGGGGACAAGGGCAGCTACAGAGTCAATGACGATAATATCTATTGCTCCGGAACGAATAAGGTGTTCAGCAATCTCAAGTGCCTGCTCACCATTGTCTGGCTGGGATATAAGCAGATTTTCAGTATCAATGCCTAGTTTCTCTGCATAGGATTTGTCAAAGGCATGCTCTGCATCGATAAATGCGGCCATGCCACCCGCTTTCTGAGCTTCCGCTATGCAGTGCATGGATAAGGTCGTTTTACCGGAAGATTCGGGCCCGTATATTTCAATTATTCTGCCTCTTGGAATACCACCTATCCCTAATGCAATATCAAGTCCGAGAGAACCAGTTGATATAGAGGGCAGGTCAAGCACCTTTTCATCACTTAGCTTCATGATGGTGCCCTTACCATAGGTTTTCTCAAGTTTATCAATGGTAAGCTGTAGTGCTTTTAATTTTTCAGAATTCTTGTTCATGGTTTTTGCAGGATAGTTATAGTGAAATTAGTTTTTAGACCGACATTTTCCAAACATTATAATCAATTCTTATTTTTTGAATGGATACTGGTTAAGTGTCTGTTTATTCTTATTTTGTATGTCATTTGAATGTAAATCAAAGAAGGCAGACCGAACTGAATCTGCGTTCTGATATTATTTATGAAAAAAATAGTGAAGCGTACCATAGTCGTATTACTGATGATTGTACTGGGCGGGCTTGTGTGGAATTATCAATTGGTGTATTATGGCCTGAAGCAGGGGGCGGGTCAGCTGACTATTGTGCTGAAAGCCCGTCCTGTGGATGAGATACTATCGGATCCTCTTTATCCTGATTCACTGAAAGCAAGAATCAGTCTGATTCAGGAAATACGGCAATTTGCATTTGATTCGTTGGGAATAAATTATTCTGACAACTATACTACTTTTTATAATCAGGAAGATAAGCCGTTGCTGTGGGTGGTGACCGGAGCGGAGCCGTTTAAGCTGGTGGCCCGGGAATGGAAGTTTCCTTTTCTTGGAAGTTTTACATACAAAGGTTTTTTTGATTATGAAATGGCAGTGAAAGAAAAAGATGCTTTACTAAATCATGGACTGGATGCTGCTATTGACGAAGTCGAAGGCTGGTCAACCCTCGGATGGTTTAGGGATCCCATATTGAGTAATATGCTTAAAAGACCGGCAGGTGGTCTGGCTAACCTGATTATTCATGAACTGACACATGGAACCTTATATATCAAAGACAATGTGCAGTACAATGAAAATCTGGCAAGTTTTGTAGGTGACAGAGGAGCATTGCTGTTTCTGGAATATAAGTATGGGAAGGATTCTGACGAGTACAGAGATTATGTAAAGCGAAAAGAACTGTCAGCCGGTTATATTGAGCTTGTATTGAATGGCGCCGATCAGCTTGACAGCCTGTACGCCTCATTCGGGACAGATATGCCTTATGAAAAAAGGCAGGCGGCTAAGGAAGAGAAGCTAAAGGAGCTTATTGCTGGCTTCAAAGACTATCTGGCATATTATAAGGACAGGGAGCCTGCGTTTTATAACAGGCTGGATTCTATTAATAATACTTATTTTTTAGGCTACAGAACATACAGACAGGATCAGGATATGTTTGAAATGGAACTTAATGAGTCATTTAATGGTAATTTTAAGGAATATCTTAATTATCTGAAAAGAACATATCCTTCTTTATAAGCACTAACAAAGGCGAACCTGAAAATAGATTTGGTATAGGGTTTGCGTTATCACTCCTATGAAGCAGTTCAATTTAAAACGCTGGGTTATTATACTTATCGTACCGGTTCTATTTTCATTCGTCTCCGGACCTGAGAAAGACTACCGGCTAATGAAGAATGGCAGCTTTTTTAAAGGCGAGAAAATGAAGTTCCGGCTTCATTACGGTTTTTTTAATGCCGGAGAAGCCCATTTTGAAGTCCACCCGGATTTCTATAAAGTCAATAACCGTACCTGCTATAAAATAACCGTTTTTGGCAAATCAACCGGAGCTTTTGATATGATGATACGTATCAGGGATACGTGGGGGTCTTATATGGATACTTCTGCGTTGATTTCGCAACGGTCATACAGAGATATTGAGGAGAATAATTTCAAGCTAAAGGAGTATGTGAATTTTTTTCCCCTGGAGGGGAGAGCACACGTAGAAAGACACCGTAAAGGGGAATTTCATGAGGACTATGTTGTTCCTAATAATGTTCAGGATATTATCAGCGGGTTTTACTTTTTGCGTACCGTAGATTATCATAGTCTCAAAAAAGGAGATATCGTGAGAGTGGATGCCTTTTTTGAAAATGAGATTTATGATTTTGCTGTCCGGTACGATGGAATAGAAAATGTTAAAACCAAATTTGGCAAGATCAGAGCGATAAAGCTGACTCCGCTTATGCCGGAAAATTCATTGTTTGATGGTAGTAATTCAATCACCTGCTGGCTGTCTGATGATGCTAATAAAATGCCTCTTAAGGTGAAAGCCAAGATGTTTGTCGGGGCGGTTGAAATAGATCTTGAAAGTTTCTCAGGATTGAAGAATCCTTCCTGTTTCAAGAGGTAAAATTTTTTACCTGAATAAATTATTAATAATTTTAAAAAATGAAAGTACATTTTGTTATATCCCGATGGACTCTGTCTGTCGGGTTTATCGTTTTTTCTCTTGCTGGTCTGGCATCAAAAGGTCAGGGTGTTTTAACCGGTACAATTCAGAATCTTGGAAGTTCTCCCTATGTATATATTTATGAATTTCTTGGATCTGATCTGTTAAAGATGGATTCTGTCAAGCATAAGGAAGGACGTTTTTCCTATCCCTTACGTAAAGATTTTCCGAGAGGATTTTATAAAATAGGGGCTTCAGAAGAAGCGTCCGTCGCGATGATTTTATCTCCGGCTGAGAAACCGGTTCTCTCCGTTGATCTGAAAGATATTGAGTCTTCGTACTCCTTTTCTGATTCTAAGGAAAACCTGGCTTATAAGGAGTTCAACACTATCAACCAGCGTCAGAGCGATTTTTTTAACAATCTGAATAAAGAAGCTCAGCTTGCGCAGTCCCAATATTCCTCAGATGCTGATGCATACCAGAAAGTAATCAATGGTCTTCAAAAACGACTTGACTCTTCCAACACAGAAAGAAAGAAACAGGTAAATGCGTTGCAGGCTAAATATGCCGGAACTTTTATGGAAAAGTTTATGAAGATGTTTTCATTCGATGCAGACAATAAGGAAACTTTTTTCTCGCCGACGGATTTTACTGATACTGAGCTATCAAGAGGGGATATGCTGCCTTCAAAAATTGCTTTGTACATGCAGCGCTTTGTTGCGCAGGATTTGGATAGCTGGAAAGAGGCTTCAGAGGTTATATTGGCCAGAGCTACTGTCGCCAATCGCAATAAGGAAGTTTTATATGGAACCATTATCCGGAATATGGTCAACTCAGATCTTAAGTATGCAAAAAAGCTTGCCAAACAGTATATCGCTGAGTTTCCCCAGAGCGCTACTGCAAAGTACTTTTGGGATGCTCTGCCTAAAGAACCACCGGTGGCCGGCGAAGAAGCACCTGATATAACGCTGGAAACACCTGAAGGGAAAAAATTGTCTCTCAGTTCTTTAAGGGGAAAAGTTGTATTGCTTGATTTCTGGGCTTCATGGTGCGGACCTTGCCGTGCGGAAAATCCCAATGTTGCGCGGGCATATGATGCATATAAAGATAAAGGATTTACAGTGTATAGTGTATCGCTTGATACGGATAGAAATAAATGGCTGAAGGCCATTGAAACAGATAAGCTTTCGTGGGAAAGCCATGTGTCTGATCTGAAGGGCTGGCAGTCAGCGCCAGCCCGTCTGTATGGGGTAAGCGGAATTCCGAGCACTTTTCTTCTGGATTCTACAGGAAAAGTTGTCGCTGTAAATTTACGCGGGGCTTCTCTGCACAATAAGTTGCGAGAGCTGTTGGGAGACAAAGAATAATATTGTGTACTGAATGCGGATTAAACGAACTGCCTGAGCATGTGAAATAGTGCTCAGGCAGTTCGTTTTTTATTTAAGAGAGGTAACGTAATCAGAAAAATAGTATTCAGGGATTGGGGGAGTCAGATGGAATTGAAGGTATTATATTGATATATTGATTTTAGAAAATATACAGCCTTAATTGTAGCTGTTCCTTATACGTGTGGTATGAGCCCGCCTTGCTTTCTAATTGAGGATATGGATAATGGGGGCAAGCCGGATGGATGGATTTATGAAGGAGAAAATGATATTGAGAATAGAATAATACAAAAAAAGGGGCTTAAGCCCCTTTTTTCATTTCTTTTAGAGAATATAATTTTTCAGGATTTGATTAGAATCGTTTTCTCATCGGAGCTCTTCTCAGCTTGTAGTACGATTTCTTAGAGATGAATGTATATCTGATTTTTACCTGAGACATAAAGTAGCCGTCCTTTCTATCCGGATTTCCTCTGTACTGACCGCTTTTCAGCCAATAATCATCACCTCGTCCTGTTTTGTTGGATATCTCGGCAGCGGTTCTGTTTTCAAAATCCTCAAACATACGCCATTCTCTTGAACTCACATCATCCAGACGATCGGTAAAGGTTTTACGATATCCGAATTCAAGCATGATATCATAGTTTTTATTTAGTGTATAAGAGAAAGCTGCTCCATAAGGAATAACTGCCGTAATGGGACTATAGCGGACTCCCTCCGTTTCGAGTTGTCTTAACGCATGCCATTTTCCGTTCAGAGAACCTTCCGGTCTGAAATATAGCAAGCCGACTCCGGCGTATGCATATATGTTCCAGGGCTTTCTTTTGTGAGCATAGCGCTCGTAGGGATTAAGCTGGATATATCCTGCAACAATAAGCTCAACATTGTTGGATCTGAAATCAAGATTTCTTCTTTCCCAGACATCATCTGAATAAAGTCTGAAATAGTTTAGGTCTGCTTTAATACCAATGTTGTTTGTCATTCTCAGCATGGCGCCAATCCCAAGATTAGGTCTGAACTGAAGACACTCGTACTTGTCACACAGATCGCCATAGTAAGAACTTAGGCCCAAGCCAGCTGTCAGACTTAGACGTTCATTGTTAAGGAGAGAGCGGTTTATTAACCCCCTGCTTCTTTGCGCAGCAGCCTGGAAACAAAGAAGTATGCTTAATGCCAGAATTAAAGGCCTGATTTTTCCTGAATTCATTGATATCTAAAAGTTAGCTTCAAATTTAAGTAAGTTTATGAAGACTCGCAACTCTGTTTTGTCAGCACAATATAATTCAAAATGTTTTTTATGTCTTCATGATAGTGATAAAAAATAACCTTGTTACCCTGTGTTTTAATAAAAAATGCAAACTTATCTTTGAAAAAGTAAGTTTCATGTGTGTTATTTTGCTTCGTTATATGAAGATTTTCTCTATTATAATTCTCATTGCAGGAACTTTCTTTTTTTTGAGTTCATGTGATTTATCCAGCGAAAAAAAATCTGACAACGATTTGCTGGCAGATTCGGTCCAGGCCGGTACTTTGGTATATCCGCCCGGACCCGTCGCCGATCATAAGGATGCCAATGCAGAGCGGGTTGCGATGATTGATTCGGTGATAGACCGGTATGTTTCACGAAGACAGTTTAATGGTGTGGTACTGGTCGGAGATAAGGGCTCCGTTGTATATCAGGGAGTAAAAGGATTTGGAAATCATCTGACTTCCGAGCCCCTGACGCTGACTACTTCTTTTCATCTTGCCTCTGTCAGTAAGCAATTTACTGCGGTTGCTGTTATGATGCTGGCAGAGGAGGGGAAGCTGAGCTATACAGACACTGTTGGCAGTTATATTGAAAACTTCCCGTACAAAGATGTAACCATTCATCAGCTGCTCAATCATACTTCAGGGCTTCCGGACATATCCGAATATATCCCTCAGTTTCTTGGATTCTGGGATACATGCAAAATAGCAGTTAATGAAGATGTACCGTGGATACTTAGTAATCTGAAGCCTTCGGTTAAATTTTTGCCTGGTAAGAGATTTTCATATAGTAATACGGGATATATTCTTCTTGCCCTGATCATTGAAAAAGTAAGCGGACTGAGTTATGGAGAGTTTCTCAAGCAACGTGTTTTTGAACCTCTGAATATGACCCATACATTTGTCTACAACTATTCAGATCTGAACAGCTGTCCCGTGACAGCCAGAGCATATGCGACATATAAATATTCTTACGTGCCTTTTGAAGATGACATTCGTAACGGACTGGTGGGGGAGAAGGGAATTTATTCATCAGCAATGGATCTGCTCAGGTGGGACCAGGCTCTGTATAGTAATAAACTTTTGAGCCAGCAGAGCCTGGACAATGCTTTTTCCAGAAGTACTCTTAAAAACGGGAAGCAGATTGATTATGGATATGGCTGGCGTATTCCGCGTAAAGCGGATAATATTGTCTACCACTTTGGTTATTGGAAAGGTTCCAGAGCGGCGTTTATCCGGGTGCTTGATAAGCAATACACTATTATTATTTTAAATAATACCAGCAGCAGGAAGTTGCGAACAATTGCACGTGAAATATTGGATATTCTGTATCTGAATGCTGAGGATAAGCCCGTTTTTTAAATTTTCTGTAGGTTATTTTCGGATTATTAATGGAAATAATTTACTTTTGCACTTTAAAACTGATACACATTAAAACTACAAATAAGTAATGGCAGTAACTACTCTTAAAAGGAAAGCGAGAAGAAATTCAGCAAAAGCTGGAAAAAAAGCGCAGAAAATGAAGCTTTTGAACTGGAAGCCGGTTATTAAGAAGGTGGATATTGAGGAGCTTAGAGCAGCAAAAGCTGAATAAGTAAAAGTATAAAAAGAGGCAGAAGCCTCTTTTTTGTTTAGTTTATACCGCGTTTCCCCAGCTCAATTGCCTGCATATTTTTTATTTGTCCGGCAGCAAGATCCATTTTCAGTATTGTGCGGAACTTATGAAATCCGTGATGTCCGGCTGCACCTGGATTGATATACAGTAGATTGTTTTTTTTGTCCGGGGCAACTTTGAGAATATGGGAATGTCCGCAGATAAGAATCTGGGGCTTATGTTCTTCAATCAGCTTTTGGACTTCTTTGGTATATCTGGGTATAGAGCCGGCAATATGAATAATAACTATCCGGATATTTTCCTCTTCAAATAAATGCCATTCCGGATGCTTAAGACGCACGGATTTGTCATCTATATTGCCAAAAACAGCTTTGTAGGGTTTAAACTCTGAAAGCCGATGGCTGATATCAGTATTTCCGATATCACCGGCATGCCAGATCTCATCACAATCGTTAAAGTGTGAAAATATGGAGTCGTCAAGAAAACCATGGGTGTCAGAAAGTATACCTATTCGTTTCATTGTTATGTAAAGCTAAAAAATAATCCTATTTTAGAGTGGTTAACTATGAAAACTATGCTAAGAATCTGTTGCTCTTTTTTTCTTTCTATCCTGCTGCTGCCATTACAGGCACAGGAACTGGTCCCTACTGATGAGATGGCGCTGGTAACTTTTATTGTGAGTGACTATGACCTTATTCCGGAGCCCGGTGCTATAATCAGAGTGGAGTCCGAGCAGTTGAATGTTAATGAGAAACTGGAAGCAGATATTAACGGGGTGGCCAATATCCTTTTGCCGGAAGGCGGCAAATTCTCGCTGAAAGTGCTTAAGTTCGGTGAAACGTTTGATTTTGGTTTAATGGAAGTACCTGTAACCAAGGGATCCCTGAAATTAACCAGTCAGCTTAAGATACGCATTATTGAAAATTATGTGCGAAACTTTACGCTGGATGAAGTGTATTTTGAAACAGGCTCTTATACGTTGGCTGAAAACTCCATGGTAGCGCTCAATAAGTTGCTAAGCGCCCTGCAGTTTAATCCGAAAATGAAGGTAGAGATTGCAGGTCATACGGATAATGTCGGCAATCCTCAGGCGAACCTTAATTTGTCCCAGCACAGGGCTGATGCTATTCTGAACTGGCTGGTCGGAAAAGGAGTGGAGCAAAGCCGTCTGATTGCTAAAGGATATGGAGATAGTAAACCGATCGCAGATAACTCAATGGAAGCCGGCCGGAAGAAAAACCGAAGAACAGAAGTGCGTATAATCGAGGAGTAAACTCCTGATTATACGATTCCCCATTTTGAGGGATTCTCTCTCCATACTTTAAGTGATGTCAGATCTTTTGGCTCAATTAATCCTTTTTCAATAGCAACTTCGACAAGTGTATCATAATTGCTCAAAGAGATTAGCGGAAGACCGGCTGCTTTGAATGATTCAAGGGATATATCAAAGCCATAGGTGAAAATTGCAGCCATGCCCAGAGTATTTAATCCTGCTTTCTTTAATTCGGCAGCTGCTTTTAATGAGCTTCCGCCGGTTGATATAAGGTCTTCAATAATAACTACCTTTTGTCCGGGTACAACTTTTCCTTCGATCAGATTTTCCAGCCCGTGGTCCTTGGGTTTGGGGCGTACATATAAAAACGGAAGCTCAAGCAGGTCAGCAACGAGCGCTCCCTGAGGAATGCCGGCAGTGGCCACCCCGGCGATTGCCTCAACATCAGAAAAATGATCCTTTATACATTCTGCCAGTAGTGTTTTCACGAGTGTTCTTGTCTCGGGAAATGACAACGAAAGCCGGTTATCGCAATAAATTGGCGAATTCCAGCCGGAAGCCCACTTAAACGGAGCAGTGGGGCTTAATCTGATAGCTCCGATTTTCAGTAAATTTTCTGCAATCGCTCTGGCAGACGAAATTTTTGTGCTCATCAACAGCAAATATATGAGAAAAAAGTGTCCTATTTTATAGAAAACAAATATTATTGGTCGCGAATTTTGTCGGTTCGACAGAACAAGTTTTTGAATAATTTAATTATTTTTATGTTCTTATTAATTGCCCCATATGAATTTGTTTATTAGCGATAAGCCAATATTGATCAGAAACCGGTTTGAAGGTCAGGAGGAAGACTATGATGTAGTTTTGGATGGTCGTGAGGTACTGATCTCCAAGAGTCTGAAAGGAAGGGTCTTGGTAAAAAATTCGGAAGTCGCTAATGTAGAGCGTCTGCTCAGGCTGCTGGAGATAAAGAAGCTTAAGAAGCTTATGGAAATTACGTTTCTTGTCAGCGATGTGAAAACAGTAGAGCAGGTGATCAAGGATAATTTTAAAATTATTAAGGCCGGTGGGGGGATTGTCGAAAAAGAGGATAAGGTATTGATGATTCTTCGCCTGAAAAAATGGGATTTGCCTAAAGGAAAGCTGAAAAAGCGTGAAAATCCCAAGGAGGGCGCGAAGCGCGAAGTAGAAGAGGAGTGTAATATAAAAGTGGAAGTGAGAGAAAAGCTTTGTGTCACCTGGCATTCTTATAACAGAAAGGGAAAGAAATACCTGAAAAAGATCAACTGGTATACTATGGCCTGCCTTAATGATCGAAATATGCAGCCTCAGGTTGAGGAGGATATTCAGGAAGTTCGTTGGGTAGACAGGAAAGAAGCGGGTAAGCTGGTCGGCAAATCATATAAGTCTATTTCTGCCGTATTTGACAGCTATATTCAGAGTATAGAATCCTCAAAGCCGGTAAGGTAGCAAATCCGTGACATCGCTTCCATGGCGGTGAATTTCCCGTATAATGGATGAGCTTATGGATGCGTAAGCCGGACTGGTAATCAGGAAAATGGTTTCCAGTTCACCCCAGAGATATTTGTTGGCCTGGCAGATGCTGTTCTCATATTCAAAATCAGTCGTATTTCTTAAGCCCCGGATCAGATACCGGGCTTCCTGTATTCTGGCAAAATCGGCTGTCAATCCATTGTAGATAACGACTTTTACTTTGGGTTCGGCAATAAAAACAGATTCAATTTTTTCTTTTGTTTCCTCAATAGGAAAATATCTTTTTTTCTGCTCATTATGGCCGATGCCAATGATGACTTCATCAAATAAGGGGATGCTTCTTTTTACAATATCTGCGTGACCTTTTGTAAAAGGGTCGAAAGAACCCGGAAAAATGGCTTTTTTCATAGAATGTTTTTATTCACAAAAGTGCATGCTGTACAAATCAAAGAAGCGATGATCAAAAACTTCATCAAATTTGTAGCAGAAACGTATGGTTGAAGGCTTATCACCAAATTTTATGTGTTGAATGTATTTGTACAGCTTTTTATAAGCTGAGGAGTCCGGCGCAATTTCTCCAAATAAGGTGAGTGGAGTCTGCTCCGGATTAAGCTGTAGCTGATGATACACAAACATTACAAAATAAACAAAGTCTTCTGAGGTGGAGAAATAAAAGCTATTGCAGAATTCGAGCTTTTGAGCACTTTTAACCACAATTGTCAGGAAGTTCTTTTCCACGTGGATAAATACACTTTTGTCTGTTGTATCCCTGTTATTGAATAATATACCTTCAATAAAAGCTGTAGTATGGTGAACCAGTGTGATGGCCTTGCCGGGGTATTGTTTTCTGAACCAGTCAACAATTTTCGTATCTGCGCTGAAAATACTTACGGCATCGGTGCTTTTCTGAGTATAATAGAACACATCCTGATTCCGGAGAGCATCCTGGCCGGTGTTGATTTTGAGATAATCGCGGGCATACTGCTGATCAAAGAGACTTTTAGGAATTAAGGAGAAATCGATGTCCTTAATAGCGAGTCTTATAGATCTCCAGTAGCCGGCCTGAAGCACTTCGTGGCCATCGTATATGGCATTGAGCTGTTCAATAAGCTGTTCGGGATATAATATGCTGTCCAGTGAATAATCTTCAATAAGCAGACAGCGATTGTTCTCAGTATCTGTGACACAGAGCCTGAAAAGAGTCTGGCTTATCTGAATATTCAGGATATATTTTCCAATCTCCTCCGGGGTAAATTTATCATCTTTGACCCTTTTATTGAGCTTATACTGGTTCGACATAGTTTATCCTAATGATTTCCGTTTAAATCAAAATGCAAATTATACTAAATTTATTTGAAAAATCCAATTCTTAATTGTTTAACGTTGGATTTGTTTTCCCGCTCTGGCTATTCTGGAAAAAATAGCCATTCAGCCTGAGTATTTCGACTTTGGATTCAGCATAATTAAATAAATTATGAAGCGTTTGTTTATCCATTGACCGGATTGTGTCCAGGTCTATAAACGATGCATCGCTGATTAATTGTCTTTCTTCGGGCATTTCCGGGTCTTTACCGGTTATGAGTTGTCCCCCGGTGATTTCTGTTTCAAAGAAAAGTTCAATGGCATGCAGCGGGTGTGAAATATATTCATTTACAAACATCATTCTTTTGATTGATACATCCAGCCCGGTTTCTTCCAGCATTTCCCTCTTTAGGCATTCTTCCGCATTCTCCCCAAACTCCATACCACCTCCGGGAGGAGCCCATAAATATCCCTGCTTTCCTATGTTATGATGTCTGATCAGCAGTATTTTGTTTTCTTCAAAACAAATACCGCATACCCGTATCCGTAATTTATTTCCGAAAATCCGGTGTATTTCTTTCTGGGATGCCTCCATTCGCTTTAATTTGTAGTAATACGAATACAATATTCATCAATAAAAGTTGGATTGTAAAAGACGTTGCATAAGCCTTCTCAATTATTAAGTTCTGCGTTCTCGTTTCCACCAACGGGAGGACAGTTACAGGTCTTTGATCTGCTGGATTCTTTCCTTTCAGATCGACAGCGTACCCGAAAAGTTTTTTTACTGAAAGGATATGCGGGGACAGGTAAAACTTCGATTATCGGAGCGTTGACTGATATTTTATCGGATCTGAACCTCAAATTTGTTTTACTGGCATCGACAGGCAGGGCAGCCAAAATGATTTCTGCATATAGCGGCAAAAAAGCCTATACAATTCATAAGCATATTTACACCAGAGAGGAAGGCGAAGACGGGCTTGACGAGCTAAGGTTCGTCCTGAAAACAAACCTTGCTGCCAAGACGATTTACATTGTTGATGAGGCCTCTATGATCAGCAATGAATCCGGGCTTGGGGAGAACGGCTTGCTGGCAGATCTTATGGAATTTGTGTTTGTCAGCAAATCGAACCGGCTGATACTGGTAGGGGACAAGGCACAGCTTCCGCCGGTCCGGCAGTCGGAAAGTCCTGCTCTTAACGGAACCTATCTGAGAGAGAAATTTGATGTGGATCTCACTGAATTTGAGCTGACCGAAGTTGTGCGGCAGGAGCAAAAAAGCGGGATTCTGGAAAATGCCACGCACATCAGAGAGGTAATCAGGCAGGACGGGAAGTCTGTAAAGTTCGAGGTTCAGGGGTTCAGAGACTTTTACAAGATGAAAGCGGACAGGCTGGAAGACGGACTCAACTATGCATACGGAAAATATGGTATTAACAATACTATGGTAATTACCCGAAGCAATAAGTCGGCTGTTCTGTATAATCAGTATATACGTTCGAGAATAAACTATGCGGAAGAGGAGTTGCAGGTAGGGGACATGCTCATAGTAGTCAGAAACAACTATGAGACGCTGCCTGAAGAAATTAGCGGCGGCTTCCTTGCCAACGGGGACTTTGTTGAAATTGTTAAGGTACGCAGAACAACGGAGATGCATGGGTTTCGCTTTGCCGATGTATTGCTGAAGCTGCCGGATGAAGCAGGAGAGCCTGAGTTTGAAGCCAGGATTTTGCTCGATTTGCTTAATTCTTATTCTCCCTCTCTTTCTCAGGAAGAAAATCAGCGTCTTTATATGTCTGTAAGCAAGGATTACCTGGAGATAAAAAGTAAAAGGGAACGAAAGGCTGCCATAAAAAAAGATGCCTTTTTATCTGCCCTGCAGGTCAAGTATGCCTATGCGCTGACTTGTCATAAAGCGCAGGGCGGGCAGTGGGATGCAGTATTTATTGATCAGGGATATCTGACCCAGGACCAGATCGACAGGGAATACTTTCGCTGGCTGTATACAGCAGTAACAAGGGGGGCTAAAGAAGTTTTTATGGTAAATTTTGATTCTCAGTTTTTCAGGTGATGACGATGGCAAAGTTTTTGATTATCTTGTGCCCATAAAGAACCTAATTTTAACGGATCATATTCTTATGAAGAACGTATTTGTATTTCTGTTTTTTTCAATGATTTGCTGCGGAGTTTTTGCACAGGGCGAACAACCCAAGAACGGAGCAGTTATTCGTCTTGCTGAAACAAGCTATGAGTTTGGTGATATTATCCAGGGAGAAAAGGTAAGCCATATCTTTACATTCACAAACTCCGGAAATCAGCCTCTGATCTTGTCAGATGTTGTTACGACCTGCGGATGTACAGCACCTTCATGGAGCCGGGAGCCGATTTTGCCCGGACAATCCGGTGAGATCCAGATTACCTTTAATTCGGACAATAAAATGGGCAGGCAGAATAAAGGAATTACTATACTTTCCAATGCTGTAAATAGTCCGGCCAGAGTTACAATTACTTGTAATATCCTTCCGAAGAGCAATAACTAAGGTTCTAGGAGCCTGAAATACTCCTGAAATCATGGCAAAAGCTGATTTCAGGAGTATTTTTATTTAACAGACTGTGCAATTCCGGCAAAAAGGAGACACCAGCCGATTATGAGTATTATACCGCCAAAAGGAGTTACAGCACCCCATTTTCCTACTCCGCTAAGACACAGGATATATAGTGATCCTGAGAAAATAATTGTGCCAATAGTAAACGCGATTCCTGCATAATTCAGCAACGGCGATTGCACACGATACATGAGCAGGCCCAGAATAAGTAAAGCGAAAGCGTGATAAAACTGATATTTTACAGCAGTTTCATATACATCAAGCCGCCCGGAGTTCACCAGTACAGCCTTTAGGGCATGAGCTCCGAAAGCCCCGATTGCGATGCCTGAACCTCCCAATGCAGTTCCGATAAGTAAGAAAAGTTGTTGCATAATAATTTCTTAATAATTTCTTGATCCAAATATGGAAGAGCCAACACGTATCAGCGTGCTTCCTTCATCCAGTGCTATTTCATAGTCTCCTGACATTCCCATGGAAATTTCCTTAAAATCAGCATTATCCAGGTGATTATATTTTTCTTTCATTAATTCGAAATACTGTTTTACTTCTCTGAATTCCTGTCTGACAACAGCCAGATCGTCGGTATTGGTGGCCATTGCCATGAGGCCTTTGACAGAGATGTTTTTGAGGTCAGCAAGTTGAGTGGAAGATAGTAAATCTTCAATTTCCTGCCATGACATGCCATGTTTTGTTTCTTCTCTGGCAATATGCAATTGTAACAAGCAATTGATTACCCGGTTGTTTTTAAAAGCTTCTTTGTTGATAAGCTGAAGAAGTCTCAATGAATCAACTGAATGAATCATATATACGAATGGAGCTATGTATTTTACCTTATTGCTTTGCAAATGTCCGATCATATGCCAGAAGATATCAGAAGGCAGCTGTGACTGCTTTTCTGTCATTTCCTGCACTTTGTTTTCTCCAAAATGCCTTTGCCCGCTTTGGTACGCTTCTTGAACAGAGGTAACAGGGTGGTTTTTAGATACAGCAATCAGGGAAAACCGGCTGGTGTCATGTCCGGCTAAGATTTTGTTGATATTGTCAGCTATTGCCATTAATAACAGATGGAGGGGTTGGTAAAAATTTCAGTAAAATTATATTTTTTCCTAATTTCAAAACAAAAAACACCACGAGGTATTTAACTTTTGAGTAAGAAAATTACAAAGATTTCTGATAAATAATATGACAATTTTAGGGTCAATTTTGAAAAAGGGGATTAAATTGAGTGCGGTTGCGGAAAAGGAAAAATCCTCCCCGGAAAATCAGCAGCTTAAGGAACTTCGTAAATTACTTACTGCAGCCAGAAATACTGATTTTGGCCAGAAGTATGGTTTCGAAGCCATATTGAAAAGCGGCCAGAAAGATTTGAGAGAGCTGTATTCGGCATATCGGAATAAGGTACCGGTCTATTCATACAATATATTATTTGAAGAATGGTGGCATAAATGCAGGGAAGGCCAGAAAGATGTGACCTGGCCGGGACAGATCCGGTATTTTGCCCTGAGTTCGGGTACCTCCGAATCAGCATCCAAACATATACCGATTTCATCTGAGATGATCAATGCCATAAAGAAAACAGGCATACGTCAGATCAAAACGCTTTCAAAGTATGACCTTCCCGATCGCTTATTTACCAAAGGTATTCTTATGCTGGGTGGCAGTACGGATCTTAATAAATCCGGACATTATTTTGAGGGTGACCTGAGTGGTATTCAGGCCAGCAAGATTCCGTTCTGGTTTCAGCGTTTTTATAAACCGGGAAAGGAGATTGCCAGGAACAGGGACTGGAATATGAAACTCCGGGAAATTACGCTCAATGCGCCTTCGTGGGACATTGGATTTGTAGTTGGGGTGCCTGCCTGGATTCAGCTTATGATGGAGGAAATTATTCGCCATTACAACTTGAAAAACATCCATGAAATCTGGCCCAATCTCGAAATATTCGTCCATGGCGGTGTTTCATTTGAACCGTACAAAAAAAGCTTCGAGAATCTGCTGGGCAAGCCCCTGACTTATATAGAGACCTATCTTGCTTCGGAAGGTTTTGTTGCATTCCAGAACCGGCCTGATACATCTGCTATGGCGATGGTGCTGGATAATGGAATCTTTTTTGAGTTTGTGCCATTCACTGAAAAGAACTTTGACGAAAACGGGGACCTGATAGCCTATCCTGAGACCCTGATGATTGATGAGGTTGAGGAAAATAAGGAGTATGCTCTGCTTTTAAGTACCTGCGCCGGAACATGGCGCTATCTGATAGGGGATGTGATCCGGTTTACAGACAAATCCCGTTCTGAAATTCTGATAACGGGTCGAACCAAACATTATCTGAGCTTATGCGGAGAGCATATGTCTGTTGATAATATGAACAAGGCTGTCAGAATGACTGCAGAAGAGCTGGGAATATCCATCAAGGAATATACAGTAGCCGGGATTCCCTATGATAGTATGTTTGCTCATCGCTGGTTTCTGGGGGTAGAAGGAGAGGCTGATTCTGAAAAAATAAAAAAACTGCTGGATGACAATCTGAAGATACTTAACGATGATTATAAAACCGAACGTATAAGCGCTTTAAAAGAGGTGCTGGTCAATGTGTTGCCGCTGGATGTTTTTTATGAATATCTGAAAAAGAAAGGGAAAGTCGGCGGGCAGAACAAGTTTCCGAGAGTGCTTAAGAAGAATCAACTGAATGAGTGGGAGGCTTTTTTAACGGAACAAGGTTTTCTTATTCAATAAAACCCTGAAATATGATCTGGCAGGCAATATTAAGCGGACTAGGTTTTGGATTGATGCTTGCGCTTGTGCCTGGTCCCGTCTTTTTTGCCCTGATTCAGACAGGTATTGCCAGAGGTTTTAAGTACGGAGTACTTTTTGCATTGGGGGTTGCGCTGAGTGATGTCGCTTTTATAGGGCTTACCTATTTTGGGGTTTCAGCTTTTCTGGACGATGATTTTATAAGAAAGCTGCTGGGACTGGCAGGGGGGCTGGTGATGATGATTTTCGGCGCTTTTTATTTTTTCAGAGGGGCGCGTACAACCATTGCCTATGAACAAATCAGCCGGCAACAAAAGGGAATTAGCCTGGTCATTAAAGGGTTTGTGCTTAATATTCTGAACCCTTTTGTGTTTTTTTTCTGGGTAGGAATGGTAAGCGTAATCAGTATTGAGTTTGGGAGTGATCAGCACCTGATCTTTACTTTCTTTATTACATCCGTTATTATGGTCTTTTGTGTGGATGTTTTTAAATCTTTCATCTCTAATCTTATAAAGAAATTTTTTACTCAGCGCTTTATGATTATTCTTAACCGGGCTCTTGGGATTATCCTGGCCGGTGTCGGTATACGGCTGATTTATAAGGCTCTGACCGATACGCTACTCGTATGATCTCAATCTTCCAGGCTATTGGTTAAAAAAGTGTTTTTGGTAAAGAGCCAGAGCAAATAAAAGATAACCCCCCATGTCAGATAGGGATAATAAAAATCTTTGTATTGTGTATTGGCAGCTATGACATGCTTTGATTTATGCAGTGTATCGATTTTCTTAAATACATTTCCCAGCTGTGTCTTGTTTCGTACCCTGAAAAATTCACCTGAGGTCAAGGTTGCGATTTCTCTGAGGGTTTTTTCATCGAGGTGCGATTCCACATAGATTGTTTTTTTTGTAGCCGGATCGGTATATGGAACTTGTCCGGATTTGCCTATGGCAATGCTGTAAATAGTAATCCCGTAATGTCGGGCCAGTTTTGCAGCGGCAACCGGAGAGATATTGCCTGCGGTATTTTCACCATCACTGATCAGGATCAGCAATTGTGATCTTCCCCTGAATTCGGTCAGACGGTTTACTCCGGTGGCTATTGCAACTCCTATGGCTGTCCCGCTGCCGGGCATCATACCGGTGTGAATCTCACTAAGCCATTGTTTGAGCGCGGCATGGTCGTAAGTAAGAGGGGAAAGCGAAGCTGCACCTTCTCCAAATACCAGCAGGCCTATGAGGTCATTGGGACGCTGGTCTATAAAATCGGAGGCGACTTCGAGCGATGCCTTCAGCCGGTTGGGTTTAAGATCAGAAATGTCCATTGATTCACTTATATCAAGGGCAATCAATATGTCTATTCCTTCAGAATAATCCGGAGATGTCTTGATCAGCAACTGAGGTCGGGCCAGAGCAGTGAGTATAAAAGCAATCGAAATACTTAATAAAATTGCCGGGATATGCCGGACTACGGAGTTCTTGAACAGTGGAAGCTCTTCAGATGAAAAAGCGAGTACAAGTTTATTTTTGAAACGGAAATGCAGAAGCCACTTGAGGACAAATAACGTGGGAATGAATAGAATCAGATACAGAAAATAGCTGTTTGCCCAGTGAAATGTTTGCAGGGTTTCATAGGATAACCAATTGGGAGAGAGCCATTCAAAACTGTCCTTTGCGGAGTTCATTCTTACGGTTTATATATCGTGAGTTAGCAAATTTCTTTAAGGAGCCGGTAGCAGTTATCACTGCCCCGGAAGTAATGCCGCCAAATATAACCCTGTCTATTACAATGAGAGAATCTTTGAGATCTTCTTTACGGAAGAGCTCGGTGATTTCAGTAGATGTATAGGTTGCAATTGGTTTTCCCTCGAGGGCACTGAGATAGTCTTTCCATAAGCTGAGCAGGCTTTTCAGGTAATCGGTGTTCCTTTTGCTGCTATACAATCGCTCAAGCTTTTCAAATTGCATTATGAATCTCCGGTGGTTCTGAATGACATAATAAATTCGGATACGCTGCAATACAGGTTTGCCCAGGAATCGAAAGGAAAGGCTTAAAATCAACGTAATCAGTAATACGATTACTATGATAAGAGGGAAATTGGTTCTTTGCTCAATATGTTCCCAGTGTGGAGATTCTTTCAGAACGGGGTATTGGGGTATGTCCTGAAGGAGCTCTACAAGCTTTAATGACACCGGTTCGGGGTAGATACTAAGGGAGTCATTGTCGGCCAGTATATAAACCGGAATTGAAAGCTGAGGATCAGGTACAATCGTAAACAGGCGGAGCTGATATATTGTACAATCCTTACTTATGCCGTTTTCGGTTACAGTCGGAAAATAGCGTTTTCTGATTAATTCAAAAGGATGAAAATTGAAATTCGTGTCAGGAAAAAGTACGCTTAGCTCCGGATCATGGTCATATACCAGATAAACATCCAGCGGTTCACCAAGTGTTATTTCCTTTTTCAGCGAACCGGTTCGTATATCTGACTGTGCAGACAGGCAATGGCCGGAAAGGCAGAAAAAAACAAGAATAACAGACTGTATTATGAAGCGGTTCATCAGCTTTTTTTCCTCCTTTTAAACAGATTGGCAAGCTGAGGAGCATAATCTTCATGTGTGTTCAGCCACAGATAAGCTGCATTATTGGAGGTACAAAGATTTTTCAGAGCTGTTTTCCGATCGTTAAAACTTTTGGAAAATGTAGCCCGGAATTTTTTGGAAGATGTATTTACCCATTTGGTTTTCCGGGTTTCCTTGTCGACAACAGGAATAATGCCGAGCCTTGGAAAATTGAATTCAATCGGATCAGACAGGTGAATTACTACCAGATCGTGTTTGCTGGCAATTGCCGTGAGCTTTTTTTCATATCCTTCATCTATAAAATCAGAAATAAGTATCACAATACTTCTTTTTTTCAGAATGCTGGACGAATATTGAAGGCAGGCATTCAGATCTGTTTTGGCTGATTTTGTCTGCAGGGCAAAAAGCTTATAGATAATGTGGTAAATATGCGGGAGTCCTTTGTCGGGCCGGATAAAAATTTCTTTGATATTGCTATAGCCTATCAGCCCCACAGTGCTCGATTCACGGCCGGCTGACAGCGCCAGTATGGCACATATTTCTTTGCCGATTTCCAGCTTTGCCTTACGTGCACTTCCTATTTCCTGAGAACTGCTGACATCCAGAATAAAGAAAACATTTTGCTCTTTTTCTTCCTTAAAAGTTTTTACGAATGTTCCGTGTCCCTTGGCGCTTACGTTCCAGTCGATTGTTCGTACATCATCCCCGTACTGATAGGAGCGAACATCATCAAACTCAAGGCCGGACCCTTTGAAGACAGAACGATAGTCGCCACTTACTCTGCTGGTAACTTCCTTTCTGATTTTTATTTCGTACTGTCTAATTTTCTTTAGAATCTCCTGCATGGGAACTTTGGGAAGATTTCTAAAATTAATGTAAAATAATTAATTTTCTCCTGTGAAAAACTCATTCCTTATACTTGTGCTGGTATCAGCTATGGCCTGCTCCGGTGACAAGCAGTCAAAACTGCCGGCTAATCTTATTGCAGAAGACACAATGGTGAATATTCTAATAGACATCCATGTGGCACAGGCAGACGTCAGCATGAGAAATCTTCCGCAGGACTCGGCTGATAATCTCTTTCTGATTAAAAAGACAAAAATTCTTCAAAGCTACAATGCTGATGAAGCCCGGTTTAAGGATAGTTATTTTTACTATCTGGATCATATTTCACAATTGGAAGATATGTACGCCAGGGTTGTAGACAGTATTGGTTTGAAAGAGACACAGGCCAATATTAATTAGCAGGTGGGGCAGGATCAGGCGCTAGGTTTTGTAAGTGGCTGATTGTAGTTGTTATCTATTGTTTTAAGTCTGAGACTTCAAGAGAACAGTGGAGAATATACATGTCATTTAATATACCAAGCTCCCCTGAACTATAGATAATCTGCCAGACCAAAATCCGGTTTTTTTGAATTAATGGGCTTCGAGGGCTTTGCGGGAGTCTTAGCCATCCATCACCAGACGATTCAGGTATTAAAAGACCGATAATCAGAAGTAAGAAATGCTTCCGCAGCAGAAGCTTGTTTGCCTGGTATTTTAATCCTAAATCGCAAATATACATTCTATGCCCATTGCTGGTGAGCTTCAGCTTCTGGTGAAATTTTTTGCCTTCGGGTTGTTATCAGGAGTATTCATATGGCTTTTTTCCTGCGGGAAGCAGCAATAACAATTGCTGAGAAGTCCCGGTTATATCATGACAGGGCCTGCCCGAAAGAAAAACATTATTGCACGGTACAGTATGAAAAAGATCAATTGTGTACTATTGGTGGATGACGACGGTGCGACCAATTTTATTAATTACAGAATTGTTAAGCAGCTTGATATAACAGAAGAAATTCATACAGAATTTAATGGTGAAAAAGCGCTCAATTATATTCAGTACTATGCGGAAAGGCACGACAATCATGGCCCTGAACTGATTTTGCTTGATTTGAAAATGCCTGTACTGGACGGATATGAGTTTATGGAGTACCTGCGTTTGAAAAAATTCTCAAACAAGGACAAAATGAGTGTGCTGGTCCTTAGTTCCGGTGGCGGAAAAGATGATATGGAGCGATTGCTTCGGCACAATGTCCGTTATATTGCCAAACCACTGACTGCAGAATGTCTGACAGAGGCGCTTGGAATAAGGCATTGTTTATGATTTTACCGGTTTGATTTGTCTATAAAACACTTTTTTATCTGACCTACGTGAAGATAAGTCTGCTTCAAAAAGCCTGGAAATTATGCAAGGGATCGTTTTTGCATCTGGCAGAATGCAATCCATTGCTCCTCGCCTCATCTACAGCTTTTTTTGCGACGTTCAGCATAGCACCTATTTTTGTGATTATTATCCGTCTTTTCAGCGCTCTTTTGGGAGAAGAGGTTATAAAAGATGAAATATTGCTTAATATGAGAACCTGGCTTGGCAAACAGGCTGCAATAGCTGTGCATAGTGCGCTCGAAAATATGGCGGTGATTTCCGACGAATGGTATCTTACCTTACTGGGTTTTGCCTTCATGATCTTTATCGCTTCCTCATTATGGGCTACCATTAAGGTAGCGATCAATCATATCTGGGGAGTGCGACCAAAGTCTCGGCTTGACTACAAGGCAATGATTAAAGACCGTTTTATCGGAATTTTTCTTATCATGATTTTCGGTGCGTTGATTCTGGTCAATATTCTTTCACATCTGATGCTGGTATACATTCGTAAAAGTACGATGTCTTTTATAGGCGATTATAATCTGGTGTTTGCCGAATTTGCAGGAGAAGTTCTCTCATTTGTTATGATGATATTGTGGTTTGCTCTGATATACAGAATTTTGCCTGCAGCTAAAGTGGGGTGGAAGGTGGTATGGATAGGAAGTATGGTGACAGGATTGCTTTTTGCAGCCGGTCGTTTCAGCCTGATTAAATTACTGCCGTCAGAGGGACTGGCAAGTATTTATGGTGCATCAGGATCTTATATGCTGATTCTGCTTTTTGTTTTTTATTCGGCCCTGATTTTTTATCTGGGCGCTGCCTTCACAAGAAAATATGCCGAATTTGCAGGCTATCAGATCAGGCCCAAAGCCAATGCGGTACGGATACATACAAGAGAGATATTTGATGAATAGATTGTTGCTACATATGATTTAGTAAAGCATAGTAAATTATGAACTATTATTTTATAACCGGAACAGGAAAAGGATTGGGCTATGCCCTGGCTAACCGCTTGCTGGAAGATGATACAAACAGGGTAGTAGGAATATCAAGAACAAATCTTATCAGACACTCTAATTTCCGGCATGTATCAGTGGATCTTGGCAGAACTGAAATGCTCGAATCGCTGATACCTGCACTATTTACTGAATTAATAAATCCCGAAAAGATCGTATTGGTCAACAACGCCGGGACTCTCGGTGAAGTAAACTATGTGGGCAGACTGGATAATGCAGCATTGCAGGAGGTATTTACTATCAACTTTATAGCTTCCGCACTATTGATGAATGAATTTGTCAGAAAATACAAAGAGGTCTCAGGTTGCCGTAAACTGATCATAAATATCAGCTCGGGAGCAGGTAGGAAACCTACTGACGGCTGGTCGGCTTATTGTGCATCCAAAGCGGCTATGGACATGTTTTCAGAAGTGCTGTCGGTTGAGAGTCAGAAGGATCATAATGATTTAAAAGTTTTTTCCATTGCCCCGGGTATAATAGATACAGGTATGCAGGAACAGATCCGGAATGTGTCGAAGAAAAATTTTTCCAGACTGGATGAATTTGTTGAATATAAAAAAGAAAACATGCTGATAAGTCCCGAAAAGGTAGCGGAAAAGCTCCTGTATGTCATTAATAATGACACAGAGTTTCATAAGCCTCTCTTGTCTCTGAGAGATCTGGTCTGAGTCCCGGCTGTTATCTATCGGTAGTTTTTGTAGAGAGCAACAGCTATATTGAGACTAAACAGCCCGGTTTTAAAATCATTAAACATTTTTTCGCCCTGTCCGGTGTAGGCGCTGTTGAGCAGCAGAGGATCATTGGTGCTTGTGGTACGAAGCGGGCTCTTTGTCAGGGGGTGGCTATAGCGTATATCCACAAAAACGTTTCGTCCGAATCGATTAAACATCTTGCCTGCTCCGATTACCAGGTTGAGATTAAAAATGTTGTAATCGTCTATTTTTAATTCCTTTGTTTGTTTGTCAAGAGAATAATCGTCACCGATACCTTCTTTGTATTCTACTGTTGTAATTTTCTCTTCAGAAAACAACGTCGGCTTGAAGTTAATGTTGAAAACGAATCCGCCGGTCAGGTAAAGCTCTCTTCTTGCGTTGAAGCGATAGCGGGCTGTAAGAGGTACAGACAGGTAATTGGTTCTGAATTTTGCCTCTGAGCTGATCGTATATACTGTACCATGACCATTTTCATCCACATGGTCCGCGGTAAACGAACTGACAAGATTCGCAGAGGCAAATGTAAAAACAGGCTCTAGTACGATGTACCATTCATCGTTTATTTTGTAATCAGCAAATCCGCCCAGCCCGATATGTGCTCTCATCCGGTTGGCCGCTGAATATTCAGCGCCTTCATGACTTAGTTTGCTGAAATAGGATTTGAGATCTGACGATTTGGTATATCCCAGTCCGGGGGAGACTTTCACACCGGCTCTGTATTGAGCAGATGTTTCAGTGCATAGCAGCACTACAAAAAATATGATAGAAAATAGTCTCAAGGAAATCGAATTTGTTCAGACCTAATTACGGTGATCAGAGAAAGAAGTTTCTTATTTCTCTTAATTGCTATGACTCGTATTGCTGAATAGTTTGCTGCAGTATGTCTTTTAACGCATTTTGCAGGGATGCGGGTTGCAGGATTTTTACTTCACTGCCATAGCTCAGTAGCTGCATCAGCAGATCGTGGGTAGGGTAGACCGTGAATCGGAAAAGGCTGTGATTTTTGCCCTCACTTATCAGTTCCTGGGAATGATGCAGCGGTAATGCTTTAATATAGTCCGCTGCTTTTCGGTTAAAAGAAATCAGAACTTCTTCGGGATCTGCATGAAAAGAAGTTATTCCGTAAGCGTGGCGAAAATATTTTTTTCTGTCAAAATCTTCCGGAACCAGAAACGATGTATCTGTAATAGTTAAGGAAATCATCCGGTCCAGTCCGAATGTTTTTATCTTTTCTGATTCAGGTTCGTTGCCGATGATATACCAGACACTTTTGAATTGTTTGAGCAGATAGGGCTCTAAGGTGTAGTTTTTATATGTATCGAGCCCGTGTTTTTTGTAATCGAAATTTATTTGCTTGCCTGACCGGATAGCGAGAATCAGATCTTCAAGAAAGGGACCGCCCGGAATATAGTCATTGTTGTCAAATTCAATAAAATCGAGCCCGTTGTTGGCAGTGAGTCTTTTTATGCTGACAGCCTCGGCAATTTTGGATACTGTACCGGAAAAATCCTTCAATACTGAAAGGTGGCTAAACTGACTCAGAATACTGGCGGCAAATTGCAGGGCATTGAGATCGTTTTCTTTTAACGGGATTTTATCAATTGAATAATCCTCAACTGTATAATGATAGCCTTTCATCCTCTTGTTATAGCTGATTGGCGCATGAAATCCCAGCTCTTCATTATATCGCATGTCTTCGATATCTTTTTCAATTGTTCTTACCGAAAGGTAGCTGACACCTAATGCTTCCATGCACGCAAGCCGGATTTCCTCTTTGGACGGATATTTTTTTGCCCGGTTTACCAGGCATTTATTGATTACCCTGTAGCGGACCATGGCGTCTTTATTAATCATGTTTTGGCGAGGTTTTTTTTAATGTCTGTATATTGCCCGGACACTAGCTATAGAGAACAGGCCTTTCGATAATTAAATCTATAAATTAATTAAAATATTTTTACTTTTAACTTATCCGGTAGCATCATATCTATGACGAATTATTATGAAATATTGGGCGTTGCATTCAATGTCAGTGAGTATGAGTTAAAAGAACGTTACAAAAAACTGGCGCTGCAGAATCATCCGGATAAGCATGGAGGAGATCCGCATTACGAGGAGCGGTTTAAAAGTATATCGGAGGCGTATCGGGTATTGTCGGATCCTGTTGCCCGCAAACGATACGATTTGAAATTATTTTATGGCAGAAGCTCGTCTCTGGAACCAGCTCCGGCTTCAGGTCCAACTGTCAAAAGGGCCCGCCCATCCGGAAAACCCGCCCCAAAGCCGGTTGTCAAAGTCAGCGCTAAAGGATATGTTTATCTCGGGCTGCTGATCGGGACGTTGATTACCGGCGGGGTTTTACTGTATTATGGTATGAATACCTACGCCAGTAAATCCTATTACAGAGAGGCCGAATCGTTGTTTTATTCCGAAAATTATCAGAAAGCATTCCTGAAGTATATGCAGGTGCTGGAGGTTGATCCTGAAAATGCCGGGGCATATGAGCGATTGGGAGATCTCCGGATTGAATTAATGGGTGATCATGCCGGAGCAATCGAATTTTACAGAAAAGCAATACGATACTCGGATTCTGCCCATACCGGTTTGTATCTCAAAGCCGGAAAAGCTATGCAAAAGTATAGCGGGACGGAAGAGGCCGGCAGGTTTTTAAAAAAAATAGTAATACAATATCCCGGACTTGACTCGGTCTGGGTGCTTCTCGGGGAGGTGTATTATGCTGCCGGAGATTATCCGGAGGCGCTACAGGCATTTGAGAAGGCAGCTATGATTGATGCGTCATATGCGGAAGCGCTGTATGGCAAGGCTCTGGTCCAGTATATCCTGACTGATTATACGGGTTCTTTAAAGACCTGCGATCTGCTTATGGTTCGGGTAACCGACAATCCCGCGCTTTATATGCTCAGGGCCAGAAATTATCTGGAAATAAAGGATACACTTATGGCATGTACGGATTTGCATAAGGCTAATCTGTACGGATTTCCGTATGCAGAGCAGTTTATTACAGAGGTGTGCAACACTACGGCAGCGCCTTAGATGCGAAAAAGTCGCAACAATTCCATAATTTTATCATTTAGATAGTGAAGTTATCGGGGAAACAGATTTTTATGAGAATAGTATTTTTACTACTGCTTTTTGTTCGATTCTATAATCTTTGTGCAGAAGGGGTACCCGGACCGGAGGTAAATTACCGGAGTAAGGAAAATCCGTATTACTGGAAATGGAGAATACCGGAGCCCGGTTACTGGCAACAGGATGTACACTATCAGATTCATGCCCGTCTGGATGATTCCACAGGAATTTTATACGGAGAAGAATATACGCTTACTTATTGGAACAATTCTCCGCATGCGCTGAATGAGCTGTTCTTTCATGTCTACCAGAATGCCTTTACCCCGGGCAGCTATTATCATGATCTGAACAAGAATAATACGGTCAGGGTGAATTTTGGCAAGTTTGAAGCGCAGGGGCTTGGTACGGCGATTGAAGATCTCAGGGTGAATGGCCGCATGGCAGATACTGTTATGGACAATACTGTTTTAAAGGTAATTCTGAATGAGCCTCTTTTGTCGGGCGACAGCCTGCAGGTGACTATGCGATTCAGGACGTATTTTGATACAGGTACGATGCGCAGGCGTATGAAGACCTTCGAATCATTCAACAACAGGCATTATGACGGGGTTCACTGGTATCCGGCTGTTGCTGTATATGACGCGGTATTCGGCTGGTCGACCGATCAGCATCTGGACAAAGAGTTTTATAATAATTTTGGTCAGTATGATATCCGGCTGACATTGCCCCAGCACTATATAGTCGAAGCTACCGGTTATCTGATGAACGAAGAGGAGGTGTTACCATCAGAGCTAAAGGAGAAAATTAAGCTATCCAACTTCTTTAATCGTGAACCAGGAAGCCCGGTTACGCAGCCGGTTCCGGCGGAATCCGGTAAGTATAAGACCTGGTATTTTAAGGCGATCAATGTGCATAATTTTGCATTTACTGCAGATCCGGACTATCGGATCGAAGAAATTGAGTGGAAGGGCATCAAGGTTATTGCACTTGTGGAAGAGCCTAATGCTCCCGGCTGGAAAGGGGCTGCCGAGTTTACCCGAAAGGTTATTGAGGTATATTCCAGGGATTTTGGTATGTATATCTGGCCGAAAATTATTGTTGCGGATGCAAAGGATGGTATGGAATACCCGATGCTGACACTTGATAACGGGACTTATCCTTCCAACCAGTACTTGCTGGCTCATGAAGTCGGGCATATGTGGTTTTATGGTATGCTGGGAAGCAATGAGACTTACCGGGCTTTTATGGACGAAGGTTTTACCCAGTTTCTTACGATCTGGTCTATTGATCGGATTGTAGGCGCGGAGCGGAAGAGACTGGGCAAGAATAAGTATGTAACGAGGTATCTGGAGCCGGTGATCAACCGGCAGGAGCGACTGTATTATCCGTATATCAACCATGTTCAGACAGGTACAGATGAACCGCTCAATACGCATTCGTCGGCTTTTAACGGAGCCATACGGCATGGCGGAAATTACGGATTAGTCTACTACAAGGCCGGTACCATGTTGTACAACCTGCGTTATGTGCTTGGAGATAGTCTTTTTCTGGAGGCTATGAAATACTACGTTGATAAATGGAAGATTGCTCATCCGTATCCTGATGATTTTCGGAAAGCAGTTATTGAATATACAGGTGCAGATCTTAACTGGTTTTTTGATCAGTGGCTGGAAACAACCAAACATATTGATTATGGCATAAAGAAGGTAAAGAAGACCGGAGAATCAACGTATGCCATTACCTTTGAACGTAAAGGGCGTATGCATATGCCGGTTGAGTTTGTTGTGACGAATGATGAAGGCGAAAAATTTGGGTTCCTGATACCTAATACCTGGTTTGTAAAACAAACAGAGGCAACTGTCTTGCCCAAATGGTTTGGCTGGGATCTGCTTCAGCCGGAATATACTGCGGAAGTCACTATTTCGGGAAAGCTGAAATCAGTCGAGATTGATCCGGAGCATTACATGGCGGATGTTGATCTGAGGGATAATAAATATGGAGAAGGAGGCATCCGGAAGCTTGGATTTGACAGCAGGGTGCCCAATGTGCCACAATGGACCAAACAAAAAAACTATTACCGTCCGGATTTATGGTACAACAGCTATGACGGTTTGCAGATAGGCCTTCATCTCGAAGGAGATTATACGCGTTATATGAACTACTCGGCCACACTCTGGTATAATACGGGACTGCTTCAGCAGAATGTACCGGATAGCGTGCGTCGGGATTATCAGCGGTTTGCTTTCACGTATCAATACAATGGTTATTTGTCCAGATACTGGCGTGGATTAAGCTGGCAGCATTCAGGAACATTTAATGCAGGTATTCTGAAATTTGATTTAGGTCTGGAGAAGGAGTTCAGAAAGCAGGATGACCGTAATCCAAAGTTTTCGAAGGTTTATATCAAGACCAACTACCTGTACAATACGCTGGATTACCGGACTTACCTGTTATATCCCGGACAATGGGGGCCTGCGGATAGCCGGAAAGGAAACTATCTGAATGCCTCACTGAATATGGGTTATCTGAAGCACTATGTCTATACGAAAGGTTCCGGTGATGTCTCTGCAGATATACGCGCTCCTTTTATTGGGTCCGATTATAATTACTCACAGGCCAGTCTTCAGTGGACAAATTCAGTAGCATGGAAGAAGCTGGATCTTCGTTCCAGGGTGTTTGGTCAGATAGGTATCGGTGATATTCCTCTGGAATCCCGGTTATATCTTGCCGGCGCCAATCCTGAGGCGCTGATTGATAATAAATTTACCAGAGCCAGAGGATTTGTACCGGAAGCCTGGACAGGATATGGAACCGGTGTCAATCATTTTCAGTATGGCGGTGGCTTGAATCTGAGAGGTTATGCCGGGTATCTGGCGCCGGATGAAGATGGAAATTCTCTTATTTATACCTATCACGGGACATCGGGAGCTTCCTGCAACTTAGAGCTTGATTTTGATCGTCTGGTGTCAGTTACACCCAAAAAAGCCTTGCGAAACCTGCATTTCGATACATATCTGTTTACGGATATGGGAATTATCGGAGATCGGCGAGGAGGTGAAACCAGGTTTGGCAGGTTTAGAATGGATGCCGGTCTGGGTACGGCTATGACTATAAAATTTAGCTATTTCAAGATTAACCCGCTGGTTATACGCTTTGATATGCCGTTGTTTCTCAATGCGCCGCCTGCCACAGAAGATTTCTTTCAGTTCCGTTATGTAGTCGGGATCAGCAGAAGCTTCTGATCAGGGATGCATAAAAAAATGCGGGTAAGTTTCTTTCAGATGCTTTTTTCTGAGCCTGACTTCGGCATTGACGGGATGAGGAGGATATAGATGCTGGACAATCTCAAAGCATTTCCAGGCCATACGCATATTGTATTGCTCTGTATATATATTGCCGATATCCATATATATGGAAGTAATATAGGGGTTTTGGGCAATTACATTGTCAAATAGCTGTAGTGCTTTGTCATTTTCACCGAGACCATTATAGTAACTGGCAATAAAAGCATCCAGGAGATAGGCCTTTTTAGTATGCCGTATACTTTTGCGCAGTTTTTCCAGGTAACGGATTTTATTAGTAAGATCATCCGGGTTCTGAGAAGGTACAAGAGCAGAAAGAAAATCCTGAAATCTTTTGTTATCGTCTGCCCGTGTCTTCAATAAGGCAAACTCATTGTCATAATTTTCATCGGAAGCAAGGTTGCTCTCTGTCAGAATGAGGAATGCTTCAACATATCGTCTCTTTTCAAGGGACTGCTTAAAATTTTGGATAATCGTTTCTTTACGGGGGAATACCACATCATTGGAATGGATATATCCATAAATCTGATTTATCCGGGTTTTGAGATCATTGTTTGACTGATAGGCATACAGGTAGTACTGATGACCAAATTCACTCAGGTTGGTATTTTTCCGGTATTCTTCGAGAAAATAGACTGCTTTGTATCGTTTGCCGGAATTGTTAAAAGCAAACTCCATTCGTTCCGGAACTTTGTTCTGACTGACAAGAGCCCTGCTGATTGCCGGATGCAATTGGGTTTCATAAAGAAGATACCTGGCAAAGATGTCTGCCCGGGTTTCCAGTAGTATTTCTGAGAATATAAAGCTGGCGACCGGCTGGGAATGTATGGCATATTCAAGTATATTTTCCTTACTCAGCTCGATCAGATTGGCCGGCTTTTCCGGATCGGACCGGCTTATTCCAAAAAGACTTTCCAGCTCAAAACGTGACCCGACCTGATTTTCTATCCCGTCTCTGTTAAGCATATTCTTTAATCCCAAACGGTTAAAGAATTCCAGCCGACGGAAATCAATTTCTGCAAATAGCGGAGCCTCATCATAATTTTTAGCCTGTGTATTCAGGAAATAGATTTTTTCTTTGGCAAAATCGTAGACCCGTCTCTGGTTCTTTCTGGATACATATATAGCTGAATCTGCCAGTGTAACAGCAATGTGTTGGACATTGACGGTATCCGGCGGATTGGCAAGCGAATCCTTCTCGGCAATTCTCAATAAAACTACTTTGTAGAAAAGAGTCGGGATTTGACTGTAAATCTGCTCAGATCCGCAAAGAGAAAGCAGTGTAAAGATTACTATTTTTAAACGGATCTGCTGCATCAGAAAAATTTTTTGGCTTCCTTAAACCAGGTTCCGGTCCGTTTTATAAAATAGACCGCCCCGGAAATAAACGGAAGCATCAGGAGAATTACAATAATATGCGTTTTGTGCAGAACATACGCACAAAGCAGAATAACACTTGCACTGAAGAGGTAGCAGAGACCGGCTGCCACATAAATCAGCACGAAGGCAGGGTAGTACCATGGCGACTGTCTGAATCGTTCCTTGCTTTTCAGAAATTCCTGATAGCGTAACCGGGCTTCTTCTTCCACTTTTTCCTGCTGCCGCTTTTTCCAGGCCATATATGCTTCGTAGGAGCTCATGGGATTGCGATAGCTTTGCTGAAAGGAAGCTCTGGAACCTTCGTTTATCAGAATATCATAGGCTCTTTTAATACGTAAAAATTCGCTGTCTGCACCGGGAGACTGGTTTATATCCGGATGGAATTTTTTTGCCATACGTCTGTAAGCCCGTCGGATTTCCTGTTCGGTAGCATTGGGTGAAACCCCTAATATGTCATAGTATGACTCAGCCATTCGTACTAAATTAACAAGTTTGGGACAAAAATGTAATTGGATTAGTGTCTAATTATTAACTGAATCTTTACTTCGTTTCTGTTATTTTGTTGACTGTTAGTGATTTTGTTTTCGGTCGGCAGGGCTTCAAAGTAGGTGAAACGGGCTAATTTAAAACGAATATCGGCTTTTTGATGTATACGAAGTCTGCTGTTCAGTACCAGCCTGAATCCTTGCCCGTAGTAGCTGGCGACCGAGAAATTATAAAGAAGGTCTTTTTCGTAGCTGTACAGACCTGTTTCAAAGTTGTCTGTATCGAACAAGGCAATCCGGCATGAAAGACTATGAGCGCCGATATTCAGCGAAAGATCGTTGAGTATTCCTATACCTGAGTTGATTTGTGCATGGTGCCGGAAGCGAATGTATTGCAATCGCGAATTAAATACAATCTTGTCGTTTCCTGATCGAAACTGAATAATAACCTGCTGTCGTACAACAGGATCAGAGGCAGAGACAGGCTGCCGGTCAGTATTTCGATCCTTGCTTTTGGTCCGGATCTGTATAAAGAATGACTGATATCTGTTATATCTTTTTTCAATTTTCAGAGCAAGGTCTTCACCTGCCGAAGGTCTGTCGATCTGGTAGCTGAGCCAGGGAAACCGGAAGAGATCGGCATACGCTGAAACAGTAAGATTTCTGCCGGGAAGGAACCGGATACCGCTATATAGACCACGTTCGTTGAAGGGAGATGAGTTTTCAGAAAGCGCGTTGGAGTAAAAACTATGAAAATGGCGATCGTAGCTGCGGATCAGGACAGCCCAGTCTACTGTAGGAGAGACCGGGAGGATGGAGCCGACAATACAGGCATTTGCGCCGGAAAGACTTCGGGCTCCTTCGCCAAACAGGCTGATGCTTTTAAGTGATGCGGAAAAGTCCATGCTGCTGACCCAGTTCTGATTGCCCCTGAAATAATAAGAATTGTATAATGTCTCTCCGGGTAAAAGTGTCCTGGAGTGCCAGGTGTACAGGGTATTGCTGCCGATAGAAAAGGAGTTTCTGTGATTTTGATATCGAATGCCAAGACCTTCATCCAGCGTAAAGAAGTTATGTTTCTTTGCCTGTTCTGACAGTGTACGATGATACCCTCCGGAAATAATTGAGCTGACGGATTCGTTATCGGCCGGAGTGCCGTCCTGATGACGGAATGAGCTGAACAATATGACTGAAAGAGACGCTGAAATCCGGAGATGAACAGCTGCTCCCCTGAAATATCCGGATTCAGCTACTGAGGTAAAAGGTTTGATACCGGGAGCACTTTTGCGAACAGCTGTTATGGTTTCCATACTTTTGCCAAGCGCGAAACCTGTGCCGAATACAAGTCCCTGACCATGCTGGATTGTATAATCACCCAGGCTTATTTTTTTGAATATACCTCTGTCGAATACAGTTATGTGAAAAGAATAAAAGTCAAATCCATAAAAACGGTTCCGGGGAGTAAATCGGACAGGCTCACCGGCATCTTTGTCAAATTGTACACCCAGACTTAATTTACCTTGTTGAATAAAACGGTAACGGCCATTAATTTTCAGAAGACTCCCCGTAAAATTTCTTTGTGAACTAAGGTTCCGGGGTTCAGTATATTCTGTATTAAAAATCAGGGAATGCTTTTGTGACCGCTTTTCTGTTTCGGATGATTTGTGTGAAGAAACGCGGACAAACGGGCTGATTTGCCGGATAACCGAAATATCAAAGTGCTCGATTGACTGCAATTCATAAATGGAGAGAATATGGCCTGTCGTCTTTCGGTGCTCAAGTAAACTGCGTACCTGTTTTTCGGAAAGAAAAGGAATCTCTTTCAGCTCATCGTAACCGGCTCTGTTAAGATCGACCGGATTTTCGGAAAGCTCGGTCAGGGCAGAGTGCTGTGCTTCGGTATACAGCTCTGCATCGGTCACCTCATTTTCCGGTTCCGAAACTGTCTGTGCAAACACAGGAAGTAAAGGCAATAATAAAAGGAGACAGAGAAATACAAAAAGATTCACAGCTGATATTCCACAGAAAGAAAGTGAGACATGGGCAGAACCGGGTGAGTGACTGATGCGTAGGAGATCCGGAAAGCAGCGCCGCTCACACCAAAGCCAAGATGAATCCGGCCGGGCGCTGAAGAATATCCGCCCCGGAGGCGGAGAGATTCATAAATCCCATATTCCAGTCCTGTGCGTACAGAGCCGGGAAACCCCGGCTCTTTTACCAGTTCGATGCTGACTTTAGCGAATTGTGAGGGAGACCAGTGCAGTCCGGTTGCCATGATAACGGGAATATATAAAGAGGCTTCTCCGGCGAGGCGGCTAAGGGTAAAATTAGAAATGTATGCTCCGAAGATGAGGTTTTCGGACAATTGACTATGGCCGCCAAAATCGAAGCTGATTTTCCGGGTGCTGCCTGAACCTGCAATGTTATATGAATGAGTATTAAACCGTAAGCCAAGACTTACCGGTGCAATATGATGCGCATAAAGAGCCGAAAAGGTATTGATGTTAAAGTTGCTGTTGCCGTATCTCGATACTGTCAGCGCTCCTGTTCCCGTTTTAAGCGGCCTCATTATTCCGAAGCGGTTTCGCATACCGGCCATGATTCCGAAGGGAATTTCAGAGAATACAGCGATTTGGGCTTGCCGGCTGGTGGTGAGACCACTACTGTTTCCGCAAAGCGCCTCACTGTTACGGCTGTATGATAAAATACCTCCCAGTCCTGCATTTTCGGCTCCGCCTGACATATTTTGGGCATGCAGCAGACAGGAAAGGACTGTGAAAGGCAGGAAAAAAAATAGCCTTTTCATTTATAGCTGATTGAATAATAAAAAGTTGAAAAATACACTCCGAAAACAAATTATGCAAGTTCTTTTTAATGAGCTTGTTGAATTACTGCTGAAATCAGGCTTCTGATTCCGGCTGCGATAAAAGGTATCTTTTGAAAAAATAGCGCAAATAAAAAAGATTGGTTATTTTGAATCCCGGAATTTGTTGTGGCAACATTTCATCCTGTTGCCGGTTTTTGAGTGTATTTGCATTATTTTTCACTATTTAATTCTGTAATGATGATTAAACGTTTTTTTATCCTTGCATCCGTTGCTTTTTTGAGTGTGTCTTTGCACGTAAAGGCGGATGAAGGTATGTGGCTGCTTAGTATTATCGGAAAGCGATATGAAGAAATGAAGAAGCTGGGCTTTGAGCTTTCGCCTGATGATATATACAGTCTGAACAGGTCCAGCATGAAAGATGCTGTCGTTAATTTTGGTGGCTTCTGTACCGGAGAACTGATTTCTGATCAGGGGCTCCTGCTGACCAATCATCATTGCGGTTATGAACGTATCCAGATGCACTCCACTACTGAAAATAATTTACTTGAAAATGGTTTCTGGGCAAAAAACAAGAGCGAGGAGCTTCCTAATCCAGGCTTGTTTGTGACCTTTCTGGTAAGAATGGAGGATGTAACCGAAATGATTATCCATCTCCCGGAAGAAGCGGTGGCAACCAAAATCGCAGAACTGGAGGAAAGGGCGATTGGAGAATCTCATTATACTGCGGAAATAAAAGATTTTTTTGCGGGGAATAAATATTATCTGTTTGTCTATGAAACGTTCACTGACGTTCGTCTGGTGGGTGCCCCGCCTTCCTCAATAGGAAAGTTTGGTGGTGATACCGATAACTGGATGTGGCCGCGGCATACCGGAGATTTTTCCCTGTTCAGAGTTTATGCAGATCCTGATGGTAAGCCGGCAGAATATTCTGCAACGAATGTGCCCCTGAAGCCCAGGTACTATTTCCCGGTTTCCCTTGAAGGGGTCAAAGAAAATGACTTTACAATGATTATGGGGTACCCGGGATCAACGGAGCGCTATCTGCCGGCTGATGGTGTAAAGCTTTTATATGATGAGACAAATCCGGCCAGAATAGAGCTGCGGGGAAAAAGGCTTGCTATCATGAAAGAGGAGATGGAGAAAGATGAGAAAATAGATCTGATGTATTCTCCCGGCTATTTTCAGGTTAGCAACTATTATAAGTATTTTATTGGTCAGAATCAGGGAATCCGATCGCTGAACGTGATCGCTGACAAGCAAAAGTCCGAAGAGAAGTTTCAGCGTTGGGCTGATTTTACCGAAAAAAACAAAGAAGAGTTCGGACAGGTGTTATCAGGATACACCAAAACATATGATCAGTATAAGGAAGTAAATCTGCCTTATGTATATCTTGAAGAAGGAGTATTCGGGTGTGATATTTTTCTGCTGGCCTATCGGTTTGCACCTGTCTATGCAGCGCTTAAGGCTGGAATATCCGTAGGGCAGATCCTGAGTACGATTCCGGAACTGAAAGCTCAGGCTGAAGAGCATTTCAGCGCGTACTATCCCCCAGTTGACAGAAAGATGCTGGCAGCAATGCTGAAAGCCTATAACGATGAAATTCCGTCTGCTTTTCACCCGGATATTTTTAAAACGGTTGAAAAAAAATACAAAGGCAGTTTTGAAAAATATGCAGACCATGTCTTTAAGACATCTATGCTCGCAGACAGGAACAAAACAATGGCTTTTCTTGATAAGCCTGATCTTAAGACGATTGAAAAGGATCCTGCATTTCAGCTGATGTTGTCCGTACTGGAAAAATTCAGAAGTACGACGGGTATGAAGCTTCAATCTGCCTATGCCTCACTAGACAGCCTGAACAAGGTCTATATGAAAGGCAAATTTGCGATGTATCCGGATTCGGTTTTTTATCCGGATGCTAATTTTACACAGCGTCTTACGTACGGTCAGGTAAAGGGATACTGGGCCAGGGATGCAGTGTATTATAACTATTATACCGCATTGGATGGGGTAATACAGAAAGAGAATCCCCAAAGTGATGAGTTTTATGTGGCGCCAGAGCTGATTGAGCTCTATCAGAATAAAGACTTTGGCTACTATTCCAATGATAAAGGTGAGCTGCCGGTATGTTTTATCTCCAACAATGATATTACCGGAGGTAACTCCGGAAGCCCTGTTATCAATGGAAAGGGACATCTGATTGGTACCGCCTTTGACGGAAACTGGGAAGCAATGAGCGGAGATATTGAGTTTTCAGAAAAACTACAGCGAAGCATAGTCACTGATATCCGCTATGTCCTGTTTGTGATAGATAAATTTGCAGGGGCCGGACACCTGATTGAGGAAATGAAAATAATCGGAAGGGATGGAGCAATGGGAAGTACAAAATAGAGCAATCTGGAAAACAATAAAAAAGGGGCTTTCTGTCCCTTTTTATTTTATTGCTAAAACAGTGTTTTGAATTTTCTGATCCGGACTAGCAGATAACCGATGCCGATAATAATGGTCAGCGTAAAACCCAGAAGCAGATAGTCGCCCGGATGATAAATTCCCGAGTAAAGGTTTTTTTGCAGAAAAAGGTCGGACGTTACATTATAGCAAACGTATACGATAAACACCAGATAGACCAGCATGGAAGCAAGCCAGCCGGCAAATGAGTTGAACACAACCTGAATAAGAAAAATAAGAGCCGGGAACATAAATACCCACAAATATAGTATTCCGAAGGTTTTGTGCTTATCTGAACTGAGCTGGTAGCTGTTATTGTAATAGTTCATGGCAATCCACAGTAAGATAAGGATACCATACATGACTCTTTGAGCAGCAGGCTTATCAAAGAATTTGAACATAATCTGATACATAAATTTAAACTGTTTACGATACCGGACAGATAAATGTTTTTCCTGATTCGGGGAGCAGCATGTTAGCATCGGCAATATTTGTTATACTATCGATTATAACAATGTTGGGAGCATCGGGGTTTTTATCAGAAAAAGCTCTATGAACCGTTTTACTTTTTTCCTGCTGTTAATGTCCTTTGCAACCTCATGCAGAATAGTAGATGAGATGTACGAATCTTCCGGGACCGGAGTTACCATGGTTGCTGTTGCGCTGACTGTAATACTGATAATTTATTTTCTCGGGAGACTCAACAAAAAATCAAAATAAGATCGTTTGAAATTCACTTTCATGGTAATACCTTTGCCTGATTGTAATATAATCCTTTTTTCAAAACTTTGAACGGGCTATGTGCGTACAACGCATACAAAATTAGTACATTGAGAATAAAAGTTATTGCTCTGATCCTGACCCTTCTGTCTTCGTTGTCAATACCTGATTACGCTTTCTCCGGTGTTGTTCCGATTATAGCCAATACATCATGGACTGGAAATATAGCTGCAGAGGTGCAGAACGTTTCCGTGGTATCTGTATTTCTGGCGGGTTTTATTCCGGGATCGGACTTTCTGCTTGGAGCGTTCTATGGTATTCTTCTGATTGCGGTATTGTATAGTCTGATTGCTATGCTCTATTACCGGAAGGCTGTTTTCGGGCTTTATTTAAGCTATGTCCTTTCTCTGATCTTTCTTGCGGTATCTAATGAAAAGTTTTTTGACAGAGATGACATTGTGCAATGCTATGTGTATCCGGTGATCTTGTATGGCGTGATCTGTTGTTTTCTGCTTTTTGCGAGACAGATTCTGGCTATTAAGAAAAGTTTTCCTCTTGTTAATAAGCTGATTAACCTGTACTTTGTAGTCAGGACTGTTATTCTTGCCGGCTTCCTGCTTTTTGCTGATGCAAGGCTGAGCGTATATCCGGATATTTTCCCGTTTTTATTGATATTTGTGGTATCTTTTCTTTCCTATCGACAGGGATATAAGCCGGCGCTGCTTTTTATGTTAAGCTACCTGTTTCCGCCATTCTGGATAATATTGCATCTTGCAGGCAATACCACCCTTATTCCGGATATGGAGGCGGCTTTGTATATCAGTTCCGTTACTCAGGTTGTTATTCTTGGCATGGCTCTGGCAGACAAGACCAATAAAGGAAATCGCTCGGATGAACTGGATGCTGCGCTCAATGCAGAAGTTGAGAGGCGGGTCAAATACAGAATGAAGGATCTGCTTATGCAGAAAAAGCTTCTGGAGGATCGTTTGAGGAATCAGGATACCTTTATTCTGAAAGTAACACATGACCTGAAAGGCCCGCTGAGGTCTATTGCAGGATTGGTCAAATCTGCCAAAATGGATAAGACCAACGATCCCGAAATCTATTATGATTATATTATTAAGAGCAGCGAACGCCTTGATACCGTAATTTCCGACCTGCTGACAATAACCCGTGTCACTGGCAAGGAACTGAATATTGCCCCTATTGATTTTAAAGCAATGATTCTTGAAATAACGGATTCTCTGAAAGGTAATGTGGACAGGAATAATTTTGAAATTGAAATTAATATTCCCCAGTATAAAATCTTTGAGTCTGAACAGGTCCTGTTATATTCAGTCTTCCAGAATATCATTGAAAACGCGATGAATTACCGGAATACAGAGGCTGAGGAAAAGAGTTACCTCCGTATTACCTTAGCGGAGACAGATGATTGTGTGAAAATTCATTTTAAGGACAATGGCATTGGTATCCCGGAAGAGTTCAAAAACAGGATTTTTGAAATGTTTTATCGGGTAGATGAAAGGCATAATCATAAAAGCACGGGTCTCGGATTGTATATGGTCCGGCTGGCGCTTGACAGACTCGACAGCTCGGTGGAGGTAATAAGTGAAGTAGGTGTTGGCACCTGTTTTACACTTGTCCTGAAAAATTTTCACCAGACAACGGGGCAATTATCCGGTATGATAAGCTCCGGAAGCAGAGCCGAATGATATATTATCCGGTTTATTATATTTAATCTTATGATTATCCTGTAAATGCTGTTGGATAAATAATTTTTTCTTATATTTATCCGTATGAGAGTCATTGCAATTGCTGTTTTTTTATGGCTGGGTACATTGTTTCCGGTTGCCGGGCAGACCATTCAGACTGTATCATTTGATCAGCTGGAAAGGGTATGGAAAGAGACGACTGGCAGTAAGGTGCAGGTAATCAATTTCTGGGCTACCTGGTGCCGGCCGTGTTTGCTGGAGTTGCCGCATTTCAGGGAAGCGATTTCGGAGTTTGAAGATAAGGATGTACAGTTTCTGTTTGTATCGCTGGATTTTGAAAATAATCTTTCCAAAGCTGAGCAGGCATTAAAAGCACGCGGGTTTACCGGCAAGCATTTTTTACTTACCGGGGATCCCAATACCTGGATAGACAAAATAGATCCGGACTGGCAGGGAGATATACCTTATACGCTCATAATCCGTAAAGATGGAAGCTATGTAAAAGCTCCTTATGTATTTGAATCAACCGAACAGCTGGTCAAGCTAATCAGACAACACGTCAATTGATATAAATTATGAAATATTGTTATTTGTTTTTGTTCGTAATGCTAATGAGCTCTTCAGTTTTTAAAACCGATGGCTTGAAACCCGGCGACCTGGCCAGGGATTTTAAGCTGAAAAATGTAGATGACAAGTTCGTTGCTCTCAGGGATTATAAGAATGCGAAAGGTTTTATTGTTATTTTCAGCTGCAATCATTGCCCGTATGTAAAAGCATATGAAAGCAGAATGGAAGCGCTTAATAAGCTGTTTGCGCCCAAGGGCTATCCTGTAATAGCAATTAACTCCAATGATGTGAGCCGTTATCCGGAGGACTCTTTTGAAAACATGCAGCGCAATGCGAAGCAAAAAGGTTTTACTTTTCCTTATTTGTTTGATGAGACGCAGGAAATAGCTCACTTTTACGGAGCTCTGAAAACTCCCCATGTTTATGTACTTGAAAAACGCGGTGATGACCTGGTTGTTAAATATGTAGGAGCAATCGATGATAATACCCAGGATGCCGAAAAAGTAGAGAAGCGATATGTGGAAGATGCGGTAAATGCCCTGCTGACCGGAAAGACTGTGAAGATACAGGAAACAAAAGCGATCGGTTGCGGAATCAAATGGAAAGAATCAGCTGATAAATAATAACATTTTCAAGCCGGCCTCTGGTCGGCTTTTTTATTCTTATGCAACTTCACTCTGTTCCTCCACCGGCTGATCTCGCCCCGTTTATCAGAGGCTTTTTCTTTGTAGAAAATCTTAAAAAGGAGGGAGAGGATGACTTATTTAAGCTGTTTCCGATAGGTACTCCCAATCTAATCTTTTATCCGGAGGGAGATGTTGCGACAGTTATAAATGATATTGTTTATAAGGGAGATGTGCTTACGATCAATGGTCAGATCATGAAGCATTTTACGACCATTGTCTCTCCGGGCGCAAGGTTTGCCGGCATAGCTTTCCAACCGACGGGGATGTACAGGCTGTTTGGTCTGAATGCGGAGTTGTTTACAGACAGAATGCTTCCTGCCGGAAACTTCCTGGAAGTAAAAGAATACATCCGGAATCTGAATGACGCTTTGTCTCAGGAAGCAATGATCAGCGCGCATATGTCTTTCTTAAGGTCGCGGTTGCCGGCACCCAATACCGTATCTTCCCTTGTAGAGCAATGCATAAATGATATAAACAGGCTGGAAGGGAATCTGAAAGTGGATCAGCTGGCTAGTGAATATAATTGCAGCAGGAGATACCTGGAAAAGCATTTTTTATATTCGGTTGGTGTAAGTCCGGGAAAATACAGGCGGCGTATCCGCTTTTACAATGTCCTGCAAAGAATGATTATCCGTGGAACAAATGCAGACGAGATTCAGACGGAGTTTGATTTTTATGACCGCTCGCATTTTCTAAAAGATTTCGAATATTTTATGGGCGAAAAGCCGCACATCTATTTCGGATCAGATCATCCTTTTATGAAAATTATTGTCAGAGAAGATTATTTTCTGATTACCTCCTGCCATCCGTAAAGCATGCATCAGCCCTCGGAGAAGAAGACGGGCAGGAATAGCCGGTTTACATTGGCTCAAAGAACTTATAAACCGGAATTCCCAGCCCCAGTGACAGCTCGTACAATGTGCTCAGTCCACAGTTGATTTCTCCCCGTTCTATTCTGCCTATCTGATTGCGGCTTATTTCCGTGATATACGATAGCTCAAGCTGGCTGATTCCTTTTTCTGTTCTCAGCCGGCGTATATTTTCACCTACTTTGATTAAGAACTCCGGGTGTCTGATGTAATCCATACATAAAGTAGGAAACATCACAATAAAATATATGACACAAATTTGTGTCATATTAAATGGTGTAATATATTCGTGCTCAAAAAGTAAAAACCTTTAATTTATTTAAGCATGCAAAGAATTTTGTACTTTCTTATCCCAATTGTATTATTCACAGCCTGTAAGAAAGAGGATAAGGCGGAGCCCCAGCCCTCCAGGATTCAGCTGCTGACGGATAACTACTGGAAGCAGACAGCGGCAGTGTGGATCAGTTCAGAGCGTCCCGGTATTATCGAAGACTTGTATACTTCTATGGAAGAGTGTAACAAGGATGATCTGACCCGGTTTGCTGTTGATGGGACAGTGATGATTGATGAAGGAGCGTTACGGTGCGAGGTTAATGATCCACAGACGTATGTTGCCGGAACCTGGGTATTTAACTCCGATCAGTCGATCATTACCCTTACTGATAATAGTAGCTCTGGTCCCGAGGTAATCAACCTGTATATTGAAGAGCTTACGCAGACTTCGTTAAAAGTTCGGATAACTGAAGAAGTAGAGGATAAGATCTATACACAAAAGTTGACTTATTCGGTCAGATAAGCCAATTGTGGACTCCGGAGACTAAATTCTTTCGTTTGCTTCCCGAGCCTAATCTTATTACCACCCGGAATAAAAAACTTCCGGGTTTTTCTTTTGGGAAGGAAGTGCCTCTTTTTTATGTGTTTTCGGTGTGCCAGCTTTCCGTTTCAACGGGTCAATCCAAGTCTTCGTCTTTTTATTCGCATTTTTACAAGAGATACTTTTTTGCAGCACGTACCTTGTGCCGGCCTGGCCAGATGGCAATAATAAACCGCGCAGTATCCGGAGAGGGTAATTGTGTGCGTTTCGGACACTCTAAATAGCAGGAAGATAGTATATGTATTGCAATTGTTTAAAATTGGTCTTTTTCATATGCCTGATAATTGCGGGTAGCGATCTGTGCGCTCAGGAAGCGGTTCTGACCGCAGGAGGAGAAGCTCATGATACAGAAGGCTCAGTGAGCTACTCGATTGGACAGTTGGCTTATCGGTCATACCCGGGGGATGATGGGCTGATAGTAGAGGGTGTACAACAGGCCTATGAGATATATATGGTTACCCGGCTGGAACAGAACGCAGGTGTCAGTCTAAAAGTTTATCCCAATCCTGCAACGGATGAACTCAGGCTGGTGGCGGATGATTTCCGGTCTTCGGAGCTGACAGCCCGGCTATATGATCTGCAGGGCAGGCTTCTGGAAAACAGAGCGCTCACTGCTCCTGAAACTTCACTGCTGATGAGTGGTCATACACCAGGTCCTTATCTGTTACGGGTGAGTCGTTCGGGCAATGAAGTCAGTGTGTTTAAGATTATAAAAAGATAAGTTTGTACAGATGAGAAAGATTGTTATTCTGTTGTTTGTTGTCCTTTGCGAACTAAGCTCTTACGCGCAAGTTCCGGAAAAAATGAGCTATCAGGCCGTGATCCGTAATAGTAGTAACCAATTGATAAGCAATCAGCCGGTGGGTATGCGGATCAGTGTTTTGCAGGGCTCTGCCGATGGCCCGGCCGTATATGTGGAAACACAAACACCTGTAACCAATGCCAATGGGTTGGTAAGTCTTGAAATAGGGACAGGGGTGGCAGAGGAGGGTGATTTCGCTGCCATAGCCTGGTCCCAGGGGCCTTATTTTCTTATGACGGAAATCGATCCTGAGGGGGGAACGAATTACAGCATAGCCGGTACAAGCCAGCTGTTAAGTGTACCGTATGCTTTGCACGCGAAGACGGCTGAGTATCTGTCGGGCGGGTTAGCTGAAACCGATCCGCTGTTCGCAGAGTCAGTGGCATCGGGTATCACCGGGGCGGATACCAGCCGGTGGAACAATAAGCCGGACAGGTATACGCTGGCCGAAATAGACGTCCTGAAAAGCAACATAGCGGCGTTGGAGAGAATACTTGTTAGCAAGGGGTTTTATACTGTTGAGGATATTGACGGTAATAGCTACATGGTGGTAATAATAGGAGAACAGATATGGATGCAGAGCAACTTGCGTGTTACACGATATAATGACGGTACACCCATACCTTTAATGGCTGACCGCTTGGACTGGACGGTGGCAAGCGCAAGCGGCGAGCCTTGTTACTGTTGGTATGATAATGATTCGGCTTTGTATGCCGGTTCTTTTGGCGCTTTGTACAATTGGTATGCGGTAAACACCGGTAAGCTTTGCCCGGTAGGATGGCATGTGCCTGACAAGGATGACTGGACAACCCTGATGGATTACATAGGAGGAAGTGATGTGGCAGGAGGTAAGCTGAAAGCAATTGCCGAAAGTGAAAGGCCAGATGAAGTAATGATTACCGCTTGGACAGCGCCTAATACGGGAGCAAGTAATGAAACAGGTTTTAAAGCGCTGCCGGGTGGTTATCGTGGTGTTACTGGTGTATACGCTGAAAAGGGGAACACCGGTGAGTGGTGGAGCGGTACGACTACATCTGTTCAATCCATATTAGCATCCGGATGGATTATAACGTATAATGAAAGTAGACTGGTAGAGAGGTCTTCTAACAAACGATTAGGCTTATCAGTACGTTGCCTGAAAGACTGAGTTTTGGAGAAGACGATTAATATGAATGATGAAACAAGGGCAGTTAGCGCGTGCAAAGAATCGTTCAACATCCATGCATATGAGCTGGTGCCTTGAGAAGGAAGTGAAGACAACCCTCTTTTGTGCCTCGGGAAGTATACAAAAACTGCTGAAGAAATAAATCTATAGTATTAAATGTGATGATTTTCTTTATGCTAAAGGATAAAAACTGTAAATAAATCTCATTCATTGATTGCCGGGAGCAATTTTTTGCCTTCGGGAGCCTCAGGAGAAACAAATCGTCAGGTGATTGAGATCTGGGGTTTCCGCAAGCTGAGATCCTCAAAGCTCCAATTGAATTTTGGCAGATTATGTACAGTCTTGGGATTTGGTATACTAAAAGATAGGCTCAGCTCCGCTGTGATCTTTGGATTTTAAGCTTCTTTTATTAAATAACAGAAAGTATTTGCAAACCAGTTATTTGAAAAGAGAATAATACATAGTCCTGTAAATCTATTGTAACGGGAACTTTTACCCGGCTTCAGGGTTTAACCAGCAGGAATTCAGTTCTTCTGTTTTTGCTTCTGCCGATAGGATTGTCACTTCCGTCGGGATTCTGATTGGGTGCTATTGGCTTGCTTTTTCCGTATCCGGTGGCCTGAATTTTGTTCAGTGGAATCCCTTTATCACTTAAATACCTCGCTACATACTCAGCCCTTTTCTGGGACAGGTTTTCATTGTATTTTTTAGAGCCCTGATTATCCGTGTGAGAGCTGATAATAATCTTATCATGAGGATGCTTTTTCAGGAAGGGGATCAGTACAGAGTCCAGTACAGTTTTGGCATCTTCATTCAACTCAAATTTGTTGGTTTCATACTGAATATCTTTCAGAACAAAAATTTCTCCTTCTACAGGCGCTTCGGCAATCTGATTTTCGTCTTTTTCGGTAACCAGGGCTTTCAAATGCAGCTTCTTAGCAATTGGCTCGGAAGATGCCATTTCTCTGGTCAAAACAATGACGCTGTCACTTTCATATCCTGCCAGGTCGACCCGGAAAGTGTACCGGGTGTTTTTTTCCAGAGGAAAGACGAGATTGCAGGACTCTTTCAGCTTCAGAGACTTTTTGCTGGATTCCTTTGTTTTCAGATCGTAGATATCCACCCTGACAATCTTGTCTGTACATACCGTATCATCCGATACTACGATCATATTGAGCTCTGCTTCAAAAGGTTTTGGAGGCAATATTTCAAATGCGAAAATGTCATCGCAGCAGGTTTCATGAAAGAAAGGAGTTCCGCCCGGCCTGTTGGAAACCAGAAATCCTTTGGTGCCTGCATGGTTCAGGTGAAAATCAAGATCATCCTGCGGTGAGTTGACCGGAAAGGACAGATTCTGAGGTGTCACCATCCGGCCTTCCTGATCTTTCCAGGTTTTGTATATGTCCAGCCCACCAGCAGTGATCCTGCCATCGGAGCTGAAATAAAATGTCTGTGTGGATTCATGATAGAAGGGGGTGCAATCCGTTTTCGGACTGTTCATGATTCTGGCATTTTTGGGTTCCACCCATACATTGGTCCGGCTGTTATAATTGGTATACCATATATCCAGCCCGCCAAGCCCCTTCGGCCGGTCCGATACAAAATAGAGATATTCCGTTTTTCTTTCGGCGTCATATACCACGCAGGGCTGCGTACTTGTATATCCTGCTATATTGACCGGGGCGGGCAATAGTTCTGCTTCTTTGAATTTTCCGTTGACTTTTTGGGTGACATAAATTTTACACTGAACAATTCCCCGGTCATTAGGGGCGCATTTTGTGAAATAATACTTACCACTATTGGACGCATAAGCTATCTTACCCATATCCATGGCCGGATCATTTATGGTTGAGAACTTCCCTTTCTCCTCCCATTGTCCGTTTACAAGCGAGGCTGTATATATCTGCCTTTTGGGGATAGAAGCTGTCTTGCTGATGTCATAGAAGCTGAGATGCTCTTCTTTCAGAGAGCCAAAAAGGATGGTTGTGCTGTCAACAAAAAACGGACTGAACTCCGTATGCGGAGCATTGACAGAAGAGCCTGCGTTGACGATCCGGACATTATCGGGAAATTCCGAGTAGACCATGCCACTGTCACAGCCGAGAATATCTTTTGATAAAACACGTTTGAAATCATTGTCTCCGACAGATCCTGCCTCTTTTCTGAATTTTAAAAGTGTTTGCCTGGCCTCTTCGTATTTGCCGGACATCTTTTGCATAATGCCTTTGTGATACATGGAAAAGGGAAACGCCGTAAAAGCCTTTTGAACCACATAGTCATAGGCTTCTTCCGCTTTGATATAATTACGGCTGGCTTCATAGAGTTCGGCCAGGCGGTATCGTATTGCCATGTCATTGGGGCTCTGCTTTATCAGCTCCTCATAATAGAAAAGGGCCGTATATACATCGCCTGCCTGATATGCGGATTCGGCTCTGTCCTTCATTTTGCCCTGGCTGAGGCTCTGGTCCGGCTTAAATTCCTGATGCTGCGAGATGCCGGATAGAGACAACAATACAAACAGAAGAGCAGGAACTCCGGAAGTGAAATAGTTTAAAATAGCTTTCATTGACTGTACAGCGCGATTTTTTCTAGTATCTGTTGCAAGGTATGGATATCTTGTCCGCAAATCTCCTTGGCGTTGTATAAATCAGGGAAAACTCAACAGCGGACTTATTTCTGGCATTATTGCTCAGCTCTGAAACCGTGATGTCATAACTGATTGCGAAATCCAGTCTGCCGTAACCAAATCCGGCCAGCAGGATCACTGCATCACTGTTGACTCTGCTTCCTCTGTATCCTGCTCCGGCCTGAATATTGACCGTTTTGCTGAGGTATTTTTTCAGATTTGAGCCGAGTACAAAATCCGTAGCGGTGGCAGAATTCATGTACAACAAATAGGGTAACGTATGCAGACTTTCGCTAAGAGGATGGATCGCAGAAGCGTTAAATACATGTCGGAACGGCAACCTGAAATCACCAAGAAAGTTCGCTCTGGGTCTGCTTACATGAAAGAGACCATACCCGGCGGCTACCCGGGTTTTACCCAGAAAGCGGAACCAGCCAAGCCCGGCATTGAAATCGGGATAGGTGTATGAATCATTGAGTTCGGTTTCCCCATGATAGATTTCCTGATCAAATGTACCTGTTCCGTAATGCCACTGATCGGGAAAGGTCTGGCCGTTGAGGTCGGTCGACCGATGGGCAAGTCCTGCCTGAATACCCGCTCTGAAATAATTGGCCTGAATCTTTTTCTGGTATGAACCGGACAGGAAGAATTTGCTGGTAGACAGATTATAGGTGCTTAGCTGGTCATTGATCAGGATAAATCCCCAGGCGATTTCATCTCCAAAGTTTTCTCTTTTCTTTTCGAAAGAAAACATATTGGTCCGGATCGGTTTGTTTACCTGCCCCCACTGGCTTCTGTAGTTGCAGGTTGCCCGAATATCTCCGGAATAGTTTCCCGTATATGCGGGGTTAAGGGAAATATTGGATGTATAATACTGACTCAGGTGGATATCCTGTGCGAGTAGAGGAGAAGCAAGCAAACCTGAAGCAAGGATCAGGAAATATTTTTTCAGTAGCGGCATCATTCAATTCGGATCAATTACCACAAATGGGGGTTCTGATAATAGGTTCTGACCATGTATTCATATTGCCCCTGAGTGAATTTCAGGCAAGTGCATGGATAATAGCTCATCACATTGCTCACATCAGGGTCATAAAAATCACCATTTGCGTCTTTCTCCATGTAAGTGAATTTGCAATTGCGGTCTATGTAATCGTCCACTGGCCTTGCCATATTATAGGGATCAGCGGGCGTATCACAAATGAAATCTCCGGTTGTAGAGCAATTGCTGCCATCAGCGTTTTCTGTGCCACTACCATTGAAGGTATGCGCCAGGCCGAAGTAATGCCCGAACTCATGAGCTATTACGCCCGGCGTAAAGCACGTAGGCTTTAAAAAAACTCCGGAATGATTGTCGGCCACTCCAGGCATTGACGCTTTGCCACACATAATTATTTTATCATCTATGTATATTTCTTCATGTATGTACACATTGATCCTGTCCGGTACATTATATTTCCATAACATTTGAGATGTTATGGAATCATAATTGTCACTATAGTTCCAGTTTTCAATGAATCTGTACTCACATATACGGAAGGATACCCCTATCGGAGCGAAGACATTGTTTACATCAGATAGCTGAACAGCCAGATCCCCTGAATGATCCACCGCTTTGCCTGATCGGGGAATAATATTGTGAACTACCAGCAGAAACTCCTTGTCTATACGAGGCAATGGCCTGATGACATCCGTCTGAGCGCTTGTACTATTTGTGAAGCTTAATATAGTGCAAAAAATAAATAGTAAATTAATAATTGATGCTGAGTGTTTAGTTTTTTTCACAATAAGCGTAATTAAAACGTGGGCAAAGAAACGGTTTTTTTGAATTAAAGTAAATTATTTCTCTATTTTGGAGATTCTTTTCTATTAATTACGAATGAAGCATAGTTTTTATCACTGGGGTTTTCTGTTAATATTTTCCCTGTTTGCTGTAAAGAGTTTTGGTCAATCGGTCAGTCTTACAGAAGGTTGTGCTCCTCTCGAGCTGCACTTTACTGCGCCGGATGGCATGAGCTCATACTTCTGGAATTTCGGGGATGGAGTAAGTTCGGAGTTGCCAAATCCCGTAAATATTTATACCACTCCCGGAAAGTATAATGTCACTTTTCATGAGATGCAGGGTGGTCCGGTGATTAAAACTCTTACTATTACAGTATTTCCGGAACCGGTCATTCGCTTCGATGTGGTGGAGCTGGGGTGTGCGCCCTATGATGCGGAATTTAAAAACGCCGTTGAGATTTCACCTTTGGTACCGGTCAATAAGTATGTCTGGGTTTTCGGGGATGGTGATAAATCAGAAGGTCCTGCGGATGTGACGCATACGTATGCACAAACGGGTAATTATAACGTTTCCCTGGGAATTGAGACGGATCACGCCTCCTGCAACATTACCAGACTGTTTTCATCAGCTGTAGAAGTAACGACGCAGCCCCAGGCAGCTTTCAGCACTACTCCGACAGATCTGTTTTCATGCAGTGCACCTTTTATCGTTGGATTTCAGAATACCTCGACCGGAGCAAAAAGTCTGCAATATTCATGGGAGCTTGATAACGGGGTTAACAGCAATGCGTTGAATCCGCCTGCTCAGACCTATCAGGAAGGCCAATATACACTAAAGCTGGATGTAAGCTATGCCAATGCTCCTTCCTGTGGGGCTTCGGTCACCAAAACAGTAAGTGTTGGCACCCCCAAACCTGTTATTGAAGTTTCGGAAGATTCTTTCTGTATGAATAGTGTCATTGAGGTCAGCACACCAACTCCGGGGTTTCCTACCTGGGATGTGGGAGATGATTATATGTTGTTGCTGGCACCGGGGACTTCTGAAAGGGATCAGTTTAACCAGAGAAGGTTCGGTCTTACCTATTCCCGATACGGGCAAAAAACAGTTCGTCTGAATATACGATCAAGCGATGGGCGGTGTTCCGGGGATACAACAGTTACACTTCATGTAAAGGGGTTTGATATAGAGGCTATTGCTTCTGTAGATACCATATGTCAATTGCCTGAGGAGGTTTCTTATCGTGTAAACGCCTCTGTACCTATCGATACTATTCGTTGGGAATTCCCGGATGTATCGGATCTGACATTGAAATATGATTCAATTGTTAACCCGGTCAGAGCCTATGATTCTATCGCGCGACCCGATCATTACCATATTGGTTTATGGAGATATCCCCTGAGGGCAATGGTAACCGGCGTATCGAATGAGCTTAAGTGCTCGTTTTCATCGAAAGTCGAATCAATAGTGGACCTTCCTGTAGCATATTTTAAGCCTCTGTCTGAAACCAAAGGATGTGTGCCATTACAGGTTAGTTTTCAGGACAGCAGCTTCTTTAGTAAAGAGATCAGGCACTGGGTATGGCATTACGGCGATGGGAAGGTGGATACGACATATGCTCTTCTTGGTAAAGTATCTCATGTATATGAGCGTCCGGGAGATTATCAGGCATTTCTGGTGATTGAAACAGAAAATGGCTGTGTTGATACATCTTTTGCGATTCTGGTGGAGGCGGGAACCAGTCTGGCCGATGAAATTGATTTTGATGCGGACAGGAAAGAAGTTTGTCCGGGAGAACCTGTAGTGTTTGCTGTAACAAAAACGTCACCTCTGGTTGATGCTTACCATTTCCGTACGGAAGACAACAGATCGTTTCATTGTTCGGACAGGGATGTGGTGCAATGGTCGTATAAGCACATGACAGGCCCTCAGGATGTAGAGTTGCTGGTTGATTATAACGGCTGTATTTCCGGGGTGATCAAAGACAATTTTATTAATGTAAAGGGGGCTGTGGCAAAGATTGACTATACTGCCGTGTGCAGCGCTCCTTATGAGTATACATTTACCAGTAAAAGTCAAAATGCGACCTCTTTGCTCTGGGACTTTGCTGACGGGCATACCAGTGATCAGGAAACGATGCTGCATACGTTTGAAGATAACAGAAATTATCCGATCAAGCTTACAGCTCAGAATGAGGATGGCTGCGATCCTTCTGTCGCTACGGTCACTATCCGGGTAAGGGATGTAAAAGCGGTCATTAAAATGGATTCGCTGGTGTGTATTAATGTAGATCAGGTGCTGGATGGTGGTCAGTCTCTTGATGTACATGCAGACTGTCATACAGGCTATACGTGGCAGTTTCCGACATTGAGTAGTCAAAGACCGCTCACAACAGCCGCTTCACGGTCAACATTCTCCTTTGCAAGTCCGGGCTGGCATACTGCCAGGCTGATTGTGAAAGATATCAATGGTTGCAGGGATACAGCGGAAGCCCGGTTCAAGGTGTATGATATGCAGGTAGACGCCCTGGCAGATGATTACGATATATGTATACCTGCGACTGTGGCTTTTACTGATTTGACCAAAGCGGATACATTAATTGATAAATGGGAATGGACTTTTGGCGGGGGGCTGTCCTCTACGCAGCAGAATACATCACAAACTTATCTGAATCCGCCGGGAAGCAATGGTTTGTATCCTGTTTCACTTACCGTAACCGATGTGCTGGGATGTAAGGAAAAAATGGAATTTACCATCGGGTATTACAAGCCTCAAAGTACTATTACCGCGACCAAGCAGGGGCGCATATGCTTTGGAGATTCAATTGCCCTGAGCGCTTCGGATTATACGACTAAAGGATCGAATCTCGCTTTTCGGTGGAACTTCGGAAATGGCACTACCGGGACTGATCAGGCGCACAAGCTGCTTTATGATTCCTTAAAAACATATACAGTCAAACTAAACTATGAAGAGGTAGGGTCAGGTTGTAAGGATTCGGCCCAGTTGGTTGTGTATCAGCAGGAGTATCCGAAGGCCGGTTTTGAGACAAATAAAGATGTGGAGCGTACTTTTTGCGCGGATCTGGATCTTACATTCCGGGATACTTCGTTGTTCTATCCGGGCAGTCCCGCAGCAGCGAACCGGTGGACTTTCGGTAACGGTCAGAGTGCCACCAACCGGAACGAGTATTCCCTGACATACGGCAAAGGTATTTATACCGTTATGCTGATCGCTTCTACTACCTATCAATGCCGGGACACAGCTTCCAGAGTCTTCGAGGTATTTAAGCCCGAAGGGAAAATGGTAACAGACAAACAGGCGATATGCAAAGGCGACAGCATCATGTTTTCACTGAAGGATACGGTGGATGTATATTCCTATACCTGGGCTTTCGGAGATGGGGATACACTTTCTAACGTAGATTCGGTACACCACAGATTCAATTTTCATCCCCCCAACGGGACGACTATAGGAAGACTGCTGCTGCTTGATAAGCAGGGTTGCAGTACGGTAGAGGAGCAGCCTCTCTATATCCATCGGGTGATCGCAGACTTTAGAAGAGATTCTGTCATTTGTTACAATGATGGTCCGAATCAGTTTACCAATGCCAGTATCAATGACCATACGCGCCGGTGGTTTTTCGGAGACGGGTATAGTTCGGACGAAAATAATCCTGTGCATCAGTATGATACAGCGGGAACCTACCATGTTACAATTGCTATTGCGGACGACCGGTATGGCTGTGTGGATACTGTGTCGAAATTGGTAACCATTCATGCCAATCCTGTGCTCACTGTGGCGGGCGATACCGGCTGTCTTGGAAATACGCTGACCATGCAGGTAATAAACCCGAAACCGGAAAACACCTACAAGTGGTCGCCGGAGGAAGGTCTTAATGATCCCTGGTCGCCGATTCCTCTGGTCAATATTGCATTTAGCCGGACATATTCGGTGGTGGAAACAGATACCAACAACTGCATGGACAGAGGAGAAGCTTACGCTATGGTAGTGCGTCCTATCGGACTGAGTGACTGGGACACAACCATAATTGTAGGAGATACAGCCATTATCCCTGTAAGGAAGCCGGATTTCTATATTTTTAACTGGTCTCCGGAAGAAGGATTGAGTTGTCCGGATTGTGATTATCCTGCTGTCCAGCCGCTCGAAGATATCGTCTATACGCTGACTGTGACTGATTCACTGGGCTGCTTTGTTCATCCTTTTGAGCAGACAATATACGTGAAGCCGGAAACCTTTGTGAAGCTTCCGACAACATTTACGCCTAACAGTGACGGAAACAATGATATCATATATGTGAAGGGCTGGGGAATCAAAGAGCTTCTGGACTTCAGGATTTTTAACCGCTGGGGACAGGAGATATATTCATCCAATGATCTGAATCAGGGCTGGGATGGTACGTTTAACGGAGTTGTGCAGGCGAGCGATGTCTATGTATATAAAGTAAAAGTGCTGACCTGGAGGGGAGAGGAACTGTATGATGAAGGGTATATAAATCTGCTGCACTGATTACAGCTATAGAGAATGAAAAACGAGAAAGCCTTCCTGACAAAGTTATCAGGAAGGCTTTCTTGTTTTCAGGTGTATTGGTTCAGAAATTGAGGAAACTGTGTTCGCTATACTGCAAGAGAATTAAATCCCGGCAAACTCAAAAGGCTGTGAATCTTCAAACTTTTCGTGGCTTTCACCGGCATAGGTGGCATGATCATCCAGAGAAAGCTTTTTGACCGGAATATTTCTTGCAAAGTCTATTTTAGTCATATCGACCCAGAAAGTATTTGGGGTCAGTGTGGTTTCAAAGAAGTAAACCAGGTTTTTCTGATCTGCCACGGATCGCCAGCGGGTGGAGGAGATATTGGGCTCATCCTTCGTGCTTATTCCCAATGGCACGGAACAGTTTCTGATCACACTGAAAACGCCTGCTATCGCCTGTCGTATATCTGCTGTTTTGGGGAGGACATTGATATAAAAAGATGCTCTGACAAACCGGTCTGTGGCCCGATTGGTGCCAGGGAGCATAATCGTACCCGGAATATCTTCCCAATACTGGTTCATAGCAAGCTGTTTGTCAAAAGGCGGAGAATTCGTCATTACGGTATAGGAAGGATCGTGATGGATTTTGAGCTTGCCTTCTATAAATTCAAAGATGGCATTGTCGCCAGAAGGGTCTGAAACCGAAAGATGTACCGTCGTAAACTTGTCTGTTTCCGGTATGTTTTCCGAAACGATGACGAACTCTTCCTGTTTGAGCCGTTCTACTGCCTCTGCAACTGTAGCATGGCAGTCGAGTACATATTGCGCCCATGCAGCTATAATAAGTCCTTTTTTTGAGCCGTCTTTTTTAAATTCCGGGTATTGTGACTCCGCCAGCCAGAGCAGGTTGGCAACGAGACCTTTCTCATTCATGCCATCTACAGTGGCTATATCGTATGCGCTGACGACCAGACTGCCGTATCTGGATGTCCATTGGATCGAATTGGAACCGACTTTTCCGTTACGTTCCATTCCTCGCGGAAATATCCACAGATTGGGTGGAATCTCATCCTTCCAGTCCATAGAACGGGCGGTTATAATGGTATTGTCTTTACCTTTGTACATCACTCTGGTACAGGCAAAGAGGAGAGGGAGAGACAGAATAAGACAGAGATAATGCCGGATTTTTCCGATATGGTATACTGATCCTGAGGCTATGAAGGACAAGTGTGCCAGATTTTTCCTGTTTGATTTTTCCGGGTATTTATTGAAATCTGTTTGCTGTGCCGGTGAAAGCAGATAGGCTGTTGCTTTTAAAAACGATCCGTCCGGGACAATTGCTTTACCGGAAAACTGGTTCTTACCGGATATTATCTGATATATACTGACCGGGAAATCGGTGCTAGCGGTACATGGGATCAGCGTAAAACCGGTAATCCCAAAAATAATCAGTGTACGTACTAATGTGAAAATTTCTTTCATATTGTATGGGTCGGGATGGTTTATAAACCTAAAGTAAATACGTACCCAAATGTTTGACCGGAAGGGAATATTCGCTGCAGACGGGAGGAGCAGACAAACAAAGAGGCAAAACCGGTGGTTGCCCTGTGGTTTTGCCTCTTTGAAGTTAGAAAGCAGAAGGATATTATCTTTTCTTTTCCAGACGCAGAATATAATCAACTCCTCCGACAAACTCAGCACCTTCGGTTAATGTGTCTGTGGCAGGATCATAGATAGCTATATAATCTTTTTGCTGACCATTGACAGCAATATGTGCTTTCCCGTTTTCCACGATAACCGCCTGAACCATGCGCTCTCCCATATCGGCCGGCAAATCCAGCTTTTTGATAAAGGATCCTGTATGTACATTGACAATGGCAAAATAGTGCTCGGCATCAATAGACTGTCCGGCAACACGCCCTCTTACAATAGCCTTTCCGTTGCCCAGATACCAGATAGCAGCACCCATACCATTGCTGGTAGCGGCAGAAAAGTCAAGAGAGTAGGAAGCGTCCAGTTCGGTAGATCCGCTTCTGATACGACCGATGACAGAAGGAGAGTTGTAATCGTAGATATTGACCGGATCGGAAATGAAATACAGATCATTGTTTTCATCTATAAAGGAAGTAGGCGCGTATACAGTCGGACCGCCCATACCTTTTAGCTGGGCACCTTTCAATGATTTCTCAACATTGAACGAAGAATAATCGATTACAGCGATGTAAGTTTCTCCATGGACGGGCATCAGCGGATACTGGCTCCAGTCTGTAGAACCAAACCCGTAGCTCAGAAATAGCTTGTTGTCTCTGTATTCGGCAAAGCCAATTGAATATCTTGAGAAGTTTTCAGGCAGAGGTAGCAAATTCAGTTTTCCTGAAGAAAGAACCCGCATATCACTGGTCTGAATGATGGCATAATATCCTTCATTCTGATCTCCATTGGTCCCGAAAATGGCCAGTTTATTGTCATCTATCCAGGTGTAGGAAGACCAGTCAAGGGTAGTAAACGGAATCTTCTGGTCGGTAATCAGACGGCCATCTTCCACATGGTACTTGCCAAGCATGCCGGCACCGGCATTGGCGTGATAGTAATATCCGTTTTTCTGAAGCACATCCTGCGCATACAGTTCTGCAGTCATTTCAGCGCCGTTGCCGCGGAGATCGACGGTGCCTTCTGTAAGGGAAGGTATATCGATGATATAGTAAGCCGTATTGGGCCATGATCCGATGGCTACCATGGCTGAATAAGGAGTGTTGTTGTCGGGATTAGGATTTGTATCCTTTTTCTTTTTACACCCGGCAAAGGGAGCCAGAATAACAGTGAGCAGAAACAGTGATCGGTAGATTAGTTTGTTCATGATTAAATTGGTATTTATATAATAATTAATGTATAAAGTATCTGATTTTGGCAGAGAAAGCTCTTCCGGGCTTTTGCAGGCGGAAGTTGTCATAGGCCAGGGCATTCGTCAGGTTACGGCATTCTATCGAAAAATTATATTTGCCATTGTCCAGTGAGTAGGAGAGAGAAGCCGAGTGCACATACTGACCGGGGATTTTGGCCTTGCCCCTTACGTCGCCATAAGCTTCCCAGGTCAGATAAAACCAGTGAACAAACTGGCTGTACCAGTTGAATTGAAGCCGGGTTCCTTCTTTCCATATGTTATTCTTCCCTATGCCAAGATCCGTATTGAAGAAAAACCAGGGTGTATTGGGAATTTTGTTCAGGTAAGTAGCTTCCTCTTTCCCATTTGCAGCGTATCGGGTATGATTGACAGTGTTTTGCCAGGTAGCGTTGACCGATGCAGAAAGCAGGTTATCATAACTGTATTTTACTTCACCTTCTGCTCCGGTTACCTTCACGTTTCCTTTATTTTCATACATAAAGGCATTGTTCCTTTCCTTGGCGGATAAATAGATAAAATCGTGAGCATCCCGTATGAAGCCCGCCGCTTCCAGATAATACAGATGTTTATTGCGACTCAGACGGTAGTATATGCCCATGTTGAAATTGTCACTGTATTCCGGTTTCAGGTCCGGGTTAGGCTGATATTGCAGGCCATTGCCAAACACCTCTTCTATTTCCTGCAGACGATAGGCATGTTCGTAGGAAAACTTTATCCCGCCGTTGACAGCTACCCTTAACCGGGATGCGAGTCCGTAGCCGTAATTGCTGATAAAGTTATTTTTCCGGAAGTACATCCGGTCTTCATTGTCCCATTCCTTTTGTGTCATGTCCATGCCATAGTATTTACCGAATACCTGGACCATCAGGGCTCTGTGAAAAAGCTCGGATTGATAAGCAATGCCGGTAATGTGTTTACCCATGATACCCGGAATATCATCTTTATCCGTTAATACGGCATTGTACATCTCATTGCGGATATGATCCAGCGTATAGTTGAGATTCAGTGTATGTCCCGGAAGCAGATTGTAGTTGATGTTGGTACGGGCAAAGGTTTTGGGCCGTATGATATGTGAAAGCCTGGCGCTGCCGTCCTGTTCGACGGCATGAGCAGACATATACGAGCCATCCCAGCGGTATTTTACTTTACTGGTATCAGTGACCAGCGTATGACTTAAGGAGCGGGAGGCAAAAAAGTTCAGATGCAGTTTTTTGTTGAGCAGATTGTCCTTGCGGTACCGGATCAGGCTGCTGTATCCCGTCATTTTTCGGGTTACCCGGCCAAAGACAAGCTCCTGGCGATAGCCAGTCTGGATTTCCTGATCGGAGCCGGAATATGCTCCGCCTATGCTGAAATGGTCTGCCCATTTCTTGTTTTTTACTCCAACTTCCGTCTGCACCATTGCTGAACGGTGCTGATCGTGAAAGCGACGGAAGTTTTTCTCTACCATCGCATAGGCTTCTTCATCCCATACCTCCATATTTTTCATGATGTAATTGTTGTCGGAGTAATTGTAGAAAGCATTAGCTCTGAGTGTAAGTCCGGTAGCCTTGTGGGTATACTGACCACTCAGGGCAGCCTTGTGTGTGTTGAATGAGCCGAAACTATAGCTGGCATCCAGAAAGCGGTCAATTTTCTGATTGGTAATAATATTGACCGCACCGCCCATAGCGTCGGATCCGAGCTGTACAGGTACTACTCCTTTGTATACTTCCAGGCGCTCGGCCAGATTGACCGGGATATTGTTGAGTGTGACCGCATCACCAAATACATCCAGAGGGACACCGTCAATAAAGTATTTTATCTGTTTTCCGGACAAGCCGTTGATCGAAAAATTGAAATCTGATCCGGTTCCACCGCTTTCCCTGATCCGGACTCCCATTGATTTATTAAGTACCTGATTCAGGTCCGTTGTAGTATTCTGATATTGGCTGATTTCAATTGCGTTTACATGAAATCCGGTTTCTTTCAGTTTATCTGACTGAGTCCGGGGATGATCTGCCTGCAGGACGACTATGTCCAGCTGGGCTGGCTCTTCCGATAGTCTGAAGTGTCTGATTGTCGGCTCATTCTTTTTAATATCGATGGTATAGTCTCCGGTCTGGTAGCCAATGGCCTGAATGGCTATAAAATATGTTCCGGAAGGAATGTTCTTAATATGAAAATGCCCTTTTTCATCTGTATAGTCACCTGTATTCAGTGTTTTGATCGTGAGGGAAGCGTATGGTATTCCGGTGCCGGTACTATCCGTGACCCGGCCCTGTAAAGAGCCTGTATTCGTATTCTGTGCAAATGATGTAACTAAAATAAATAAAAGAAACAGAGTGATTATTTTTCTTAAAGTGCTTATTTTTTTTGTTTTATTCTTATAATCATCATTTTTATTACTGCAGATAAAAAGATCATATCCTCCACTTACCAGCCTTAGTGTAGCTTTTTTATGCATTTTTGTGTAAACAATATATTTAGGATTGTTACTGATATCAAGTTTTATGAAGCAAATATATGTTGTTATTTTAATTTAGTTCAAATAATAATATGTATTTTATTTCTCAACAATGCAGTTTTTATTGATCATTTTACGCGCTGTTGATTTTTGACCTGAAGTATGGTGAAAATGATTGGTTGTCCGGAATAAATGCCGCTTCCGGCTGATTTGGTAGGAGAAAATAATCCAGCCTATGTATTTGTTTAAAAATGAGTCGGTTTGTGCAGGGGCCAGAACCGCCGATCTGCTATTTCGTAGCTGGATAATGTATCAGCTCTGTTTCTTGTTTCATGAAGATTTTGTTTCGATTGGGTTATAAAACTTCAGATAAACCGAAATTATAGGTACCTATGTGGTGCATCTGAAAAAAATAAATCAATGTATATATTTTATTTATAGATTGTTAGTGTCTGTTTTTGTTGCAGGTATTAATTTTTTTCAAAAAAAGTATACTAAATATATAGACTATATATTCTTAATTTTTAGATTTGCATAAATCTACTATATCTATAGACTAAATGAATATTAAGATGTATCATTTCTATTATCCAACCTGTCCCGTGAGGGACTGTGATTTTTAGACATCCTTCGGGATGAGCCAACTAGTTGATATATAACAGATCACTACCATTTAAAACATCTACATAACATGAATCAACGATTACACTATATGAGGTTCAGGATCCTCTTATTTATTTTAGGAAGCCTGCTGGCTGTGGGAGCAGTTCAGGCACAGGAAGCAAGTCTGATTTCAGGAAGATTGCTTGATCCCCGGGGGCAACCGATTGCAGGCGCTCAGATTGTATTAGAGGACAACACAGCCGGAGCAACTACACAGGAAGATGGCCGTTTTTCTTTTGAAACAACACAAGCCCCGCCCTTTAACATCATCATTTCTGCCGAAGGATATGAAGGTTTTGAGATAACCTATACCGGTCCCGGAACCAATCTGAACCGCACCCTTCGTCCGCTAGCATCAGGTGTGGATGCAGTAACGGATGTAGGAGAAACAGAAGAAATTGCCGTGACAGCAAGACGCCGTAAGGAAAAAACACAGGATGTGCCTATTCCGATTTCTGTAGTAGGCGGGGCACTGATTGAAGAAACCGGTGCTTTCAACGTAAACCGGGTAAAGGAGCTGGTTCCTACCGTGCAGTTGTATTCGTCCAATCCAAGAAACACTACACTGAATATTCGGGGTATAGGTTCTACCTTTGGTCTGACCAACGATGGTCTTGATCCCGGCGTAGGATTTTATGTAGACGGTGTTTACTACGCGAGACCGGCGGCAACTACACTGGATTTTATTGATGTAGAGCAGATTGAAGTACTACGTGGACCTCAGGGAACACTCTTCGGTAAAAACACCACAGCCGGAGCATTTAACATTACTACCCGCAGACCAAGTTTTAAAACAGGCGCAGATTTCGAGCTGAGCTATGGTAACTACGGATTTATACAGGCAAAGACCTCGATTACCGGACCATTGGCCAAAAAGCTTGCAGGTCGTCTGTCCTTTTCCGGTACACAGCGTGACGGTACCATCTACAACGTACGAAATGACAGGTATCTTAATGACCTGAACAACCAGGGAGTGCGTGGTCAGTTGTTGTATACGCCTACAGACAAGATCAACATCGTCTTTGCAGCGGATGCGACCAGACAGCGACCTAAAGAAGGATATGCTCAGGTGATCGCAGGGGTAGTGGAGACACAGCGTGCCGAGTACAGACAGTTCCGCAACATTATCGCAGACCTTGGCTGGCAGCTGCCAAGCGAAAATCCTTTTGACAGGAAGGTGGATCAGAACTCTACCTGGAGATCAGGTAATGACCTGGGCGGTGTTTCACTGAATGTAGATGCCAAAATAGGTCCGGGTACCCTGACTTCGACTACAGCATGGCGCTACTGGCATTGGGATCCGATGAACGACCGCGATTTTACAGGACTTAATGCTACTTCCAAGTCGCAGGCCACTTCCAAGCATAATCAGTGGTCTCAGGAAGTCCGTTATGCCGGTGACTTTACCAAAAAGCTGAGTGGTGTGGTCGGTGTATATGCTATCGGTCAGAACCTCTGGACTGATCCTGAGCATATTGAAGAAGCCGGTGAACATCAGTGGAGATTCCAGCAAAGCACTACCAATACGGAATTGTGGAGCACTCCAGGATTATTTGATGGTCATGGTTCTGCAATCAAATCCAGACTTGAAAGCTTTGGTGCGGCAGCCTTCGCTAATATTGACTGGGCTATTACTCCTAAGTTTCATGTATTGCCAGGCTTACGCTATAACTATGACAGCAAAACCGTTGATTTCAATCGCAGAGCGTACGGATTGTATCAGACCGATGATCCTGCTCTGATTGCTATACGCACAATTTACAACAATCAGTCATTTAACTTCACTGCAAATGAAAGCAATGTAACCGGTCAGCTGACAGTAGCTTACAAGCCGATCGATAAGATCAATACTTTTGCTACCTACTCAACCAGCTATAAGCCCGTTGGAGTTAACCTGGGTGGTTTGCCCAATGTCAACGGACAGCCTGACCTTAGTCTGGCCCAGATCAAACCGGAATATGTAACCCATACAGAAATAGGTATCAAGACTTCTCCTACCAAGCGTTCTATTCTGAACCTGGTAGCTCACTTGACGGATATTAAGGATTATCAGACCAATGTGCAGGATCCGGATCCGAGTATCCTTCGCGGTTATCTGGCCAATGCTGAAAGAGTCCGTGTGCTCGGTGTGGAATTGGACGGTAACGTACGGTTGAGCAAACACTTCCTGCTATACGGAGCTCTTGCGTATACTGACGGAAAATATGTGTCATTCAAGAACGCTCCGCTGCCTTTGGAAGAAACCGGAACTCCGGGTGTTGCCTTTAAGGATATTTCAGGAGGCAGACTTCCCGGTATTTCCAAGTGGGCCGGTTCTCTTGGCGGTGAAGTATCCGTTCCGGGCAATTTCTTGAAGCAGTTCGGTAAATTCTTCCTTGGAGCAGACACCTATTACCGTTCAGATTTCTCTTCAAGTCCTTCTCCATCCAAATATCTTAATATTGACGGATACACCCTGGTCAATGCCCGTCTTGGTTTCAGAGCGACCGCAGGCACGAGCATCTTTGTATGGGGTAGAAATATTCTGGATACCAATTACTTCGAGCAGCTGCTTCCCGGAGCGGGTAATGCCGGGCACTACGCGGCTGTGCTGGGAGATCCGAGGACGTATGGTATCACTATAAAGCAGTCTTTCTAAAAATCTTAACCTGTTTTCTCCGGGATGCTTCTGCCGGCGGGTCAGTCAATCCCCGGCGGAGGCTGCCGGAGTTACAGGCTTTTATTTACGCGCGGCGGATACACCTGGCAGTCTGAATCCTGTCGGGTCTGTATCAGTCGGAATAAGCCAATTAGTAGTAGAAATAAAAAAGCAAGTAGCATGAACAATTCAGGAAATCTAACCGACCAGCTAAAATCGGTATTCGCGCTTATCGTGATTCCGCTTACTCTTATTCTGTCCTATACCTTGTTTTATCTGGTACTGGGCAACG